>JAXHKY010000009.1:0-478651 GCA_034522875.1 Rubrivivax sp. | reverse complement strand
GGGTTCGGACTCGATGGGGTTGGGGAGGTCGCCGACGTACGCAGCCTCTCGCGGCGGGTCAGGCCCCATGTGTTGTTGGAGCCCGCCGTGGTGTTCACCGGCGCTGCTGTGGCGGTGGCGAAATCCGAGGGGACACGCCAGCGCGGCCAGATGCTCGCTGAGCAGGTCGCGCAGCCGCACCAAGGCTGAACCCGGTGCCCCATCCGGCGCCGAACCCCCCTGCGCAGGCGTGGCCGAACCCGCCGCCGGCGCAGCCACGAGCCGCTCGTGCACAGCATGGATCGTCGGCACGCAGCCCTGCAGGTGCTGCGGCACCATCGCCACGATGATCGCCAGCAGCGCGCGCACCCGGGCCAGCCGCCGGCGCACCCAGCGCATCGCGCTGGGCAGGCTGATGGTCACGGGGCGTAGTGCGTCGGCGCAGGCCTGCACGCTACTGGCGTGCTCGGCGGCAGCGACGACGCGCTCGATCTCTGGCAAGGTGCCCGGGAAACGGGCCGCCAGATGATCGGGCAGCAGGCTGAATGTCTGGTGACCCTGTGGGCAATACCAGCGAGCGACGCACGTTCCCGGCGGACTCTTGCGCTCGTAGGTGCCGTGGCGGGAGAAGCCGCAACCCCCACGCGGGTGCAGCGGGCAACGCTCCAGCCTTGCCAGGCGCCAGAGTTCTCGGGTAACGTAATGCTCGCCGGCAAGCCCCGTATCGAACCGAAGCTGCACCGGCATCAGGCCCGCGGCAGACTGCTATCTCCGCGGGCCTACCTTCTTGTGTGTCAATGGAAGGCTTGCGAGCTTAAACCTTGCCGGGCCGGAGAAGGCCGCGCGGCGCACTTGGCCGAAGCAGCAGCCAGGCCGTGGACATGTGGACGATGCGCTGGCGCGCACCGGCGCGGCCCGTGGACAACGTGAGTACACGTTGCCCACCGCCCGCGCCTTCGCCCACATGCCCACCGCCTTCGACCACTATGAGATCCAGGAAGACCTGAAATCCAAGACTGGGCCGCCCCTCATTGCGACACCGCATCTCCCAGCTTGCCGGTAACCGAATGCGGTAAAGAACGGCCGGTGAAATGCGAATTAGTGAGAGAGACAACACCTGTCCCGGCAGCTGTTGAACGCGATGCGCTGATGGCCGCAGGCGTCGCACTGCTCGACGTGACCCCCCAGCGCTGCCGTACGGCAGCGCTCGATGTCGGTCATGACGCGACGCTGCCCGCGGCTGAGCGAGTCAGCGTGCGCCTGACGATAGGCCGGGCCGATCTGGCGGAAGATGTCCGCCACCTCGAGCCCCGCGGGGCGCAAGGCGGCCCTCAGAAGTGGGTGGGCTCGGCTGCCTTCGGCGGTGGCGGCCCGATGTCGGGCAGCAGATCCAGGGGGCTGGTCGTCGCACAGATGGTGCTGGTGGCGACCTTCAGGTAGCGCGTGGTCGTGGCCAGGCTGCGATGGCCCATCAGCAGCTGAATTCTGCGTACGTCGACACCGCGCTCGAGCAGGTGCGTTGCGAAGGCATGCCGCAGCGAGTGCGGGGAAATCGGCTTCTGGATACCGGAGCACCGATGTGCCCTCTGGCATGCCTGGCCCACCGCATCGCGCGAAATCGGTCGGCCTGGGATGTCACCAGGAAACAGCCACGTCCTCGGACGCCCCACCCGCCAGTACGAGCGCAACTCTCCCAGCAGCCGAGGCGACAGCATCACGTAGCGGTCCTTGCCGCCCTTGCCGTGATCGACCCGAAGCATCATGCGTTGGCTGTCGATGTCGGTGACCTTCAGATGCGTGGCCTCCGATACCCGCAGCCCGGCGGCATAGGCCGCCATCAGAATGGCCCGGTGCTTCAGGCTGTGGATCGACTCGAGGAAGTACATCACTTCCTCGGGGCTGAGGATCACCGGCAGCTTGAATGGCTTCTTGGGCATCGGGATCTCGTCCGGCGCCCAGGGCCGTTTGAGCGTGATCTTGTACAGGAAACGCAAGGCCGAGACGGCGATGCTGACGCTGCTCGGCGCGAGCTTGCAGTCTTCGACGAGATGCACCTGGTAATCACGGACCTTCTCAGGGCCCATCTTGTCAGGCGGACAACCAAAGTACCGGGCAAACGACGAGACCTGCTGCAAGTAGGACTGTTGCGTGTTCTCGGCGAGGTTGCGAATGCTCATGTCTTCGAGCATGCGCTGGCGTAGCGGTGTCATGGCAAAGCTCCTGGTTGGATGGTCGATGGATGCTGCTGACAGCAGCACCTCCATCGTTCTCCAACCCGAGTGCCGAAGAAAGCTCCCGGCTACGCGCCCACATCTCCGAGAACCACCTACCGCGCCAGCGGTTTAGTGCAATGGCCGGAAGTGAGAGTTCGCGGCACGACCAGGCAGAGGTCAGTCGGCGCCCAACTGTTGCGCGGGCGCCACCTTCGCAGCGGCGCCCACTTACCTTGAAGGGCAGGTGTGCGGGCAGTCGTCTTGCAGCAACCCTCACAGGCGCCCACCGGCCCGGCCGCCAGGGGGTGTCAGCGCCTTTCGGTGACGCGGTCGGTGCTCGGCGGCGCCAGCGGGCTGAAGCTCCCCAGGTAGTTCACCAGCGCCTGCAGGTCGTTGCCGCCGTCCAGCCGCGCAGCGCCGATGGTGGCGAAGGTGGTGAAGTTGTCGCCGCCGTCGGCCAGAAAGTTGTTGACGGTGACGTTGTAGGTGGCCGCCGGGTCCAGCGGCATGCCGTTGAGCACCACGTTGCTGACCGTGATGGCCGTGCAGTTGCCTGCGTCGATGGTGGTGCTGAGGTCGTAGGTCAGGCCCGTGGACACGCCCAGCGACAGGAAGGGCCGGCTAGACCCAGCCGGCTGGCACTGCTCTTCGAGCACGGCGATGATCTGCGCGCCCGTCATCGGGTAGGTGATCAGCGTGTTGCCGAAGGGCTGGAAAGTGAAGGCCTCGCCGAAGGTCACGACGCCGTCGCCTTCGTCAGCCGACTGGGCGAACGTGAGGTCCGAGCGCACGCCACCCGGGTTCATGAAGGCCACCTGGGCGAAGTTCGACGAGGTGGCCCACAGCTGCGCATCGGCCACCAGGTTGCCGGCGGCCGACTCGACCCCGCGGTCCGATCCCGGCGGCGTGCCGCCGCGCGTGATGTCGGCCGTGATCGAGCCCACTGGCGTGCTGCCGGCGGCGTCGACCAGCGGCTGCCACTTGGCGATGACGGCCGTCAGCGCAGGGTCGGCAGACAGCGAGGCCTGGTCGACGAGGTGGTTGGTGGCGGTGCTCAGGTCACGCCGGATGTCCCGCGTACCGGTGTCCAGCACCAGGTTCAGCTCCGTCACCACACGGCCGAACGAGTAGGCGCTGGTGACGATGCGGGGCTGGCCGGCGGAATCGTTGAGCCTGCAGTTGTAGGGCAGGTGCGTGTGGCCGGTGATGATGGCGTCGATGGCCGGGTCCAGCGCGTCGTGGATGGCCACGATGGGCCCCGAGATGCCGACGCAGGCGTCGATGTCGCCCGGCGGCGGCGTCTGCGAGCCGCCTTCGTGCAGCAGCACGATGATGGCTTCCACGCCCTGCGCCTTCAGTTCCGGCACCAGCGCGTTGGCAGTGGCTGCTTCGTCCAGGAAGCTCCAGCCCTGAATGCCGGTGGCAGCCACCAGCGTCGGCGTGGCTTCCAGTGTCATGCCGATGAAAGCCACCTTGACGCCGTCTACGTCCTTGATCTCGTATGGCGGCAGCGGCGTCTGGCCGGTCGAGTTGACGGTGTTGGCGGCCAGCCACTTGAACATCGCGCCCGCGTAGGGGGCGCTCGGGAAGTAACAGCCGTCCACTGGGTGGCAGCCGCCGTTCTGCATGCGTAGCAGCTCGGGCACGCCCTCGTCAAACTCATGGTTGCCGACGCTGGATACGTCGAGTTTCATCGCGTTTAGCGATTCGACCGAGGGCTCGTCGTGGAAAAGGCCCGAGAATGCGGGCGAGCCGCCGATCAGGTCGCCGGCCGCGACGGTGAGCGTGAACGCCTGCCCCGCTCGCAGTTCGGTCAGCTTGGCGGAGAGGAATTCGGCTCCGCCGGCGGCCTGACCATTGATCGTGCCCGGCGTGGTGCGCTCCAGATGGCCGTGGTAGTCATTAATGCCAAGCACCTGCAGCGAGATCAGGCGCGGCGGTTCCGGCGGCGTGCCGTCGTCGTCCCCGCCACATCCGGCCAGCCAGCCGGCCATAAAGCCGAACATTAGCCCCCTGCCGAGCACCTGGGCGCCCCGGTGCCAACATCCGTTCAAGCCTTTCGCCGTCATGTCGAGTCCCATCCCTTGTGTTGCGACGCGTGCCCCGCCCGTCCCATCGTGCGGCGACAAGCCGAAGCCATTAGCCCGAAGCAAGAGCCATGGAGTTTCTCGGATTTGTATGAATTCTTCGTGACCAATGCAAACACCATGCCCAAACTTACCCTTGCCCAGGCCCAGGCGCAGGTCCAGTCCCTCGTGCCGAGTGCACTCACCCAAGCTCAAGCCCAAGCCGACCATGGCTGTCCCGTCTGCGTGGCCATCTGCGGCGAGCATAGCCGCACAGGAGTTTTTAAGGCCGTGCGCAACGCCCAGGGGGGGGGGGGGCGGCGTTGGCGCGGCGCCCCGCGCGGCCCGGGGGGCGCCGCGGCGTTGGGGTGCGCGCGCCCGCCCCGGCTCGCCGCCCCGGGCGCCGCGGCGGGGGCGTGCTTGACGCGCGCCGGCGGGCCCCTGCTCCGCCCCGGGGTTCCCCGGCGTGCGCCGCCTGCGCCCCGGCGCCCGGCCCCCGCGTCCCGCCGCCTCCGCGCGCCTCGCTCCGCGGCTTCCGCCCCGCCGCGCTCCGGGGTGGCCCGCTGGCCCCTCCGATAACGCCCAATAAAGAGCTCGGGATCGGCCTGGAGTGCTTGACTACGGCACCGTCTGCGTCGCGTCGTTCCGATTCGGCAGGTCGTTGACTGCTGAAGAGCACCGGTTCCCGCCTCGGCCTCGGGTTTGACCCTGCCGTCGACACCGTTTTGTCGGTTCGGCGCGAGGCGTCACCCCGGCTACAGGGTGGCAGCACAGCGCGTGGCGATGCGTACTCGACTTCGGACGCGGCTCAGGCAGCGAAGTGCGCCCCGAGATCGCAAGCCCGGCCTTTGGGTGGCGGTTGCGGATCCAACCCCAGGTGGCTCAGGATCTCCGTAAGCGTCCGGCGAACGACACCCTTGCGGCGGCGGTCGCGCTGTGCTGATGTCGGTGCTATGCGGCCGCGGCAACCGGCGCTGAATCCGCCGTGGCGGCATTGCCGGGCGGCCGCC
The DNA here is from genome assembly GCA_034522875.1 of Rubrivivax sp. Classification (GTDB taxonomy): domain Bacteria; phylum Pseudomonadota; class Gammaproteobacteria; order Burkholderiales; family Burkholderiaceae_C; genus Rubrivivax. Next base: position 473,383 of record JAXHKY010000009.1, on the reverse strand, counting down.
AGTTGTGCGGCAGCAGCTGCGCCAGGTCGCGTTGCTTGAGCGTAGGCAGCCGCTCGAACACGTCTTTCAGGTACGCCCAAGGATCGTGCCCGTTGAGTTTTGCCGATTCGATCAGGCTGAGCACCACCGCGGCGCGCTCGCCGGCCTGCTGCGATCCCACAAATAGCCAGTTCTTGCGATCATGGTCATCTATGCATGATGCAGAGAGTCTTTTGACTAGCGGGCGCGGGACGGCATCGCCTCGTTCGTCAACTTTGGCGCGCCGCGCCCGCTAGTCAAAAGACTCTCTGCACTATGGAGAGCTCTGCATAGCGACCCGTAGCGGTCAGAGTAGTCATGCGATTCGGTGGCACAAAACGGTCGCTCAAGTGCGCGAGTTCAGCAGGCGGGCGAACGCATGTCGGAGCGGAACCATTACACCCAACTGCGGCGTTATCTCCAGCGGCTACATCGATAGCTGCGCGGTGCCATCGCGCCGCGCGGTCATCTGGGAGTTCGCGACTGGGCGGCGATTCGCAGCGCTTTGACCGTACCGGCAGATGTCCCAGCGGGACGCTGCACCCCTGTCACGCCTGTGTCGAAGGGCGCGCACGGCGCACCGGGCCGGTCCAGGCCCTCAGTCCAGCACCTTGCACTCTCGGACAACCGAAAAGGTCTGGTGCGCCTCGACCTGCAAACGGACGCGGCGACCTACCGCGAGTGCGTCGAACTGGCTGCCCGGTGTGCTCCGGGTCACGCCCCAGGATTGCGACGCATCATCCAGGACGAAAGCCAGACCGAACCGAGGAAGAACCTGTTCCACTCTCGCGTCCACGGTCGACGTCACTTCTCGGGTGGGTTGCATGGCGATTCTCCGCGACACCACACGGCGTCTCTTCGAGACTGTATCAGCCACGACCGCGGTCACGCGCAAGCCAAGTCGCGGCGTCTGAGTCAAACACGGTGCTCCACTGCAGCCGACAGGTTATGGCTTGGGTTCGCTACAGTCGGCCACGGTACTCATCCATCGACGAGCACCGCGCGCCGATCGGCCCCAGGCCGCCCGTCTGCTTCAGACTGCCGAGGGCAGAAGCGAGAGAAACCGCACCTGAACTTAGAGCACGATCAAAGACACGGCCGCGAAGTAGATCAGCAGGCTCAACACGTCCTGCACGATTGTCGCCAGGGGCCCGCTACCGTAGGCCGGATCGGAGCCGAGCCGGGCCATCAGCCAGGGCAGCAGCAGCCCCAGCAGCGATGCCAGCGTGCTGGCCCCCGCCAGCGCGATCGTCACCGCCGCGGCCAGCCGCAGCTCGCCGAACGCCAGCCACACCATCGGAAACGCCAGCAGCGCGAGCACCAGGCCGATCAGCAACCCGGTGCGCAGTTCGCGGCCGATCAGCCTGGCCATGCCGACATGGCTGAGCGAAAGTCCGCGCACGGCGATCGCTTCGCTCTGGGTCCCGATGGCGTCGGCCAAATACACCAGGCCCGGCACGAAGAACGCCAGAGCCGGCTTGGCCGCCAGCGCCGACTCGAAACGGGCGACGATGAAGGTGGCGACCATGCTGCCGCCCAGCCCGACGATCAGCCAGGGCAGGCGGTGGCGCGCGCGGCGCAGCGGTGGTTCCTCGATGGCCTCGCGTGCGTGGTCGGTCTCGCGCGTGATGCCGGCCAGGCGGTGCAGGTCCTCGACATGTTCGCGGCGCAGGATGTCCATCAGCGTGGTGGGGCCGACCACGCCCACCAGCCGGCCGGCCGCGTCGACCACCGGCACTGCGGCGACGCCGTGGTGGAGCGCCGTGGAGGCCATCACCTCCTGGTCGGTGCCAGGAAGGATCCGTGGACCGTTGCGTCGCAGGGCGGCCGCGCCGACCTGGGCTTCATCCGGCAGCGCCAGCAGTTCCGAGGCGGTCAGCGTGCCGAGCAGTCGCCCTTGGTCGTCGACGATGCACAGCAGATCCCAGTTCGGGCGATGCAGCTGGCGGATTCGCGTGCGAACGACCATGGCCGTCTCGCCCGGTTGTGCCAGCACCGCCTGGGGGCCGACGTGGTCGGCCGAGGTCTCTTGCGTCGGCAAGTGAGATTGCGGCATTTGACTTGGGTGAAAAGGGGTCCGGCCGCGATAGCGGTCGAGGTTCTAGCCGGTGTATTGTCCCGGTGCGCAGGGTCGTGGATCAGGAGCCAATCCCGTCTCGGGCGTCCACCTGGCTTCACGCCGAACCTATTGCCCATCTGCCCATGTCCGTCGCTGATCGCCACGCCGTCGTTACGTCCCGGAACGGGCGCTGGGCCATGCTTCGTGTGCGCGGCCTGCTGCGCAACGCGGCGCTTGCAGTGCGATTGGCATCCGCTGCCGGACCTGCGGTCGACATCCGGGTCGAGACCGGTTCGATCCGTGTCCGTTTGACGCCCGGGTGCGACGAGGCGTTCTGGATCGACTGGGTCTCGGTCGCCGTGGGAGCGCATTCCACGCGTTCGACGCGTCCACCCGTGGCGGCGCCTGCCGCCCCTGCGCCGGCGACTCGACCGGTGCGGGGTCGGGCACCGCAAGTGCGGCCGCCTGGCGACGCCAAGGCCGCCGGCCACGATGCGGACACCGCCCACGCCGTACCGATCGAACGCCTGCTGTCGGATCTCGGGGGTGCCGCGGCGATCGACATCGAGCGCGGCCTGTCCGACGTCGAGGCCGGTGCGCGATTGTCCAGGGACGGACCGAACGAGATCCTGGACGTCACCGGCCGCAGCACCTCGGAGATACTGCTCGGCCAGTTCAAGTCGGTACCGGTCGCATTGCTGGGCGGTTCGGCCGCTCTTGCGCTCGGCACGCGCGCCTACGCCGATGCGGGGGCCATCGCTGCCGTGCTGGCCGCCAACGCGACGCTGGGCTTCGTCACCGAGCGTCGCGCCGAAGAGACTGTCTCCAGCCTGCGCAAGCTCGGTCCCCGCCAGACCACGGTGCTGCGCGACGGTGTCGCGCTCATCATCGACGCACGGACGGTGGTCATAGGCGACTTGCTGGTACTCAAGCCGGGTGAGCCGATCGCCGCCGATGCGCGTGTCGTCGAGGCGCACCGCCTGGCCACCAACGAGGCGGCTCTGACTGGCGAGAGCCTGCCGGTGCGCAAGGAAGCGCTCGCTGCATTGGCCGAGGACACCCCGCTGGGCGAGCGCCGCAACATGGTCTTCATGGGCACCGTGGTGTCCGGTGGCGCCGGCTTGGCAGTGGTGGTGGCCACGGCCGAACGCGCGGCGCTCGGCCGCATCAGGCAGCTCGCGCAGGGCGCCGAGGCGCCGCGCACGCAACTGCAGCAGGAGCTGGACACCCTCGGAAAGCGGCTCGCGATCGGTGCGGCCACGCTGTGCGTCGGCGTCTTTGCCCTTGGTGCGCTGCGCGGCCGGCCACTGCTGCCGCTGCTGCGCACGGCCGTTTCGCTGGGGGTGGCGGCAATTCCCGAGGGCTTGCCCACCGTCGCCACGAGTCTGCTCGCCGCCGGTGTCCGCTCGCTGCAGGAGCGCCAGGTCTATGCGCGTCGCCTCGACGCCATCGAGAACCTCGGCGCGGTCGACACCGTCTGCTTCGACAAGACCGGCACGCTGACGCAGAACCGCATGAGCGTGGCATCGCTCAGCATGGGCGACGAATTGATCGTGCTCGAGGAGCAGCGGCCCCCGCCGCGCCTGCACGACGCCTGGCTGCGAGTGGCGGTGCTCTGCAACAGCGTCGAGCATGCGAACGGTGATCCAACGGGGCCGTGGCAGGGCTCGTCGACCGAGATCGCCTTGCTCGAGTTCGCCACTGCGCAGGGCGCAGACGCCGCACGGCTGCGCCGCAGTCATCCGGCGCTGGGCGTGCGCCACCGGTCGGAGCATCACCCCTACATGGTGACCCTGCATGAGTCGGCCGAGCGCGGCTTGCTGATCGCCGTCAAGGGTCGGCCCGACGAGGTGCTGGCGCGCAGCGACACCTGGTTCGACGGTCGACGCACCCTGGCCTTGAAACCAACGCAGCGGCGCCGGCTGCTGCAGCTCAACGATGCGATGGCCGCACGCGGCGACCGTGTGCTTGCGCTGGCCTTCCGCGAGCACCCTGACCACCACTTTGGCGAGACCGCCGGGCTGTGCTGGCTGGGCCTGGTAGGCCTGGCCGATCCATTGCGCCCGGACTTGCCACAGATGGTGGCGCGCTTTCGGGCGGCGGGCATTCGCCCGCTGATGATCACCGGCGACCAACTCGGCACTGCACAGGCGGTGGCATCGCGCATCGGCCTGGATCAAGGTCGAACCGTGGTCGACGCTGCGCGACTACCGGAGGAGTCTGCGGCGGCGATTGGCGACGCCGCCGAGCACGCCAGTGGCTTTGCCCGCACCAGCCCGGCCATGAAGCTCGAGATCGTGCGTGCGCTGCAGCAGCGTGGTCACGTCGTGGCGATGACTGGCGATGGCATCAACGACGGGCCGGCGCTGAAGACCGCGGATGTCGGCGTGGCGATGGGCGTCACCGGCACCGACTTCGCGCACGCCATGTCCGACCTTGTGCTGCGCGATGACCATCCGGCGGCCATGCTGCAGGCCGTCGAGCAGGGGCGCACGGCCTTCGTCAACATCAAGAAGTCCGTGCGCTACTTGGTGGCCACCAATCTCAGCGAACTCGCGGCCACGACGATTGCCGTGGCCGCCGGCCTGCCCGAGCCGTTCGACCCGCTGGCGCTGCTATGGACCAACATCGCCACCGACATCTGGCCGGCCATTGCGCTGGGCCTGGAACCGGCCGAGCCGGGCATCCTGCAGCGGCCGCCGGTGTCGCTGCGCGGCGGCCTGCTCGACCGCAGCGAGTGGGGTGCCGTGGCCACCGACGCCGGCGCGATGACGCTGGCCTCGCTGGCGAGCTTCGGCTACGGGCTCGCCCGCTATGGGGCCGGACCGCAGGCGCGCACACTGGCCTTCATGACGCTGACCTCGTCGCAGCTGCTCTACGCGCTGGCGATGCGCTCGTCGCGCCCGCTGCGCAGCGGTGGCCTGCAGCCTAACCCGATGCTCGGCCGCGCGGTAGGCTGGACGCTGGCCGCACAGGCCGGCACCGTGCTGCTGCCGTTCGCGCGGCGCATTCTGCGCACAGCGCCCATCGGCCCGGTCGACGCGTTCGTCGTCGCCGCCACGGCGGCGCTGCCGCTACTGACGCGTGAGTTGCTGAAGGAGCGCGGCCGATGAGCAGCGTGACTGGAATGACGGGTGGCGAGATCCTGCACGAAACCGCGCGTCGGCTGCGGCTGGGCGTGGCGCCCGGCGTCGATCTGGACCAGATCCGCGCCAGCCTGGTGGTGCTGACCGGCGTGGCGTCGGTGCGCGTCAGTGCCCCGCTGCGCTGCGTGGTCGTGCACTACGACGGCACCCCCGAGACCCGGGCCGCCGTGCTCGCCGGCCTGCATGGAGCGCCCGGGCCGGCCCGCCGCCGGACCGCCGCGCCCAAGCCGGCAACCGAGCTCGCGCCTGCGCCCGAGCCCGCAGCCAAGCCGAGGCGGCCTCGGGCGCGGCGGCGCGGGCCTGCCGCCGAGGTGGCGGCCTGGGCCCCGGCCGTGCTGGCCTTGGTGGTGCCGGTGCTGCCGCAGGACTGGCGCCCCGGCGCGGCGCTCGGCACGGTGGCGGCGCGCGTGCTGACGCAGGCCGGCCGGCTGCGCCAGGACCCGGCGGCCGTGCTGCTCGACGCCGCATCGCTGGCATCGCTGGCCATCAGTGGCCAGCCGCTGGTCGTCTCGACCTCGGTGCTGCTGCGGCTGCTGGCCGAGCGCCTGTCCGGGCGCCTGGTGCGCCAGGCCGACGACCTGCTGGGCCATCTGCTGCCCACCGCGGCCTCGGAGTACCGGGTGTTGCGTGATCCCGAAGACCATGGGGACGGATCGGCGTGGCCCTTGCGCTCGCTTCGCGCCGGCGACCGGGTGCGCCTGTACCCAGGCGATGTGGTGCCCGTGGACGGCTGCGTGCTCCACGGCTCGGCCATGCTCGCGCCGGCGGCGCAGCGCGCCGATCCGCACCCAGTGGGCCCGGGAGACCACGTGGCCGCTGGCGAGCGCCTGCACAGCGGCACGCTCGAACTGCGTGCCGAGGCCGATGCGGCGGGGTCGCGGCTGGAGCGGCTGCGCGCCCAGGTGCGGCATGCCGTCGGTGCGCGCGATCCGGCGGGCCGGCTGGCGCCGGGCATCGAGCGGCTGCTGTCGTTGCCGTTGACCGCCTCGGCGCTGGTGTTCGGCCTCACCGGCGACACGGCACGCGCCGCGGCAATGCTGCAGGCCGACCCGCAGCAGGGGCTGGACCTGGCCTTGCCGCTGGCGCGCGAAGCCGCGCTCTACGCGTTGGCGCGCCAGGGCCTGCTGACCGCCGGGCTCGAAGCCATCGAGCGCCTGGCCACGGCGCGCACGCTGGTACTGCAGGACACTGGCGTGCTGTCCAGCGGTCGCTGGACCCTCGAGGCCGTGCAGACCGAAGCCGGTGGCGACGCCGAACGGGTCCGCGGCTGGCTGGCCGCGTTGGCCGACACGCCCATCGAGGTGTTGGATCGCGCCAGCTTCCCCGACCGCGTGGTGCGCCTGTGGATCCGCCACGGTGCCGTGCTGCGCGTCGGCGAACACGAGGTGCATCTGGCCAGCCGGCAGCGCCTGCAGCAGGTCTGGGGCCTCTCGTTGGACCCCGGGCCGATGACGCCTGCGGCCGGGCCGCTGCGTCGCGAACTGGCGGTGGTGGCCGCCGGCCGGGTGGTGGCGCGGGTGGTGCTGGCCAGCGGCTTGCGTCCCTCGGCACTCGAACGCCTGGGCGAACTGGCCGCGCAGGGCTTCGAACGCATCGCGGTCTTCGCAGAAGCCGACGGCGGGCATGGCCTGGCGCCGCACCCGGAGACCTGGAACGCCCTCGCGCCGGAATGCGTCACCGACGATGCTGGCCTGCGTGGCGACTGGCTGGCCGACGCGGTGCGCGACGGCTCGGCGCTGGTGATGGTGCACACCGTTCTGCGCGACCTGGTGCCGCCCGGCAGCCTGAGCCTGACCCCGGCCGATGCCGATGCCGGGTCGCACGGCGTGCTGCTCGGTGACCCATTGGTCAGCCTGGTGGCTGCGCGCCGCCTGGCACAGCGCGTGCACCGGCAACTGCGCCTGCAGCAGGGCTCTGCGACGGCCGCGAATGCGGCGCTGATGACGGCGGCGGCGCTGCGCTGGCTGCCGCCGATCGGCACGTCGCTGCTGCACCACGGCTTCGCGCTGCTGCTCCTGCTGGACAGCCTGCGCATCGAGTCGCTCGGAGCGCCCCAGGACGACACCTCTGCCGCGATGCGGCAGACTGCCGAGACCCCGCGACGGCGCCGAAACGCCGTTTCCCGAAATCCAAGGAGTGAACCTGCATGAAGATCGAAGACGTGGCCCGCCCGGGCTTTCTCGCACTCGGCGTCGCGGGCATTGCCGCCACCGCGCTGCTGGGCTTTGCGGCCGGCGTCGCTGTGGCACGCGACCCCGAAGTGCTGCGCCGGACGGCCCGGGGTCTGGCCCGCGGCCTGGAGCGTGCGACGCTGATGGCCGCCCAGGCGCGGGAGCATGTCGGCGACCTGTGGGCCGAAGCGCGCGAAGAGGCGCTGGCTGAGGTCGATGCCGCCGACTTCGAGCGCGCTGCGGCCAAGGCGTCGCCTGCCGCACCCGCCAGCGCCGCGGCTGCAGCGCCACGCAAGGCGGCACGAAAGACGGCGCGAAAGAGCACACCGGTTCCTCGCAAGCCACGCGCACCGCGAAAATCGGCGCCACCGGTCGACGCCGTACAAGCCACCGACCCGACCTGAAGGGCGAGAGCCTCGGCGCAGCCGGGGACAGTCTGGCTCAGTGGTCGGGGCTCGCCAGCCGCCGCTCGATTTCGCGCTCGGCGGCCAGCCAGTCATCGAGTTCCTGACTGGGGGTGAAGCCGCGCGTCTGGGCGATGTAGAACGCCGCTTCGGCGATCATCACGTGACGTTGTGCCGGGTCCTTCGACGCCGCGCCTGCCTGGGGAAGCACGGCCTCCGCGGGCGGCGGGACGGTGTTCGTTTCGGTCCTGGCCTGCTTGGGTGCGGAAGGGGTCATGGTGCAATCTCCTGGAACTTGCCTTGCGCTTGCAACGTAGTCCCTGCATGTGTCAACGCTGCGAAGCCGCACCTGCCATCGAGTGATCGTTGATCGAGTTCAAGCTCATCCAGTCTTATCCGGCCGGCATCGACCGCCTGTGGGCGGCCTTCGGTCGGCCGGACTACCCGGTGCAGAAGTACCTTGCCCTGGGCGCGACCGCCGTTCGCACGGTTCGCTTCATCGCGTCGGCGCAGGCCATCGAGGTCGAACTCGAACGCGACGTGCCGGTCGATCCGCGCCAGTTGCCGTCCTGGGCGCGTTGGCTGGCGGGTCGCCGACAAACCCTCAGGCATCGCTCGGCATGGCGGCGGGACGGTCCGACCCGGGCCACCGCCGAACTGCACATCGCCCTACTCCATCTGCCGGTGCAAGCGCGTGCACTGGGAACGATCACCGAGACGTCTGCGGGCGCGTCGCGCATGGTGCTGACCTGGCGTGTGTCATCGGACCTGCCCCTCGTCGGCGCCCGGGTCGAGCGGCTGTTCGTCGACCTGATCCGCACATCGCTGGACGCCGACCACGCCTTCACCCTTCGCTACCTGCAGGCCCACGGATCCTAATCAGGCCGGTGCCCCCACCTGGCGTGGCCAAAGCTGCAACATGATCGCGCCCAGGCCGATCAACAACATGGCCAGACCCACCAGGTCGCCGAGCCAGGGGATGGCACCCAGCAGCGCCAGCAGGACCAGGGCAAGACATGTGGCGCCGATGCGCCACCCTAGCTGCCCCGCCGCCTCCGACCTCCAGCGGGCCAGCCCCCACTGGCCCAGCCCGATCGCGCTGCCCACGTAGCCCAACGGCAACATCACGAAGTAGAGCAGGAGGGAGAGCAGGGCGAGGGGCACGCCGATCACCGTGACGAACAGGATCACCACGGCCACCGGGATGCACACAAGCGCGACGAAACCGGCCAGCAGGCTGGTGCCGGTGCGCTGGCGCCATGTTCGCGCCACCTCGGAGGCCAGGCCCGGCGCGGCCGCGAGCACGACGGCGGCCACGACCATCAGGCCCACCGTCCACCAGGCGCCGGCAAACCAGCCGACGGCGCCTCCCGCACCATTGGCCGAAGTCTCGCGCCCAGCGTCCGGCAGCGCCAGCCGTTCGATTGGCCCCGCCACCTGTGCCGAGGCGTGGCGTTGCAACTCACCCTGGCTGCTCCAGCGCAACGCTCCGCCGATGCGCGCCTGCGGGCCGAGTTCGATCCGCTGCGCCGTGACGGTGACGTCGCCGCCGACGGGGGCATCGATCAGCACTCGACCGCCCACGATGCTCAGTGAACCTTGGACCGACCCGCGCACGCTGACGTCGCCGGCCGCGATCGTCGCGTGCCCCGCCAGACGTGCACTGGTTCCGATCTCGACCTGCCCTCCTGCAGCGCGCAGGTTGCGGCCCATTTCGCCGTCGAGTTGCACCCGGCCACCTGCCACATAGACGTTGCGCGCCAGCGGCGCGCGCACGCGCAACTCCCCGCCGGCCAACGTCGTGTCGCCCTCCACCGGTGCATCCACTTCCACGCGGCCACCGGCGGCGAGCAGGTCGCCGGTGGTGCGTTCCGCCAGACGTACCGTCGAGCCGGCGGCGTGGCGATCCGCCGGCACGGGCAAGTCCGCTGCGGGAGCGCTTGATGCCTGTGCCAGCGTCAGCGTGCTGAACAAGGCGCCGGCAATGAGCACGAACGATGCGTACCTGTTCACGGTCTGATCCTCCTGAACGAACTGCGAAGCATCCTATCCGTGCGCTTGCATTCGTGGGGTGAGCGTTCTCAAGCGGGCGACGGGAAGCGCAGGGATGGAGCCGACGTCCAAGTCGGTACCAAACCAAATCTGCCACTAGCCTCGTCGATTCTGCGGGATCGCCGTGGCAAAGCTCGTTCAGCCTAAAAAACCGCAGCTACCCCGGCGCCGCGAGCGTGGGCGGCGGTGTCGGCAGGCCGATCTGGCCGACGATGCGCTGGCAGATGTAGTCCAGCAGTGCCCGCCAGCGGTCGAGCTTTGGCAACTGCTCCGCAGCAGCCTTGACGTGCTGGATGGCCGCATGAACGTTGGCGATCATCGATTTGATCAAGGCGGCTTCAGCGTGCATCGGCGTGAGGTACAGCGTGGTCTGGTTGCCGCTGCTTGCGGAGCGTCCCACGGCGGCCAACAGCAGCGGCCGACTCGTCAGCGCCTCGCGTCGGGCCTGCGGGTTGGCTGCGCGCACGTACCAGCTCCACCAGTTGTAGACCAGCGCCACGGCCCGCGCGGTGACCTGACTGCGGTGCATGTCGTGCGTGGTGAAGCCGCCCCAGCCCCATTGGTTCTTCAACTCGTCAAAGCCGTTCTCGCAATCGCACCGGTCGCGGTAGAGCTGGCCGATGGCCGCAATGTCGTACTGCGCATTGGTGGCCAGCACGGTGTACTCCCAGACCTGCGCGTTGTCCTGCACCTCGTCGTGCGACAGCGCCAGCACGAGTTGCTTACCGTGGTCCTTGTGGCCGCGTTTCTTGGCCGTCAATGCCATGTCGTTCTTGATGCGTCGGCGCAGCACCACCACACGGCGCGCCTCGCTCCAGCCGCTCAGGCGCAACTCGTCTTCGATGGCCTGCCAGCCTTGGCTGGCCTCGGTGGCGCGCGACCAGTCCTCGCGCCGGAACAGCCGCTCGATCAGCCGCTTGACGTTGGCCGTCTTGCGCAGGCGCAGCAGGTAGCGCAGGCATCGCTGCTCGCACACGTCGATGATGTCTTCGTTGCCGTAGCCGCAGTCCCCGCGCACCAGCGCCGGAGCCTTGTCGCCGAGTTCGTCGAGCAGCCGTGCCATCGCGGCCTTGGCGTGGCCCGAGGTGTGCTGCTTGCCAGAGCTGAGCACCGCGTCGAGCACCAGGCGCAGGTTGCCCACCCAGAAGGTGTGCAGCACGTGGCTGGGCCGGCCCGGCTTGTGCGGGTTGTAGCCCACCTCGGCACCTTCCTGGCGGCCGTACAGCGGTTTGATGGTGGCATCCATGTCCAGCACCCACGGCCGATCCAATGCGTCGCGCACGCTGGCCATCAGCGCCGTGCGCATCCACGGCTCGCTGGCTGCAGGTGCCATCGCCTTGAGCGCGCGGCGCACCGAGTCCTCGCTCACCATGCCGTTCAGACCCAAGGCCTTGGCCGCCACCGCGTCGCCGCGGACGCCGGCAATGTGCGCGTAGCGCTTGCTGCCGGCCAGGATGCCCAGCATCAGCGCGCCGAGCACGTCGCGCGGTCTGGATGCATTGGGGCTGCTGTAGTAAAGCGGGCAGGCCTCAACCCAGCGGTCGAACACACCGGCCGTAGCCAGGAATTCAGCGAAGAACACGATCTGTCCGTGCGGTGTGGCTTGGGCCGTCTCGTCCCAGCGCACGTGCACCCGGCCACCCATCGTGTCAACCGCCATGGCGTCCTCGCTGGCCTGCGCCAGCGCGGTCTTCTTCGGTTCGTTGGCTTCACCCATCGGGTGAGTGTGCCAAACACACTCAAGCCCGCGCCAGCGTTGAAGAAATCGGCCACAGCCTCGTTTCAACTGCGGCACCTAGGTTCAGTCGGATAGTGCCGCTTCGCGACAATGGCAGACGCAGGCCGTCCTGCCATCTGGGCGCCGATTTCGCAGCCGCGTTTCGGACGTGGCCGTTCTCGATTTCGTAGCGAACTTTCCCACGTTCAAAGTGTGGTGCGCGGGCGGTTGAGTGAGCGGCTGCCTGAGTGGAGCCGGCCGCCACTCGCCAACGGACGGTCGGTCCCCACCATGCGGCCGCCATGCAGATCCGCACGGCCGTGCCGTCAGATTGCGGTGACGTTGAATCGACCCCAGGGGGCCATTGGCACGCTGGCAGCCGTGTACTGTCACCTTGCATGCTGCAGTGCGCTGCAGCCTGGACAACCCAGCCAAGCGCTGGAATAGCTATGCCGCTACATTTCGCGACCAGCGCGTTTAAAACTCCCGTTCTTCCGGCCAAACTGTGGACCGAGATCGGCCCGACGGCTTCAGCCGGTGTAGCTGGCTGTGCGCCCCACACTGGCCTGGTAGTTGCGATTGGTGATGGTGTCGACAAAGACCCACTCGCCCTTGGCTTCGATCGCCGTGAATGTCATCTTCAGGTAACCGCGGCGCGAGGGGTCGATCCACATCAGGTCATCGATCACGCCTTCGAAGATGGCCTTCACCTGCGGCGTGGGCAGCGCAAGGTAGGACTCCAGGCCGGGTGAGCTGACGCTGCTGGTGGCGAACTCCTCACCCACCTTCGCGCCGGCCAGCGCCGGGTTGGCCAGGCCCTTGAGCGTGAGGCTGCTGTGCCAGGCGTTGTGGGTGTCGCCGGCCAGCGTCACCAGCTTCTTGCCGAGTTGCAGTGCCGTGCCCAGCACGGTCTCGCGCGCGGCGAGGTAGCCGTCCCAGGCGTCGAGGTTGTAGCCCAGCAGCGGGTTCAGCGCCGGGTTCATCAGCGCCGCCTGCTCGGGCGTGCGCTGCGCGGCGGGCGTGGCCTTGGCCGTGAGGTAGGCATTGACGGCCGCTGCACCCGCGGCCACCGCGGCGGGCGAGGTGTCGGTCGAGTTCAGCGCCGACAGCACGGACACCGGGAACTCCATTCGTCCCATCAGCACCTGCTGGCCCAGTACCTGCCAGGTGGCGCTGCTGGCGGCCATCCGGCCCTGCAGCCAGGCCAGCTGCTCGGTGCCCAGCATCTGGCGGGTGGGCGACGAAAAGGCCGCGGTGGCCGTCGCCTGCGCCGCAGGACCGGCGAGGCCGGCGAGTTCGGCGATGTCGACCTGCTCGTCGCGACCCAGCAGGCGCGTGTCGAGCATGTGCAGGCTGACCAGGCTGCCGAAGTCAAAGCTGCGGTAGATGCGCGCGGGGTCGGTGCCGGTTCGGATGGGCATCCACTCGTGGTAGGCCTGCAGCGCGGCGGCACGGCGCGCTGCCCAGTTACCCTCGGTGGCCGGGCTGTGGTTCTCGGCGCCATCCTTCCAGGCGTCGTTGGCCACCTCGTGGTCGTCCCACACCGCGATCATCGGCATGCGCGCATGCAGTGTCTTGGCGTCGGCGTCGCTCTTGTACTGGGCGTGGCGCAGCCGGTAGTCGGCCAGGGTGAGCAACTCGTTCGTGGGCTGCGACGTGCGGCCCAGCGCCACTGCACCTGCCGAGGCATAGCCCGTCGCGTCGTACTCGTAAAGGTAGTCGCCCAGGTGCAGCGCGTACTGGGCGTCGCTGCGTGCCGCCTCGGCGTAGACGTTGAAGTAGCCCGCCGGGTAGTTGGCGCAGCTGAACACTGCGAACTTCACCTCGGTGGCCGTGGCCGGCAGCGTGCGTGTCTGCCCGACCGGCGAGCGCGTCGTACCAGCCGTGAAGCGGTAGAAGTAAGTGCGGCCGGGAGACAGGCCCGTGGCGTCGACCTTGGCGGTGTATCCCGTGCTGCTGCTGGCTGCCACGCGGCCTGCAGCCACGATGCTGCCAAAACTGGCGTCGTCGGCAACCTCCCAGCGCAGTTCGACCGGCTCGTCGATGCTGGGATAGCGGGCGTGGGTCCAGAGGATGACGCGATCTGCGAGCGGGTCGCCGCTGGCCACGCCGTAGAGAAAGTCGGCTTGCTCGTCGTCACCGCCGCCACAGCCCGAAAGCGCCGCGCCACCAACCAGCGCGGCCGATAGCGAGGCGAGCTTGAACACGAACTGACGACGGTCTTCAACTAATGGCATGACGGAAGCTCCACTGGCTCTGCCGAGCAGGGTCCCCGATGGACCCAAGCAAGCTTTCCAGAATGGCAGCCTTTTATGACGAAGGCGTGTCGCGGAAGTGTCAGCGCGATGTCGGTCAGGCCATCGGGCGTGCCGGAGCTCGGCCTGCCGCGGCGGGCGCATGTGTCGCGTCCACCGCGGCGCCGCTCAGATCAGGTGCTGCCTGACCCGCGCCGACACCCATTCGCTGACGGCCACCGTGGCCAGGATGAGGATCAGCAGCATCGTCACCCGCGGCCAGGCCAGCGTGCCCAGCGCGGCTTCGAGCTTGACGCCGATGCCACCCGCACCCACCAGGCCCAGCACTGCCGATTCGCGGATGTTGATGTCCCAGCGGAAGACCGTGATGCCGGCCAGCGTGGGCGCCACCTGCGGCGCCACGCCCCAGCCCATCACCTGCGCCGTGGATGCGCCGGTGGCCTCGATGGCCTCGACCTGCCGCGCGTCGATCTCCTCGATGGCCTCGTACAGCAGCTTGCCGATGAAGCCGATGGAGCGCAGCGCAATGGCGAAGATGCCCGCCAGCGGCCCAGGGCCCAGGATGGCCACCAGCAGCAGCGCCCAGATGAGCGAATTGATCGAGCGCGAGGCCACGATGACCAGCAGCGCCAGCGGCCGCACGAAGGCCGCGCTGGGCGTGGTGTTGCGCGCGGCGAGGAAGGCGATGGGCGTGGCCAGCACCAGGCCGATGAGCGTGCCCAGCGTGGCGATGTTGATCGTCTCCCACAGCGGGTAGAGCAGCTCGCCGGTGTGGCCCCAGGCCGGCGGCAGCATGCGGCTGCCGATGTCGGCGGCCTGTTTGGGCGCGTCGGTGACGAAGGCCCAGATGGTGTCCTGCGTCATGACCTGGAAACACCAGGACACGAAGGCCAGCGCCAGCACCCAGGCGGCGAAGATGGCGAGCTCGGCGCGCGGGCTGCGCTTGCGCCAGAGTGCGTCTGCGGCGGTGCTCACTGGATGTGCTTGCGCAGCAGGCCCGAGCTGTACTCGGCCACCAGCACGATGGCGATGATGACGAGGATGATGGCCGCCGCGACGTCGTACTCGTAGCGGTCCATCGCCGTGTTCAGCGTCGCGCCCACGCCGCCGGCGCCGACGATGCCGATCACCGCCGATTCGCGGAAGTTGATGTCCAGCCGGTACATCGACAGGCCGATCAGCCGCGGCATCACCTGCGACAGCACGGCGAAGTCCAGCCACTGCCAGAAGCTGGCGCCGGTGGCGCGCAGCGCGTCGATCTGGTCGGCGTCGATCTCTTCGATGTCCTCGGCCATGAGCTTGGCCATGAAGCCGATGGTGGCGAAGGTCAGCGTAAGGAAGCCGGCGAATGGGCCGAAGCCGAACATCGCCACCAGCAGAATGGCCACGATGATCTCGTTGACCGAGCGCGACACCGCAATGAAGGCGCGGCACAGCGCGTACACCGCGGGCGGCGCCAGGTTGCGCGCCGCGCCCACGGCCACCGGCAGCGACAGCAGCACGCCCACCGCGGTGCTGGTGACGGTCATGGTCAGGCTCTCGGCAAAGCCCTGGACGATGTCGCCCCAGCGAGACGTGAAGTCGGGGTGCGCGAAGGCGGCGACGAAGCGTGCACCGCGCGCCAGGCCTTCGCTCAGGCGCGACCAGTTGACTTCCAGTGATCCGATGCCGACCACCAGGTAGGCCAAGGCGCCCAGGATGAGTGCCCAGCGCAGCCGCGCGTCGGCGATGAAGGGCGGGCGCTGCCAGTGGCGCGCCGCCGCGGCGGTGTCGGTCATGCCGCCTGGGCCTGGAGTTCAGCTTCGTTCGGGCCGCCCTGGACGCCCTGGGCGGCCCGGTCGTGCATGCGCCGCGTGATCGCCGTCCAGTCCTCGTCGCCGTAGATGCGCGTCAGCACCGTCTTGTCGACGCTGGCGGCCGGCCCATCGAAGACCACCTCGCCCGCACGCAGGCCCACGATGCGCGGCAGGAACTCGGTGGCCAGCACCACGTCGTGGATGTTGACGATGGCGGCCAGCCCACGTTCCCGGCACAGGTCCAGGATCAGGCGCATGACCTGGCGCGAGGTCTTGGGGTCGAGGCTGGCGGTGGGCTCGTCCACCAGCAGCAGCTTGGGGTCCTGCATCAGCGCGCGCGCGATGCCCACACGCTGGCGCTGGCCACCCGAGAGCGCATCGGCACGCTTGTTCACCATCTCGGTCAGGCCCACACGTTCCAGAAGCTCGAAAGCACGTTCGATGTCGGCGGTTGCAAAACGACGGAACCAGCTCGCCCAGAAGCCCGTGTAACCCAGACGGCCGCTGAGCAGGTTCTCCATCACAGTCAGGCGTTCGACCAGGGCGAACTCCTGGAAGATCATGCCGAGCTGTCGCCTGGCCATGCGCAAGCTGCTGCCACGCTTGGCGGCGAGGTCATCGCCGTCCAGGCGGATGAAGCCGGCGCTGGGTTCCACGAGTCGGTTGATGCAGCGGATCAGGCTCGACTTGCCTGCGCCCGAGGGGCCGATCAGCCCCATCACCTCGCCGCGCTGCAGGCGCAGCGAAACACCCTTCAATGCCAGGTCACCGGTGGGGTAGCGCTTGCTCAGGCCGGCGATCTCCAGCAGCGGCTCGGGCTCGACGTGCGAGTCCGAGCCGTGCTCACTTGCAGGCATAACTCACGCCCATGGCCTTGTCGATGTCGCGCACCACCTGCCAGTTCTTCTGGTACGAGATGGGCATGAACTTTTCTTGTGGCGGCTCGGACTTGTTGAATTCCTTGGCCAGATCGCTGCCTTCCCACTTGTACGAGAAGAAGGCTTCCCTGACCTTGGCCGCCAGCTCGGGCTTCAGGTTGTAGACATGGCCGTAGCCTGTGGTCGGGAAAGTCTGCGATTTGTAGATGACCTGGGTCTGCTCGGGCTTGACGGTGCCGCGTGCTTCCATGCGCACCTTCACCGAATTGGCGATGGCCGCTGCCGGGTAGTCCTTGTTGGCCACGCCCAGGATGGAGTTGTCGTGCTTGCCGCTGAACACAGGCGCATAGTCCTTGCCGGCTTCCATCTTGAACTGGTCGCGCAGCAGCGCCGAGGGCGCCTTGTAGCCCGAGTTGGAGGTCTCGGCCGTGAACGCCATCTTCTTGCCACGGATGTCCTCGACCTTGGCGATGCCGCTGCCGGGGTGGGTGATGATCTCCATCTCGTAGCCGAAGCGGTCGTCCTTGCTGGCCATCATCGCGAAGGGCACGAAGCCCGCGCAGCTCACCGCCAACGGGTTGCTCCCGGTGTTGAAGCCCGCCACGTGCAGACGACCGGCGCGCATGGCTTCGATCTGCGCCGCGTTACTCTGCACCGGGAAGAACTGCACACGCTTTCCGGTGACCTTGGCCAGGTGCTGGACGAATCCATCCCACACCTTGGCGTAGACCGACGGGTCTTCCACTGGCGTGTAGCTGAACACCAGCACCGGCGGGTCGATCAACTCGGCGGCGCTGGTGGGCGTATCGGCCACCAGATCACCGTTGGCATCCTTGAAACGCGGATCCATGGCGTGCGGCTGCCAACGGCAGTAGGGTCAGGGCCATCAAGGCACCGAGGGTTCTGACAGTCATGCATCACCTCCAGAAAAGAATGAACCTACCAGTTTCCGGGGCGCATGTGTCGGAACGATGACGGGCGCCGATAGCCGGGCCTATGCCGCTGACGGGCGGGCCCTGGCTGGACCGGGTCGCAGGGCACTCGACGTCGGCCGGCGAGGGGTCACGCCCCTGACATGTTGGGCCACCAGCACGCGCCCGACGGTCTCACCGCAAGAGGTCCAATTCATGCCTGCACACCCGCCACACGTCTCTCGCGTCCTCAAGTACCGCGCGCTGGCTTCCACGTTCTGTCTGGGTCTGAACAATACGGCAGGTGCCCAGGCGGTCCTAAACGGCACCGTTTTTACGGCGCAGGAGCTGGTCGGGGGTCGGCCGCCTTCCCGCCAGCCTGCGCGATTCACATGACGAAACCTTTGGGTCCATCTCGGGCCTGTGGGCCGATGCCAGCAGCTGGCGGCGCAGCGGAGACACCTGCACCGGCAGCTTCATCGCCGCGCCTGACCGGGGCTACAACATCACCGGCACGATCGACTACGCGCCGCGCTTGAACACGTTGGAGATGGTCTTTGCGCCAGCATCGCGTTTGGCCACGTGCCTGGCGCATAGCCAGATCGGCCTGACCCTGGCCCAGAGCACGCGGCGCTTCGAGACACTGCCCGGCGGCGGCACCCAGCTCTTATCCGGGCTGGACCCGGTGCCTGGTGGCGTTGCCACAGGCGGCGCACGCCCCGCTGCGGGCGGCATGCCGGAATTGCCCCAGGCCTTCAACGGCAAGTTGGCGCTCGACGCCGCAGCCATCGTGGTGCTTCCTGACGGGTCGCGCCTGGTCAGCGACGAGTACGGTCCGTCGATCTACCGCTTCAGCCCTGCCGGGCAGTTCCTGGGGGCACTGCCCGTGGCCGCTTCCGTGCGCCCCTTGCGCGACAGTGTCACCGACTACAGCTCGAACAACCCCGCCACGCTCCAACCGGCGCCGAGCCCTGCGAACCCAACATACGGCCGCAGCAACAAACAGGGTTTCGAAGGCTTCACTGTCAGCCCCGACGGCTGTACGCTCTCTGTCGCCCTGCAGAGCGCGGCCCGGCAGGACGGCGCTTCCAGCAGTGCGGCCAACCGCAACCACACCCGCTTGTTCACCTATGACATCAGCAATCTCGACCGGATCGCGCTTGAAGGCGAGTACGTCGTGAAGCTGCCCCGCTTCACGCAGGGTGCCAGCACGTTGGTGGCCGCGCAGAGCGAGATCCTGGCCGTGTCGGACCAGCAACTGATGATCCCGCCGCGCGACAGCAACGGCCAGAACGTGGGTACCCAATAGTCGAAGCTGCGGCAGGGGAGGTGATCGACATCTGCAATGCGACCAACATCCTGGGCCAGCCCTACGAGGGGCAGATTGCGCCGGGTGGCGTGCTCAATGCGGCCATCACTCCGGCGCAGTACGTGCCCTTCCTGAACATCAACGACGCGGCGCAGTTGGCGCGCTTCGGCCTGCCCAACGGTTCCTTTGCCGGTTTGTCCAACCTGTCCGAAGTGTGGGAAGGCATGGCCCTGCTGCCGGCGCGGGTCCAGAACGCACCCAACGACTACTTTCTGTTCCTGGCCAACGACAACGACTTCGCCACCACCGGCGGCTTCCAGGCCGATGCCTTTTACAACGCCAGGTTCGACATCGACACGAAGTTCCTTTCCTAACGCGTGACGATCGCACCAGTGCCTGAACCCACCACGGCCTTGCTGCTGTTGGGCGGGCTGGCTGCCGTGCTGACCGCTGCGCGGCGGACGCGTCGCGGCTGAACAAGGCCGGGCATGCTCCCACCGCGGCTTGGCGAGGCTACTGGCGGTGGCGGACGAAACCGGCGCGCGTGAGATGAAACGTCACGCGACCGTCATGGCGCTTTCACGGGCCCTGACTAGACTTGTTAGCTGGATGGTTCAAGTCCCGGTTACCCGGCGGGTACCCCGCACACGGTTTTTGCTGGAACGGGCAACGGCGGCTTGCCTGGTGTCGGCGGCGTTGCTGACGCTGACGGCCTGTGCGCCGCGCACGCTGCTGTTGAAGGGCGTGGCTGACGAACTGGCCGGCCAGGGCCAGGCCGACGAAGAAGACCTGGGGCTGGCGCGCGACGCGGCGGCCTTCTACCTGAAGCTGTCTGAATCCGTGCTTCGCCAGACTCCCGGCCACCCGGCGCTGGCCGAGGCGGTTGCAGGCGGTTTCACGCAATACGCCTACGCCTTCGTGGCCTTCGAGGCCGAGAAGCTGGAAGCCACCGACGTGCGCGCCGCGGCGCGTCAACGCCAGCGTGCGGCACGCCTGTACCAACGTGCGCAGGGCCATGCCATGGCGGCGCTGGAACTGCAGCAGCCCGGCCTGGCCCGCGCTCTTGCCACACCGGCACCGACAGGCACGGCCCCGCTGCGCCTGGCGCCGCAGCAGGTGGGCCTGGCCTACTGGGCGGCGGCGTCTTGGGGGGCGTTCATCGCCTTGTCCAAGGACCAGCCCGAGGTGGTGGCCGACCTGCCGCTGGCCGTGCGCCTGGCGCAACTGGCCTTCGATGCCGCGCCGGAGCACGGCCAGGGCAGCCTGGCCGTGCTGATGGCGCAGTTCGAACTGGCCCGGCCCGGCGGCACGGCAGCGCGCGCGGAGAGTTACCTGGCGCGCGCCGATGCCGCGTCGGGCACGCCCGCCCCGGTCACGCTGGTCGCGCGTGCCGAGTCAATCGCCCTGCCCGTCGGCGACCGTGCAGGTTTCGAGCGGCTGCTTCGCCAGGCCATCGCTGCAGCCGCGCCTCGCCGCGACCTGAGCAGCCAGGTGCTGCGCGAACGTGCGCAGTGGCTGCTGGACACCATCGACGACCGCTTTTGACCCCCACCTCCCAACTGCCCACGACAAGCCCATGCCGACACCCTCGCCCACACGCCGCCGCCTGGCCCTGGCCACCTTGATGGGCCTGGGCCTGCAGTCGGCCGCGCCGCCGCTGCGCGCGCAGCGGCCGGTGCAGTTGCGTGTGGGCTCGCTGGTGCCCAAGAACTCGCTCTACCACCAGAGCCTGATGGAGCTGGGCGAGAGCTGGCGTGCTGCCCAAGGGGGCAGCGCGCGCTTCACGGTGTTCACCGACGGCAGCCAGGGCGGCGAGGCCGAGATGGCGCGGCGCATGCGCATCGGCCAGCTGCAGGGCGCACTGATGTCGGTGGTGGGCCTGCGCGAGATCGAGCCCACGGTGGCCGCCATGCAGAGCCTGCCACTGCTGTTCCGCAGCTGGGAAGAGGTCGACCACGTGCGCGAGAAGATGCGCGGCACGCTGGAGGCGCGTTTTGCCGAGAAGGGCTTCGTCGTGCTGGGCTGGGGCGATGCCGGCTGGGTGCGCTTCTTCTCGACCCAGCGCGCCGTGCGGCCCGATGATTTCAAGGGCATGAAGTTCTTCGCCTGGGGGTCCGAACCCGAGCAGCAGGAAATCATGAAAAGCCTGGGCTACACCCCCGTGCCGCTGGAAACGGCCGACATCCTGCCGTCGATGCAGACCGGCATGATCGAAGTCGTGCCGGCCACGCCCTACTTCGCGCTGGCCGGGCAGATCTTCAACACCGCGCGGCACATGCTGGAGATCAACTGGGCGCCTATCGTCGGCGCGCTGGTGGTCACCAGGAAGGCTTGGGACGAGATGTCGCCGGCCGGCCACCAGGCCCTGCGCACGGGCGGCGAACGCGCCGGGCTGCAGATGCGCACGCAGGCGCGGCGCGAGGTCGACGAAGCGGTGGAAGCGATGAAGAAGCGCGGCCTGGCCGTGCACCGCCCCACGCCCGAACAAATGCGCGAATGGGACCAGCTGGCCGAGCGCTTGTACCCGCGCATCCGCGGCACCATGGTGCCTGCGGCCACCTTCGACGAGGTTTTCGCCCACCTGCGCGCCTTTCGCGCGGGCAAGGGCCGCTGAGCTTGTTGGCCGCCGACATTGCCGCGCCCGTGCCGCCGCGCGGCAGTGCGCTGGCGCGTTGGGACGAAGCCCTGGCCGCCGCCGCCCTGGTGCTGATGACGCTGGTGCCCCTGATCGAGATCGCCGCACGCCCCTTCCTGGGCCGCGGCATCGAGAACGCCCCGGTGCTGGTGCAGCACCTGGGCCTGGTGCTGGCGATGTTTGGCGCCCTGGCGGCAGGCCGTCACGGCCACCTGACCACGCTGGGCAGCAGCCTGGACCAGGTCGGCGGCGCCGGCGTGCAGGCCGCCGTGAAGGCCTGGGCGCGCGGCAGTTCGGCCGTGGTCTGCGGCCTGCTGGCGGTGGCCAGCTGGCGCTTCGTGGCCACCGAGATCGAGGCGGCGCAGGCGCTGGCCTATGGCGTGCCGGTGTGGTGGCTGCAGGCCAGTCTGCCGCTGGGCTTTGCACTGCTGGGCCTGCAACTGGGCACGCGCTGCGCACAGGCCTGGCATGCGCCGGGCTGGGCGGCGGCTGCGCTGGGCCTGGCCCTGACTGGCGCAGGCGTCGCGCTGGGCTGGCGCTTCGACGGCCACCTGCTGCCCCTGGCGCCAGCCATGGCGGCCGTGGTACTGGCGTTGCTGGCCGGCGCGCCCATCTTCGCCGTGCTGGGAGGCCTGGCGCTGTCGCTGTTCTGGAGCGAAGGCCTGCCGCTGGCGTCGATCGCCCTGTCGCACTACCAAATCACCGTCAACCCCTCGCTGCCTGCGCTGCCTCTCTTCACGCTCGCCGGCCTGGTGCTGGCCCGCACGGGGGCGGCGCAGCGGCTGGGCCAGGTCTTCGTGGCGCTGTTTGGCGGCGGCGTGCGCGGCACGGTGGTGGCGGTGGCCTTTCTGTGTTCAGGTTTCACGGCGCTAACGGGCGGCAGCGGCGTCACCATCCTGGCGCTGGGCGGCCTGCTGCTGCCCATGCTGCTGAAGGCCGGCTACCGGGAACAGCGCGGCATCGGCCTGGTTACCAGTGCCAGCGCCCTGGGTGTGCTGCTAGCGCCTTCGGTGCCGCTGATTATGTACGCGGTGATCGCGCGCGTCCCCATCGAACAGATGTTCCTGGCCGGTGTGGTGCCGGCGCTGGTGATGGTGGCCTGCCTGCTGCTGATCGGCGGCTTCCTGCGCCGCGACGCCAAGGTGCAGGCTGCCGCCGGAGCACCGCGCCCCAGCGCCCGCGCTGCCTTCGCGGCGGCCTGGGCTGCGAAGTGGGAACTGGCCGCGCCTGTGGTGGCCATAGGCTCGCTGGCCAGCGGATTGGCCACGCCCACCGAAAGCGCCGCGCTGACTGCCGCCTATGCCGTGCTGACCCAGGCCCTGGCGCACCGAGAACTGGGCTGGCGGCTGCTGGGCAGGTGCCTGGCCGACTGCGCCATGTTGATCGGCGGCGTGATGCTGATCCTGGGCATGGCGCTGGCGTTGACCAACTACCTCGTCGACACCGGCATCCCCGACGCCGCCGCCGAGTGGGTGCAGGGCGTCATCCCCAACCGCTATGTGTTCCTGGTGGTGCTGTGCCTGTTCCTGTTCGCGGCCGCGGCGCTGATGGAGATCTACGCCGCGCTCGTCGTACTGGTGCCCTTGTTGCTGCCGCTGGCCAAGGCCTACGGCATCGACCCGGTTCACTTCGGCATCATTTTCCTGGCGGCTATGGAAGTGGGCTTCCTGTGCCCGCCGGCCGGGTTGAACATCTACTTCGCGTCGGCGATGTTCAACAAGAGCATCGGCTACGTGGCGCGTTCAGTGTTGCCGGCGCTGGGCGCGATCTTCGTCGGCACGCTGGTCATCGCGCTGCTGCCGGTGCTGTCAACCGGCCTGCCGGGCTGGCTGCTGGGGCGTTGAGGGCTCCTTTCGGCACCGCCCGGGGTCGGTCGGGGCCGTGCATCCCTCGTCACCGGGCCGCCTCCGTCGGCCCTGCAAACTTTCGGACGCAGCCGGCTCGAGCGGCCCTGGTCGCCGGGTCGCCTGAACGGTCACGGTTGGGCAGCGTCAGGCCGCTTGCAGCACCTTCCCACGGGCTGGCGTGCGAGGCTTTCGAAGGGGTGATCCTTCACGGTCCCAAGCCACGCCCTGCCTCAATCGCCCAGAGTGCCGCCTACCTGTGCGTACCCTTTGCTGCCGGGCAACCTTTCGGGGGCCTCCGTGCATGTGCGACCGACCGCTTCCGCGCGCCGAGTACGCGTTGTGGCGTTCGGGCGTTCGTGTAACTCAGCCAGGTCGGCAGGTGGTCACCCCGCCCTGCAGCGCGTCGCGTACCGAAGCCATGCCCAAGACCATGTCACCGACCGGAGTCAACGGGCGAACGGACCGCCTCGCGTTTCGACATGAACCCTGCAATGGGGTCCCATCCATTGCAGCGGGTGGCGCCAGCGCAGACCGCTGAAGTGGCTGAAGTCGCGATCGGTGGTGACCTACTCGCAGCCCGACTCGATGGCCACCGTGGCCAGATAGGCATGGGGCACGTGATGGCGTGACCACGCGCACGTAGACGCTCGACACCCGCTCTGACAGTCCGCAGGACTCGTGGCCATTGGCCATGGCTTCGCCCCATTCGCGGCAAGCGGCGTGGTGCGCCGAATCTTCGCGGTGGGCATACACCAGCACGTTGACGTCGGGCAGCACCCTGTCAATTGCCCATCAGGTCCAGCAGCGATGGGCTGTCGTCCAAGTCCATCGAGGCACGCCTGCCACCGCCTCGAAAGGTCTTCAGGAGAAACGATCTGAAATCGCTGGACATGAGGGCCCAACGGCGAGAAGGCTCGCCGAAGCTCACCAAGCTGCTTGCAGGCATCGGGAGGTATGGGACGCACGCGGCAAATCGATCACCTCGCCACCCAAGGGGGAGGGCCCGATGTCGCGGGACTTGACCTGATCCATCGACCCAGGGATTGCGCATGGCACACCCAGCGCTTGCGCGACTCGCCCTGAGTCAACGTGCTGCTCAGGCTCAACCGCCTGCCGTACCTGGACCCGACCTGGTGGCGGGAGTGGCTCCCCTGCAGCTCTCCGAGCCGCCGCCCGCCTGTCACGCCAAGTTCGCGATGCCGTCATCAGCGCGGCACGAGCTTGGGGTTGAATCTGCCGCTTCAGCATAGAACAGCGGCGGCCCGGCGCCCGCGCATGCCCAAAGGATTCCACCTTCTCATCGCGGCGCAGTTCGTCTCCGCGCTTTCCGACAACGCCTTGCTTATCGTGGCCATCGCGCTGCTGCAGCAGCAGGGTCACCCGGGGTGGTGGGCACCCCTCCTCAAGTTCAGCTTCACCATCGCCTACGTGGTGCTGGCGCCCTTCGTGGGGCCCTTGGCCGACGCCTTTCGCAAGGGCCGGCTGATGATGGCGATGAACGCGCTCAAGGTGCTGGGTGTGATGGCGCTGCTGGCGGGCGTGAACCCGCTGCTGGCCTTTGCGGTCATCGGCATTGGCGCGGCGGCCTATGCGCCGGCCAAGTACGGGCTGGTGACCGAGCTCGTGCCGCCGCGGCAGCTGGTAGCCGCCAACGGCTGGATCGAGGTCTCTACCGTGTGCGCGGTGCTCCTGGGCGCGGTGCTGGGCGGTGCGCTGGTGAGCCCGTGGGCCGCGACGCTTTGCAACACGCTGTGGCCGGCACACGCACCGCTGCAGGCGGCGATGGCCCTGTTGCTTGCCGGCTATGCACTGGCCGCAGCCTTGAATGTCGACATCCCCGACAGCGGCGCGCGCTACCGCCGCGCGCACCGTGCCCCACGCGCCTTGTTTCGTTCCTTTGCGCGCGCGCAGCTGCGCCTGTGGCGCGACCCCGAGGGCGGGCTGTCGATGACAGTGACCACGCTGTTCTGGGGCGCGGCTGCCGTGCTGCAATTCGCCGTGCTGCGCTGGGCTGAAGATGTGCTGCAACTGCCGCTGGACCAAGCCGCCGATCTGCAGGCGGTGGTGGCGGTGGGCATCGTCGCCGGCGCCGTGTTTGCCGGGCATCGATGGTCGCTGGCGCAGGCCAGGCGCGTGCTGCCGCTGGGCGTGGCGATGGGACTGGCCGTGCCGCTGGTGGCCTGGCTGGACACCTGGCTGTTCGCGGTGCCGTTGCTGATGCTGGTGGGCGCACTGGGTGGCGCGATGGTGGTGCCTCTCAACGCCCTGCTGCAGCACCGCGGCTACACGCTGCTGACCGCTGGCCGGTCCATCGCCGTGCAGAACTTCAACGAGAACCTCAGCGTGCTGGTGATGCTGGCCGTGTTCGCGGGGCTGATGGCCATGCAGACAGACGTACGCGTGGTGATGGCCGGCATCGGCCTGCTCGTGGCGGCCGCGGTGGCCGGGCTCGTCCTGCTCGAGCGTCTGCGCCAGCGCCGGCTTCAGGCGGCAAGGGCCGCCTGACGTCGATCAGGCGACCGGCAGCGCGGGTTGCCAGGCCATGCTGCGGGTGAACTCGGCGGCCTGCATGGCGGCCGCGTACTCGGTCTCCACGGCTTCAACGATGCGGCCCCAGTCCAGGCGGCAGGCCGTCGCCCGCGCCGCCACGCCCAGTGCCCGGGCGCGCTGCGTGTCGCCCGCCAGCCGCTCGGCCATGGCGCTGAAGGCCTCGCAATCGGCATAAGGCACGAGCAGCCCGTTTTCGCCATGGCATATAAGCTGCCCGGCGGCGGCGTAGTCATAGCCCAGCACGGCCAGACCACTGGCCATGGCTTCGGGGACGACGTTGCCAAAGGTCTCGGTCACGCTTGGAAAGAGAAACACATCGGCCGAGGCGTAGTGCGCGGCGAGATCCACGCCGCGCTGCATGCCTGCAAAAACGGCGTCGGGGCAGCATTGGTGCAGGCGCGGCCTGTCTGGCCCGTCGCCCACCAGCACCAGGCGCATGCGGGGCTGGGCGGCACGCATGGACTCGTACGCGGTGAGCAGCAGGCCCATGTTCTTCTCGGGGGCCAGCCGGCCCACGCACAGCACCACCAGGGTGTCGCGGCCGGCACCCCACTGCATGCGCAGCGTGTCGCTGCGCCGAGCGGGGTCGAACAGCGCCGTATCGACACCGCGCGCGACCACGCGCAGGCGCTTGAAGCCACTGGCGGCCAGTTCGCTGCGCAAGCCCTCGGTGGGCACCATGGTGCACGCGGTGCGGTTATGGAACTTGCGCAGATAAACCATGATGGGGCTGCGCAGCCAGGCCATGCCGTAGTGCCGGCTGTAGGCGTGGAAGTTGGTGCGGAAGTCGCTCACCACGGGCAGCTTCAGGTGCGTGGCAGCCTGGAGCGCCGACCAGCCCAGCGGCCCTTCGGTGACGATGTGCACCACGTCCGGCCGGTGGGTTGTCCACAGCTTGACCAGGGCGCGCTTGGAGGGCAGGCCCATCTTCAATTGGGGGTAGCGCGGGATGGGCAGACCGCGCATCAGCACGTGCAGCAGACGCGGGTCGCCGGGTTCGGTGCCCACTGTGTCGGCGCTGTCCTGGCGTGGGCGAACGATTTGCACTTCATGGCCCCGTGAGTGCAAGCCGTGCACCACGTGCGCGATGGTCGCCGCCACGCCATTGACCTCGGGCGGATAGGTTTCCGTCACCACCGCCACGCGCAACGACCGGCGCGATGGCAGCAATGCATCGACCACGAAGTTGTGCTGCAGCAGGCTGGTCATGCCCCACATGATGAAGGGACTTCGCAACAGTTCGATGACAGGCGCGACCTCAATCAAACGGACACACAACCGTCACGCCACCTTCACTTCGCGCCGTCACAGTGCCGTCACTCGGGGGTGCCCGCCACGACCCTTCCACGCAACAAGGAGCCGCCGTTGAACGAGTTCTTCAAAGCCCTCGCGGTGCAGCGCTGGGACGACCACCGCTACTACCACCACAGCCGCATCAACCAGACCCTGCATCTGATCAGCGCGCTGAGTTTCATCACGGCCTATGCCTTGCTGTTCGTCGATCCGGCGACGGCCGCGCTGCTCGCCTGGGGGGTGTCGATGACGACGCGCCAGGCCGGGCACTTCTTCTTCGAGCCGCGCGGCTACGACCACGTCAACCAGGCCACGCACGAGCACAAGGAAGAGATCAAGGTCGGCTACAACCTGCGCCGCAAGATGGTGCTGATGAGCGCCTGGGCGCTGGCGCCGCTGGTGCTGTGG
Source organism: Rubrivivax sp. (assembly GCA_034522875.1). Lineage (GTDB taxonomy): Bacteria > Pseudomonadota > Gammaproteobacteria > Burkholderiales > Burkholderiaceae_C > Rubrivivax. Next base: position 445,934 of record JAXHKY010000009.1, on the reverse strand, counting down.
CTGGCGCCTTCGATGGGCGGGCTCATCGAGCCCGCGGTGGGCCTGCTCGGCTACGTGCACGACGTGGGCATCGCCTGGCTGGCGCTGGGCGTCGGCGGGCTGGTCTTCCGCACCGTGCACCTGTTCGTCCTCTACGACGTGCAGACCGGCCTGGTGTGGGCGACCAAAATCCTCACCGACCCCTTCCACGATGCCATGCTGTACTGGCGCGCCCCGCTGCACCTGTTGCGCGGCGAGCTCATCGACCCGATGCACCACGCACGGCGGGGTTGAACGAGTGAGGCGCGGCCGCAACCTTATGCGTGCCGCATGCTCCGCTTCAAAACCTCTGGGTCAACATTTCGCGCAACAGCCCGCGCCGGATGGACTGGTTGGTGAGCGCGCTGTCGTGCCACCACCAGCCATCGGCTTGCATGGCCCGTGCGGCGGCGACGAAGCGCTCGCACACGGCGTCGAAGTCGGCCTGCGTGTAGTTCAGGCTGAACACAAGCCGTCCGGTGCCCACCCAGCTCAGCGCCAGACCCTGCTGGCGCAGGTAGAACTGCAGCATCCAGTTGTAGCGGCTGGGTCGGGTGTAAGACACCGTCCAGATGCTCGACAGGTTGGCCACCCGCACCGGTACGCCGGCCTCGTTCAGCTGCCGGTTGAGCTGCGCGGCGCGGCCGTCCCACACGGCGTCGAGGTCGGCGTACATGGCGCGCACCGGCTCGCTGTGCAGCCGCTCGAGGAAGACCTGCATCGCGCCCATCACGTAGGGGTGGGCATTGAAGGTGCCGCGCGCGAAGCAGATGTCGGCCGGCCGGTCTTCACGAAAGCGCTTCATCCAGGCGTGCTTGCCGCACACCACGCCCACCGGCAGGCCTCCCCCCAGAGTCTTGCCATAGGTCACGAGGTCGGCCTTGACGCCGAAATACTCTTGCGCACCGCCCGGTGCGAGGCGAAAACCGACGAAAACCTCGTCGAAGATGAGCGCGATGCCGCGTGCGGTGCAGACCTCGCGCAGCTGCTGCAGCCAGGCCGCGTAGGCGGCGCGGTCGAAGTGCGCGCTGCGCCCGCTGTCCACCAGCGCGCTATCGCCCGGCGCGGCCTTGTTGGGGTGCAGGGCCTGCAGCGGATTGACCAGCACACAGGCGATGTCGCGCCGCTTGCGCAGCACGCGCAGCGTGCTCTCGTCCATCTCCTTGAGCGTGTAGGTGTGGCCCGGCGGCAGCGGGTTGCCGGGGCCGGGCTGCACGTCTTCCCACCAGCCGTGGTAGGCACCCGAGAAGCGCACCAGGTACTTGCGCCGCGTGTGGTAACGCGCCAGGCGCACGGCCTGCATCACGGCCTCGGTGCCGCTCATGTGGAACGACACCTCGTCCAAGCCCGACATGCGCTGGAGCTGCTCCACGTTCCAGGCCACCGCCGGGTGGTAGCTGCCCAGCACCGGGCCCAGCGCAGCGGCGCGCGCACTGCCCTCGCTGATGCAGGCCTTGTAGAAGTCGTTGCCGAACACGTTGACGCCGTAGGAGCCGGTGAGGTCGAAGAAGGTCTGGCCGTCCAGGTCGGTGAGCGTCACGCCGTCGCTGCGCTGCACGAAGGCGCCCACGCTCAAATGCTGGCGCAGATAGGCGGCGTACTGGAAGGGCACGCGATAAGCACCCGTGAACTGCAGGTCGGATATCGCTGCGCGCGCCTGTTGGGTGAGTGCGATGGACTTCTCGTGCCGGGTCGTCAGCTGCCCGGCCAGACGCATCAGGCCTGCGCGGCGGTGTGCCTGCACTTCGGCCGGCGCGCCGTCGCTGCCGAAAAAGCGCGCCTCGTCGTAGCTGTAGCCCGGCACCAACCCGGCCACGCGCTTGGCCATGCGCGAGTGGCCGGTGAGCGAGGGGTGCTTGGCCAGCGAGAGCTCCAGGCGCTGTCGCGCCCGTGGCAGCACGGCAGCCAGGCCGGCGGCCGCCAGCGCGGTGAGAAGAAGGGGTTCGACCATGTTTCGTCCGGTGGGTGAAAGACATCTTTGTATGTCATTGCGTTGACAGGCCTATGAAAGACACATTGAAGATCGAAGACAGTGCCGCAACCCGGCCGCTGCGCTGGCGCGACCGCCTGTTGCTGCAGGAAGACCTGAACTTTCTGCTCACCAACCGCGTGCCGCGCATCGCGCTCACCCGTTTTATGGGCTGGTTCAGCAAGATCCGCCACCCCTGGGTGTGCCGGGCGTCGATGGCCATGTGGCGCGTCTTCACCGATCTCGACCTCAGCGACGCGAAGAAGGCGCACTTCGAGAGCCTGCACGACTGCTTCACGCGCGAACTCGAGCCGGGTGCACGCACGATCGAGGCCGATCCGGCCCTGCTGGCCAGCCCCTGCGACGCCATCGTCGGCGCCTGCGGCACCGTGCTTGCCGGCAGCGTGCTGCAGGCCAAGGGCATGCCCTACCGCATGCAAGACCTGTTCGGCCAGGCCGCGCGTGCCGCGCCATTCGAGGGCGGCTGCTACGTCACGCTGCGCCTCACCTCAAGCATGTACCACCGCTTCCATGCGCCTGCCGACGGCCGCATCCAGCACGTGAGCTACTTGTCGGGCGACACCTGGAACGTGAACCCGATCGCGCTCAAGCGCGTGCAAGGTCTGTTCTGCCGCAACGAGCGCGCCGTCATCCGCATGCGGCTGGCCGATGGCTCGCCACTGGCGATGGTGCCGGTGGCGGCCATCCTGGTGGCCAGCATTCGACTGCACTTTCTGGACGTGCTGCTGCACCTGCGCTGGCCCGGGCCCCACGAGATGCCTTGCGATGCGCCAGTGCGCAAGGGCCAGGAACTGGGTTGGTTCGAGCACGGCTCGACCATCATCGTCTTTGCTCCGCCCGGCTTCACCCTGGCGCCGGGCATCACCCCCGGCGCCGCTCTGCGCATGGGGCAGGCGCTGATGCGGCTGCCGCAAGGGCGCCCATCCCGGGCCGTTGGCTGAATGCCCGCCTTGCCCACTGGATGACACCCTCGTTACGGCAGCGACACGCGACCGTCATGTCCTGGCACCTAGGATGCGGGTCATGACGACAGTCGATCTGGTCTGGTTCAACGCCGGTGGCGGCCATCGCGCGGCGGCGCAGGCGCTCGAGCAGGTGATGCGGGCGCAGGGCCGGCCATGGCAGGTGCGCAAGGTCAATCGCACCGAGGTGCTCGACCCCACGGGCCCGTTCCGCCGCGTCACTGGCATCGAGCCCGAAGACCCTTACAACAAGCGGCTCGCCAGCGGCTTGACGCTCGGGCTGGCGCAGGAACTCAAACTGCTGCAGGGGCTGATCCGCTTCAGCCGCACCAGCCTCGTGTAGCGCCTGAGCCGGTACTGGGCCGACACCCGGCCCGACCTGTTGGTGTCGCTGGTGCCCAACTTCAACCGCGCCTTGCACGACAGCCTGGCGTTGGCCCGCCCGGGTTTGCCCTTCGTCACCGTGCTCACCGACATGGCCGATCACCCACCCGCTTTCTGGGTTGAGCCCGGCCTGGCCCAGCATCTGGTCTGCGGCACGGCCCATGCCGTGACCCAGGCGCTGCAGACGGGGTGCGACCCGCGCTGGGTGCACCGCAGCAGCGGCATGATCCTGCGGCCGGAGTTCTATGTCCCGTCGCGCAGCGACAGAGCGGTGGACCGGCGACGGGTCGGGCTTGACGACGCCACCCCCAAGGGGCTGGTGTTGTTCGGCGGAACCGGATCGCGCGTGATGAAGCGCATCGCGCAGCGCCTGGCGCACACGCCGCTGATCCTGTTGTGCGGCCGCAAATCGGCCCTAGCGGACGAGTTGCGGGCCCCGCCGGCCACGGGCGCGCCGCGGGTGATGGTGGGTCACACGCCCGCGGTCGCGCGCTGGATGCAGCTGGCGGACTTCTTCGTTGGAAAGCCTGGCCCGGGCAGTCTGAGTGAAGCCGTGCAGCAAGGCCTGCCGGTCATCGTGACGCGCAACGCCTGGACCATGCCCCAGGAGCGGTGGAACACCGAAAGGGTGCAGCAGCACGGGCTGGGGCTGGTGCACCGCAGCTTTCGTCATGTGCGCTCGGCGGTGGACCGGCTGACACCTCATCTGCCCGATTTCCAGGCCTGGGTGCGTCAGATGAAAACCGCGCGGTCTTCGAGCTGCCGGGCATCCTGCAATGCGTCCTAGAAGGGCGCGCGCCGCCAGGGGTGCCGCTGCGGCAGGCCGAGACGCTGTCATCGGCCTGACTCGGTACCGTCACGCGGCGGTTGTGAGCGGGCGTCACGATGGAGTTCGCCATGCGCCGTGAGGACCTCCCGCTGCCCGCCGACGAAGCCGTAGCCAGCGCTGACCAACTGCGCGTGCGCACGGTATGGATATCCGACCTGCATCTGGGCACACCGGGCTGCCAGGCAGTGGCCCTGCTCGACTTCTTGCGCGTGGTGGAGTGCGAGACGCTGTTTCTCGTCGGCGACATCATTGACGGCTGGCAGCTGCGCCGCCAGTGGTTTTGGCCGCAGGCGCACAACGACGTGGTGCAGAAGGTGTTGCGCAAGGCGCGCAAGGGCACCAAGGTGATCTTTGTGCCCGGCAACCACGACGAGTTCGCGCGCAAGTACCTGGGCCACAAATTCGGCGGGGTGGACGTGGTGGAAGAACACATCCACGAACTGGCCGACGGCCGCCGGCTGTGGATCACCCATGGCGACCTCTTCGACGGCGTGATCCAGTGCGCCAAGTGGCTGGCCTACATGGGCGACTCGGCCTACGAATTCACGCTCAAGTTGAACCGCCATCTCAACTCGCTGCGCGCCAGGCTGGGCCTACCCTACTGGAGTCTGTCGCGCTACCTCAAGCTCAAGGTCAAGCGCGCGGTCAGCTATGTCGGCGACTTCGAATCGGCCGTGGCCCGCGAAGCGCGTGCCCGTGGTTTGCAAGGGGTCGTGTGCGGCCATATCCACAATGCCGAGATGCGCACCATCGACGGGGTGCTGTACTGCAACGACGGTGACTGGGTCGAGAGCCTGACGGCACTGGTCGAACACGCCGACGGCCGGCTGGAGATCATCGACTGGACCGGGCGCGCGCGGGCGGCTCCGCCCGAGGCTGCTGTTGCTGCCCTGCCCGCCCCAGCCTGAGCCGTCACCACGCGTTCACGGGAGCGACGCAGTCCGGTCACGGGCAGGTGCCACCATGCAGGCACGCAGATCGCCAACCAGCTTGAATCCGCAGTCGGGCATCGCACGGTCCGTGCCGCCGCTCAGGCGCCAGCCGAGACCCGGCTCGAGGTCGTCTGGGCACGTCACCAGGACGAATTTGCCGAAGCCCAGCCGCTGCGCTGGCGTATTTTTTTCCCGGCGAGATGGGCGCCACGCTCAGGCCCCCGCCTAGCACGCAGCCCGGCTTGGATGTCGATCTGTTCGACGCCCACTGCGAGCACCTGCTCGTGCGCACCGTGCCCGCTGACGAGGCCCCAGCCCGGGTGGTGGGCACCTACCGCGTGCTGACACCGGCCGCCGCGCACCGGCTGGGCGGCCTGTACAGCGAAGGCGAGTTCGACCTCGTGCGACTGGCGCGCCTGCACCCGGACTTTGCCGAGCTCGGCCGCTCGTGCACCGACCCGCGCTGGCGCACAGGCGGCGTGATCCTCACCTTGTGGAGTTCGCTGGGCGACTCCCTGCAACGCAATGGCCTGCAAGGCATCATCGGCTGCGCCAGCGTGCCGATGTACAGCGGCGGGCACCTGGCCGCCGACCTGTGGCGCGACCTCAGCCGCGCCTGCCTGGCGCCGCCTGATCTGGAGGTGCGCCCACGCCTGCCGCTTCCGCTGGCGCGCCTGGGGTCGCGCTCGCCTGCAGAACCGCCGCCGCTGGTCAAGGGCTACCTGCGCCGTGGCGCCAAGGTGCTGGGCCCACCCGCCTGGGATCCCGATTTCGGCACTGCCGACCTGCCAATGATGCTCGGGCCGGCCGACCTTCCGGCGGCCTACCGCCGGCGCTTGATCGCGTCTTGATCTTGCCGCCGGCGACCGGCCCGTTGCCACCATGGTGGACCGTCTGCCGGGCACCTCGGCCGAGACGACGACTGAGAGCGTTCATGATCCGCACGGCCAGCAACACCACCGGCACCTCAACCAGCTCGCCAACCACCGTCGCCAGTGCAGCGCCGAACTCGAAACCGAAAAGGCTGATCGCAGCGGCCACCGGCAGCTCCAAGAAGCTACCCGCGCCGACCAGGGCCGAGGGCCAGGCCACGCTGTGCGACCCGCCAAGCCTGCTGTTGAGCCAGTTGGCCAGACCGAAGTTAAACAGAACCCAAATCACGATCGGCACCGCGATCATCGCGATGGTTTGCGGCTGGTTCAGGATCGCTTCAGAAGCTGGGCTGATCCAGCCTCGGCCCATCGCCAGAGGGGTCCAGGCAGCCTGCATGCACCGCGTACGCTGTGTTCGGGCAGTTGCAGGCAAGCTCCAGCTCCGCGTGCAGCCGCGTCATGTCATGCGGCCGTCACTGCCGGCTGCCATGGTCGGGGCGCGTGTGCAGTTCGAGGAAAGAGAGCAAGGGTATTCACCACCTGCTGCGGCGCGTCACCGCCGCGCTGCTGGCGGCCAGCGCCTTGATCGCCAGCGCGGCACACGCGTCGCTGAACATAGTCATCGTGCGTCACGGCCAGACCGATTGGAACCGCGCGGGTTGCATCCAGGGCGGCAACCACAACCCGCTCAACGCTACAGGCCGGGAACAGGCTGCAGCGATGGTGCGTGCGCTGGCGGAACTGCGCATCGACGGCGTGTACACCAGCTCGCACTTGCGTGCGCGTCAGACGGTCGCAGTGCTGGAAGGTCGCGCGCCGATCGCGGCCATGGACGAACTGCGTGAGCGCATCTTCGGCCGGTTCGAGGGCGCCAACGACAAGGACCGGGCTCTCTTGGCCGACTGGAACAAGCGCCGCTTCACCTGGGACGACGCCATGGAAGGCGGCGAGACGCTCGAGAGCCAGTCGCGGCGCGCCGCGCTGGCGCTGGCGCTGGACAAGATTCGCGACCGCCACATGGACGGCGGCACCATCGTCATCGTCGGCCACGGTGGCATCTATGCACCCGCGTCGAACTCTGGCGAGTTTCTAACCCGGGGCGGATTGCGCCGAAGGTGGTGCTTCACGGCAGGGTTGCAGCCAGGGCACGCGCCGCGGCTTCGAGGTCGCGATCGGCGATCCACACGATTGCGCTCCATCGGCCGGCGCCTGCCGCCAGGCCTTGTACGCCGCCCACGTTGATGCCGGTCTCTGCCAGCTGCGACAGGCGGTCAGCCAGTGCGCCGGGACGGTCGTCGCCCTGGATCAGGAAGCCGGCCTTCTGCCGCCGGAAGCCCAACGTGGCTCGCTCGACGAGGGCCGTGAACGCGCCTGCGTCGGCGGGCACGACGTCGATGCGCGCCTCGCTGTCGGTCTGTGTGCCGCTGCAGCCGAGTAAGTTGACGCCCTCGCTGACCAGCGTGGCCAGGACCTTGAATGCCTGCCCCGGCTCGTCTGGCACCGAGGTCGAGTAGCTGTAAACCACGCGCGCCTGGTCGGACATGGGCCACCTCCGAAAGTCGTAGGCCGGGCCGCAGCCGGCAAGCTTGTTGCATGGTACGCGCCGCAGCACTCCGGGCGCAACTCCGGGCGCAACGCGGAAACGGCGCCCCCGAGTCGATCCGGCTGGACCCGTCCGCCCAAAACCGCCTCGGTGCCGGTCGCGTACAGGCGGGGCTGGCGCCCTGCGGGGAGTCGCTGGGGAAGGACCGCTTCCTACACGGGTCGGAGGAGCGGGCCGAGTGCAACGGTCGACTTTTGCCGTCACCGTCGTCGCCGAAGCGTCGCTCGCAACGTAGACCTGCAGCGCTGCCCGAACTGCGGCGCAGGGGGCTCGACCGGGACGAAGGGCCCCGGCGCATGTCGCAGATGGCACCGTACCCGATCGACCACGTCATACCGAGGGTGCCGGTGCGGCAATGTGTGCTGAAGGGCCGGGTGTGTGGCTCTGCCACCGTGAGCAGCTGTCATTGGCCAGGCGTCGGACCGTCAGCGCCATGAGGGCACGCGGGGTACAGGTACTTGCAATCCACCTTTAAAGTTTATAAACTATTTATACGGTATTACTCAAATCAAGCCATGAATCAACATCTGTCCACCGTCGCTCCGCCTGCCAACGCGGGTGCAGCCGACAGCCTATCGATACCGGCCAAGTCAATCGGCACAGCCGCTTCGCCTGCCGAGGCGAAGAATGCCGCGGTAGTCGACGTGAAGGCATCTTCCTTGGCTAAGAAGGCGGTCGCGAAGAAGGCTGCGGCACGGAAGGCCGCGTCGACCGGCAAGACGTCGCCAGCCAAGAAGGTGGTGGCGGCAAGAACCGCGTCCAAGGTGAATGCGCAGGCATCAGCGGTATCGCCGAAGTCCCCGGCAGCCAGCAAGCCGGCGAAGAAGGCGGCGAAGTCGCGCCCTCAGCTGGTTCGCGACAGCTTCACCATGCCCGAGGCCGACTTCGACCTGATCGCGGCGCTGAAGGCGAAGGCGCTGGATGCGCGACGGGCGGCGAAGAAGAGCGAACTGCTTCGTGCGGGGCTTCGCCTGCTGTCGGGCCTGGAGGCCAAGGCGCTGGTCGCTGCGCTCGACAAGCTCGCGCCAGTAAAGGTCGGCCGGCCCAAGAAGGGCCATTGATTCGCCTGCTGTAGCGCCGCGCGGTCATGAGCCGCTCGTGCGTTGCCGTCGGCCGTCGTGGAGTGAGACGCAATGACAAGCCCGACATTGACCTGGTGGTCGCTGCTTTGTGCCGTGAGCGTGCTGAATGTGCTGGCCTGGACGCTCACGGTCGCGCATGCGCGGCGGCGGCAAGCACTGCATGAGCCCAAGACCTGGGCATCGATGCGGCTGCAGATGCTGCTGTCGGCGGGCTACGTCGCCGGCTGCGCCTACCGCTCGTTGTTCCCGGTCTACGACGTGCAGCGCCTGACCCTGGTCGATGGCTGGTGGTCGAGCGTGTTCGTCGGGCGTTCCGTCGCCACCTTCGCGGAGCTGTGCTTCGTCATGCAATGGGCCCTGCTGCTGCGCGGCGTTGCTACCGACACGGGCAACCGCTTCGGCCTGCGCGTATCTCATTGGCTGGTGCCGATGATCGTGGTGGCCGAGTTGTGCTCCTGGTATGCCGTGCTGACGACTTCGAACCTCGGCCACGTGATCGAGGAGTCGCTGTGGGGCTTGGGCGCGGCGCTGTTGGTGGCCAGCACGATGCTGTCGTGGCCCAGCACCCGGCCCAAGCTGCGTCCGATGCTGGCTGCGGTGTGCGTCCTGGGCACAGGCTATGTCGTCTACATGTTCCAGGTCGACGTACCGATGTACTGGGCGCGCTGGGTGCACGATCTGGAGCAGGGGCGCGAATTCCTCAGCCTCGCGCAGGGCCTGGCCGACACCACCGGGCGCTGGGTGGTTTCGCACCGGTGGGCCGACTGGCAAACCGAGATCGGCTGGATGTCACTGTATTTCAGCGTGGCCGTCTGGCTGAGCATCAGCCTGATTCATGCGGTCAGCCGCTTCGCGCCACGGCCGATCGACGGTGAGGGCGGGCACCCATCGGTCGGGATGGCCTACGCCCGCAACACGGCCTGCCCGTAGATCCAAGAAAGGGAATCCGAATGAAATCCACCACTGCGTTCAGCTTCATGCGGGTGCTGCGGGCCATGAACTTCTCCCGTCAAGGGATCCGTTGTGCCTGGCGCGATGAAGCGGCGTTCCGGCAGGAGCTGTCGTTGATTCTCGTACTGGCACCGTTGACGCTGTGGTTGCGCCTGCCGCCTCTCGACACCGCACTGCTTCTGGCGCTGATGGGGCTGGTGCTGGTGGTCGAGCTGCTCAATTCAGGCCTGGAGGCTGTGGTGGATTTGACCATGCCCGAGACCCACGTCCTCGCGGCCAAGGCCAAGGACTGCGGCAGCGCCGCGGTCTTCGTGGCCTTGCTCACTTTGGGTGGCGCCTGGCTGACCCTGGCGGGACCCGCCATGTGGACGTTGCTGATTGCCTGAGCACAGGCGGCAGCTGGCGCGCATCGCTGCGCCAGCCTCCTGCTCGACAACCCCATGCTGGTCGCCAAGGCCACGAACTTGGGGATGCCAGGGAACTATTGCCGATGTCGGCTTTGCCGCCAGCATTTTGACGGCTCCACCGACTGCAGAGGGTCGGCAGCGAACCTTCGAGATGAACGGAAGCTGTCGCTTGACCCGTGCGCGGCCTGGATAGGCTCAGCTCCGGCTCGATCGCAAGCCGATGTCAAGTCCCAGGGTACAGCGGACATTCGGCGTGCCCAGGCTCGACCGGCTGCTTTCGGCCACCGCAGACGCTCAGCCGCAGAAACCGACCGACCGCATACAGTCTCAAGCGGGTGCTCGTATCGCGCCCGCGAACGTCAGCCGATGGGCGCCAGTGTGAGTAGGACGCGGCGCCAGGAAGATGACCGTCGGCGCGATTGATCTGTCGGCCAAGGTTTGCTTGCGACGACCCTCGGGGTAAAGCCGATCCCGGCCCAAACCCGTTGCAGATGACCGGCATCTTCGTGGCGTTCCGTTGTGAGCTTGGGCCCATTCCACTCCCTCACCGGTCTTGGCTTCGAAGCTGGCGACAATGCGCAAGATTCGTAGCCCCAGCCTGTTGGGGACGCAGAAAACCCCCACGTCGGCCCTCGGACTGCATGCCTTCGCTCTTCGACCCCCTGACGCTTGGCGCCCTGACGCTGCCCAATCGCATCTTGATGGCGCCGCTGACCCGCGCCCGCGCCGGCCGCAGCCACATCGCCAACGCGCTGATGGCCGAGCACTATGCGCAGCGGGCTTCGGCCGGCCTGCTGATCGCCGAAGCCACCATGGTGGCCGCGGATGGCTGTGCCTTCACTGGCGAGCCTGGCATTTTTGATGATGCCTGCGTGGCCGGCTGGCGCGGGGTCACGGCCGCCGTGCACGCCGTCGGCGGGCGCATGCAATTGCAGATCTGGCACCCCGGTCGCTCGGCCCACTCCAGCCTCAACGGCGGTGTGCAACCCATCAGCAGCGGCGAGCGGGCCATCCAGGGCTTCATCAGCACCCCGGACGGCAGACAGCCCTACGAGACGCCGCGCCGCCTGCGCGACGACGAACTGCCCGCCATCGTCGATCTCTTCCGCCTGGCCACGCGCCGCGCACTGCAGGCCGGTTTCGACGGTGTGCAATTGCACGGCGCCCATGGCTACCTGCTCGACCAGTTTCTGCGCGACGGTGTGAACGACCGCAGCGGGCCCGGCTACGAGCGCTACGGTGGCAGCATCGAGAACCGCGCCCGCCTGCTGCTGGAGTGTGTGGATGCGTCCATTGCCGAAGCCGGCGCCGACCGCGTCGGGCTGCGCCTGTCACCACTTGCAGGCAGCAACGACCTGCAGGACAGCGACCCCGAGGCGCTGCTGGCCTATCTGGCACAGCAACTCAGCCAGCGCCGCATCGCCTATCTGGAACTGCGTCACATGGACCCTGCGCTGGACGGTGAGCGGCGCATTACCGCTGTGGCGCGCCAGCACTTCCAGGGCCCACTGCTGCGCAACGGCGGCTTCACGGCGGCCACCGCACAGGCAGCGCTCGATGAAGGCAGCGCCGACGCCATCGTCTTCGGCCGCGCCTACATCGCCAACCCGGACCTGGTGGAGCGGCTGCGCCTCGGGGCTCGCTTGAACGAACCTGAGCCGAAGACTTTCTACGCGGCCGGTGCGATGGGGTACACGGACTACCCGCGTCTCGGTGCAGAGCCGGCCAGCCCGCAGCGAGTAGCGAGCCTCAACGCCTGACCCAGCAGCGCGAACCACGCGCGGGGCCCCACGATCCATGGGTACTCTGACAATCTCGCTATCGGCATCCTCGCCGCCGGCGTCAGCTGGCCCGATCCCTTCGGAACCTACATTCCAACCACGGCAAGTCAGCCGCTCGCGGCGCGCTCAACCCGCTACTTGTAGAAGTTCACGCACGCCAGCCGCCGGCCGGCCGACACCGGCGTGGTGGGTTGCGCCCGCCAGTACGCCAAGGCCGGACCCATGACCTGCTGCCAGACGCTCGGCACAAGTGCCGCGAACATGAGCAGCACGTACCCGGCCGGCGGGCGCGGAGAGTCCGTCGGTGATGCCGGTTCGGTAGTAGGGCCGTGAACCGTTGCGGTGATGCGCCTGGTGAAGGCTCAGGCCCATCGTCACCCAGGCCTGAAACCGGCAATCGTCTTCCCAGCCGTACTGGCCTTGTCTTGCGTCGTCGATGTTGTCGTCGCCCAGGCCCCAATGCTGCATGTAGGTGACCAACTGCACCGCGAACGCGACCAGCCCGATGACCAGCGCATAGATCAGCACGCCCGGCCAGCCGGCGGCCAAGCCGAAGAGCGCCAGGGTCACGCCTGTCGTTGCCAAGGCAACTCGCAAGCCCTGGACGGCCGGCGAGCGCGAATCGCCTGCCAATGCCAGCCCTCTCGCGCCCAGGCTCTCGTGAACGATGGCGGCAATCCGCCTGGCTGCAAACTGCCATACGGAATCGGTGACCTTGGGACACTCTGCTGAAGCGCAGCTGCCGACCCTTTGGTGGTGCCGGCTGTGTTCGTAGCCAAGCACTGGATAGCCGGCAAGGCCTGCCAGCAGGTGGCCCACGATGCGATCCGACTTCCTCTTGCGGTGCAGCAACTCATGCGCCACACAGGTTGCAAAGACCATGGTCACCCACAGGCTGAGCGCCCATCCGGCGACTGTGCCCATCGTGGGTTCGGACCGCGAGATGGCCAGAAGCAGCATCAGCACGGCGCCGGCCAGAACGGCGGCGTAGACCCACGGCAGTCGGTCCAGGGCCGCTGCAATGCCCTCGCTCCAGGCCGGCGGCCCCGCTTCGTCCACGGCGCCAAAGGCAATTCTCGCCAGCGGAAAGACCAGCATGACCGCGCCGAATACCAGGAGCGGCTCCTCAATCCACGCTGCCCATGCAAGGAGCGCGGGCGCGATGAGCACCGAAAGGTGGCCAGCAGCCTGTGCCAACTGACTCGTCATCGCGACTCCCGTTCCCGTGATCAAAGCAGCCCGTACTCGGCTGCCAGGTTGGCCGCCGCGACGCGCGAAGACACGCCCAGCTTTGCATTGAGCCGTTGCCAACGTGAATCCACCGACATCGGACTCGAATTCATGGCCCTCGCGATCTGCTTCGAGCCATGGCCCTGCCGCTGGAACTGCAGCAGCACGATGTCTTCATCGGACAGCCGGGTGTGCTCGAGCAGCTCTTGGCGCAGTTGGCCGATCTGCCATTCGTGCAGGCGCAATGCCAGCGCCGTGGCGGCAAAGGTCACTGCAGGTAAGCCGTCGTCATTGAAGTAGTCTGGCACGGCCGAACCCAGGCACAGCGCGGCAAGCCGCGTCAATCCATGGGGCGCTTGCGCGGGCACGATGACTGCCGACGCGAAACCGTATCGGCGCGCCAGGTCGACCACCGCGCGCTCCTGGTCGGTGCGGGCCGGGATTCTGTCCGCGAGCACGGGTTCCGCATGGTGCCGGGCGTACTCCAGCCAGGGGTCGTGCATGTAGCAGGCGCCGCTTTCGTACTCCAGGCACCAGGTGGCATCGCAGGCCAGGATGAAGCGGTAGGACTCGTAGGCCTCGTCGTCCTTGACAAAGCTGGCAAATGCCGCCGCGTCGGCGCCGAGCAGTGCACCCGCTTCGGCAAGCAGCGCGGCAACTTCGCCGGCGTCAGCCGCATTCAGCAAGCGCGTGGCCACGTCGGCGCAGCCGGCGAAGAGCTCAGGGCGCTTGCTGATCTCGCTCAGCGCCGGACGCTTGCTCATGGTGCTGCAGCAGGGCTCCGCCCTCGCGCCGGATGGCCGAGAAGACGACGGGGTAGTCGAAACGCACCGAGTCGGCGTCGCACCATCGCGCGAACCGCTCGCTGCTGTCGAAAACGACCGACTGCACCAGCCGCGCGTGGCTGTCCTTGCGTCGCCGGTCGCGCTGCACCCAAAGTCCCGAACGCGTCGGCCGCAGGCGGAAGCACACGTCACCGTCGTCGCTCTTCACGACGACCCCGCGCGATCCGTCAGCCGGCGAGTTCTTCGGAGTCGGCTTGTTCATAACGGAGCCCCGGCTTTCCGCAGTGGCGGCAGATGACGTTGCCGGCAGCGCACTGCTCGGTTCCCACCAGTGCGACGGTCACCGTCTCGGCCGCGCAGTGCCAGCACTCGGTGAGCAGTACGCTGAATACGTGGTTGCAGGCGCCGCAGCGCCAGTCTGTGGGCCTGGTGGCATCGATGACTTCGTATTCGTCATCGTTCTCATGCCCACAACGGGGACACGAAAAGCTCAGCACAGAACTGGACTCGGATGGCGGTTCGTTCATGGCGTACCTCGCATGCCTTGACCATGCTGCTGCCGTTCAACAAGACGGAGCGCGCTCAATCCCCAAGTACCGCAGCAACCGTGCACAGCTTGTGCACCGCCTCTGTGGATAACCGGAGTAAACATCGACGCTTCCCACCATGTCCACGCTGGGGTGTTCTGAATGCGCAACGAAGAAGCGGTAACGTCTGTCGAGCCCCCTGCGCTGCATCCTGCGATCCGTACTTGCCGCGCAGGCGCAAGGGCCTTTCGCGGCATAAACGGGTTGGCCTTCCCACGCCGGCCTTCGCTGACGCGGCGGCCCACGAGGGCCCCTTGCGTGTATTCCACGGTACCCTTTCCACCGTGCTTCGCCGCGGCGCTTTCGGTCTCGCACGGCGACCGACGAATGCGGGGGAGGTGCATCTCACCACCGTGTCCAACGCCGAGGGATGAACCTCCAAGCCCGGCTCCCTCGGAACTTAGGGCGGCGCCCAATGAAGGCTCGAACACGGATGACACTCGAATGTGCTGTGATGGGATCGATGAGCACTTGGTCCGAGACAAGGCAATCGGGGCGCGTGAGTGCCTGGTTACGAACCGTTGCCGTGTGGGCTCTACTGGGACGAAAGCTGTGCATCAATGTCGACGGGTGGCTCGCGACCAAGATCACCCAATTCAGGCTCTTCGGTTCACGCTGTGGCCGACCACGGTCCCCGGGCGTCCCGGGGAAGGGGGAATTTGGAGATGTGGCTTCTTGTCAGCCGACCGCCGCCGCCAGACGCGCGTTACTGGCCAGGCCGCCGCTGCCTTGCTGCGCTGGATGCGGTGGGCTGGCCCATGGCCTGGGCGCTGGCTGTCGCCTACGCGCCGATGCCCGCCGGCCTGCTTGGCAGGACGGTGCTTGCCGTGATCGCGTTGATTGCGCTCGACAGATGTCGTTGCGCACTGTGGGCCAACCATCGCTACCGGTTCACCACGTGGCGGTGGGGCAGGGTGGTCGCGCTGCTCCTGGTCGTCGGCTCGGCGCTGAAGCTGGCGTCGTTGGTGTAATCAACGACCGGCCGCACTGGCCACCGAATTCCCGATCGGCACTGGCGATCAGTGTGAGGCGCGGATTCGAGCGTCGCTCCAGCGCTCCAGGTCCGTGCGGCGCCACGCGACCACGCGCTTGGCCAGACGCACGGGCGACGGGAACTGCTCCTCGGCCATCAATCGGTAGATCGTCGATCGGCCGAGGCCAGTCAGTCGCACAACGACGCCGATGCGCAGAAAGATGGCCGCCGATGCGTCGGTATCCAGAACACTGGCGGGCTGCTGAGGGGTTTGCATGTCTGGCTCCGATGGCCTCGTGGACGAGATGACTGTAGGAGCAGAACGAGTGGCTGGCGGCGATGGTTTCGAGCGAATTTCCGTCGCTACGACCACTCGAGACATAAACGAGATGTTGTGCCGCCGCGACGCGACACAAGCGCGCGGGATTTCGGGACACCAGATTGGACACCGGCGTGCCCAGAAAGCAAAAAAGTTAGCAGGCGCTAACCTCGCTAACCCCTTGCATTTCTTGGCTCCCCGACCTGGGCTCGAACCAGGGACCTACGGATTAACAGTCCGGCGCTCTACCGACTGAGCTATCGGGGAATAGAGCCTCTAAGTATAGCCCGAAGCGCGAGCCCTTCAGAACGACGCCTGCAGCGACGCGCGCCAGGCGCGCGGCGCCAGCGGGTACAAATACACATGGCCGAACTGGTAGGGCGACTCCTTCCACGCCCGCTGGTCGGTGACGTTGTCCACGCCCAGGCGCCAGACCAGCGCCGTGCCGTCCCGCGCCTGGTCCCAGCGCACCCCCAGATCCAGCCGCGCCCAACCGGGGATGCGCACGCTCTCGTCGTAGGGCAGCACCACGCGGTCGCTTTCGGCCACCACGGCTGCCTGCAGCGCCAGGCCGGGCACGGTGCCCACGCCGTATTCAGTACCCAGGCGCAGGCTGGCCGCCGGCACGTTCACCGGCCGCGTGCCGTTCACACCCGGCTGCGCCGAGCCCTGGCGCTCGGCGTCCAGCCACAGGGCGCTGGCGCGCCATGACCAGGCGCCGCGGCGCAGCGTGGCCTGCGCCTCGGCGCCGCGGTGGCGCGCACTGCCGTCGATCTGGCGCGTGCAGCTGTCGGCCACGTCGCAAGGGCCGATGTCGGCGGCCTGCGGGCGGTCGATGTCGAACCAGGCCAGCGCGGCGTCGTAGTTCCTGCCGCTCCACTTCAGGCCCAGCTCGAACTGCCGGCTCTTCAGCGCCGGCAAGGGCTGGCCGCGGTTGACGTAGCGCGCGCGGTTGGGGGCTACGTCGGTTTCCAGGCCCTCGCCCCAACTGGCGTAAAGCAGCGTGCCTGGCCGCCATTCGTGCGCCAGCGCCAGCCAGGGCAGGGTGGCAGTCTGGTCGTAGCGGGTGGCGCGCAGGCCGTCTTCGCCCGGGCCGTCGTCGGCGGGGCTGGTGCGCGCGCTCTCGCGCCGCAGCTGGGTGTGGCGCAGGCCGGCCCAGAGCTGCCAGCGTGGGCCCAAACGCATGGCGTCGCGCAGGAACCATTCGGTGCTGCGTTCGTCGCGGTTGGTATTGGCGTCGGTGGTGCCGGCCGAAGGCAGGGTGTCGCGCGTGCCGTCGATGTGGCCCAGGCCCACGCCCACGCCGTCCAGGTCGGTGGCCAAGTCGAAGACCTGGTCCTGGAAGCGCGCCTCGTGGCGCGTGAGCAGCACGCCGGCCTGAAGATGGTGGCCGATGCCTGCGGTGACGGCCTGGCTGCTGAGGGCCAGTTCCAGCGCGTCGCTGGTGCGGCGCTCGTTGTCGCTCACGTATTGCCAGTAGCTGAAGCTGCCGTCGGGCGCGTAGCGGTCGCACCATTGCGGGCAGTCGTAACCGGCGTCGTAAACGCCATAGGGAAACGCCGTGCGGTCGTCGCTCTTCAGCCGTTGCGTCATGGCGTGAGCGCTGAAGCGCCAGTCGTCGGTCAGCCGCTGCCGCCAGCGCAGCGAGGCCGTGTCGCCGTCCATCACCACCGGCTGGCCCCAGGGCTGGCGGTTGAGGTTGACGAGCGGGTCGACGGCATCGGCGCTCGGCACCGCGTCGCCCAGCATGCTGAAGCCGGCCACGCTGGGCTGGGTCTGGCGGCTGGACTCGAATTCGGCCTGCAGCAAGGTGTCGGGGCCGGGCTGCCAGTCGGCGGCCAGGGCGAACAGCCGGCGCTGGCCGTCGGCGTCGTGCACCTGCGGGCGCCGTCGCTCAAAGGCGGCATTCAACCGCAGCGCGAATTGGCCGTCGGCGCCGAAGCGCTGGCCCAGGTCGACCGCGCCCAGCACCGATCCGGTCTCGCGCCATTCGATGCGCGCCTCGCGCACGGTGCCCGTGGGGCGCTTCACGACCAGGTCCACCAGCCCGCCCGGCGAACTGGTGCCGGCCTGGATGCCGCTGGTGCCCTTGAGCAGCTCCAGCCGTTCCTTGTTGTCCAGCGCGATGGCGGTCTCGGCGTTGATCGGCAGGCCGTCTCGGCGGTAGTTGCTGCGGTTGTCCAGGGTGTAGCCGCGGGCAGAAAGGATGCTCCAGTAGCCTTCGGCGTTGTAGGCGTCGCCCAGGCTGGCGTCCAGCCTGGTGAGACCGCCGAGGGTGGCGATGCCGGCATCTTCGAGTTGCTGGCTGCCGAACAGGCTGGCCTGCAGCGGCGCGTTCGCCAGCGGCACGTCGCCGAAGCCGGCCACGCCGGCGCTGTCAAGGGTGCGGCCGGTGATGGTGACGGTGGCCGGGTCCTGGGCCATGGCTGCCAGCGGCAAGGCAGTGCAGGCGGCCCAGGCCAGCGCACTGCGGCGCAAGGGAGTCGAACGGTGTGCCATCGTGTCCTTGTCGTCGATGGCAGGGGGCGATCCGGCAGGCCGGGCCCGGATGCGGGTGGCTGCTGAAAACGGCTTCCCTGCGCGAGGATTACCTCAATCAGGTTCAAAGGGACTTTCTCAGTCGGCACCGTCTTGCGCACGGCGCCAACACCCCTAGCGAAGTGAAGCGGACTCATACCCGCAACGATGAAGATTATCAGCCAGCGCTGGCCCGCATTCGTGCCTCAGGGGCAAAACAGCCCGCACGCGGCGGGCTGTCCGGGCACGAAACGCCAAGCTCTCAGTCGAACACCGGCGTCTCCACGCCCAGCACCTTGTGCAGCTTCGGGCTCGTGGTGGTGTACTGCAGCAGGATGCGCTTCTCGGGGAACACGTAGGGCGCGGCACCGAAGGCGGCCAGCGCGGCTTCGTGGAAGCCTGAGAGGATGAGCTTCTTCTTGCCCGGGTAGATATTGATGTCGCCCACCGCGAAGATGCCCGGCACCGTGGTCTCGAACTTCTCGGTGTCCACCACCAGCTGCTTGCGGTCGATGCCCAGGCCCCAGTCGGCAATCGGACCGAGCTTGGGGCTCAGGCCGAAGAACACCAGCAGCATGTCCAGCGGCATGACGCGCGTGACGCCGTCGCTGCCGGTGACCTTCAGCCGGGTGAGGCGTCCGCCTTGTTCCTCGAAACCGGTGGCCTGGCCGACCACGAACTGCATCTCGTAGGCCTCGCACAGTTCACGCATCTTGGCCACGCTGGCCGGGGCTGCGCGGAAGTCGTCTCGGCGGTGCATGAGGATCACGCTCTCGGCCTTGTGCGGGCCTTCCTGCACGAAATTCAGCGTCCAGTCCAGCGCCGAGTCGCCACCGCCCACGATCACCAGGTTCTTGCCCGCGAAATGCGCCGGGTTGCGCACGCGGTAGAAGAGCTGCGTGTCCTGGAACTTGTCGATGCCGTCCACGCGCAGCGTGCGCGGCTGGAACGATCCCACGCCGCCGGCGATGAATACGGTCTTGGTGACGAAGCGCGTGCCCCTGGAGGTTTCCAAGTCGAAGCGGCCGTCGTCGCGCCGGGCCAGCCGCGTGACTTCCTGGCCCAGATGGAAGGTGGCGCCGAAGGGCTCGATCTGCTTGAGCAGGTTGTCGGTGAGCTCCTTGCCGGTGCACATGGGCACGGCCGGGATGTCGTAGATGGGCTTGTCGGGGTAGAGCTCGATGCACTGGCCGCCGGGGTAGGCCAGCGAGTCGACGACGTGCGCCTTGATCTCCAGCAGCCCCAGCTCGAACACCTGGAACAGGCCCACCGGCCCAGCCCCCACGATCACCGCGTCGGTTTCGATCGGCCCGTCGTGGCTGCGCGCCGTCTCGGCGATGGCCGGGTTTTCGTCCACTTGCATGGGCGTTCAGCGCTTCAGCTGGTCCAGCTTGTCGCGGCGGTCCTTCCAGTCGTCGGCGTCGGCCGGCGGGGCCTTGCGCTTGGTGATGCTGGGCCAGTTGCGCGCCAACTCGGCGTTGAGCTTGATGAACGCCAGCTGGTCGTTGGGCACGTCTTCCTCGGGCAGGATGGCGTTGACCGGGCACTCGGGGATGCACACCGCGCAGTCGATGCATTCGTCGGGGTCGATGACCAGCATGTTGGGCCCCTCGCGGAAGCAGTCAACCGGGCAGACATCGACGCAGTCCGTGTATTTGCAGCGGATGCACGATTCGAGAACGACGTGGGTCATGGAAGGCTCGTGATGGGAGGGCGGAACCTCGGCAGCGCGTGCCGCGACCCGCCCGGATCACCGATTTTACGGTGCCCACGGCGCCACCACGGCTGGCGCGTGGTCAAGCGGGCTGGACGACCGCGGCGGCAGGCCGCGGCAGGTGCAGCCCGCATTCCTTGGGGCCGTCCTGCTCCCACCACCAACGGCCTGCGCGGGCGTCCTCTCCGAGCGCGACGGCGCGCGTGCAGGGTGCGCAGCCTACGCTGTCGAAAAACCCGTCGTGCAGTTCGTTGTAGGGCACGTCGTGCATGGCGACGTAGTGCCACACGTCGGCCTCGCTCCAGTCGGCCAGCGGGTAGAACTTCTCACGACCGTCGGCGTCGTGTTCGAAGAAGGGCACGCGGGCGCGGGCTTCCGACTGTTCGCGGCGCAGCCCCGTGACCCAGGCGCTGCGACCCAGCAGCAGGCGCTGCATGGGTTCGATCTTGCGCAAGGCGCAGCAGCTCTGGCGCAGCGCCACGCTGCGGAACATGGCGTCCTGGCCGTGGCGGCCCACGAACTGCACCACGGCTTCCTGCCGTGGGTGGAACACCGCCACGGGCAGGCCGTAACGCTGCCGAATGCGCGGGATCAGCGCCAGTGTCTCGCGATGCAGCTTGCCGGTGTCCAGCGTCGCCACTTCGATGGCCAGGCCGTGGCGCGCGATCAGGTCGGTGAGCACCATGCCCTCGACCCCCAGGCTGGTGGCCTGCACGATGCGCCCGGCATGGTCTTCGGCGGCCTCGCGCAGCAGGGCCGTGGCGTGCGCCACGCGGGCATCGAAGCCGCGCGTCTTGCGGGCATGGCGTTGAACGGCAGTGGGCATGGCAGTCAGGCGGTGGCGGTGGCGGTGGCGGTGGCGAAGGGTGCGCGGTGGCCGGTGACGTCACCCTGGTAGGGCAAGGCGTCGAAGCCCAGCGTGCGCCGGGCGGCCTGCGGGTTCTGGTCGGCGCGCAGGCGCACGGTGTCGAAGCCGCAGCGGCGCAGCAGCGGCAGCATGTCGGCCAGCACCTCGCCGGTGGCGATAAGTCGGCCGGCGTAGCGGACCCGGCCGCGCAGCAGCACGGCCTGCGAGTACGCGCGGCCGTCGGTCCACTTCGGGAAGACCAGCGCCACGGCGGCATGGCCGCGGATTTCGGCGGCAAGCGCGGTGACGTCGGCCGTGTTGTCCAGCGCCAGCGTGTCTGCGGGCAGCTCGGATTCGGCAGGCAGGATGTCCATGGGGGGCTCTCTTGTCAGGCGGTCAGGGCCGTGCTGCCGCGCACCGCGTCGGCGGCGTGACGGAAGGGCAGTGGGCCCAGCCGGCGGGCGGTCTCGATGAAGCGCTCGCCGCCGCGGCGTTCGCGCAGGTAGGTGCCGATCACGGCTTCGACGACGTCGGGTACCTCGTCGGCCGCGAACGAGGGTCCGATGACCTTGCCCGGCACCGCGGCGCCGCTGAGCGTGCTGCCGTCGGCGCCGCCGACCGTCACCTGGTACCACTCGCTGCCGTCCTTGTCCACGCCCAGGATGCCGAGGTGGCCGCTGTGGTGGTGGCCGCAGGAGTTGATGCAGCCGCTGATGTGCAGCTGGATGTCGCCGATGTCGTTCAGCTCGTCCAGGTCGTCGAAGCGTTCGGTGATGGCCGCGGCGATGGGGATCGACCGCGCATTGGCCAGCGCGCACAGGTCACCGCCCGGGCAGGCGATCATGTCGGTGAGCAGGCCGATGTTGGGCGTGGCGAATCCGTCTTCGCGCGCCGCCAGCCAGAGCGCGCGCAGCTCGCTCTCGTGCACCCAGGGCAGCAGCAGATTCTGGTCGTGCGTGACGCGCAACTCGCCCCGACTGAAGCGATCGGCCAGCGCGGCAGCGCCGTCCATCTGGTCGGCGGTCACGTCGCCCGGGGGCAGACCGGCACGCTTGAGCGACAGCGTGACCGCTCGGTAGCCGCTCAGGCGGTGGGCGTGCACGTTGCGCCGCATCCAGCGCTCGAAGGCCGGCAGCGGGTCGGCCACGGCTGCCGGCACCGCGGTGGCTGGCGCCGGCGGCGGCAGGAAGTGGTCCTGCAGCCGCATCAGTTCGGCCTCGGGCACCAGCACGGTGTCCGGGTCGGCCAGCAGGGCCCGAAACTCGGCATTGACGGCATCCACGAAGCGCTGCCCCTCGGCCTTGACGAGGATCTTGATGCGCGCCTTGTAGGCGTTGTCGCGCCGGCCGTAGAGGTTGTAGACGCGCACCACGGCTTCGATGAAGACGAGGATCTGCGGCCAGGGCACGAAGTCGTTCACCGGCGTGGCGATCACCGGCGTGCGCCCCATGCCGCCGCCCACGGCGACCGCGAAACCCACCTCGCCGGTGGCGTTGCGGCGCAAGCTCAGGCCGATGTCGTGCCAGGCGGTGGCGGCGCGGTCCTCGCGGGCGCCGCTGACGGCGATCTTGAACTTGCGCGGCAGGAAAGCGAATTCCGGGTGCAGCGTGCTCCACTGGCGCAGCAGCTCGCAGTAGGGGCGGGGGTCGACCTCTTCGTCGGGCGCGATGCCGGCCAACGCGTCGCTGGTGATGTTGCGGATGCAGTTGCCGCTGGTCTGGATGCCGTGCATGTCGACTTCGGCCAGCCGGTCCATCACGTCGGCGGCGCGCGCCAGCGGGATCCAGTTGAACTGCAGGTTCTGCCGCGTGCTGAAGTGGCCGAAACCGCCGCGTTCGCTGGCCAGGCCGCTGTCCTGCAAGTCGAATTCGCGCGCAATGCACGCCAGCTGCCGCAGTTGCCGGCTGGACAGCTCGCCATAGGGCACGGCCACGCGCAGCATCGGTGCATGGCGTTGCACGTACCAGCCGTTCTGCAGCCGCAGCGGGCGGAAGTCGTCGTCGGGCAACTCGCCGGCCAGGTGGCGCTGCAACTGGTCGCGGAACTGGGCCGCACGGGCGCGGACGAGGCCGCGGTCTGAATCGGTATAGCGGTACATGAGCCTGCAAGTGCGCGGGTGGGCCGGCGCCCACCATCGACAGGCACTCTATGCAGGCTCGATCATTCCTGGAACTACAAAGAAGTTGATTGCTTATGCCCGTGGCGTATGAAGCGGGCAACTGGCC
The DNA here is from genome assembly GCA_034522875.1 of Rubrivivax sp. Classification (GTDB taxonomy): domain Bacteria; phylum Pseudomonadota; class Gammaproteobacteria; order Burkholderiales; family Burkholderiaceae_C; genus Rubrivivax. The sequence goes on along the minus strand of JAXHKY010000009.1, from coordinate 422,926 downwards.
GGCCAAAAATAAACGGCCCGGTCACTGGACCGGGCCGAAAAGCACCAGAAAGAGAATTTCGAGGTGCTGAGGAGTCAACCTTCCACACGAGAGAACCCGGGGCCGAGGCCCCGGGCTTCGGGTAGAGGCTGCGCGGCCCGAAAAGTTCAGCCGCGAATCCGCTGATCAGGCGCGCTTGGCGGCCTTGGTGGCGGTTTGGGTGGCCTTCACGGCCGTATTGGTCATGGCCTGGAAATTGGCTTCGGCCACTTCCGAGGCTTGCTTGGCGGCCTTGTGCACGCTCTCGAACGCGTTGTTGGCGGCGGCCACGGCCGACTTCACCAGCGCCACGGCGCTTTCGGTGCCGGCGGGGGCGTTCTTGACGGCGTTGTCGACCAGGGCCAGGGTCTTCTTCTGGCTTTCGGCCATCTGCGCTTCAGCGACCCTGGCCACTTCGGCGTTGGTGCCGGCCATGATGTCGTACAGGTGGCGGCTGTAGGAAGCGGCCTTCTCGGCGGCCGGTTGCAGCAGGCTGGCTTGCAGCGCGAGCAGTTCCTGCGCGTCCTTGACACCCAGCGCGGCCTGCGTGGTCTCGGCGGCTTCGGCCAGCGAGGCCTTGGCCACTTGCAGGTTCAGCTCGACGAGCCTCTCCACGCCTTCGAAAGCCTTGGCGGTGAGGCCGAACAGGGTTTCGACGTTGGCCTTGTGGGCAGCGATCATTTGGTCCGGGGTGAAAGTCATCTTGTATCTCCAGGGAGGGTGGTTGAGTGAGGGAAACCGTGCCGCGCCTTCCGTACTTCTTTGTTGCGCTGCAACATAAACTGAAGTATAGGGTTCTCCCGCGGCAATGCAAGCACTTTTTGCTGCACCGCAACAAACTAGGGGTGCATTCCTAAAATCGACTGCCGTGCTCGCCTACCACTCCGACGCCTTCGTGCTGGCGCTGCCGCCGGGGCACAGCTTTCCGATGTCGAAATACCGGCTGCTGCGCGAGGCGGCCGAAGCCACGCTGCCGGGCTTGCGCGTGCAAGAGGCGCAGCCGGCCAGCGACGGCGAACTGGCGCTGGCGCACGAACCGGCCTGGATCGGCGCGGTGACCGAGGGCACCTTGTCGGCAGCGGCGCAGCGCGAGATCGGGTTTCCGTGGTCCGAGCGCATGGTGGAGCGTTCGAGGCGCTCGGTCGGCGCCACCATCATGGCCGCGCGTGCGGCGCTGCTGGGCGCCGACGGGGGCGCCGAGGGTGTGGCCGCCAACCTGGCCGGTGGCACGCACCACGCCTACGCGCACAAGGGTTCGGGCTACTGCGTCTTCAACGACGTGGCGGTGGCGGCGCGGCTGATGCAGGCCGAATGGCACCGCCTGCACCGGCGGCTGCTGCGCGTGCTGGTGATCGACCTCGACGTGCACCAGGGCAACGGCACCGCGGCGATCTTTCGCGACGACCCCACGGTATTCACGCTGTCGCTGCACGGGGCGAAGAACTTCCCCTTGCGCAAGGAGGCCGGCGACCTGGACGTGGATCTGCCCGACGGCTGCGCCGATGCCGACTATCTGGACGCCCTGGAACGCGCCCTGGACGCCGTCTGGGCGCGACACGGCGATGCCCTGCCCGGGCTCGCGTTCTACCTCGCTGGTGCCGACCCGCACGAAAACGACCGCCTGGGCCGCCTGAAGCTCACCACGGACGGCCTGGCCGAGCGCGACCGACGCGTGCTGACGGCACTGCGCCGGCGCCGCATTCCGGTGGCGCTGTCGATGGCCGGCGGTTATGGCCGCGACCTGGCCACCACGGTGGCTATCCAGCGACGCACGCTGGCCGAGGCGCTGGGCTCCTGGCAGGCATGGCCGCACGGGCGTGCGGTGGAAGAATGTGTGCCATGACCGAACGCCACCAGCCGCTGCCCCGCGGGCACTTCCCGCTGTTTCGCACCCTCCACACGCGCTGGATGGACAACGACGTGTACGGCCACATGAACAATGTCGTGCACTACAGCTTGTTCGACACGGCGGTCAACGGCTACCTCATCGAGGCCGGCGCGCTGGACATCCACCACGGCGCCGTCATCGGCCTGGTGGTGCACACGCAGTGCCACTTTTTCGAGTCGATCGCGTTCCCGCAGCCGGTGCATGCCGGCCTGCGCGTGGCGCACCTGGGCCGTTCCAGCGTGCGCTACGAACTGGGTCTGTTTGCCGACGAAGACCCGCTGGCCGCCGCGGTGGGGCAGTTCACGCATGTCTACGTGGACCGCGGCACACGCCGCCCGGTGCCGCTGCCACCGCCACTGCTGGCGGCCTTGCGCCCGCTGCAGCACGAGCCCTGATCTTCAACCCCGAGTCCCTTGCCGCCGTCGACACGGCGATCATTTCCCGCCATGCACCCGCGGCCGGCTGCGCCGGCTTGCTGAACCGGCCGGGAGCGCAAGCGGCGACAGGCCGGCCAGGTGGGCTTCCACCGCCCTGCAGCCCACGGCGCGAAGCGCAAAACTCGCGGGGTCGAGCATCCAGTTCTGGATCAGGCCGTCCACCAGCGCATGCAGGCCGATCGCCAACTGCCGGGCCGGCGGCGCCGGAGCGATGTCGCCGCGCTGCTGCGCGGCCCGCAGCAGGCGCGCCAGCACCGCGAGGTGGTCGCGCCGCATCTGCAGGTGGCGCTCGCGCACCGCCGCCATCTCGTCGACATATTCGACCTTCTGCGTGGCGATCTGGAAGACGCGCCGCACCTGCGCGTCGGCGGCCACGCGTTCCAGGATGCCGCGCAGGTGAGCGCGCAGCGTCTGCAGCGGCGGGCTGGCCGCGGACGCGGCCAGGCCGGCCGCCGCCTCCTCCATGGGCAGGCAGACCCGGGCCATCATGGCGTTGAAGAGGTCGCCCTTGTCCTTGAAGTGCCAGTAGACCGCGCCCCGGGTCACGCCGGCTGCGGCGGCGATGTCCTGCAGCGAGGTGCCCGACACACCCTGGGCCTGGAACAGATGTTCGGCCGCGTCCAGGATGCCGCAGCGGGTGGCGAAGGCTTCGGCCTTGGTCTTGCGCAAGGTTCGGGTCTCGGGGGGTGGGGGGCGGAATATACATTCTAGGCTGTATGTATACTGAGCGGCCTGCCGGTGGCATGCCGGCGCCCACCCACTTCGGTGGCGCCCCCTGTCGACGGCTCCCGCCCCTTCGCAACCGGCGCGTCCTGCGCCCCCGAGGTCGACTGCCCGTGACGCCCAGCCCATCCTGCACTCCCCGCCCGCAGCGCGCCTTCTGGCCGCAGATCCTGGTCGCCACGGTGGCGCTCCTGTCCGGCTGTGGCGGCGGCGGAGACGCGGCTGGCGGTGCGCCCGCGGGTGGCGGCATGCCGCCACCGCCACCGGTCGGGGTCATCACGGTCCGGACGCAGGCCGTGGCGCTGCAGTCGGAACTGCCGGGCCGGGTGGAGCCGGTGCGCATGGCGCAGGTACGGGCGCGCGTCAACGGCATCGTGCTCAAGCGCCAGTTCGAGGAAGGCAGCGAGGTGCGTGCCGGCCAGCCGCTGTTCCTGATCGATCCGGCCTCCTACCAGGCGGCGCTGGACAGCGCCGGCGCGCAACTGGCCCGCGCACAAGCCCAGCTGGCGCTGGCCAAGGCCACGGCCGACCGCTACCGGCCGCTGGCCGAGGCCAGGGCCATCAGCCAGCAGGACTATGTCAATGCGCGGGCCGCGCAGGCGGCGGCCGAGGCCGATGTGGCCGCGGGCCGCGCGGCGGTGCAAAGCGCGCGCATCAACCTCGGCTATACGCAGGTCACGGCGCCCATTGCCGGGCGCGTGGGCCGTGCGCTGGTGACCGAAGGCGCGCTCGTCAGCGCGGCCGAGGCCACGCAGCTGGCGCTCATCCAGCAGACCCGCACCGTGTACGTGAACTTCACGCAGTCCAGTGTCGAGGTGCTGCGCCTGCGGCGCGCCATTGCGGCCAGCCAGCTGCGCCAGGCCGGGGGCGATGCGACCCGCGTGCGCGTGCTGCTGGAAGACGGCAGCGAACTGCCGCAAGCCGGCCGGCTGCTGTTCAGCGACCTGTCGGTGGACGCCGGTTCGGGCCAGGTGACCTTGCGCGCCGAGGTGCCCAATGCCGACGGCCTGCTGCTGCCGGGCCAGTATGTGCGCGTGCGCCTGAGCCAGGCCGAAATGCCGGCCGGCATCCTGCTGCCGCAGCAGGCCGTGACGCGTTCGGCCCAGGGTGACACGGTGCTCGTCGTCGGCGAGGGCAACAAGCCCATGCCGCGGCAGGTGCAGGTGAATTCGGCGCAGGACGGGCAGTGGGTCGTGACCGGGGGGCTGCAGGCCGGGGAACGCGTCATCGTCGACGGCTTCCAGAAGATGTTCGTGCCCGGCGCGCCGGTGACGCCGGTGCCCTGGACACCGGCCGCTGCCGCGTCGGCCGTGGCGTCTGCCGCCGCCCCGGCATTGGCGGCCGCCTCGGCGCCCCGATAGGCGCGGCTCGACATGGCCCAGTTCTTCATCGACCGGCCCATCTTTGCGTGGGTCATCTCGCTCTTCGTGCTGGTGCTCGGCAGCGTGGCCGTGACGCAGTTGCCGGTGTCGCAATACCCGCCGGTGGCGCCGCCGTCCATCGTCGTCTCGGCCGCCTACCCGGGCGCTTCGGCGCAGACGCTGGAAGACAGCGTGCTTTCCGTCATCGAGCGCGAGATGAACGGCGCACCGGGCCTGATCTACATGGAATCGGTGGCGCAGGCCGACGGCAGCGGCAACATCACGCTCAGCTTCCAGGCCGGCACCAGCGCCGACCTGGCGCAGGTGGAGGTGCAGAACCGGCTGGCGCGTGCCACGCCGCGCCTGCCGGCGGCGGTGACGCAGCAGGGCGTGCGCGTGGACAAGGCACGCAGCAACTTCCTGCTCTTCACCATCCTCTCGTCCAGCAACCCCGACATCGACCCCATCGCGCTGGGCGACTTCGCGGCGCGCAACGTGCTGCCCGAACTGCAGCGCGTGCCGGGCGTGGGCCAGGCACAGCTGTTCGGCACCGAACGGGCCATGCGCATCTGGATCGATCCCGCCCGGTTGCTGGGCTACCAGCTCTCCACCTCCGACGTGGTGGCCGCGATCCGGGCGCAGAACGCGCAGGTTTCGGCCGGTGCCATCGGCGACCTGCCGAACGTGGCCGGGCAGGGCATCTTTGCCACGGTGGTGGTGCGGGGCCAGCTCAGCACGGTGGAACAGTTCGGCCGCATCGCGCTGCGCGCCAACCCGGACGGCTCGACCGTGCGCCTGGCCGACGTGGCGCGCATCGAGCTCGGTGCGCAGGCCTATGCCACCTCGGCGCGGCTGAACGGCGAGCCCTCCACCGGCATTGGCGTGCAGCTCTCGCCCACCGGCAATGCGCTGGCCACGGCGGCGGCCGTGCGCGCCAGGATGGACGAGCTGCAGCGTTTCTTCCCGCCGGGCGTGAGCTACGCCATCCCCTACGACAGCTCGCGCTTCGTCAAGATCTCCATCACCCAGGTGGCGGTGACGCTCGTCGAAGCCGTGGTGCTGGTGTTCCTGGTGATGTACCTGTTCCTGCAGAATTTCCGCTACACCGTCATCCCCACCATCGTGGTGCCGGTGGCGCTGCTGGGCACCTTCGCGGTGCTGCTGGCGCTGGGCTTCTCGATCAACGTGCTCACCATGTTCGGCATGGTGCTGGTGATCGGCATCGTCGTCGACGACGCCATCGTGGTGGTGGAGAACGTCGAGCGCATCATGAGCGAGGAAGGCCTGCCGCCGCGCGAGGCCACGCGCAAGGCCATGGGCCAGATCCAGGGCGCGATCATCGGCATCACGGTGGTGCTGATCGCGGTGTTCGTGCCGCTGGCCTTCTTTGCCGGTTCGGTGGGCAATATCTACCGCCAGTTCGCCGCCGTCATGGTGGCCTCGATCGGCTTTTCGGCCTTCATGGCGCTGTCGCTCACGCCGGCGCTGTGTGCCACGCTGCTGCAGCAGGTGCAGGCTGGGCATCATGTGGAAAAGCGTGGCTTCTTCGGCTGGTTCAACCGTTTCTTCAAGCGCCGCACGCAGCAATACGAAAGCGTGCTCTCGGGCATGGTGCGCCGGACCGGCCGCTACCTGGTGATCTACGGCGTCATCGTCGGCGTGGTGGGCTGGGTCTACCTGCGCCTGCCCACCTCGTTCCTGCCGGCCGAGGACCAGGGCAACCTGATCGTCAACGTGCAGCTGCCGCCGGGCGCCACGCAGGAGCGCACGCGCGCGGTGATGGAGCAGGTGGAAGGTTTCATGCTCAAGCAGCCCGAAGTGCAGAGCATGGTGGGCGTGCTGGGCTTCAGCTTCTCGGGACTGGGCCAGAACGCCGCGCTGGCCTTCGTGACGCTGAAGGACTGGGACCAGCGCCCGAACCCCGAGAATTCGGCGCAGGCGCTGGCCGGCCGCGCCTTCGGCGCGCTGATGGGCATCCGCGACGCCTTCATCTTTCCGCTGAGCCCGCCGCCGATCCCCGAGCTGGGCACGGCCTCGGGATTCAACTTCCGCCTGCAGGACCGCGGCGGCCAGGGCCACGAGGCCCTGGTGGCCGCGCGCAACCAGCTGCTCGGCCTGGCCGCGCAGAGCAAGGTGCTGACGCAGGTGCGGCCCGACGGGCTGGAAGATGCGCCGCAGCTGCAGGTCGACATCGACCGCGACAAGGCGGCCGCTCTGGGCGTGGGCTTCGACAGCATCAATGCCACGCTGTCGGTGGCGCTGGGTTCGGCCTACGTCAACGACTTTCCCAGCAGCGGGCGCCTGCAGCGCGTGGTGGTGCAAGCCGACGCCCCCGCGCGCATGCAGCCCGACGACGTGCTGCGACTGCATGCCACGAACAACCAGGGCCAGCAAGTGCCGCTGTCGGCCTTCGCCAGCACGCGCTGGGTCACCGGCGCCATGCAGACGGTGCGCTACAACGGCTATCCGGCCATGCGCATCGGCGGCAGTGCGGCCCCCGGCTTCAGCACCGGCGACGCGATGTCCGAGATGGAGCGACTGGCGGCGCAGCTGCCGGCCGGTTTCGGCTACGAGTGGACGGGTCTTTCGCGCGAGGAGAAGATCGCCGGCAACCAGGCGCTGATCCTGTACGGCTTCGCCATCCTGGCCGTCTTCCTGTGCCTGGCCGCGTTGTACGAAAGCTGGGCCATCCCGCTGGCCGTGATCCTGGTCGTGCCGCTGGGCGTGTTCGGTGTGGTGCTGGCCACGCTGCTGCGCGGCTACGCCAACGACGTCTATTTCCAGGTCGGCCTGGTCACCATCATCGGCCTGTCGGCGAAGAATGCGATCCTGATCATCGAGTTCGCCAAGGACCTGCAGGCGCAGGGCCGGAGTGCCGCCGAAGCGGCATTGGAGGCGGCGCACCTGCGCTTCCGTCCCATCGTGATGACCTCGCTGGCCTTCATCCTGGGCGTCACGCCCTTGTTCCTGGCCAGCGGCGCCGGCTCGGCGAGCCAGCGCGCCATCGGCACCGGCGTGGTGGGCGGCATGATCAGTGCGGTGACGCTGTCGGTGCTGTTCGTGCCGGTCTTCTTCGTCGTCGTGCGGCGTTTCTTCAAGGGCAGCGAGCGCCAACGCCGCAGGTATGCGCACGAGACGGACCACAGCAATCTGCATGCGCCCAGGGAGGACCGGTGACATGAGGACCGCCCTTTGCCGCCGCACGCGCTCGCGCCTGGCCGCCACGCTGGCACTGGCGTCGCTGCTGGCGGCCTGCAGCCTGACGCCCGAGCACCAACGGCCAGAACCACCCGTGGCGCCGGCCTGGGTCGACGCCGGCGGCGCCACCGGCACGCCCGCGGCCGACCTCGACTGGGCCGACTTCCTGACCGACGAGCGCATCCGCGCGCTGGTGCTGCTGGCGCTGCAGAACAACCGCGACCTGCGTATCGCGGTGCTCAATGTCGAGCAGGTGCGGGCCCAGTACGGCGTGCAACGCGCCGACCGTCTGCCCAGCGTCGGCGTCGGGGCCACGGCCGCGCGCGCGGCCAATGGCGCTGGCGACGTGTACACCGTGGGCTTCGCCGTCAGCGCTTTCGAGCTCGACCTCTTCGGCCGCATCAAGGCCTTGTCGGACGCCGCGCTGGCGCGCTACCTGGCCAGCGACGAAGGCCGGCGCGCGGCACAGTTGACGCTGATCGCGGCCGTGGCCAATGCCGAGCTGGCCTTGCGCGCCGACGACGAGCAGCTGCAGGTGACGCGCAGCACGCTCGCTTCACGCGAAGAGGTGCTGCGCCTGGTGCGTGTGCGCTTCGACGGCGGCGTGGCCGCCGAGCCCGAACTGCGCGCCGCCGAATCGCTGCGGGCCGGGGCACGGGCCACGCTGGCCGCCCTGCAGCGCCAGCGCCAGCAGGACCTGAATGCCCTGGTGCTGCTGCTGGGCCAGCCGCTGCCGGCCGACTTGCCGCCGGCGTCGCCACTGAACGCCTTCACGCTGGCCGAACTGCCGGTGGGGCTGCCTTCCGAGGTGCTGCTGCAACGCCCCGACATCCGCGCCGCCGAACAGCAGCTGATCGCGGCGAATGCCAATATCGGCGCCGCGCGCGCCGCCTTCTTTCCGCGCATCACGCTGACCGCCAGCGCGGGCACGGCCAGTACGCAGCTTTCCGGCCTGTTCGAGAACACCGCCTGGGCCTTTACCGGCAACCTGCTGCAGCCGCTGTTCGACGCCGGCCGCAACCAGGCCAACCTGGACGCGGCACGTGCGGCACACGGCATTGCGGTGGCGCAATACGAGAAGGCGATCCAGGTCGCCTTTCGCGAAGTGGCCGATGCATTGGCCGGACGCGCCACGCTGGGCGAACAACTGGCGGCGCAGCAGGCGCAGGTGGCGGCCGAGGCGCGCCGGGTCGAGCTGGCCGACTTGCTGTTGCGCGGCGGCGCCGCCACCTTGCTGGACAGCCTGGACGCCGAACGGGTGTTGCTGGTGGCACGCCAGCAGGCGGTGCTGCTGAACCTGGCGCGTTTGCAGAACGAGGTGCTGCTGTACCGCGTGCTCGGCGGCGGCGCAGGCAGCGTGGCCGTGGCCCGTCAGTAGCGCGGCAGCCCACTGGCTGGCGCCGCTGCGCCGGCCGTCGAGACGGCGTGTCGTCGCCGATCAGGCCGAACGTGCGGCCGGTCGTGCGGCCGGTCGTGCGGCGGGTCGTGCGGCCGGTCGGCAGGTCTTGGTGGCGTGGGCTGACGGTTGCCGCTTGCGACGCGCGGGTGGGGGTGGGGGGCTCAGGTGCCAGGCGTTCCGGTATTGATGAGCTCGGCAAAGTTCAGCATGCTCATCGGCGGCGGCAGCTTCAGCCGCTGTGCCGCCGACATGCTGATCTGGTAGGAGAAGCGTTTGAGTGTGTCCACGGGAATCTTGCTCGGATCCTGCTTGCCCACCAGGATCTGCTCGACCTTGTGCGCCGTGTACTGGCCCAGGCTGAAGTAGCGGCTGACCAGGCCGGTCAGCGCACCCGCCTGCATCAGCTGCTCGGTCGACGCAAAAGTGGGCAGCGACTGTTCCATCGCGGTCGGGATGATCACGCCTTCGGCCAGCGTGCCCAGGAAGCTGTCGGGCGGCAGGTACAGCCATTGCGCGCCGGCGGCCTTGAGTTCGCGTACCAGTTCACTGGCGCCCTCGGACGTGGGCTTGTTCGCCGCGTCGAGCTTGAACGGCCGCTCCAGCAGTTTGAAGTTGCGTTCGCGCCCGAGCCGCCGCAGTTCCTCCAGGATGACCACGGAGTTGCGCTCGGTGGGCGTGTACAGCACGCCCAGCGTCTGCAACGGCCGGTACTGCTCCATCGCATTGACCTGCGCCTCGGTCGGCGCGACGTGGGTCACGCCCGTGACGTTGCGGCCCGAGCTTTCGAGCTGGGGCACGATCTTGGCCAGCACCGGCGCTGCCACCAGCGTGAACACGACCGGAATATTGTTGATGAAGGGCTTGGGGTCGGCCGCGTCGTGGGCGCCCACCACGCCCAGCGTGACCGAGGTACCCCAGGTGTAGATGAGGTCGGGCTTGGTCTGCCGGATCTCGTCCAGGAAGGTGGGCATGCGGCTGGCGTCGCGGTTCAGGTCACGCCAGGTGATCTGGACGGGCAGCTTGCGCGACTCGAAGTACTCCTCGAAGCCACGCTCCACCTCGGTCATGCCGCGGAAGGTGATGCCGTAGACCTGGAACGGCTTGCCGACGCTGCTGCGCGCGGCGCGGGCGCTGCGGTCGGTCTGCGACCAGCCGGCACCGGGCAGCAGCAGCCCGGCAGTGGCAGCCAGCAGCAGTTGGCGACGGTCGATGGAGGGGGTCATGTCAAGGCTCCGGTTGAAGTGAGTGGGGGTCAGGCCGGTACCGCGGCCGGAGTGCGGCGCAGGCGGGTGACGATCAGGAAGGCCAGGCCACAAGCGGCCACGGCGGCACCGATCGCGACGAAGGCGTGTCGGTAGCCGACGGCAACGACCAGCGCCGCAGCCAGCATCGGACCGGCGGCGTTGCCCATGCGTTCGAGCAGGCGGTAGACACCGTAGACCGTGCCCTCGCCGATGCGGCGGACCTCGTCCTCGCAGTGCTCGGCCACCAGTGCGCTCTGCGCCGAGATCGACATCGACTGTCCCAGCCCGACCAGGGCCACGGCCACGAAGATCCAGGCGACGCTGGCGCCGGCCAGCAGCAGCACGCCGCCCAGACCCGACAGCAACAGGCCGCAGCCGACCAGCCACTCCATGCGCTCGCGCGACGTGGCCCAGGCGGCGGTGAACGGCGAAACCACCACCATCAGCACGGCGTAGGTCATCAGGATGCGCCCGGCCATGGCCTGCGTGCCCTCGATGGCAAGGATGTACAGCGGCACCAGGTAGAAGCACAGGCCCGTGAGCAGAATCTTGGCCGGCACCGCGGCCAGCCCGGTGACGGTCATGAAGCGGGCGTTGCTCATGAGCAAGCCGATCTCGCGCAGGCTTGGCACCCGGTTGTTGCTGCTGCCATTCAGCTTGACCGGTGCGGGCAATCGCTGAATGGCCAGCATCGAACCCGCGGCCAGCAGCGCGGCCACCACCAGCGTGGTGCGCTCGCCGACGTTGTCGGCCAGGATGCCGCCGATGGACGGCCCACAGATGCTGGCCACCATGATGGCGCCGACGAACAAGGCAAAGCTCTTGGCGCGCTTGCTCGGGGACGCGTGCTCCAGCACGTAGGCCTGGCCCGAGACGAACACCATCGCGTAGCCCAGGGCGCAGAGTGAACGCCACAACAACAGGTCGAACACGCTGACGGCCATGGCGCTGGCCAGAAAGCCCGCGGCGGCAATGCCTGCGCCGAGCAGCATGGTCGGGCGCGTGCCGCGGCGTTCGCAAAGGACGCCCAGCCAAGGCTGCGTCAGGCCCACGATGAGCATGAACAGGGCGATCGGCAGGCCGACCACGAACTGCTCCGACAGGCCCGGCACCGGAACCAGCAGCTGCTTGACGTAGCCCGGCAGGAACGGCCGCGTCAGCTCTTCGGCCAGGATGAACAGGAACAGCGGCGCGCGCACGCGTGCCAGCTCGGATTCGTCGCCGCGTGGCGGGGCGGTTTCGACGCCGAATTGAAAGCGGCGGGCCAGCGTGTCCAGGCCCGACTGCACCGAGGCCAGCGCCGGATGGCGCTCGTGCGTCGGCAGCTGGCGTTGCCGCTGGACCTCGGCCACCAGCTGCTGGTAGGCGTTGTTCAACCGCGTCAGCACACCGTGGATCGCTGCCAGCAGTGAGCCGAAGGTGTAGCCGGCATGGCTGCGCGCCGGGGTGGCGAAGTGGCCCGAGGCACCACGATCGAAGGCCTGCCCCAGGGCCTTCAGATCGGCCTCCAGCCGCGCCCCGGCCATGAAGTGCAGCAGTTCGAGCGTGAAGAACAGCGCCACGATCAGGATCACCAGGACGTCGTAGAACATGTCGATGACGATGGCATCGACGAAATTGGCGTCCACGCCCAGATGCAGCAGCCCGAGCTCGTCGCCTGTACTGGTGACCACCGGCAGAGAAACCACGTACTGGCCCGCCACCAGCACGGCCGGGTCGAGCGAGTCGGGGGTGTCCAGCGTGGCCAGCACCTCGGGTTTGCGAAAGTGCTGCTGGGCGCCGCTGGGCAATTTCAGGTACGAGTGCACCAGGTTGCCCTGCGCGTCGGTGATGGCAAACGAGGCGATCTCGGGTATGGTCTTGCGCACCTCCTCGAAGACCTGATCGATGCCGAACAGGTCCTTGAGATCGACCTGGTTGTCGTGCGCCTTGAGCATCAGCGAGCGGATGGTGGCACCCACCGTGGCGGCCTTGCGTGCCAGCTCCGGGGCCAGCGCGTGTTCGAAGGTCCGGTGCGAAAATGCCGCGGTGGCGACCAGGGCCAGGATCACCACGGCCATGATCGCGCCGGCCAGGCGCAGGTAGATGCGGTGCAGGTACGCATCGCTCACGGCCGGTCTCCCTTCTGCAGCTGTGCGCGCAGCATGACCAACTGGGTCTCGGCACCGCGGGTGGTATCAATGAACCGCCTGAGTGCTGCGGCGAAGCCGCCGGTGCCGCCCGCCGCCGCTGCACGCGCGGGGTCGCCGCTGCGCAGCGCCGCTTCCAGGCGGTGTGCGTCGCGGTCCAGGCGGCGCAGCACGAACGAGGTCGCCAGCGACGCCAGCAGCGCTGAACCCGCGAAGACGAGCAGCGAGTAGATCGCCAGCGTTTGCGCCACGTTGCGCGCGTTTTCCTGCACGCGTTCATTGGCAAAGCGCATCGCGACGTGCCCCATGGTGGCCCCGAACTGGGACTGAATGGCCTGTCCCACCGCCGAGTCGCGCGAGTCGCGGACCACCCAGTCGGCGTGGTCGGCGCGGCCGGCCTCGGCGAGCCAGCTGCTCGGCACCGGCCGGTTGGTTCGCAGCTGGTCGGTGCTGTAGAGCGTGCGGCCATCCGCGTCGAAGATGTCGATGCCCTGGATGAGGTCGTCGGTGGCGCGCAGCCGCGCCAGCGTGCCGGGCATGGTGCCGAGATCCGAGAACTGCAGGCCCAGCGCGATCGAGGCCTGGATGCTGTTCTCGATCTGCTTGCCGGTGAAGGTCAGGCGCTCGGTGACCAGGCGGTCGGCCACCGCCCGGTATTTGAAATAGTTGAGCAGACCGGCCATGCCCACGGCGAAGCCGGTGACGATGACGGCAATCTGGATCATGCGGCGTTGGTTGCTGTCCATGGGCGCAAGGCCTCCTGAAAGGGCGCGTGAAGACGCCCTCGGCATGTCTATTTCGGCACAAACCACGGTTCCTGAAGGGCAGATGAAGCGCGCTAAAGCCCGGCTTACCGGCGCCGATAAGCCTGAAACGTTGGCCCGACGCCTTCTGTACCGCCACGCAGCCGATCCACCGACAACCGACGCAGACTCATGCCCTCAGCAAGAGCCCAACTCCACATCGCCGCACGCGACGCCACGGCCGGCGACACGGTGCCCGCCGAACTCTTCGACCCGGCGTGGGAGCCCCCCCAGTCCACCAAGCCGAGGCGGCGGGTCGTGGACGACTGGAACCAGTACATGGCGGTGGCCAGCCAGGTGGTGGGCCGCTTCCATGGCCAGTTCGTGCTGCGCCACTTCGACTACCGGCATCCGACCTGGCTGCAGCCGGCCACGCCGCGGCGCATGAGGCGCGAATACCCCGTCAGCGTGGCTTACACCGAGTGGGGCAACGCCGATGGCCCGCTGCTGGTGTGCTGCGGCGGCGTGGCCAATGTGGCCACGCGCTTCAATTACCTGGCCTCGGATCTGGCACGCGACTTCCGTGTCGTGTGCATGGACTGGCTGGGGCGGGGCCGCTCGGGCTGGCTGGCGGCGCAGGAGGACTACGGCTTGCGCACCTACGCCGAACAGCTGCGGCAGATCATCGTGCATCTGGGCGGTGGCCCCCTCACGGTGCTGGGCTCGTCGATGGGCGGCAGCGCGGCCATCCAGCTGATCTCGCGCCATCCGGGGCTGGTGGATCGCCTCATCCTGAATGACGTGGGGCCGCACATTCCGGGCCGCCGCCGCCGCAGGCGCGCGCAGACGATCGCCCGCCACTACGTCTTTCGCAGCCCGGGCGACCTGTTGCGCAAGGTCGGCGCGTCGGCGAAGAACGACGGCCCGGTCAGCGACGACATCCGCTTCAACCTCACGTTCCACCAGACCAAGTGGTCCGACGAGGAAGGCGGGCGCGTCTACCGCCACGACGTGCGCGCGCTGCAGGCCTACCGCGAGGATTCGCAGCAAAGCCTGCTGCAGTGGGACGAGTGGCAGCGCGTGAACGTGCCCGTGCTGCTGATCCACGGCCTGCAGTCCGACGCGCTGCTGGAATCGACCATCGCGCGCATGCGCCGCGGCAAGGACCTGGCGCTGATGCACATTCCCGACACCGGGCACAGTCCTCTGCTGGCCGACCGCAACCAGACCTGGTTCATTCGCGAGTGGCTGCTGCGCCCGCACGCCGCGCGCGGTGAGTGGAGCGCACTGCACGCGCCGATGCGCGACATGCTGCCGGGCACGCCGATCGCCTTCGCGCCGTTGAGCGTGTTGCGTTGAGGCCCCCGCGATGACAAGCATGCTTGCGGCCATGCCGCCTGCCGCGCCGGCCCGCACGAACAGCAAGCGGACCGGCACGCTGCGCTACCTGCGTCACGGCATAACGGCTCCCAACCTGGCCCACGTGCGCTGCGGCGGCGACCTGGACGAGCCGCTGCTGGACCAGGGGCGCGAGCAGATCGACGAGGCGGCGCTGCAGCTGGCGAAGATGGACCCGCCCATCGGCCTGATCATCACCAGCGACCTGCGCCGCACGCGCGAGTCGGCCCGCATCATCGCCGCGCGACTGGCCGCGGTGGAGATCCACATCGTGCCCGGTTTCGCCGAGCGCCGCCTGGGCGACTGGAACCTGCTCAGCATCGAAGAGACCCAGCCCTGGCTGGACGCCGGCCTGAACCCGCCCAACGGCGAGACCGACGTCGAGTTCACGCAGCGTGTCGCGCGTGCGCTGTACTCGGTCAAGCCGCTGCTGCATCTGCACCCGCTGCTGGTGGGCAGCAAGGGCGTGGCGCGCGTGATGGGGCAGATGGTCGGCCTGCCCCGGCGCATGGATCTGGGCAACGCACAGATCGCCGAGTTCAAGTTGGCCGAACTACCTTGCCTGGAAACTACCTGGGGAACCCTGTGATGGCGTCACCGCACCGCAATGTCCTGAACGCCGGCGTCATGGCCGGCGGCGCCGCACTGGCCGCAGTGGCCGCTGCCGCGCTGGCCATGGATCTGCAGGCGCTGCGCGCGCCGCTGCCGGCTCACCTGGGCCTGGTGCTGGCCACCGGCCTGCTGGCATGGGGGCTGGGCTGCCGACGCAAGTGGCGCCGGGCCGAGAGTCCGGCGGAAGCGACCGACAGCCAGGCGACGCTGCAGCCGGCAGCGCCGACGGCGGCGGATCGCATGCCCATGCTGGCCGCCGAAATCGGCACCGACCATCGATGCCGATGGGCCAGCACGGCGCTGGCGCGCTGGCTGGACGTGCGTGTCCAGGAACTGGAAGACCAAGGCTTCAACGACGCGCTGGGCGCCCTCTCGGCCGGTCCGCTAGGCGCCGCCATTGGCGCCGCACTGCAAGGCCAGCCGCAGCGGCTGCACTGTCCGCACCACGCGCTGGCCAGCGGGCAGCGCTGGCTGCTGGTCGAGCTGCAACCCATGCGCGACGATGCCGGCCGCGTGGACGGCTGCCAGTTCATGGCGCTGGAGATCACCGCCGAGCAGCTGGAACTCGACGACGCCCGTGCCTCGGAGCGGCGGCTGCGCCTGATCATGGACCAGATCCCGGTCACGGTGAGTTATATCGACGCCGGGATGAAGTACCGCTACATCAACCGCGCGCAGGAGCAATGGCTGGGCAAGACCGCGGCCGAGGTGCTGAACCGCGATGTGCGCGACGTGGCCGGTGACAATGTGTTCGCCGACATCGAACCCAACCTGCGCCGCGCACTGGCCGGCGAGTCGGTGCAACTGGAGCGCGAGCGCACCGACCGCGACGGCCGGAAGGTCTGGCATTCCGGCCGCCACGTTCCCGATGCCAATGCCGACGGCCAGGTCGTGGGCTTGTACACCGTGTTCTTCGACATCACGCAGCGTGCGCAGGCCGAACTGCAGCTGGTGCAGCGCGAGCAGGAGTTGCGCCTGGCCAAGGAAGCCGCCGAGAACGCCAGCCGCGCCAAGAGCGAGTTCCTGGCCAATATGAGCCACGAGATCCGCACGCCGATGAACGGCGTGCTCGGACTCACCGAGCTGCTGCTGGAAACGCCGCTGGACCCGCAGCAGCGGCCTTTCGTGGAAACCGTGCGCAACTCGGGCGAGTCGCTGCTGTCGATCATCAACGACATCCTGGACTTCTCCAAGATCGAGGCGGGCAAGCTGGAGACCGAGATGCTCGAGTTCGACCTGTACCAGGTGATCGAGGACGTCGTGCAGCTGCTCGCGCCGCGCGCCCACGCCAAGCAGCTGGAGCTGGCCTGCCGGATCGACGAAACCCTGCCCGCCGCCGTGCGCGGCGATCCATACCGCCTGCGCCAGGTGCTCACCAATCTGGTGGGCAACGCGCTCAAGTTCACCGACAACGGCGAGGTCGTCGTCGAGGTCACCGGCCAGACCGACACCGATGGCCGGCCGTTGCTGCAGGTGGCGGTGCGCGACAGCGGCATCGGCATCGGCGACGACCAGCGCGAACGGCTTTTCAAGCCCTTCGCCCAGGCCGACGGCAGCACCACGCGCCGCTTCGGCGGCACGGGACTGGGGCTGGCCATCTCGCGCAGCCTGGTGGAACTGATGGGCGGCAAGATCGGGGTGCACAGCCATACCGGCCAGGGCTCCACGTTCTGGTTCGAGCTGCCGCTGCAGGCCGCCTCCAGCTTGCCGCCGGTGCCGACGCCGAAGAATCTGACCGGTCACCGCGTGCTGGTGGTGGACGACAACGCCACCAATCGCGAGATCGTGCTGCACCACCTGGCCGCCGGCGACGTGCGGGGCAACGAGGCCGCCGACGGCTTGGAGGCACTGGAGATCCTGCGCCGCGAACAAGCCGCCGGACGCCCCTTCGATCTGGTCATCGTGGACATGAAGATGCCGCACATGGACGGCATCGAACTGGCCCGGACCCTGCGGGCCGACCCCGCGCTGGCCGCGCTGCCGCTGGTGCTGCTCACCTCGCTGCACTCGCGGGCCGAGGTGTCGCGGGCACGCGCTGCCGGCATCCAGGCCTACCTGTCCAAGCCCGTGCGTCGCCAGGAACTCTTCCGCGCGCTGGCCTCGTGCCTGATCGAATCCGACTTCGGCAAGCTGGACGACGCCCACCCCGGAACGAACGGCGCCGTCATCTGTGCGGACCGCCATCAGGACCTGCGCATCGACGCCCACGTGCTGCTGGCCGAGGACAACGGCGTCAACCAGGTCGTGGCGCGCAACATGCTCAAGGCCATGGGCTGCACCTACGAGATCGTCGCCAATGGGCGCCTGGCACTGGAGGCCTTGACCGCCGGCACCTACGACCTGGTTCTGATGGACTGCCAGATGCCGCAGATGGACGGCTACGAGGCCACGCGCGCCATCCGTGAACTGGAGGCGGCACGCGGCGGAAACCGAACGCCGGTGGTGGCGCTGACGGCCAACGCCCTGGTCGGCGATGCCGAGGTCTGCCGCGCGTCGGGCATGGACGACCATCTGGCCAAGCCCTACACGCGCAAGCAGCTGGCCCAGGTGATGAAGCGCTGGCTGCCCGACGACAAGGTGAGCCATGCCGCGGCGCCGGCCCAGACCGCCGACGCGCCGAAATCGTCCACCGACGACGACAGCGTGCTCGACCAGGCGGCGCTGGACAACATCCGCGCCATCGACGACGGCGAGGGCAGCGTGATCCGCGAGGTCATCGAGATGTTTCTGGCCGAGGCGCCCGGCCACCTGCAGAACCTGGACGCCGCGTTGGAGCGCAGCGACGGCGCCGCCGTGGGCCAGGTGGCGCACGCCTTGAAGTCGGCCAGCTTCAACGTCGGTGCCGCGCGCCTGGGCGAGACGGCGCGCGATCTCGAACGCGCCGGCAAGGCCGGTGACCTGACCGCCGCGAAGCGCCTGGTGGGCAGCGTCAACGGCCTGTTCCAGCGTGTCGTACCCCTGTTGCGCGCAGAGATGGCGCGCACCCTCGAAGGAGCCAGCGCATGAATACGGCCTCCCTGGTGCTGGTCGTCGACGACGACCCCGGCGGTCGCCGCCTGACGCGGGCCACGCTGAAGCGGGCCGGCTTCGAGGTGGCCGAGGCGGCCGACGGCGTGCAGGCGCTGCGCTCGATACGGGAGCGCATTCCCGACCTCATATTGATGGATGTGAGCATGCCCGAGATGGACGGCTTCACGGCCTGCGCCGAACTGCGCCGCATGCCTGGTGCCAATCGCGTGCCCGTGGTCATGATGACCGGCCTGGAGGACGTCAAGTCCATCGAGACCGCGTTCGAGGTCGGCGCCACCGATTTCATCACCAAGCCGATCAACTGGACCATCCTCGCCCACCGCGTGCGCTACATGCTGCGTGCCAGCCAGGCCATCGACGAGCTCAAGCAGAGCCAGCGCAGGCTGTTCAATGCGCAGCGTCTGGCCGAGATGGGCGACTGGGAATGGGACCTGCGCTCGGGGCACATCCAGGCCTCGGAGCAGGCCTGCCAGATCTTCGGCCACTCGTCGCTGCACGGCCCGGTGGGTTGCGACACGCTGTTCTCCAACATCCCCGACGAGGACCGACAGGCCATCGACCACGCCTGCGCGGCGGCGGCGACCCACGGCGACACGGCCGCGGTGGACCATCGCGTCGTCAGCGAAGAAGGACGCACCCGGCACGTGCATCAGCAGGTGGAGGTGATCGAGCGCATGCCTGACGGGCGACCCCTGCGCCTGGCCGGCGCCGTACACGACATTTCGCGGCGCAAGGAAGCCGAGACGCAGATCCGCCGCCTGGCCTACTTCGACGCGCTGACCGGCCTGCCCAACCGCCTGGCCTTCGACGAGCAACTGCACAAGTCGATTGCACGCGCCGAGCGCTACGGCCACCGGCTGGCGGTGATGTTCATCGATCTGGACAACTTCAAGCGCGTCAACGACACGCTGGGCCACAAGGCCGGCGATGAACTTCTGCGCATCGCCAGTTCGCGCATGCTCGGCACGCTGCGCACTCACGACAGCGTGGCGCGCGGCAACGAGCAGCAGAACAGCATCGCGCGGCTTGGCGGCGACGAGTTCATCGTGCTGCTGACCGACCTGGAATCGTCGGCCTGTGCCGCCGCGGTGGCGCGCCGCCTGGTGGCCACGCTGGCCGAGCCGCAAGTCATCCAGGGGACCGAGGTCTTCGTCGGTGGGAGCATCGGCGTGGCCGTCTATCCGCAGGACGGCGCCGATATCGATACCCTGTTGAAGAACGCCGACTCAGCGATGTACTGGGCCAAGGAGGCCGGTCGCGGCAACTTTCAGTTCTACGACCGCGCCATGGGTGACCAGGCCATGGACCGCCTGATGCTGGAGTCCAGCTTGCGTCGCGCCATCGACCGCAACGAATTCTTGCTGCAGTACCAACCGCGCGTGAACGTGCTGACCGGTGAGATCGTCGGCGCCGAGGCGCTGATCCGCTGGCAGCATCCGGAAAGAGGGCTGCTGCCGCCGGCGCAGTTCATTCCACTGGTGGAAAACGCCGGCCTGGAGATCCAGGTGGGCGAATGGGTCATCCGCGGCGTCTGCCGCCAGATCGCCGAATGGATCGCCGGCGGCATGGACCCCGTCCCGGTGGCCGTGAACCTGGCCTCCACGCACCTGAGCGAGTCGTCGCTGCCGCGCCTGGTCGGTCGTATACAGGCCGAATTGGGTCTGCCTTCGGGCCTGCTGGAAATGGAGGTGACCGAGTCGATCCTGCTGGCCGACACCGAGCGCTCAGCGGCGGTGGCTGCAGAACTCGACGCGATGGGCGTGCGGTTGTCGATCGACGACTTCGGCACCGGCTATTCGTCGCTGAGCTACCTCAAGCGGCTGCCCATCCACGCGCTGAAGATCGACCGATCGTTCGTACGCGACCTCGTCAGCGATCCCGACGACGAGGCCATCGTCACCGCCATCATCGCGCTCGCCCACAGTCTGCAGCTGAAGGTGGTGGCCGAGGGCGTGGAGACGAGCGAGCAACTGGCCTACCTGCGCGCGCGAGGTTGCGACGAATACCAGGGGTTCCTCACCAGCCAGGCCGTCAGCCCGGAGGAGTTCGCGCGCCTGCGGCGGGAGGCGCGTCCGACGCCGCTGGAAAGCTGCCTGGCCGCTTGACGCGGCGCCGCGGCCTGGCGCCCGCCGCGGCACGCGTCGGAGCCCGGGCTGCCGGTGCCAGCCGGAGGCCAGGGTTCGAAGCACGTCGTCGTGCGAGCGCTTTCTTCACCCTGCGTATAGTCCGCGGGCAGGAGGGCCTTGACCATGCAGGTTGCAGTCATCGGAGTCGGTCATGTGGGCGCCAGCGTCGCGGTGGCCTTGTTGCAGACGGGGGCGGCGCGCGAGTTGCTGCTTCACGACCACGACCATGCCCGCGCCGAGGGCGAGGCCATGGACCTGGCGCACGGCGTGCCGTACTACCCGCGGGCGCAGGTGCGCGCCGTCACGCTGGACGAGGCCGTGCGCGCCGACGTGGTGGTGTTCGCCGCCGGCCGCAACGGCCGGCCGGGCGAGACGCGGCTGCAACTGCTGGCCGACAACGTGCGCGTGGCCAGCGAGATCGGCCGCCGGCTGGCGGGCAGCCCCGCCCTGGTGGTGGTGGTGTCCAACCCGGTGGACGTGCTGACACGCGTCATGCAGCAGGCCTCGGGCCTGCCGCCGGCCCGCGTGCTGGGCACCGGCACCATGCTCGACACGGCGCGGCTGCGTGAGCGGCTGGGTCAGCATCTGGGGGTGGACGCGCGTTCGGTGCATGCCCAGGTGCTGGGCGAGCACGGCGACTCGGAATTCGTGCAGTGGTCGGCGGCGCAGGTCGGCGGCCGGCCGTTGCGCCAGTGGCCCGGCTGGACTGCCGCCGACGAGTCCCGCCTGGCCGCCGAGGTTCGGCGCGCGGCCTACGAGATCATCCAGCGCAAGGGCGTGACCAACCACGCCATCGGGCTGGTGACGGCCGATCTGGTGCGCGCCGCGGTGCGCGACGAGCACCGTGTGCTCACCGTCTCCAGGCTGCAGGACGGCGACCCGGCCCTGGCCGACCTGGCACTGTCGCTGCCCGCGGTGGTGAGCCGGTGCGGCGCCGGCATGGTCATCACTCCCACGCTCGACGAGGCCGAACTCGCGGCGCTGCAACACTCCGCTGGCGTGCTGCGCCAGGCTTGGGCCGGCGTCGCGTCGCCGGCCTGAAGGCGGAAAGTACGCAAGACGCGCCAAAGGCGCGTTCGGTCAGGCCACCGGCAGCGACAGTTCGAATTGGCCGACCCGGCAGCTGCCCACCTGAACGTGAACGGTGCCGCTGCCCTGCACCAGCAGCGTCACGAAGCGTTCGTGGCCGTTGCCACGCGTCCAGGGCGCAAAGGTGCTCGGGCCGCCGTGCAGGCCGCTGCCCCAGCCGTCGAGGTGACCGATCTGCACGACCTGTTCCGCCGGTGCGAGCAGCGTCACGCCTGCACTGGTGGCCGTCAGCCGCAACGGCTCGGCATGCGGCAGCGACTTCGCCGAGGGCAGGCCGTGGGTGGCCAGGTAGCCCCGGTTGACGATGCGCAGTTCGATGCGCGTGTGCCCTTCCTCCCGTTGCTGGCTCACGACCTTGACCTCGATGCGGGGCACCAGCGCGGCCACGCGCAGGAAGGCGGCGCTCTGCGCCAGGCAGGTTTCGGCCAGGCGTTCGTAGGGCGGGTTCCAGATACCCACGCGCGGGTCGAAGCCGCCCACTTCCACCTCGCCGAGCTGCGGATGCACCACCTTTTTCCACGGCTTGAAGATGCGACCACCGTTGTGCAGGCGGTCGAAGTCGGCCAGCGCAAGCATGTCCTGCCGTGTGAACTTGGAATAATGGTCGACAAAGGGCTTCTTGCGTTCGATGCCGAGCTGCTTGAACAGGTCCCACAGTTCCACCACATAGGCCAGGGCGCCGCGCTGGTGGTAGGCGTAGTCCGACAGATCGCCGTGCAGCGGCTTGTCGGGCTCGTACAGGAATTCGTGGAAGCCGCTCACGCAGGCGTAGCCGGTGTGCTCGGCCGTCCAGGCCTCGACCTGTTCGAAGACGCCCAAGTCGCCGCGGTCCATCTTGGCGTCGGGTTTGTCGCCCAGCGGCCGGATGAGCACGCCGCCGAAGGTGTGCAGGTTCAGCCACACCATGATGTTCGGGTGGGCCGTGGCGAAGTCGAGCACGGCGCGCGTTTCCGGCGCGCTGCCCGGGTAGTGGCCGGCGCCGGCCTGCTGCGGTTCGGCCGCCCACTGGTACGGGAAGTTGCGGTTGAAGTCGTACTGGTTGTCTGAAAGAAAGTACGGCGCCGGGATCGTGCGGCCGTCGAAGTTGGCGATGTGGCCTTCCGGGTAGAGCTTGTAGTAGGGGCCGGGGTCCTCGGGCTGGCGCGCCACCATCACCGGCGGGTCCAGCGCTTCGCCGTCGTCGCCGCGCAGTTCGACGAGTTCACCTTCGGGGTCGGCCTGGCGCATGGCGCCGCTGAGGCCATCGCCGTCGATGTCGGCGCTCTGCCAGTGCGCGTGGCCGCGATGGCTGCGCTCGTCGACCGGGCTCGAACGCACATAACGACCGCGCTTGAGCACCTGCTCCGCGCCGTCGGGCGAGAGGCGCGGCACCACGTAGAACAGCGTGTCCTTCAGCACCTCGGCCATGTGGGCCGGGAAGGGCTTGCCGCCGACTTCGAGCGCGCCGCCATGCACCTTGATCAGATCCTCGGCGATGGCCAGCGCCACGCTGGAGCCGCAGACCTCGGACGCGTGCATGTTGCCGTCGATCCAGACCGCCGGCCGCACCCGGTCGGGCTGGCGGCCGATGGTCAGCAAGGGGATGTCGCGGCCCTCGGCGCTGCGGCCGATGGAGCCCACGCGGGCGATGTCCGGGTGTTGGCTGGCCCAGGCGGCAAGTTGGTCGGCAATTTCGGTGTGGTCGAGGTACTTCTGTCTGAACATGCGCAGGCCTTGGCAGGGGGCGACGGTGTCGCGGTCAAGGCCGCGATTCTGACCCAACGCGCCGGGCCCGAGGCCTCTCGCAGCGCCCTCATCGGTGCGATCACGCTGGTGATGATCGAGGGGCGCTGCCATACGCTGCCCATCGCCGAGTTCGAACCTGCGCTGCGCCGTATCGTCGCGGGCCTGGCCCAGGCAGGCAGGGTCGTGGCGCACTGAAGCCGGGCGGCCAGCGCAGATGTTGCGCTTCCGCTAGAGTTCCGGCATGCAGTCGATCTGGCGTTTCGTGCTCGTCTGGTTGCTCGTGCTGGCGATGCCGGTGCAGGGCATGGCCGCGGTTGGCATGCAGCATTGCGTGCCCCAAGCTGAACGCATCGATCCGCCCGCGACGGCGGTACAGGCCTGGCACCCGCACGAGCCGGGTCACGCTTCGGCTCAGGTTCGGCTCGCCGCGGGCAACGAGAGGCAGGCAACCGTGACCGCTCACCTCGTGACCGCCGGGCACGCTGATTCGGCCGTGGGCCACAAGTGCAGCGCGTGTGCAGCTTGCTTTCCGGTGCTGGGTCTGCCCACCCAGACGCCGGATCTGCCCGCCTGGCCCGACGGGTCGAGCCCGGCGCCGCTGACCCTGGCGGCGCTGCCTGTCTTCGCACCTGACGGTCCGGATCGACCTCCACGAAGCCTCCTCGCCTGAAGGGCTTGCGTGCCGTGGCGCTCCATTCCGGTCGGAGCGCGGCACGAAGAGGGAGCGCTGTCGACCGCAGTGGCTTCGGTCTGTCTCGCCGCCTGCACCCGCAGGCGGACATTCCCAGGCATCGATACGAGGACGTCATGAGTTCATCCCCCCGTCTTGGACTGCTGGCCGCCGCGTGGCTGGCAGCGGCTGCAGGCGCGCACGCACAGCCGGCGCCCGCGCCTGGCGCCGCCAGCACCGCCAGCACCGCCAGTACCGCCGGGCCACTTCAGCCCGACGCCGCCGTGCCAGCCGTGGTCTACACCTCGCCACTGGCGCGCTACCGCGTCGCCCGAGACGTGGAAGTCGGCTCCTGGCGGGAAGTCAACGATACGGTCACGCGCATCGGGGGCTGGCGTGCCTACGCGCGGGAAGCCGCTCAACCGGAAGCAGCCGTGGCCATGCCCGTACCCATGCCGGCGGCGGCGTCATCGCCTGCCGCGACAAGCCATGGCAAACATTGAGGACGCGGGAACATGAAGGCCCCTCTTCAGCGACCGTCGCAGCCGCGGCCCGACTTGTGCGGACTGCGTGCCTTGCGCCTGCCGGTGGCCGCAGCGGCTGTCGCCGTGCTCGCTGGCTGTGCGTCGTTCAGCCCCGACGGGGGCTTTGCCGCCGTCGAGCAGACCACCCAGCAGCGTCTGGGCAAAGAAGTGCGCTGGGCCCGTTCCGACGGCGACCGCCAGCTGATCCATCAGCGGGTGGAAGAACTCCTGGCCCAGCCCCTGGCCATGGACGACGCCGTGCAACTGGCCTTGCTGAACAACCGTGGGCTGCAGGCCGCCTTCTTCGAACTCGGCATCGGCGAGGCCGACCTGGTGCAGGCCGGCCGGCTGGCCAACCCCGGTTTCAGCTTCGGCCGCAAGACCAAGGGCGACGAGGTCGAGATCGAGCGCGGCCTGCATTTCAACCTGGTGCGGCTGCTGGCCATGCCGCTCATGCAGGAGGTGGAGTCGCGGCGCTTCGCGCAGACACAGGGCATGGCGGCGATGAGCGCGCTCACGCTGGCCGCCGACACACGCAAGGCCTGGGTGCAGGCGGTGGCCGCTCAGGAGTCGGTGCGTTACGCCACGCAGGTGATGCAGGCCGCCGAAGCCAGCGCCGAACTGGCGCGGCGCATGCTGCAGGCAGGCAATTTCAACAAGCTGCAGCAGTCGCGCGAGCAGTCTTTCTATGCCGAAGCGGCACTCGGCCTGGCACGCGCGCAGCAGGCGCAATGGGCCAAGCGCGAACGGCTCACCCGGCTGATGGGCCTGTGGGGCGCGCAGACGGCCTTCCGCCTGCCCGAACGCCTGCCCGACCTGCCAGCCGCGCCGCGCGAACTGCCCGACATCGAACGCATCGCCATCGCACAGCGGCTGGACGTGCAGGGCGCGCGCCTGGCCGCCGAGCAGACGGCCAGCAACCTGGGGCTGACGCGCCGCACGCGCTTCATCAACGTGCTGGAACTGGGTTTCAGCTACAACACCTCGAACGAAGGCTGGACCGAGCGCGGCTGGGAAATCGGCTTCGAGCTGCCGCTGTTCGACTGGGGCACGTCGCGCGTGGCCAAGGCCGAAAGCATCTACATGCAGGCCGTCAACCGCGCCGCCGAGACCGCCATCAATGCACGCTCGGAAGTGCGCGAAGCCTATGGCGCCTACCGCTCGGCCTGGGACATCGCGCGCCACCATCGCGACGAGATCGTGCCGCTGCGCCAGCGCATCCAGGAAGAGAACGTGCTGCGCTACAACGGCATGCTGATCGGCGTGTTTGAACTGCTCGCCGACGCGCGGGCGCAGATCGCCAGCGTCAATGCCGCCATCGACGCGCTGCGCGACTTCTGGCTCGCGCAGGCCGACCTGGACATGGCGCTCGTCGGCAAGCCCAGCCTGGCCGCTGCCGCGGCGCTGTCGTCCCCCGCCCAGGCCGCCGCCGACGCTGGCGCCGACCACTGAACCGCAAGGAATTCCACATGGTTTCCCGACGCCATTTTCTCGGCCAGGCCGGCGCGGTGACGGCCGCGGTGGGCACGGCCGCCGTGAGCAAGGTCGCCCTGGCCGCACTGCCCGAGCCCGTCATCCAGACCCGGCCCGACACCATGCCGCCGCTGGTGCCGCCCACCGGCCGCCCCTACAACCCGGTGGTCACGCTCAACGGCTGGACCTGCCCCTGGCGCATGAACAACGGCGTCAAGGAATTCCACCTCGTCGCCGAGCCGGTGGTGCGCGAGATGACGCCCGGCTTCAAGGCCCACCTGTGGGGCTACAACGGCCAGAGCCCGGGGCCGACGATCGAGGTGGTGGAAGGCGACCGCGTGCGCCTGTTCGTCACCAACAAGCTCGGTGAGCTCACCAGCATCCACTGGCACGGCCAGCGCCTGCCCAACGGCATGGACGGCGTGACCGGGCTCACGCAGCCCGGCATCCCGCCGGGCAAGACCTATGTCTATGAATTCGTGGCGCGCCGTCCCGGCACCTTCATGTACCACCCGCACGCCGACGAGATGGTGCAGATGGCGATGGGCATGATGGGTTTCTGGATCACGCATCCGAAGGCGAGACATCCGCTCATCGACGAGGTCGACCGCGACTTCTGCTTCCTGCTGGGCGCCTACGACATCGACCCCGGCAGCTACACGCCGAAGATCATGACCATGCTCGACTTCAACCTGTGGAGCTGGAACAGCCGCATCTTCCCCGGCATCGACAGCCTGAACGTGCGGCACATGGACAAGGTGCGCATCCGCGTCGGCAACCTGACGATGACGAACCACCCGATGCATCTGCACGGCCACGAATTCCTCGTCACCGGCACCGACGGCGGCCCCACGCCGAAGAGCACGCGCCAGTACGAGGTCACCACCGACATCGCGGTGGGCCAGATGCGGCAGTTCGAATTCCTGGCCGACGAGCCGGGCGACTGGGCCTTCCACTGCCACAAGAGCCACCACACGATGAATGCCATGGGCCACGGCGTGCCCACGATGATCGGCGTGGATCACAGCGGCGTGGCGCGGCAGATCACGCGCCTGGTGCCCGACTACATGGTGATGGGCGAACGCGGCATGAAGGACATGACGGAAATGGAGATGCCGCTGCCCGACAACACCGCCGCCATGATGGCCGGGCAAGGCCCGTTCGGCGCCGTCGGCATGGGCGGCATGTTCAGCGTGCTCAAGGTGCGCAAGGAGCAGAAGCCCGGCGACTATGGCGACCCCGGCTGGTACCGGCACCCGCCCGGCACGGTGGCCTACGAATTCACCGGCAGCTTGCCGGACCCGGCACGTTTCAAGGCCGAAGGCAGCGGCTCGATGCCGTCGCTGGCCCGGCCGGCCACCGAAGTGGAAGTGAAGGTGCGCAAGCCGGCCGGCGGCCACGGGGGGCACCAATGATGGTGCGCGGACAACCCCATTCGGGCCTGGGCATGATGCAACCGGAGGACTTCGCATGACAGGGCTGAAAGGCAGGCTGGCCGCCACGATGGTGGCCACCCTGGCCACGGTTTCGGCCGCGGCGTGGGCCCATGGCGACAAGGCGCATGCCGGACCGGTCGGCCCGGTCGTCAAGGAGCAGAAGGACTGGGGCATCGCCGGCAACGCGAAGGCCGTCACGCGCACCGTGCAGATCGGCATGTCCGACGCCATGCGCTTCACGCCCGACCGCATCGAGCTGCGGCAGGGCGACACGGTCCGCTTCGTGGTGCGCAACACCGGCAAGCTGATGCACGAATTCGTCATCGGCACGAAGAAGGAACTCGACGAGCACGCCGCACTGATGCTCAAGTTCCCGAACATGGAACACGACGAGCCCTACATGGCGCACGTGCCGGCGGGCCGCACCGGTGAAGTCGTCTGGACCTTCAACCGCGTCGGCGACTTCGACTTCGCCTGCCTCATTGCCGGCCACTACCAGGCCGGCATGGTGGGCCGCATTCAGGTGGCGCCGGTGGCGGCTGCTGCCGCCGGCACCGGTGCTGCAACGCGCAAGCCCTGAACGTGCACGCGTCTGGCCCTTCCCAACCCAAGCCCAAGGAAAGCTCCCCATGAAGAACCTCCTCCCGCACCTGCTGCTGTCCCTGGCCTGCGCCGCACCTGCCCTGGCGCAGGCGCAGGCGCAGGCCACCGACCACTCGGCCCATCAGGGCGCGGCACACGCCGCCCCGGCGGCAGCCACTGCCACCGACATGGCCACCGGCGAGGTACGCAAGGTCGACAAGAACGCCGCCAGGCTGACCCTGAAGCACGGCGAGATCAAGAACCTGGACATGCCGCCCATGACGATGGTGTTCCATGTCAGGGACAAGACCGTGCTCGACCAGTTCAAGGCCGGCGACAAGGTCCGGTTCAGGGTGGTGGACGATGCCGGCAAGTACACCGTGACCGACATCGAGATGGCGAACTGAAGCCGCCACACGTCCGGCGTGCCAGCGGCGGCTGCGTCGACGGCGTCGCCGGCTGCGCCGTGTGTCTCGCGGTCAGGCCTTGCCTGACCCGTGCCCGCCGCGGCGCGGCACCGCCGCGAGCTCCGGCCACGGCAGCATCAGTGCCAGCAGCAGCAACTGCTCGAATTCGAGCGCAAAGCGCTCGATGATGCGTTCGGGTTCGGGGCACAGCTTCTCGTCGGTGATGAGCCCGAACTGCACGCCGCCGGCGTAGGAGATGATGCTCACGCCCACGCCCACGTCGCCCGACGAAGGCACCCAGAACACGCTTTGCTGCACGGTGGCGCCGCACAACCTGAGCGCCTCGACCGGGCCGGGCACGTTGGTCATGACGGCGGTGGTCTTGTCCAGGAACAGGCCAGCCAGCGCCTCCTGCCCGCGCTGCACGAGCAGGCCCGACACACCCAGGATGCCGTAGGACAGCAGCGGCTGGAAGCTGGTCTTCAGCGCCGTCATGCGCTGGTTCACGGTGCGCAGCCGCCGCAGCGGGTTGGCCGTGCCCACCGGCAGCAGCAGCGGCACCAGGCCGAAGCGGTTGCCCAGTTGCCAGGCCTGCTCCAGTGGCCGCAGGTTCACCGGCACCAGGGCGCGGATGTCCTTGCCGGCCGGGTTTTCGCCGCTGTCGCCCAGCCAGCGTCCGATGGCGCCGGCGGCGGCGCACAACAGCACGTCGTTGACCGAAGCCCCCAGCGCCTTGCCCACGGCCTTCACCTCGTCCAGCGGCAACGGCTCGCACCAGGCGACGCGCTTGCGCCCGCTGCCGTGACCCTTGAGGCGCGTTTTCGAGTCGTCGGGCATCAGCGCCATGGCCGCCACGTCGTCGAGCAGTTGCCTGCCGTCGCGCGCCAGTCCATAGGCCGTGCGCAAGGCGCGCCGCGGGTGTTCGATGGCTTTCAGGGACTGCACCAGGCCCTGGCCGTACAGGCCGATGGCTTTCACCGTCAGGCCGGTGAGCGGGCGCAGCAACTCGTCAGCCACCCAGTCTTCCAGGTGCGTTTCGTGCGGGTCGGCGGCATGGCGCGCCAGTTCGGGCGGCGTGTGGCCGCCGTCGCACAGCGACATCATCACCGAGTTCAGCGCCACGCCGTCACCGATGCAATGGTGAATGCGGCAGATGAGCGCGCTGCCGCCCTCGTAGTGCTCGACGAGCTGGAACTGCCACAGCGGGTGGGCATGGTCCAGCGGCTGCGAGGCCAGTTCGCCCATGCGCTGCTGCAGCGCGCTGCGTTCGCTCTGGCCGCGCCGGCGCCTGAGTTTTTCCACCACCACGTGGCGGGCCAGGTCGAAGTGTTCGTCCTCCACCCAGGTGGAGCCGAGCGCGCCCTGCACGACCCTCTGGCGAAAACGCTCGTACTCGAGCAGCCGCTCGCCGACGCGCTGGCTCAGGGCGGCGTGGCGGATGGCCGGGCGCACGATCCAGACGCCGACGATCATCATCAGATTGACGTCGCTGTCCATGCGCAGCCACGCGGTGTCCACGCGCGACATCGGTTTGCTGGTGGCATTCATGTCCAGGCTCTCCTCGGGTGGCGGGCTGCGAGGCCGGCCTGGCGCATGGGCGTGGCCGGCGTCTCCAGGTGCAGGAAAGCGCCGCCCAGCCCGCTCAGGGTTTGCATGGTGTTTGTCTCCTTGGCGGCAGTTCGGGCCTGCACTGCATGGCAGCATCCCACCACACAGCACGCCGCCGGATGCCGGCATGGTGCGCGTGCGGTCGGCTCCTTGTCGTGAGCCAGGTCAAGGCGGCCTGGGGTGCCGGGCGCAGAATGGCCTTGTGTGTTGTTCTGCGCACCTGCGGCAATTCAGCGGCAAACGAGAGGTGCGTCGGCGCGCATCGACCGGTACCCTAGGAAACCATGAACACGCGCCATCCTCACCAAGGGGAACCCCACCTGCTGCACTCGCTGACCGAGTGGCGGGCGCTGTTCGAGATGGCCTTCCTGCCATATTCGGTGCCGGCGCTGATGCTGGCGCCGAGCGGCGACGGCCACCCGGTGCTGCTGCTGCCCGGCTTCATGGCCGACGAGGCCACGCTGTTCGCGCTGAAGTTCTTCCTGCGCAGCCGCGGCTACGACGTGCAGACCTGGGGCTTCGGCCGCAACGTGGGCTTCCACAGCCGGCATGCCCAGGCGCTGGAGCAGAAGATCCGCTGGCTGCACCACAAGAGCGGGCGCCGGGTCAGCCTGGTCGGCTGGAGCCTGGGCGGCGTCTTCGCACTTTACGGCGCGCATCAGGCGCCGGAATGCGTGCGTTGCGTCATCACCCTGGGCAGCCCGGTGAACGTGGGCCCCGAAGGCAGCCAGTCGCCGCCCTTCGTGAAGGCACTGTACCGGCTGATCGCGCACCCCATGGGCCCCGACGCCCACACCATGCAACCGCGCGCCAAGAAGCTGCGCGAACGCGAGCAGCTGCCGGTGCCGATGAGCTGCCTGTATTCGCTTGGCGACGGCGTGGTGCCGCCGCAGGAAGCCACCATTCACGGCGACCCGGCGCTGCACGAGAACGTTCGCGTCGCTGGCAGCCACACCGGACTGGGCTTCAACGCCATGGTGCTGGCCATCGTGGCCGAGCGGCTGGCGCAGCCCGAGGGCCACTGGCAGCCGTTCACGCCGCAGGGCTGGTGGGGGAGCGCGTACCGACTGCTGACGCACGGCGCCGGGGCGGCCTAGGCGCGGGCGTGGCGGCGGCTGTCGAGGCCGATCGCGAGACCGCGCGCCGGCGTGCGGCGCGGGCTGCAGGCCGCGCCTGGGCCGCAGCGAAAAGCTCCTGGAAGCTGTCGCGCACGCACTGCGCAAAGGCCTCGGGGTCGGGCATCAGTTCGCGGCACGAGGTCGGCGAGATGATGATGCGGCCGTCGTAGCTGGTCACCGCAAAGACCAGGCCCATGCCGTCGGCGATGGGCATGATGGCCGAGAAATACGTCATGCGCGCGCCGCACAGGTACAGCGGCACCGCAGGCCCCGGCACGTTGGTGATGGTGCAGTGGGCCAGCGGCGAACGCCGGCCGATGCTGGCCGTGGCGCGGCCCAGCAGCTTGGCCGTCAGCGCCAGCGTGGCGGCCGGCACATGGCTGCCGGCCTCGCTGAGTTCGCGGGCGCCCATGGCGCGTGAAAGGTGTTCCGACGAGGCCGTCTGACCATGGATGAAGGCCAGCCGCTGCAGCGGCTGGGCCAGGTCGGTGCCCAGCGCCACGCGCAGCCAGGTCAGCTCGGGGCTGGCGGCCGTGCCGTCGCTCGGGCGCACGTAGAAGGGCGCCATGGCAGCCAGGCTGGACTCGGGCAGCTCGCCGTACAGGTCCAGGTAGCGTCGCAGCGCGCCGCCGCATACCGCCAGCACGGCGTCGTTGATGCTGGCGCCGGCCACCGCGCCGCGGATGGTCTTGAATTCGTCGAGCGTGAAGCGCCGGGTCTCGAAGACGCGGTGCGGCGAAACCACTGAATTGAAGCGTGTCGCGGGCAGCTTGTGCGGGCGCAGCAGCAGGTCGCCGGCCAGCGACAGCGCCGCCGGCGCGGCACGACGCACGGCACGGCCCAGCGGCCCGGCCAGGCGGGCCGCGGCGCCCATGCTGTGCGCCACGCCGCGCCGCACCATGCGCAGCACCCCCGGCGGCCGCTCGGCAAACCAGGGGGCGGGTGGTGGATCGGCCGGCGGCGTGGCGTCCAGGTCGTGCAGCAGCGTCGTGACCTGGTTGCCGCTTTCCACGTCGATGGCTGCGTGGTGCATCTTCGTCAACAGCGCAAAGCTGCCGGCGGGCAGGTCCAGGAAGCCGTCGAGCCCTTCGATGACATAGATTTCCCACAGCGGGCGGTCCAGGTCCAGCGGCCGGGCGTGGATGCGCGAGGCCTGGATGCAGAACTGGCGCCAGTCGCCCGGCTTGGGCAGCGCGATGTGGCGCACGTGGTATTCCAGGTCGAACTGCTCGTCGTCCACCCAGTACGGAAAGTCCAGGTTCAGCGGCACACGGTGCAGCTTGCGGCGCAGGATGGGCAACTGGTCCAGGCGGCTGGCGATGCGCGCCAGGATGGTCTTGAAGCGCACCCTGCCGCCCGGGGCCGTGGACTGGTTGTAGATGTGGATGAGCGTGACGTTGGCGTTCGAGTGCGCGGTATCGGCGTACAGGAACGCGGCGTCGTGGGCGCTGAGTTGTGGCATGCGCAAAAGGAGTGAAACGCTGGGATGCATCGATGGTATCCCGCAACCCCCGCACCGCTGCCGTGAATTGCGCCCCACGCGCCCTTGCATTGAGGCGGCTCAAATCCGCGAAATGAGGCCCGGCGCACGATGGCAGCCGTGACGAGCGCAGCGCCAGACCTTGCCTGCACGGCCAGCGCCGAGTTGGTGGCGTCTCTGCGCCGCCGACTTGGCGCCCGCGTCGTCGAAACGCATGTGTCCTGGGTGCTGCTCGACGGCCGCTACGCGTGGAAGATCAAGAAGCCGGTCAAGCTGCCGTTCCTGGACTTCAGCGACCTCGCCACGCGTGCTCGCCTGTGCTTCGAGGAACTGCGGCTGAACCGGCGGCTGGCGCCCGCGCTCTACGTCGACGTGGTGCCCATCCACGGCACGCCCGCCGCACCGCGGCTGCATGGCGACGGGCCGGCGATCGAATATGCCCTGCGCATGCACCAGTTCCCGGCCGGCGCCCTGCTCAGCGAGCAGCTGGCCGCCGGTACGCTGCAGCCCGGGCACCTGGACCGGCTGGCAAAGCGGCTGGCGGACCTTCCACGCTGCCGCCGAGGTGGCCGGGCCGGACACACCCTTTGGCACGCCCGAGGTGGTGGCGGGTGACGCGCTGCGCGCGGTCGAAGGCCTGGTCTTGCACGGCGCCGCAGCGGCCGATTGCGACACCCTGCGCAGCTGGCTGCAGTTGCAGGCTGCCCGGCTGCGGCTTGTTTGGCAAGACCGCCGCCGCGCCGGCCGCGTGCGCGAAGGCCACGGCGACCTGCACCTGGCCAATGCCGTGCTGCTGGCGGGCGAGGTCACCGCCTTCGACTGCCTGGAATTCGACCCGGCACTGCGCTGGATCGATGTCTTCAGCGATATCGCCTTTCTGGCCATGGACCTGCTGGCCCACGGGCGCGGCGACCTGGCCTTCTGCTTCCTGAATGCCTACCTGGACGAAAGCGGCGACCACGCCGGGCTGCCCGTGCTGCGCTGGTATCTCGTCTACCGCGCCATGGTGCGGGCGCTGGTGGCGCACATTCGCAGCGGCCAGGGTGCGGTGCGTGCCGGACCGGACCATCTGGCGCTGGCGTTGCAGCTGGCAACGCCGGGCGACGCGCGCCTGCTCGTCACCCACGGCGTTTCGGGCTCGGGCAAGAGCTGGGTCGCGCAGCGGCTGCTGGCGCAGGCGCAGGCGATACGGCTGCGATCGGATGTCGAGCGCAAGCGCCTGTTCGGGCTGCGAGCGCTCGAGCGCTCGGCGCGCCTGGTGCCGGGGGGCATCTACGGCGCCGCTGCCACGCGGCGCACCTATGCGCGGCTGCATGAGCTGGCGGGGCTGGCCTTGGCGGCCGGCCAGCGTGTGATCGTCGATGCGGCTTTTCTGCGACGTGCCGAGCGCGACGACTTCCGCCGCCTGGCCCAGGAACACCGGGTGCCGTTCACGCTGCTGCATTGCGCCGCCGATCCGTTCGTGCTGCGCGAGCGTGTGCAGGCACGGGGTGAACGTGGCGACGACGCGTCCGAGGCCGACCTGGCCGTGCTGGCGCGGCAGCAGGCCGGGGCCGAGCCGTTGGCGCCGGATGAAGAGGCCGCGGCCATTCGACTGGACACCACGGCGCCGGTCGATGTCGACGCCATCGCGGTGCGCTGGCTGGCGACCCGCTGAACCCAGGCCGGGTCCGCAGTCGTGGGCGCGGGACCGCGGGATCGCGACCCCGGCCCCGCCGCTTGACAACAGTCAAGCGCCGGACCCCGGTCGCTGCTAGAGTCGCCGCGTGTTTCGCGTTCGCCATCATCGCCGGTTCTTCGCCGCCTGCCTGGCGGCGGTGCTGATGTTGACCCATCTGGTGGTCGCGGCGTACTCGTGCCCGGGCCTCGAGGTGCCGGCCATGTCGGCGGTGACTGAGAAGCTGGATGCGAGCATGGCCGACTGCAGCTCGCACCCGCAAGGCGAGATGGACCCCGACCGGCCGCTGTTGTGCAAGGCGCACTGCGATGCCGACGAGCAGTCGCCCCATTCCGGCGCGGCCGGCCTGCTGACCCCCGGTGCCGCACCCATGCCGGTGCTGCTATGGGTGCTGTCGGTCCAGGACTCGCCAACGGGTGTGCTGGCGCCGGTCTTTGCGCCCGTCAACGGCCCGCCGGGCGGCGCGCCACCGCTGTACCTCTCCCTGCTGGTCCTCAGGAACTAGCGGCCGGGTCGATGACGACACGCGCGATCGCGGCGCGTGTTCCGGCATCCACCCCGTCACCGCCGAGCTGAGGATCCACCATGAACCTGTCCCCTGCGGGCATGCGCCGTGCGCATGCACCGAATCTTGCTGCATGCCGGCAGCGTCGCCCGTGGCCCGTGCTGCGCGGCCTTTGTGCGGCACTGGCCATCGCCGCCGCACCAGCCGCTGCCGCCGGCCTGAGTGTTGCCGAAGCCACCGCGCTGGCACGCCAGCAATCGCCCACCCTGCGCGCACTGCAGGCCAGCGTGGACGGCTCCGCCGCGGCCCAGCCGGCAGCAGCGGCCTTGCCCGACCCCCGCCTGCTGGTCGGCGTCGACAACGTGCCGGTCGACGGCCCCGACCGCTATTCCCTGAGCCGCGACCCGGGCACGATGCAGCGTCTGGGCGTCATGCAGGAGATGCCCAACCGCGCCAAGCGCGACGCCCGCCTTCAGCTGGCGCAGTCGCGCACCGAGCGTGACCGCCTGCAGCTGGCTGCGGCCGAACTGGTGGTCCGGCGCGAGACGCTGCGCGCCTGGGTGGCGGTGTACTACGCGCAGCAGCGCCTGGCCTGGCTGGACCGGCTGCAGCAGGAAAACGCGCTGCTGCAGCAGACATTGCCGCCACGCATCGCCGCCGGCCAGGCGCCCACGGCCGAACTGACGATGGCGCGCCAGGAGGCGCTGGCCATCGCCGACCGGCATGACGAACTGGCGCGTGACCTGGCCAAGGCCCGTGCCGCGTTGCGGCGGCTGATCGGTGTGCGCGCCGACGAGCCCTTGAGCGGTGAACCTCCCGCGCTGGCGGTAGATGCGCCCACGGTGCGTGCCCGTCTGCACGAGCACACCGAACTCGCCCCATACGGCGCCATGCTGGCCATGGGCCAGGCCGAGGTCGGCGAGAGCGAGTCCGAGACGCGCGGCGACTGGGCCTGGGAGGTGGTCTACGCCCGGCGCCCGAACTACGACGACATGGTGTCCTTCCAGCTCAGCTTCGACCTGCCGTTGCGGCAGAGCGAACGACAGGCGCCGCAGATCGCGGCCCGGCGCAAGGAGCTCGAGCGCATCGAAGCCGAGCGCGAGGACACGACACGCCGGCACGCCGAAGAGATCGACATGCAGCTGGCCGAACTGCAGGCGCTGGACGCCCAGGCGGCGCGCCTGCGTGACCAGGGCCTGCCGCTGGCCGACGAGCGTGTAGCACTCACGCTGGCCAGCTACCAGGCCGGCCGCAGCGAACTCGCCGCCGTGCTGGCCGCGCGCAGCAGCGTGCTGGAACTGCGCCTGCGCGCGCTGGCGCTGGATGCCGAACGCACCGACTTGCGTGTGCGCCTGAACACCCTGATTGCGGAGCAAATGCCATGAGCACGATGAACAAGATCGCGGCGGCGGTCGTCCTGCTGGCCCTGGGCGGCGTGGCCGGCTGGGGGCTGTCGACCTGGACCGGCACCCATTCGATGGCACCGACCGACACCGCGGGCGCAGCAGCGCCTGCCGCCGAACGCAAGGTGCTGTTCTGGTACGACCCCATGGTGCCGACGCAGCGCTTCGACAAGCCCGGCAAGTCGCCCTTCATGGACATGGAGCTGGTGCCGCGCTACGCCGACGAAGGCGCGGCCGCTGGCGGCGCCCCGGGCGTCAGCGTCTCGCCGCAGGCCATGCAGGCGCTGGGCGTGCGGCTGGCCACGGCCGAACGCCGGGCGCTGGGCAGCGCCATCGAGACCGTGGCCACGGTGCAGCTCAACGAGCGCGACATCAGCATCGTGCAGGCACGCGCCGCGGGCTTCGTCGAGCGTGTCTATGCCCGTGCGCCGGGCGACGTCATCGCCGCCGGTGCGCCGTTGGTCGACCTCTTCCACCCCGAGTGGCTGGCCGCGCAGCAGGAATACCTGGCCGTGCGCGCCACCGGCGACGCCGGCCTGGCGGCTGCCACCAAGCAGCGGCTGGTGCTGCTGGGCATGCCGGCGGCGCTGATCGAACGCGTCGCGGCGGGCGGCCAGCCCGTGGCCGTGACCACGGTGACGGTGCCCACGGGCGGCCTCATCAGCGAGCTGATGGTGCGCACCGGCATGACGGTGGACGCCGGCATGACGCTGGCCCGCATCAATGGCCTGGGCACGGTGTGGCTGGAAGCCGCCTTGCCCGAGGTGCAGGCCGCGGGTATCGCCACCGGGCAGGTGGCCCTGGTGCGCGTGGCGGCGCTGCCGGGCCAGAGCCTGCGCGGCAAGGTGGCCGCGGTGCTGCCCGAGATCAACGCCGAGACGCGCACGCTGCGCCTGCGCATCGAATTGCCCAACCCGGGGCAGCGCTTGCGTGCGGGCATGTTCGCGCAGGTCACGCTGCAAGGACCGGCTTCCGGCGACGCCGTGGTGCTGCCCAGCGAAGCCGTGATCCGCACCGGCCGCCGCGCGCTGGTCTATGTGCAGGACGCACCGGGCCGCTTCCGGCCGGTGGAGGTGGAGCTGGGGCCCGAGGTCGACGGCCAGGTCGTCATTCGCAGTGGCATCACTGCAGGGCAGCAGGTGGTGGCGTCGGGGCAGTTCCTGATCGACTCCGAGGCCAGCATGCAAGGCGTGATGGCGCGTGCCGAGCCGGTGGCCGGCGCGGCCATGGAATACCCGGCGACCGGTGTCGTGGTGGAACTCGACCCCGACAGCATCACGCTCGACCACGCGCCGGTGCC
Source organism: Rubrivivax sp. (assembly GCA_034522875.1). GTDB lineage: Bacteria > Pseudomonadota > Gammaproteobacteria > Burkholderiales > Burkholderiaceae_C > Rubrivivax. Next base: position 385,622 of record JAXHKY010000009.1, on the reverse strand, counting down.
GGCGCTCAAGTGGCCGGCCATGACCATGCCCTTCCAGTGGGCGAAGCCCGAACTGGCGCAGGGCCTGAAGCCGGGCGACCGCGTGGAATTCAGCTTCCGGCAGGAAGGTGACGAACACATCGTCACGCGCATCCAGCCGGCTGCGGCGCCGGCCGCCGCCCCGCCCGCAATCCCACCGGTATCCACGCCACCAGCGGCTGCCCCGGCCGTCAACCATTCGGGGCACACCGGGGGCAAGCCGTGATCGCCAATCTGATCCGCTGGTCGGTGGCCAACCGCTTGCTGGTGCTGCTGGCCACGGTCCTCGTCACCGCGGCCGGCCTGTGGGGCCTGCGCACGACGCCGGTGGACGCGCTGCCGGACCTGTCTGACGTGCAGGTCATCATCCGCACCAGCTACCCCGGCCAGGCGCCGCAGATCGTCGAGAACCAGGTCACGTATCCGCTGGCCACCACCATGCTCTCGGTGCCGGGGGCGAAGACCGTGCGCGGCTTCTCGTTCTTCGGCGACAGTTTCGTCTACATCATCTTCGACGACGGCACCGACCTCTACTGGGCGCGTTCGCGCGTGCTCGAATATCTCAACCAGGTGCAGGGCCGGCTGCCCGCCACGGCCAAGCCCGCGCTGGGCCCGGACGCCACGGGCGTGGGCTGGATCTTCCAGTACGCACTGGTCGACCGCAGCGGCCGCCAGGACCTGTCGCAGTTGCGCGCGCTGCAGGACTGGTTCCTGAAGTACGAACTCAAGGCGCTGCCCAACGTCGCCGAGGTGGCCACCGTGGGCGGCATGGTGCGCCAGTACCAGGTGGTGCTGGACCCGTTGAAGCTGGCCAGCTACGGCATCACCCAGGCCATGGTGCGGGAAGCGTTGCTGGCCGGCAACCAGGAGACCGGCGGCGGGCTGCTGGAACTGGCCGAGGCCGAGTACATGGTTCGTGCCAGCGGCTACCTGAAGACGCTGGATGATTTCCGCGCCATCCCGCTGGTGGCGCGCGGCGGCATTCCCGTGCGCCTGGGCGACGTGGCCACGGTGCAGGTCGGCCCCGAGATGCGCCGCGGCATCGCTGAACTCGACGGCGAGGGTGAAGTCACGGGCGGCATCGTCGTGCTGCGCTCGGGCAAGAATGCGCAGGAAACCATCCGCGCCGTGAAGACGCGGCTGGCCGAGTTGCAGAAGAGTCTGCCGCCGGGCGTGGAGGTGGTCACCACTTATGACCGCAGCGCGTTGATCGAGCGCGCCATCACCCACCTGAGCGAAAAGCTGGTGGAGGAATTCATCGTCGTGGCGCTGGTGTGCGCGCTCTTCCTGTGGCACCTGCGCTCGGCGCTGGTGTCCATCGTGGCACTGCCGCTGGGCATCCTGGTGGCCTTTCTCATCATGCGCGGGCAGGGCATCAACGCCAACATCATGTCGCTGGGCGGCATCGCCATCGCCATCGGCGCCATGGTCGACGGCGCGGTGGTCATGACCGAGAACGCGCACCGCAAGATCGAAGCCTGGCAGAAGGCGCGGCCGGGCGAGACCCTGGCGGGTGAAGAGCGCTGGAAGGTGATCACCGACGCCGCGGTGGAGGTGGGCCCGGCGCTCTTCTTCAGCCTGCTCATCATCACGCTGTCGTTCATTCCGGTCTTCACGCTGGAGGCGCAGGAAGGGCGGCTGTTCGGGCCGCTGGCCTACACCAAGACCTACGCCATGGCGGCGGCGGCCGGCATCTCGGTGACGCTGGTGCCGGTGCTGATGGGCTACTGGATTCGCGGCCGCATTCCCGACGAGATGAAGAACCCCATCACGCGAGGCCTCATCACGCTGTACCGGCCGGCGCTGGAATGGGTGCTGCGCTGGCCCAAGGCCACGGTGGCGATCGCGCTCGTCTTGATGGTCAGCACGCTGTGGCCGCTATCGAAATTGGGCGGCGAATTCCTGCCGCGGCTGGACGAAGGCGACCTGCTCTACATGCCTTCGGCGCTGCCGGGCCTGTCGGCACAGAAGGCCACCGAACTGCTGCAGCTCACCAACCGCATGATCAAGACCGTGCCCGAGGTGGCCACCGTTTTCGGCAAGGCCGGCCGCGCCGAGACCGCCACCGACCCGGCGCCGCTGGAGATGTTCGAGACCACGATCCAGTTCAAGCCGCAGGACCAGTGGCGGCCCGGCATGACGGCCGAGAAACTGGTGGAGGAACTCGACCGCGCGGTGCAGGTGCCCGGCCTGGCCAACGTGTGGGTGCCGCCCATCCGCAACCGCATCGACATGCTGGCCACCGGCATCAAGAGCCCCATCGGCGTCAAGGTCGCGGGGGCCGATCTGGCCGCCATCGACCGCATCGCGCTGGCCGTGGAGCAGGTGGCCAAGACCGTGCCCGGAGTCTCCTCGGCGCTGGCCGAGCGGCTGACCGGCGGTCGTTATCTCGACGTGCTCATCGACCGCAGCGCCGCCGCCCGCTACGGCCTGAATATCGCCGACGTGCAGGCCGTGGTCGCCGGCGCCATCGGCGGCGAGAACGTCGCCGAGACAGTGGAGGGCCTGGCGCGCTTCCCGATCAATATCCGCTATCCGCGCGAGTGGCGCGACACCCCCGAGCGGCTGGCCACGCTGCCCATCTATACGCCATCGGGCCAGCAGATCACGCTCGGCACGGTGGCCAAGGTGGTGGTCAGCGACGGCCCGCCGATGCTGAAGAGCGAAAACGCGCGGCCCTCAGGCTGGGTCTACGTGGACGTGCGCGGGCGCGACCTGTCGGCAGTGGCCAACGAACTGCGCGACGCCGTGGCCCAAGGCGTGGCGCTGGAGCCGGGCATGAGCATCGCGTACTCGGGCCAGTTCGAATATCTGGAGCGCGCCAATGCGCGGCTGAAGATCGTCGTGCCGGCTACGCTGCTGGTGATCTTCGTGCTGCTGTTCATGACCTTCCAGCGCTTCGACGAGGCGTTTCTGATCATGGCCACGCTGCCGCTGGCCCTGACCGGCGGCGTGTGGTTCCTGTGGGCACTGGGCTACAACCTGTCCATCGCCACCGGGGTGGGCTTCATCGCACTGGCCGGCGTGGCGGCCGAGTTCGGCGTCATCATGCTGCACTACCTGAAGCAGGCCTTGGCCGACCGCGTGGCCCGGGGATTGGCGCCGACGCTGGCCGTGGTGCAGGACGCCATCCGCGAAGGGGCCGTGCTGCGGGTGCGCCCCAAGGCCATGACCGTGGCCACGCTGCTGGCCGGCCTGATGCCGGTCGTCTGGGCCAGCGGTACCGGCTCCGAGGTCATGAGCCGCATTGCCGCGCCCATGCTCGGCGGCATGGTCACGGCGCCGCTGCTGTCGCTGTTCGTGGTGCCGGCGGCGTATGTGCTGCTGCGCGGGCGCCGCAGGTAGGCGTCGGCGCAGCATGCGGCGCGGGCTTGGCCTGCATCAACCCGGAGCCGAATCGACGGGCGCAGAATGGTCTTGAACCGCGGTGCGCATGCGCCATCCCGGCGCGCCGCCGCGTCAGGTGAAAGCCATGCTCAAGAAATACGAAGCACCCGCCAACCCCGCGCTCGACGAACTGGCCCGCGAATCCCCCACCCAGCGGCTCGACCGCTTGCTGCACACCAGCGCCGCCCCGCTGACCGGTGGCCTGTCGCCGGTGGCCCTGGCGCTGGCCTGGGCCGACTGGGCCTGGCACCTGGCGGTCGCGCCGGGGCGGCAGATGGACCTGGCGGCTACCGCGGCGCAGCTCGGCGCCGAGACCTGGCGCACCGCGATGGGCTTGGGCGAGCCACCCGAACCGGCGGGCGACGCCGACGACGACCCGCGCTTCCGCCACCCCGCCTGGGCGGCCTGGCCATTCAATGCCTTGCGCAGTGGCTTTCGCAACAGCGAGGCCTTCTGGCGCGAAGCCGCCTACATGCCGGGCATGACCGAACACCACGCCGTGATGACGCGGTTCTTCGCCAAGCAGTGGCTGAGCGTCATGGCGCCGGCCAACTGGCTGCCCACCAACCCGGTGGTGCTGCAGGACCTGGTCGAGTCCGGTGGCGCGCACCAGATGAAGGGTGCGATGAACTGGTGGCGCGACATCGCTGGCCAGCCCGACCCGGAAGTGGTCGCCGAAGCGGCCCGCTTCCAGGTCGGCCGCGACGTGGCGGTGACGCCGGGCAAGGTGGTGATGCGCAACCGCCTGGTCGAACTCATCCGCTATGCGCCGCAGACGAAGCAGGTGCACCCGGAGCCGCTGCTCGTGATTCCGTCGTGGATCATGAAGTACTACATCCTCGACCTCTCGCCGCATAACTCGATGGTGCGCTACCTGGTGCAGCAGGGCCACACCGTCTACATGGTGTCCTGGCGCAACCCCGACTTGAGTGACGCCGACCTGACGATGGACGACTATCTGCAACTGGGCGTGCTGGAGCCGCTGCGTGCCGTCGGTGAACTGAGCGGCCGCAAGCAGCCCGTGCACGCCATGGGCTATTGCCTGGGCGGCACCTTGCTGGCCATTGCGGCCGCGGCCCTGGGCCGCAGCGGCGGCGTGACGGGTGGCGAGCGGCTGCCGCCGCTGAAAACGCTGACGCTGCTGGCCGCGCAGACCGATTTCTCCGAACCCGGTGAACTGGGCCTTTTCATCGACGAAAGCCAGATCGGCTACCTGGACGAGGTCACGCGGGGGAAGGGATTCCATACCGGCCCGCAGATGGCGGGCTCGTTCCAGTTCCTGCACTCGCGAGACCTCATCTGGACACGGCGCATGCGCGAATACCTGATGGGCGAACGCGAGAAGCGCAGCGACCTCATGGCCTGGAATGCCGACACCACACGCATGCCGGCGCGCATGCACCACGAATACCTGATCGCGCTGTACCTGCACAACGACCTGGCGAGCAGTGCCTACCGCGTCGGCGGCCGTGCCGTGTCGCTGATCGACATCGACGTGCCGGTGTTCCTGGTGGGCACCGAGCGCGACCACATCTCGCCCTGGCCTTCGGTCTACAAGCTGCACCACCTGTGCGACACCGAGATCACCTTCGTGCTGACCAACGGTGGCCACAACGCCGGCATCGTTGCCGAGCCGGGGCACGCCGGGCGCTCCTACCGCATAGCCTGTCGGCCGGCCCACGGCGTGTGGGCGCAGCACGAAGACTGGTTGCGCCAGGCGCAGCGGCACGAGGGCTCGTGGTGGCCGGCCTGGCACGAATGGCTGGCGGCGCGCTCTTCGCCGCTGCAGCCGGCGCAGCCGATTCCCGCCCGGGTGGCCTTGTGCGACGCTCCGGGCGAATTCGTCCACGTGCGCTACGCCGACTGAGCATCGACCATGATGTCGGGCCCGTTCGCTACCGCCGGGCGCCCGTCGCCGGCTTCCATGCACTTCGAGGTGCTGTCCGCGACGCGGGCCACGGCGGCCGAGATCACCCAACTGCAGCGCAGCCGCCTCTTGCTCCTGCTGCAGGCGGCGCAGCGTGCGCCGCTCTACCACCGCCTGCTGCATGGCCGTGACCTGACCAGCCTGCCGCTGGAGGCGTTGCCGGTGATGGACAAGGTGCAGCTCATGGCGCACTTCGCCGACACCTGCACCGAACCCGACATCACCCTGGACGAACTGCGCGAGTTCTGCGCCGACCCGTCGCTCATCGGCCAACCCTTCCGCGGCCACCGCTGGGCCTGGGAGAGCTCGGGCAGCACGGGGCAGCCGGGGCTCTTCGTGCACGACGAAACGGCGATGGCGGTCTACGATGCGCTGGAGGCCTGCCGCCGCCATGCACCCCGACCCTGGGCACGGTTCCTGGACCCCCTGGGCCTGGCTGAACGCTGGGCCTTTGTCGGCGCCGTCGGTGGTCACTTCGCCAGCGTCGTCACGGTGCGGCGCTTGTGCGCGCTGCAGCCCTGGCTGGGCCGGAACTGGCGCTGCTTCTCGATCCTGCAGCCCACGCCGGCATTGGTGGACGAGTTGAACGACTTCGCGCCCACCGTGCTCGCCACCTACCCGACGGCGGCCGTGATGCTGGCCGGCGAGGCGCAGTGTGGCCGCCTGCGCTGCCGCCCGAAGGAGGTCTGGACCGGTGGCGAGACACTCTCGCAGGCCATGCGTGCCTGCATCGCGCAGGCCTTCGGCGCCGAGTTGCGCAACAGCTATGGCGCCTCCGAGTTCCTGCCCATTGCCTGGGAATGCGCGCAGCGGCGGCTGCACGTGAACGCCGACTGGGTGATCCTGGAGGCGGTGGACGCTCAGCACCGCCCCGTGCCGCCCGGGACGCTTTCCCACACCACGCTGCTGACCAACCTGGCCAACCATCTGCAGCCGCTGATCCGCTTCGACATCGGTGACCGCATCGTTCTCGGGGGCGAGTGCTGCCCCTGCGGGTCGGCGCTGCCGGTGATTCAGGTGCAGGGTCGCAGCGACGACATGCTGGTGGTTGCCGGGCGCGGCGGCGAGCCCGTGACGCTGTTGCCGCTGGCCCTGAGCACAGTGCTCGAGGACGAAGCCGGTGTCTTCGACTTCCAGCTGCGGCAGACCGGCCCGCAGGCGCTGGAACTGCTGCTGGGGCCGGGTGCGCCGACCTCCGCCGCGGTGCGCGAACACTGCCGCCGATCGCTGGTCGACTTTGGCCAGGCGCAGGGCGCTGCCGGCCTGAAGGTCGCCGTGCGCAGCGTGCACAGCCTGCCGCTGGGGCACAGCGGCAAGCTCAAGCGCATCGTGGCTGCGTCAGGAGCGCCGGCAACGCTCAGGGCTTGATCGACAGCAGCCAGCTCAATACGTCGGCCTTCTCGGCTGCGGTGCACTCGCGGCCGACCACGTCCTTGCAGTTCATGCGAAAGTTCAATTCCACCGCCGTGCGGTCGGTGAAGCGCTTGGCGTTGGCCGCCGGCGCCAGCGGGGCGATGCGCTTCTCGGTCAACGCGTGCGTGCCACGTTGGGTGGGGTTGTCGTTGTGGCACGAGGCGCAACTCAAGCCGAGGTCGCGGCCAAAGTTGGTGCCGTACAGCTTCTGGCCGCGTTCGGCAGAGGCTGGCCCGCCGGCCTTCGCGGTGTATTCGGCCAGCAGCTTTTCGGGTGTGGTGTCCTGGGCCGCCCAGGCGGGCAGTGCGACGGCCAGTGCGAGGGGCCAGCCGCGCAGAAACGCATTCAGTTTCATGTCGACTCCATTGAAATCCTGCGCCACGGGCCGCCGTTGTGTTCGCTACTGGAAGGGCCTGGCGCGCTCGACGAGTTCGGCCAGGCCGGGCTCGTCTGGGTTGCGCGGCTTGCCGGGGTGGATGATCGCCACCTGGCACGACTCCGCCGCCTCCACCAGCTGCCGGTAGGTGCCGGCAAGGATGTCCTTGATGTACGCCTGCTTGTTGTCGTTGTAGCCGAACATGCGGTCGTTGATGAGCTGGCACTCGTTGCAGCTCGGGCAGCGCGAGGTTTCGATCCAGGCCTCGTCCGAGGGCGGGCGATCGGCCGGGGCTGGTGCTTCAGTCGTTGATGCAGCCGATGATGCAGCCGATGATGCAGCCGCCGCCGCCAGGGCGGGCGCAGCCGTCCCCGGCCCGATCTCTGCGGCTGGAGCGGTGGCCCGTTCGGTGCGCTCCTGCGCCAGCAGCCGTTCGGCATGCGAATCGTGGATGCCGGCATGTTCCTGCAGCCGGTGCCACAGCAACTGGCAGCGCCGGGTGGCCTGCATCATCTTTGCGTCGACCAGCACGCGGTGCAGGCGATCCTCGGCGTCCACGGCCAGCAGGTAGGGCACGCGCCTGGCGGCGCTGCCTTCGTCCAGCGCCAGCCAGTCGGCCACCGGCAGCATGCCGGCATGCCAGCGTTCGCGCGGCACCGCTGCGAAGTGGTCTGCATGGCGGCTGTCGCACAGCGCAAAGTCGGCATACGTGAAGTGCACCGGCTCCACCACGCGCTGCAGGGCTTCGTCGGCGTATTCGAAAGGCTCCGTCGGCCAATCATCTTCGGGCGCGCGGTTGCCTTGCAGCGAGAAGCGCTCGGCCCAGTTGGCGCCGGCCGCGGCGTCGTAGGTGAACGTGGGGAAGGCGCGCGATTCCATGGCGGCTGCAGCACCCAGGTAGGGCGGCAGCCCGGCTGCCGGTGCGGGCGAACCAGCGAACACCGTGAACAGCGCCGGCCCGCGGCAGGTCAGGCCGCGCGCCATGCGGTCGCGCTGTGCATAAAGCGCCGAGCTGGCGCACTGCATCACGAACATGCCACCCAGGCCCATGGCGGTGGTGGCCAGGCGGGCGCTGCGCACGCCGAAGGCGAAGTGCCCGGCGCCGATGGAGGCTTCTTCCAGCAGGTCGGACACCTGCACCAGCACCTTCACCGGCATGGCGGAAGAAAGCATGTCCAGCAGTGCCGCATTCTCGGGCGCGTCGTTGTGCTCGGGCGGGATGCACACCAGGTAGTCGGGCAGCAGCGCCAGGTCCTCTGCCGTCAGCGAATGTTCGTCGTAATGGTCGAATACCGGGTCGTGCTCGCTTTCCACGTAGCGCCCCGCCACCTCCAGTTCGGCCACGGCAATCGCCTTCACCAGTTCGGCGACCTTGGGCAAGCGGCTGCGGAAGGCCGCCATGGCGGCGGCGCAGTTGTCGAAGACAAAACCTGCCGGTCCGGTGTCGGCCCCGCCGCGGTGCAGGGCGGGGTAGAAGACCTGGTTGGACAGCGTCGACAAGGCCCACTCGATGCGCTGGCGGCGCGCAGGTGGCAATTCGTCCTTCGGCGCGCCGCGTGCCACCAGGCGCGACATGGCGGCAAAGTCGAAGATGTCGGCGTGGCCTCCGCCCACCGCCGCCCGCAAGGCCTGCGGCTTGCGCCCGGCCTGCGAATGGGCCCAGGCGGCGCGCCGGATGTCGGACAGGCCGCGCATCAACGTGTCGACCATGGCGCGGAATTCGCCGGCCTTGCGCCACTGCGCATGGCGCCAAGCCTGTGTGATCAGGCGCGCGGGCAACTGGGCATCGCAGCCCGCCACCGCGCCGTCGACCGTCAGCGACGTGGCGGCCTGGGCCAGCACGGGGCCGGCTGCGTGGTCGGCACGGGCCTCGGTTTCGGCGCCCATCCGCGCGGCCGCTTCGGCCCACAGTGTCGAAAGCTCACCTTGCGCGCCCGCGGCCACCGCGGTACGGATCTCGCGCTCCAGACGCAGCAAGTGCCGGCGCAGGCGTTCGCCCTCCGCGCCGCGCGGCGCCAGTTCCAGTGCCACCCGGTTGACCACCGTCGACAGCGCCACGGCAAAGCCGTCCGGGCCCGGGGTGTCCAGCAGCACCACGGGAAAGTCGTGGCGCAGCCGGTTCAGGTCGCCGTAGGCCGCCAGCAGCGCAGGTCGGAGCTTGCCGATGTCGACTGCGGAAAAGCCGGCCCCTGTGCGCTGCCCGGTGAGGTGGAAAAGCCCCTGGTCGGGGTGTTGCGTGGCCATGTCCATCACTGTCGTCTCGGTTCAGGGGGCGGGCGGGGCGCGTTCAGGCGGTTTGCGCCGGCTGTGCGTCTTGTTCGGGCCAGATCGTGTATTTGTCGAGCTCGGCGTCGAGCCCGGCGCGCGTGAGCTCGGGCGAGCGCGGTGCACCAGCGTGGCGCAAGTCCTCGTAGCAGGGCACGGCGGGGTTGTGGTACAGGATGCCCACGGGGATGGGGTCTTCGCAGGATGCGATCTCGCGTGCGGTGTCGATGTCCAGCGGATCGTGTTCACGCTGGTTGCGGTAGACGCGGCTGACGTCGGCGCTGGGCTGCAGGCCGTTGGCGTGCGTCAACAGCAGCGTCTTGCCCGGGTCGTGCAGCCAGGGCTCGAACATCTTGGGCAGGAATTCCGGGCAGCGCTGGATGACGCGCACGAACGAGAAGCCGCGGTGCTTGAAGGCCTTCTGCACGATGTCGTACAGCTGCTCGGGCATCCAGTCCACACCCTGGGCGATGAAGGAGGCGTTGGCCACGCCCAGCGACACCAGCAGCGGGTTCAGCGGCTCGAGCACCGCGCCGCGCGGCGTGGTGTTGCTCTTGAGTCCCATCGGCGAGGTCGGCGAGGCCTGCTTCTTGGTCAACCCGTAGACGTGGTTGTCGTGCAGGATGACGGTGAGGTTCATGTTGTAGCGGATGGCGTGGATCCAGTGCGCCGCGCCGATGCTGCAGCAGTCGCCGTCGCCTGTATTCACGAACACATGCAGGTCGGGCCGCGCCATCTTCACGCCTTCGGCCAGCGGGAAGGCGCGGCCGTGGATGCCGTGGAAGCCGTAGGTCTTCATATAGTGCGGAAAGCGGCTGGAGCAGCCGATGCCCGATACGAACACGGTGCGCTCAGGCGCCAGGTTCTCGTCGCGGCACAGGCGCTGCACGGCGGCCAGGATGGCGTTGTCGCCGCAGCCGGTGCACCAGCGCGGTACGCCGCTCTGGTAGTCCTCCAGCGCGTGGTGCTCCTCGTGGATGCGGATGATGTTCTGGTTGAGTGCGGATCCCATGTCTTGTCTCCTTCAGCCTTTGTTCTTCTTCGCCGGCGATTTCTTCATCTGCGCCAGCGCCACGTCGACCACGCTGCCGGGCTTGATGGGCTGGCCGCGCGCCTCGCTCCAGCAGTCCACGTCCACCAGGTAGCGTGAACGCAGCATCATGGCCAGCGCCGAGTAGCGGCGGTTGTCTTCGTCGATGAGTTCGTCCTTCAGGCTGTCGGACCAGTTGCCCTCGATCGTCATCACCTGCTTGAAGCGGTGCAGGATCTCGCGGATGCCCGATGGCAGCGGCTGGATGAAGCGCAGGTGCATGGAAGACACCGCCAGCCCCTGGGCGCGCAGCCGGTCCACCGCTTCCTCGATGGCGCCCTGCGTGCCGCCCCAGCCCACCAGCAGCAGGTCGCCTTCGGGCGCGCCGTAGACCGGCGGGGCCTTCAGCGTCTTCTGCAGCGCGGCAAGTTTCAGGCTGCGCGCTCGCAGGCCTTCCTCGTTGATGGTCGGGTCGTAGGCCACCTTGCTCAGGCGGTCGTGCGCCAGGCCGGTGATGGTGTGCATGCCGCCGGGCTGCCCCGGGATGAAGCGGCGCGCGATGCCGGTCACCGGGTCCCAGTCGTAGGGCTTGGCGCCCTCGGGCACCGGTGTCTGGTCGATGGGCGGGGCCAGCCATTCCTCGCTGAACTGCGGCCGCGGGAAGGGTTGCTGGGCGGTGGACAGGCTGGCGTCGGAGAGCACCACCACCACCATGTTGAAGGTCTCGGCGATCTTGCGCGCCGTGATCATGGAATAGAAGCAGTCCTCGATACCGCTGGCCGCCAGCACCACCTTGGGCGCGTCGCCGTGGCTGCCGTAGATGGCGGTGAGCAGGTCACCCTGTTCCACCTTGGTCGGCTGCCCGGTGCTGGGGCCGCCGCGCTGCACGTTCACGACGACGAGCGGAATCTCGGCCATCACCGCCAGCCCCAGGCCTTCCTGCTTGAGCGAATAACCCGGCCCCGAGGTGATGGTCACCGCGCAGCGCCCGGCATACGAGGCGCCGATGGCAAAGGCGCAGGCGGCGATCTCGTCCTCGGCCTGGTGCACGAGGCCGCCGACGCGTTCGAAACACTCGCTCAAATAATGCGACGCCGAAGTGGCCGGCGTGATGGGGTACATGGCGCAGATGTCCATGCCCGAGGCCAGCACGCCCAGGGCGATGGCGGTATTGCCGCTGACCACCACCTGCGGTTCGGCCACCGGCTGCGCCGGGATGCGGAACTTGAAGTCCAGCGTGCGCTCGGCCCAGTCGAAGCCGGCTTCCATGAGGCGCACGTTGGTGGCGATGACCTTGGCGTCCTTCTTGCCGAAGATCTGCGCAATCTGCGCCCGCGCCAGGTCCAGGCTGAAGCTGTAGATGCTGCACAGCGTGCCCAGCACGAACATGTTCTTGCCGCGCCGCGGGTCGTTCATCAGCGCGCGGCATTCGCGCTCCAGCGGCATCTCCACCACGCGAAAGCCGTCGGCGAGCAGGGACTTCAAGGTTTCCTGGTACGAGGCGACGATCTTCGGGTCCTTGTGCTCGCGCCAGATGCTCTCCAGCATGATCGTGGCCCCGGGCTTCAGCTCGCCGGCGCGCACGCGGCCCAGCAGCACCTGCTCGTTGAAGGCCATCACCAGGTCGGTCTGGTCGCCGCCGTTGGTGATGCGGCCCGCGCCGATGCGGATGCGGATGCCGCTGGCCCCGGCCACGCTGCGCGCCGGCGGCTGGATCTCGGCGGGGATGATCTCCACCGTCCAGATGCCGTTGCCGCTGCGCGCGGCGATGGCGGCCAGGCTCTGGCCGCAGCGCTGCGCACCTTCGCCGGAGTCGCTGATGACCTCGACGATGTGCTCGGTCAGGTCCAGGGCCGGTTTGGTGCTGGCCAGGGTCTCGGGCCGGTCGAGCAGGGCGGTGTCGTTCATGGTCTTGTCTTGTCTCGTGGTCGTGGTCGTGGTCGTGGTTCAGGCCAGGCGCACACGCGCCGGGCCGTGCTCGGCGCGGTGGATACCGAACAAGGTGTCGGCCGCATCGCCCTCGTAGACGGCGTCGCTGTCGCGCAGGCCCAACCAGGCCTTCATGGCGCGCGCGGCCTGGCGGCCGGCGCCCATGGCGCGGATGACGGTGGCCGCACCGGTGACGATGTCGCCGCCGGCCCAGACGCCGACGATCGACGTGGCCAGGGTCTCGTCGGCGGCGATATAGCCACGCTTGTCCAGGCCCAGCTTGCAGGTCTGGCCCAGGATGGGGTTGGCATTGGTGCCGATGGCGAACACCACCATGTCGCACTCGAATTCGAACTCGCTGCCCGGCACCGGCACCGGCTTGCGCCGGCCCGAGGCGTCGGGCTCGCCGAGTTCCATGCGCACGCAGCGCAGCGCGCGCACGCCGCCCTGGGCATCGGGCAGGATCTCGATCGGGCTCGTGAGCCAGTTGAAGTCCACCCCTTCCTGTTCGGCGTGGTGGATCTCCTCGGCCCGCGCCGGCGCCTCGGTCTTGCTGCGGCGGTAGATGCAGTGCACGCTCTCGGCACCGAGCCGCAGCGAGACACGCAGCGCGTCCATGGCGGTATTGCCGGCGCCGATGACGGCCACGTGCTTGCCCGGCTGCAGCGGCGTGTCGAAATTGGGGAAGTCGCGCGCGCGCAGCAGGTTGCAGCGCGTCAGCAGTTCATTGGCCGAGAGCACGCCGTTGAGCGACTCGCCCGGGATGCCCATGAAGCTGGGGTAGCCGGCGCCGGTGCCGATGAACACGGCGTCGAAGCCCATTTCGGTGCGCATCTGCTCGACGGTGAACAAGCGCCCGACCAGCGTATTGCATTCGAAGCGCACGCCCAGTGCCTCGACCTTGCGGATCTCGGCGTCGACGGTGTCGTTGGGCAAGCGAAAGTCGGGGATGCCGTACTTGAGCACGCCGCCGGGCTGGTGGAAGGCCTCGTAGACCACCACCTCGCAGCCCGCCTTGGCCATGTCGGCGGCGCAGGCCAGGCCGGCCGGGCCGGCGCCGACGATGCCCACGCGCAGCCCGTTGGGCTCGATATGGGGCACGTTGGCCCAGCCTTCGCGGATGGCGGTGTCGCCGATAAAACGCTCCAGCCGGCCGATGGCCACCGGCTCGAGCTTGGTGTCGGGCTGGCCCACCGTGCACACGCCTTCGCACTGGTTCTCCTGCGGGCACACGCGGCCGCACACCGAAGGCAGCAGGTTGGTGTCGGTGATGATGTCGTAGGCGCCGTGGTAGTGCTTCTCGGTGATCTTCCTGATGAAGCCGGGGATGTCGATGCCCACCGGGCAGCCGCGCACGCAGGGTTCGTCGGCGCACTGCAGGCAGCGTTCGGCCTCGATCAGCGCCTCTTCGACGCGGTAGCCCAAGGCCACCTCCTCGAAATTGCGCGCGCGGACCAGCGGCTCCTGCTCCGGCATCGGTGTGCGCTCCTGCGGGATGCTGCGGATCGTCTTCTTCTTGGGCTTGGTGGCCATGCCGGTTCTCCTGGGCGTCGGTCAGGCGTCGGTCGACGGCTGGTCCACGGCCATCGGCGGCGGCACGGCGGAAGACTCCGCGGCGGTGCGGATGCGGCAGCCGTCCTTCCAGGTCTGCAGGGCTTCGTTCTCGGCGCGCTTGTAGCGCACCAGGCGCGCCGTGAGGTCCTCGAAGTCGACCAGGTGGCCGTCGAAGTCGGGCCCGTCGACGCAGGCGAACTTGACCTGCTCGCCGATCTTCACGCGGCAGCCGCCGCACATGCCGGTGCCGTCGACCATGACCGGGTTCAAGCTCACCACGGTGCGGATGCCGTGCGGCCGAGTCACCTCGGCGCAGCCCTTCATCATCACCGGCGGGCCGATGGCCACCACCTCTTCGATGTCGGGGTGCTTGGCGATGGCCTGCTCCAGCCCGGCGGTGACGCGGCCGTGCAGGCCGGCCGAGCCGTCGTCGGTGCAGACGATGAGTTCGTCGCAGACGGCAGCGAACTTGTCGCGCCAGAACATCAGGTCCTTGTTGCGAAAGCCGATGACGCCGATGACGTAGGCGCCGCTCTCCTTCCAGGCCCGTGCCTGCGGGTACACCGGCGCCACACCCAGGCCGCCGCCCACGCACACCACCTTGCGCGCCTTGCCGATGTGGCTGGGCACGCCCATCGGGCCCACCAGCGCATATAGCGTGCTGCCCACCTGGCAGTCGCGCTGCATTTCCTGTGTGGTCTTGCCCACGGCCTGGATGACCAGCGTCACCGTGCCCTTGGCGGCGTCGAAGTCGGCCAGCGTGAGCGGAATGCGCTCACCATGCTCGTTCGACATCACGATGACGAACTGCCCCGGCCTGGCGGCCCGGGCCATCATCGGGTGCTCGATCTCGAGCAGGTAGGTGACGTCTGAAAAATCCTGCCGCGCGACGATGGCGTGGCGACCGTTTTGAGTCTGTGGTTGGGCGTTCATGGTCTTCCCCGGGCCTGGTGGCCAGTACGATGCGCAAGCTACGCCCTTGGCAACGCCATGGCTTGACCTGTCTCAATAAGGTTGCAAGCGGCTTGCGCATACTGCGCGGCGCCAGACCCGACCGCCACATCGGCGCGCGGATGGGGTTGCCATCCCCGTTTCCGGCCGTTCGAACCTTGCCAGGCCCGAGACGGCGGTGCTCACCACAACCACAAGAATCGGAGACCCGCATGCAACCCGGAACCCTGGCGCTGCTGTCGTTTTCACCCATCCTGCTGGCAGCCGTACTGCTGGTCGGCCTGCGCTGGCCGGCCAGCAAGGCCATGCCCATGGTCTATCTGGTGGCCGCCGGCATCGGCCTCTTCGCCTGGGAGATGAGCTTCAACCGCGTACTCGCCTCCACCTTGCAAGGGCTGGTCATCACCGCTGGTGTGCTGTGGATCATCTTCGGCGCCATCCTGCTGCTGAACACGTTGAAACACTCGGGCGGCATCACTGCCATCCGTTCCGGTTTCGCCACCATCAGCCCTGACCGCCGCATCCAGGCCATCATCATCGCCTGGCTGTTCGGCTGTTTCATCGAAGGTGCTTCAGGCTTTGGCACGCCGGCGGCGATTGCCGCGCCGCTGCTGGTGGCCATCGGATTCCCGGCCATGGCGGCGGTGATGCTGGGCATGCTGGTGCAGAGCACGCCGGTCTCCTTCGGCGCCGTGGGCACGCCCATCATCATCGGCGTGAACAGCGGCCTGGACACGGCCACGCTGGGGGCGCAACTGGTGGCGCAGGGGTCGAGTTGGGACGCCTACCTGCGCCTCATCACCAGCAACGTGGCCATCGTGCACGCCATCGTCGGCACCGCCATGCCCTTCATCATGGTGCTGATGCTGACGCGCTTCTTCGGCCGCGAGAAGAGCTGGAAGGACGGCTTTGCCGTGCTGCCCTTCGCCATCTTCGCCGGGCTGGCGTTCACGCTGCCCTATGCCGCCACCGGCATCTTCCTGGGGCCGGAGTTTCCGTCGCTGATGGGCGGGCTGGTGGGCCTGGCCATCGTCACCTCGGCGGCGCGCTTCGGCTTCCTGCTGCCCAAGAAGACCTGGGACTTCGCCGACCCCAAGGAGTGGCCCGCCGAGTGGCTGGGCACCATCGAGATGAAGCTCGACCAGCTGCCGGCGCAGGCCCGCATCGGCACCTTCCGCGCCTGGCTGCCCTATGTGCTGGTGGGTGCGCTGCTGGTGCTCAGCCGCGTCTCGCCGCAGGTCGGCGGTTTCATGAAGTCGGTGGTGCTGGTTTTTCCGGACATCCTGGGCGAAAAGGGAGTCAGCGGCAGCTTTCAGCCGCTGTACCTGCCCGGCGGCATCCTGGTGGTGGTGGTGCTGATCACCTTCTTCCTGCACCGCATGCAACTGGCGTCTCTGGGCAAGGCGGTGCGCGAATCCTCGGGCGTGCTGCTGGGCGCGGGCTTCGTGCTGCTGTTCACCGTGCCCATGGTGCGCATCCTCATCAATTCGGGCGTCAACGCCGCCGGGCTGCCGAGCATGCCCATCGCCATGGCGCAGTGGGTGGCCGACAGCGTGGGCGGGGTCTACCCGCTGCTGGCGCCCAGCGTGGGTGCCCTGGGCGCCTTCATTGCCGGGTCCAACACGGTGAGCAACATGATGCTCAGCCAGTTCCAGTACGGCGTGGCCACCAGCCTGGGTGTCTCGGGCGCGCTCATCGTGGCCGTGCAGGCCGTGGGCGCGGCGGCCGGCAACATGGTCGCCATCCACAACGTGGTGGCGGCCTCGGCCACGGTGGGCCTGCTCGGGCGCGAAGGTGCCACGCTGCGCAAGACCTTCTGGCCGACCCTGTACTACGTGACCTTTGCCGGCGTGCTGTCGATGTTCGCCATCCACGTGCTGGGCGTGAGCGACGTGCTGGTGGTGCGCTGATGGTGCACTGACGGCGCGCTGTTGACGCGCGCCTGGCCGTGCCCGCCGTCGACAGCTACTTCTGCCCGGGCGCGGGCAGACGAGAAAGGTAGTCGGCCACGTCCTGCATCTGTTCGGGCGTGTAGGCCTTGACCAGCTGCACCATGGCCGGATTCGAATTGCCCCGCCCACCATCACGGATCAGCCCGATCTCGCGCAGCAGGTAGCTGTAGTGCTGCGTCACCAGCCTCGGGTAGAACAGATCGGCGCGCCCTTCGGCCTGGGCGCCGTGGCATGCGGCACAGTCGCGTTCGTAAAGCCCCTGGCCGCTCGTCACAGCCGTGCCGGGCCCCTGGCCTTGCATGCCGGCCGGGGGCAGCGACTGCAGGTAGACGGCGATATCGGCAAAGTGCTGCAGGCTCAGCGCCGGGTCGTCGACGAAGGCCTTCATCGGTAAGTTGATCCGGCTGCCGCTGCGGATGTCGACGATCTGCTTGAGCACCACGGTCGCGTGCTGGCCGGAGAGTCGCGGAATCGCCTTGCGAGCGTTGCCCGAAGCGTCGCTGCGATGGCAGCCCTGGCATTCTTCCTTGAACACTTCGGCACCACGCGTCGCATCGCCCGGCAAGGCCAGCACGGCCTGCAGTTCACCGCTGACGGGTATGGCCACCCGGTGCTGCGCGACGGCCGTCGAGTGCAGCGCGAGCATTGCCGCCGCGCACAGCGCAGACCGCAGGACCAATTTCATTGAGGTGACGAGCGGCATTTCGACCTTTCCTGCATCAAACGGCGTCAGGGCATGGACGTGCGTGGCGGAATGCTTCACGGGCTCTCAGGCGGCTGCGGTGGCAGACGAGGGCGCAGCGGGCACCATCCCCAGGAGCTGGCTGCCGAAGGCGTCCACGCGTGCCCAGTCGGTGAACTCGACCACGGCCTTGGGGTCGGTGGGGCCCTTGGTCATCCACATGATGAAGCGGATCATCGTGCGGTCGAGCGCGCCGTAGCTGGGGTAGTCGATCCGGCCCGCGAAGACGGCCAGCCGTTGCGGCTTCCAGGCGATGCGGCGCAGGAATTTGAGCAGGTAGGGGTTGGCTTCGGGCACGTCCTTGCCGGGCTTGCGCGCCACCACGTTGACCGAGAACAGGGCATTGGGCTTCGCTTCCAGCGCCGCCTGGTGGCGGGCGATGAAGGCGCCGACCTCGGGCTTGTGCTTGCCGTAGCGGATGCTGGCACCGATGACGACGGCGTCGCAGCGCGCCAGGTCGTCCGCCGTGCCTTCGGCGAGCGGCTTGACCGTGGCACGCGACCCACCGGCTTCGACAACGGCACGCAAGCGGTCGCAGATGCGAACGGTGTGGCCGTCGGTGGTGGAGTACAGGATCAATATCTGGCCCATGATTGCCTCAAGTAACGGGTCGGGCCAGGGCTTCGGCCACCAGTTCAGCGATGTCCTTGCTGGCCACCTCGGTCTCGCGGTTCAGCGACTTCAGCCCGTCGTCGATCATCACGGCGCAGTACGGGCAGGCGGTGGCAATCACCGTCGGCCGCTGTTGCAGCGCCTGTTCGGCGCGCAACACGTTGATGCGCGTGCCGACCTTCTCTTCCATCCACATGCGGCCACCACCGGCGCCACAGCACATGGCCTTCTGCGCGTTCAGCTCGAACTCCAGCAGCGGGTCGAGGGCAACGTGCCGCAGCACCGAGCGCGGGGCGTCGAATTCGCCATTGTGCCGGCCCAGGTAGCAGGGGTCGTGAAAGACCACGCGCTCGGCCTGGGGCGCCAGCGTGATGCGGCCCTCGTCGAGCAGGCGTGCGATGAACTGGCTGTGGTGCTCGACCTGCCACTGTCCGCCGAAGGCCGGGTATTCGTTCTTCAGCGAATTGAAGGCGTGCGGGTCGCAGGTGACGATGCGCTTGACGCCCAGGCCGTTCATCGTTTCCACCAGCACACCGGCCAGTTGCTGGAACAGCATCTCGTTGCCGGCGCGGCGCACGCATTCGCCGGTGGAGGTCTCCAAGTCGCCCAGGATCGCGAAGCGCACGCCTGCGGCACGCAGGATGGCGACGAAGGCGCGCGCGATCTTCTGCCCGCGCGGGTCGAAGGACTGCGCCGAACCGACATAGAACAGCACGTCGAAGTCGGCCGCCTGGTCCGCGTCGGTGAGGCGTGGCACGTCCAGGTCCCTGGCCCAGTCGGCGCGCGTCTGTGCGGGCAGGCCCCAAGGGTTGCTCTGTGACTCGTAGGCCTCGAAGACCGGTATGAGTTCGTGCGGAAACTCGCCGTCCATCATCACCCGGTGCTGGCGCAGCTTGTAGAACTTGGACAGGTGTTCCAGTTCGATCGGGCAGGCCGCTTCACAGTAGCCGCAGGTGGTGCAGGCCCACAGCGTTTCTTCGCTGATCACGCCGCTCACCAGCGGCGGCAGCGGGTCCTCGGCATCGGCTGCGGGCGCTGGGGCGAGCAGGACTGCGCGCTGCTCCAGCAGGTGGTGCTTCACGCTGTCGTGAACCCACTTCATCGACAAGGGCTTGTCGGTCAGGAAAGTGGGGCAGGCGTCCTTGCAGCGGCCGCATTCGGTGCAGGTGAAGGCGTCCAGGCCGTCCTTCCAGCTCAGGTCGCGCACGGTGTGCACGCCCACGCGCAGGTCGCCCGCGTCGGCGTCGTCGGACATCATCTTTTTGAGGTCGACCGAGGGCACCACATGGGTGGGGCCGCCGCGGCGGAAAAACAATGCGGGCAGGGCGGTGACGATGTGGAAATGTTCGCCCGTGGGCAGCAGCACCAGAAAGCCGAAGACGGTGGCCAGCTGCAACCAGTAGCTGATCTGGTAGCCAGCCTGCAGCATGCCGGCCGGCCAGCCGGCAAAGCTGGAAGCCAGCGCGCTGCCGGCAAAGGCAAAACCGCGCTCGTGGGCGATGCCTGCGTCGGTGGCCGAGAACAACGCGAAACGGAAGCCGTCGTAGAGCAGGTCGGTGACCATGATCACTGTGATCAGCACCAGCACCAGCAGCGCTTCGCGGTTGGATTCCAGCCGCCTGGGTCGAATCACGTAGCGTCGCCAGAAGCCATAGGCCAGCGCGGCCAGCACGGCCAGTTCAACGAAGTCCTTGAGCGCGGCGAACAGGCCGCCGGCCAGGCCCGGGTAGACGAAGGGCTCGTGGTAGCCGATGGCGATGAGCTGCAGCTTGCGCAGCAGCAGCGCCATGAAACCGAGGAAGATCACCGCATGCATCAGCCCGGGCTTCCAGTCGCGGGCGATCATGCGCTGCTGCAGGAAGCCGTTGACGAGCACGGCCTGCAGCCGTGCTGCGGGGTGGTCCCAGCGCACTTCGGGCTGCAGCCGCAGCACGATGGCCAGCTTGCGCCAGGCCAGCCAGCCGAAGCCGGCAAAGCCGGCCATCATGAGCAGCGTGATTCCCGCCGGACTCATGCACAAGCCCTTTTGGGGAAGTCTTCGCCACGTGCACCGCCGGGATTCCGTCTGGGCGCTTGCCTATTGACCTTCATCGATACTCCCTGGCTCGCAATGGGCAGCGCCCCCAACCCATACCTGAATCCATGAATACAAACTCGACCGCGAATCTACGGCAAAGTCCCCTGCAGCCGTTGACGGGCGTCAAGACCGGTCCCGATGCCACGACCAGCCGCGGCCTGGTGCTCGTCTTCGGCGCCAGCGGCTATATCGGTACCCACCTGGTGGCGCGCTTGCTGCGCGAGGGCGTGCCGGTGCGTGCCGTGGGGCGGGCGCGCGCGGTCCTGGAGGCGCGTCACTGGCCCGGGGTGGAAATCGTGGTGGCCGACGCACTGCAGCCGCAGACACTGCCCGCCGCGCTGCAGGGCGTGGACACGGCTTACTACCTCGTGCACTCCATGGCTGCCGGCCGCGACTTCGGCCGTCTGGACCTGGAGGCCGCCGACCACTTCGCCGTTGCCGCAGCGCAGGCCGGCGTGCGCCGCATCGTTTATCTGGGCGGGCTGATTCCCGAACAGGCCGACAGCGAGCATCTGACCTCGCGCCGCGACACGGGCGTGCATCTGCGCGCCGGCCCGGTGCCGGTGACGGAAATCCGCGCCGGCATCATCGTCGGGCCCGGGTCGGCGGCCTACGAGGTGATGCGCGACCTGGTCAACCACCTGCCGGTGATGACGACGCCGAAGTGGGTGCGCTCGCGCTCCACGCCCATCGCGCTGGACAACCTGCTCGAATACCTGCTGCGCGTGCGCGATATCGAAGCCGCCGCCGGCCAGGTGTTGGACGCCGGTGGACCGGAGACGCTGAGCTACGAAGAGATGATGCTGCAGCTGGCCGAGATCCTGGGCAAACACCCGCGCATCATTCCCGTGCCGGTGTTGTCGCCGGGGCTGTCGTCCTACTGGCTGGGCCTGGTCACGGCGGTACCGGCCAGCGTGGCAAAGGCCCTGATCGGCGGCCTGAAGCACGACCTGCCGGCACACGACGAAGCCTTGCGCGCCCTGGTGCCGCAGCGCCTGCTGGGGTTTCGCGAAGCCGTTCAGGTGGCGCTGCAGGCCGAGCGCGAGCACACCGTGGCGGCGCGCTGGACCGAAGGCGCGATGATGTTTCGCAACTATCGGCAGGACAACGCGTACTACGCCAAGCGCGCGTCGGGCAGCGCGATGGGCCAGGCCACGCCGGCGGCGCTGTGGCAGGTGGTCACCGCCATCGGCGGCGACCAGGGTTACGGCGCCCTGGGCTGGCTTTGGTGGTTGCGCGGCGCCATGGACTGGCTGATCGGCGGGGCCGGGCTGTCGCGCGGTCGGCGGGATGCGCAGGACCTGCGGCTGGGCGACCGCATCGACTACTGGACCGTTCTGGCGCTGGAACTCGAGCATCGCCTCACGCTGCACTTCGGCATGAAGGCGCCGGGTTCCGGCGTGCTGGAATTCGTGATCGACCCGCTGGCCGAAGGCCGCACCCGGCTCACCGTCACCGCCTATTGGCACCCGCAGGGCGTGTGGGGCCTGCTGTACTGGTACGCCATGATCCCGGCGCACCTGTTCCTGTTCAAGCGCATGACGGCGGCATTGATGCGCAAGGCACAAGCTTGATCCGCATCAAACGGCTGGCTCCGGTGCGCGGCGGTTCTGTCGTTCCCATGCAACACGCTGAAGCCGCTGGCCCTGCCGGCCGCGGGGGCTTTGACGCGGGCCTTCGCAGCGAGCATCCGCCGGCTTGGCTGTGTTCTGCTCCAGGCTTCAGTACGAGCCTTGACAAAGACGCCGGCATCGGCCGGCGTCGTAGCGATCAGTCAGATCTGATTTACAGAGTCAGGATCCACTTGACCACGGCCTTGGCGTCGTCCGGGTTGGCCTTCATTTCCGGATGGTCGCCGTCCTTGTTGCTGATGAACTTCAACATGGTGGCTTCGGCATCGGCCTTGCCTTTGTACTTGGCCGCGCTGGCGGTGTAGGCCGGCGCGCCCTTCTTTTCCTTGTCCATGAGGTGGCACTTCGAGCAGCCAGCGCTCTTGGCCAGTTCGGGAGACGCCTGGGCGGCACCGAAGGCCAGCAAGCCGGCGGCGACGAAGGCGGTAATCAAGACGGATTTCATATGGGCTCCTTTGTGGGTTTTTGCCGGCGGACCTTGGGCCCGCGACTCCGGCGGGTTGAGATTGAGCTCAGCAGCCGCCCTTCTTTTCCTTCTTCGGGGCTTTCTTCTCGGCGGGCTTCTCGGCAGTCTTCTCGCCGGCCTTGGCAGCCGAGGCAGCGGGTTCCGCGGCCTTGGTGGCCTGGGCGTGTGCGGGGAACTGGGCCAGGGCAAAGGCGGCCAGCATCAGAGCGGGGAGTAACTTGTTCATCGAATGTCCTCGGGGGTTGAACGAAAGGGCGAAGAAATCGCGGTGCGGAGCATATAACGGCTCGCGGCCGTTTTGGCTGACAACCGAAAGCCCGCGACACGCATACGCCAGCCCGGGCATGCGGCCAATAATCCCGAACTGTGGACTCATCCCGTTTCACGTAACGATTGCCTGCCATGACATGGACGCGCCGGCGCAGCATGGCCGCCCTGGGTGCCGCCCTGGCGCCGGGCTGGCCGGCCGCACCGACCCGCGCGGCTGCGAGCCGGGCACCGGCGCCGCTGTTCGACGGCATGGGCGACCACAACGTGGCCGATGCCACGGCTTCAGGGCTGGCGCGGCGCTTCGTGGCCCAGGGCATGGTGCTGGCCTGGGGTTTCAACCCGGCAGAGGCGGCGCGGTCCTTCGAGGGCGCGATCCGGTTGGCGCCAGGCTGCGCGGCCTGCCATTGGGGTCTGGCCTGGGCACTGGGGCCCACCATCAACGCCGACATGGCACCGGCCGATGCGCAGCGCGTGGCGGTCGCCCTGGAGCAGGCGCGCGCCCTGGCCCACGGTGCCTCGGCGCGATTTCGCGATCTCATCGCGGCCTTGTCGCTACGGCACCCCGGCCCCCGCGCCGAGGATATCGACGAAGACGCCTATGCCGAGCGCATGCGCGTGCTGGCAGCACGGCACTCGCGCGACGCCGACATCGCCGTGCTGGCCGCGGAAAGCCTGCTCAACCTGCACCCCTACGACTGGTGGCAGCCCGACGGGCGCGCGTTGCCCTGGACGGGCGAAATCGTGGCCCTCTTGGCGCGGGCCTTGCAACTTGCTCCAGGCCATCCGGGCGCCAACCACTACTGGGTGCACTTGTTCGAACTCTCGGCCACGCCCGAGCGCGCCGTGCCGCAGGCCGACCGGCTGCGCACGCTGGTGCCAGGCTCGGGCCACCTGCTGCACATGCCGGCGCATATCGACATGCGCACCGGCCGCTATGCCGAGGCCACGGCGGCCAATCAGCGTTCGATCGACGCCGACCTGCGCTACCTGGCGCAAGTGGACGCGCAGGGTGCCTACCGCGTGGGCTACGTGGCGCACAACCACCATTTCCTGTGGGCCTCGGCGGCCATGCAGGGGCGTTCGGAACTGGCCATCGCGGCCACCCAGGCGGCATGGCCGGCCGCCTGCGGGCCGCGCCCCGGCGACTTGCGCAGCGGTGTGCTGCAGCACTACGCCGTGCTGCCGCTGCACGCGCTGCTGCGCTTCGGCCGCTGGCAGGAGATCCTGACACGCACCCGCCCGCCCGACGGCGACGCGGCCTATCTGCTGGCCATGTGGCACTACGCGCGCGGCACGGCCTGGCTGCGCACGGGCAGGGTGCCTGAGGCCCGCGCGGCGCTGGCGCAACTGCAGGCGGTGGCGGCCGAGCCGGAGCTGCAGGCCACGAAGGTGAAGAACGTCAACCCGGTCGCCGACCTGGTGCGCATCGCCCGGCTCACGCTGCAGGCCGACCTGGAGGCTCTGGATGGCCGGCGCGCAGCCGCCGTGGAACTGCTGCAGCAAGCCGTGGCCACCGAGGACGCCCTGGCGCACGACGAGCCGCACCTGTGGCTGGCGCCTACGCGGCATGCCCTGGGCGCAGCGCTGCTGGATGCCGGGCGCGCGGCGCAGGCCGAGCGGGTTTATCGCCAGGATCTGCGGCACTACCCCGACAACGGGTGGTCGCTCGTCGGGCTGGCGCTCGCCCTGCAAGCGCAGGGCAAGGGCGCAGAAGCGCGCGCCGCCGGGGCGCGCTTTCGCCGGGCGTGGCGCGACGCTGATGTGGCGCTGACGCGGTCGCGCTTCTGAGACGGCCGGGCGCCCCCGTGGCGCGTGCGATGGCAGGACGAGGGTTTGTCCCAGGTCAAGATGTTCATGCCACCGGGGGTATCCAATTCCTGCATGGCAAAACAACTGCAGCACCGACAAGCCCACTGCCAAACCGTGGCGCCAGTGGGCGTGACTGCCCAACCTCCAGTGAGGTCATGACCATGTCGCAAGCGCTCTCTTCACCGGCCACGCGCGCGGGCCCGGTGAGCACCGAACGTGCCACGGCCCGGCCGTACTGGAACCCCTACGGCGTGGGTTTCCTGCTCGGCCTGGTGCTGCTGGCTACCTATGTGGTGGCGGGCCGCGGCCTGGGCGCCACGGCCGCCTTCTCGGCGGTGGCCGCGTGGCTGGCCGGCACGGTGTCGCCGACGCATGTGCAGGACAGCGTGGTGCACGCGCGCTACTGGAACGAAGGCGCGCCGCTGCTGAACTGGACGCTGTTCCTGCTCGTCGGTGCGTTGATCGGCGCCTTCGTCTCCGGCTGGCAGGGGCGGCGGCTGGCGTGGACGGTGGAACGCGGGCCGAATGTGTCGGACCACACGCGCTTGCTGCTGGCCTTTGCCGGCGGGTTCATTGCCGCCTTCGGTGCGCGCATTGCGAAGGGCTGCACCAGCGGCCAGGCGCTCACGGGCGGCTCCATGCTCAATGTCGGCAGCCTGGTCTTCATGCTGTCCGTCTTCGCTTCGGCCTACGCGCTGGCCTGGTTCGTGCGCAAGGAGTGGTTGTGATGCTGCCTCTTTCGTCCTACGTCGAATTCAGCGGCGCGGCCGAACTCGGCATCGCCCTGCTGCTGGGCCTGGGCTTCGGCTTCTGCCTGGAACGTGCCGGCTTCGGCAGCGCGCGCAAGCTCACCGCCGGTGTTCTACCTGTGGGACATGGCGGTGGTGAAGGTGATGTTCACCGCCATCGTGACCACGATGGCCGGGCTCTTCCTGCTGTCGGCGGGTGGCTGGATGGATCTTTCCGAGCTGTATCTCGAGCCGACGAACTATGCCGCGCAGATCCTGGGCGGCCTCGTCTTCGGCGCCGGCTTCATCGTCGGTGGCTACTGCCCGGGCACGTCGCTTTCGGCGGCAGCCACCGGCCGCAAGGACGCGATGCTGTTCATCCTGGGCATGCTCGCCGGCGTGATGGCCTATGCCGAATTCACGCCCGGCCTGGAGGCCTGGATCAAGGCCGGCAGCCGGGGCGAACTGACGCTGCCCACGCTCACCGGCATCGGCATGGGCTGGTGGGTGCTGGTCTTCATCGGCTTCCTGGCCTTCGCGGGCTTGGGCATGGGCCGGCTCGAACAGCGTTTCGCCGGGCTGCGGCCCCGGCCCTGAACGCCAAGCCCGATTTCTTGTTAGGTAACGAACCATGACACAAGCAGTTTCGAGACGGAGATTCCTGAGCATCTCCGCAGGCAGCCTGGGCGCGGCCACGGCCGGTGCGGCCTGGCAGGGCTGGATCCCCATCGCGCCAGACGCCAACGCAGCTGCAGCGGCCGCGGCCGGCTCGGGCACCGTGACCACGATCCCCACCTTCTGCGAGATGTGCTTCTGGCGCTGCGGCGGCATCGCCCACCTGCGCGACGGCAAGCTGTGGAAGTTCGAGGGCAACCCCAAGGACCCGCAGAGCATGGGCCGACTGTGCCCGCGCGGCACCGGTGCCGTGGGCGCGCACTACGACCCCGACCGCCTGCGCCAGCCGCTCATGCGCGTGGGCGAGCGCGGCAAGGAAGAGTGGAAGGCCGTGAGCTGGGACGAGGCGCTCGGCTTCGTGGCCGAGAAGATGAACAAGATCAAGGCCGAGCACGGCCCGGAATCGATGGCGCTGTTCAACCACGGTTTCGGCCAGCGCTTCGTGCAGCATGTGCTCAAGAGCTGGGGCGTCATCAACTACGCCGCCCCGTCCTACGCCCAGTGCCGCGGCGCACGCGACGTGGGCTACGTGCTCACCTACGGCGCCGGCGTCGGCTCGCCCGAGCCCACCGACATCAAGAACACCGACTGCCTGGTGCTCATCGGCTCGCACCTGGGCGAGAACATGCACAACTCGCAGGTGCAGGAATTTGCGCAGGCGGTGGAGCGCAAGGTGCCGGTGATCGTCGTCGACCCGCGCTTCTCGGTGGCCGCCAGCAAGGCCAAATACTGGCTGCCGGTGAAGCCCGGCACCGACATCGCATTGCTGCTGGCGTGGGCCAACCTGCTGGTCACCGAAGGCCGTTACGACAAGGCTTTCGTGGAGAACTATGGCCACGGCTTCGACAAGTTCGCCGCCGAGATCAAGGGCTACACGCCCGAGTGGGCGGCCGAGCAGTGCGACGTGTCGGCCGACCTCATCCGCGCCGCGGCGCGCGAATTCGCCAGCCACCGCCCGGCCAGCATCATCCACCCCGGCCGCCGCGTGAACTGGTACGGCGACGACACGCAGCGCACCCGCGCCATCGCGCTGGTCAATGCGCTGCTGGGCAATTACGGCCGCAAGGGCGGCATGTTCGTGTCGCAGGGCATCAAGATCGCGCCCTATCCGCTGCCCAAATACCCAGAGCACGCCAAGCCGCGGCTCGACGGCGCCGAGGCCGATCAATACCCGTTCGCCGACGAAGGCATCACCACCAGCATCCGCGACGCCACGATCAGCGGCAAGCCCTACCCCGTGAAGGGCTGGTTCGTCTACTCGACCAACCTCATGCAGGCGTTGCCCAGCGAGCAGGAAACGATCAAGGCGATCCAGAACCTGGACCTGCTGGTGGTCTGCGACACCGTGCCCAGCGAAATGGCCGGCTGGGCCGACGTGATCCTGCCCGACACCACCTTCCTGGAGCGGCATGACGAGATCCTGACCGGCTTCGGACGCACCGGCTGGGTGGCGCTGCGCCAGCCGGTGGTGGCGCCACCACACGACCAGAAACCGGCCTGGTGGATTGCCAAGCAACTGGCCGAGAAGCTGGGCGTGGGTGCCAGCATGCCCTTCAAGGACATGGAGGAGTACCTCAGCTTCCGCGTCGAGAAGTCGGGCCACAGCTGGGAGACGCTGAAGAAAGAGGGCGTGATCATGGCGCCGCAAAAGCCCATCACGGTGGAGGAAGGGCTGGAACTGGAATTCGACACGCCCAGCGGCAAGGTCGAATTCTGGTCGGACCAGCTGGCCGAGGCCGGCTTCGACCCGGTGCCGAAATACACCAGGCACCCCGAGGCACCGTCGGACCACTTCCGCCTCATCACCGGGCGCGCACCGGGCCACACCTTCAGCCGCACGCAGACCAACCCCTTGCTGCACGACCTGATGCCGGAAAACGAAGTCTGGGTGAATACCGCCACCGCCGCGAAGCTGGGCCTGAAGAACCGGGAATACGTGAAGCTGAAGAACCAGGACGGCGTGCTCAGCAACAGGGTCCGCGTGAAGGCCACGCAGCGCATCCGCGAGGACTGCGTCTACATGGTCTACGGCTTCGGACACACCAACAAGATGCTCAAGACGGCCTTCCTTCGCGGCGCCAGCGCAGGGGGGCTGAACACCCACTACGCCACCGATCCGATCATGGGCTCCACCAGCATCCACACCAACTTCGTCAGTCTTGTGAAGGAGGCATGAGATGCCCCGCTTTGGAATGGTGATAGATACAAGCAAATGCGTGGGCTGCCAGGACTGCGTCGTGGCCTGCCAGACCGAAAACGACGTGCCGCACGGCTACTGCCGCGACTGGATCACGACGGAGGTGCGCGGCACCTTCCCGCAGTTGAGCATGGAGATCCGCACCGAACGCTGCAACCACTGCGACAACCCGCCGTGCGTGACCTGCTGCCCCACCGGCGCCAGCCATGTGGAGGACTTCGGCAAGACGGTGCAGGTGACGGCCAACAAGTGCATCGGCTGCAAGGCCTGCATCACGGCCTGCCCCTACGACGCGCGCTTCGTGCACCCGCAAGGTTATGTCGACAAGTGCACCTTCTGCATGCACCGCGTGAAGGAAGGGCTGGACCCGGCCTGCGTGTCGGTGTGCCCCACGCACTGCATGTATTTCGGTGACCTGGACGACCCCAAGAGCCAGGTCAACGACCTGCTGCGCACGCGCAAGTTCCACACGCTGCTGCCCGAGGCCGGCACCCGGCCGCGCGTCTTTTATCTCACCTGAGGAGCAGCCGTCATGCTCGAAATCACAAGCACAAGACACAACCCGCTGATCGACCCGCACCTGGCGGTGTGGAGCTGGGAAATTCCGTTGTACCTTTTCGTGGGCGGCATCGTGGCCGGCATGATGGTCATCGGCGGCCTGGCCATGCTGCGCCTGGCCAAGGGCGAGGACACGCGCAGCTTCTTTTCCATGCAGACGCCGCTGCTCGGCTTCATGCTCATGAATATCGGCATGGTGGCGCTGCTGCTCGACCTGACTCACCGCCTGTACGTGTGGCGCATTTACATGACTTTCCAGTACGAGTCGCCCATGGCCTGGGGTTCGTGGGTGCTGCTCATCGTGTACGGCGTGCTCATGGTCTCGGCGCTGATCCGCCTGCCCGACGCCTGGCCCTGGCTGGGCCGCACGGTGCCGGTGCTGAAGACCTGGTCTGACGCGCTCGTGGCCAGGCCGGCATGGATCCGCGCTCTAGGCTGGGCCAACCTGGTGCTGGGCATCGCCCTGGGCATCTACACCGGCATCCTGCTCAACACCATGGTGGCGCGGCCGCTGTGGAACAGCGCCATCCTCGGCCCCTTGTTCCTGGTCTCGGGTCTTTCGGCCGGCGTGGCGGTGATGCACATCGCGGCGACGCTGCTGCAGGGGCGCAAGGCGCCGCAGGGCATGGTCGGCGGTGCCTTCTCGGCGATGTTGCAGCCCATGGGGCCGCAGCACCCGGAGAAGCGAACAGCCGAATCGCTGGTGCGCTACGACCAGATGTTCCTGGTGGCCGAACTCGTGTTCATCACCATCCTGCTCATCAACCTTTACACGACCTCGGCCTCGCACGCCATCGCCGCGTCGCTCATCACCACCGGGCCGTATGCGCTGGCCTTCTGGGGCGGCGTGGTGGGGGTGGGTGTGGTGCTGCCGCTGGTCTGGCAAGGCCTGGAGCTTTCGCACAAGGTCGCGCACACCATCGTGCCGGCCGTGCTGGTGCTGGCCGGCGGCTTCACCCTGCGCTGGATCATGGTCAATGCCGGACAGGTGAGCGAAATCACCCCGGTTCTCAGCATGGGTCTCTGACGATCCTGGACGTGCGCAATGTCGACGAGTCCAGCGCCGGCATGATCAAGGGCGCGCTGCTGGTCCCCGACGAGGAACTCGCCGCCCGCATGGCTGAGGTGCCGAAGGACAAGCGCATCGTCACTCACTGCCTGACCGGCATCCGTGCCGAGGTGGCTCATCACAATCTCAAGGAGGCGGTTTACAACGCCGCCAGCCATTGCGTGCTGCATCGAGGGGCCGCCTGAAGGGCAGTTCGTGTGCGTGCTCGTGCGCGTGTGCGTGCGCGAAGCGATTGCGGCGCTTGATGCCATCGTGTACTATTTCAATGTGTACACGAAAGGATCCCTTCATGCCCCGTGCTGTCGTTGAAGACAACAGTCGGCTGGCCCTGCGTGTTCGCGCAGTCGACAAGGCGACGTTGATGCGCGCGGTGGCGCTCGAACATTCCGATATGACCGATTTCGTTCTGCGCCATGCACTGGATGCAGCACGAAAGGTCATCGAACAATCTGAGCATGTGCCGCTGTCGGAGCGCGACAGCCTTCGAGTGCTTGATGCACTGGAGAACCCACCGGCACCCGCCGCGAAGCTTCTGGCGGCAGCGCGCCGCATGCCCAAAGGCAGATGAGTGTTCCCCAGTGGCGCGAGACCCCCATCTCGAAAGTACATGACCGTGACGCATTCGATTGCGGCGAGCCTGCGCTGAACGAGTTCCTGCGCCGCCATGCGCGGCAGAGCCACACGAGCGGGGGTGCGAAGACCTTTGTCGCCACACCCCTTGGCGAGGAAGGCCGAGTACTGGGCTTCTATAGCCTGAGCCCGGCCTCGCTTGACTACGCAAGGACGCCCAGGCTCGTCAAGAAGGGGCTGGCCCGGTATGACGTGCCGGTTTTTCGCCTGGGCCGGCTGGCTGTAGATCTGACCGTGCAGGACCAGGGGCTGGGGGGTCAATTGTTGTTGGCTGCCGGACGCCGCTGCATACGCGCCGCCGCCGAGGTTGGAGGCGTTGCTCTGCTGATCGACGCCAAGAACGACCGGGTCGCCGGCTGGTATCAGAGCTATGGCGCCATCTCCTTGCTCGATGCTCCCAGGTCGCTGGTGTTGCCGCTTGCCACCCTTGAAGCTGCTCTGGAGGCGATGGGGCGCCTGTAGGGCATGACGACACGAAGCACGAAACCGCGCTGATGGAGAGCGGCCCGATGCGCCTGAAGGCCGTCGATATCAATCCCGCAGCGTGCTGCGCACCCGGTGCTTGGCCAGCCACAGTGGCGTGCGTGAACGTGGCACCTTGGCCACGAAGGCGTGGCGCGCCACGTGGTAGCTGGAATCGAAGCCGTAGAAGTTGAGCTTCATGCGCTCCAGTTCCTCGGCTCGGTAGGCGGCCAGCGGCTTGGCCGCCTCGTCGGCGGCGCGCCGTTGTGCCTTGGCCTGCAGCGTGGCATCCCATCCCGGGTCGACCGCCAGCGCCTGCGCGCCTGACGCGACCGCGTCATGGAAAGCCGCGTGGTCGCCTTCCAGCGCAGCGTCCACCAGACCCAGCGCCGCAGCCTGCGCGGCACCGACGGGCAGGCGGTTGTGCATCAGCGTGTGCGCAGCCGCCGGCGCCACGCGCCGCGGCAGCAGGTAGGTCCAGTATTCCGACCCGTAGAGGTTGCCCATGCTCTTGTAGTGCGGGTTGAGCAGCACGCCGCGGCGCGCCCACACATGGTCGGCGGCCAGGGCCAGGAAGCAGCCGCCGGCGCCGGCGTTGCCGGCCAGCGCGGCCACCGTGAGCTGCCTGTCGGTGAGCAGGATCTCCAGCACCAGGTCGTTCATGGCGTTGATGTTGCGCCACGACTCGTCGGCCGGCTGCGGGTGCGCCTCGATGAGGTTGAGGTGGATGCCGTTGCTCCAGAAGTCCGGCCCGCCGGCGAGCACGATCACGCGCGTGGGCCGCGCCTTGGCGCTGCGCAGCGCGGCGGTGAGCGCCTGGCATTGCGCCGTGTCCATGGCGCCGTTGTGGAATGGAAAGTGCAGCCAGCCCACAGTGCCTGCTTCTTCGTAGCGGATCTCGCGCCAGGTGGGTGTGTTCACCACGCTGTCGGGGGTCAGCGAGAGTTCGGGTACGCCGGCGAGTCTTTCGCCCAGCACCATGGCCGCGGGCAGCTTGAAGGCCGGCTCGGTAGCGTCGGCGCGCCGCAGGTGGGTGATCCACACGGCTGCGTCGCGCGTGGCGCGCAGGATGGCGCCGTTGCGCTGCCCGATCACATCGCCAGGTGCGGCTGTGGCGTGGCGTGCGATCGACCCGCCTTCCGGGTGCGCACCGTGCAGGAAGACCGGCAGGCCCAGCACCTCGTCTCGCACCCCTGGCGCGCCATCGGCGGCGTGTACCTTGCGCAGCACGGTGACCGTGTCGTCGCGCGCCCAGTCGATAGTGCGATCGGTCTGGCGCATCAGCGGCCGCGCGCGACCCTGGCCTGAAGCGGGCAGGGCGGCCTGCGGCTGCGGCTGTTCACCCGCCGCCAGGCGCTGCAGCGTCAGCCGCACGGCCTGCACTGCGGCTTCCGTGACCTCGTTGCGGTACAGGCTGCTCTTGGTGGCGACGCGAAGCGGAAAGCCCACGCTGGCCCATACCGCGCCGGCGTCGAATTCGCCGTTCGCCTCGATGGCCGTCACGCCCCACTCGGCAACGCCTTCGGCAATGGCCCAGTCCAGCGCCGACGGCCCGCGGTCACCCACGATGCCGGGGTGGATGACGATGCAGCGGTGACGCTGCCACACGGCATCCGGGATGCGCCGCTTCAGGAACGGCGCCACGATCAACTCCGGTCGCCACAGCGCCACGGCCTCTTCGGTGACGCGGTCGTTGATGTCGAATTCGACCGACACCTCGTGCCCGTCCTGCGTCAGTTCGGTGTAGAGGCGCTGCGCGAGGCTGTTGAAGGCGTGCGCCAGAAAGAGGATGCGCATGGAACGGCCGGCGCCCCTAGCAGATGCGCGGCAACTGCTCGCCGGTGAGCCAGTCCACGTTGCGCCGGCCGCCGAAGCGTGTGTCCATCTGCACGAAGTGGTGCGCGTCTGCTATCACCTCGCCGATGATGGCAGCGTCGAGGCCCAGCGGATGGGCGCGCATGACCTCCAGCAGCCGCGCCGCGTCGGTCTCGGCGCAGATGGCGACGAGCTTGCCTTCGTTGGCCACGTACAGCGGGTCCAGGCCCAGGAATTCGCAGGCCGCATCCACCTGCGGCCGCACCGGAATGGCGGCTTCGCGGATGACCATGCCGCAGCCCGACTGCCCCGCCAGTTCATTGAGCGTGGTGGCCAGGCCGCCGCGCGTGGGGTCGCGCAGGCAATGGATGCCGGGTACCGCCTGCACCATGGCCGCCACCAGGCCGTGCAGCGCCGCGGTGTCGCTTTCGATGGTGGTTTCGAAGCTGAGGTTCTCGCGCAGCGACATGATGGCCACGCCGTGGTCGCCGATGTGGCCGCTGACCAGGATGCGGTCGCCAGGCCGTGCGCGGTCACCCGAGATATTCACGCCTGCCGGCACCACGCCCACGCCCGTGGTGGTGATGAAGACACCGTCGCCCTTGCCCTTTTCCACCACCTTGGTGTCGCCGGTGACCACCGGCACGCCGGCCTCGCGCGAGGCCGCGGCCATGGAATCGACGATGCGCTTCAGGTCGGCCAGCGGGAACCCTTCCTCCAGGATGAAGCTGGCCGCCAGGTACAGCGGCACCGCGCCCGACATCGCCACGTCGTTGACGGTACCGTGCACCGACAGGCAACCGATGTCGCCACCCGGAAAGAACAGCGGCGAGACGACGTGGCTGTCGGTGGCCATCACCACGCGCCCGGGCGGCACCGTGAAAGCCGCCTGGTCGTTGGCCTGGCGCAGCCATTCGTTGTCGAAAGCGCGTTGAAACAGTTCGTCGATCAGCTGCGCCATGGCCCGGCCGCCACCGCCATGCGACATGTCGACAACGCCGTGCCGAAAGTCCACGGGGCGGATATAGTCTTTTCGTACCTTGTTCATGGCCCGATGATCGCCGCAATATCTGCAGTTGCGCCGGTGGCGGCAGATGGATCATGTTGACCATGGTCAACAATCGCCTTTGCGGGTGCACCTATGCTCCACCCCGACTCGGCCAGGTTGTCGAGCAGGAGATTGAATGTCCAACGGAAACTCTAAGCCCGGATTCATCGGCCGCCTCTGGAAATGGCTCACCTCACCGAGTGCGCGCTGGTCGATCCTGGCGCTGACCTTGCTGGGTGGGGCGGTAGGCGCAGGTGCGGTGATCTCGACCCAGGTCATGGTGGCCGCCACCGGTAGCGATGCCTTCTGCGGCGGGGCCTGCCACTCCATGCAGTGGGTGGCGGCCGAGCACAAGGCCAGCGTCCACGGCGCCAACAGCCAAGGCGTGGCCGCGAAGTGCTCAGACTGCCATATTCCGCACGACTATCCGTACATCCTCTGGTACAAGGCCAAGGCCGGCACGCGCGACGCGATCCAGGAAGTGCGCGGCGTCATTTCCACCGAAGAGAAGTTCCTGGCAGCGCGCAAGCACATGGCCGAATCGGTGTGGACCGAATTCCGCCAGACCGACAGTGCCAATTGCCGCACCTGTCACGTCTTCACGCCGGAAGTGCTGGCGCTGCAGAAGAAGTTTGTTCGCGGCGAGCACGAAGGCCGCTTCGACGAAGGCAAGACCTGCATCGACTGCCACAAGGGCGTTGCGCACGCGGAACCCGAGAGCGACGAAGAAGAAGAACAGGAAGACAAAGAGGCAGCAAAAGCCGGCTGAGGCGGCGGCAGCGCTCGGCAGGCGCAGCCTGCTCCAGCGGCTATTGCGTGCCGCATTCCGCTTGGCCACGGCCCTTTCGACCACTCAGCAGCTCAGACTGCCGCTTGGGGCACAAGCGGCACGTTCTTGAAGCGGCCGTAGGTGTAGTGCGCGGCGCAGGCGCCCTCGGAGGACACCATGCACGAGCCGATGGGGTTTTCGGGCGTGCAGACAGTGCCGAAGACCTTGCAGTCGGCTGGTTTCTTCACGCCGCGCAGGATGGCGCCGCATTCGCAGGCCTTGTTGTCGGGAACGGAACGGTAGGCGATGCCGTAGCGCGCTTCGGCGTCGAAGGCCCGATACGCCGGCTTGATGGCCAGCGCGCTGTACGGCACCTCGCCCAGGCCGCGCCATTCGAAACTGCGGCGCAGCTCGAACACCTCGGCCACCAGCGCCTTGGCCTTGGCGTTGCCTTCGCGCGTGACGGCGCGGGTGAATTCGTTCTCGACCTCGGCGCGGCCCTCGTTGAGCTGGCGCACCAGCATCAGGATGGCCTGCATCACGTCCAGCGGCTCGAAGCCGGCGATGACCACCGGCTTGGCATATTCCTCGGCGAAATATTCGTAGGGCTGGCTGCCGATCACGGTGGACACATGCGCCGGGCCGATGAAACCGTCCAGCGGCACGGTACCGTATTCGCGCACCTCCTTCGATTCCAGGATGTGACCGATGGCCGCCGGTGTCAGCACGTGGTTGCAGAAGACGCTGAAATTCGTCAGCCCCAGCGCCTGCGCCTGCTGGATGGCCACCGCCGTGGGCGGCGTGGTGGTCTCGAAGCCGATGGCGAAGAACACCACCTCGCGCGTCGGGTTTTCCTGCGCGATGCGCACCGCGTCGGCGCTGGAATAGACCATGCGGATATCGGCGCCGCGCGCCTTGGCCTTCAGTAGCGACAGGCTCTTGGACGCCGGCACGCGCACCGTGTCGGCGTAGGTGCACAGGGTGAGTCCCGGGCGCGCCGCCAACTCGATGGCATTGTCGATGCGGCCGATGGGCAGCACGCACACCGGGCAGCCCGGGCCA
This sequence comes from Rubrivivax sp., assembly GCA_034522875.1. Lineage (GTDB taxonomy): Bacteria > Pseudomonadota > Gammaproteobacteria > Burkholderiales > Burkholderiaceae_C > Rubrivivax. The sequence goes on along the minus strand of JAXHKY010000009.1, from coordinate 350,200 downwards.
TGGATCATATTGACGGCTGGCGGCAGCAGGTCCTTCAGCCCGTAGCGCGAGATGGCGTGCGTGTGGCCACCACAAAATTCCATCAGGTTGTAGCTGCGGCCGGTTTCGGTCTCGCGCGCGACGGCGCCGGCCAACTGGCGCGCCAGGTCGCCGTCACGGAATTCGTCGATATATTTCATGTCACTGCATCGCCGGTGTGAGGGCGGGGGGTACATCCAGACCGGCTTCGGCAAAGGTCTTCAGCGTCAGCGCGGCTTCCTCGGGGTCCAGCCGCGTCAACGCAAAGCCCACGTGCACGATGACATAGTCGCCCACGCCAATGCCTTCGACCAGCGCCAGCGAGATGGACTTGCGCACGCCGCCGAGTTCGACGATGGCGTTGTCACCATCGGTCAGTTCAACGACGCGGGCGGGGAGGGCGAGGCACATAGGTGGGTCTCCTTTCAGGAACGGACAGTGGCCTGCATCGCCACCCAGGCCTGGCCCAGCGACAGGCCGCCATCGTTGGGCGGCACGGTCTGGGCCTGCAGCATGGCGAGGCCGCGGGCGGCGAGTGCCCGGTGCAGACCACCGGCGAGCAAGGCGTTGAGAAAGCAGCCACCACCGCAGGCAACGGTGCGCAGACCGTGCACGCGGGCGGCCGTGGCGACCCAGTCGGCCAGGGCGGCGACCAGCGTGGCGTGGAAGAGCGCCGCGCCGTGGCCCGCGTCAGAGACCTCGGCCAGGCGCAGGGCGAGCGCGCTGAGGTCGAGCTGGTTGTCGGCGTCGGTGGTGACGAGGCTGGGCTCGGCATTGACGGTGCCATATTGCTCGGCCAGGCCTTCGAGTTGCATCGCCGCCTGGCCCTCGAAGGCCATGCGCTGCGACACGCCCAGCAGGCCTGCGGCGGCGTCGAACCAGCGGCCGAGGCTGCTGGTCTCTGGCGCGTGCAGGCCACGTTCCAGCATCAGCGCCACGGCCGGGGCTGCGGCTTCGTCTGCGAACCGGGTGGCGATGGCGTCGCCGCGGCCGGCCAGCGCCAGCGCCGCGGCCGCCATGCGCCAGGGTTCGCGCGCGGCGCGGTCGCCACCAGGCAGGCGCAGCGGACGCAGGCGGCCCAGGCGGGTGAATGCGGCACCGTCCACGCGCAGCAGTTCGCCACCCCAGGCCGTGCCGTCCGACCCCAGGCCGACACCGTCCATGGCCAGCCCGAGCACCGGACCGCGCACGCGGTGCTCGGCCAGCACGGCGGCAATGTGTGCGTGGTGGTGCTGCACCGGAAGCAGCAAGGCGTCGTAGCGGCCGGCCAGCCGGGCCGCCAGCCGTGTGCTGTAGAAGTCGGGGTGCAGGTCGTGGGCGACGACGGCCGGCTCGACGCGCAGGATGTCCAGCAGGTGCGCCACCGTCTCGTCCAGCGCGCGGCAGGTGGGGGCGTTGTCCAGGTCGCCCACATGCTGCGAGACGAAGGCCTCGTCGCCGCGGGTCACGCAGACGGTGTTCTTGAACCAGCCGCCCAGTGCCAGCATCGAGGGTCCGGCCTGCGCCAGCTTGATCGCCCGAGGCGTATGCCCGCGCGCGCGGCGCATGAACTGGAAACCGTGCGACGGGTCGCCAACCACGGCGCGAAGCACGCTGTCGTCGCAACGCTGCAAGATGTCGCGGTCGTGCAGCAAGTAGGCGTCAGCGATGCCGGCCAGGCGGGCCAGAGCTTCGTCGTTGCCGGTGACCAGAGGTTCGCCACCCGGGTTGGCACTGGTCATCACCAGGGCCAGCGCCTGTGCGCGATTCAGCCAGTCGGTACCGGTCGGGCGGCCGGCCGCTTCGTGAAACAGCAGCGCCTGCAGCGGCGTGTAGGGCAGCATCAGCCCCAGCCACGCCAGGCCAGGCGCGACACCAGGCAACGCCTCGTCTGCCCGCCCGTGCTTGCGCAGCAACACGATGGGGCACTCGGGACTTTGCAGCAGTTCGGCTTCGGCAGTGCTGATGCCGGCCCATTCGGTGCCTGACGCGACATTGGCCACCATCACGGCAAAAGGCTTCTCCTCGCGGGACTTGCGCGCACGCAGGGTGGCCACGGCGGTGGCGTTGCGGGCGTCGCAGACGAGATGGAATCCGCCCAGCCCCTTGATGGCGACGATCCCGCCGCGCTGGATGCGCTGCAACGCACCGGCCACGGGGTCGACGTCAGCGACCGCAGCGCCTTCGGCGTCGAGCAGGCTCAGCCGCGGACCGCACACCGGGCAGGCATTGGGTTCGGCATGGAAGCGGCGGTCCAGCGGCGCGCGGTACTCGGCGTGACAGGCCGGACACAGGGCGAAAACGGCCATGCTGGTCATCGCACGGTCGTAGGGCAGGGCGCGCGTGATCGTGTAGCGCGGCCCGCAGTTCGTGCAGTTCGTGAAGGCATAGCGCCAGCGCCGTCCGCCGGGGTCGAACATGTCGGTCAGACAGTCGGGGCAGACGGCGGTGTCGGGGCCGATGGCGGTACGCACGGCGGCGCCCGGGCCGGCGCGGGTCTCGACGATGGCAAATCCGGGCCGGCCGGTGGTGGGGAGCGACGCCGGCGAAGGACGCACCTGGTCGACGCGGGCGCGGGGCGGTGCGTCGGCCTGCAAGCGGCGCTGCAGGGCGTCGAGCTGCGTGCCCGTCCCTTCGGCTTCTATCGTGACCCCGTCGCCGTCGTTGCGCACCCAGCCCGCCAGGCCGATCTCGTGTGCGAGGCGGTAGACAAAGGGCCGGAAGCCGACGCCCTGCACGATGCCGCGCACCTGAATCTGCCGTCGCAGGCGCGCGGCCGCAGCGCCGGGAGGGCCACCCTCATTCCGACCTTCTTCCGCCCGGGCGGGAGAGGGCGTCGTGCAGGGCTGCGTGCGGTGGTCGTTCATCGAAGCCGGCTGTCTTCGAATTCAGATCCCGGTGCCAAGGCGGGCTTCCAGTTCGGCGACCCGGCGGCGCAGCGCTTGCACGCTGTCGTCGCGTGCCGCAACCGCGGCCTTCACGCCGCACTCCAGCCACGCCAGCCAGGCGTCCATGCCTTCACCGGTGGTGGCCGAGACGCGCAGCACTTCGATGCCGGGCCGCACGCGGCGGGCGTAGCCGATGGCAGCTTCGACATCGAAGTCCACGTAGGGCAGCAAGTCGGTCTTGTTGATGAGCAGCAGGTCGGCGGCGTGGAACATGTCCGGGTATTTGAGCGGCTTGTCCGCGCCTTCGGTCACCGACAGGATCACGACCTTGTGCGCCTCGCCCAGGTCGAATGCGGCCGGGCAGACCAGGTTGCCGACGTTTTCCACCAGCAGCAGGCTGCCTTCGGCGGGGTCGAGGCGGTCGAGCGCGCGGCGCACCATGTCGGCGTCGAGATGGCAGCCCTTGCCGGTATTGACCTGCACGGCTGGTGCGCCGGTGGCGCGGATGCGGTCGGCGTCCAGCGTGGTCTGCTGGTCGCCTTCGATCACGGCCACTTTCATGCGACCCTGCAGTGCCTGGATGGTCTTCACCAGCAGCGTCGTCTTGCCCGAGCCGGGGCTGGAAACGAGGTTGAGCGCGAAGATGCCGCGGTCGGTCAGGCGCTGCCGATTGGCGGCCGCCATGGCGTCGTTTTTGGCCAGGATGTCCTGCTCGATCTGGACCATGCGCGCCGGCGCGACGCCCGGGGCGTGCGCGGCGCCGAGCACGGTGCCCGCCGCCGCGGCGGCTGCGGCGGTGGCGTGCCCGTGGTCATGGCTGTGCCAGCTGCCGTCGGCATGCTGGTGCCGGTGCCCTGCGCCATGCTCATGGTCATGGTCATGGTCATGGTCATGGTCATGCTCATGGTCATGGTCATGGTCATGGTCATGGTCATGGTCATGGCCATGCTCGTGCGCATGTCCGTGATCGTTCCCATGGGCGTGATCGTGCGGGTGCGCATGCGTCGTGCCGTCGGCGTGCTTGTGCGTGTGCGTGTGCGCGTGGGCGTGGCTCTCGCCTTCGACATGGTTCTGGTCGCTGCCGCAACCGCAGGTGACACACATGATTTCGTTCCTTTCTTGAAGACCGCCGCTTCAGGCGATCTCGATTTCGGTGACGCGCATCTCATCGCCCCGGACCACCTGCAGTTGATGGCTGCCGCAGTGCGGGCAGGCGTCGCCGCGCTGCGCGATGGGTACCTGGGTGCCGCACGGCATGCACCAGGCCAGGCCGGGCGGTGTGGTGATCTCCAGCCGCGCGCCTTCGGCCAGCGTGCCGCGTGTGACGGCGTCGAAGCAGAAGCGCAGCGCGTCCACCTCCACCTGCGACAACGCGCCGATCTCCAGCCAGACCGCTGTCACACCCGTTGCGGCATTGGCACGCGCACCGTCTTCCACCAGTTGCAGCACGCCTTCGGCCAGCGACATCTCATGCATCGCGCACGACCTCGATGCGAAAGCCCACGCAGGGATCCAGGGCGTGCACCGCCAGCGACGTGCGTGCCACCAGCGTGGCCTCGTCGGGGGCCTCGGTGCCGACGATGCCGCGGAACAGCGCACCCTGTGGGTGGAAATTCCATTCGGTGGGCGCGACGATGCGATAGTCGCTGATGCGCCCCTGCACGAGCCACGCCTGGTGCAGCAGCAAGCCGCGCGCGGTCTGCACGGCCGCCAGGCCGGTGCCGGGGCCCAGCGGCCAGGCGCGCACCCAGCCGTCGGCGTTGCCGGTGGGGCAAGGCAGGTCGGCGAGCAGCGATGCCAATTCGACCAGCCGCGCGGCAAGGCGTGTGGCCGCGCTGTGGCCGTCGCGTGCGACCAGCGCCGCCACCAGGGGATGCGCCTGCAGACGCGACAGTGCTCCAGTCTCCACCGGTCGGCCGCCCCAGGTGGGTGCCTGGGCAAACAGCGGGTCCTGCTGCATCGCCGGCACCACGGCCTGCCACCAGGCCGCGTCGTCCAGCCCGGGCATCAGAGCGGTGTCGCTGCGGCCCAGGCCGTGAGCGGTGGCCGCGAGCCGGGCCAATGCGCGTGCGGGCAGCGTCGACGCGGTGTCGCGCCACCTGTCAAAGGCGGCTGTGTCCAGGGACTGCAGCCACGCCGCAGGTTCGCAGCCGTAGACATGTTCGCGGGCGATGTCACCCATGGCGTCCGCCACCTGGGTCAGCACGGACTGCGCCGGCTCGGCGCCGATCTTCAACGCGGCGATGGCCTGTGCGACAGCAGCCCGCGCGGGGCCGACGGCTGCGGCCAGCGGTGGCAGCGACAGTGAACGCGGCGCGTCGATCAGCAGGCGCCACAAGGTTTCCTGCAGTGCTTCCAGCACCACGGCCCGGGCGTCGGCGTCCGGCAGGCCGGTCTCGTCGGCGCTGTCCATGGCTGCGGCGCCCAGCGCTGCGGCACATGCCGCCCCTTGCGCGTGGCCACAGATCGCATACAGCCGCGGCACCAGCGCCGCGGCGTCGGCCGCGCGGCGGCCCAGCAGCACACGGGCAGCGGCCAGCGGGCGCGTCGAGCCCAGGGCGAGGTGGCGCACGCGGTGCCCGTCCCAGTGCAGCGTCACGGTGATCTCACCTTCGATCGACATCGGGGCTGCCGCCCAGGCGACCACGCAGGAAGTCGCGCTTGGAGACCGGGGCCGGCGGCGTTGGCACGGCGCTGTCCGGCCGCACCTGCGCCTGCACGTCGGGTGACAGGTCGGCCTTCGGGAACTCGGGCACCTCGGCGTTGGCGGGGTCCAACAGCGCTTCGCGGGCCAGTCGGGCCACCATGCGCGCCGCCGCCTGATCCTGGAAGTCGTGCATGGGGGAAAACAGCGCGCAGGTCTGGTGCTCGCCGATCGCCGGGTCGTCGGCGCCGATGAACTCGTAGACCCCGGCCGGGAAGTGCAGCTTGCGCTTGCCACGCAGCGGCAGCGGCTGCCATTGGCTGCGGTCGCGCGGCAGCAGCACCAGGTTCATGAACCAGGGCGTGACCATGACGCCGAGCCAGTGGCCTTGCCAGGGTTCGAAGGCCACGGCCTCGACTTCCAGCGCGGGGTTGACGAAACCCAGCCCGTCCATGCGCTTGGCCACCTCGCGGAACGCCGAAGTCAGGCGCGGCGAAGGGTCGGGCAGCAGCGGCTGCGCGGGCACAGGCGAGGTGGGACGCGTGGCCTCAGTCGTCATGGATCACCATGAACTGGCTGTGCAGCGCCGAGCAATTGGGGCAGGTCCAGTGCGGCGGCAGCTGGTCGAAGGGCGTGCCCGGTGGCACCTGCCACACCGGGTCGCCATCGGCCGGGTCGTAAACGTACCAGCAGATCTTGCACTCCAGCCGCGTCTCGGGTCCGATCTCCCGGTCGTTGCCGAAACCCTGGAAGCCCACGGTGCTCATGTCGCGGGCCCCTCAATTCGGGGCTGCCTCGGCCACCGACTCGTCCATCCACTGCACCAGTTCGGCCAACCGCTCGCGACTGTCGGCCAGGTCTTCGGCGGAAGCCAGCGCGACCTCGGGCACGCCCACCACTTCCAGCGTATTGAGGATCAGCGTATTCATGGTGTTGAAGTACTGCACACGCCAGACACCGCGGGTCAGCGTGGACGTGACATGGCAGTTGCCGAAGCCGCGCGAGATCATGGCCACCGGGCCCACGGGCAGGGCGCGTTCCAGCACGGCGTGATCGTCGGGCGTCATCGGGAACAGCGTCAGGTTGATGACGTGCGCACGTGCCGCGGGATCGCGAGTCTGCAACTGGCCGGCGATCTCGGCCACCAGTGCCGGCGAGTTCATGGCGCCATCCGGCCAGTCCACCGGCGGCAAAACTCCGGTCGCGCCCGCCTGGGCCGCCTCGACGGCCACGCCGGGCAGCGGGCCGGCTTCAAGCCAGTCGGCCAGCAGGCAGCCCTGGGCGTCGACCTCGACGCAGCGCCACAACCCGGTGAAGACACTTTCCTGGATGCGGCAGGGGCGGGTGCCCTTGATCTGGATCGAGACCTCGCCTTCGCCGAGCACCTGGTTCGTGATCTCCAGCGCCGAGGGGCTGACACCCTTCATGTCGGCGCGCGGGCCGGGGGCCCCGCTGTCGGGGTCCCATGCGGTGAGCGCGGCCAGGAATCCGGCCAGCAGATCGCGCGACGCGGCCAGCGCTGCCGGGTCGACCTTTTCCGGTACACGCGGCATGGCAAAGGTATTCATCTCGCGCGGCATGGGCAGGAAGTCGAGTTCGGCGTCTTCCTCGGGTTGGCTGCCGGCGCCTATGACGCGCACGGGAATGGGGAATTCGTTCATCGTGGCTCCTGGAATGGGGGCGAACACCATGGCGGCATCGTTCAGGTGGCACAAGGGCTGGTTGCGCCGCCGGGGCCGCGAACCGGAATGCCCACGGTCGGCGGCCGGCTGGGCGCGGCGCTCAGCAGCGCCTGCATCTGTTCGACGTACTCGTCCCAGTTGCGCAGGCCATCGATGACACCGACATACTGGCCGTCCTTGAGCATCACCAGCGCCGGCCAGCGGTTGAAGCCGTAGCGCGGCTGCACCTTGCGCGCGGCCTCGGGCAGCAGCACGCCGACGGCGAAGCGGCCGGGAAAGGCGCGCTGCAACTGAGGCACGATGACCACCAGGTCCAGCGTTTCCTTGAACCGCATCGGGTCCTCGGTAAAGACCAGCGCCGCATGTCCGGGCCGGGCCAGGAAGGCATCGATATCGTCCGCCCGTACCTCGGTGCAGCCGTGACGGCTGAACATCTGTTCGACCAGCGGATAGGCCGCGAGGATGTCGGCTCCCGGCTGAAGGGGCATCGGGATGGCGCTCAAATCTTCGCTCCTTGCAGGCGCGCTTGAAGGTGTTCGGGCAACTGCGGTTCGCGGTCGATGAGGTCGCGGAAGTGGGCGTCGGTGTCGTGGCCGCCGGCCAGCACCGCCGCCAGCGCGTCCAGCGCGGCATCGGTCTGGGCGGCTTCCTCGGCGCTCAGCGGCCGCAGCGCCGAACCCTGGAAGGCCAGCACCCAGCTGCCGGGCGGCAGGTCGCCGACCATCAGCATGTTCAGCCGCTCGGTCTGGCCGCGGCCCACGGCCACGGCCATGCCGTGTTCGCAGCTCACGATCTTCATCGGAGTGCCGATGCACATGTCAGTTCTCCAGGGTCCGTACCGCCGTCATGGCCAGCACGCGCGGATCGGCCAGGCGGCAGGCGTCGTCGGCCGAAGGGCGACCGGCCTCGTAGGCCTCGATGGACAGTGACTGGTCGTTCAGCGGCTCGAAGGCGCTGCCGGGTTCACGCGGCCTTGGGGCAAACCCCCAGTCGCTGAGCTCCTGCACCGCCAGTGCCACGGCCTCGGGCAGGCGCGCCTTGACCTCGGGCCGCAGGCTGCCGCCGAAGTCGTCCAGCGTCACCGGCTGCACGCCGATGGCGGTGATGTGGTCGGGCGCGCGGCCGCCGATCTGCGCCAGCGCGAGCACGTCGTTGAAGCCGTTCTGGTGCGGCGAGATGCGTTGTGCGCCCCACACCGGCACCTCTGCGCCGCGCAGCACCTTCAGCGTGCCGCCGGGCAGCCCGCAGTCGACGGCGTCGAACACCAGCACATGGCTGGCGCTGGCGATGTCCTCATACAAGCCCAGGCCCAGGGTGCCGCCGTCCATGATGCGAACCTCCGGCGGGAAGATCCAAGCTGCGTGCAGTGCCTCGACGGCGCGCACGCCGAAGCCTTCGTCGGCCCACAGCACATTGCCGATGCCCAGTATCAGCACGTCGATCCGCTCTTTCATGCAGTCCCTGTAACGGAGGTGGTGACAGGGTGCAGGTTAGCCTCGCTGCGGTGGCGCGGTCTTGCGTTGTGTCAAGCGCGGCGACTTGCCAGGCCTGGGCGCGCCGTGCCGACCGACGGCTGCCGAACGGGTTCGACGGGGCTCGATGGCGGTTCGCGGTTGTCGGCACCGCGCGGCAAGATCTTGCGTCTATGTCAAAGCGACCGATGCGCGGACGGCATGAGACTGCGCCACGATTTTCACAAATCCACCATTTTTCAACCAGGAGACAGTCCATGAAATTGCGTCACCTCGTCGTCGGGCTGCTGAGCGCCGGCTTTGCCATGGTCGCGCTCGCGCAGACGCCCATGATCATCAAGTACAGCCACGTCGTGGCCGACCAGACGCCCAAGGGCCAGGCGGCGATCAAGTTCAAGGAACTGGCCGAGAAGGCGCTGCCGGGCAAGGTGCAGGTGCAGGTTTTCCCGAACAGCCAGTTGTTCGGCGACGGCAAGGAGATGGAAGCGCTGCTGCTCGGTGACGTGCAGATCATCGCGCCTTCGCTGGCCAAATTCGCCAAGTACACGCCCAAGCTGCAGATCTACGACCTGCCTTTCCTGTTCGACGATATCGCCGCTGTGGACCGCTTCCAGGGCAGCCCCAAGGGCCAGGAATTGCTGAAGTCGATGGAGAGCAAGGGCATCGTCGGCCTGGGTTACCTGCACAACGGCATGAAGCAGTTGTCGGCCAACAAGCCGCTGCGCACGCCGGCCGACGCCAAGGGCCTGAAGTACCGCATCCAGACCTCCGACGTGCTGGAGGCCCAGTTCAAGGCCGTCGGCGGCAACCCACAGAAGCTGGCCTTTGCCGAGGTCTACCAGGCGCTGCAGACGGGCGTCGTCGACGGCACCGAGAACCCGTGGTCCAACATCTACACCAAGAAGTTCCACGAGGTGCAGAAGTACATCATGGACTCCAACCACGGTGTGCTCGACTACATGGTCATCGCCAACGCCGCCTGGTGGAACAAGCTCGCACCCGACGTGCGCAAGGCGCTGGAAACGGCCATGGCCGAGTCCATCAAGTACGGCAACAAGGTCGCCCTGGAAGAGGACACGACCTACCGCCAGAAGGTCATCGACGACAAGCGCGCCGAGGTGCTGCCGATGACCAAGGCCGAGTTGCAGCAGTGGCGTGAAGCGATGAAGCCGGTCTGGAAGAAGTTCGAATCCGACATCGGCAAGGAGTACATCGACGCGGCGATCGCCGCCAACAAGTAACCCTGTCTCCCGGGTTAACCACCACGGCCGACCACTGGATCCCCGCGCGGGCGGGGCTTACAGTGGCGGCCGTTGCCACGACAGGAGGACGCGCGATGCGTTGGCTCGATCGGCTGGAGGAATGGATCGTCATGCTCATGCTGGCGGCCATGACCGTGTTGACCTTCGTGCAGGTCGTCCTGCGTTATGTCTTCAATTCCGGCTTCACCTGGGCGCTGGAACTGACCACCATCTTCTTCGCGATGATGATCTTCGTCGGCATCTCCTACGGGGTGCGCGTCGGCGCGCACATCGGCGTCGATGCGCTGGTCAAGCTCATGCCCAGCGGCGTGCGCCGCGGCGTCTCGATCGTCGTCGTGCTGCTGTGCCTGGCCTATGCCGGCATCATCCTCGTCGGCAGTTGGGACTACGTCACCAAGATGAAGATGGTGGGCATCGAACTCGAGGACCTGCCGTTCCCGATGTGGATCGTGCGCGCCATCATGCCGCTGGGATACACCTTGCTGGCGCTGCGTTTCCTGCAGGTGCTGTGGCAGCTGGTGACGGGCAAGTCCGACAGCCTGCACCTGGCCGACGAGGTCGCCGAGGCGCTGAAACTCAAAGTCAAGGAGGAAGAGGCATGAACACGGCGATCCTGTTCACGACCCTCCTCGTGCTCATGGCGCTGGGCATGCCGATCGCGATCGCGCTCGGCCTGTCCAGCCTGCTGACCATCCTGCTCGTGGGCCAGGACTCGCTGGCCAGCCTGACGATCAAGATCTTCGAGACCAGCGAGCACTACACGCTGCTGTCGATCCCCTTCTTCATCCTCGCCGGCGCCCTGATGAGCACCGGCGGCGTGGCCAAGCGCATGGTGGCCTTCGCCATCGCCGCCGTGGGCCACCTGCGCGGCGGCCTGGCGATCGCCGGCGTGATGGCCTGCACGCTGTTCGCCGCCGTCTCGGGTTCGAGCCCGGCCACCGTGGTGGCGGTGGGCTCCATCGTGATCGCCGGCATGGTCAAGAACGGCTACCCGCAGCCCTTCGCTGCCGGCGTCATCTGCAACGCCGGCACGCTGGGCATCCTGATCCCGCCGTCGATCGTGATGGTGGTCTATTGCGCCGTCACCGAACAGTCGGTGGGGCGCATGTTCATGGCCGGCGTCGTGCCGGGCCTGCTGCTGGCCTTCCTGCTGGCGCTGGCGGTCTGGTGGCGCGCCGGCAAGCTGACCTTGACGAAGCGGCCAAGTGCCAGCGGCAGCGAGGTGTGGCGCACCTTCCGTGAGTCGACCTGGGGCCTGATGCTGCTGGTCATCATCATGGGCGGCATCTACGGCGGCATCTTCACGCCCACCGAGGCGGCGGCGGTGTCGGCCGTGTACGCCGTCTTCGTCGCCGTCGTGATCTACCGCGACATCGGCATCAAGCAGCTGCCGCATGTCTTCCTGGATGCCGGCAAGACCACGGTGATGCTGATGTTCATCATCGCCAACGCGCTGCTGTTCGCCCACGTGCTGACCACCGAGCGCATCCCGCAGACCATCGCCGAACCATCCTGGCCGCCGGCATGGAGCCGTGGATGTTCCTGCTCGTCGTCAACATCATCCTGCTGGTGGCGGGCAACTTCATGGAGCCCACCGGCATCATCCTGATCCTGGCGCCGATCTTCTTCCCGATCGCCGTGCAGCTGGGCATCGACCCCATCCACCTCGGCATCATCATGGTCGTGAACATGGAGATCGGCATGATCACGCCGCCGGTGGGGCTCAACCTGTTCGTCACGGCAGGCATCACCGGCATGAACCTGGTGCAGGTGGTGCGCGCGGCGCTGCCCTGGCTGATGCTGATGCTCAGCTTCCTGGTGGCGGTCACCTACGTGCCGCAGATCAGCCTGTTCCTGCCGAACCTGATCTTCGACTGAGCTTCAGCGCACGAAACAAAGCGGGCCGCGATGCGGCCCGCTATTTGTTTTCATGCGCGGCGCGTTCAGCCGTGCAGGCTCTCGTACTTGGCCTGCAACTGCTCCTTCGACTCGGCGTGCGCCGGGTCGGGAATGATGCAGTCGGCGGGGCAGACGTCGATGCACTGCGGCTCGTCGTGGGCGCCCACGCATTCCGTGCACTTGGCAGCGTCGATGAGGTAGATCGGCGAGCCTTCGCTGATCGCTTCGTTGGGGCAGACCGGCTTGCAGGCGTCGCAGGCGGTGCAGTCGTCGTTGATGAAGAGGGCCATGGTGAACTCCTGTGGGATTCGTGGTGTCGGGGTCGGATCGAGGCGGGCTTGCCTGGCCGAGACTATACAAACTCGCTGGTGTAGGACTGTAGCGCCCGCATGTAGTTGGCGCGCTCGAAGGCGTCGGGGTCCGGGCAGGACTGCTGAGACAGCGAACCCTTCATCTGCGCCACCGAGGTGTACTCGCGTTCGCTCAGCCAGGCCGTGATGCCGCGCACCAGCGCGTCGATGTGGCTGGGCCCCTTGGTGAGCAGGCTGCTGGCCAGCATCACGCAGTCGGCGCCCGCCAGCAGCAGCTTGAGCACGTCCTCGGGCGTGTGCGCGCCGCCGGTGGCGGCCAGGCTGGTGGGTACGCGGCCGCGCAGGATGGCGATCCAGCGCAGCGCCAGGCGCAGTTCGTCGCTGGTGGAAAGCACCAGGTGCGGCGCCACCTCCAGTTCGTCCAGCGCGATGTCGGGCTGCAGGAAGCGGTTGAACAGCACCAGCCCCGAGGCGCCGGCCTTGTGCAGCCGGGATGCCATATTGGCCATGGCACTGAAGTAGGGCGCCACCTTCACCGACACCGGGATGCTGACCTGCCCCGTGACCGACTCGACGAGGTCGACATAACGCTGCTCGACAACGGCGCTGGTGTCTTCGAGGCTGGCGGCCAGGAAATACACGTTCAGCTCGATGGCGTCGGCCCCGGCCTCCTGGAACTGGCGAGCGATGCTTGTCCAGCCGCCCGGGGTATATCCGTTCAGGCTGGCGATCACCGGCACTGAAAGCGCCTGCTTGGCTTCGCCGATCAACTTCAGATAGCGGTCGGGCCCGGTGGGGTGGTTCTGCATCTCGGGGAAGAAGCCATGCGCCTCGGGCGACAACTCGGCGCCGTACATCATGAGGTTGTGTCTGGCCATTTCCTCGTGCTCGATCTGTTCCTCGAACAGCGACGGCAGCACGACGGCGGCCACGCCGGCGTCCTGCAGCCGCTTCAGGCTGTCGACGGACCCGGTCAGCGGTGAGGACGAGGCCGCGATCGGGTGCTTGAGTTCCAGGCCCAGGTAGCGGGTGCTGAGATCGACGCTCATGATTTGGACTCCTGCGTGGGTGCCACGGCGGGTGGGGTGCTTCCGGCAGCAACCGCCCCCGGTACCAGTGATGCGCTGGGGGGCACTGCACCGGACTCGGTGGCATGGCCGTCTTCGGTCACCACGCGGTGCACGCCGGCCATCTGTTCGTAGAGCTGCCAGCGCGCGTCGGCGGCGTGCTGCGCGCCCTGCATCAGCATCTTGGACCGCGCCGGGTCGGATGCGGCAAGCATGGCGTAGCGGCCCTCCTGCATCGCCACCTTCTCGATCGGTATCGTCGGCTTGCGCGAATCCAGCTTCAGCGGGTGGTCGGCGCCGCCCATGCCCAGCCGCGGGTCGTAGTGGTAGAGCGTGAGGTAGCCGCTCTTGACCAGGTCGCGCTGGTGGCTCATGCCGGTGGTCATGTCGATGCCGTGCGCGATGCAGTGGCTGTAGGCGATGATCAGCGAAGGCCCGTCCCAGGCCGCGGCTTCCTGGAAGGTGCGCACCGTCTGCACCGGGTTGGCACCCATGGCCACCTGCGCCACGTAGACGTTGCCGTAGGCCATGGCGATCATGCCCAGGTCCTTCTTGCCCGAAGCCTTGCCGGCGGCGGCGAACTTGGCCACCGCGCCGCGCTGCGTGGACTTGCTGGCCTGGCCGCCAGTGTTGCTGTAGACCTCGGTGTCGAGCACCAGGATGTTGACGTTGCGGCCCGAAGCCAGCACGTGGTCCAGGCCGCCGTAGCCGATGTCGTAGGCCCAGCCGTCGCCGCCGATGATCCACACGCTGCGCACCACCAGGCTGTCGGCCACGGCCAGCAGCCGCGCGGCTTCGGGGGACGGCCGGGCGGTCAGGATCGCCTTCAGCAGCTTCACGCGTTCGCGCTGCAGCCGGATCTGTTCGTCGTTGTCTTGTTTGGATTCCAGCAGCTCGGTGGCCAGCGGCTCACCGATGATGGCGCGCAGTTCGCGCACCAGGAACTGGGCCAGGTCGCGCTGGGCATCCAGCGCCAGTCGCATGCCCAGGCCGAATTCGGCGTTGTCCTCGAACAGGCTGTTGGCCCAGGCCGGGCCCTGGCCGGCGGCGTTCTGCGACCACGGCGTGGAAGGCAGGTTGCCGCCGTAGATGGACGAGCAGCCGGTGGCATTGGCCATCACCAGGTGGTCGCCGTACAACTGCGACAAGAGCTTGAGGTACGGCGTTTCACCGCAACCCGAGCAGGCGCCCGAATATTCGAACAGCGGCTGGCGCAGCTGCGACCCGCGCAGGCCGTCGATGCTGTCCATGGCCGGCCGCACCTCGGGCAGGCTCAGGTAGAAGTCATAGTTGGCGCGCTCGGCTTCCAGGTGCTCGAGCTTGGGCGCCATGTTGATGGCCTTGTGCTTGACCTCGGTCTTGCTGCGCGTGGGGCACACGTCCACGCAGATGCCGCAGCCGGTGCAGTCTTCGGGCGCCACCTGCAGGCTGTACATCATGCCGTCCAGCGGGCCGCCGTCCTTGCGCGCCCAGGGCACGGCCTTGAAGCCGGGCGGCGCGCGTTTCATCTCCTCCGGTGTGAACACGTTCATGCGGATCGCCGCGTGCGGGCACACCAGCGGGCAGATCGCGCACTGCGTGCAGATGGTCTCGTCCCAGATCGGGATCTCCTGCGCAATGCTGCGCTTTTCCCACTGCGTGGTGCCGGTGGGGAAGGTGCCGTCCACCGGCAGCGCCGACACCGGCAGCAGGTCGCCCTTGCCGTCGAGCATCATGGCGGTGACGCGTTGCACGAAGTCGGGTGCTGCGCGCGGCACGGCCGGCTTGCGCAGGATGATGGAATCCGCGCTGCCCGGCAGCTTCACTTCCTGCAGCGCGGCCAGCGATGCGTCGACGGCGGCGAAATTGCGCGCCAGCACGGTTTCGCCGCGCTTGCCGTAGGTCTTGCGGATGGAGTTCTTGATCTCGGCAATGGCCTCGTCACGCGGCAGCACACCCGAGATGGCAAAGAAGCAGGCCTGCGTGACGGTATTGATGCGACCCGCCAGCCCGGCCTGCCTGGCCACCGCCAGCGCGTCCACCACGTAGAACTTCAGCTTCTTGGCCAGGATGCTTGCCTGCGCCTCGCGCGGCAGCTTGGCCCACACCTCGTCGGGGCCGTAGGGGCAGTTGAGCAGGAAGGTGGCGCCCGGCCGCGCTACCGCGAGCACGTCGAGCTTTTCCATGAACTCGAACTGGTGGCAGGCCACGAAATCGGCGCGGTCGATGAGGTAGCTGGACTCGATCGGCTTGGGGCCGAAGCGCAGGTGCGAGACGGTGATCGCGCCCGACTTCTTGCTGTCGTAGACGAAATACCCTTGCGCGTGCAGCGGCGTGTTCTCGCCGATGATCTTCACGGTGTTCTTGGTGGCCCCCACCGTGCCGTCGGCGCCCAGGCCGTAGAACACGGCGCGCGTGACGCCCGCGGCTTCGGTCTCGAAGTCGGGGTCCCACTTCAGCGACAGCTTGGTGATGTCGTCGACGATGCCCACCGTGAAGTGGCGCTTGGGCTTGGTTTCGCGCAGTTCGTCGAGCGCGGCCTTGGCCATGGCCGGTGTGTATTCCTTCGAAGACAGCCCATAGCGGCCGCCGATGACGCGCGGCGCCGGCGTGCCTTCCGGCCAGGCCTCGACCAGCGCGGTGACCACGTCCTGGTACATCGGCTCGCCGATGGCACCCGGCTCCTTGGTGCGGTCG
Source organism: Rubrivivax sp. (assembly GCA_034522875.1). Lineage (GTDB taxonomy): Bacteria > Pseudomonadota > Gammaproteobacteria > Burkholderiales > Burkholderiaceae_C > Rubrivivax. The sequence continues at coordinate 334,302 of JAXHKY010000009.1, read as the reverse complement.
AGCACGGCGATCGAGCGCACGGTCTTGGGCAGGGCCGCGATGAAGGCCTGCGTGTCGAAGGGGCGGTACAGGCGCACCGTGAGCAGGCCGACCTTCTCGCCGGCCGCCACGAGCTTGTCCACCGCCTCGCGCGAGGCACCGACGCCCGAGCCCATCTGCACCAGCACGCGCTCGGCATCGGGCGCGCCGTGGTACCAGAACAGGCTGTAGCGGCGGCCGGTGAGCTTGGCGAAGCGCTCCATCGACTCCTGCACGATGCCCGGCACGGCCGCGTAGTAGGTGTTGCAGGCCTCGCGCGCCTGGAAGAAGACGTCGGGGTTCTGCGCCGTGCCGCGGATCACCGGCTTGTCCGGGTTCAGCGCGCGGCTGCGGTGCGCCACCACCAGATCGTCGTCGATCAGCGAGCGCACGTCTTCCTCGAACAGCAGCTCGATCTTGTTGACCTCGTGGCTGGTGCGGAAGCCGTCGAAGAAGTGCAGGAAGGGCACGCGCGCCTTCAGCGTGGACATGTGGGCGATCATCGCCATGTCCTGCGCTTCCTGCACGCTGCTGGACGCCAGCAGGGCGAAGCCGGTCATGCGCGCCGCCATCACGTCGCTGTGGTCGCCGAAGATGGAAAGCGCGTGCGTGGCCAGCGTGCGCGCGGCGATGTGAAAGACCGTCGGCGTCAGTTCGCCGGCGATCTTGAACATATTGGGCAGCTTGAGCAGCAGGCCCTGCGACGCGGTGAAGGTGGTCGTCAGCGCACCGGCCTGCAGCGAGCCGTGCACGGCACCCGCGGCACCGGCCTCGCTCTGCATCTCGATCACTTCCGGCACCATGCCCCAGATATTCTTGCGCCCCTTTGCCGACCACTCGTCGGCCAGCTCCCCCATCGTCGAAGACGGCGTGATGGGGTAGATGGCGATCACCTCGCTGGTGAGGTGGGCGATGCGTGCCGCGGCTTCGTTGCCGTCCAGCACATGCGAGCGTTCGGTCATGGTGTTCTCTTGGTCGATTTAGTCAATGCGCCGGCGCTGCGTGGGCTGTGCGGGCTGCGTGGGTGGGTGCGGCCCGCTACAGGATGCCAGCCTTGCCGGTTTCCCAGCGGCGGTATTCGGTGGTCAGCAGCGCCACGTGCTCGCGCTCCTCGGCGGCCAGTTCCTTGTAGAGCTGGCTTTCCACGGAACCCGCGGGCGCGCGTTCGCCTTCACTGCTGAAGAAGTCCACCGCGCGCTGCTCGAAGGCGATGGCGATGCGGAACAGGTTGGCCGGGTCCTCGGGGTGGCGGTCGACGCCGGTGAAGATGGCGGCGTGGTCCACCTGGTTGGCTTCGCCTTCCTTGGGCAGCTCGGCGTGGTAGCGCTTGGACAAGGTGTCCATGTGCTCCTTCTCCATGGCGGCGAAGCGGCCGAACAGTTCCTGCAGCACGGGGTCGGCGGCCTCGCGCGAGGCGCGCTCGTAGAAGGCATGGCCGCCGAGTTCGATCTCGAAGGCCTTGCGCACGGCGGTCAGGGCTGCGTCGTCCTTGATGGCGCCGCGGTCCAGCAGTTCCAGCTTGCCCTTGCAGTGCGGGCACATGCCATAGGGGAAGGCGAAGCCCTCGCTGACCTTGTGGCACTCGGCGCAGCGCCAGCGCAGTTGCTGGCCGGCACAGCAGATATAGGGTTCCTCGTCATCGAGGGGGCGCTGGCAGCGGGGGCAGATATTCATGACGTGACCTCGGTGAATGCAGGAGTGGCAGGTGGCGTGGCGCCAATGGCCGTGGGCGGAACAAAGGCGTCGGCGTCGGCCTGGGTGATGGGCCAGGTGGTCTTGCCGGTGGCCAGGTAGGCGCCTATGGCGCGCGCGGCGCGGCGGCCGGCGCCCATGGCCAGGATCACGGTGGCGGCACCGGTGACGATGTCGCCGCCGGCGAAGACGCCCGGCACGCTGGTGGCCTGGGTGGCGGAATCGGCCACGATGTAACCCCACTTGTTGAGCTGCAGGCCCGGCGTGGACTTGGTGACGATGGGGTTGGCCTTGGTGCCCAGGGCGTAGATCACCGTGTCGCACTCGAGGTCCAGGAATTCGTCCTGCGGGATCGGCTGGCGGCGGCCTTTCTCGTCGGGCTCGCCGAGCACCATCTTCTGCACCTTCATGCCGCGCACGTTGCCGTCTTCGGTGGTGAGGATCTCCACCGGCCCGTGCAGGAAGAAGAATTCGATGCCTTCCTCCTTGGCGTGGCGCAGTTCCTCGATGCGCGCCGGCGCCTCGGCCTCGCTGCGCCGGTAGACGCAGCGCACGGTGGGGATGCCCAGCCGCTTGGCCACGCGCAGGCAGTCCATGGCGGTATTGCCGGCGCCGATGACGACCACGCTCTTGCCCAGCGTGACGGGGGTGTCCAGGTACGGGAACTTGTCGCCGCCCATCAGGTTCACGCGGGTCAGGAATTCATTGGCCGAATAGACCTGGCCGGCAAATTCACCCGGAATGCCCAGGAAGGCCGGCGCGCCGGCGCCCACGCCAACGAAGACGGCGTCGTAGCCCATCTCGCCTGTGAGCTGCGGTATGGAGAAGGTCTTGCCGATGACCTTGTTGGTCTCGAACTTCACGCCCATGGCCTTGAGCGTGTCGATCTCACGGCTAATGATTTCGCGCGGCAGGCGGAACGAAGGGATGCCGTACTGCAGCACGCCACCGACCACGTGCAAGGCCTCGTACACCGTGACGTCGCAGCCGTAGCGAGCCAGGTCGGCCGCCACTGCCAGCCCGGACGGGCCGGAGCCGACCACGGCCACCTTGCCCAGGCAGCGCTCGAACTGCGGCGCGTCGGCCTTGTGCGGCCTGGCGTTGTCGCCCACGAAACGTTCCAGGCGGCCGATGGCCACGGCTTCGAGCTTGCGGCCGACGACGCATTGCGCCTCGCACTGCGACTCCTGCGGGCAAACGCGGCCGCAGACCGAAGGGAACAGGTTGGATTCGTTGATGACCGCCTGGGCGCCGTCGATGTCGCGCACCAGTAGGTGGCGGATGAAGCGCGGGATGTCGATGCCCACAGGGCAGCCCTCGATGCAGGCCGGCTTGCTGCACATGATGCAGCGCTCGGCCTCGTTCAGCGCGTCGGCCATCGAATAGCCGAGGTTCACTTCCTTGAAATTACGCGAACGCTCCAGCGCGTCGCGCTCGGGCATCTTGGTGGCGTGCGGGGCCAGGTCCTTGTACTTCTTGTAGTTGCGCTTGTTCTGATCGAAAAGCACCTTCTCTACATTGCAGACATGTGCATAGTCGGTGCTGGCGGCCGACTCCTCGCCCTTGAAGCGCTTCTGGCGCAGCAGCAATTCCTTGAAATCGACCTGGTGGCCGTCGAAGTCGGGGCCGTCGACGCAGGCGAACTTGATCTCGCTGCCGACCGTGACGCGACAGGAGCCGCACATGCCGGTGCCGTCGACCATGATGGCGTTCAGCGACACCATGGTCTTCACACCGCTGGGCCGCGAGGTCTCGACGCAGGCATTCATCATCGGCAGCGGGCCGATGGCCACCACCAGGTCGGGTTTGTCGGTGTCCAGCACATGTTGCAACGCCGCGTTCACGAATCCGGGGCGGCCGTAGCTGCCGTCGTCGGTGCAGACGATCAACTCGTCGCAATAGCGGCCGAACTGCTCTTCCCAGAACACCAAGTCCTTGTTGCGAAAGCCGATGATGCCGGTGGTGCGGTTGCCGGCTTCCTTGAAGGCGCGCAACTGCGGGTAGACCGGGGCCACGCCCAGGCCGCCACCGACCAGCACCACGTGGCCGACGGGGCTCACATGCTGTGGCATGCCGAGCGGGCCGACGAAGTCGGCGATGCTGTCGCCTTCCTTGTAGTGGTCGCGCATTTCCAGCGTGGTCTTGCCCAGCGCCTGGATGACCATGGTGATGGTGCCCTTGTCGCGGTCGAAGTCGGCCACGGTGAGCGGGATGCGTTCACCCCCCTCGTGCAGGCGGATCATCACGAAGTGTCCGGGCTCAGCAGAGCGGGCCACGTCGGGCGCCATCACTTCCCACAGGAAGGTGGTGTCGGAGAAAGCTTCGCGGCGGATGATGGGGTACATAGGGTTTACTCTGAGCGGCGGAACATCAAGCGGGTACACGCACGGGCCACGCCAGTGCCGCGCGATCATGTGGGCAAGGCCGCAGCACCTTCTTAACTTAGATCAATAGGCGCGGCGGTTGCGCCCGTCGGCCGGGAATGGTGGCGCCAGCAGGGCGCGATGCACAGCGCCGTGCATGTCCCAGGCCAACTGCAGCTGCATCCAGAAGGCCGCCTCGTTGCCGAAATAGGCGGCCAGCCGCAGGGCTGTGTCGGGCGTGATGGCGCGGCGGCCGTTGATCAGTTCGTTGACGCGCCGGCGCGAGATGCCCAAAGCGGCGGCCAGCTCGGTCTGGCTGATGTGAAGGGGCGCCAGGAAGCGCGTGTGCAGGAATTCGCCCGGGTGCGGCGGCCGCCGCACGGTCCATGACAGGTGCAGCGGCCGGGTGGGGTTCACCTTGCGGGCGGACGGTACGGCGGTGGCGACCATCGTGCGAGGCGAAGGGGGAACGGTGGCTCTCAGCCGCGCGGCTCGCCCTTGAACATGCGGATGCCGTTGACCATGGTGCTGATGATGGTGCTGCGGCCCACGATGTCCTGGCGGAACACCATGTACATGTGGATCATGGCAAAGATCACCACGTACCACATGGCGAAGTGGTGCACCGTGCGCACCGCCTGCGGCGTGCCCAGCAGCACCGTCACCCAGCCGAAGGCATTCATCCAGCCGCTGCCCCAGCCATAGCCCTGCGCGTACAGGCCCAGCCCGGTGAAGATGAGCACCAGCATGCCCAGCGTGAACATGAAGAACATGCCCGCCAGGGCCAGCGGGTTGTGGCCGACCCAGCGCTCGTCGTCGTTGCGCAGGAAGAGGTAGGAAGCGACGTCGCCGAACAGGCCGCGCCAGAAGGCCAGGCTCCACAGCGGCGGCAGGAAGATGGCGCGCGTGTGCGAATTGCCCACGAAGGCCCAGTAGATGCGCACCACGAAGGCCACGATCATGAGCATCGCGGCCGTGAAATGGATGGTGCGGATCCAGCCGAAGAGGAAGCTGTTCGTGGCTTCGCCGCCGATGGCCGGCGGCGGCGCACCGATGAAGTAACCGGTGACCCCCAGCACCGCGAACAGCACCACCGTCAGCCAGTGCCACAGGCGCACCGGGGCGGCATAGACATAGACATGTTCCAGCGGGCCGCCGGTGACCCTGCCGGTCCAGCGTTCGACTTGCATCGTCTTCTCCTTCGCCGCGCCTTCAGCGCACCTTCACCGAAACGAGCTCCTTGCCTTCAGGCGACATGACGTGCGTCGCACAGGCCAGGCAGGGGTCGAAGCTGTGGATCGTGCGCAGGATCTCCAGCGGTTGCTCGGGGTCGACCATGGGGGTATTCAGCAGCGAGGCCTCGTAGGCGCCGATCTGGCCCTTGGCGTCGCGCGGGCCGGCGTTCCAGGTCGTGGGCACCACGCACTGGTAGCTGTCGATGCGCGTGTTCTTGATCTTCACCCAGTGTGCCAGCGCGCCGCGCGGGGCCTCGCTGGGCGCCACGCCCTTGGCTTCGGCCGGCCAGCTGGCCGGTTCCCACTTGTCGATATTGGCGGTATTCAGGTCACCGGCCTTGATATTGGCGATGAGCTGGTCGTAGAAGTACTTCATCTTGTGCGCGGCCCAGGAGGCTTCCAGCCCGCGCGCCGCCGTGCGGCCCAGGGTGGAGAACAGCGCCGTGATGGGGACGTCCAGCGTCTTCAGCACCATGTCGACCTGGGCTTTGATGTCCTCGCGGCCACGCGCGTAACCCACGATGTAGCGCGCCAGCGGGCCCACCTCCACCGGATGGCCCTTCCAGCGCGGCGACTTGACCCAGGAATACTTGGACGCTTCGTCGAAATTCTCGACCGCCAGCCGCGTGCCCTTGGCCTTGCCGATGTCGAAGTTCGGCTCGGTAACGCCGTCGAAGGGGTGCAGGCCCTTGGTCTCGTCGCCTTGTTTGTACCAGCTGTGGGTGACCCATTCCTGCACTTGGTCGGCAGCCTTCAGGTCGACGTCCATCACCTCCTTGAGATTGCCGCCGATGATCACGCCCGAGGGCATGAGCAGGCTCTTGTTGGAGTAGTCGTTGGGAATGTCGGGGAACTCGCCATAGGACATGACGTTGGTGCTGGCCAGGCCCCCGCCCCACTGCGCCCAGTCCTTGTAGAACGAGGCGATGGCCAGCAGGTCGGGCACGTAGACCTGGTCGATGAACTCGATGGTGCGGTCGATGATGTTGCCCACCATGTTCAGGTAGAACATGTTGATCGCGCCCACCGCACCGGTGTCGTTGACGTTGATCGAGCAGGGCACGCCGCCGACGAGCCAGTTCGGGTGCGGGTTCTTGCCGCCGAAGATGGTCTGGATCTTGACGATGTCCTTCTGGAAGTCCAGCGCCTCCAGATAGTGCGCAGTGGCCATCAGGTTGGCCTCGGGCGGCAGCTTGTAGGCCGCGCTGCCCCAGTAGCCGTTGGCGAAGATGCCGAGCTGGCCGCTTTCCACGAATTTCTTCAGCCGGCTCTGTACCTCGCGGAAATAGCCGGGCGAGGAATTGCCCCAGGGCGAGATGCTCTGCTGCAGTTCACTCGTCTTCTTCGGGTCGGCCTTCAGCGCCGAGACCACGTCCACCCAGTCCAGCGCATGCAGGTGGTAGAAGTGCACCAGGTGGTCGTGCGCATAGAGCGTCGAGTGCATCAGGTTGCGGATGATGTTGGCATTCTTGGGGATCTGGATCCCCAGCGCGTCTTCCACCGACCGCACCGAAGCCAGCGCGTGCGTGCCCGTGCAGACGCCGCAAATGCGCTCGACGAAGGCCCATGCGTCGCGCGGGTCGCGGCCCTTGAGGATGACCTCCAGCCCGCGCCACATGGTGCCGGTGGACACGGCATTGCGGATGACGTTGTTGTTGTCGACGTTGACCTCGATGCGCAGGTGGCCCTCGATGCGGGTGATGGGGTCGACGACGATGCGCTTGCCGCTGTTGTCGAGCTTGAAACCTTGGGTCTCGATGACGGACATGATTTACTTCTCCACCGTGCTGACTTGGTCGTTGGCGCTCTTGCTGCGCGCTTGCTTGATGGCGGTGACCGCGGCGTGTGCGGCGATCGCGGCACCGGCGCCGATGGCGGCGGTGAGGCCGATCTTGTCGGCCGTGCCTTCGGCCCCGCCCAGGCCCGGCACCTGCACCGTGGTGAGGTGGTTGTAGAAGCCACCCTTGTCCCAGAATTCGTCTTCGCTGCAGCCGATGCAGCCGTGCCCGGCCTGGATGGGGAAGGACAGGCCCTCGTTCCAGCGCGTGGCCGAGCAGGCGTTGTAGGTGGTGGGGCCCTTGCAGCCCATCTTGTAGAGGCAGAAACCCTGGCGCGCCCCGGCGTCGTCGAAGCTCTCGACGAACTGCCCGGCGTCGAAGTGCGGCCGGCGGTAGCACTTGTCGTGCACGCGCTGGCTGTAGAACATCTTGGGCCGGCCCTGCGCGTCCATGTCGGGCAGGCGGTCGAAGGTGAGGATGTAGGTCACGATGCCGGTCATCACCTCGGCGATGGGCGGGCAGCCCGGCACCTTGATGATGGGTTTGTCGGTGATGACCTTGTGCACCGGCGTGGCCTGCGTCGGGTTCGGCTTGGCGGCCTGCACGCAGCCCCACGAAGCGCACGAACCCCAGGAGATGATGGCCTTGGCGTCCTTGGCCGCGTGGCGCAGTTTTTCCACGAAGGGCTTGCCGCCGGGGATGCAATAAATGCCGTCGTCGGCCAGCGGCGGGTTGCCTTCCACGGCCAGGATGTAGTTGCCCTTGTATTTGGCGATCGTTTCTTCCAGCGCCGCCTCGGCCTGGTGGCCGGCGGCGGCCATCAGCGTGTCGCTGTAGTCCAGCGAGATCATCGACAGCACCACGTCCTTGGCCAGCGGGTGCGACGAGCGGATGAACGACTCGCTGCAGCAGGTGCATTCCAGCCCGTGCAGCCAGATCACCGGCGTGCGCGGCTTGGTCTGCATCGCGGTGGCGATCTGCTGCGCGCCGGCGTCGCCCAGGCCGAGCGACGCCGCGGTGAGGCTGCAGAACTTGACGAAGCTGCGGCGGGAAATGCCCTGCCGGCGCATCAAGTCGTAGTAGGTCTCGAACATCTTGTTTGCTCCTGCTTGAAGCGCGCTGGCTTGGGACGCGCGGGTGCCACGGGTTTCGCTCACTCCAACAGCCTGGCCGTATTGGGCGCCGAATACCGCGCGAGGCATTGATAAGAGTCAAGTATTCCCGGCGCGGCGTGCTCCAACCTCGCGCATCTGTGCCCGTCACGGCCAGCGTCGGGCGTTGCTCGATGCCAGGGACGGTGGCGACGGCGGACCGCCCGAGGCGCGGGACTACCGCGCTGCGTCTGACACGCTGCTGGCCGTGGCCGTGCCACTGGCCGCCGTCACCGGCAATCTGGAGCGCCTGTCGCAGGAAACCCGGCGTTCGGTGCGGCGAGCGCGCGCTGCAGGACGTGATGCTGCCCGAGCTGGGCTGCAGCATCCACGACATCGAGACACGGCTGGAGGGATTGGAACAGCAGGAGGCGGGGCTGATGCGCCGCCGTGCTTAAATGGAGATCCAAAGCCGCCATGGAAGCCCGCCGTTCCGTCCTCGTTGCCCACCCGGCAGAACGCATGTTCGACCTCATCGAGGCTGCCGAGTCTTATCCGGCCTTCCTGCCCTGGTGCGCCAGCGCCGTGGTGTTGCAGCGCGACGACACCCTGGTGGTGGCCAGGCTGCAGGTGGCCTACCTGGGCGCACGCTTCGAATTCACCACCCGCAATCCCAAACGCCGGCCCGAATTCATGGCCATCGGCCTGGAGGAGGGGCCGTTCCGCCGTTTCGAGGGCACGTGGCACTTGAAGCCGCTGTCGAGTTGGGGCTGCAGGATCGAATTCGCGCTGAGCTACGATTTCGCTAATTCGGTGATGGGTTCGCTGGCCAGCCCTGTCTTCCACCGCATCGCCGACACCCTGGTGGACGCCTTCATCCAGCGTGCCGACAGCGTTTACGGGGACGCGGCGGGTGCCGGGCCGCAGAGCCCATCCGCGCCCCTGCGGCCTGCAACGCCGGCAGCGCCTGAGCCGTCGGTCCTGCAGCCCACGACGCAGATGCCGATGCCATCGCCGCCATCCCCCGAGAGTCCGCCTGGCCCACCGGGCCCACCCCAAGTACCCCTTTCCGGAGCAAGAACACCATGACCGAAGCCGCCGCCTACGAGGCCTTGCGCGTATCACACCTGGCCACGGAATTGACCGAGGCACAGTGCCTCACCCTGAGCGCGCTGCTGAGCCTGCGCGAACTCGCCGACGGCGAGGCGCTGGTGCGCGAAGGCACCTGCGACAGCCACCTCTATGCGCTGATCGCCGGATCGCTGGCGGTGGCGCGCGCCGCCGGCAGCCCGGAAGAAGTGACGCTGTTCATGCTCAAACCCGGCGACCTGGTGGGTGAACTCAGCTTCCTGGACGACAACGTGCACTACGCCTCGGTGGTCTCGCGCGGGCCCAGCCGCGTTTTCGGCCTGGAGCGCGCGCAACTCGAGTCGCTGCTGGACAGCGACCCGCACATCGTCTATCGCGTCATGCGCTCGATCATCCGCCGCGTGCACCAGGCCCAGCACCGGCTGGCGGCACAATCGGCCGAGCTGAGCAACTACATCTTCAAGCAGCATGGCCGGTATTGACTTTCGCGCATGACGAAACTGTCGCGCACCTTCGGTTTCCAGTCCGTCGACGAGCAAGAGCGCGAGCAGCGCATCCGCCGCGTCTTCGAGGCCGTGGCCCGGCGCTACGACCTCATGAACGACCTCATGAGCATGGGCATCCACCGGCTGTGGAAACGCACGCTGGTGCGGCTGGCCGCGCCGCGGCCCGGGCAGATGATCGTCGACCTGGCCGGCGGCACCGGCGACGTGGCGGCGCGCATGGCTGCCTCCGACCGCCTGGTGGTGGTGTGCGACCCCAGCGTGCCCATGATGCAGGCGGGCCAGGCGCGCGGCCACTCGCACGTGCAATGGATGGCCGGTACCGGCGAATGCATGCCGCTGCCCGCGGGCAGCGTGGATACCGTCACCATCGCCTTCGGCATCCGCAATGTCACGCGCATCGAGGACGCGCTGACCGAAGCGCTGCGCGTGCTCAAGCCCGGCGGGCGCTTCCTGTGCCTGGAGTTCTCCACGCCCTGGGCGCCGGTGCGGCCGTTCTACAACTTCTTCTCCTTCGCCGTGATCCCGCGCCTGGGCGCCATGGTGGCGCAGGCGCCCGAGGCGTATACCTACCTGGTCGAATCGATCCGGCGCTTCCCGGACCAGCGCAGCTTCAAGGCACTCATGCAGCAGGCCGGCTTCGGCAACGTGAGCTACCGCAACCTGAGCTTCGGCATCGCCTGCATCCATGTCGGTACCAAGCCCGCGCCAGCGCTGGAGGGCGCGCCATGAGCGTGGAGCAGCGCACCTCTGGCGGGGCCGTGCGCGCCGGCTCGCCCGCGGCCTGGCTGGTGGCGGTGCGGCCGCGCACCCTGCTGGTGGCCATCAGCCCGGTGCTGGTGGGCGCGGCCCTGGGCTGGCAGCGCACCGGGGCGCTGGACCTCGGGGTGTCGCTGGTGGTGCTGGCCGCGGCGCTGCTGATGCAGGTGGTATCGAATCTGCAGAACGACGTCGGTTACACCGTGCGCGGCGGCGAATCCACGGGCACCCGCACTGGGCTGCCGCGCGCCACCGCGCACGGTTGGCTGAAGGTGCGCGCGGTGCGCAACGCCATCCTGCTGATCGCGCTCGTGTCCACGGTGCTCGGGCTGCTGCTGGTGCTGCAGCGCGGCTGGCCGGTGCTGGCCATCGGCGCGGCTTCGCTGCTGGCGGCACTGGCCTACATGGGCGGGCCGCGGCCGATCGCCTACACGCCCTTCGGCGAATTCACGGTCTTCGTCTTCTTCGGCCTGGTGGCGGTGATGGGCACCGACTGGATGCTCACCGAAGGCATCGGCGCCACCACCGTGGTGGCCGCGGTGGCCCTGGGCGCGCTGGCGGCGGCGGCGCTGGCGGTGAACAACCACCGCGACATCGCGCACGACGCGCTGGTGGGGCGGCGCACCTTCGCCGTCACCTTCGGCGCGGCGGCCTCGCACCGCCTGTACACGCTCTTGCTGCTGGGGCCTTTTGCCCTGACGCCGTTGATGGCGTGGCTGTCAGGTTCGTGGCTGCTGATGCTGCCCTGCCTGCTGCTGCCCGCGGCCTGGACGCTGCGGCGCGACATGCAGCGCTGCCCGCCGGGCATCGCCTTCAACGAAGTGCTGTTCCGCACCTTCAAGATGGAACTCGCCTATGCCGTGCTGCTGGCCAGCGGCGCAGTGCTGGGCCGCTTCTGGGGCTGGTGACGTGGTGACCGGGACGCTGACACGCCGCGCGCTGGTCGGCGCTGGTCTCGCTGCGCCGCTGGCCCGGCTGGCGGCCCAGCCGCGATTTCCCAGCCGCGCGGTGCGCATCGTGGTGCCGTATGCCGTGGGCGTGGGCCCCGACGCCGTGGCACGCCGCGTGGCCGAGAGCCTGCAGCGCCACTGGCAGCAACCGGTGATCATTGAAAACAAGCCCGGGGCGTCGGGCATCGTTGCCTTTGGCGACCTGCGCCGCATCGCCGCCGACGGCTACACGCTGTACCTGGCCGACACCGCCACCATGGCCGTCAACCCGCTGATCCACGCCGAGCTGCCCTACGACCCGGCGCGCGACCTGGTGCCGCTGACGCTGCTGTTCCGCGCCACGTTCGTGATCCTGGTCGGCGGCCGCAGCCGCTTCGCCACGCTGGCCCAACTGCTCGATGCCGCGCGACGCGAACCCGGCCGTGTGAGCTATGCGTCTCTGGGCAACGGCCACGCCAGCCAGGTGGCGATCGAATCGATGGCGCAGGCCGCCGACGTGCAATTGCTGCACGTGCCTTTCAAGGACGCCGGCGCGCTCTTCACCGCGGTGGCCTCGGCCGACGTGGACTTCACCGCGTTCAGCATGAATACCGTGGCCGGACTGGTGGAAGGCGGCAAGCTGCGGGCCCTGGCGGTGGCGGCGCGACGGCGCCTGAAGGATCATCCGGAATTGCCGACACTGTCCGAATCCGGCGGGCCGGCCGTGGAGATGCACCCCTGGGCCGGCCTGGTGGCGCCGGCCGGCACGCCACCGGTGGTGTTGGAACAACTGCAGCGCGACATCGCCGCGGCCATCGACTCCGCCGAGGTGCGCGCGCGCGTCGCAGCGATGGGCTTCGAACTGACGCCGTCGACGGCGCAGCAGTTCAGGGATCGCGTGCAGGCCGACCTGGCGCTGTACGCGCCTCTGGTACGCGAAGGGCGGGTATCGCGTCTTTGAAACCCGCTTGAGGCCCGGGCTCGGGCCGCACATGGCGTGCGCGACTCTCGGCCCCGGCGCCAGCAGGCGCCTGGGCAGCACCGTCTGGCGCGTGTGGATGCGGGCACGCGCCCAGGCGGCGAGGGTCGCCGGGTCGACGTGTCGGAGGTCTCGTTGGCGTCGTTCATGGCGGCAAGCGGGCGGTCGGCACGGTGCCGCCCGCCCGGCTCGCCATGCTACTTGCCGAAGACCAGGAACATGACATCGTCGGCGCTGGCGTGCCGCACCTGCGCATTGTCGAAGGCCGCGAAGCCGAACGCGTAACGCTTGTCGAGATTGTTCCACTGCACGTCGAACTTGCTGCCGGTGACGAGCTTGCGGCTGAGCACCGAGGTGTGCATGCCGTCCTTCCAGTTCACCACGACCTTGATGTCGGCACGGTCGCCCTGCACCTGATGGACGAGGTAGGACGCCACTTCGTCGCCGGCCTTGAAGCGGCTGTCGTCGAAGGCCACCTCGTCGCCCTTCTTGATGTAATAAGTGCCGCCGGCCGTGGCGGCCAGGCCGTTCTTGTTCATGAACTTGGGTTTGCCGTTTTCGAGCGGGAAGCCGGAATATTCCGGGCCACCCGGGTCGCTCTTGCGGCCGGCGCTGGGGCTGGCCTTCGGGTCGTAACGGGTGTGATCTGCGTACTGGTCATCGACATGGCCCATGGGCGCCGTGCGGCTGCCCTTCAAGTGCCACATGTCCATGATCTCGCCTTCGCTGCGCGTGTACTTGTTGCCATAGGGCTTGCCCTCGCCCAGGTGGCAGGCCGCCGTGCAGCCCTGCTTGTCGAAATTGCGCACCGAGTCGTTCACGGGCCACAGCATGGCCCATTTGTCCTCGTAGTAGATGTTGTCGTCGCCGCCCTTGTTGGCGGGGTCCTTGAGCTGCTTCCAGGTGCCGTCGGCCTGCTTCTGGTACGGAGCGCGGCGGATGGAGTTGGTGGGATCGGCGTATTGCACCAGCATGTACATCATGTCGGCGGTGTACACGGCCTTGATCTGCCCCTTGGTTTCGCCCTTGCCGCCGGCGAAGTTGACGCCGTCGGAGAGCGTCATCGCCACCGGCTGCGCCTTCGCCCACACGGGGTCGGCAGCGCCCGCATTCATGTTCGGTGCCGCGGCGACCTTGAGTGCGACGAGCGTGTTGGGCGGGACCGGCTGCTGCGGCGACTGGCACGCGGCCAGGGTGAGGGCGGCGGCGGCCAGGCCGAGCGCTGAAAGCTTGAGTGACATGGTTGACCTCTGGGGTGGTTGAACAAGGCCCGGAAGCCGCACGCATATTCACTGTCGTGGCCCTGGCATCCGGGATGCCGACAGTCTGAACTGCGACCCGTTCGGAGCCTTGATGCAGCGCAAAATTCAACCGCTCTGACCGGTCAACCGGCCGAGGTTCAGCCAGCGTGTGGCAAAAGCGTCAGGCTGCGAATGCCTTGCGCGCCATGAATCAGCACGCCCTCGATGTCGGCCGTGGCGGATGGGCCGGTCATGAGGATGGCGTAGCGCGCCTGCGTGAAGGCGGGGTGGCGGTAGGCGTCGTGCAGCGTGGCCACGATCCTGGCCGGGTCCAGCAGCACGACCAGGTGCTGGGCCAGGAAGCCCAGCGCTTCGACCTGCAATTCCGTTTCAGTGAGCAGCACCGAGCCGGTCTCGGCCACGCCGAAGACGGCGCGCACCACGCCCACGTCGACATCGTCCAGCGTGGCCGGGGGTTGCGCCGGGTCCAGCGGCCGGGTGCCGCGCACTTCATGCGTGGCCGAGCAGATCACCTTGGCTTCGGGGAAGAGCGCGCGCACGGCGGCATCGGCGTCACCGCCGGCCGGCGCGGGTGCCAGTTTGCCGCCCATACGTTCCAGGGCGGCGGCGAAGCTGTCGTAGTCCGCCGCGGCCGAGCTATCGCCGTTGGCGAAGCCGGGCAGTTCGGGCAGCGCCACCGGCGCCGGCTGGCTGCGGCGCATGCGGGCCAGCATTTCTTCGCGGGTATTCATGGCTTGCCCCGGTTCTTCAGATACCACTGGCGGAAGGTATTCGCCGGTGCCGCCGGCACTTCGCGCTGCTTGCCCCAGGCGTTGGCCCGGCTGTACATCATGACGCGCGGCAGGTATTCCACGCCGGCACCGGCGGCCTCCACCGCCAGCCGGTACAGCCGCGGGCTGGCCAGCAGCTTGCCGCCCATCTTCATGGCCTGCTTCTTGGCGAAGGGCAGGGCGTTGCGTTCGGCGATGACCTGGCGCCACTTGTAGAGCTGGTCGTGGATATTGATGCGCACGGGGCACACGGCGGTGCAGCTGCCGTTCAGCGTGGAAGCGAACGGCAGCGTGCTGTATTTGCGCAGGTTGTAGGTGGGGTCGATGATGGCGCCGATGGGGCCGGAGTAGGTGGCGCCGTAACTCAGGCCGCCGCTGCGCCGGTACACCGGGCAGGTATTCATGCAGGCGCCGCAGCGGATGCATTTGAGCGAATACCAGAAGTCGGGCATCGCCAGCCGGTCGGCGCGGCCGTTGTCGACGAGCACGATGTGCATCTCGGTGCCCGGGCGTGGCACGCGGAAATTCGAGGTCATCTGCGTGATCGGCGAGCCCAGGGCGCTGCGCGAGAGCATGCGCACGAACACACCCAGGTGCTCGGTCTTCGGCAGCACCTTTTCGATGCCGATGCTGGCGATATAGAGCTTGGGCAGGTGCACGCTCAGGTCGGCATTGCCCTCGTTGGTGCACACCACCACGGCGCCGGTTTCGGCGATGGCGAAATTGGCGCCGGTCATGCCGGCGTCGGCGGTCAGGAAGCTGGGCCGCGTGGTGCGACGCTGGCTCTCGGCCAGGTAATGCACGTCGCTGTTGTTGGGGTCGGTGCCCAGCGTGCGCGCAAAGACCTCGGCCACGTCGGTGCGCAGCTTGTGCACGGCCGGCACCACGATGTGGCTGGGGGGTTCGTCGTCGAGCTGCTGGATGCGTTCACCGAGGTCGGTCTCGATGACCTCGATGCCGCGCTGCTCCAGGAAGGGCCGCATGTCGCACTCGTCGGTGAGCATCGACTTGCTCTTGACCAGCGTCTTCGCGCCGCGCGCGGCCATGATGTCGTGCACGATCTGGTTGTGCTCGGCAGCGTCGCGTGCCCAGTGCACGGTGGCGCCGTTGGCGACCGCGTTGCGCTCGAACTCCTCCAGGTAGTCGGCCAGGTGGGTGAGGGTGTGTTCCTTGATCTGCGAGGCCAGCGTGCGCAGTTCCTCCCATTCGGGAATGGCGGCGGTGGCGCGGTCGCGCTTGGTGCGCAGGTCCCACAGTCGGCGGTCGTGGAATTCGATGTGGTCGGTGGCGGCAATGAATTCCGACGAGGCCTCGGCGTGGTCGATGGGTTTGGTCATGCCTGCACCCCATTGAGCACCTGCGCGATGTGCAGGAACTTGATCGGCAGTTCCAGCCGTTCGGCGCAGCCCTTCTGGTGCATCAGGCACGACATGTCGGCCGAGACGATGTATTCGGCGCCGGCGCTGGCGTGGTCCTGCACCTTGTCGTAGCCCATGCGCGCCGACACCGGTTCTTCATAGACCGAGAAGGTGCCACCGAAGCCGCAGCATTCGTCGGGGCGTTTGGGGCTGGCGAAGCGGATGCCCTTCACCGCCGACAGCAGCGTCATCGGCTTGGAAAACGGCGTTTCGTTCAGCTCCGACATGCTGGCCGTGCGCAGCGCGCGCAGCGCGGCGCAGCCGTTGTGCAGGCCCACGGTGTGCGGAAATTCGGCCCAGGGAAATTCGCGCACGCCCAGCACGTCGTGCAGGAACTCCACCAGCTCGAATGAGTTCTCGCGCACATGCTTCACCTCGTCGGTCTGCGGGATGGCGGTGAGGTTCTCGCGGATGTGGTGGATGCAGCTGGCCGACGGGCCGACGATGTGGTCGTAGCCGGCGAAATTGCGCACGAACAGCGCCTCGGCGCCGGCGGCGTCGGTGTGGCAGCCGCTGTTGGCCATGGGCTGGCCGCAGCAGGTCTGGTCCAGCGGATAAGCCACTTCGCAGCCGAAACGTTCCAGCAGTTCCAGCGTGGCCACTGCCACCTCGGGGAAGAAGGCGTCGATGAAGCAGGGAACAAAGAGGGCGACTTTCATGCAACGGACTCCGGGGTGGCTGCGGCCGCCTGTGCCGTCTGGGTGGCCTGCGTCGTCTGGGCCGCCTGCGCCTTCTGAACGGCCAGCGCCGGGTCGGCGCTGGCGCAGGCATCGACGAGCTGGATGAATGAACGGTACGGCATGCCGGCATATTCCGACAAGCCGATTTCGCAGGTTCGGCTCGAGGAATAACCCGCATCGCAGCCCGCCGGCAAGGCCTGCTTCAGATGGCGCAGCGCATGGGCATTGAGCTCGGGCTTGTTGAAGCCCTTGTCGCCGGCAAAACCGCAGCACAACACTTCGTCCACCGTCACCACCTGGGTGCTGCAGCGCGCCGCAATGGCGCCGAGCTTGTCCACCGTGCCCATCTTGCGCACGCTGCACACCGGGTGAAGGGCCACCGGTGCAGCCTGCGGCGTGATGCGCACGCGCGGCAACACGGCGTCGTGGATGAATTCGATGCTGTCCAGAATGGCCAGTCGGCCCGCGACCTTGCGTTTCATCCGGTAGGCGCAGGGGCTGGTGTCGAAAACGATGGGCCAACGGCCGCCTTCGCTGGCGTCGTGGAGCAGCGCTTCGAGTTCGCTCGATTTGGCGTCGGCCGCGTCGTTCAGGCCTTTGCTTTCGAAGGGCTGGCCGCAGCACAGACCGCCGAGCTGCTGCGGGTAGATGACGTCGAAGCCGGCCTTGCGGAACAGCCGCTCTGCCGTGACCGGCAGCGCCGTGGCATCGCCGCCGGGGCCGTCGCCTCGCTGCGGGCCCATATTGCGCGCCGCGCAGCTCGGAAAATAAACGATGCGATCTGCACCAGCAACTGCCGCGCCACGCGGCGGCGGCACGAAGTTCACCGGCCGCGCCAAGGTGGGGCTCCACTTGGGCAAGCGGCCGCCCGAGAGCTTTCGCATGCCGTCCAGCGCGCCCTTCATGGCGCCCGTGCCCACGACGCCGTGCAGCAGGTCGGCCGCACCCAGGCCCAGCCGCACGCCGGCGGTCACGGCGCCGTAGTGCCGCGCCACCTGGTCGGCCACCTTGTGCGCCAGCGGGCCGGCGGCCTGGCCGCGCAACTGCTTGACCAGCAGCCCGGTCTCGATGCCTACCGGGCAGGCCGTGGCGCACAGACCGCAGCCGGCGCAGGTGTCGATGCCGGCGTGGTCGTACAGGTCGCGCAACACCTTGGCGCGCTCCGGGGCATCGGCCTCGGCCGAGCGCCCCAACCGCGATATCTCGCGCCAGCCCACGATGCGCTGGCGCGGCGACAAGGTGAGGCCGCGCGACGGGCACTTGGGTTCGCAGAACCCGCACTCGATGCATTTGTCGACGATGGCGTCGGCGGCCGGCAGCGGCTTCAGGTGCTGCACGTGCGCCTGCGGGTCGTCGTTGATGAGCACCCCCGGGTTGAGCAGCCCGGCGGGGTCGAACAGCGCCTTGATGCGCTTCATCAGCGCATAGGCCTGCGGTCCCCATTCGTATTCCACGAAGGGCGCCATGTTGCGGCCGGTGCCGTGCTCGGCCTTCAGCGCGCCATCAAAGCGGCCCACGACGAGCTGGCTCACGGCGTCCATGAAGAGCCGGTAGCGCTCGACCTCGGCCTGGGTGTTGAAGTCCTGCGTGAAGACGAAGTGCAGGTTGCCCTCCAGCGCGTGGCCGAAGATGATGGCCTCGGTGTAGCCGTGCTCGCGCAGCAGCGCCTGCAGCGCCAGCGTGGCCTCGGCCAGCTGCGGTACCGGGAAGGCCACGTCCTCGATGATCACCGTGGTGCCGGCGCGGCGCATCGCGCCCACCGAAGGGAACATGCCCTTGCGCACCGCCCAGTAGCGCGCGCACTCCAGCGGATCGGTGGAGAAGCGGATCGGCTCGTGGGTGGGAATGCCGGCCAGCGCCGCGGCGATGCTGGCCACCTGCGCCTGCAGCGCCGCGGCGTCTGCGGCCCGGGTCTCGACCAGCAGGGCTGCGCCGTCGGGGCCCAGGCCTTCCAGGGACTCGGGCAGCCCCGGCTTGCCGGCCACCGAGCGCAGGCCGGCGCGGTCGCACAGCTCCACGGCGTCGACCGGCTGGCTCTTGAGCACCGTCACGGCGCGACAGGCGGTGCCGAGGTCGTCGAACAGGATCAGCGCGCTGGCCTTGTTCGGGTGGTCCGGCACCGTGCGGTAGGTGATCTCGCTGATGAAGCCCAACGTGCCTTCGGAGCCGATCATCAGGTGCGCCAGCACGTCGACCGGGTCTTCGTAGTCCACCAGCGCATTCAGGCTGTAGCCGGTGGTGTTCTTCATGCGGAACTTGTGGCGGATGCGCTCGGCCAGCACGGGGTCGGCGCGCACCTCGGCCACCAGGTCCGCCAGGCCTTGCAGCAGCTCGGGCCGTGCCTGGGCGAACGCGGCGCGACTGGCGGCCGTGCCGGTGTCGAGCACGCTGCCGTCGGCCAGCACCACACGCATCGACTCCAGCGTGCGGTAGCTGTTCTGCGCCGTGCCGCAGCACATGCCGCTGGCATTGTTGGCAGCGATGCCGCCAATCATCGCGGAGTCGATGGAGGCCGGGTCGGGGCCGATCTTGCGCTGCATCGGCGCCAGGCGCCTGTTGGCCGCGGCGCCGATGACGCCGGGTTGCAGCGAGATCGTCCAGCCGCCTTCACCCACGCGGCAGCCGCGCCAGTGGTCGCCCAGCATCACCAGCACCGAGTCGCTGATGGCCTGGCCCGACAGGCTGGTGCCCGCGGCGCGGAAGGTCACGGGGGTGCGGTGCTCGTGACACAAGGCGAGCAACCGCACGAGTTCGGGTTCGTCTTCGACGACCACGATCAGCTGCGGCACGAGCCGGTAGAAGCTGGCGTCGCTGCCCCAGGTGAGCAGGCGCAGCGGGTCCGTGACCAGCCGCTGCTCAGGGATGAAGGCCGCAAGAGCCGCCAGCAACTGGCGGTGAGGGAAAGACTGCATGGGAACCCTCGGGTGTAGCGGCCGTCAGGCCTGGGTGATGTTGCGCTGGTGATTGTGCTTGTGTTTGTTGGGGCAGGTGGCGCAGGAAAGGCTCTCGCCGTCTGCGGTCTTTACTTCGGGGCCGCCGCAGGAGCCGCGCAGGCAGGGGCGGCGGAAGATCACACCGATGGCCATGGCCAGCACGCCGGCGCCAAGGAGCACCAGCGTGACGGCGAAGACGACGAGCCAGGTGGCCGGCATGGGCGCTCAGGCGGCCGTGGGGCCGGTGAGGGCGGTGTAGGCCGCGGTTGCCATGTCGCGCAGGCCGCCCTGCGGCTCGCGCACGATGAACAGCGCCGGCAACGCCAACTGCTGCGCCAGCGCCAGCCCGCGATCGGGGCCCATCACGATGAGCGCCGTGGCCAGCGCGTCGGCGAGCATGCAGCTGTCGGCGACCACGGAAACCGAAGCCAAGGCGTGGCTGATGGGCTCGGCAGTGCGCGGGTCGATCTCGTGCGAATAGCGGCGGCCGTCCTGCTCGAAGTAGAAGCGGTAGTCGCCCGAGGTGGCCAGCGCCCGGCCGCTGAGCGGCACCACGCTGCGCGCGCGCTGCGGCACGGCATCGGGCTGCTCGATGCCGATCTGCCAGGCGCGGCCCTGCGCATTCAGGCCGCGGGTGCGGACCTCACCGCCGACTTCGACCATGTAGTGCTCGGCACCACCGGCTTCCAGCGCCAGCGCCGCCAGATCCACGCCATGACCCTTGGCGATGCCGCCCAGGTCGGCCTGCAGGCCGGCATGGGACTTGGTGGCCGTGCGCTGCCCGGCGTCGAGCTGCAGGCTGCGCCAGCCGACCGCCGCGCGGCCGGCCTCGATCTTTGCAGCCGCGGGCACCACGCTGCGCCGTTCAGGGCCAAAACCCCAGGCCTGGGTGAGTGGCGCCACGGAAACGTCGAACGCGCCCGCCGACAGTTCACTGACCTGTTGCGCAGCGGTGAGCACGGCCAGGAAGTCCTTGGACAAGGCGAACGGTGTCGCGGCCGCATGACGGTTGAAACGCGCCAGTTCCGAATCGGCACGGTGCAGCGACAGGCCGCGGTTGATGCCTTCCAGCGCGTCGTGCACGCTGGCCTGCAGCGCTTCGAGCCGTGCGGTCGATACGGCGGAGCCCGCCAGCTTGACGACGTAGGTGGTGCCCATGGTCTGGCCGCTGAACTGCAGCAGCCGCGTGCTGGCAGCTGCGCCGGTCGGGCGCTCGCTGCAGCCGGCCAGGCTCAGGGCACCGAGGCCGCCCAGCGTGCCGTAGGAACCCGCTGCGCCGGCGGCGCGCAGCATGCGGCGTCGGGCGGGGGAAAGGATGGTGTCCATCGTCGTCTCCAAAGGGGATCTGCAGCAGCCCGAAATCAGGCGGCATCGGCGGGCTTGGCTTGCCGCACGGCGGCCTCGAAACGGCCTTCGCCATGGCTGATGAGGTGATAGGTGAGGTCGCGCATCGAAAGCAGCCCGTGCACGCGAGGCCCGTCGATCACCAGCATGTGGCGGTGGCGGTTCACGTGCATGAGCGCCAGCGCGGCCTCGATGGTGGTTCCGGGGGTGACGAAGCGCACGTCGCGCGTCATCACCGCCGACAGCGTGGTGGTCTTGGGGTCGACGCCGGCATGCGCCACGCGCACCAGCACGTCGCGTTCGGTGAAGATGCCGTCGACCAGACCGTCCTCGTTGCGAATGATCACTGCGCCGACCCTGCGGTTGACCATGACCTCGATCGCTTCGAACACCATGGCGCCGGCGTCGACGTCGATCAACTCGTCGGACGCTTCCTTCTTGTCGAGTACGGACTGGACGGTTTGTCTCATGGCGCTTGCCTCGCAGTTGGTTCGGCTAGAGGCCGAAATCGTCGTACATGATATTTTCGCGGTCGACACCGAGGTCCAGGCACATCTTGGTGACGGCCTTGTTCATGACGTCGGGGCCGCACAGGTAGAACTCGATATCCTCCGGCGCCGGGTGCTTGTCCAGATACGCCGTGCGCAGCACCTTGTTGCGTACCAGTCCCACCGGCCCCTTGTAGTTGTCTTCGGGTCGTGGTTCGGAAGGGATCAGGTGCCAGGTGAAGTTCGGGTGCTCTTCCTGCAGCTTGTTGAATTCGTCGATATAGAACGCTTCGCTGAAGTTGCGGCACGAATACCAGAAGGTCATCTTGCGCTTGCTCTTCAGGCGCAGCAACTGGTCGAAGATGTGCGAACGCATCGGCGCCATGCCGGCCCCGGCGGCGACGAAGCACATCTCCCTGTCGGTCTCCTTGGCGAAGAATTCGCCGAACGGGCCGGAGACGGTGACGAGGTCGCCTTTCTTCAGGTTGAACAGCCACGAACTCATCTTGCCCGGCGGGATCGTGTCGCTGTAATTGGGCGGAAAGACGACGCGGATGGTGAACAACAGTTCGCCCTTCTCCAGCGGGTAGCTGGCCAGGGAATATGCGCGCTCGACCGGTTCGGTGACCACGGACTTGAAGCGCCAGAGGTCGAACTTGTCCCACTCGGGGCGGAATTCCTCGGGGATGTCGAAGTCCCGGTAGATCAGCTCATGCGGCGGAGCCTCGACCTGCACGTAGCCGCCAGCACGGAAGGGCACGTCCTCGCCCTCGGGCAACTCCAGCTTGAGCTCCTTGATGAAGGTCGAGACGCTGCGGTTGCTGAGCACTTTGCAATTCCACTTGCGCACGCTGAAGATCTCGGGCGCGACCTCGATGCGCATGTCGCGCTTGACCTTCACCTGGCAGGCCAGGCGGCAGCCGCGCTTGGCTTCGCCGGGCGAGATGAAGCCAGTCTCGGTGGGCATGAGCGCACCGCCGCCTTCCTTGACGACGACCTCGCAGACGCCGCAGGCGCCCTTGCCGCCGCAGGCAGCGGGAACGAAGATTTTGTTCGCCGTTAGCGCATTCAGCAGCGTGCCGCCGGCCGACACCTTGAGCGCCTTGGACTCGTCTTCGTTGACGACGATGGACACGTCGCCGGTGGCCACCAGCTTGTTGCGTGCGCTCATCAGGAGCAGCACCAACAACAGCACGATGGTCGTGAACATGACGATGGCGAGCAGAACGGAGGTCATGGCGCGTCTTTAGAGCTGGATGCCGGAGAAGACCATGAACGCCAGCGACATCAGCCCGGCGCTGACGAAGGTGATGCCCAGGCCGCGCAAGCCCGCGGGAACGTCGGCGTAGGTGAGCTTTTCGCGGATGGCCGCCAGCGCGATGATGGCAATGGCAAAGCCTGTTCCCGAACTGATGCCGAAGACCACGCTTTCGGCCAGGTCGTACTCGCGTTCCTGCATGAACAGCGAGCCGCCGAGAATGACGCAGTTCACGGCGATCAGCGGCAGAAATACGCCCAGTGTGTTGTAGAGGCCGGGCGCATAGCGGTCGACGACCATTTCCACCACCTGCGTGGCCGCGGCGATCGAGGCGATGAACAGAATGAACGACAGGAAGCTGAGGTCCACGCTGGCCAGGGCCGGGCTGATCCAGGTCAGCGCGCCTTCAGCCAACAGGTAGTGCAGCACGATGTTGTTCAGCGGCACGGTGAGCGTCTGCACAAAGACCACCGCCACACCCAGGCCGATGGCGGTGCTGACCTTCTTCGAGCACGCCAGGAAGGAGCAGTAACCCAGGAAGTAGGCCAGTGCCATGTTCTCCAGGAACATGGCCTTCAGGCCGAGGTTCACATAGTGTTCCATCAGTCTTTTTCCTGCAGCTGCGGCTTCCAGGTGCGCAGCGCCCAGATGAGCCCGGCGATGATGAACAAGGCTGAAGGCGCCAGCAGCATCATGCCGTTGGGCACGTACCAGCCACCGTCCTTGACCAGGGGCAGCACCGTGAAGCCGAACACCTTACCCGCGCCCAGCAGTTCGCGCGTGAAACCCACCAGGATCAGCACCAGCGCGTAACCCAGGCCGTTGCCCAGACCGTCGAGCAGTGACAGCCGGGGCGGGTTGTTCATCGCGAAGCCCTCGGCGCGGCCCATCACGATGCAGTTGGTGATGATCAGGCCGACGAATACCGACAGTTCAAGCGACAACTCGTACATCGTTGCCTTCAGCACCTGGTCGAATACGATCACCAGCGAAGCGATGATGGCCAGCATGACGATGATGCGGATCGACGGCGGAATGCGCTCGCGCAGCAGGCTCACGGCGACGTTGGCGATCATGATCACCATCACCACGCCGATGCTCAACACCACCGCCTTGTCCATGCGCGTGGTCACCGCCAGCGCCGAGCAGATGCCCAGCACCTGCACGCCGATGGGGTTGTTGACCAGCAGCGGGTCGAACAGCGCCGCGCGCTCCTTCGCATCCAGATGCCAGCCGCCCGTGCTGGCGGGAATTACTGCGCTCATGCAGGCGCTCCTTCGCGGATTTGTTGCAGGAATTTGCCGTAGCCGTTGGCGCCCAGCCAGTATTGCATCAGCTGCGTGACGGCGTTGCCGGTGACGGTGGCGCCCGAGAGTCCGTCCACATGGTTGGGGTCGTCATCGGGCTTGCCGGCCGGTCCCTTGATGACCCTCACCGCCACGGCGCCTTGTTCGTCGTAGCCCTTGCGCCCGCGCCACAGCGCCAGCCAGTCGGGGTTGCTGATTTCCGCACCCAGCCCCGGCGTCTCGCGGTGCTCGTAGTAGGTCAGGCCGCGCACCGTATTGCCGTCCGGTGCCAGCGACAGGAAGCCGTAGATCGTGCCCCACATGCCCAGGCCTTCCACCGGCACCACGACCTGGTCGACCTGGCCGTCCTTCATGATGTAGTAGACCAGGCCGCGGTTCGGCAGGCGGCGGATGCCGGCGTTGTTGGCCGGTGCGGCGCGGCTGGTGGCGGGGTCGTTGCGCGCCGCGCGCTGGTCGTAGCGCCGCGCGTCGACCTGGTCCTCGGGCACCAACTCGCCCGTGGCGAGGTCGACCAACCGAACCTTGATGTCGCGCTCGAATACCGCCTGTACCTGCGGCACTGTGAACGGCTGCCCGTGCTCCGCCAAGCTCGCAGCGACGAGCACGTTTTTTTCCATATACAGGCGCGCATTCGCCACCTGTGCCGGCTTCAGGCTGACCGCAGCGGTGGCCACCAGCGCCGCGCAGACGACGCAGACGGTTGTAGCGAAGAGGATCGTGTAGCGGGTGCTGTTGATGTTAGACACGGCGGGCCTTCCTGCGGCGCACGTTGGCCTGCACGAAGAAGTAGTCGATGATGGGTGCCATGACATTCATGAACAGGATGACCAGCATCACTGATTCCGGGTAGGCCGGGTTGGTGACGCGGATCAATACGATCAGCGCGCCCATCAGGCCGCCGTAAACCCACTTGCCGGCCTCCGAAAATGTGGCAGTCACCGGGTCGGTAGACATGAAGACGATGCCGAAGGCCCAGCTGCCCAGCACCATGTGCCACCAGAACGGCACGCCGAACCAGGGGTTGGTGGCCGAGCCGATGGCATTCAGCAGGCTGGCCATGATCACCGTGCCCAATGTGGCGGCGGCAATGGTGCGCCACGAGCCGACTCCGGTGAAGATGATGATGACCGCGCCGATCAGGCAGGCCAGCGCCGAAGTCTCCCCCAACGATCCCGGTTCCAGGCCGATGAATGCGTTCATCCAGGAAAAGCCCTGGGCGTCGAAGGAGTCGGTCATCACACGCATCTGGCTCAGCAGCGTGGCGCCAGAATAGCCGTCCACCGCCATGCCCTCGGGCACCGCGGCCCAGACCTTGTCGCCCGAGATCTCGGCCGGATAGGCAAAGAACAGGAAGGCGCGCGCCGCCAGCGCCGGGTTGATGAAATTCATGCCCGTGCCGCCGAACACTTCCTTGGCCACGACGACGCCGAAGGTGATGCCCAAAGCCGCTTGCCACAGCGGCGTGGTGGGTGGCAGGATCAGCGGGAACAGCAGCCCCGTGACGAAGAAGCCTTCGTTCACCTCCATCTTGCGCACCACGGCGAACAGCACTTCCCAGGTCAGGCCCACCACCATGGTGATGATGTAGAGCGGCAGGAAATACAGAGCGCCGTGAATGACGTTGGCGGCCAGGCTGTCGGGCGAATAACCCACGCCCAGCATCGCGATCACGCCATGGCGCCAGCCCTCAAGGCTGGCCGTCTTGGCCGGGTCCAGCGCCAGGTTGGCCTGCAGCCCGGTGTTGTACATGGCCATGTAGATGCAGGGCAGCGCCGCGATGACCACCAGAAACATCATGCGCTTCAAGTCCATCGCGTCGCGCACGTGGGCGCCGCTGCGGGTGACGGCATGCGGCGTATAGAAAAAGGTGTCCGCGGCCTCCCACAGCGGGTACAAGCGCTCGAGGCGTCCCCCCTTTTCGAAGTTGGGGGCGATGCGGTCCAGCGCAGATCGCAGGCTCTTCACGAATATTCCTTTTCTATTTGCTCCAGCACCTTGCGCAGCATGGGGCCGTATTCGCCCTTGCCGGGGCTGACGAACGTGCACAGCGCGAGGTCTTCCTCGTCCAGTTCCATGCAGCCGAGCGTTTGCGCGCGCACCACGTCGCCGATGACCAGTGCGCGCAGCAGGAAGGTGGGCATCAGGTCCAGCGGCATCACGCGTTCATAGCTGCCGATCGGCACCATGGCGCGTTCGCCGCCATTGGTGGTGGTGGTCAGCGGCAGGCCGCGGCCGCCGCCAAAGCGGCCGAGCACCACGTTCCAGACCGAGAATTTCTCTTTCTGCGGCGTGATCCAGCCGAAGAGCTCGCGCTCGTGGCCTTCGTGCAGCACCGACACCTGGCGGTGATGGCGGCCCAGGAACCCGGCCTGTTCGCCGGCAGCGATGCGGCCGTCGAGCACCGACCCCGAAAGCAGGCGCAGCGTGCCGCTGGCCAGTTCGCCGGCGGTCAGTTCGCCCAGGGCCGCGCCCTGGCGCACGCGCAGCAGCCGCGGCTTGAGCACGGCAGGGCCGGCGAGCGAGACGACACGTTCAAGGTCCAGGCGGCCGGTGAGGAACAGGTGGCCGATGGCGGCCACGTCCTGGTAGCCGATGTGCCAGACCATGCGATCGCTGTCTACAGGGTGCAGCAGATGGATATGCAGCCCGGGCGTGCCGGCGGGGTGCGGGCCGCTGAATTCGTGCACCTCGGCGCGCGAGCCGGGCCCGGCGGCAATGCCCGAGCCGACGCCGCGGCACAGGTAGACCGGCACCGGGGCGAGTTGTTCGATGGCCGCCATGCCGGCGGCGAAGTCGGCCTCGCGGCCCGCCAGCACGACCTTCGGGTCGGGCGCGTGGGGATGGGTGTCGATCGCGGTGACGAAGATCGCCTGCGGCACCGCGTCGGCGGCCGGCACGCGGCTGAACGGGCGCGTGCGCAGGGCGCCCCACAGGCCGCTTTCCAGCAGCACCGCGCGCACCGCTGCGGTATCGGTGGGCACGCGACCCGGGGACGGCAGGCTCTCGAACAGGACCTGCGTCTCGGGGGCGTCGTCGGCAGCGACGTCGATGACCATCGAGATGAAGGCCCGCCGGTCGCCCCTGTGGATGCCGTTAACGGTTCCCGTGGCCGGCGACGTGTAGCGCACGCCGGGCGACCTGCGGTCGCCGTACAGCAATTGCCCGCGCTGCACGCGGTCGCCGGGTTGCACGGCCAGGGCGGGCCGCAGGCCCAGCGTATCGGCGCCCAGCAGGGCCACCTGGCGCGGTGCCGCCGCCGTCTCGATGCGCTGCTCGGGGGCGCCGGCCAAGGGCAGGTCCAGACCCTTGCGTATCGTGTGCACGGCCATGGTGATGGTTGTTCAGGTGGTTGAAGGCGCCTGCCAGGTGCCGGCCGCAGGAGGGCGGTCGGTCGATCTGTGAGGCGCGGTGCGAGGCTATCGCAGCGGTCCCGCCCGGGTTTGACTTAGGTCAGCCTGCAGCCAAATCGATCTGTCCCCCCGACGAGAAAGGACTGCAGCGCACCGGTACACTGCGCCGCGTTCTAAGGGTGGATCTTAGGGTCTTGTTGGGCCAGCTTCGGTGGCGAAGGATGCCCGCGCCCGGCCTGCCGTCCACCCGAGTCGACCCCCACAACGATGCACCCACCGCCGACCCCTGCCTGTGCGACGCCGCCTGCCGCGGCATGCGCCAGCGTGCTGCAGGCGGTCGACTTGGCAGGTCAGCGCGGCGAGCGGGTCTTGTTCGACCACCTGGAACTGGAGCTCGAACCCGGTGCCGTGGTTTGGTTGCGCGGCCGCAATGGCCGCGGCAAGACGACGCTGCTGCGCCTGCTGGCGGGTCTGGCCACGCCCATGGCCGGCGAGATCCGCGTCGGCGGCGTGCCGCAGCGCCAGGCCGGGTCCGAGGGGCGCCGCGGGATGGTCTATATCGGGCACCAGAATGCGCTCAAGGACGACCTCACCGCCATGGAGGCGCTGCGTTTCCTGGCCCGCACGCGCGGCGACCGTCCGGACGACGCGGCGCTGGCGGAGGCCTTGCAGCGGCTGGGTGTGTGCGGCAGCCGCCACGCGGCGGTGCGCACCCTGAGTCAGGGCCAGCGCCGGCGCGTGGCGCTGGCGCGGTTGGCGCTGTGCCTGCATGTCGGGTTGTGGCTGCTGGACGAGCCCTTCGACGCGCTCGACGCCGACGGCATCCACGCGCTCAACGGCCTGCTGGCCGAGCATGCCGCGCTCGGTGGCGCCACGCTCATGACCAGCCACCAGTCGCCCAGCCTGAGCGAGCCCGTGCCGCGCATCTTCGACCTCGACCGCCATGGCCTCGCATGAGGGATCTGTTTCTCGCCGTGCTGCTGCGCGACCTGAAGCTGGCGTCGCGGCGGCGCATCGAGTCTCTGCTGCCGGTGGTGTTCTTTATCGTCGCGCTCAGCCTGTTCCCGCTGGGCGTGGGGCCCGAAGCGCAGATGCTGCGCGACATTGCGCCGGGCATCGTCTGGGTGTGCGCGCTGCTGGCGTCGATGCTGTCGGTGGGCTCGCTCTTCGCCGGCGACCTGGCCGACGGCTCGCTGGAACAACTGCTGCTGGCGCCGCAGCCGGCGATCGCCGTGGCGGCGGCCAAGTCGGCCGCGCACTGGCTGCTGACCGGCCTGCCGCTGATCGTGGCCACGCCGCTGGTGGGTCTGCTCTTCGGCATGTCGGGGCCGGCGCTGCTGGCCCTGGTGGCGGGACTGCTGCTGGGCACGCCCATCCTGAGCCTGCTCGGTGCCCTGGGAGCCGCCCTGACGCTGGGTCTGCGCAGCGGCGGCATGCTGCTGATCCTGATCGTGTTGCCGCTCACGATGCCGGCGCTGATCTTCGGCGCCGGCGCCGTGGGCCAGGTCGAAGCCGGGCTGGACGCGGGCGGGCATTTCTCCCTGCTCGGCGCGCTGCTGCTGGCCACCGCGCTGGGCGCCCCGCCAGCCACCGCGGCGGCGCTGCGCATCTCCACCGAGTGAATGCCGAAGCGGCGCCGAGTGATGACCAATGAGGTTTCGCGCGTGAATTCCCCGCCGCTGCGTCTTTATACCTTTGCCGCGCCGTCGCGGTTCTACAAGCTGGCCGGCTGGCTGGTGCCGTGGTTCTGGGCCGCCACTGTCGTGTTGACGGTGGTCGGGCTGTACATCGGCTTCTTCGTCGCGCCCACCGACGCCACGCAGGGCGACGCCTACCGCATCATCTTCATCCACGTGCCGGCGGCCTGGATGTCGATGCTGCTGTATCTGGTGATGGCCTTCTGGGCCGGCATCGGCTGGGCTTTCAATGCGCGGCTGGCTTCGATGGTGGCGCGCGCCATCGCCCCCACTGGCGCCATGTTCACTTTCCTGGCGCTTTGGACCGGGGCGCTGTGGGGCAAACCCACCTGGGGCGCCTGGTGGGTGTGGGACGCGCGGCTGACGAGCGAACTGATCCTGCTCTTCCTGTACCTGGGTTACATCGCCCTGGTCAACGCCATCGACGACGTGCGCCGCGCCGACCAGGCCGGTGCCCTGCTGGCGCTGGTGGGCAGCGTCAACGTGCCGATCATCTACTTCTCGGTGAAGTGGTGGAACACGCTGCACCAGGGCGCCACGGTCAGCATGACGGCGGCGCCCAAGATGGCCACCACCATGCTCACCGCCATGCTGATCATGACCTTTGCCTGCTGGGCCTACGCCTTTGCCGCGGTGTTCACCCGCACGCGCGCCATCGTCGTCGAGCGCGAATCCCATGCCGGCTGGGTGGCGGAACTGACGCGAGGGAAAATGACTCCATGAACTGGGGCGGCGCATCCGCGTTTTTCGAAATGGGAGGGTACGGGCTCTATGTCTGGGGCTCGTACGGCGTAACGGCTTTGCTCATGTTCGCGGAACCCTGGCTGGTGCATCGGCGCTTGCGTCGTTCATTGCGGGACGCGGCGCGTATCGAATCTGGAAACGAGGCTGAATCATGAAACCACGTCACAAACGCTTTGCCATGCTGGGCGGGCTGGTGGCCACCGTCGGGGTCATCGTTGCCCTGGTGCTGAATGCTTTCCAAAGCAACCTGGTGTTCTTCTACTCACCCAGCCAGGTGTCGGCCAACGAGGCCCCCGTGGGGCGCACCTTCCGCGTCGGCGGTCTGGTCGAGGCGGGCTCGGTCAAGGTCGACGGTACCCAGGTGCAATTCGTCGTCACCGACACCGCCACCACGGTGCCGGTGCGCTACCAGGGCATCCTTCCCGACCTGTTCAAGGAAGGCAAGGGCGTGGTCGTGCAGGGGCAGTTGCAGGAAGGCGTATTCGTCGCCCGCGAGGTGCTGGCCAAGCACGACGAGAACTACATGCCGCCTGAAGCCGCCGATGCCCTGAAGCAGGCGCAGCACGGCGACCGCAAATTGGCCGAATCGCTGGTCAAGGGAGCAGGCCAATGATCCCGGAGATCGGTCACTTCCTTCTCTGGCTGGCGCTGGGTCTTTCGCTGGCGCTTGGCGTCGTGCCGTTGGCGGGCGCTCAACGTGGTCGCGCCGACTGGATGGCCATGGCGCGGCCGGCCACGGGCGTGCTGTTCGTGCTGGTGGCACTGTCCTTTGTCTGTCTGGTCATCGCCTTCGTGCAGCACGACTTCTCGGTGCACTACGTGGCGTCCAACTCCAACAGCGCCTTGCCGCTGGAGTTCCGCATTGCAGCGGTGTGGGGTGGTCACGAGGGTTCCATGCTGCTGTGGCTGCTGATGCAGTGTGGCTGGATGGGCGCGGTGGCGATCTTCAGCCGCAACCTGCCGCTGCCGGTGTTGGCACGCATCCTGTCGGTGATGAGCCTCACGCTGGTCGGCTTCCTGCTGTTCACGCTGCTCACCTCCAACCCCTTTGACCGGCTGGTTCCGGCGGCGCTGGACGGCCGCGACCTCAATCCGCTGCTGCAGGACCCGGGCATGATCTTCCACCCGCCCCTGCTCTACATGGGTTACGTGGGCTTCGCGGTGGCCTTCGCCTTTGCGGTGGCGGCGCTGATCGGTGGCAACCTCGACGCGCAATGGGCGCGTTGGACGCGACCCTGGACCACGGCCGCCTGGATCTTCCTCACGCTGGGCATCGCGCTGGGCAGCTGGTGGGCCTACTACGAGCTGGGCTGGGGAGGCTGGTGGTTCTGGGACCCGGTGGAAAATGCGTCCTTTATGCCTTGGCTGGTGGGCACGGCGCTGATCCACTCCCTGGCCGTGACCGAAAAGCGCGGCGCCTTCAAGGCCTGGACGGTGCTGCTGGCCATCTCTGCCTTCTCGCTGTCGCTGCTGGGCACCTTCCTCGTGCGCTCGGGCGTGCTGAGTTCGGTGCATGCCTTCGCTACCGACCCCCAGCGCGGCCTGTTCATCCTGGCCTTCCTGACCATCGTCATCGGTGCTTCGCTGGCGCTGTATGCCTGGCGGGCGCCGACCGTCGGCCTGGGCACGCGCTTCGCACAGGTCTCGCGCGAGAGCTTCCTGCTGTCCAACAATGTCCTGCTCGTGGTGGCCATGGCCGCCGTGTTGCTGGGCACGCTGTACCCGCTGGTGCTCGACGCGCTGGGCCTGGGCAAGATCTCGGTCGGCCCGCCGTATTTCGACACCGTCTTCGTGCCGCTGATGGCGCCGCTGGTCTTCCTCATGGGCGTGGGCCCGTTGGCGCGCTGGAAGGAAGCCTCTATACCCGACCTGGCACGGCGCCTGCGCTGGGCCGCGGTGGTCACGCTGCTGGCCGCCCTGGGCGCCGGCTGGGCCGAGGGCGAGGTGTCGTGGATGGGCAGCCTGGGCCTGGCGATGGCGTTCTGGATCGTCGCCACGCTGGGCGTGGATCTGTGGGAACGCGTGCGCCCGGCTGGCGGCATGCGCAGCAGCATCCTGCACCGGTTGCGGCAGTTGCCGCGGGCGATGGTCGGCATGATGGTGGCGCACCTGGGCGTGGCGGCATTCATCCTGGGCGTGACCATCGTCAACACCTATCAGGTGGAACGCGACGTGACGATGCAGGTCGGCGACACCACCGAGATCGCCGGGTACGTGTTCACTTTCCGCGGCGTGCGCGAAGTCGAGGGGCCGAATTACACCGCGGTGCGCGGCACCATCGACGTGACCAAGGGTGAACGCGCCGTCGTCACCATGAGCCCGGAGAAGCGCGTCTACCGCGTGCAGAACAACCCCATGACCGAGGCCGCCATCTACAGCCGCGTCACCGGCGACCTGTATGTTTCTCTGGGCCAGCCCGACGACAAGGGCGCCTGGGTCGTGCGTGTGTACTACAAGCCCTTCGTGACCTGGATCTGGGGCGGCTGCGTCGTCATGGCGCTGGGCGGCCTGCTGGCGGCCAGCGACCGCCGCTACCGCATGGCCCGGCGTGAACAGGCGGCGGCCGGGACCGTAAAGGCCGCGGCGTGAAGCGCTGGCAGTTCCTCGCGCCGCTGGCCCTGTTCGCCGTGCTGCTGGGTTTCCTGGCGGTGGGCCTGAACCTGAATCCGCGCGAAGTGCCTTCGCCGCTGATCGACAAACCCGCTCCGGCCTTCGAACTGGCACGGCTGGACGACCCGGCGCAGCGCATCACCCAGGCCGACCTGCTGGGCCAGGTCTGGATCCTGAACGTGTGGGCCTCTTGGTGCGTGGCCTGCCGCCAGGAGCACCCGCTGCTGGTCGACTTCGCCAAGCGCAACCCGGTGCCGCTGTACGGCCTGAATTACAAGGACAAGCGCGACGACGGGCTGGCCTGGCTGCGGCGCTTCGGCGACCCGTACAAAGCCTCGCTGTTCGACATCGACGGTCGGGTCGGCATCGATTTCGGCGTCTACGGCGTGCCCGAAACCTTCGTCATCGACAAGCAGGGCGTCATCCGCTTCAAGCAGATCGGCCCCGTCACCCCCGAAGTGCTGCGCGATGAGATCGAACCCCTGCTGAAACAGCTCAATGCCTAAAGTCCTTCTTGCCCTGCTGGCGCTGTGCCTGGCAGTGGCCGTGCGCGCAGCCGACGCACCGTTGACCGCGGCCGACCCCGAACTGGAAGCCAAGATGCTGAGCATCTCTTCGGAGTTGCGCTGCTTGGTCTGCCAGAACGAGACCATTGCCGCCTCCCATGCCGATCTCGCGGTGGACCTGCGCAACCAGATCCGCGACATGCTGCGTCAGGGCCAGAGCCAGCAGCAGATCCTCGACTACATGACCGCGCGTTACGGCGACTTCGTCCTCTACCGACCGCCCATGACGGGTGCCACCTTCTTGCTCTGGTTCGGCCCCACGGTGCTGATGGTCGGCGGCCTGGCGGCGCTGGTTCTGGTGCTGCGTCGGCGCAGCCGGTTGGGCAACGAGCATTTCGACCCCGAAGAACCGGAAGGGTCGGAACAGCCGGAAGAGCCGGAAGAGCCCCAAGCCATCTCAACCGCCGGGTGCTCCGTCAAGACTGCAAAATGAACAAAGACATCGCAGCGCTGCGCGAACGGCTGAAGCAACTGCAGAAACTGCACGCCGAGGGCACTGTCGGCAAGAAGGCCTACGAAACCGGCAAGGCTCAGCTAGAGAAGGAAATTCTCCAGGCTGTGCTGGCGGCGCCCGAAGGGACCCGGACAACAGAGACGGCACGGCCTTCGCGCACCATGACGGCGAGCTTGTCTTCATTCGTGGTGGTGCTGGCGTTGGCCGGCTACGCGTGGACGGGGTCACCGAGCGTGCCGAGCGCAGGTCCACCGTCGCCGGCTGCAGCAGCCGGCGGTGACAGCCCGCACGCCGGTGGCGCTGCCGAACAGGAGCAGTTTGCCGCTGCGGTCGATCAACTGGCAGAGCGCCTCAAGGGCCAGCCCGACGATGTCGAGGGCTGGGCCATGCTGGCGCGCTCATACGGCATGCTGGGTCGACTGGACGATGCGCTGCCGGCCTACCAGAAGGCGTTGACCCTGAACGGCCAGGACGCACGCTTGCTGGCCGACTATGCCGATACCCTGGCGCTGAAGAACGATCGCAACCTGGAAGGCGAGCCGCTCGCCCTGGTCGAGCGGGCGCTGAAGATCGAGCCGACGAACCTGAAGGCCTTGTCGCTGGCCGGTGCCGCAGCCTTCAACCGCAAGGACTACCCCGGGGCCGTGCGCTACTGGGAGCAGGTGGTGAAGAACGCCCCGCCCGAGAGTCCGTATCTGCCGCAGGTGCAGGCCAGCATTGCCGAGGCGCGCGAGCGAGGCGGCCTCGGGCTGCCGGCGATTGCAGCCGGGCAGGACGCGGCGCAGCCCGCTGCGCCGTCGGCAGCGGTGGCCGGCGCAAAGACCGCGCCGATGGCGGGTGCTCAAACCGCGCCGGCAGCCTCGCCTGATGCTGCCGCCGACGCCGTCGTTCGCGGCACGGTGCGCCTGGCACCAGCCTTGGCCGCCATGGCCTCGCCCACCGATGCGGTGTTCATCTTCGCCCGGCCCGCCGAGGGGTCGCGCATGCCACTGGCCATTCTGCGCAAGCAGGTCAAGGACCTGCCGGTGGACTTTGTGCTCGACGACAGCATGGCCATGTCGCCGGGGGCCAGGCTGTCGCTGTTCCCGCAAGTCGTGGTCAGTGCGCGCGTCAGCAAGAGCGGTCAGGCCGTGCCCAGCGCAGGCGACCTCAGCGGGCAGTCGGCACCCATTGCGCCGACGGCCAGCGGACTTGTGATCGAGATCAACGAAGTCGTTAAAAACTGAAGCGGTGGCGCCGCCCGGCGCCTAGCATTCCCGGCTGGAGGTGACCAGTCATTAGTGCACGAGAAGAATCCACCGGTGGCACTGCGCTGCCCCGGGGCACTGCGCTGCTGCGCGAACCGCTGCTCAACAAGGGCACGGCCTTCAGCGCCGCCGAGCGCGACGCGCTGGGGCTGCGCGGCCTGTTGCCGCCGCGCATCAACACCCAGTCCGACCAGGTCAAGCGCGTGCTGGAGAACTTCCGCCGCAAACCCACCGACCTGGACAAATACATCAACCTCGCTGCGCTGCACGACCGCAACGAGACCCTGTTCTACCGCGTCGTCGTCGACAACCCCGACGAGATGATGCCCATCATCTACACCCCCACCGTGGGTCTGGCCTGCCAACAGTTCGGCCACATCTTCCAGCGCCCGCGCGGCTTGTTCGTCAGCATCGAGGACCTGGGCCGCGTGGAAGCCGTGCTGCGCAACTGGCCGCATCGCGACGTGGCCATGATCGTGGTCACCGACGGCGAACGCATCCTCGGCCTGGGCGACCAGGGCGCCAACGGCATGGGCATCCCGGTGGGCAAGCTCTCGCTGTACACCGCCTGTGCCGGCCTGCACCCGCGGCAGTGCCTGCCGGTGGTGCTGGACGTCGGCACCAACAACGCCGCGCTGTTGGAAGACCCGCTGTATATCGGCCTGGCGCAGCACCGCGTGCGCGGTGAAGCCTACGACGCGCTGCTCGACGAATTCATCGCTGCCACGCAGGTGGTCTTCCCGGGCGTGGTGGTGCAGTTCGAGGACTTCGCCAACCAGAACGCTTTCCGCCTGCTGCACAAGTGGCGCGACCGCATCTGCACCTTCAACGACGACATTCAGGGCACGGCGGCGGTGGCCCTGGCCGGCATCGTGAGCGCGCTGCGCGTCAGCGGCGGCCGGCTGGGCGAGCAGAAGCTGCTGTTCCTGGGTGCCGGCGAAGCCGCCACCGGCATCGCCGACCTGGCGGTGACGGCCATGGTCGCCGAAGGCCTGACGCCGGATGCAGCGCGTGCGCGCTGCTGGCTGTTCGACTCGCGCGGCCTGGTGCACGGCGGCCGCAGCGACCTGGTCGAACACAAGCGGCCTTATGCCCACCCGCATGCGCCCGTGACCGGCTTCGCCGAGGCGGTGCGCGCACTGCGGCCGACGGCGATCATCGGCGTGGCGGCCAGCGCCGGCGCCTTCACCGAAGAGGTGGTGCGCGAGATGAGCGCCATCAACGAGCGGCCCATCGTCTTCGCGCTGTCCAACCCCACGTCCAAGGCCGAGTGCACGGCCGAGCAGGCCTACCGCTGGAGCGGCGGCCAGGCGCTGTTCGCCTCGGGCAGTCCGTTCGCGCCGGTCACGCTGGACGGCCGCCGGTTCGTGCCGCGGCAGGGTAACAACTCCTACATCTTCCCGGGCGTGGGGCTGGGGGCCATCGCCACCCGGGCGCGCCACGTCACCGACGAGATGTTCATGGCCGCCGTGCGCGCCCTGTGCGCCCAGGTGACGCCCGAGGACCTGGCCCAGGGCAGCCTGTTCCCGCCGCTGGCGCAGGTGCGCGAGGTCTCGGCGCACATCGCCGCGGCCGTGGCGCAGGTGGTCTTCGACCAGGGTCTGGCCGGCGTGCCGCGGCCGGCCGACCTGCTGGGCCATGTGCGCGCGCAGATGTACGAGCCGAGCTATGTCGACTACACGCGGGGCGCGGTCTGAGACCGTTTCATTCGACTCTGCGACCGACGTCTGATTGACCTGGGACAACACGTCCGCCCGGCCTGCGGGCGGACACTCCGGCCCGGGCGCCTCGCGCTCCATCGACCACCACAACGGAGAAGTCACGCATGCACACACCGACTGAAGTGATGGCGGGCGTCGGGCTGCGTGCCCGGCCCGGCAAGAGCCGCTGGCCTGCCCGCATGGACCTGGCGCAAAGCCTCAGCGGCCTGGTTCTGGGGCTGTTCATGTGGGGGCACATGCTGTTCGTGTCCACCATCCTGATCAGCAAGGACTTCATGTGGTCGGTGACGAAGGCCTTCGAGGGCTATTTCGTCTTCGGCAAGGCCTACCCGATATTGGTTTCGTTCGTGGTCGCCGGCATCACGGTCGTATTCATATTGCACGCCTTCCTGGCGCTGCGCAAGTTCCCGGCCAACTACCGCCAGTACCGCAGTTTCACCAGCCACCGCGCCTTGCTGGCTCATGGCGACACCACCCTGTGGTGGGTGCAGGTGGTGACCGGATTCGCGCTCTTCTTCCTGGCAGCACCGCATCTGTTCCAGATGCTCACGCAGCCCGGCGCGATCGGTCCCTACGCCTCGGCCGACCGCGTCTGGAGCGCCGGCTGGTGGCCGCTGTACCTGGCCTTGCTGTTCGCGGTGGAACTGCACGGCGGCATCGGCCTGTATCGGCTTGCCGTGAAATGGGGCTGGCTGCAAGGTGACGAGCCCGAGGCTGGGCGCAAGCGGCTGAAGACGCTGAAGTGGACGCTGACGGCCTTCTTCCTGGTGCTCGGGTTGGTAACGCTGGCCGCCTACATGAAGATCGGCTATGAACACCGCGACCGCGTCGGCGAGCGCTTCACGCCGAGCTTGGTGCAACCGCAGGAGCCGGCAAAATGAAAGTGGTCCATACCGACGTTCTGGTCATTGGGGGTGGTCTGGCCGGGCTGAGGCTGGCGGTAGCCGCCAAGCGTCGTGGCCACGACGCTGTGGTGCTGTCGCTGGTGCCGGCCAAGCGGTCGCACTCCAAGGCCGCGCAGGGCGGCATGCAGGCCAGCCTGGGCAATGTCATCAAGGGCCAGGGCGACAGCGAGGACGTGCACTTCGAAGACACCGTGCGCGGCTCCGACTGGGGTGCCGACCAGGACGTGGTGCGCATGTTCGTCAACACGGCGCCGAAGGCGGTGCGTGAGCTGGCCGCCTGGGGCGTACCCTGGAGCCGCGTGAAGAAGGGCGACCGCGAGGTCGTCATCAACGGCCAGCGCGTCACCATCACCGAGCGCGACGAGGCGCACGGGCTGATCAACCAGCGCGACTTCGGCGGCACCAAGAAGTGGCGCACCTGCCATGTGTCAGACGGCACCGGCCACGCCATGCTGCAGGCGGTGGCCGACCAGGCCATTGCCGACTCGATACCCGTGCTGGAGCGCACCGAGGCGCTGGCCCTCATCCACGACGGCTCGCGCTGCTATGGCGCCATCGTGCGCGACCTCATCGACGGTTCGCTCAGTGCCTACCTGGCCAAGGCCACGGCCATCGCCACCGGTGGTGCCGGGCGCATCTATCGGGTGACGACGAATGC
Organism: Rubrivivax sp.; assembly: GCA_034522875.1. Lineage (GTDB taxonomy): Bacteria > Pseudomonadota > Gammaproteobacteria > Burkholderiales > Burkholderiaceae_C > Rubrivivax. The sequence continues at coordinate 296,454 of JAXHKY010000009.1, read as the reverse complement.
CGTCATCTGCGAAGGCATCGGCCACGCGCTGGCGCTGGAAACCGGTGTTGCCGCCCTGGGCAACATGGAAGCGGTGCAGTTCCACCCCACGGGCATCTTCCCGGCCGGCATCCTGGTCACCGAAGGCTGCCGCGGCGATGGCGGTCTGCTCAAGGACGTCGACGGCCACCGCTTCATGCCCGACTACGAGCCCGAGAAGAAGGAACTCGCTTCGCGCGACGTGGTTTCGCGCCGCATGGAGCAGCACATCGCCAGCGGCAAGGGGGCGAAGAGCCGCTTCGGCGAACACCTGTGGCTGGACATCACGCTGCTGGGCGAAAAGCACATCCGCCACAACCTGCGCGAGGTCTACGAGATCTGCCAGAGCTTCCTGGGCACCGACCCGGTGAAGGATTTCATCGCCGTGCGCCCGGCGCAGCACTACACCATGGGCGGCGTGCGCACCGACGCCAGCGGCCACAGCCCCACGCTGAAGGGCCTGTTCTCGGCCGGCGAGGCGGCCTGCTGGGACATGCACGGCTTCAACCGCCTGGGCGGCAATTCGGTGGCCGAGACGGTGGTCGCCGGCATGATCGTCGGCGAGGCTGTCGCCGACTGGTGCGATCGCAGCGACAACGAAGTCACCGTGCCGATGGGCCTGGTGCGTGAGTTCCTGGAGCGCGAGCAGGCGCACCTGAAGACGCTCATCGACGGCAGCGGCAGCGAGGACGCGTCGGCGCTGAAGACGCGCATGCAGGAAATCATGACCGACAAGGTCGGCATCTTCCGTCGTGGCGCCGACTTGCAGGGCGCCGTGGACGAGTTGCAGGTGCTGCTGCAGCGCAGCCGCCATATCGGCCTGCGCAGCCGCGACGGCGGCGCCAACCCGGAACTCGTCACCGCCTACCGGGTGCAGAAGATGCTGAAGCTGGCGTTGTGCGTGTCCTATGGCGCGCTGGTGCGCACCGAGAGCCGCGGCGCCCACTTCCGCGAGGACTATCCGCGCCGCGACGACGCGCAGTGGCTCAAGCGCACCCTGGCCACCTGGCCGGACGCGGGCGACATGCTGCCGACGCTGAACTACGAGCCGTTGAACGTCGGCACCATGGAACTGCCGCCCGGCTGGCGCGGCTATGGCGCCAAGGACTATATCGACCACCCCGACACGCCGGTGCGCGCGGCCGAGGTGGCGGCGCTGCGTGAACGCCTGGCCGGTGCCGACCGCTTTGCGGTGCAGCAGGCGCTGATGCCTTACGAACACCTGCTGCCGGCAGCGCTGCGCGGCCGCAACGAGCGCCTGGACGAGAGGTTTGCCAAATGAACGAAGCCCCCATCCGCGTCGTGCCCCGTGCCGCCACCGCCACCGGCAACGGCCAGGCTGCCAGCCGTCGACTGAAGCTGACTGTGCTGCGCCACAACCCGCACCAGCCCGGCAGCGTGCCGCATTGGCAGACCTACGAGGTCGAGGAAGCCGAAGGCATGACGCTGTTCATCGCGTTGTCCGAAATCCGCGAGAAGCTCGACCCCTCGCTGCAGTTCGACTTCGTCTGCCGCGCCGGCATCTGCGGCAGCTGCGCCATGGTCATCGACGGGAAGCCGGCGCTGGCCTGCCGCACGCTCACGAAGAACCTGGGCACCGAAGCCACGCTGGCGCCGCTGCCGTTCTTTGAACTCATCGGCGACCTGAGTGTGAATACCGGCAAGTGGATGCGCGGCATGAGCGAGCGGCTCGAGGGCTGGCTGCACATGGTGGACCCGCGGCCCGACATCACGCGCCTGGAAGAGCGCATGGAGCCGGAACTGGCCGACAAGATCTACGAACTCGACCGCTGCATCGAATGCGGCTGCTGCGTGGCCGCCTGCGGCACCGCGCGCATGCGCGAAGACTTCGTGGGCGCCGTCGGCCTGAACCGCGTCGCCCGCTTCCGCATCGACCCGCGTGATCCGCGCACCGACGCCGACTATTACGAGATCATCGGCGACGACGACGGCGTCTTCGGCTGCATGTCGCTGCTGGCCTGCCACGACGTGTGCCCGAAGGAACTGCCGCTGGCCACGCAGATCGCTTACCTGCGGCGCAAGATGATGCGCGAGGGCTTGTAGACCGGCTGCACGGTCGGCAGACCGCGTCGGCCGCCGGCTGCGGGCGCGGTTCAGGCCCGGGGCCGGACCCGGGGACCGCCAGGGCCATGGGATGTTCTCAGGCTCTGACCTCGGTGGCCGCCTCGGCGGCTGCGGCATCTGTCGCGGCGCCATCCTGCACCGGGCAAATATTCTGTGCCAGGCTGCCTTTGGGGCCTTGCACCAGGTCATAGCTCACCCGGCCGCCCTGCTTCAGGGTGCGAAAGCCCTCCATCTGCACGGCCGAAAAATGGGCGAAGACATCGTCACCACCCCCAACGGGTTCGATGAATCCGAAACCCTTGGCGTCGTTGAACCACTTGACCGTACCCTGCGCCATGACAAACCTCGCACGTCACATCACGTTGGAAAATTCTCTCGCCGTGCTGGCGGCGTTGTCAAGGATTCGTCGAAGCAGCGCGCCGCCCGGATTGGACAGCGCCTTGGCATGGCCCGGCGTGCTCGCAGGGGCAGGAACGCGGCAATTTCACCGCTGGTCGGCCCTTGCCCGGGCCGGCAATGGCGCAATATGACAGCTTCGCGGGGTGAAGTCACCACCCCCATACGGCAATGGAGCAAGTCGATAGAATGAATCATGCCAGAGGATAAACCGCCGCTGCCCCCGCCGCCGAAGCCGCGCCTGCCGCGCCGCGAGGGCGGGCAGGGCACGGTCGTCGTCGAGCGCAAGGCAGCTAAAACCAAGCCGCCTTCGCTGTACCAGGTGTTGATGTTGAACGACGACTACACGCCGATGGAATTCGTCGTCATGGTTCTGCAACAGTATTTCCAGCGTGATCTCGACACGGCAACCCACATCATGTTGAAAATCCACCACGAGGGGCGCGCCGTGTGCGGCGTTTACCCGAAAGATGTCGCCGCGACGAAAGTCGAACTGGTGCTGACTGCTTCGCGCCGCGAAGGGCACCCGCTGCAATGCCTTATGGAGGCCGCATGATCGCGCAAGAGCTAGAAGTCAGCCTGCACATGGCGTTCGTGGAAGCACGCCAGCAGCGGCACGAATTCATCACCGTCGAGCACCTGCTGATGGCGCTGCTGGACAACCCTTCGGCGGCTGAAGTCTTGCGGGCCTGCGCCGCCAATATCGAGGACCTGCGCAAGAGCCTGGCCACCTTCATCAAGGAAAATACGCCCACCGTGGGCGGCAGCGACGAAGTCGACACCCAGCCCACGCTTGGTTTTCAGCGCGTCATCCAGCGCGCCATCATGCACGTGCAGAGCACCGGCAGCGGCAAGAAGGAAGTCACCGGCGCCAACGTGCTGGTGGCGATCTTCGGCGAGAAGGACTCGCACGCCGTGTATTACCTGCACCAGCAGGGCGTGACGCGCCTGGACGTGGTCAATTTCATCGCTCACGGCATCAAGAAGAACGATCCGCCCGAGCCCGCCAAGGGCAGCGAAGGCAGCAGCGGCAGCGGCGAGAATGAAAAGGAAGAACCCGGCGATGCCAAGGGTTCGCCGCTGGAGCAGTTCACGCAGAACCTCAACGCGCTGGCGCGCGACGGCAAGATCGACCCGCTGATCGGTCGTGAGCACGAGGTCGAGCGCGTCATCCAGGTGCTGTGCCGCCGGCGCAAGAACAATCCGCTGCTGGTGGGCGAGGCCGGTGTCGGCAAGACCGCCATCGCCGAGGGCCTGGCCTGGCGCATCACCGAGAAAGACGTTCCCGAGGTGCTGGCAGATGCCACCGTCTATGCCCTGGACATGGGTGCGTTGCTGGCCGGCACCAAGTACCGCGGCGACTTCGAGCAGCGCCTGAAGGGCGTGCTCAAGCAGCTGAAAGACCAGCCCGGCGCCATTCTCTTCATCGACGAGATCCACACCCTGATCGGCGCCGGCGCGGCCAGTGGCGGCACGCTGGACGCTTCCAACCTGCTCAAGCCCGCGCTGAGCAGCGGCGCCATGAAGTGCATTGGCGCCACCACCTTCACCGAATACCGTGGCATCTTCGAAAAGGACGCCGCCTTGTCGCGGCGCTTCCAGAAGGTCGACGTGGTGGAGCCTTCGGTGGAGCAGACGGTGGAGATCCTCAAGGGGCTGAAGACACGCTTCGAGGAGCACCACAGCGTGAAGTACGCGCTGACGGCGCTGCAGGCCGCGGCCGAACTCTCGGCCAAGTACATCAACGACCGCCACCTGCCCGACAAGGCCATCGACGTCATCGACGAGGCCGGTGCCGCGCAACGCATCCTGCCCGCGGGCAAGCGCAAGAAGACGATCAACCGCGCCGAAGTCGAGGAGATCGTGGCCAAGATTGCCCGCATCCCGCCGGCCAGCGTGTCCAGCGACGACCGCGGCAAGCTCAAGACGCTGGACCGCGACCTCAAGAGCGTGGTCTTCGGCCAGGACCCGGCCATCGACGCGCTGGCCGCGGCCATCAAGATGGCGCGCTCGGGTCTGGGCAAGCCCGACAAGCCGATCGGCGCCTTCCTGTTCAGCGGCCCCACGGGCGTGGGCAAGACCGAAGTGGCCAAGCAGTTGGCCTATGTGCTGGGTATCGAGCTCATCCGCTTCGACATGAGCGAGTACATGGAGCGCCATGCGGTGAGCCGCCTCATCGGCGCGCCACCGGGCTACGTAGGCTTCGACCAGGGCGGCCTGCTCACCGAGGCCATCAGCAAGAAGCCGCATGCGGTGTTGCTGCTCGACGAGATCGAGAAGGCGCACCCCGATGTCTTCAACGTGCTGCTGCAGGTCATGGACCACGGCACGCTGACCGACAACAACGGGCGCAAGGCCGACTTCCGCAGCGTCGTCATCGTCATGACCACCAATGCCGGTGCCGAGACGATGAACAAGTCCACGATCGGCTTCACCAACAAGCGCGAGCAGGGCGACGAGATGGGCGACATCAAGCGCCTGTTCACGCCCGAGTTCCGCAACCGGCTCGATGCCATCGTCAACTTCCGCTCGCTCGACCCCGACATCATCCTGCGCGTGGTCGACAAGTTCCTGCTTCAGCTCGAGGGCCAGCTGGCCGAGAAGAAGGTCGAGGTCACCTTCACCGACGGCCTGCGCAAGCACCTGGCGAAGAAGGGTTTCGACCCGCTGATGGGCGCACGGCCGATGCAGCGTCTGATTCAGGACACCATCCGCCGCGCGCTGGCCGACGAACTGCTGTTCGGCCGCCTGGTCGACGGCGGCCGCCTCACGGTGGACGTCGACGACCAGGGCGAGGTGCTGCTCGATATCCAGCCGCCGAAGAAGAGCGACAAGCCGCGCACGGAGGTGACGGCGGCTTAAGGGTCGACGCGCGGCGCGGCGGTCTCGGCCGCCGGGTCCTGCCGGTAGAAGCGCGCGAACATTCCGTACAGGTCGGGGTGTTCGCGTTGCATGGCCTGCGGGTGCACGAAGAAGGCCTCGCTGGCGACGGCGAAGAATTCTTCCATGGCCTGCGCGCCATAGGGGTCGAGCACGGTCTCTTCGTCGCGCTCGACGCGCTGCGCGAAGGTCTCGAATTCCTGCCGCAGTTGCCGCCGCCAGGCCGCCGCGGACATCTCCGCCGGCAACAGCGGCACGCCGTCGGGCACGCCGTCGGCCATGTCCAGTACATGCGCGAATTCGTGGATGACGACGTTGTAGCCGATGGCCGCAGCGCGGCCGGCAAGACGCACGTCCTGCCACGACAGCATCACCGGGCCACCCTCCATGGCCTCGCCCGACAGCACCTCGTCGTAGGCATGCACGATGCCGTCGTCGTCGGCCACTTCGCGCCGCGCCACCACCTGCCCGGCATGCACGACGATGCCCACGAAACCGTCGTAGCGCGACAGGCCCAGCCGCAGCACCGGCAGCACGGCTTGCGCGGCGATGGCCACCACCATGGCATCGGTCAGCTTCAGGCCCCCCGCGGTGCTGAATTCCTTGCGGTCCAGAAAGAGGCTGGCAAGCCGCCGCAGTTCGGCGGTGTCGGCGGGGTCGCGGCGGCGCAGGAAGGGGTAGCGCACGAGGGTGCGTTTCCACAGGTCGTCGGGAATGGCGCGCCGCGCCACGGCGGCCTGCTCGCGGCGCGCGCGCAGGCCCTGCCACCAGCGCCAGAGGGCCATGCGTTCAGCCCGGGTTCAAGCCGCCGCCGGCGGCACGCGCTGAAAGCCGCTGCGTGTGAGGCGCAGCACCTCGGCGCGCCGGCCCTGGTCCAGGTCCCAGTCGCTGAGCACGTGGCGCTTGAAGCCGGGCGCCAGGGCATTGCTGCCTGGCCGGTGGGTGTGGCCGTGCACCAGCTCGGCCGCGCCCATGGCGTGCATCCATCGCACCGCCGCGGCGGCGTCGATATCGACCGAGGCGTCGCCGTCGAAGCGGCGCCGCGCGCCGCTTTCGCGGCGGATCTCGGCCGCCACGGCTTGCCGCTGCGGCAGCGGCCTGGCCAGGAACTGCTGCTGCCAGGCGGTTGTCCGCACTTCGGCGCGGAAGGCCTGGTAGGGCCGGTCGTCCAGGCACAGTGCGTCGCCATGGCTGAGCAGCACGCGCTGGCCCCAGGCGTCGAGCACGGTGGGGTCGGGCAGGCCCATCAGGCCGGTGGCGCGCAGCATGGCCGCGCCGAGCAGGAAGTCGCGATTGCCGGCCATGAAGGCCAGGCTGCGGTGGCTGGCGGCCTCGGCGAGCACGTCCATGCACCGTCGTTCGAAGGGCAAGGTGCGGGCATCGTCGCCGACCCACACCTCGAACAGGTCACCCAGGATGAAGACGGCATCGGCCGGCGTATGACGCAGGTGTGCGGCCCAGGCGTCGAAGGTGCGAGGCAGGGCCTCGCACAGGTGCAGGTCGGAGATGAAGTCGATGGCCTTCCAGTCGCGCAGCGCCGCGAATTCGAAGAAGGCCGGCAGCTCCGCACCACCGACCAGCCCGGCGGCCGCCCGTGCGCCGCCGGCGGGCATCAACCGACCTCGATGGCGCGCTCGATGCGCACGTCTTCCAGCGGCACGTCGTCGTGCATGCCCTTGCGGCCGGTGCGCACGCTCTCGATCCTGTCGACGACGTCCATGCCTTCCACCACGCGGCCGAAGACGGCGTAACCCCAGCCTTGTGCGTTCTCGGCACGGAAGTCGAGGAAGCCGTTGTCGGTGGTGTTGACGAAGAACTGCGCCGAAGCCGAGTGCGGGTCGCCGGTGCGCGCCATGGCCAGCGTGTAGTGCAGGTTCTTCAGGCCGTTGTTGGCCTCGTTCTTGATCGGCGCGTCGGTGGGCTTCTGCTTCATGCCCGGCTCGAAACCGCCGCCCTGGACCATGAAGCCCTTGATGACGCGGTGGAACACGGTGCCGTCGTAGTGGCCCTTGTTCACATAGGCCAGGAAGTTGGCCGTGGTGAGCGGCGCCTTCGCGTCGTCGAGCTCGATGCGCAGGGTGCCGGCGCTGGTGTCCATCTGTACGAACTTCATGTCATTTCTCCACGGTGGCTTTTTGAAGGATCACCGGCTTGACCGGCAGGTTCTGGTGCATGCCCTGGGCCTGGGTCGGCACGGCGCGGATCTTGTCGACGACGTCCATGCCTTCGACGACGCGGCCGAAGACGGCGTAGCCATGGCCGTCGCGGGCGCTCGGCTGGTCGAGGAAGGCGTTGTCGGCGACATTGATGAAGAACTGCGCGCTGGCCGAGTTGGGGTCGGCCGTGCGCGCCATGGCCACGGTGCCGCGCTGGTTGGACAGGCCGGTGCGGCTTTCCAGCGGAATCGGCGCGCGCGTGGGCTTCTGGCTCAGGTCGGGCTTGTAGCCGCCACCCTGGATCATGAAGTTCTCGATCACGCGGTGGAAGAGGGTGCCGTCGTAGTGGCCGTCGCGCACGTACTGCAGGAAGTTGGCCGTGGTCTTGGGCGTCTTCTCGGCTTCGAGTTGCAGCACGATGTCGCCGGCACTGGTGCTCAGGCGCACCTTCTGCGCCAGTGCAGGCAGGTGGGTGCACAGCATGGCTGCGGCGGCCAGCAGGGGAAGGGATCTCTTCAAGGTGTGGGTCTCCAGGTTGCAGGGGTCGTGCCAGCCGAGGGGGCCAAGGTTCGAGTCTAGCGGGGCGATGCTTTCGGCACGTCCGGCGCCAGCAGCGCACGCACCCCTTCCAGCAGCCGCTGTGTGTGCGCTTCCAGCGGCCCGGCCGCCGCCGCCTGCTCCCAGGCCTGCACCGCCAGCATCAGGTGCACCCGACCCAGGTTGGCGCGCGCCGTGCGGTGCCCGGGGTCGCTGCGCAGAGCCGTCTGCAGCGCCTGCAGTGCCAGGTCGGGCCGGCCGGCACGGGCCTGCAGCAGGGCGACATTGTTGTAGGGGTCGGGCAGTTCGGGGTATTCCTGCGTGAACTGCGTGAACACCGCCAGCGCTTCTTCGTCGCGCTGCAGGTCCATCAGCACCACCCCGTAAACAAAGCGCGCCTTGGCGTCGCCGGGCTTGTCGCGCAGTGCGCGTTCGGCGCGTTCCAGTGCGCCCGCCAGGTTGCCGGCGGCCAGCAGGGCCTGCACGTCGGCCACGGCGTCGGCCATCGCCGGCGCGGCGCAGGCGAGCAGCAGCGCCAGCGCGCAGCGGGAAAGTCGATGACGGAGCGGCATGGGTGGGGCGCAGCACCGCGGCCGGGGCGGAACCCGCCGCTATACTGATTTTCGATTCTATCGATGCCCCGGTCAGCGGCCGTGCCCGCGCCGCCGGCATCGCCACCGCGGCCCGTTCAGCCATGACCCTGCACATCCACAATACCCTGACGCGCCGCCTCGAGCCATTTGCGCCCATCGATCCGGGTCGCGTGCGCATGTACGTGTGCGGCATCACCGTGTACGACCTGTGCCACCTGGGCCATGCGCGCATGGTGCTGGCCTTCGACGTCGTCTACCGCTGGCTGCGGGCCAGCGGCTACCTGGTCACCTACGTACGCAACATCACCGACATCGAGGACAAGATCATCAGGCGCGCGCTGGAGCGCGGCATCACCATCCGCGCGCTCACCGACGAGATGATCGACGCCATGCACCGCGACTTTGCCGCGCTGGGCACGTTGCCGCCCACGCACGAGCCGCGCGCCACCGACTATGTGCCGCAGATGCTGGGGCTCATCGACCAGCTCGAAGCCAAGGGCCTGGCCTACCGCGGCGAGGGCGGCGACGTGAACTACGCGGTGCGGCGTTTTCCGGGCTACGGCAAGCTCAGTGGCAAGAGCCTGGACGAACTGCGTGCCGGCGAGCGCGTGGCCGTGCTCGGCGACAAGGAGGATCCGCTGGACTTCGTGCTGTGGAAGGCAGCCAAGCCCGACGAACCCGCCGACGCCCAATGGCCCAGCCGCTACGGCCCCGGCCGCCCCGGCTGGCATATCGAGTGCTCGGCCATGAGCTGCGCGCTGCTCGGCGAACCCTTCGACATCCATGGCGGCGGCATGGACCTGCAGTTTCCGCACCACGAAAACGAGATCGCGCAGAGCGAAGGGGCCAGTGGCGGCCCGTTCGTCAACGTCTGGATGCACAACGGCTTCCTGAATATCGACAACGAGAAGATGTCCAAGTCGCTGGGCAACTTCTTCACCATCCAGGACGTGTTGCGCCGCTTCGACGGCGAAACGGTGCGCTTCTTCATGCTGCGCACGCACTACCGCAGCCCTTTCAATTTCAGCGACCAGGTGCTGGAGGAAACGCGCACCGCGCTCAAGCGCCTGTACACGGCGTTGCAGGCGGCGGGCGAGGTGCCGGCGGTGCCGGTCATCGACTGGTTCGAGCCGCGCGCGGCGGCCTTCAAGTCCGCGATGGACGACGATTTCAATACGCCCGGCGCCATCGCGGTGCTGTTCGACCTGGCGGCCGAAGTCAACCGCGGCCAGAAGGCCGACGCCGCGCTGCTGAAGGCCCTGGGCGGCGTGCTCGGCATCCTGCAGCAGCCGCCGCGCGACTACCTGCAAGGTGGCTCGGGCCTGGACGAAGCGGCGATCCGGCAGCGCATCGAAGCCCGCGCAGCGGCCAAGAAGGCGCGCGACTTTGCGCTCGCCGACGGCATCCGCGACGAACTCGCCGCGATGGGCGTGCAGCTGAAGGACTCGCCGCAGGGCACGACCTGGGTCAAGGCCTGAGCATGCCCAGATCTGCGGCGCCGGCCGCGCCCGCCGGGTTCGCGGCGACCACCGTGGTCGCCACGCCACCCTACTGGGACGATGCCTGCCGCCACCTGGCGCGGCGCGACCGCGTCATGAAGAAGCTGATCCCGCGCTTTGGCCAGGCGCGGCTGGCCAGCCGCGGCGACGCCTTCACGACGCTGGCGCGCTCCATCGTCGGCCAGCAGATCTCGGTGAAGGCGGCACAGTCGGTGTGGGACCGCTTCGCGGCCGCCGTCGGCGGCCCGGCCGCACACCTGTCGCCCGTCGCGGTGCATCGGCTGGCCGCGCTGCAGATGCGAGAAGCGGGGCTGTCGGCGCGCAAGTGCGAATACCTGCAGGACCTGGCGCGCCACTTCGCCGAACGCCAGGCGCCCGAGTCCGACTGGCTGGCGATGGACGACGAGGCCGTCATCACCGAACTGGTGGCCATTCGCGGCATCGGCCGCTGGACGGCCGAGATGTTCCTCATCTTCCACCTCATGCGGCCCAACGTGATGCCGCTGGACGACCTGGGCCTGCTCAAGGGCATCAGCCTGAACTATTTCAGCGGCGAGCCGGTATCGCGGGCCGAGGCGCGCGAAGTGGGCGAGGCCTGGGCGCCGTTCCGGTCGGTGGCGACCTGGTACGTGTGGCGCAGCCTCGATCCGCTGCCGGTAGACTATTGACGGGTTTTCTCCAGAGGCCAACCGCATTCCATGAGCAAACGCCACTTCCTCGACTTCGAGCAGCCGATCGCCGAGCTCGAATCCAAGATCGACGAACTGCGCTACGTGCAGACCGAGTCGGCGGTGGACATCTCCGACGAGATCGGCCGCCTGGCCGCCAAGAGCCAGCAGCTCACGCGCGACATCTACGCCAACCTGACGCCCTGGCAGGTGACGCAGATCGCGCGCCACCCGCAGCGGCCGTATACGCTGGACTACGTCAACGAGATCTTCACCGAGTTCCACGAACTGCACGGCGATCGCCATTACGCCGACGATCAGAGCATCGTCGGCGGCCTGGCGCGTTTCAACGGCCAGGCCTGCATGGTGCTGGGCCACCAGAAGGGCCGTGACACCAAGGAACGCACGGCGCGCAATTTCGGCATGTCGCGCCCCGAGGGCTACCGCAAGGCGCTGCGCCTGATGAAGGTGGCCGAGAAATTCGGCCTGCCGGTCTTCACCTTCGTCGACACACCCGGCGCCTACCCGGGCATCGGCGCCGAGGAGCGCGGCCAGTCCGAGGCCATCGGCCGCAACATCTTCGAGATGGCGCAGCTGGAAGTGCCCATCGTCAGCACCATCATCGGCGAAGGCGGATCCGGTGGCGCATTGGCCATCAGCGTGGCCGACCAGGTGATGATGCTGCAGTTCGCGGTCTATTCGGTGATTTCGCCCGAGGGTTGCGCGTCCATCCTGTGGAAGACCGCGGAGCGGGCGAGCGAGGCCGCCGAAGCGCTGGGCATCACCGCGCACCGGCTGAAGGCGCTGGGCGTCGTCGACAAGATCGTCAGCGAACCGGTGGGCGGCGCGCACCGCGACATCCCCTGGATGGCCGCGCAGTTGAAACGCGGCCTGGCCGAGGCGCTGCGCCAGACCGTCGACCTCAAGCCCAAGGAACTGCTCGAGCGACGCTACGAGCGGCTGCGCGCCTACGGCCGCTTCACCGACACCAAGGAGCGCTGATGCGCCGTGCCGCAGGTCGGCGGCGAAACTCCTGCTGATGACCGCGCCTCGGGTGGCCGTGGCGGTCAGCGGCGGCCGCGATTCCACCGCGCTGCTGCATTGCACCGTGCGCGCCGCAGTCGCGCTGGGGGTCGAGGTGGTCGCCCTGCATGTACATCACGGCCTGATGCCGGAGGCCGACGCCTGGCTGCGCCAGGTGCAGTCGCAGTGCCGGCGCTGGCGCGTGGCCTTGTGCAGCCGACGGCTGCAGACGCGCCCGCCGCGCGGCGCCAGTGTCGAAGCCTGGGCGCGCGCCGAGCGCTACCGCGCGCTCGCCGAAATGGCCCACGAGGCGGCGTGTCCGCTCGTGCTGTTGGCGCACCACCGTCGCGACCAGGCCGAGACCTGGTTGCTGCAGGCGCTGCGCGGCGGCGGTCCGGCGGGCCTGTCGGCGATGCCGCAAGAGGCGGTGCGTGAAGGACTCAGCTGGGCGCGGCCCTGGCTGGCGCAGCCGCGCGAGGCGATCGAGGCCTATGTGCGCCGCCACCGGCTCAAGCATGCGAACGACGACAGCAATGCCGACCCGCGCTACGCGCGCAGCTGCCTGCGTGGACAGGTCTGGCCGCCGCTCGTGCAGGCCTTCCCCGACGCCGAGGTCAGCCTGGCGCGCGCTGCGGCGCGGGCGCAGGAGTCGGCAGCGCTGGCCCTCGAGACGGCGGCGCTCGATTTGCCCGCCTTGCGCCAGGGTCTGGCACTTCGGGTGCCGCCCTGGCTGGCGCTGCCGCCGGCGCGCCGCCGCAATGCCTTGCGCGCCTGGCTTGCCCAGGCGCTGCAGGCGCCGGTGCGCGAGAGCCTGGTCGAACGCCTGTGCACCGAGCTGCCGCAACGACGCCTGGGCCGCTGGCCGGCGCCGCCGGCCGAGCTGCGGCTGTACCGCGGTGCCTTGACCGCGGCGGTGCCTGCGGCAAAGCTCGACAAGCATGAGGGGACGGGGAATGCGGCGTCAGCCGCACCCCGGCCACGGGTCGTCGACCTGCGTTGTCCGGGTGAATACCGGTTCCCGCCCTGGGCAGGCCGCCTGGTCGTGCGTGCCACCACCGACGGCGGCGCGCCGGCCGCGATGCTGCGCCAGGTCGCGGTGCGCGCACGCCAAGGCGGTGAGTCCTTTCGCACGGCACCGGGCGCCACCGCGCGCAGCCTGAAGAAGCAATACCAGGCCTGCGGCGTACCGTCGTGGCACCGCGGTGGCCCGCTGCTGTTCACCTCGGCCGGTGAGCTGCTCTTCGTACCCGGCCTGGGGCTCGACGGCGCACAGACCGCCGAGCCGGGCCAACCGCAGCTCAGTCTGACCTGGGTGCCCGACGCGCCGGCGGCGCCTGCCGCGACAGGGCGCCGTCAGCCCGGCGGCTAAAATTCCGGGCTTTGCCCGCAGCGGCAGCCTGCCTGGCAGGCCCCGGGTCCAAGCTCACACACCATGGCATTGATCGTTCACAAATACGGCGGCACCTCGATGGGTTCCACCGAGCGCATCCGCAGCGTGGCCCAGCGCGTGGCCAAGTGGGCGCGCGCCGGCCACCAGATGGTGGTGGTGCCCTCGGCCATGAGCGGCGAAACCAACCGCCTGCTGGGCCTGGCCAGGGAATTGGTGGCCAACGCCAGCACGCCCGAGGCGCTGCGCGAACTCGACGCCGTGGCCGCCACCGGCGAGCAGGTCTCGGTGGGCCTGCTGGCGCTGGCGCTGCAGTCGCAGGGGCTGCAGGCTGTCAGCTATGCCGGCTGGCAGGTGCCGATCCACACGGACACGGCGTACACCAAGGCGCGCATCACGAGCATCGACGACCAGCGCGTGCGTGCCGACCTGGCCGCCGGAAAGGTGGTCGTCATCACCGGCTTCCAGGGTATCGACCCGCAGGGCAACGTCACCACGCTGGGCCGCGGCGGCAGCGACACCAGCGCGGTGGCGGTGGCGGCCGCGCTGAAGGCCGACGAATGCCTGATCTACACCGACGTCGACGGCGTCTACACCACCGATCCGCGCATCGTGCCCGAGGCGCGGCGGCTGGCCAGCATCAGCTTCGAGGAGATGCTGGAAATGGCCAGCCTGGGCAGCAAGGTGCTGCAGATCCGTTCGGTGGAATTCGCCGGCAAATACCGCGTGCCGCTGCGCGTGCTCTCCAGTTTCACGCCCTGGGACATCCCGATCGACGAGGAAGCGCGATCGGGCACGCTCATCACCTTCGAGGAAGACGAAAAGATGGAACAAGCCGTCGTTGCAGGCATCGCGTTCAATCGCGACGAGGCCAAGATCAGCGTCATCGGCGTGCCCGACCGGCCCGGCATCGCGCACCAGATCCTGGGGCCGGTGGCCGACGCCAATATCGACATCGACGTCATCATCCAGAACGTCTCGCACGACGGGCGGACGGATTTCTCGTTCACCGTGCCGCGCGGCGACTATGCGCGCACGATGGAGTTGCTGAAGGCCAAGGTGCAACCGGCCATCGGTGCGGCCGAAGTGCGCGGTGACGCGAAGATCTGCAAGGTGTCGATCGTGGGCATCGGCATGCGCAGCCACGTCGGCGTGGCGAGCAGGATGTTTCGCACGCTCAGCGAAGAGGGCATCAACATCCAGATGATCAGCACGAGCGAGATCAAGACCAGTGTCGTGATCGACGAGAAGTACATGGAACTGGCGGTGCGGGCGCTGCACAAGGCCTTCGACCTGGACCAACCCGCCACCGAGGAGGGCTGAACACCGGCTAGAATCTGGCGTCTTCGCCGGAGTCGTGACCGAGTGGCCGAAGGTGCTCCCCTGCTAAGGGAGTATGCGCCAAAAGCGCATCGAGGGTTCGAATCCCTCCGACTCCGCCATTGGTAGTGGGGGGGGGGGGGGGGGGGGGGGACGGAGCGGGTGGCGGGGTGAGGAGCGAGGGGCCGGGGGGGTGCGGTGCCCGGTGAGAGGGTGGAGGGGGGCGGGGAGAGGGTGAGGGGGGGCGGGCGGGGGGGCCTGGCAGGGAGGGGGGGGCGGGGGGTGGGGCCGGGGGGGCGGGGGGGGGGCGTGGCGCTGGAGCGGCGGCGGGGGAGACGCCGGCGAGCGGGGCTCGGGAGGCCGAGGAGGGACACGGGGAAGCGGGGACCGCGGCAGGGGGACCCGGGGAGGGCATGGGAAGTATTTGCGAGCCTGCTAGGGGGGGGCAGCCCGCCGCGCGAACGGCATGCACATCAACGCCGGCCCCGCGGAGGCGCCGCGCGGCGCGCGGGGCGAACGCGCGCCCCCGGCCGGGGGCGGAGGTCACCGGCCACACCCCCGCGGCGGGCCGGGCCCCGGCGGCGCGGCGTGGGGTGGTGGGAGGGGGAGTCCATCTCTTCAACTTTCTCTGTCTTCAAGCCGGCTCTCGCAAGGCGTTGATCTGATTGCATTTTTCAGATCCGCGGCGTACCAGGCAGATCAAGGAAGCCTCCTGGATCGCTTGGGCGCTCATCGGCCGCCGGACGAACTGGTCAAGCACTCCTTGGGGATCTTCGGCAACGCGGCCGAATTGGCGGCTATGGCCGCGTCTTTCGCTCTGGTCTTGCCTGTCTACATGCTCTTGTTGCTCATGCTGTGCCTCGCACACAAAATTCCGGACAGGCTCGTAGACCTTGGCCTCCCGCTCTTGCCGAACCACAGGGTCCTGGGCGACGTGGGCCGAGATTCCGAACGCAATTCCTGTACGACGCTTGCAGTTGTTGCAGTGGCATGCCCCGAGCATCAGGGAGCCTGCATTCATTGGGATCGATGAGTTGCCGCAGGCGCGGGTAGCTGCCATGAAGATCTTCTCAATCAGTCGGTGGTCGCGGTCAGCTTGACTCCAAGAGCCTTGCATACCTTCTGGATGGTATCGAAGCGAGGATGAGCCTCGGGTCGGCCTGCTGAACCTGTGCGAGCGGCTCGCCGGGCACTGCCTTGAAGGCGGCGGTGCGGCGCACGAGCAGCGCTTCGATGCGGACTTCGAAGCGCTCAAGGCCCTGGTCCGCGAGCACCTGGACAACGAGGCCACGCTGCTGTCTGCGCTGGGCGACCCCGATGCCGAAGACCACCGGGTCGAACACGAGGAGTTCGACTACCTCGCGGGCGAGATCATGACGACCGGGAACTTCGACCGGCTCGAACTGCAGCGCTTCGTCGCCCTCTGGTGTCTGGGGCACATCACCGCGTCCGCCGCGCAGTTGCGGGCCCGGCTGCCGCGCGGTTGAGCCAGCGACGCAGCACTGCCGGCTGCGGCCGAAGCCGGTGCGGGAGCCGCGATTTCGTCGGACGCAAGTCACCGGCGAAGCCTTGACGGACCAAAGGTGAGTCGACCGTCACACGTGCTTGCCCGGCAACGACATCGGGCTGCCTTCGACTTGGCCGGGCCAGCCTCCGATTCGGGGCCGCAGGCGCTCATTCGCTGGGTCTGCCCCTCTGCCGAACGCTCGTCCCTACAATGCGCTGATGCGTATCCTTATCGCCAACGACGACGGCTATCTGGCCCCGGGCCTGGCCGCTCTGGTGCGGGCCTGCGAAGGCCTCGGTCATATCGACGTCATCGCCCCCGAGCAGAACGCCAGCGGCACTTCCAATGCGCTCACGCTGAACCGGCCGCTGTCGATCTTCGAGGCGCGCGGCGAGCATGTGAAGGGTTTTCGCGTCGTCAACGGCACGCCTTCGGACTGCGTGCACGTGGCCCTGACCGGGCTGCTAGGCCAGCGGCCGGATCTGGTGCTTTCGGGCATCAACAACGGCGCCAACATGGGCGACGACACCTTGTATTCAGGCACCGTGGCCGCCGCCATGGAGGGCTATCTGTTCGGTGTGCCTGCGATCGCCTTCTCGCAGGCCGAGAAAGGGTGGGGACACCTGGAAGCCGCAGCCGCTGCCGCCCGTGCCGTCGTCGACCAGGTGCTGGCGCAGGCGCCGCTGGGCGGGCTGCCCTGGCTGCTGAACGTGAACATTCCCAACCGCGAAGACGCGCCGTCGCTGCCGCGCGTCGTCACCCGCCTGGGCCGGCGCCATGCCAGCGAACCCGTGATCATGCAGACCAACCCGCGCGGCGAACCCATTTACTGGATCGGGCCCGCCGGCGACGCGCGCGAATGCGGCGAGGGCACCGATTTCCACGCCGTGGCGCAGGGCCGGATCTCCATCACGCCGCTGCAGGTGGATCTGACCGACCATGCCTCGTCGGCGGCCTGGGCGGCGCGGCTGGCCGGCGCATGAACCGCCCGGCGCGGCCGGTGCGGTTTCCGCTGGCGCTGGACCGCCTGGCCGGCAGTGCCAGGCCCGCCGCGACCGAATTGCTGCGCCCGCAGCGCCCGTTGCAGCATGCGGCCCAGCATGCCGCGGCCCAGGGGCACGGTGCGCCGCAAGGCCTGGGACTGGACTCCGCGGCGGTGCGCTCCCGCATGGTGGCGCGCTTGCGTGCCGAGGGCCTGCGCTGTGAACCGGTGCTGCAGGCCTTTGCGCTGGTGGAGCGCCACCGCTTCGTCGACAGCGCGCTGGCCAACCAGGCCTATGAGGACACCAGCCTGCCGATCGGACTGTCGCAGACCATCTCCAAGCCTTCGGTGGTGGCGCGCATGCTGTCGCTGCTGTTCGAAGGCGAGTCGGCCCGCACAGCGGGTCATCTGGGGCGTGTGCTCGAAATCGGCACCGGTTGCGGCTACCAGGCGGCGCTGCTGGCGCGCCTGGCGCAGTCGGTGGTATCCATCGAACGCCTGAAGCCGCTGCACGACAAGGCGCGCCAGAACCTGGAGGGCCAGCACCACGGCGGGTTGCGCCTGGTCTTCGGCGACGGGCGGCTGGGCCATGCGCCGCGGGCACCCTACGACAGCATCGTGGCGGCCGCCGGCGGCGACGAGCTGCCCGCGGCCTGGCTGGAGCAACTGGCCGTGGGCGGCCGGCTGGTGGCGCCGGTGCACGACCCCGCGCGCGGGGGGCAGGTGCTGCTGATCGTCGACCGGCAGCCGCAGGGGCTGGTCCGCCGCTGGCACGATGCCGTGCATTTCGTCCCTTTAAAATCCGGCACGGCTTGAGTGAAGGATCCCGTCCGATGAAAGTGCTCGACACCGCGCTGCCGCGGCTGCGTGCCTGTGCCCTGGTTGCCCTGGTGGCGGTGCTGGCGGCAGGCTGTGCCTCACGCACGCACAAGGCGCCCGTGGAGCAGCGCCAGCCGGCAGCGGCGGCGCCGGCTGCAGCCGTATCGTCACCCGCTGTCGCGGCGCCCGATGTGCCCGTGCTGCCAGGCGCCGAGAATGCCGGCAAGCCGGGCTATTACACCGTGAAGCCGGGTGACACGTTGATCCGCATTGGCCTGGAGGCCGGCCAGAACTGGCGCGACATCGTGCGCTGGAACGGCCTGGGCAATGCCAATGTCATCGAGGTGGGTCAGGTACTGCGTGTCGTGCCGCCGGCCGGAAGCGGGGTCGCGGTGCAGCCTGTCACCACGGCCGGACCGGTGGAGTCGCGGCCCCTGGATGCTGCCGCTGCCGCACCGGCCGCGAGCGCGGCGCCGGTGCCCGCGCCGGCGGTCTCCGCCGCGCGGCTCGACCCCGAGGAAGACCTGGGCTGGGCCTGGCCCGCCGGTGGTCCGGTGCTGGCCGCGTTCGACGACAACAAGACCAAGGGCCTGGTCATCGGCGGTCAGGCTGGCGACCCGGTATTCGCCTCGGCAGCCGGCCGCGTGGTCTACTCCGGCTCGGGCCTGCGCGGCTACGGCAACCTGGTCATCGTCAAGCACAACGCCAGCTTCCTGACGGCCTACGCGCACAACCAGGCGCTGCTGGTGAAGGAAGACGAGGTCGTGCGCCGCGGGCAGAAGATCGCCGAGATGGGCTCGACCGATTCCGAGCGAGTGCAACTGCACTTCGAGATCAGGCGCCAGGGCCGCCCCATCGACCCCGCACGGCTGTTGCCGCCGCGCTAGGAGCCCCTCAGCTCGACGCCGAGGCGCAACGTTTGCTGGAGAGCGGGTTGACCGAGCTCAATGGCCGCGAGAGCGAGGTGCTGGTCAGCCGCTATGGCCTGCACGGCCGCGAGCCGCAGACGCTGGAGGCGCTGGAGGCGCTGGCCGAGGCCTTGCAGATCACGCGCGAACGTGTGCGCCAGATCCAGCACGAGGCTCTGATCAAGCGCAAGCGGCGCATGGCGCAGCCGGGCGTGCACCGCGACTCGCTGTTCTGACCCCGCCGTTGCCGCCGGCACCGGGCCGGCCGGGATAATGCGCCGCCATGGCGAATGGTTTCGATTGGCTGGAGGTCGAGTCGCTCGACCTGGAAGCCCAGGGCGTGGCGCACCGCGCCGACGGCAAGGTGGTCTTCATCGAGGGCGCCTTGCCCGGCGAACGCGTGCAGGTCAGCGTGGCGCGCAAGAAGAACCAGTGGGAGCAGGGCCAGATGTCGGCGCTGGCGCGCGAAAGCGCGCAGCGGGTGCGCCCGGGCTGCCCGCATTTCGGCCTGCACGCAGGGGCTTGTGGCGGCTGCAAGATGCAGCACCTGCACCCGTCGGCGCAGGTGGCGGTGAAGCAGCGCGTGCTGGAAGACAACCTGTGGCACCTGGCCAAGGTACGGCCCGAGCGCATCCTGCGGCCCATCGAGGGGCCCGCCTGGGGCTACCGCGACCGTGCCCGCCTCTCGGTGCGCTTTGTCGCGAAGAAGGGCACGGTGCTGATCGGCTTTCACGAGCGCAAGTCGCGCTACGTGGCCGACATGGCGGTGTGCCCCGTGCTGCCGCCGCGCGTGAGCGCGATGCTGCTGCCCTTGCGTGAGCTCATCGGCGGCATGGACCAGCGCGACCGCCTGCCGCAGATCGAACTGGCGGTGGGCGACGGCGTCACCGCGCTGGTGCTGCGCCACCTGGAGTCGCTTTCGCCCGGCGACGCCGCGCGGCTGCGCGCGTTCGGTGCCGCGCACGTCGTGCAGTGGTGGCTGCAGCCCAAGGGACCTGAGACCGTGCACCGGCTCGACGAGGACGGCGCCGAACTGGCCTACCGCTTGCCCGAATACGGCATCACCATGCCCTTCAAGCCCACCGACTTCACGCAGGTCAATGCACACATCAACCGCGTGCTGGTGGACCGCGCGGTGCGGCTGCTGGATGTGCAGCCTCAGGAACGCGTGATCGACTGGTTCTGCGGCCTGGGCAATTTCACGCTGCCGCTGGCCAAGCGGGCACGCGGGGTGCTGGGCATCGAAGGCAGCGAGACGCTGGTGGCGCGGGCACGCGACAACGCGCGCTTGAATGGCCTGGCCGGGTGCACGGCGTTCGAGGCGCGCAACCTGTTCGAGATCGGCAGCGCAGACTTGCGCGCCGCCGGTCCTGCCGAGCGCTGGCTGGTCGACCCGCCGCGCGAAGGCGCCTTCGCGCTGGCCAAGGCCCTGGCCGAACTGCAGGGCACCGCCGGCTGGTCGGCACCGAAGCGCATCGTCTACGTCAGCTGCAATCCGGCCACGCTGGCGCGCGACGCCGGCCTGCTGGTGCACCAGGCCGGCTACCGATGCAGCCTGGCTGGCGTCGTGAACATGTTTCCGCACACGGCGCACATCGAAAGCATGGCGGTATTCGACCTCGCCCCGCCATGAAAGAAGGGGCCCGAAGGCCCCTTCTCCGGTAGAACCGCTGGACGATCAGTCGCTGTTGCCGCCGAAGATGCCCAGCAGCGCCAGCAGGTTGGAAAAGACGTTGTACACACTCAGGTAGACACCCAGCGTGGCCGTGATGTAGTTCGTCTCCAGCCCGTCCTGCACCCGCTTGAGGTCGTGCAGGATGAAGAGCGAGAAGATGCCGATCGCCAGCACCGACAGCGTGATCATCAGCGCGCTGCTCTGAATGAAGAAGTTGGCGACCATCGCCACCAGCAGCATGATCATGCCGATGAACAGGAACTTGCCCATCTGCGTGAGGTCGCGCTTGACGATGGACGACATCGACGCCATGCCGAAAAAGATGACGCCGGTGCCGGCGAAGGCCGTCATGACGAGGCTGGTGCCGTTGTTCAGGCCCAGCACCACGCCCAGCAGCCGCGACAGCATCAAGCCCATGAAGAAGGTGAAGGCAAGCAGCAGCGGCACGCCCAGGGCACTGTTCTTGGTCTTCTCGATGGCGAACATGAAGCCGAACGCCCCGGCCAGGAAGACGATGAGGCCGATGCCGGGCGACATGGCCGCGGCGATGCCGGTTTGAACGCCGACCCAGGCCCCCAGCACGGTCGGCACCATGGACAGCGCCAACAGCCAGTAGGTATTGCGCAGGACGCGGTTGCGCTGGGCGGCGATCGCGCCACCCGTGGTGGAGAGGACTTGTGCGCCTTGGTTCATGACAACTCCTTGACAGCAGTGACGATGCCGATTCGGACATCAGGGCAGGATTCTAAGTTCCGCCCCCGGCGCCGTGCATGACCCCACACCCCGTGCCGGCAAGGCCGCGTTTGGCGTTATCGTCCCGGACATGAATACACGTCCCTTTCTGACCCTGCAAGACGTGCGGGCCGCCGCCGCGGCCGCCGAATCGGAAGCTCTGAAGCACGGCTGGGCCGTCACCATCGCCGTCTGCGACGACGGCGGCCACCTGCTGTGGCTGCAGCGCCTGGACGGCGCGGCGCCGATCTCGGCCCACATCGCCGCGGGCAAGGCGCGCAGCGCTGCGCTGGGCCGGCGCGAAACCAAGGGCTATGAAGACATGATCAACCAGGGCCGCACGGCGTTCCTGAGCGCGCCTGAACTGCAGGGCATGCTGGAAGGCGGCGTGCCGATCCTGGCCGGCGGGCATTGCGTGGGCGCCGTTGGCGTGAGCGGTGTCAAGTCGGCCGAGGATGCGCAGGTGGCCCGCGCCGGCGTCGCGGCCCTGGCGACGGGGGGTGGCTGAGCGGCATCGATATAATCTGCGGGTTTGCCCACCCACACCGCAGCGCTAGCGAAACTCCGCCACAGGTTTCCCCTCGGATCCACCGCATCGAGCCTCTCGACGGGGTGGCGCTGAGCGCGCGAACCGGAGTTTTTGCCTTGCTTGCCGACCTGCCCCCCGCGCTGCTTGTCCTCGCCGACGGGACCACTTTCCTGGGCACCTCGATCGGCGCCGCCGGCCGCACCACCGGCGAGGTGGTGTTCAACACCGCGCTCACCGGCTACCAGGAAATCCTTACCGATCCCAGCTATTGTCGGCAGATCGTGACGCTCACGTATCCGCACATCGGCAACACCGGCGTCAACGAAGAAGATGTCGAATCCGGCCGCATCTACGCCGCCGGGCTCGTCATCAAGGACCTGCCATCGCGTTTGTCCAACTTTCGCGCCACGATGTCGCTGGCCGACTACCTGCAGCGTGAAGGCACGGTGGCCATCGCCGGTATCGACACGCGTCGGCTGACGCGACTGCTGCGCAGCGGCGGGGCGCAGAACGGCTGCATCACGGCCTTTTCGGCGGGCACCGAGGTGACGCCGGTGCAGGTTGCCCAGGCCGTGGCGCAGGCCCGTGCCGCGGCGCCGATGAGCGGCCTGGACCTGGCGCGTGTGGTGTCGGTGACCGAACTCTACGAGTGGACCGAAACCGGGTGGCAGCTGGGTTCGGGCCATGGCCGGCTGTCCGATGCCCGGCACCACGTGGTGGCCTACGACTTCGGCGTCAAGCGCAACATCCTGCGTTTGCTGGCCAGCCGCGGCTGCCGCGTCACCGTGGTGCCGGCACAGACGCCGGCGCCTGCCGTGCTGGCGCTCGAGCCTGACGGCGTCTTCCTCAGCAACGGCCCCGGCGACCCCGGACCCTGCGACTACGCGATCGAGGCCACGCGCCGGATCATCGAAGCGGGTGTGCCCACCTTCGGCATCTGCCTGGGCCACCAGATCATGGCACTGGCCTCGGGCGCGAAGACCTTCAAGATGAAATTCGGCCACCACGGCGCCAACCATCCGGTGAAGGACCTCGACAGCGGCCGCGTCAGCATCACGAGCCAGAACCACGGCTTTGCGGTCGACGAGGCTTCGCTGCCGCCGACGCTGCGGCCGACGCACGTGTCGCTGTTCGACGGCACGCTGCAAGGTTTGGCCCGCACCGACCGGCCGGCGTTCAGCTTCCAGGGCCACCCCGAGGCGAGCCCAGGCCCGCACGACATCGGGCCCCTGTTCGACCGTTTCGTGGCGCTGATGAGGAAAGCCTGACATGCCCAAGCGCACCGACCTGAACAGCATCCTCATCATCGGCGCCGGTCCGATCGTCATCGGCCAGGCCTGCGAGTTCGACTATTCCGGCGCCCAGGCCTGCAAGGCGCTGCGCGAGGAGGGCTACCGCGTCGTCCTGGTCAACAGCAACCCGGCGACGATCATGACCGACCCCGATACGGCCGACGTCACCTACATCGAACCCATCACCTGGCCCGTGGTGGAGAAGATCATCGCCAAGGAACGGCAGGCCCATCCCGACGAGAAGATGGCGCTGCTGCCCACCATGGGCGGCCAGACGGCGCTGAACTGCGCGCTGGACCTGCACAAGCACGGCGTGCTGGCGAAATACGGCGTCGAGATGATCGGCGCCAACGAACACGCCATCGAAAAGGCCGAGGACCGGCTGAAGTTCAAGGACGCGATGACCTCGATCGGCCTGGACTCGGCCAAGAGCGGCATCGCGCACAGCATGGAAGAAGCGCTGGCGGTGCAGAAGCGCATCGCCGAGCAGACCGGCAGCAACGGCTTTCCGGCCGTCATCCGCCCCAGCTTCACGCTCGGCGGCACGGGCGGCGGCATCGCCTACAACCCCGAGGAATTCGAGGAAATCTGCAAACGCGGCCTGGACCTCTCGCCGACCAATGAACTGCTCATCGAAGAGAGCCTGATCGGCTGGAAGGAGTACGAGATGGAAGTCGTCCGCGACCGCGCGGACAACTGCATCATCATCTGCTCGATCGAGAATTTCGACCCCATGGGCATCCACACCGGCGACTCGATCACGGTGGCCCCGGCGCAGACGCTGACCGACAAGGAATACCAGCTGATGCGCAATGCGTCGATCGCGATCCTGCGCGAAATCGGGGTCGACACTGGCGGCTCCAACGTGCAGTTCGCGGTGAACCCGAAGAACGGCCGCCTGATCGTGATCGAGATGAACCCGCGCGTGTCGCGGTCGTCGGCACTGGCGTCCAAGGCGACGGGTTTCCCGATCGCCAAGGTGGCGGCCAAGCTGGCCGTGGGCTATACGCTGGACGAGTTGAAGAACGACATCACCGGCGGCGCCACGCCGGCGAGCTTCGAGCCCAGCATCGACTACGTGGTGACCAAGATCCCGCGTTTCGCGTTCGAGAAATTCCCCGCCGCCGACCCGCACCTGACGACGCAGATGAAGAGCGTGGGCGAGGTCATGGCCATCGGCCGCACCTTCCAGGAGAGCTTCCAGAAGGCGCTGCGCGGGCTGGAGACCGGGATCGACGGCTTCAGCGAACGCAGCACCGATCGCGACGAGATCATCGACGAGATCGGCAACGCCGGCCCGGAGCGCTTCCTGTTCCTGGCCGACGCCTTCCGCGTGGGCATGACGCTGGACGAGATCTTCGAAGAGACGGCCATCGACCCCTGGTTCCTGGCCCAGATCCAGCAACTGGTGCAGGTGGAGCAGCAGGTGGCGGCGCGGGACCTGTTCACGCTGTCGGCGGCCGAGTTGCGCTTCCTCAAGCAGAAGGGCTTCTCCGACCGGCGCCTGGCCAAGCTGCTGCGCACGCACCAGCATGCCGTGCGCGAGCGCCGTCACGCCTTGGGCGTGCGCCCGGTCTACAAGCGCGTGGACACTTGCGCGGCCGAGTTCGCCACGCAGACGGCCTACATGTACTCATGCTACGAAGCCGCCGACGGCGAATGCGAGGCCGAGCCCACGCCGCGGCGCAAGATCATGGTGCTGGGCGGTGGCCCCAACCGCATCGGGCAGGGCATCGAGTTCGACTACTGCTGCGTGCACGCGGCGCTGGCACTGCGCGAAGACGGCTACGAGACCATCATGGTCAACTGCAACCCCGAGACCGTGTCCACCGACTACGACACCAGCGACCGCCTGTATTTCGAGCCGGTGACGCTGGAAGACGTGCTCGAGATCGTCGACAAGGAAAAGCCCGAGGGCGTGATCGTGCAGTACGGCGGCCAGACGCCGCTGAAGCTGGCGCTGGACCTGGAACGTGCCGGCGTGCCCATCATCGGCACCTCGCCCGACTCGATCGATGTGGCCGAGGACCGCGAGCGTTTTCAGAAGTTGCTGCACGAACTTGGCCTGCGCCAGCCACCCAACCGCACCGCGCGTACCGAGGAGCAGGCGCTGGAGCTGGCACAACAGATCGGCTACCCGCTGGTGGTGCGCCCGAGTTATGTGCTGGGCGGCCGGGCGATGGAGATCGTGCACGGCGACAAGGACCTGCAGCGCTACATGCGCGAAGCGGTGCGGGTGAGCGAGAAGTCGCCCGTGCTGCTGGACCGCTTCCTGGACGACGCCATCGAGGTCGACGTCGACTGCATCAGCGACGGCACCGAGGTCATGATCGGCGGCATCATGGAACACGTGGAAGCCGCCGGCATCCACAGCGGCGACTCGGCCTGTTCGCTGCCCCCGTACACGCTGAGCGCGGCACTGCAGGACGAGATGCGGCGCCAGACCGCGGCCATGGCGCGCGCGCTGGGCGTGGTGGGGCTGATGAACGTGCAGTTCGCGATCCAGGGTACTGAAACGAACGACGGCGCCGACGCCGTGGTCTACGTGCTGGAAGTGAACCCGCGCGCCTCGCGCACCGTGCCCTTCGTGAGCAAGGCCACCGGCCAGCAGCTGGCGAAGATCGCCGCGCGCTGCATGGCCGGGCAGAGCCTGGCGTCGCAGGCCGGCCCCGATGGCCGGGCGCCGGGCGAGGTCGTACCGACCTATTTCAGCATCAAGGAAGCGGTCTTTCCGTTCAACAAGTTTCCCGGCGTGGACCCGATCCTGGGGCCGGAGATGCGTTCCACGGGCGAGGTCATGGGCGTGGGCCGCACTTTTGGCGAGGCCATGCTCAAGAGCCAACTCGGCGCGGGATCGCGGCTGCCGTCCAGGGGCACGGTCGTGCTCACGGTGAAGGACGCCGACAAGGCGCGCACGGTGAAGGTGGCGGCCGACCTCGTGGCGCTGGGCTTCCAGGTCGTCGCCACCCGGGGCACGGCGGCGGCCATTGCCGAGGCCGGGTTGCCGGTGAAGGTGGTGAACAAGGTCAAGGACGGCCGGCCGCACATTGCCGACATGATCCGTGCCGGCGAGATCCAGCTCGTCTTCACCACCGTCGACGAGACGCGCACCGCGATTGCGGACTCGCGCTACATCCGCACCGCCGCGCTGGCGCACCGCATCACCTACTACACGACGATGGCCGGTGCCGAGGCCGCCACCGAGGCGCTCAAGCACCGGGAAGACCTGGCCGTGATGTCACTGCAGGAATTGCACGCCGAACTGCTTTAGACTCACGCCTGTCGTCCGCCGCAGTCGGCCCCGTGATGGGGTTCCTGCGGCGGATTCACTTTGTTCAAACGGATTTCACCCATGGCCACCATTCCCCTCACGCGGCGCGGCGCCGACCTGCTCAAGAGCGAACTGCAGCGGCTGAAGTCGATCGAACGTCATGCCGTCATCCAGGCCATCGCCGAAGCCCGCGCGCAGGGCGACCTGTCGGAGAACGCCGAATACGAGGCGGCCAAGGACAAGCAGGGTTTCATCGAGGGCCGCATCAAGGAACTGGAATCCAAGCTCGCGGGTGCCCAGGTGATCGACCCCTCTCAGGTGGACGCCGGCGGCAAGGTGGTCTTCGGCGCCACGGTCGACCTGGAAGACGAGGCCAGCGGCGCCAGGGCCACCTACCAGATCGTGGGCGACGACGAAGCCGACCTGAAGCTGGGCCTGATCTCGATCAGCAGCCCGATCGCCCGCGCGCTCATCGGCAAGGAGGCCGGCGACACGGCCGAGGTGCAGGCGCCGGGCGGCCTGCGCCACTGGGAAATCGTGGACGTGCGCTACGTCTGATGGGCCTGCAGCGCTGGCGATTGCTGCTGCCCGGCCTGTGGGCCGGCTGGTTGCTGTGCGTGGCGGCGCTGGCCACGCCGGCAACCTTCGCGTTGCTGCCCCAGGCCGACGCAGGCCGCGTGGCCGGTCGCATGCTGGCCCAGGAGGCCTATACCAGCCTGGCCCTCGCCGTTTTGCTGCTGGTACTGGAGCGTCTGGCCGCGCGCCGTGCGGTGGCTGCGGGGCAGGGCTCGCAGTTCAGCACCGGCATGGTGCTGGTGCTGGGCGCGCTGTTTTGCACCGTGGTTGGCTACTTTGGCTTGCTGCCGATGATGGCCGACGCCCGCGCCGGCCAGGGGCCACTGAGCTTTGGCCAGCTGCACGCCGTGAGCGCCGTCTTCTATGGCGTCAAAGTGCTGCTGGTGCTGGCGCTGGCCTGGCGTGCGGCCGGCGCGGCCCTCAGTCGCCGGCCTGCTTCTTGACACTGGTCAGCCGCCGCCTGGCGCGCTTGATGGTGCCGCCCGGCGTGACGCGTTCGTTGCCGAAGACCTGGACCTTCTTCACCGTGGCGCGGTGGTTGCCGCTCTTGGAGAAGGAAACCAGCTTGACGATGCGCGGCCCCGGCTGGCGATCGTCGCGCTCGGCCCTTTGCCTGGGCGGGATGGGCCGCCACAGCACCAGCAGCTTGCCGATGTGCTGCACGGGGGCGGCGTCCAGGCGCGCGGCCAGGTCGGCCAGCACGGCCTCGCGCGCGGCGCGGTCATCGGAGAACACCCGCACCTTGATCAGGCCGTGCGACTTCAATGCGCTGTCCACCTCCTTGACCACGGCAGGGGTGAGCCCGTCGCTGCCGATCATGACGACCGGCTCCAGGTGGTGAGCATCGGAGCGGTGCGCCTTGCGTTCGGCGGGGGTGAGCGTGATTGCAGGCATCTTCGTATTATCGATGCCACATGAAAGTCAAGACCAGTAGCCGAAAAGTCAACAAGGCGTGGCTCAACGACCATGTCAACGATCCCTACGTGAAGCTGGCGCAGCGCGAGGGCTATCGCGCCCGCGCCGCGTACAAGCTCAAGGAGATCGACGAGGCGCTGCGCCTCATCGAGCCCGGGCAGGTGGTGGTGGACCTGGGCGCGGCCCCGGGCGCCTGGAGCCAGTACCTGCGGCGCAGGTTTGCCCCACAAGGGGCGGCCACGGGGGCACTCGACGGCAGGATCATCGCCGTCGACCTGATCGAGATCGAGCCGATCGAAGGCGTGGACTTCCTTCGCGGCGACTTTCGCGAGGACGGAGTGTTGCAGGCGCTGGTCGCGCGGCTGGGCGGACGTCGCGTCGACGTGGTGGTGTCGGACATGGCGCCCAACCTGTCGGGCATCGAATCCGTGGATGCCGCGCGCGTGGCGCACCTGGTTGAACTGGCGGTGGAATTTGCATTGCGCCACCTGCAGCCCGGGGGTGCGCTGGTATGCAAGACCTTTCACGGCAGCGGATATGCCGAGCAGGTCAAGCTATTCAGAGACAGCTTTCGTATCGTCAAAGCCTTGAAGCCCAAGGCGTCGCGTGACAAGTCCTCGGAAACCTTCCTGGTCGGGCTGGGTCCCAAGCGGTCGGAAAACCCGCCGGGCCCGGGTTGAGTGCGTGCGCAGACCCAGGTTTGGCGGGGCATTTCGACCCATTCGTTATTCATGGGACTGGCCTTGACTGCACTAGAATCGTCTTCATATGCCGTGGAATCCGGCAAGTCGCACGTAGCGCGCCGTGCCGCTGAATCGTAAAAAGGAGCCGCGGTGAATAATCAATGGTTTTCCAAGGTCGCTGTCTGGCTGGTGATCGCGCTCGTGCTGTTCACCGTATTCAAGCAGTTCGACCGCGGCGTAACCCAGGGCAACCAGATCGGCTACTCCGACTTCCTGGAAGAGGTACGCAGCAACCGCATCAAGTCGGTCACGCTGCAGGAAAGTGCCGGTGGCGGTACCGAGATCATTGCGCTGACCAATGACGACCGGCGGCTGCGCAGTTCGGCCACCTACCTCGACCGCGGCCTCGTCGGCGACCTCATCAACAGCGGCGTCAAATTCGACGTCAAGGCGCGCGAAGAACCTTCGCTGCTGATGAGCATCCTCGTCAGCTGGGGTCCGATGTTGCTGCTCATCGGTGTGTGGGTCTATTTCATGCGCCAGATGCAGGGCGGCGGCAAGGGCGGCGCTTTCAGCTTCGGCAAGAGCAAGGCGCGCATGCTCGACGAAGCCAACAACACCACCACGTTTCAGGACGTGGCCGGCTGCGACGAGGCCAAGGAAGAGGTCAAGGAACTGGTCGACTTCCTGAAGGACCCGCAGCGTTTCCAGAAGCTCGGCGGGCGCATTCCGCGCGGCGTGTTGCTGGTCGGGCCTCCGGGCACCGGCAAGACGCTGCTGGCCAAGGCCATTGCCGGTGAAGCCAAGGTGCCGTTCTTCAGCATCAGCGGCTCCGACTTCGTCGAGATGTTCGTCGGCGTCGGTGCAGCGCGCGTGCGCGACATGTTCGAGCAGGCCAAGAAGAGTGCGCCCTGCATCATCTTCATCGACGAAATCGACGCGGTGGGGCGCCATCGTGGCGCGGGTCTCGGCGGCGGCAATGACGAGCGCGAGCAGACGCTGAACCAGATGCTGGTCGAGATGGACGGCTTCGAGACCAACCTGGGCGTCATCGTCATGGCCGCCACCAACCGGCCCGACATCCTGGACCCGGCGTTGTTGCGCCCAGGCCGCTTCGACCGCCAGGTCTACGTGACGCTGCCCGACGTGCGCGGCCGCGAGCAGATCCTCAACGTGCACATGCGCAAAGTCCCCGTGGGGCAGGATATCCGCGCCGACATCCTGGCCCGCGGCACACCCGGCTTTTCGGGTGCCGACCTGGCCAACCTGGTCAACGAAGCGGCCCTCTTCGCCGCGCGCCGCAACGGCCGCGTGGTAGAGATGGTCGACTTCGAGAAGGCCAAGGACAAGATCATGATGGGCCCCGAGCGCAAGTCGATGATCATGCCCGAGGACGAGCGCAGGAATACCGCCTACCACGAGTCCGGCCACGCGCTGGTGGCACGGCTGATGCCCAAGACCGACCCGGTGCACAAGGTCACCGTCATCCCGCGCGGCCGCGCCCTGGGCGTGACGATGCAGCTGCCCGAAGGCGACCGCTACAGCATGGACAAGGAGCGCATGCTCTCCACCATTTCCGTGCTGTTCGGCGGCCGCATCGCCGAAGAAGTGTTCATGAATCAGATGACCACCGGCGCCAGCAACGACTTCGAGCGCGCCACCCACATCGCTCGCGACATGGTCACGCGCTACGGCATGACCGACGAGCTCGGCCCCATGGTCTACGCCGAGAACGAGGGTGAGGTCTTCCTGGGCCGTTCGGTGACGAAGACGACCACCATGTCTGAAGAGACCATGCGCAAGGTCGACGAGGTCATTCGCCGCATCATCGACGAACAATATTCGACCGCGCGCAAGCTCATCGAGGACAACAAGGACAAGATGCACGCCATGGCCAAGGCGCTGCTCGAATGGGAGACCATCGACAGCGACCAGATCGACGACATCATGGCCGGCAAGCCGCCGCGCATGCCCAAGGACTGGACGCCGTCGTCGAGCAAGCCGCCCAGCGGCCCGACGCCGCCGGTGGGCACCGACGGCGCACCCGCCGCGGCCTGAAGCGGACCCGGGATTCAGCCATCACCAGCGGGGCTTCGGCCCCGTTGCCCATTCAAGGGCCGAAGATGCACTGGCAGACTGCCCGCTACACCATCGACCTGAGCCGGCCCCGGGTGATGGGCATCGTCAACGTGACGCCCGACTCCTTCTCGGACGGCGGCGCGCATGCCACCGCCGCCGCCGCCCTGGCGCATTGCGAGGCGCTGGTGGTCCAGGGCGCCGACATGCTGGATATCGGCGGTGAATCGACACGGCCAGGCGCCCGCGCGCCCACGGCGGCGCAGGAGCTGGCGCGCGTGCTGCCGGTGCTGCGCGGTGCCGTCACCCTGGGCGTGCCGGTGTCGGTGGACACCAGCGAACCCACGGTCATGCGCGAGGCGCTCGCGCTGGGCGTGGATATCGTCAACGACGTGCGCGCGCTGCGCCGGCCCGGTGCGCTGCAGGCAGTGGCCGCCCACCCGAGTGCAGGTGTCTGCCTCATGCACCTGAAGGGGGAACCCGCCACCATGCAGGCCGAAGCGGCCTACGGCGACGTGGTGGCCGAGGTGATCGCCTTCCTGCAGCAGCGTGTGGACGAGGTCGTCACTGCCGGCATTGCACGCGAGCGCATCGCCGTCGATCCCGGCATCGGTTTTGCCAAGACCGCCGACCACAACCTGCTGCTGCTGCGGCGGCAGCGCGAGTTGCTGGATCTCGGTCTGCCGCTGCTGGTGGGCTGGTCGCGCAAGGGCACGCTGGGCCTGCTGACCGGCCGGCCCGCGGGCGAGCGCGTGGCGGCCAGCGTGGCGGCGGCGCTGGCCGCCGTGCACCGCGGCGCCCACATCGTGCGCGTGCACGACGTGGCGGCGACGGTCGATGCCTTGAAGGTCTGGCAGGCCGCCGACGCGGGCCGGCTGCCGGGCTGACGAGCCGCAACAATTGCCCACATCGCCGCGGCGGGGTTGCAGAGGCGGAGCCCGGGGCGTTGGACAATGCAAGACGGGAGAAGAGCAATGAGCAGAACCTATTTCGGCACCGACGGCATCCGCGGCACCGTGGGCAAGGATCCCATCACGCCCGACTTCATGCTGCGCCTGGGCCATGCCGTGGGCCGCGTGCTGCGCCAGTCCACGCCGCGGCCGACGGTGCTGATCGGCAAGGACACGCGCATTTCGGGCTACATGCTGGAGTCCTCGCTGGAAGCGGGCTTTGCCTCGGCGGGGGTCGACGTGCTGCTCAGCGGCCCACTGCCGACACCCGGCGTGGCCTACCTGACGCGCGCGCTGCGGCTGGACCTGGGTGTGGTCATCAGCGCCTCGCACAACCCGTTTGCCGACAACGGCGTGAAATTCTTCTCCGCGCGGGGCGAAAAGCTGCCCGACGACTGGGAGCGCGCGGTCGAGGCCATGCTGCTGCAGCCGCCGCAGTGGGTGGACTCGGCCGGACTGGGCAAGGCGCGGCGGCTGGAGGACGCGCGCGGACGCTATATCGAGTTCTGCAAGAGCACGGTGCCGCACAGCCTGTCGCTGCGCGGCATGAAGCTCGTCATCGACGCCGCACACGGCGCGGCCTACCATGTGGCGCCCGATGTCTTCCACGAACTCGGCGCCTCGGTGGTCACCATCGGCTGCAGCCCGGACGGCCTGAACATCAACGACGGTGTCGGCGCCACCGCGCCGCAGGCCCTGGTCGAGGCCGTGGCAGAGCACCGTGCCGACTACGGCATCGCGCTCGACGGCGACGCCGACCGGCTGCAGATGGTCGACGCGCAGGGCCGGCTCTACAACGGCGACGAGTTGCTCTACGTGATGGCGGCCGACCGCATCGCGCAGCGCAGCCAGGTGCCCGGCGTGGTGGGCACGCTGATGACGAACATGGCGGTCGAGCTGGCGCTGGCGCACATCGGCATCGACCTCGTGCGGGCCAAGGTCGGTGATCGCTATGTGCTGGAAGAACTGTCGGCCCGCGGCTGGCAACTCGGCGGCGAGAGTTCGGGTCATCTGCTGGCGCTGGACCGCCACACCACCGGCGACGGCATCGTGAGCGCGCTGCAGATCCTGCTGGCCGTGCGCCGCAGCGGCGGCACGCTGGCCGGGCTGCTGGAGGCGGTCACGCTGTTCCCGCAGACGCTGCTCAACGTGCGGCTGCGCGACGGTGCCGACTGGACGAACAATGCGAAGCTGGCTGGCGAGCGCGAGCGTGCCGAGCGTGAACTGGGCCGGCACGGGCGCGTGTTGATCCGCGCTTCCGGCACCGAGCCCGTGCTGCGCGTCATGGTCGAGGCCAGCGAAGCCGCCCAGGCGCGGCGGTGGGCCGAGCGGCTGGCCGCCGCTGCGCTGGCCTGAAGCGCTGGTCCCGCGCTACGGCATCGACTTGGCCGCATCGGCCGCATCGGCCGCATCGGCCGCGTCGGCCGTCGCCGCCGGCTCAGGCAGCGAGGCCCAGGCCTTCAGTGCGCGCAACAGGGGCCGCTTCTTGGACTGGTGCGACTGCATGCGCCGCAGGATGTCGTCCAGCGTGCGGATGGCGTCCAGGATGTGCGGGCCCTTGTTGAGCATCACGCATTCGGCGCGCTCGGACATCGCGGCGTCGGTGATCTCGGCGCGCGATGGCAGGCCGGTCTTGGCCAGCGTCTCCAGCACCTGGGTGGCCCACACCACCGGCACGTGCGCCGCTTCGCAGGCCCACAGGATCTCCTCCTGGATCTCGGCCAGCCGCTCGTAGCCGCATTCCACCGCCAGATCGCCGCGCGCGATCATCACGCCCGTGGCCGGACTGGCCATGGCGGCCAGCAGCATCTCGGGCAGGTGCTCGAAGCCGCGCCGCGTCTCGATCTTGATGACCAGGCCCAGGTCTGCGGCGTCCAGGTCCTTCAGCCGCTGGCGCAGCAGCACGACGTCGGCCGCGGACTGGGCAAACGACAGGCCGACCAGGTCGGCGCATTGCGCCACCACTTCCAGGTCCTGCAGGTCCTTGGCACTCAGCGCCGGCAGATCGAGCCGGGTATCGGGCAGGTTGATGCCCTTGTCGGCCAGCAGCTTCTCGCCTTCGTTTCGCGCGTGCGTGATGTCGACCTCCAGACGCCCGGCCATCTGGCGGCGCACGATGCCGCCGATGCGGCCGTCGTCGAACCAGATGCGCTCGCCCTTGCGCACCTGGGCCAGGGCCTCTGGCAGGGTGCAGGCGATGGTGGTCGGTGCGGCAGGCTGGCCCTTGCGCGCGGCCAACGGCCCGTGGCCCATGCCTTCGGGCACCACGTGCAGCCGGTCACCCCGATGCAGCAGCAGGGCGCCTGACCGGGCCGGCAGGTCTGTGATGCGCGTCTGCAGGTCGTGCGGGTGCCGGCGTCGCAGCCGCAGCACGGTGTCGGGGGTCAGGTAGGCGGTCTGCATGCATTCGACCAGCACGCCCTCGGTCTGGCGCTCGAGCACTTTCAGGCGTCGTTGCGCAAGGCGTGCGTCGATCAGCTGGATGCGGCTGTCTTCGTCCACTTCGGCCAGCCAGACCGCGTCCACGCCGACGCAGAAATCGGCATTCGCCACCACGGCGTTCGACCCATGCGGCCGCAGGCCCAGGCGGGCCGGCGCCGTCACGCGCCCGAACGCGTCCTTGGTCGGTTTGAGCCTGGCCACTTCCGGGCTGCCGGCGACGGGACCGGTGCGCAGCTTGGGCCCGCCCAGGTCCATCAGCACCCGCACCGGCCGCGCCAGCTTGCGCGCGGCACGGCGTACGCTGCGCGCCATGGCCGCCCACTCGGCAGCGCCATCGTGCGCACAGTTGATGCGCGCGATATCCATGCCGGTCGCGACCAGGTCGCTGACGAGGTCTTCATCGTGCGCCGCTTCGCTGGGCAGGGTGACCATGATGCGCACCGAGCGATCCCCGGGGGCGGCGCCGAACAAGGCCTGGGCATGATGGGCCAGCCGTGCCGGGCCGCTCTGGGAACCCGTCGGTTCCTCGTGCGACAGCGCCGACCAGGGCCGCCCGGTCAGCCGGTGCAGGATGCCCAGCACCTTGTCCAGGTTGGCCAGCACATGGGTCTCGGCCCGGCCCAGCGAAGACAGACCCATGCGCGACAGCTGCTCCTGCAGGCTGCGCAGGTCATGGCGCCGCAGCGCCAGGTAGTGGGCCAGGTTGGCGGCGCTGGCCGTGTGCGTGGCGTCGGCCTGGCGCAACCACGGCGCAAGACGCGCTTCATTCCTGAGCATCGACTCGCGCAGTGCCCACAGCTCGCGCATCAGCGTTTCACACGCCGGAATGTCCCAGGCGTCAGCCGGGCTGGGCGCTTTCTTCGGTTTCATCGATGGCAATTCCAGCCTGAGTCTGCGTACGCCGTGTGGCAGTTTGATGACAATCCGCCGGAGGCAAAGTCCGGTGCCGGTGCCACGGCTCGGCAGCCCGGTCTTTGGTCATGCCCTTGGCCATGGCCACCAGGTACTCGGTCTCGATGGCCTGCACGATGCTTTCCCAGTCCAGTCGGCGGGCCGTGGCGCGAGCTTGCACCCCCATCGCGCGGGCGGCGGGCGGGTCGGCGGCCAGGCACGCTGCCGCAGCGGCAAAGGCTTCACGTTCGCCCGCACGCACGATCAGGCCGTTCTCGGCGTGGCGAACGAGTTGCGCGGCGGCCGCGCAGTCGTAGGCCGTCACCGCCAGCCCGCTGGCCATGGCCTCGGGTACCACGTTGCCGAAGGTCTCGGTCAGGCTGGGAAAGAGGAACAGGTCGGCCGACGCGTAGTGCGCCGCCAGGTCGCTGCCGTGGCGCAGGCCGGCGAAGACGGCGCCCGGGCACTGCCGCTGAAGACGGGCCCGTTCGGGTCCGTCGCCCACCAGCACCAGGCGCGCGCCGGGTGCCACGCCGCGCACGGCGTCGAAGGCGGTGAGCACATCGCCCAGATTCTTCTCCGGCGCCAGGCGTCCGACATACAGCGCGACGAGTCCGTGCGGCGCGACGCCCCAGCTCGCGCGCAGCGCTTCGCTGCGCCGCGCCGGATCGAACAAGGCCGTGTCGACGCCGCGCGACACCACGCGCAAGCGCTCGAAGCCGATGGCTGCGAGTTCGCCACGCAGGGCGTCGGTCGGCACCATGGTCACTGCGGTGCGATTGTGGAAGTGGCGCAGGTAGCCCATGATCGGCCGGCGCAGCCAGGCCGCGCCATAGTGGCTGCTGTAGGTGTGGAAGTTGGTGCGGAAATCCGACACCACCGGCAGCTTCAGTTGCGCAGCCGCCCGCAGTGCCGACCAGCCCAGCGGTCCTTCGGTGACGAGATGCACCACGTCCGGGCGCTGCAGGGTCCAGCGTTGCACCAGTGCGCGCCGCGCCGGCAGCCCCATCCTGAGCTGCGGGTAACGTGGAATGGACAACCCGCGCACGAGCATCTCGGCCCCACCCGCGTTGTCGCCGGCCCTGTCGGCCGGGCCCTGGCGCGGCCGCACCAGGTCCAGATCGTGCCCGCGCCGGCGCAGGCCCGTCACCACGCGCGAGATCGTCGCCGCCACGCCGTTGACCTCGGGCGGGTAGGTTTCACTGACCACGGCCACGCGCAGCCGCCGCGGCTGTGGCGAGTCGCTGCCGCAGGAGGAGGGTTCGCCTTCAGGTGTCGTCATGCCGGCATGGTGACTGCGTCCGGCAACAGTTCTGTGACAAGGCCGGCGGGTCGCGAAGCGACACCCGACTGTCACGCTGGCTTCACGGCCGGGCTGCAGCATCGCGCCACGCCGGCGGAAATGGCCGCCGCGTGATTCCGGACCGATCTCCAAGGAGCCCGCCATGAAGGAATTCCTCGAAGCCCTGCGCGTGCAGCGCTGGGACGACCACCGCTACTACCACCACAGTCGCATCAACCAGTCGCTGCACCTCGTCAGCGCGCTGAGCTTCATCGTCGCCTACGGGCTGCTCTTCGTCGACCCGGCAGCGGCCGCACTCCTGGCCTGGGGTGTGTCGATGACGACGCGCCAGGCGGGCCACTTCTTCTTCGAGCCCAAGGGCTACGACCATGTCAACCAGGCCACGCACGAGCGCAAGGAAGCCATCAAGGTCGGCTACAACCTGCGGCGCAAGGTGGTGCTGATGGCGGCCTGGGCGGCGGCGCCGGTGCTGCTGTGGCTGGCGCCGTCGATGGGCGGACTGATCGAGCCGGCGGCCGGCTGGCGCGGCTGGCTGCACGACGTGGGTATCGCCTGGTTGGCACTGGGCGTGGGCGGCCTGCTGTTCCGCACCGTGCACCTCTTCTTCCTGGCCGACGTGCGCACCGGCCTCGTGTGGGCGACGAAAATCCTCACCGACCCCTTCCACGACGTGATGCTGTACTGGCGCTCGCCGCTGCACCTGTTGCGCGGTGAACGCATCGACCCGATGCATCACGCCCGGCGCACTTGAGGCCCGGCGCGGCAACCGGGCTCAGAAGCGGTGGCTGAGCATCTCGCGCAGCACGCTTCGGCGGATGCTCTTGTCGGTGAGTTCCGGCGCTTGCCACCACCAGCCGTCGGCCTGCATGGCCAGCGCCGCAGCCACGAAGCGCTGGCAAACCGCGTCGAAGTCGGCCTGCGTGTAGTTCAGGCTGAAGACGAGGCGCCCGGTGCCCACCCACGACAAGGCCAGGCCTTGTTCGCGCAGGTAGAACTGCAGCATCCAGTTGTAGCGACAGGGCTTCGTGTAGAACACCGTCCACACGGTGGACATGTTGGCCACCTGCACCGGCACGCCGGCCTGCTGCAGGGCCTGGTTGAGCTGCGCGGCGCGCGCGTTCCAGGTGGCGTCCAGGCCGGCATACAGGGCCTGCACCGGTGCGCTTTGCAGCCGCTCCAGGAAGACCTGCATCGCGCCCATCACGTAGGGGTGCGAATTGAAGGTGCCGCGCGCGAAGCACAGGTCGGCCGGTCGGTCCTCGCGGTAGCGCTTCATCAGTTCACGCTTGCCGCAGACCACGCCCACCGGCAGGCCGCCGCCCAGCGTCTTGCCGTAGGTCACCATGTCGGCGCGTACGCCGAAGTATTCCTGTGCGCCTCCCGGGGCCAGGCGAAAACCCAGGAAGACCTCGTCGAAAATCAGCACGATGCCGCGCTCGCTGCACACTTTGCGCAGCCGGTGCAACCACTCGGCGTAGGCTGCGCGGTCGAAGTGCGCGCGGCGGCTGCTGTCGAGCAGCGTACTGTCGCCCGGCGCATTGCGGTTGGGGTGCAGCGCCTGCAGCGGGTTGACGAGCACGCAGGCGATGTCGCGGCGCTTCTTCAGCACGCGCAAGGTGTCGTCGTCCATTTCCTTCAGCGTGTAGGTGCGGCCCGGCGGCAGTGGGTTGCCGGGGCCGGGCTGCACGTCTTCCCACCAGCCGTGGTAAGCGCCGCTGAAGCGCACCAGGTACTTGCGCCGGGTGTGGTAGCGCGCCAGCCGCACGGCCTGCATCACGGCCTCGGTGCCCGACATGTGGAACGACACCTCGTCGAGCCCCGAGACGCGGCACAGTTGCTCCGCGTTCCAGGCCACCGCCGGGTGGTAGCTGCCCAGCACGGGCCCGAGCTGTGCCGCACGCGCGCTGCCTTCGGTGATGCAGGACTTGTAGAAATCGTGGCCGAAGACATTCACGCCGTAGCTGCCGGTGAGGTCGTAGAAGCACCTTCCGTCCAGGTCGGTGAGCATCACGCCATCGCTGGCCTGCACGAAGGCGCCCACGGCGATGTGCTTGCGCAGGAAGGCGCTGTACTGGAACGGCACGCGGTAGGCGCCGGTGAACTGCAGGTCGGAGATGTGCTCGCGCGCCTGTTGGGTGAGCGCCACCGACGCCGGGTGGCGCGATGCCAACTGCCCAGCCAGGCGGAAGAAGCCCTCGCGCCGCCGCGCCCCCACCTCCGCCGGTGCGCCGTCCGAAGCGAAGAAGCGCTCCTCGTCGTAGGCATAACCCGGCACCAGCGCCGCCACGCGCTTGGCCATGCGCGAGTGACCGGCCAGCGAGGGGTGCTTGGCCAGCGAGAGCTCCAGGCGCCGGCGCGCCAGCGGCCAGGTCGCGACGGCGGCGGCCAGCGCGACGGCGGAATAGGCAAGGGTGTCGTTCATGGTCGTCCCGTGAGGTGAAGCTGCACTTGTATGAACTTCTGTTGACAGGCGAATGAAAAACCTCCATCCAACCCAGCCGACATCGGCGCCCGCGCCCGCGCCCGCGCCCGCGCCGAACTGGCGCGACCGGCTGCTGCTGCAGGAAGACCTGAACTTCCTGCTCACCAACCGCGTGCCGCGCATCGCGCTCACGCGCTTCATGGGCTGGTTCAGCCAGCTGCGCAGCCCGTCGCTGTGCCGCGCCTCGGTGGCGGTGTGGCGCCTGTTCACCGAACTCGACCTGAGCGAGGCCCCGCCGCGGCGCTACGCGAGCCTGCACGAGGTCTTCACGCGCGAGCTGGTGCCCGGTGCGCGCCCGCTGGACCCCGACCCCCGAACGCTCACCAGCCCTTGCGACGCCATCGTCGGCGCCTGCGGCACGGTGCAGGCCGGCAGCGTGCTGCAGGCCAAGGGCTCGCCGTACGCGCTGGCCGATCTTTTCGGCCGCGCCGACCATAGCGCGCCCTTCGAGGGCGGCAGCTACGTCACGCTGCGGCTCACCTCGGCCATGTACCACCGCTTCCATGCGCCACACGACGGCCGCGTGGAGCATGTGACCTATATCAGCGGCGACACCTGGAACGTGAACCCGATCGCGCTGGCGCGTGTGCAGCGCCTGTTCTGCCGCAACGAACGCGCCGTCATCCGCCTGCGGCTGGCCGACGGCACGCCGCTGGCGCTGGTGCCGGTGGCGGCCATCCTGGTGGCCAGCATCCGGCTGCACTTCCTGGACGTGCTGCTGCACCTGCGCTGGCGCGGCCCCAACGAGATGCCCTGCGACGTGCCGGTGCACAAGGGCCAGGAACTGGGCTGGTTCGAGCACGGCTCCACCATCATCGTCTTCGCGCCCGCTGGCGTGACGCTGGCGCCAGGCATCGCGGGCGGGCACCGCATACGCATGGGCGAGCCGCTGATGCAACTGCCGCCACCGCTTGAGCCCCGACGCTGAGGTGGGCGTTTCACGCCGCCGTCACAAGCGGACCCGAGCATGCGCGGCATGCTGAATGTCGATCTGGTCTGGTTCAACGCCGGCGGCGGCCACCGCGCCGCCGCGCAGGCGCTCGAGCAGGTGATGCACGCCCAGGGCCGCCCCTGGCACGTGCGCAAGGTCAACCTGACCGAGGTGGTGGACCCCACCGGCCGGTTCAAGCGCCTCACCGGCATCGAGCCCGAGGATGTGTACAACAAGCGCCTGGCCACCGGCTTCACGCTCGGCCTGGCGCAGGAACTGAAGCTGCTGCAGGGCCTCATCCGCATCGGCCACGCCAGTCTGGTGCAGCGGCTGGCCCGGCATTGGCAGGCCACGCGGCCTGACCTGGTGGTGTCGCTGATCCCCAATTTCAACCGCGCCCTGCACGACAGTCTGGCGCAGGCGCGGCCCGGTGTGCCCTTCGTCACCGTGCTCACCGACATGGCCGACCATCCGCCGCATTTCTGGGCCGAACCCGGCACGGCGCAGCACCTGGTGTGCGGCACCGAGCACGCCATGGCGCAGGCGCTGGCGGGTGGCTGCGACCCGCGCCGCGTGCACCTGGTCAAGGGCATGATCCTGCGTCCTGAATTCCATCATGCGCTGCCGCTGGACCGGGCGGCCGAACGGGCCCGGCTCGGTCTGGATGCGCACACGCCCACCGGGCTGGTGTTGTTCGGCGGTGCCGGCTCCAGCGTCATGAAGCGCATCGCCTTGCGCCTGCCCGAGACGCCGCTGATCCTGATGTGCGGCCGCAACCAGGCGCTGGCCGAGAGCCTGCGCGCGCTGCCGGCGCGTGCACCGCGCATCGTCGTGGGCTATACGCCTGAAGTGGCGCGCTGGATGAAGCTGGCCGACTTCTTCATCGGCAAGCCCGGCCCGGGCAGCCTGAGCGAAGCGGTGCAGCAAGGCCTGCCGGTGGTGGTGACGCGCAACGCCGCCACCATGCCCCAGGAGCGCTGGAATACCGAGTGGGTGCGCCGGCACGGCCTGGGCGTGGTTCACCGCAGCTTTCGCACCGTGCGCGGCGCGGTGGCCGAGATCGAGGCCCGGCTGCCCGAGTACCGGGCACGGGTGCACCGCGTGGAGAACCGCGCCGTTTTCGAGGTGCCTGCGATCATCGAGCACCTGTTGGCAGCAAGCCACAAGGCGCCGGCTCGCCAAGTGCAGGGCACGCCGCCACAGCGCGAGCTCGCGCGGGCTTCACCGGCCTGACGGAGATCCGTCACACCAGCGTCGTACCGGCGGTCGATCATCACCTGGACATGCGACGCGACCCATTGCCTCTGCCCGACGACGAGCCAGCGGGTTCGTCACCGCAGTCCAGCCTGCACCTGCGCACGGTGTGGATATCCGACCTGCACCTGGGCACGCCGGGCTGCCAGGCGGCGGCTCTGCTGGACTTTCTACGCACCGTGGAGTGCGAGACGCTGTACCTGGTGGGCGATATCGTCGACGGCTGGCAACTCAGGCGCCAGTGGTACTGGCCGCAGTCGCACAACGATGTGGTGCAGAAACTGCTGCGCAAGGCGCGCAAGGGCACCCGGATCATTCTGGTGCCGGGCAACCACGACGAATTCGCGCGCAAATACCTGGGTCACAACTTCGGCGGCGTCGATGTCGTGGGCGAACATGTGCACGAGCTGGCCGACGGCCGCACCATGTGGGTGACGCACGGCGACCACTTCGACGGCGTGATCCAGTGCGCCAAATGGCTGGCCTACGCGGGCGACTCGGCCTACGAGTTCACGCTGCGCATGAACCGGCACCTGAATTCCCTGCGCGCCAGGCTCGGGCTGCCGTACTGGAGCCTGTCTCGTTACCTCAAGCTCAAGGTCAAGCGGGCGGTGAGCTATCTGGGCGATTTCGAGGCCGCGGTGGCGCGCGAAGCCCGCGCGCGCGGGGTGCACGGCGTGGTTTGCGGCCACATCCACCACGCCGAGATGCGCACCATCGACGGCGTGTTGTATTGCAACGACGGCGACTGGGTGGAAAGCCTCACCGCCCTGGTCGAGCACGCCGACGGGCGGCTGGAGATCCTGGACTGGGCCGCGCGCATGGCGGCGGCCGCAGCGCTGTCCGCCCCGGTGGCGTCCAGGGCAGCGATTGGTCAAGAATCGCCGATGGTCGCTGACACAAAAGTGTCACAAAGCGCGGTGCCGGTCTTGGACGTAGATAGTGGCCGGAGCGCTCGGTCGCTGGTCGGTGGCCCGATCCTGGATTTGTGACAACGGTGTCACGACAATGTCATCTGGCCCTCCTAGAGTTTCAGCTGTCGCCTCAACGATCCGCCACAAACCTCAGGAGCAGTCTCATGACCCTCAATAAAATCGTTCAAGCGCTCGGCCTTGCCGGAGCCTTCTTCATTTCCGCCTCGGCGCAGGCCCAGGCCGTGCAGGTAGACCCGGCGCTGCCGACCTACCAGAAGGCCGCTGGCGTTTCCGGCAACTTCACCAGCGTCGGCTCCGACACGCTGAACAACCTGATGACGCTGTGGGCCGAGGAATTCAAGCGCCTCTACCCCAACGTCAATATCCAGATCCAGGGCGCCGGCTCCTCGACCGCGCCGCCGGCGCTGACCGAGGGCGCCTCCAACTTCGGCCCCATGAGCCGCATCATGACGGCCAAGGAAGTGGAAAGCTTCGAGAAGAAGCACGGCTACAAGCCCACTGCCGTGGGCGTGGCCATCGACGCGCTGGCCGTCTACGTGAACAAGGACAACCCGATCAAGGGCCTGAGCATCGAGGAAGTCGATGCCGCCATGTCGGTCGGCCGCAAGTGCGGATTTCCCACGGATATCACCAAGTGGGGCCAGGTCGGCATGGCAGGCGAATGGGCCAACCGCGACATCGCCCTGTACGGCCGCAATTCGGTGTCAGGCACCTACGGCTTCTACAAGGACGTGGCGCTGTGCAAGGGCGACTTCAAGCGAAACATGGCCGAGCAGCCGGGTTCGGCCTCGGTGGTGCAGAGCGTGGCCACGCAAATCAACGCGATGGGCTACTCCGGCATCGGCTACAAGACCTCGGGCGTGCGCGCGCTGCCGCTGTCCAAGAAGAAGGGGCAGCCCTTCGTCGAGCCGGATGCCGTGCACGCCATCGACGGCACCTACCCCCTGGCCCGAGTGCTCTACGTCTACGTCAACAAGAAGCCCAACCAGCCGCTGGCGCCGCTGGAGCGCGAATTCTTCAAGATGGTGTTGTCCAAGCAGGGCCAGGAAGTGACCATCAAGGACGGTTTCGTGCCCGTGCCGGCCGCCATGGCGGCGCGCTTCCTGACGGCATTGAACTGATCACGGCTGCCTACAGGAGACCCACACCATGAGTCTGACCGTTCGATACGGTGCCCTGGCGGCTGTGGCGGCTGTGGCGGCCCTGGCTGCCGGTTGCGCCACTGCGCCGGCACCCGCCCCCGCGCCGGCACCCAAGCCCGCAGCCGCAGCGCCCATGCCCGCCGCGGTGGCGGCGACCGCTGCCGCCACGGCTCCAGTTGAGCTGTTCGTCGTCTTGCCCGAGAGCGGCCGTGTGCATGCCTTCGGCGACACCAAGAACTATTTCGACTTCCTCGCCCACGGCGAAGTGGCGCTCACGCGCACGCAGATCGGCACCGGCCCGGGCGGTAAGACCCTGGTGTTCGGCATCACCGGCGACGACGTCAAGGCCAACCGGCCCAGCCGGGGTGAGCAGATCCTGGACGGCACGGTATCCGCGGCCAGCGGCTTCTACGGCGAGGCCTACAAGGGCGGCCGCTTCTACTTGTTCGGCGACCTGAAGGACATGAAGGACTTCGCGGCCTTCGGGGAAGTGCCCTACAGCTACACCGACATCGGCGTGGGTCCGAAGGGCGAGACGCTGGTCTACGTGATGAACAAGGACAGCTACAAGAAGGGCAAGCCGCAGGACCGCAACGACCGTTTCAAGGCCCTGCGTGTAGCGGCCAAATAAACGCATCGCTCCCAGGCAGGAGGGTGGCGGGCGTTCCCTGTCACCCTCGTTTCACGTCAGATCGGACCCACCGATGAATACCGCCACCACCGGCCAGACTTCCACCGCGTTCAGTGTCAACGCGGCCATGAGCCGCCGCCTGTTCAGCGACAAGCTGTTCAAGCAGGTCATGACCTTCGGCGGCATCAGCGTCATCGTCGCGGTGTCGGCCATCTTCTTCTACCTGGCCAGCGTGGTGGTGCCGATCTTCATGCCGCCCAGCATCGAGGCGCGAAACCAGTACGCGGTGCCCGGCCCGGCGAGCCAGCCCACGCTCAGCTACAGCGGCGAGGAGCAGCGCGAGATCGGATCGCGCCTCGGTGCCCAGGGCACCATCACCTTCTTCAATTTCGACACCGGCGAGTCGCTGGCCGAAGCCCAGGTGCCGGTGCCCGCGGGCGTGCAGATCACCAGTGCCGACCTCGGCGAGCGTCGCAGCTTCAGCCTGGGTTTCGGCCTCTCGGACGGCCGCGTGATCCTGGTCAAGCAGGGTTTCACGGTCACCTTTCCCGACAACAAGCGGCTGATCACGCCTTCGCTGGACTTCCCCCTGGGCGAGGAGCCGCTCGCCGTGGATCCGCAGGGGCAGCCGATCACGTTGCTGGGCGTGCAGCTCACCGACGACGGCTCGACCATCGCTGCGATCACGGCCGACCGGCGGCTGCTGGTGTCCGCCGTCAACGTGACGACCAACCCGATGACGGGCGTGACCAAGAGCGAGATCCAGCAGGGCGAGATCAGCCTTGTGCCGGCAGACGTGCGCCAACTGGTCATCGAGTCCAAGCAGCGCGAACTCTATGTGCTGCACGGTGACCGCAGCCTGGCGCGCTACAACATCAGCGACAAGACCCAACCCAAGTTGCTCGAGACCGTGGAGCTGGCCCCCCCGGCCAGCGCGTGACGGCGCTGTCCATGCTCAGCGGTGGCTTCTCGCTCATCGTCGGCACCGACAAGGGTGAACTGTCGCAGTGGTTCCTGGTGCGTACCGAGGGGGCGAACTTCGCGCTTCAGCGCATTCGCGGCTTCAAGCCCATGCCTGCAGCGGTGACGGTGATCACGCCCGAATTCTTCCGCAAGGGTTTCATCGTCGGCGACGCGCAGGGCCACCTGGGCAGCTATTTCGCCACCTCCGAGCGGCTGCTGTTCGTCGAGAAGCTCAGCGACCAGCCGCTGGTCGCCCTGGGCGTGCCGCCGCGCGGCAACGGCTACCTGGCGCAGGACGCCGCGGGCAAGGTCTATTCGGCTGCGGTCGACAACCACTACCCCGAGGTGTCGTTTTCCAGCCTGTGGC
Organism: Rubrivivax sp.; assembly: GCA_034522875.1. GTDB lineage: Bacteria > Pseudomonadota > Gammaproteobacteria > Burkholderiales > Burkholderiaceae_C > Rubrivivax. The sequence goes on along the minus strand of JAXHKY010000009.1, from coordinate 251,636 downwards.
AGAAGGTCTGGTACGAGAGCTACGAGGCGCCCGACTACGTGTGGCAGTCGTCGGCCGCCAACTCCGACTTCGAGCCCAAGTTCAGCCTGGCGCCACTGACCTACGGCACGATCAAGGCGGCCACCTACGCCATGATCATCTCGGTGCCGCTGGCCATTCTGGGTGCCATCTTCACGGCGTATTTCATGACGCCGCGCATGCGCACCATCGTCAAGCCCACCATCGAGGTCATGGAAGCGCTGCCCACCGTGGTGCTGGGTTTCCTGGCCGGCCTGTGGCTGGCGCCGCTGGTGGAGAACAACCTGGCCGGCGTGCTGCTGAGCATCCTGCTGCTGCCTGCAGGCATGGTGCTGTCGGCCTATGTCTGGCACCTGCTGCCGCAAACGCTCACCGATCGTGTCGCGCCCGGCTGGGAGGCAGCACTGCTGATGCCGGTGATGGTGCTTGTCGTGTGGTTGGCGTTCCAGGTCGGTCACCCGATCGAGGCCGCCTTCTTCGGCGGCGACATGCCCAACTGGCTGAGCAACGAGATGGGCATCAAATACGAGCAGCGCAACTCGCTGGTCGTCGGCCTGGCCATGGGTTTTGCCGTCACGCCCACCATATTTTCGATTGCCGAGGACGCCATCTTCTCGGTGCCCAAGTCACTCACCTCCGGTTCGCTGGCCCTGGGCGCCACGGCCTGGCAGACGCTGGTGGGCGTGGTGCTGCTCACCGCCAGCCCGGGCATCTTCTCGGCGGTGATGATCGGGCTGGGCCGCGCGGTGGGCGAGACCATGATCGTGCTCATGGCCACCGGCAACACGGCCGTGATGGACTTCAGCCTGTTCAGCGGCTTCCGCACGCTGTCGGCCAATATCGGTGTCGAAATGCCCGAGGCCGGCGTCGGCGAGACGCACTACCGGCTGCTCTTCCTTTCCGCGCTGGTGCTGTTCGCCTTCACCTTCGTCGTGAACACCGCGGCCGAGCTGGTGCGCCAGCGGCTGCGCGAGAAGTACCAGACCATCTGAGCCCGGAGAAGACACATCATGCGTGACTGGTACAAATCAGGCTCTCCCTGGATCTGGCTGACCGCGGGCGCCGTGGCGCTTTCCATCCTGGCCGTGGCCGGCATCATGGCGCTGACGGCGGCGCGCGGCCTGGGCCATTTCTGGCCCAAGCCCGTGGCCGAGACCACCTTCACCGAACGCGACGGCACGAAGATCGGCCTCATCGGCGAGATTCGTGAACGCGAGGAAGTCGCCGTTCGCCGGCTGCGCGAAGCGGGATTCACGATCCCGGGTGACGCGGCCTTTGCCGAGCGCGTGCTGGTGAAGATGGGCAACCGCGACGTCACCGGCGTCGACTTCCGCTGGTTCCCGGTGCCGCTGCTGGGCGAGCTGACTTTCCCCAAGGACATCCTCACCATCGAACGCCGGGAGTGGGGCAACTTCTACGGCCATCTGGCGGCGGTGAAGGAGGCGGGCCAGGTGGTTGCCAGCGGCGAAGCGGCCTGGCCCGAATTGCTCAAGCGCTATGAGCGTGCCAACGATCTCTTCAACCAGATCTACCGCATCGAGAAGTACGACATCGGCAAGGTCAACTACGGGCTGGAGCAGCTGCGGCTGCAGGCGCGCAAGCTCGAACTCGACGGGCAGCTGACCGAAGACCGCAAGGCGTCATTCGAGTCGCAGCGCGGGGCGCTGAACGGCCAGTTCGGCCAACTGCAGGAGCGGCTGTCGGCGCTGCGCACCGAGATCGCACGCGACACCGTGGTCGGCAGGCTGATGGACGGCAAGGAGGTCGAGGTCAAGCTTGCTCTGGTGGCCGACGTCTACCGTGCCAACGACATGAGCCTGTTCGACAAGGCCGGCCACTATGTGAAGAAGGTGGGTGAATTCATCTGGGACGACCCGCGCGAAGCCAACACCGAAGGCGGCATCTTCCCGGCCATCTTCGGCACCGTGCTGATGGTGCTGCTGATGGCGGCGATGGTCACGCCGCTGGGCATCATGGCCGCCATCTACATGCGCGAATATGCCAAGCAGGGTCCGCTGATCCGCGTCATCCGCGTCTCGGTGAACAACCTCGCCGGGGTGCCTTCCATCGTCTACGGCGTCTTCGGCCTGGGCTTCTTCGTCTATTTCCTGGGTGGCAATATCGACCAGCTCTTCTTCCCCGAGGCGCTGCCGGCTCCCACCTTCGGCAGCCCCGGCATCCTGTGGGCTTCGCTCACGTTGGCCATCCTGACGCTGCCGGTGGTCATCGTCTCCACCGAGGAAGGCCTGGCCCGTGTGCCGCGTTCGGTGCGCGAAGGCAGCCTGGCGCTGGGCGCCACCAAGGCCGAGACGCTGTGGCGCACCGTGCTGCCGATGGCCAGCCCGGCCATGATGACCGGCCTGATCCTGGCCGTGGCGCGAGCCGCTGGCGAAGTGGCGCCGCTGATGCTGGTGGGCGTGGTGAAACTGGCGCCGGCGCTGCCGCTGGACAGCTACTTCCCCTTCCTGCACCTGGAGCGCAAGTTCATGCACCTGGGCTTTCACATCTACGACGTCGGCTTCCAGAGCCCCAACGTCGAGGCCGCGCGGCCGCTGGTCTACGCCACGGCGCTGCTGCTGGTGATCGTGATCATGGTGCTCAATCTCACCGCCATTCGCCTGCGCAACAACCTGCGCGAGAAATTCCGCGGCCTGGACAACGTGTGAGCCCGGCGCTGCCGTAACACAATCGCATCCTGACTGGAAAGAACGATGAGCACCATGACCCAAGCCGCCACACCCAGGCTCACCATCGAAACCGAAGTTCCAGCGTCGGCGCGCGACGTGAAGCCGCTGCAGGACCTGGAAGTGGCGGTATCGGTGAAGAACGTGAACCTGTTCTATGCCGAGAAGCAGGCGCTGCATGACGTCACCCTGAATATCCCGCGCGGCCATGTGGTGGCCTTCATCGGCCCCAGCGGTTGCGGCAAGTCCACGCTGCTGCGCTGCTTCAACCGCATGAACGATCTCGTCGACCACTGCCGTGTCGAAGGCCAGATCCAGATCGACGGCAAGAATATCTACGACCGCAGCGTCAATGTGGCCCAGTTGCGGCGGCGCGTGGGCATGGTGTTCCAGAAGCCCAACCCCTTTCCCAAGACCATCTACGAGAACGTGGCCTACGGGCTGCGGCTGCTGGGCGTGAACAATCGCGCGCAGCTCGACGAGACGGTGGAACGCTCGCTGAAGCAGGCCGCGTTGTGGGAAGAAGTGAAGGACCGGCTCGACGCCAGCGGGCTGAGCCTTTCCGGCGGCCAGCAGCAGCGGTTGGTGATCGCACGCGCCGTAGCGCTGGAACCCGAGGTGCTGCTGCTCGACGAGCCCTGCTCGGCGCTGGACCCCATCTCCACCGCGAAGGTGGAGGAACTGCTGCACGAGCTGAAGCACAAGTACACCATCGTCATCGTCACTCACAACATGCAGCAGGCGGCGCGGGTGTCGGATTTCACCGCCTACATGTACCTCGGCAAGCTCATCGAATACAGCCCCACGCGCGAACTTTTCATGAAACCCGCTCGGCGCGAGACCGAGGATTACATCACCGGCCGCTTTGGCTGAACGAGGTTAGCCCATGAACGAAAGACATATCTCCAGCCAATTCGACGCCGAACTCGGCGGTATCTGCGCGCGCGTGCTCGAAATGGGCGGGCTGGTGGAGTCGCAGACCGTGCAGGCCATGTACGCGCTGACGCACTTCAGCGGCGAGACCGCGGCGCAGGTGCTGGAAGCGGAACAGCGCGTGAACAGCATGGAGGTCGAGATCGACCTCGACCTGCAGCGCACCATCGCCATGCGGCAGCCGGCGGCCACCGACCTGCGGCTGCTGATTGCCGTGTCCAAGGCCAGCGGCAACCTCGAACGCGTGGGTGACGAGGCGGCGCGCATCGCGCGCACCGTGCAACGCCTGATCAATGTCGGCCTGAGCAGCCGCCTGAGGCTGCCGTTGAGCGACCTGCAGTTCGAGGCCGACCTGGCGGTGGCGCAGCTGCGCAAATCGCTCGACGCCTTCGCGCGCCTGGACGTGGGGAAGGCTCTGGAGGTGCTGAAGCAGGACGACGCCATCGACCAGGAATTCGACGGCCTGCTGCGCAAGCTCATCACCTACATGATGGAAGACCCGCGCACCATCTCTTCGAGCATCGACCTGGTCTTCGTGGCCAAGGCCATCGAGCGCATCGGCGACCATGCCAAGAACCTGGCCGAAGCCACCATCTATGTCGTCAAGGGCACCGACGTGCGGCACCATACGCTGGAGGATGTCGAGAATGTCGTGCGCTAGGTGCTGGAAGGCCCAGGCGTGAGCAGCGTCCTGGTGGTCGAAGACGAACCAGCGATCGCCGAGCTGATTGCCATCAACCTGCGCCACGCCGGCTTCGAGGTCACCGTGGCGGCCGATGCCGACCAGGCGCAGGCGGCGGTGGACCGCGTGCTGCCCGACCTGGTGCTGCTGGACTGGATGCTGCCGGGTCAGTCGGGCATCGTGTTGGCCAAGCGTTGGCGCGGCGACGCGCGCACGCGCGAGATGCCTGTGATCATGCTCACCGCGCGTGCCGAGGAGGCCGACAAGATCACCGGCCTGGATGCGGGCGCCGACGACTACCTGACCAAGCCGTTCTCCACGCGCGAGCTGATGGCGCGTATCCGCGCCGTGCTTCGGCGCAAGGCCCCCGAGGCGCTGGATACGGCCGTGGAAGTGGCCGGCCTGAAGCTCGACCCGGCCACGCGGCGGGTGACGCGGCGTGTGGGCTCCGAGGCGCGCGAAATCAAGCTCGGCCCCACCGAGTTCCGGCTGCTGCACTTCCTGATGACGCACCCCGAGCGCGTGCACAGTCGGGCGCAGTTGCTGGACCGGGTGTGGGGCGACCACGTCTTCATCGAGGAGCGCACCGTCGACGTCCATATCAAGCGCCTGCGCGAGGCGCTCGGGCCGGTGCAGTGCGCGGCACTCATCGAGACGGTGCGCGGCGCCGGCTACCGGCTCACGCAGTCGATCGGCAGCGTGGCGGCCTGACCTGCCGGCGCGACAGACATGCTGCTGATGCGCGCGCTGGCCGCGGCGGCGGCGGTGTTGCTCGGGGCGGGCATCGGTGCTGCCGTGGGTGGCGCGCTGAAAGCGCCCTCGGCAGGTGCGGCGCTCGGGGCCGCCCTGGCGGCGGCCGCGCTGGCGTGGTGGGACACGGCGCGAGGCGAGACGCTGTTGCGCTGGTTGCGTGGCCCGCAGGTCGGTGCCGTTCCGCGCGCGGTTGGCTTGTGGGGCGAGATGGCCTACCGCGTCGAGCGCGGCCTGGGTCTGCGCGACGCCGGCATCGAGGCGGAAAAGCAGCGCCTGCGCGATTTCCTGGACGCCATCGAGGCCTCTCCCAACGGCGTGCTGCTGATCGACAGAGGCGACCAGATCGAGTGGTGCAACGGTGTGGCGGCCGAACACTTCGGCCTCGACCGCGAGCGCGACCACCACCAGCGCATCACCAATCTCGTGCGTACGCCGGCCTTCGTCGGCCATCTGCAGCGCGGCCAGTTCGAAGAGGCCCTGGTATTTCCCGGCCCCAATGGCCGCGGCACGCTGATGGTGCTGGTGCGGTCCTACGGCGACGGCATGAAGCTCATCCTGTCGCAGGACATCACCGAACGCGAGCGCGCCGAGGCCATGCGTCGCGACTTCGTCGCCAACGTCTCGCACGAGATCCGCACCCCGCTCACGGTGCTGGCGGGCTTCGTGGAGACCATGTCGCGCCTGCCGTTGACCGAGGTCGAGCGCCAGCGCGTTCTCACGGTGATGACGCAGCAGACCGACCGCATGCAAAGCCTGGTCGGTGACCTGCTGACGCTGGCGCACCTGGAAGGCAGCCCGCGCCCGCCTGTCGACCGCTGGCTGGCCGTGGCCGACCTGATGCAGCGGGTGCAGGCCGACGCGCTGGCGCTGTCGGCCGGGCGCCACACGCTGGGCGTGGCCGGCGGCGGCGACGCCGAGATGGCCGGCAGCGATACCGAACTGCTCAGCGCCGTGGGCAACCTGGTCAACAACGCCGTGCGCTACACGCCCGAAGGCGGCCGCATCGACGTGGCCTGGCGCTGGCGCGACGACGGCAGCGCCGAGATCGCCGTCACCGACACCGGCCCGGGCATCGCGCGCGAGCACCTGCCGCGTCTGACCGAGCGTTTCTACCGCGTCGACGGCAGCCGTTCGCGCGAAACCGGCGGCACGGGGCTGGGCTTGTCGATCGTCAAGCACGTGGCGCAGCGCCACGGCGGGTCCATCGACATCAGCAGCGAAGTGGGCAAGGGCTCGACCTTCAAGCTGGTGCTGCCGGCCTTGCGCGTACGCCGCCGCGCGGGGGTGGTGGCCGAGCCGGTGCACCCGGCCTGAACGCGCGCGGTGCCCGCCGCGGGCTGCGGCGATTCATATTTTTACAAGCTCTCAGCGGGGCGGCAGGCGGCGGTAGACCAGGGTGTACTCGTGGCGGTCGGTGGGCCGCTGTACCGTGCCGGCGAGTTCCCAACCCGCAGGCGCTGGCGGCAAGGGCTGGGCGCGGGTGATCTGCATCGCGTGGCTGCAGCCGCCGTCCATGGCGGCCGTACGCGCTTGGACCGGCCAGCGGCCCAGATATTCCAGCGCCGCCACCGCCGCCGGCGCCAGGCCGGGGGCGGCGATGCAGGCGTCGGCTGGCACCAGCGCTGCGACGCGTTCGACCCAGGGCCGCGGGCTGCGGGCATAGTCCAGCAGTGGCAGCCACAGCGTCATGAGCAGCAGCCAGCACAAGGCCACGCCGCCTGCCGGCAGCACCATGCTCTTCCACAGCGCCTCGCGATGGCGCCCGGTGCGCCAGCGCACCAGCCATAGCCAGGCCAGGGTTCCGGCCGTTGCCAGCAGGAGGGCCGGCAACGAGAACGCGGCTTCGAAACCCGGCGCGAGCTTGGCCACGTTGGCCGCCGGCTTGGCCGGAACGCCGGTGTGCATGGCGGCATAGATGACCCAGACGGTCAGCGCGCACAGCGTGAAGAAGAACATCGACAGCCAGTCGATGGCCGCCGCGGTGCTGCGCTTGAGCGTGGGCAGCGCGAACGCGGCCAGCACGGCCATGCCGGGCAGGCCCAGCATCAGCGCGCGGTCCGACCCGCTCATCGCCAGGTTGGACACCAGCGCGACGGCCGCCGGGATCAAGGGGATCGAGAGATGGCGGTAGGAGAGATGCCGGCGCCAGCGCCACAGCGTCCACAAGGCCAGCGGCCAGGCCGGCCACAGGAACCACAGCCATTGGCGGGCGATGCCGGGCAGGTCGCCCCAGCCCAGGCCATGCGCACGCCAGCGCCAGGTGCCCAGCACCAGCGCCATCAGCACCGCGGCTGCCATGGCTGTGGCCACCGCCCAGGCAAAGGTGCGCACCTGCGCATAGCGCGAGTTCCAGACCACCACCAGGCCGCCCAGCCCGGCGGCCAGCGCCATGGCCGGCGCGCCGCTGCCGGCCAGCAGGGGCAGGGCGGCCAGCACGGCAGCGCGCGAGCGGCCATGCCGGAACGGTGCCGCCGCCAGACCGTACATGAACAGGCTCATGGCGAAGAGCTGCATCAGTTCGGGCGTCGTCTCGTGACCCAGTTGCAGCAGCCCCAGGGTGGCCATCAGCGCCAGCACGGCACCGTCGGCGATGGCGCGGGCGTACGCCACCGGTTCGGCCTCGCCGCCAAACGCAAAGGGCACCGGTTGCGCGGCGTCGGTGCGGGCCAGATGAAAAGTGGTGTACCAGACCAGCGCCAGCACCAGCACCAGCAGCAGGGCAAAGGGCAACCGCGCGGCCAGCGCCGGCTCGACGAAGCCCGCCGTGGCGGCGATGAAGGCGGCGCCCAGCCAGTGCGGCAGCAGGGCGGTGTCGGCCGGCATGCCGCCGAGCATGGGGGCCCACCAGGCCGTGCGGCCTTCGGCGATGGCGATCATCTGGCCGAAGGCCGTCAGGTCGGCGCTGCGCCAGGGATCGCGCCCCACCAGGCCGGGCAGCACATAGGCCGCACACAGCAGCAGCAGGGGCGCGCGTGGCAGACGCCGTGCGCCGCGCTGGGTGACGAGGGCGGGGGTGGGGCTGCTCACGGCGCGATGATGCCCGAGCCCGGGTCCGAAACCGGCAGGCTGCACAGGGCACAAACGACAAAGGCAGCCGAAGCTGCCTTTGCCGAACCCGCCGCCAGAATCACTTCTTGGCGCTGAGGTGGGCGAACTTGTTGCGGAACTTCTCGACGCGGCCGCCGAGGTTGTCGATGCTCTTTTGCGTGCCGGTGTAGAACGGGTGCGTCTCGCTCGTGACTTCGAGCTTGATCAGCGGCAGTTCACGGCCGTCTTCCATCTTGATGGTTTCCTTCGTCTGCGCGCACGAACGGGTGACGAATTTGAACCCGTTGGACAGGTCCTGGAAACAGATGTCCCGGTAGTTCGGGTGGATGCCTTCTTTCATGGGGGGCCTCGTTTCGGTTGCGGGAGCCACGCCGACCGCCCGCGTTGCGGTTCGGGTCGGCGCACTTTCCTTAAGGGGGCGAAAAACCCCGAATTCTAACCTGGCTCGGGGTCAGCCGCCGCGACGCATCATGTCGAAGAAGTCGTGGTTGTTCTTCGTGGCCTTCATCTTTTCCAGGATGAACTCCATCGCCTCGATTTCGTCCATGGGATAGAGCAGTTTGCGCAGGATCCAGCTCTTCTGCAGGATTTCCGGCTTGAGCAGCAGTTCCTCGCGCCGCGTGCCGCTCTTGTTGATCAGGATCGACGGGTAGACGCGCTTCTCGGCCATGCGGCGGTCGAGGTGGATCTCGCAGTTGCCGGTGCCCTTGAATTCCTCGTAGATGACCTCGTCCATCTTCGAGCCGGTGTCGATGAGCGCGGTGCCGATGATCGTGAGCGTGCCGCCTTCCTCGGTATTGCGCGCGGCGCCGAAGAAGCGCTTGGGGCGCTGCAACGCATTGGCGTCCACGCCGCCGGTGAGCACCTTGCCGCTGGACGGCAGCACATTGTTGTAAGCACGCGCCAGGCGCGTGATGCTGTCGAGCAGGATAACGACGTCCTTCTTCAGTTCCACCAGGCGCTTGGCGCGCTCGATCACCATCTCGGCCACCTGCACGTGGCGCGCGGCGGGTTCGTCGAAGGTGGAACTGATGACCTCGCCGCGCACCGTGCGCAGCATCTCGGTCACTTCCTCGGGCCGCTCGTCGACGAGCAGCACGATGAGGTGGATCTCGGGGTGGTTGGCCACCAGCGCATGCGCCAGCTGCTGCATCATCACCGTCTTGCCGGTCTTGGGCTGCGCCACCAGCAGCGCGCGCTGGCCTTTGCCGATGGGCGCGATGAGGTCGATGATGCGGCTGGTGATGTTCTCGTCGCTCTTGATCTCGCGTTCGAGCTTGAACTGCTGCGTGGGAAACAGCGGCGTCAGGTTCTCGAACATGATCTTGTGCTTGCTCTCCTCGGGCGTGACGCCGTTCACGCGGTCGACCTTGACCAGCGCAAAATAACGTTCGCCGTCCTTGGGCACGCGCACCTCGCCTTCGACCATGTCGCCGGTGTGCAGGTTGAAGCGGCGGATCTGGCTCGGGCTCAGGTAGATGTCGTCTGTAGAGGCCATGTAGCTGGCCTCGATGCTGCGCAGGAAGCCGAAGCCGTCGGGCAGCACCTCCAGCACGCCGTCGCCGAACACCTGTTCGCCGGCCTTGGCGCGCTTCTTCATGATCGCGAACATCAGCTCCTGCTTGCGCAGGCGGGCGACGTTCTCGATCTCCAGCGCCTCGCCCATGGTGATGAGTTCGGCAATCGGCTGGGCTTTGAGTTCGGAAAGATGCATGGGGCGGGCACCCTCGGGCAGATGCGGCGCGGCACACGTGCGGCATGCACGGTGGGCGAAGGACGCTGGTGAATGGGCGCCGGTCACACGCGCCGGGCCGTCAGGGGGCGCCGGTGGGGGCCGGCGCGGGCGGTGCGTGGTGGCGGATCAGCCGACCGGCGCCTTCAGAGCACCGACCGCTGGGACGGAATTATAGATGACCGTCGATGAAGGCGGTGAGCTGCGCCTTGTTCAGTGCGCCGACTTTCGTGGCGGCGAGCACGCCGCCCTTGAACAGCATCAACGTCGGGATGCCGCGAATATTGTGCTGCGCCGGCACCGTGCGGTTCTCGTCGACGTTCATCTTGGCCACCTGCAGGCGGCCTTCGTAGGTCTTGGACACCTCGTCCAGGATCGGCGCGATCATCTTGCAGGGGCCGCACCATTCGGCCCAGTAATCCACCAGCACCGGCTTGTCGGACTTCAGGACATCGGCGTCGAAGGAGTCGTCGGTGACGTGCTTGATCAGTTCGCTGCTCATCTGAGATATCTCCGCGTGGTCCGGTGCATTGCACCTGTGAAAGCGCAGGGAATTCTGACACATCGGCCCGGCGGGGACTCGCCGCCAAGGCAGTGCCGGCGCCATGGCTGCGATCGCCCCTGGCGACCGGCGTGGGTACGCCCGCCGGCACGACAACTGATGCCCGTTTTGCGGCCACTTCATGCCATCGGGGCGGCTTCGGGCGCGATCCAATCGACGAGCCATGCCTGACACCAGCCCCGACAGCGACACGCCGCCGCGCAGCAACGCTGTGCGCTGGTTCGGCCGTCTGCAGCTGCTGCGGCTGTTGGGCAAGAGCGAACGCACCATGGCCTGGCGCGTGGCCGAACCGCGCCGCGGGCAGGAGTGGATGCTGGTGCTGCCACGGCAGCCGCCGCTCGATGCGCAAGCCCTGGAACACTGGCAGCAGGCGACCCGGCGGGCCGCACGATTGAACCATCCGCAGCTGGCCACGATGGTCGAAACCGGTGTCCAGGACGGCTGGCCCTTCGTCGCCTACGACTTGCACGACAGTGCCACGCTGGCCGAGCGCATCCCGCCCCGGGGCCTGCCCGGTGCCGAGGCCGCCGCGCTGGCGGTGCAGCTGCTGCGCGGCCTGGCCTACGCGCACGAAGCGGGGGTGGCTCACCATGACCTGCAACCGTATCTGGTGCTGGTCGGCGACAGTGGCCAGGCTTGCCTGGCCGGGCTGGAGGTGGCGGCGGCGACGTCGATGCCGGGGTGGAGCGGGCAGCGCCCGGCCGCGCAATCGCCGGCCGCGCTGCGTCTGCATCGCGCGGCGGCCGAGCGCGACGTGCTGGCCGCGGGCGTGTTGCTGCACGGCATGCTGGCCGGCGCCAGCGCGTTGGCGGAACCGGATACCGGCCGCGTCATCGCGCGCCTGCCGCCGCTCGGACGCGAGATCGTGCGTCTGCCGTGGACCACCGCCCACGCCATTGCCGAGCCGCTGCGGGCCATCGCCAATCGGGCCACCGATCGCCAGCCGCGGCAGCGCTACCGCAACCCGCGCACGCTGCTGCGTGCGCTGGAAGGCTGGTTGCAGACCGAGGCGGAAGTGGGCGGCGGGCCGCTGGCCCTGCTGTCCGACCGGTTTCGCACGGCCGGCGTGCTGCCGTCCTCGCCCGGTGCCGCCGCGCGCGCGGCGCGGCTGGCGCTGATGGAGCGCGAACGCACCAACGAACTGGCCGAGGTCGTGCTGCAGGACCTGGCGTTGTCCTTCGAGATGCTGCGGCTCGTGAACTCGGCACAGGTGCGCGGCGCCCAGGTCGCCGGCAGCGGCCCGGTGCTGACGGTGCGGCGGGCCATCGCGATGCTGGGGCTGGAAGGCGTGCGGCGCAGCGCACTGGCCTTGCGCGCCTGGCCCGGCCCGCTGGAGCAGGAGGATGCGGCGGAACTGCAGCGACTGGTCGACCGCTGCAAGCGTGCCGGGCGCGCTGCACTGGCCTTGCGGCCGGCGGGTTACGACGGCGAAGTGGTCTATCTGGTCACGCAGATGCAGAACCTGGGGCGGCTCGTCGTGCATTACCACTTCGCCGAAGAGGCGCAGCAGATCCGGCGCCTGATGCAGCCGGCGCCGCCACTGAACGCCGGCGAACACGAGCAACCCGGCCTGACCGAGGAAGCGGCGTCCTTCGCCGTGATTGGCGTCGATGTCGAAGCCATCGGCGCGGCCGTGGCGCGCTGGTGGGGCCTGGACGAGAGCGTGCAGGCGATGATCCGCCGCCTGCCGCTGGCCACGCCCGTGCGCGCCATCGAGAACGACGACGAGATGCTGCGTGCCGTGGCCAGCTGCGCCAACGAGGCCGTCGACGCCCTGGACCTGCCCGGGCCGCGCCAGGCCGCGGCGTTGCAACGCGTGGTGCAGCGCTACGGCCGGCCGCTCGATATCGGCCTGCGTGAACTGCGCGCCGCGCTGCAGGAACCCGGTGGCCGGCCGCCGCCCGTGGCCGAAACCGCGCACGTGCCGCCAGACGCGCCGGCGCGGCCCGGCACCCGCCGCGCCGAGGTGGCGCCGCAAGTGTCGCCATGAGTGCCGCGCTGAATGCCGTCTCCAGGCCTGCCGCGGGCACGGCCGCCGCCGAGCGCCTCGTCGGCCGCTTTCGGCTGCTGCGGGAGCTGGGGCGCGGCGCGCAGGCCACCGTCTGGCTGGCGCACGACCCGCGGCTCGCGCGCGAGGTGGCCCTCAAGCTCTTCCACCCCGCGGCCGACGCAAACGCCGTCAGCGACTGGCTGCACGAGGCGCACGCGGTGAGCCGGCTCACGCACCCGCACATCGTGCCGGTCTTCGAGGCCGGCGAGGCGGCCGGGCCGCCTTACCTGGTGTTCGAGTTCGTTGCCGGGCAGACGCTGGCCGAGGCCCGCCGGCAGCGCCCGCAATGGCCACCGCGCGAGGCCGTGGCCCTGATGCTGGGCGTGCTGGACGCGCTGGCGGTGGCCCACGCGCAGGGCATCGTGCACCGTGACCTGAAGCCGTCCAACGTGCTGCTGGGCGCCGATGGCCGTGCCCGGGTGATGGACTTCGGCATCGCCGCGCGCGTGGCCGGGCTCCCCGCCGGCCCGGCCCGAAACGACGCACGCGCCGACACCTTGGCCGGCACCCCTGCCGATGTCACCGCCGGCTGCATCGTCGGCACACCCGGATACATGTCGCCCGAGGCGGCACGTGGCGAGCCGCCGCTGCCGGCGATGGACGTCTACGCCGCCGGGGCGATGCTGGCCGAACTGCTGGCCGGTGAAGCGCTGCTGAAGGAGACCGACCCCTGGCGCGCCGTGCAGCGCGTGCAGCAAGAGGACCTGGTGCTGCCTTCCACGACGCCCGTGGACGAGGCGCTGCGCAGCATCGTGCAACGCGCGCTGGCGCGCGACACCGGCCTGCGCTACGACAGTGCCGGCACACTGCACAAGGAACTCAGCGCCTGGCTGCAGCCGGCCAGCGAGGCCCACGACGACGTGCCCGACGAAGCTGCCGATGGCCACGCCACGCTGCAATTCCTGCTGCGGCGCATGCGGCACAAGACCGACTTCCCGGCGCTTTCGGCGCAGGTGGCGCGCATCCTGCGCCTGACCGGCTCCGAAACCGAAAGCCTGAACCGCCTGGCCGAGGAGATCATGCAGGACGTGGGGCTCACGCACAAGCTGCTGCGCATGGTGAATGCCGCCCACTTTTCCAGCGCAGCCGGTGGCGGCATCGGCACCGTGTCCCGTGCGGTGGCACTGGTGGGCGTCGCCGGCATCCGCAACCTCGTCGTCTCGGCACTGTTGCTGGAGCACATGGTGGACAAGGCGCACGCCGCGCGCATCCAGCACGAGTATTTGCGCGCACTGATGGTGGCCTCGCTGGCGCGCGAGCTCACGCCACTGGCACGCGAAAGCGAGGAGGCGTTTCTGGCCGGCATGCTGCGCAACCTGGGCCGCCTGCTGACCGAGTACTACTTTCCCGAGGAGGCGCTGCAGATCCACCACCAGATGCCGGGCGGCGAGGGCGGCGTGCGCGGCCTGGAGGCCGCCGCGCAGCGCGTGCTGGGCATCGGTTTCGAAAAGTTGACCGCCGGCGTGGCCCGCGCCTGGGGTCTGCCGGCGCGGCTGCAACGGGCGCTGACCGCGCCCGAGGCCGCGTCGTCATCGGCCGCAACGGGCAAGGGCAGCAGTGCCGAGGCGGCGGTCGAGCGGCTGCGCCAGCTCGGCCATAGCGCCAACGAGCTGACCGACCTGCTGCTGGCCAGCGACGCCGACACCCAGGCCCAGCCGCTGGCCGTGGCTGCGGCGCACCATGCCGCCTTGCTCGGCTGCAACGCCGACGCAGTGGTGGCGGCCACGCACGGCGCCCGGGTACGCCTGCGCCAGATCGTGCAGGCGCTCGGGCTGAAAGGCCTGAACCAGGCGCAGTCCAAGCGCCTGCTGGGCGTGGCCAGCTCGCCGGCACGCGCCGCGGCGGTGGTCCCGCCGCCCGCCGCAACCGTGGTGCTGCCGGACCGCGTCTTGCCGGGCGCAGCCGCACGCCCACGCCTGGCACGCGGGCTGGGTGAGGTGCAGCGTGCCAGTGCGTCGAGAACGCTGGGGCGCAACGAACTGCTTCATCTGGTGCTGGAGACCATGCGTCGGGCCCTGGAACTGCGCTGCGCAGTGCTGTGCCTTCGCGAGGCCGGCAGCGGCCTGCTCACGGGCCGCATCGGCCTCGGGGCCGGTGCCGGCGAGGCCCGTGCCGCCTTCCGCGTGGCGATCGACGGCACTGGGCCGGGGGACCTTTTCGCGGCGCTGTGCGTCAAGGGCGCCGACCTGCTCGTGGCCGACGCGGCCAAGCTGAATTCACGGCTGCCGGCGTGGTACAGGCGCCAGGTGAATGCGCCGACCTTCCTGTTGCTGCCCATGGTGCACGACGGCGTGGCCCTGGGGTTGATCTATGGCGACAAGTCGGAAGCCGGAAGCCTGGTGCTGGCCGACGAGGACCTGGCGTTGCTGCGTGCCCTGCGTGACCATGCAGTGGCTGCGCTGCGAGGGACCTGAACGCCGTGGCCGTGATCTCACAGCGGAGAGGGTGACGAGCCTTACCCCCGGCACTGGTTGCAACGCTGAGGGCTGCTTGGTTCCCCACCTGACCCGGTTGGGCGCGCTTCCATGCGGGGAGGCCCGTCGAGACCGATTGTAGGCGAGGTGTTGCGGCAAGGCTGCCGCAGCGCCGGGTCGTGCGACTGCGCCAGGAGCGCGTCAGCGCAGTTGCAGCGTGTCGCCGCTGAATTCCACGTCCAGCGGTTCGATCAGCAGCCGTTTGCTGCCGGCTTCCACCTGCCCGGCCACCCACGCCGGCACGCCGCAGCCCTGCGCCACGGCCACCGCGCGCTCGGCGTCGGCCTGCGGCAGGAAGAGGGCAAAGCCGGCCCCCATGTTGAGGGTGCCGTAGGCCTCGGCGTCGTCGAGCCCGGCCTGCTGCTGGATGAAGCGCAGCACCGGCGGCACCGGCGGCACGGTGTGCATGCGGTAGGTGAACGGCTTGGGGTGGCGCAGCAGCTTGCGCCAGCCGTGGCCGGTGATATTGGCGGCGTAATGCACGCGCACGCCGGCGGCCCACAGCGCTTCGGTCACGGGCGCATACAGCACCGTGGGCGCCAGCAGCGCCTGGCCATAGCCCAGGCCGGGTGCCACCTCGGTCAGGTAACCCTGCGGCAGCCGTTCTACCAGCTTGCGCGCCAGGCTCAGGCCGTTGGCGTGGATGCCGCTGGCGCCCAGCAGCACGATGGCGTCGCCGGGACCGAGCCTTTCGCCCAGGCTGAGGCGATCCTTGGGATTCACCAGGCCGGTGCAGGCAGCCGCCAGGTCGATGCGCCCGGCCTCGACGATGCCGGCCAGCGCCGGCGTCTCGCCGCCGCCCCAGGCCACGCCGCAGGTGTCGCAGGCGCGCTTCCAGCCCGCCACCAGGGCCTGCGCGCGGCCGGCGTCGGTGAACCACTCGCTGCCGCCGGCCGCCCAGTAGGCCTGCACCACCAGCGGCGTGGCGCCCACGGTGACCAGGTCGTTGACGGCCATGGCGATGGTGTCCTGCGCTATTGCCGCGAAGAAGCTGCGGCCGGTGAGGCGCTGCATCTCGTCGGCCACCAGCGTCTTGGTGCCCAGGCATTCGACGATGCTGGCCACATAGAACGGCCCCACGTCGACGACATAAGCCGACTCGCCGCGCGAGGCCTCGACCTCGGCAAAACCGTGCGCCGCCAGATGCACGCCGGTGGCCGCGGCGGCGCGCTGCGCGGCCACCTTCAGCGGGTCGATGAGGTCGTACTGCACGCCGGCCTGTTCATAGCTCAGCGGGGTGGAATCGGTGCTCTGCATGGCCGGCGATTATCCCTGCCAACCGTAGAATGCCTCGATGACCTACGTCGTCCTGGCCCGCAAATACCGCCCGCGCAGCTTCGCGCAGATGGTCGGCCAGGAACACGTGGTGCAGGCGCTGACGAATGCGCTCACGCAGCAGCGGCTGCACCACGCCTACCTGTTCACGGGCACGCGCGGCATCGGCAAGACCACGGTCAGCCGCATCCTGGCCAAGAGCCTGAACTGCACCGGCGCCGACGGCCGCGGCGGCATCACCGCCGAACCCTGCGGCGTGTGCCAGGCCTGCACCGAGATCGACGCCGACCGCTACCTGGACTACATCGAGCTCGACGCCGCCAGCAACCGCAGCATCGACGAGATCCGCGACCTCATCGAGCGTGCCGCCTACAAGCCCGGCATCGGCCGCTACAAGGTGTTCATGATCGACGAGGCGCACCAGCTCACCAAGGACGCCTTCAACGCGCTGCTGAAGACGCTGGAGGAGCCGCCGGATTATCTGAAGTTCGTGCTGGCCACGACCGACCCCGAGAAGATGCTGCCCACGGTACTCAGCCGCTGCCTGCAGTTCAACCTGCGGCCGATGGCGCCGGCCACGGTGCGCGAACACCTGCGGCAGGTGCTGGCCGCCGAGGGCGTGGCCTTCGACGACGGTTCGCTGCGTCTGCTGGCGCGCGCGGCTCGCGGCTCCATGCGCGACGGCCTGTCGCTGGCCGACCAGGCCATCGCCTATGGCAGCGGCCGGCTGGCCGAGGACGTGGTGCGCACCATGCTCGGCAGCGTCGACCGCAGTCATGCGCGGACCCTGGTGCAGGCGCTGGCCGAGCGCGACGGCGCGGCGGTGCTGGCGGCCGTGGACGGGCTGCGCGGCCTGGGGCTTTCGGCCGCCGGCACGCTGGAAGAGATGGCCTTGCTGCTGCAGCAGATGGCGGTGCAGCAGGCGGTGCCCGGGGCGCTGGACATGCAGGAACCCGAACTCGCCGATGTGCCGGCGCTGGCCGGCCTGCTGGCCCCCGACGAGACGCAGCTGCTCTACAGCATGGTGTTGCACGGCCGTGGCGAGCTGCAGCTGATGAGCGACGAGTACGGCGCGCTGACGATGGTGCTGCTGCGCTTCCTGGCGTTTCCGCCGGCGGGGGGCGCGCGGCCCGACGCAGCACCCGACGCGCGGCCGACGGCTTCGCCCCGGGAGCCCACGCGTGAATCGCCGGCGGCGCGCGTGGCGCCGCTGCGCGCGCCCGCGCCGCCGGCGCTGACCTTGCCGGCCACGCCGCCCGTCGTGGCGGCCGCCTCGCCCGAGGTGCCGGCCGCCAACGCCGAGGATTTTGCGCCCCACCTGCAGCTCGTGCCGCCGGGCGCGCCGGCGCGGGCCGCTGGCTACGCGACGGCACCGACCCCGGTGCCCGTGCCGCCGGTTCCCACCCACGCCTTCGGTGACCACTGGGACGGCCTGGTGCAACGCCTGTGTGAGAGCGGCGCCGTCACCGCGCTGGTGCGTGAATTGGCGCTGCAGTCCGGGCTGCGCGACGTCGATGCGCAGTCCGCACCGCCGCGCTGGCTGCTCGTGGTGGAACGTGAGACGCTGCGTGCGCCGGCCCTGCGCGACAAGCTGGCCGCGGCGCTGGCGGCCGAACTCGGCCAGCCGGTGGCCCTGGAACTGGAGGCCGGCGTGCCCGAGGACACACCGGCCCGCCGCGAGGCCGCCGAACGCCAGCGCCGGCAGGCGGTGGCCGAAGAGACCATACGCAACGACCCCGTGGTGCGCGAGCTGATGACGCAGTTCAAGACCGCGCGTATCGTGCCCGGTTCCATCAAACCCATCTGAACGAGGAAGCACACCATGATGAAAGGCCAGTTGGCCGGCCTGATGAAGCAGGCCCAGGCGATGCAGGACAACATGAAGCGCGCGCAGGACGAACTGGCGTTGCTGGAAGTGGAAGGCCAGTCCGGCGCCGGGCTGGTGAAGGTGACCATGACCTGCAAGCACGACGTGAAGCGCATCGCCATCGACCCCAGCCTGCTGGCCGAGGACAAGGACATGCTGGAAGACCTGGTGGCCGCCGCGTTCAACGACGCCGTGCGCCGCGCCGAGGAGGTGAGCGCCGAGAAGATGGGCAAGCTCACCGCCGGGCTGCCGCTGCCACCCGGCATGAAGCTGCCCTTCTAGACATGGGGGCCCCCAGGCTGGCGGCTTCGCCGCAGCGCCACCCCCCGGGGGGGCTCGCCCGCCTTGGGGCGGCCCGGCGGCGAGCGTGATGTCCGAGCCGGCCCTCGACGGCCTGATCGACGCCCTGCGCCGCCTGCCCGGCGTGGGCGTGAAGTCGGCGCAGCGAATGGCGTTCCACCTGCTGCAGCACGACCGCGGCGGGGCGCAGCGTCTCGCCGCGGCGCTGACGCACGCGCTGCAGGCCATGCGGCATTGCACGCGCTGCCACACCTTCACCGAGGCCGAGGTCTGCGCCACCTGCCTGGACCCGCGGCGCAACGCGCGCCAGCTGTGCGTGGTGGAGACACCGGCCGACCAGGCGGCACTGGAGCGCAGCGGCAGCTACCAGGGCCTGTATTTCGTGCTCATGGGTCGCCTCAGTCCGCTCGACGGCGTGGGCGTGGGCGATATCGGCGCCGCGCGGCTGCTCGAGCGCGCGCGCGACGGCGTGGTGGACGAAGTCATCCTGGCCACCGGTTTCAGCGCCGAAGGCGAGGTCACGGCGCACGCCTTGGGCACGGCGCTGCGTGGCCTGGGCCTGAAGGTCACGCGCCTGGCGCGTGGCGTGCCGGCGGGCGGCGAACTCGAATATGTGGACCTGAGCACCATTGCCCACGCCATGGGCGACCGCCGCTGAATCAGTCGGCTACGGCGTCGCGGTAGGCGTGCCACGAGGCATGCCCGATCACCGGCCCCACCAGCAGCAGGCCGGCGAACCACGGCAGCAGCGCCAGGCCGACCAGCGCCGCGATGATCAGGCCCCACCAGACCATGACGCCGGTCTGCGTGAGCACCAGGCGCAGGCTGGTCAGGCCGGCGGTCACGGCGTCGGTTTGGCGGTGCAGGATCATCGGGATCGACACCACGCTCACGGCATAGATGAGCGAGGCGAAGATCGCCCCCACCGCCACCCACGCGGCGACGAAGGGCAGGTTCTCGGGCTCCAGCAATGCCAGCAGCGAGCCCTTGAGGTCGGGCATGCCGTCGAAGCTGACGGCAAACACCACCAGCGTGGCGCGCCCCCACAGCATTTCCAGCACCAGCAGCACGAAGCCGAAGATGGCCAGCTGCCCGGTGCGTGTGTCCCAGGCCATGAGCGAGTCGCCGAAATCGGGCGTCTCGCCGTTTTCCAGGCGCTGACTCACGCGGTACAGGCCCAGGCAAAGGAACGGGCCCATGAGCAGGAAGCCGGCCGACAGCGCCATGGTGTAAGCCGGCGCGTAGGCATAGACCTCCAGCAGCGCCCAGCCCATGACCATGAAGCAGGCGCCGTAGAAGAGGCCGATGCCGGGTGCGCGGATGAAGTCGCGCCAGCCCAGGGCCAGCCAGCGCAGCGGGTCGCCGAAGCCCAGTGGCCTGAGCACGATGGCCGGCGCGGCCGTTTGCGGTGCGGGCACTGTGTCGGCGTCCGGCGTGTCTTGAAAGGGATTCGAAGGCATCGTGACCAGAGTCTCGGAAACAGCGGCGAGCCTAGTACCGGCCGCTGCGGCCGTCCAGTCGGGCCAGCCCGCAGGTGGAACTCGCTTCAGGGTTCGTCGTCGCCTGCATGGCGGCCCTGCCGGATCGACCGCCACAACCACAGCCCGCCGGACGCCGCGCCGACGAAGCCCGGCAGCCCGAAGGCCGGCAGGCCCAGCAGGCGCAGGTCGGCCTCGAAACGCTCGAAGACGGCTTCGGGCTCGCCACCCAGGTCCTCGCGCAGTTGCTCGCGCAAGGCGTGCAGCCGTACCGGCACGGGCGGCTTTAGGCACGAAGACGCCGGCGATCTCTTGCAGCCGGCCGAGATCGCGCGCGGTGCCCAGGGTTCGATCAGCATTGGCGCAAGCATCGCGCGGCCATCCCGAGCGCCAGCGCCGCTGGGGCCGATTCAGCGCGCGCGTCGCACGCGCAGGATCTCGTCCAGGATCAGGCTCGCCGCACCCAGCGTGATGGCGCTGTCGGCGATATTGAAGCTGGGGAAATAGCCGCCCGGGAACAGCGGCTCCAGCACGGCAAAACGGAACTGCAGGAAGTCGACCACGTAGCCGTGCAGCAAGCGGTCGACGACATTGCCCAGGGCGCCGCCCATGATCATGCTGACGGCGAAGCAGAAGAGCTTCTGCGTCGGGTGGCTCTTCAGCATCCAGACGATGAACACCGATGCCGCCAGTCCCAGGCCGACGAAGAACCAGCGCTGCCAGCCCGAGGCGCCGGCCAGGAAGGAGAACGCCGCGCCGCTGTTGTGCACGCGCACGAGGTTGAAGAAGTCGGTGACCGGGCGCACGTCGCCGAGCTGGAACCAGCCCAGGATCAGCGTCTTGGTCACCTGGTCGGCCAGGATCACGATGCCGGCCAGCGCCAGCCACAGCGCCAGGCGCGGCGCCGAACCGCTCTTGATGGCCACGGCTCAGGCCACCGTCCGGACTTCACCCGCGCCGTGCAAATTGCTGGTGCAGCGGCCGCAGATCGCCGGGTGCGCCGGGTCGTGACCGACGTCGTCGCGCCAGTGCCAGCAGCGTTCGCACTTCACGGCGCCGCTGGCACGTACCTCGACCTGCCAGGTCGCGCCGGCCTGAAGGGTCACCCGGGAGGTGATGAAGACGAACTTCAGGTCGTCGCCCAGCGAGGCCAGGAGGGCGTGATCCTTCGCGTCGGCCGTGATCGTGAGTTCGGCCTGCAGCGACGAACCCACGCCGCCGGCCGCGCGCAGTGCCTCGATCTCCTTGTTGACGGCGTCGCGCAACTCGCGCAGGCGTGCCCAGCGCGCGAGCAGCGCCGCATCGGGCGCATCGAACTTCCAGTAGGTCTCGCAGAAGATCGAATCCTGGCCCGGTGCAAACACCTGCCAGGCTTCCTCGGCGGTGAAGCTGAGGAAGGGCGCCATCCAGCGCAGCATGGCGTGCGTGATCTGCCACAGCGCCGTCTGCGCGCTGCGCCGCGCCAGGCTGCCGGGGGCGGTGGTGTAGAGGCGGTCCTTCAGCACGTCGAGGTAGAAGCCGCCCAGGTCCTCGGCGCAGAACACCTGCAGCCGCGCCACCACGGGGTGGAATTCGTAGGCTTCGTAGTGCTTCAGCACTTCAGCCTGCACCTCGGCCGCGCGCGCCAGCGCCCAGCGGTCGATCTCCAGCATCTGCGCCGGCGCCACCGCGTGCTGCGCGGGGTCGAAGTCGGAGGTGTTGGCGAGCAGGAAGCGCAGCGTATTGCGGATGCGCCGGTAGCTGTCGACGACGCGGGCGAGGATCTTGTCGTCGACGCTCAAGTCGCCCGAATAGTCGGTGGCCGCGCACCAAAGACGGATGATCTCGGCGCCGAGCTGGCTCGTCACCGTGCGCATCTCGACGAAGTTGCCCAGAGACTTGCTCATCTTGCGGCCCTGGCCGTCGACCGTGAAGCCGTGCGTGAGCAGGCCCCGGTAGGGCGCGCGGCCGTACAGCGCGCAGCCGATGAGCAGCGACGAATGGAACCAGCCGCGGTGCTGGTCGTGGCCTTCCAGGTAGAGGTCGGCTTCGGGGCCGATGTCGTGATGACCGTCGGGATGCGAGCCACGCAGCACATGGCTGAAGGTGGAACCCGAGTCGAACCAGACGTCCAGTATGTCGTGGCTCTTGGCGTAGTGTTCCGCAGAGTGTTCACCCGCGCGGCCCAGCCACTCGGCGGCGTCGAGCTGGCTCCAGGCCTCGACGCCGCCTTGCGCCACCAGGTCGGCGGCGCGGTCCATCAGCGCCAGCGTGTCGGGGTGCAGTTCACCCGTCACCTTGTGCAGGAAGAAGGGCAGCGGCACGCCCCAGCTGCGCTGGCGGCTGATGCACCAGTCGGGGCGGTTGGCGATCATGTCGCGCAAGCGGGCGCGGCCGTTCTCGGGGTAGAAGGCCGTCGCATCGATGGCCGCCAGCGCGGTCTGGCGCAGCGTCTGTGGTGCCTTGTCGACGGTGAAGACGCCGTCGCCTTCGTCCATGCGCACGAACCACTGCGCGGCGGCGCGGTAGATCACCGGCGTCTTGTGGCGCCAGCAGTTCGGGTAGCTGTGCTCCAGCTTCGCCGTGGCGAGCAGGCGGTCGCTCTGCGCCAGCACCTCCACCACGCGCGGATTCGCCTTCCAGATATTCGTGCCACCGAAGAGCGGCAGCGTGTCTTCATAAACGCCGTTGCCCTGCACCGGGTTCAAGATCTGGTCGGCCGCCATGCCATGCGCCAGGCAGGAGTGGAAGTCCTCCACGCCGTAAGCCGGTGAGGAATGCACGATGCCGGTGCCGTCTTCGGCGGTGGCGTAGTCGGCCAGGTAGACCGGGGCGATGCGGCGGTAGCCTGGGTGCACATCGGCCAGCGGATGCCAGAAGCCGAGGCCGCCGAGCTTGTCGCCGCGTGTCGTGGCCAGTACCGTGCCCTGCAAGCCGTAGCGCGCCAGGCACTTTTCCACCAGCGCCTCGGCCAGCAGCAGCAGGCCGCGATCGGTGTCGACCAGTGCATAGACCAGCAACGGGTTGAGATTCAGCGCCTGGTTGGCCGGCAGCGTCCAAGGCGTCGTCGTCCAGATCACCGCGAAGGCCGGTTTGGCCAGCGTGGCCAGTCCGAAGGCTGCGGCCAGCCGGTCGGGGTCGGCGGACAGGAAGGCCACGTCGACCGTGGGCGAGGTCTTGTCGGCATATTCGATCTCGAACTCGGCCAGCGAGCTGCCGCAGTCGAAGCACCAGTACACGGGCTTCTGGCCACGGTAGACGAAGCCGCGCTCGACCAGGCGCTTGAGCACGCGCATCTCGCCGGCCTCGTTGGCGAAGTCCATCGTGCGGTAGATGCGGCCCCAGTCGCCGAGGACGCCCAGGCGCTGGAAATCGGCCATCTGCTGGCCGATCTGTTCGGCCGCATAAGCTCGGCTGAGCGCCTGCACCTTGTCGCGCGGCAGGCCGCGGCCGTGGTCCTTCTCGACCTGGTTCTCGATCGGCAGGCCGTGGCAGTCCCAGCCCGGCACGTAGCGCGCGTCGAATCCGGCCAGCTGCCGGCACTTCACGACCATGTCCTTGAGGATCTTGTTCACGGCGTGGCCGATATGCAGCTTGCCGTTGGCGTAGGGCGGGCCGTCGTGCAACACGAACAGCGGCGCGCCATGGCGGGCGTCGCGCAGGCGCTGGTAGGTGCCGCCTTCGTTCCATTGCTTGATCCAGCCCGGCTCGCGCTTGGGCAGGTCGCCGCGCATCGGGAACGGCGTGTCGGGCAGGTTCAGCGTGCTGCGGTAGTCGGGTGAGGTGCTCATGGCGGGGGCGGCCGCTGTGGGCGGCATTCGAATGATCGGTCGGTGGCACCGCAACGGGGTGCCGGGCGTGAAGGGCCGGCGCGCAGGCCAGAGCCCTCAGTCAGGTGGCAGGTGCCTGACTGCAAATTCGGTCGCGCGTGGCTTGCCGGCGCGTGGCAGCCTGCCAGCGCTGGGGACCGATTTCTTGCCCGTTTGAACGCATGGACCTGATTCTATCCACCGAGACCCGGCTGTCGCAGGCGGCATGGCGCATTCGCCGGCCCCGTGGTTTGACCTGGGCGGAGGTCAGGCGTGAGCGGCGAACCACCGGCGCGCTTCCTCGGTGTCGCGCGAGATGGCCGCCTGCAGCGCGGGCAGCGAGTCGTAGCGCACCTCGTCGTGCAGCTTGTGCAGCAGGTCCACGCGAAGACAGCGGCCGTAGCCGGCCTCCGCGCCCAGCGCAGCCGGCCAGTGCAGGCAATGCACTTCCAGCAGCACGCGGCCGCTGTCGTCCACGGTGGGCCGCACGCCGAAGCTGGCCACCGCCGGCAGCGGCACCTCGGTGAGGCCGTGTACCCGTACCACGAAGATGCCGCTGGTCGCCGCGCGGGCATGGGCAAAGCGCAGGTTGAGGGTGCGGAATCCCAGCTCGCGCCCCAGCTTGCGGCCGTGCAGCACATGGCCGCTGACGCTGTAGGGGCGGCCGAGCAACGCCTCGACTTGCGCCAGGTCGCCAGCGGCCAGCGCGGCGCGCACGGCAGAACTCGAGACGCGCAGGCCATGCACCTCGTAGCTCATCATGCGTGCCACGTCGAAACCCTGGCGGGCACCGGCGGCGTCGAGCGTGGCGTAGTTGCCGGTGCGCTTGGCACCGAAGCTGAAGTCGTCGCCCACCAGCACGTAGCGCGCGCGCAGCCCCTGCAGCAGCACGTGGTCGATGAAGTCCTGCGCCGGCATCGCGGCCAGCCGGTCGTCGAAACGCGCCACCACCACGTGGTCGACGCCGCAGCGCCGCAACTCGGCCAGCTTGTCGCGCAGCGTGGCGATGCGCGGCGGCGCCAGCTCGGGTCGCCCGGCCTTGCGTGCGAAATGGTCGCGCGGGTGCGGCTCGAAGGTCATTGCGCACGAGGCCAGGCCGCGATGACGCGCCTCGCTGGTGAGCAGCGCCAGCATGGCCTGGTGGCCGCGGTGCATGCCGTCGAAATTGCCTATCGTCAGCGCGCAGCCTTCGTCGCCCGGCAATTGAAAACCGCGGTGTATGCGCATGGCGGCGCATTATCCCGGCGCCAGGTCGAGCAGCCGGCGGTACAGCGTCAGGTAGGCCGCCGCAGCCCGGTCCCAGTCGAACTGCGCGGCATGGGCGCGTATGGCGTCGGCGCGGCCCGGCGCCTGGTGACGCGCCAGACCGTGCGCGACCACCTGCTTCATGGCAGCGGGGGCGAAGTCGTCGAAGTAGTCGGCGGCGTCGCCGCCGATCTCGGGCAGGCAGGTGCGCCGCGCCAGGAACACCGGTTTGCCGAAGTGCATGGCCTCGATGGGCGGCAGGCCGAAGCCTTCGGTGAGCGAAGGAAAGAGGAAACCGCTGCAATGGGCGTAGGCCCAGGCCTTCTGCGCATCGTCGATGCCCAGGTGGAACTGCAGGTTGGGCAGCTTCACTGTGTCGCGCAGCTTCTTCGCGTCGTCGCTGGGCGGGCCGCAGAGCACGAAGGTCATCTCGGGCCACAGCCGCGCCAGGCCGATGATCGCCTGCGGATTCTTCGAGGGCGACATGCGGCTCAGGTGGAACAGGAACGGCGCCGTCGGTTGTGCGTCCCAGCCCGGCAGCGGCCTGCGCGGTGCCGCCACGAAGCTGCGCGCGCCGTTGTGGATGACCTCCAGCGGCCCGCTCCAGCCCAGGTGGCGCTGCACGTCGGCGGCGGTATGGTGGCTGATGGCCACCACGACATCGGTGCGCCGCAACAGCGCCTGCGTGCGCCGCTGGTGGCGCCAGGTGGAAAGGGCATTGCGGCCGTACAGGTAGTTGAGGTCGTGCACGGTCACGACGCGCGGGCCGCAGCCCTGTGGCGGCAGGTTTTGTTGAGCTGGTGGAGCGAGTGCCACAAGGCATGCGGGTGCGGCTGCACGTGGCGCAGCCGCTGCCAGCGGTTCACGGCCAGGTAGCCGACTTCGGTGCCGAACAGGCCGAAGAGCTTGTCGCGCAGGTGGAAGTCGAAGGTGATGCCGAACTCTTCGCGCCACAAAGGCGCGACGGCCGCCACGCGCTGACCGATCTGCGACGAGAACTCGCCCAGCCCGTCGTGCAGCGCACCGATATTGCCCAGGCTGATGCCGATGCGGCGTGGTTCCATTGCGTTGCAGTGTAGCGAGGGGCCCCGGTTCGCCGATTCAGGTTCGCCGATGCCGCGCCGTGCCGGCGGCACGCTGGCACAATTCCGGCGCATGACGCGCCTCAAGCTCGCCCAGGTGACCTTGTGCGCGGTGGATACCCGCTCGCCGTTGCTCGCCGCGCAGTCTTTGCAGCGTTCGATGGCCGGCGTCGACTTCGGCCGCGTGCTGCTGTTCACGCGGGACTGGGCGCCCCTGCGGCCGCTGCACGGCGTCGAGGTGGTCGAGATCGATCCATTGCGCTCGGGCGCCGACTATTCGCATTTCGTGCTGCGCCGACTGCCCGATTTCGTGCGCACGTCGCACGTGCTGGTGACGCAATGGGATGGCTTCGTCGTCGACCCGCGGGCCTGGAGCGACGAGTTTCTGGTGCACGATTACGTCGGAGCGGTCTGGCCCGACCAGCCGGCGGCGCGATCGGTGGGCAACGGCGGCTTCTCGCTGCGCTCTCGGCGCCTGCTGGCTGCGGGTCAGGATCCCCGCATCACCGAAGAGCACCCCGAGGACCTGGTGCTGTGCCGGGCGTGGCGTGAGCTCCTGGAACGCGAGCACGGCGTGAGCTTTGCGCCGCCGGCGCTGGCGCGGCGCTTCGCCTTCGAGAACGAGACGCCGCAGGCTCCGACCTTCGGCTTCCACGGCCCGTACAACTTGCCACGCTTCGTGGACGAGGCGTCGCTCGCGACCGTGCTCGACGAGCTGCCCGACGACTTCTTCCGCACCCGCGATGCGCGCCGGCTGGCGCGTGCGATGCTGGTCCAGGGTATGCCGGCCACCGCCCGGCGCCTGCTGCAGCGCCGGCAGAGCGCCGGACGCCGCGACCCCAATACCCGGCTGCTCGGCGCTGCAGCCACACTTCTCAGCCTCTTCCAGGGCCGCAGCGCCGGCCCGCCCGCACCATGAGCAGACACCTTGACCTGGGCTGCGGCCCCGTGCCACGCAACCCCTATGAGCGCGACGAGTTGTTCGGCGTCGATCTCTCGGGCCACGCGGAAGGGGGCTCGATCCGGCGCGCCAATCTGGCGCTGCACCCGATCCCGTTCGACAGCGACAGCTTCGACTCGGTTTCAGCCTACGACTTTCTGGAGCATGTGCCGCGCGTGCTGCCCACGGCCGATGGTCAGGCCACGCGTTTTCCGTTCATCGAACTGATGAACGAAGTCTGGCGTGTGCTCAAGCCGGGTGGGCTGCTGTATGCGTGCACGCCGGTCTACCCCAGCAAGGCGGCTTTTCAGGACCCGACGCATGTCAACATCATGTCGGTCGATACGCATCACTATTTCGTGCAACCGCAGCGGTTGGCGGCCATGTACGGCTTTGATGGAGATTTCATCGCCCGCCGGGTTCAGTTGACGCGCCCCGACCCAGCGGTGGCCTGGATCGCGCCGCCGGTCGGCTGGTGGCAGCGCCTGCGGCTGGCCCACCGCATCTGGCGCGGCGCCTGCGGGCACCTGATCTGGGAATTCGAGGCCGTCAAGCCGGCGCGATGAAGGTCCTGGCCACCGCCGGCGACATTTCCGCCCTGATCGCCGACGTTCGTCTGCGCGTGCCGCTCACGGCCTGGGCGGTGCAGTACGGCGGCAGCGTGGTCTGGCGCTCGTTTCACGACTGCAGCCGCGCCGACCTGGCCGCCGCCGACGTGTTGGTGCTGCAGCGTGGCACCTCGGCGCGGGCCTGCTGGTTGTCCGAGGCGATGCATGCGCGCGGCGGCAGCGTGGTCTACGACATCGACGACCTGATCACCGAGATTGCGCCGCACATCTCGCACCACGAACGAAGCTCGGACTTCCTGCCCTGGGTGCGTCGCTGCATGCGCAACAGCGATCTCGTCACCGTCAGCACGGCACGTCTCGGCGCCGCGCTGGATGGCCTGGCGCCGGCCTGCATGGAAGTGCCCAACCACGCCTTCAGCGCCGGTGAATGGCCCCTGCCCTTGCACGACGCCGAACGGCCGGTGAGCCTGCTCTTTGCCTCTTCGGACAGGCTGGCCGCAGAATTCCTCTACCCCGTCTTGCGGCGCCTGGACGCCCACCGCGCGCGGTTGGTCCTGGTGGGCCCCCCGGGTGCAGACTTCTCCGCGGCTGGCCTGGCGGTAGAGCGGCATCCCTTGCTGCCGCGCGCCGACTTCATCGGATTGGCGCGGTCGCTGCCCAATCCGCTGGCGGTGATCCCGCTGGAGGCATCGCGCTTTGCCTCGTGCAAGAGCGCGGTCAAGTGGTTCGACTATGCCGAGGCCGGTATTCCCACCTTGTGCTCCGCGGTGCCGCCCTACACGGACGTGGTCGAAGACGGGGTGACCGCGCGCCTGGTGGCCAACGATGATGCGGCATGGTCGGCGGCCCTGGCCGCGGCCATCGGCGATACCGCATGGCGCGAGCGCGTGGCGCGCGCCGCGCGGACCGCCGTGCGCAGCCGGCATACGATCGGGCACACGACGGCGGCCTGGCAGCAGGCGCTTCAGGAGGCACGGCGCCGGAGCCGCGAACACCCGCTGCCGGCACCCGCACCGGCCTGGCGGCTGAAGGACGCGATCGGCAGCGTCTTCGAAAGCGGGCTGCTGCGGCTGCGCCGGTTCAATCGCGAGCGGCTGGCGCGCCGTCGCTGACGGTGTGGATCTCGCCCGCCTGCACCCAGCACCAGGCACCAGGCGCCAGGTCCGACGGCAGCTGCAGTGCGCCGAAGCGGCTGCGGTGCAATGTCTGCACTCGGTTGCCGGCGGCCGCCACCATGCGCTTGACCTGGTGGTACTTGCCTTCGGTGAGCGTCAGCGTCAAGGCCTGCTCGCCGGTGCGCTCGCACGATGCGGCGCGCACCGGTGCCGGATCGTCGTCGAGCACCACGCCGGCCAGCAGGCGGGCGATCTGCTCGTCGGTCACGGGATGTCTGGTTCCCGCCTCGTAGACCTTGGGCACGTGCCACTTCGGCGAGGTCAGGCGGTGGATCAGCACGCCATCGTCGGTGAGCAGCAGCAGCCCGGTGGTGTCCTCGTCCAGCCGCCCCACGGGTTGCACGCCACGGTGGCGCAGCGGCGGCGGCAGCAGGCTGAGCACGCTCGGGTGATGGCGCGGCTTCTGCGAGCATTCGTGACCGGCGGGCTTGTTCATCATCAGCAGCGCGCGCTCCCGGTACGGCCAGGGTCGGCCTTCGACCTCGAAGACCAGGCCTTCGGTGGCGATGTCGGCGTGCGGGTCGTCGACGACGCAGCCGCCGATGCGCACCCGGCCCGCGGCCACGATGCCGGCGCAGATGCGCCGCGTGCCGAAGCCCTGGGTGAAGAGGATCTGCGCCAGGTGCATTGAGATGTTCAGCCGTACCGGCGGCGTGGGTGGCGTCCGCGGCGCCGGGAGAGGGCGGGGCGCACCGCCATCAGGTCGGGGCAAGATCGCGCGCGGCGGGCAAGTCCGGCGTGCGCAGCCCGGTGGCGGCACGCACCGCGTTCAGCACCGCGCGCAGCGTCACCTCGGCCGCCATCACGCCCAGCACCGTCATCTCGCCCGCGCGCCCGCTGCCGCCGGTGGCCAGCGCAAAGAGCGTATCGCCGTCGGTCATGGTGTGCACCGGGCGGATGCAGCGTGCCAGGCCGTCGTGCGCCATGGTCGCCAGCTTGTTGGCCTGGGCCTTGGTCAGCGCCGCGTCGGTGGCAACGACGCCGATGGTGGTCGCCATGCCGGCCAGCGCGCGCTCGGGCCCCTCGCCGCGCAGGATCGCGGCCACGCTGTCCAGCGGCGCACGGCCGTCGGCCGTGCGTGCCCCGGCCAGGATGCGTCCGGTGGCGGGATCGACCACATCGCCGATGGCATTCACCGCCACCAGCGCGCCCACGGTGACGGCGCCGATGCGCAGCGACGCGGTGCCGATGCCTCCCTTCATGGCGCGTTCGATGCCGAACAGCTTGCCCACCGTGGCCCCCGCGCCGGCGCCCACGTTGCCTTGCGCCGGAGGCTCGTGGCGCGCCGCCACACAGGCCGCATGACCACCGTCGGCGCCGGGGCGGATGCGCGGGTCGCCCAGCCACAGGTCGAACAGCACGGCCGCCGGCACGATGGGCACGCGCACCGGCGCCGCGGTGGGGCCCGCACCCACCACCGGCCCGACGGCGTAACCGCAACCACGTTCTTCCAGCCAGCGCATGACGCCGGCCGCGGCGTCCAGGCCGAAGGCGCTGCCGCCGGACAGCAGCACGGCATGCACCTGTTCGACCAGGTTGTCGGGGCGCAGCAGGTCGGTCTCGCGCGTGCCCGGGGCGGCGCCGCGCACGTCCACGCCGCAGGTCGCCCCGGCCTCGCAGAGCACGACGGTGCAGCCGGTCGGCCGGCCGGACTCGGTGGCATGCCCGACCGCGAGACCGGCGATGTCGGTGATGGAGCCTTGAAACATCGCCCGATGATGGGCCAGCGATGACCGCCGCCGCTCAGGTTGCCGCACCGGCTGCGCGTCAGGCAAAGACGCCGGCCGTGTCCTGCATGCGGCTGCTCACCTCGCCCAGGTGGTGCAAGGTGTCGCCGTAGGTCAACTCGAGCATCGTCAGGCGCTTGAAGTAGTGGCTGGCGCTGCACTCGTCGGTGCAGGCGATGCCGCCATGCATCTGCACGCACTGCTGGCCCACGAAACGCATGCTGTGCCCCAGTTGCACGCGCGCCTGGCTGATGGCACGCCGGCGCTGTGCCGCCGGTTCGCCCAGCTTGAGGCTGGCGTAGTAGCTCATCGATCGGCCCAGTTCCAGCTGCATCTTCACGTCGGCCATGCGGTGGCGCAGCGCCTGGAAGCTGGCGATGGGCACGCCGAACTGCTTGCGCGTATTCATGTACTCCACGGTGATGGCCACCAGCCGGTCCATCAGGCCCACGGCTTCGGCGCACTGCGCGGCCAGTCCGATGTCCACCGCCGCTTCCATCGTCTCCCAGCCCTCGCGGGCGATCAGCATGGCCGGCGTCACCGCCAGCACCACTTCCGCCGCGCGCGCGCCGTCCTGCGTGGGGAATCCGCGCACATGTGCCGCACCGCGGTCGACCAGGAACAGGCCGATGCCGGCCGTGTCGTCGGCCGCGCCGTGCAGGCGCGCCGGCACGATGAAGGCGTCGGCCTCGTCACCCGCCGGCACCAGGGTCTTGACGCCGGTCAGCGTCCACAGCTCGCCCGCGGTGGCCGCATGCACGCCCACATGGTTGAGCCGGTAGCGCGCCGTGCGTTCCTGCAGCGCCGGCACCACCAGCGCCTCGCCGCTGGCCATGCGTGGCAGCCAGGCGGCCTGCAGCACCGGCGGCGCGGCCGTCAGCAGTGCCGGCGCCATCAGTGCCGCTTCCGCATAGGGCGCATTGACGAGGCCGCGGCCGAGTTCCTCGCACACCACCATGGCTTCGATGGCGCCGAAGCCCATGCCGCCGCGCGCCTCGGCCACGGTCAGGCCGGTCAGGCCCAGGTCGGCAAGTTCGCGGTAGATGTCGCGCGTGGCGCCGCCGGCCTTGGCGATGGCGTGCCGGCGCTCGAAGGCAAAGCCCTTTTCCACCCAGCGCCGCACGGCGTCGCGCAGCGATTCCTGGTCGTCGGTGAAGTCGAAGTCCATGGTTTTCTCCCGCAGGTCAGCCGAGCACGGTTTGCGCAACGATATTGCGTTGCACCTCGTTCGAGCCGCCGTAGATGGTGGTCTTGCGCATGTTGAAGTAGGTACCGGCCAGCGGCAGGTTGGCAGCAGGCAAGGCCATGTCGCCCTGCCAGCCGGCTTCCATGGCTTCCCAGATGAAGGGGCGCGTCAGCGGGCCGGCGGCCAGCATCATGAGTTCGGTATGGCGCTGCTGGATCTCGCTGCCGCGGATCTTCAGCAGACCGGCGATGTCCAGGCTCTGCTTGCCGCTTTTCTCGGCGCTGAGTACGCGCAGCACCAGCATCTCGAGTGCCACCACGTCCACTTCCAGCAGCGCGATCTGGTCGCGGAAACGCATGTCGTCCCACACGCCTTCGGCCTTGGCGATGCGCTTGAGGCGTTCGAGTTCACGCTTGGAGCGGTTCACGTCGGCGATGTTCGTGCGCTCGTGCGCCAGCAGGTGCTTGGCGTAGGTCCAGCCCTTGTTCTCTTCACCGACCAGGTTTTCGGCCGGCACCTCGACGTTGTCGAACCAGACCTCGTTGACCTCGGGCTCGCCGTCCATCAGCACGATGGGGCGCACCGTGACGCCCGGGCTCTTCATGTCGATGAGCAGGAAGCTGATGCCCGTCTGCGGCTTGCCCTCGGAGCTGGTGCGCACCAGGCAGAAGATCCACTCGCCGTGCTGGCCCAGTGTGGTCCAGGTCTTCTGGCCGTTGACGATGTATTTGTCGCCTTGCCGATCGGCCCGGCACTTCAGCGAGGCCAGGTCCGAGCCGGCGCCCGGTTCGCTGTAGCCCTGGCTCCACCAGACCTCGCCGCTGGCGATGCCGGGCAGGAAACGTCGTTGCTGCTCGGGGCTGCCGAAGGCCATGATCACGGGCGCCACCATCACCGGGCCGAAAGGCACCACGCGCGGCGCGCAGGCCAGAGCGCATTCCTCTTCGAACAAGTGCTTCTGGACGGCATTCCAGCCCGGGCCGCCAAATTCCCTGGGCCAGCCCCAGCCCAGCCAGCCCTGCTTGCCCAGGATCCGTGCCCAGCGCTGCAGGTCGTCGCGCGACAGGCGCAGCGCATGGCGCACCTTGTGGCTGATGTCTTCGGGCAGGTTGCTGGCCACCCAGTCGCGGATCTCCTGCCGGAAGGCCAGTTCCTCGGGTGTGAAGTTCAGGTCCATCGTTGTCCTCGCTGCGGGGTCGAACCCGCTTTTTAGCACGACCGTTCGAGATGACCTTGTCCCTCGTGGGACAGTCTCCTGGGCTTCCCGCCGGCGCTGGCGCCGTCAGCGCAGATCCAGCCGCATGACGTCGTTGTCGCGCCGCATCTGGAAGCGGCTGAGCCAGCTGTTGCCCAGCAGCACGTGGGGAAGGGTGCCCGGCAGCACCATGGCGTTCACATTGGCGAGCTCGACTTCGCCCACGCGCACCGTGGCCAGCGTCAATGTCTGCACGTTCACCGGGCCGTTGGCCGTCTGGGTGACGGCGTTGCGCGCGGTGCTCAGGTCCAGGCCCAGGCGCTCGGCGTCGGCGCGGCCGATCGAGACCAGGGTGGCGCCAGTGTCGACCATGAACCGAGTCGCCCGGCCGTTGATGGCGCCGCCGGCCACGAAGTGCCCGCCGGGCCCGGCGCTGATGACGATCTGGCGCGCGCCGGTGGTCGCGCCGGTGGGTGCGGCCTGCAATTGCGCTGGGGCAGCGCCGATCTGCAGCGAAAAGGCAGCACCGCCGCGTTCGATCTCGGCACGGTCCCCGTTCCAGCGCAGCAGGCGCACACCCGCGGCCGACTGCCCTGCCGACAGCGTGTGCGGGCGGCCGTCGATGACGAGCAGCGCGCGCTCGCCCATGCGGCCGGCCAGCACCACGCCCTGCGCCTGCACCGCCGCAGTCACGGCAAGCAAGGCCACGGCGGGCAGGATTCGCCAGGCGGAAGCAGTCACGCGCGTAAATTGTCGAAGGACAGCGGCAGGTCCGCGAGCTCCTTGCGCAGCAGCGCCATCGCGGCCTGCAGGTCGTCGCGCTTGGCGCCGGTGACGCGCAAGGCGTCGCCCTGGAACGCGGCCTGCACCTTGAGCTTGCTCGTCTTCAGCAACCCCTGCATCTTCTTGGCCGTTTCGGCGTCGACACCACTCTTCACCGGCACCGCCAGCTTGAGCTTGTCGCCGCCCAGCTTCTGCGGCGTGCCCGAAAAGTCGAGGAAGCGGCTGTCGACATGGCGCTTGGCCAGCCGCGCCAGCAGCACGTCGCGCACCTGTTGCAGCTGGAAGTCGCTGTCGGCGTAGAGCGTGAGCTCGCGGTCCTTGGCGCTGCGGTCGGCGAATTCGGTCAGCGCGCTGGAGCCCTTGAAGTCGAAGCGCGTGCCGATCTCCTTGTTGGCCTGGTCGACGGCGTTGCGCATTTCCACCAGGTCGGGCTGAATCACGGTGTCGAAGCTGGGCATCGGGGTGGGGCGGCAGCGGGCGGGGGAGGCACGTAGACTTCAACCAAAATTCTGCCATGCCCCACGACACCCAAACCGCCCACGCGCTCCAGGTGCAGCAACGCGCCAGCCTGCGTGAGCACAACAGCTTCGGCCTGCCTGCGGTGGCCGCCACCCTGGTGCGGCTGACCCGTGACAGCGACGTCAGGCGCGTGGTTGACCACCCGGAATACGGCGTGGCGGCAAAGTTCGTGCTCGGCGGCGGCAGCAACGTGGTGCTCACGCGCGACGTGCCCGGCGTGGTGCTCAAGGTCGAGATCAAGGGCCGACGCCTGCTGCGCACCGAGCGCGAGGCCTGGATCGTGGAGGCCGGCGCCGGCGAGAACTGGCACGACTTCGTGGCCTGGACGCTGCAGCAGGGCTGGCCCGGGCTGGAAAACCTGGCGCTGATTCCGGGCCAGGTGGGGGCGGCGCCGGTGCAGAACATCGGCGCCTACGGCGTGGAACTGAAGGACCGCTTCGAGTCGCTGGACGCGGTGGACCTGATGACCGGGCGCGGCGTGACGCTGGACGCCGCGGCCTGCCGCTTCGGCTACCGCGACAGCGTCTTCAAGCAGCATCTGGCGGGCAAGACCGTCATCACGCGCGTGCGCTTTCGCCTGCCACGGCCCTGGCAACCCGTGCTGGGCTACCTGGACCTGGAGCGCAAGATGGCCGAGACCGGCAACGCCGCACCCGACGCGATGACCGTCTTCGACTGGGTGTGCGCGATCCGCCGTGCCAAGCTGCCCGACCCGGCCGTGATCGGCAATGCCGGCAGCTTCTTCAAGAACCCGGTGGTCAGCCCCGAGCAGTGCCGCGACATCATCGGTCGCGACCCCGAGGTGGTGCATTACCTGCTGCCCGACGGCAGTTGCAAGCTGGCCGCCGGCTGGCTCATCGACGCCTGCGGCTGGAAGGGCAAGACCGTGGGCCGCGCCGGTGTCTACGACAAGCAGGCGCTGGTGCTGGTCAACCGGGGTGGCGCCAGCGGTGCCGAGGTGGTGACGCTGGCGCGCGCAATACAAGAGAGCGTGTACGGCCGCTTCGGCATCCGGCTGGAGCCGGAGCCGGTCATTCTGTGACCGCCGGCTGCGGCACCGCGCGCAGCACGCCCAGGCCAGACATGGCTTTGCGCGTGGCCGGCACCAGGTCTTCGTAGCGCTGCACCAGGCGGGCGATTTCGTGTGCCGGCAGGTGTGCGGCCCCTTCGTGCAGCGCCTCGGCGGTGGCCGCCAGCCCGGCCAGGCCCAGGTTCAGCGCGGCGCCCTTGGCCGCGTGGGCATTGGTGCGCAGGTCCAGTGGCTGGGCGTCGCGCACCGCCGCGCGCAACCGCTGCACGGTGTCGGGTGCCTGGTCGAGGAAGGTCTCGACCATGGCCGCCAGTTTCTCGCGCGACATGACCTGCAGCGCCATCTTCACGGCAGACTCGTCGACGACGGGGTGGCTGGCGGCCCAGGCCGGTGCCGGTTCCGGCGGCAGCGGCGTGTCGTTGGCCGTGGCCGTGCCGCTGCCGAACAGGCGGCGCAACGATGCCGCCAGTTTCTGCACGCTCACCGGCTTGGTCAGGAAGTCGTTCATGCCGGCGACCAGACAGCGGTCGCGCGTCTCGGCAAAGGCGTCCGCGGTGAGCGCCACGATGGGCACCGTGGAACGCGCCGCGTCGGGCAGCGCACGGATGGCGCGCGTGGCGCCCACGCCATCGAGCAAGGGCATGTGCAGGTCCATCAGCACGACGTCGTAATGACGCCGGCACAGCGCCTCCACGGCCTCCTGACCGTTGCTGGTGAAGTGGGCCAGGTGCCCCAGGTTTTCCAGCAGCGCGGCCATATATTGGCGGTTCACGGGGTGATCCTCGGCCACCAGCACATGCAGTGGGCGCGACGCCGGCAGCACGGCAGGCAGGGGCGCCGCGGGCTCGGACGCCTTCGGCGGCGGCACCTGCAATGGCATGTGGAACTTGAAGCAGCTGCCCTCGCCGGGACGGCTGCGCACGTTGACGTCGCCACCCATCAGGCGTGCCAGGTTGCGCGAGATCTCCAGGCCGAGGCCGGTGCCGCCATGCCGCCGTGAACGCGTGCTGTCGCCCTGCACGAAGCGGTTGAAGAGTTGCGCCTGCGTGGCCTCGTCCATGCCGACGCCGGTGTCGGTGACGGCGAACTCGATGCACGCCTGGCCGTCCTCGCCCTCACGCGTGCGCACGTCCAGCACCACCGCACCGTGGTCGGTGAACTTGATGGCGTTGGAAAGCAGGTTGAACAGGATCTGCTTGACGCGGGTGGCGTCGGCCAGCAGGCGCTCGGGCACCCCGGGGGCCGCGTCGATGTGCAGCGCCAGCGGCTTGGCGGTGGCCTGCGGCCGCATCAACGCCTCGACGTCGCGCAGCAGCGCGCGCAGGTCCACCGGCGCCACGGCCAGCGTGACGCGGCCGCTTTCCAGCTGCGACATGTCGAGGATGTCGTTGAGCAGCGCCAGCAGGTGGTCGGCCGATTCGGTGGCGGTGCGCAGGTAGTCCACCTGCCGCGGCGTGAGCCCGGTCTCGCGCAGCAGCGAAAGCATGCCCATCAGGCCGTGGAAGGGCGTGCGGATCTCGTGGCTCATGTTGGCCAGGAAAGCGCTCTTGGCGTCGCTGGCCGCCTCGGCCTCGCGGCGGGCGATGCGCAGCTTGGTGGCCAGTTCCTCCAGCACCAGCCGGCGTTCGCGCAGTTGCGCCACCTGGCGCAAGGCGATGAAGGCGAAAGCCAGCGTCAGCACCGAGAGAAAGGCCGTGAGGCCGAGCCCGAGCCGGTTCTGCTGGCGCACCGCGGTGCCGCGCGCCTCGAGCTGTTCGCTGACCTTGTGCGAGGCGCCCAGCGACAATTCGTGCATCGGCGCCGACAGCGATTCCAGCTGCGGCAGCAGGGCGCTGACGAAGCCTCGGTCCAGCGGCACCTCGGGGGTGGGCCCCAACACTCGGTCGGCCCGCTGGATGAAGTCGACGGCCTGCTGCAGGGTACGCTGGTCGCCGTCGGGGTCCGACAGCAGATGCTGCAGGTCCGCGCTGCGCAGCAACTCGATGCGGCTGACCCAGATTTCGTAACGCAGGCGCAACGTGTCCGCGTCCAGCGGCACGCGGTCGTCGGCGGCGCGTTGCCACTGGTGGCGCAGCCGCAGCTGTTCGGTCTCGGCCTGGTAGACCATCAACACCACGTAGTCGTCGCCGGTCTGCACCACCTGGCGCAGCAGCGTGGCCTGGCGCGCCTGCACCAGCGCCACGGCCAGCAGCACCAGCACCAGCACGAAGCCCGTCAGCGCCAGCCAGCTGTAACGCAGCCGCTCCTGCGGGCGGCGCGCTAGAGCACGTCGATCTTCCGCAGTTGCCATGCCGAGCGGCTGTAGTAGACGGCACCCCGCAGTTCGGGCTGCGCATCGAACGGGTAGATCACGAACAGCGGGCCCTTGTCGCGCACGGCCATGGGTTTGCCGTCCATGAGCCGGGCCACGATGACGTCATGGCGCTGCGCGTCCTGGTACGGCATGTCGACGCGGTAGTCGTTCAGCGCGGTCAGCCGGATCACGTCGCCTTGCGCGCCCGCGGCCACCAGCACGTCGCGCAGCAGCGGCCCGGTGAAGCGCCGCGGCTGGGCATACCAGGGCGTCCGGGTGGAAAAGCTGGTCTGCGGCAGCGCCGCCAGCATGGCCATGTCGAAGTGGGCGACATTGCCCTGATTGGGCATGCGCACCCGGCCGCCCACGGTGAGCACGACCGGCCCGGCGGGTGCGTCCAGCGCCCGTGCCGGCCAGGCCGCAGCGAGCAGCAGGGCCCCACCCAGGCACAGCAAGGACCGCCGCCCCGGCCCGGTGCGAGGATGATGAAAGGCGCAACGGCGCATGGACCCGTTCAGAGCGTCTCAGGAGCGCACATTCTAGAGGCGGTGCCCCCGGCAGCCGTCAATGCGTGCGCAGCATGTCGTGCAGGTCCAGCCCGGTGAGCGCCTTGGCGCCGCGCGCCAGCCAGAACAGCAGCCCCATCATCATCAGCATGGAGGGGACGGCGATGATGGGGTAGCTCAGCAGCGTGAGCCGGCCGAGTTCCTCGTTGAAGGCCTCGGTGCCCGCCGGGCTGGTGACCACCCAGCGCGCCAGCAGGTAGTTCATGACCGAGGAAAAGAAGAAGGTGCCGGCCAGCAACAGGGTGCCGGTGCGCAGCCGCAGTTCGAAGGGCACCACGTTGCGCCGCGCTTGCAGCGCCGCGTGCACGCGGTCGACGTCGAAAAGCGTCGGGTTGAAGACCAGGATGCGGATCAGCGGCCAGCTCGTCCAGTTCGAGCCCAGCACCGCCAGGCCGATGAGCCCGGGCACCGCCGCTTCCTTGACGGCCAGCCACTGCGCGTCGAGCTTGAGCAGGCCGATGCCGCCGGTGAGCAGCGTGCTCACCACGCCCAGAACCGAAAGCCAGTTCAGCTTGCGCCGGCGCCAGCCGTCCCACAGTCCCCAGCCCACCGGGAAGGCCAGCGCCAGCAGCAGCGCCCGCACCGGGCCCAGGTTGGCTTCGCCGCTCCACTTCATCAGGATGACGGCGGGCACGATGATCGTGATGACGATCTCGAACAGCGGATTGGGTTTGGCGGCTTGGCTCATGAGGACACAAGACTAACGCCCCCGGCACCGCCGGCCGCGCGGCCTTGTTCACGGCGCCTGGCGGCTACTGCAGCCGCGACGCGCGAAAACGGTCGAGCAGGTGGTCGAGCTTGGTGGCGTAGACGGCCTGGCTGCGCGGGTCCGGGCTGTTGTCCATGGCCTGGCGCAGGTGGTCCGCGGCCGTGGCCGTGTCACCCAGGCGCCAGGCCGCCTGTGCGGCCCAGAAGCGCACCTCGTGCTGCAGCGGCTGGCGACTGAGTTCGCGGTCGAACAGTTTCCGCGCCGCTGCGTAGTCGCCTGCGGCCATGGCCGCCCGGCCGAGGTCGAAGAAGTGAAACGGCGGGTAGGGCTCCAGGCGTGCCAACCGCTCACCCAACTGCCGGGCCTCGGCTTCGCGACCGTCTTGCTGCACCAGGCTCAACAGGTTGGACAGCGCGGCGACATCGTTCGCGTCACGCGCCAGCACCGCGCGCAGCGCGGCCTCTCCCTGCGGGCGATGTCCGGCACGCAGGTAGACCACGCCGAGCGTGTTGGTGGCGGCGCTGAAACCGGGGTCCTGGCGCACGGCCGCGCGCGCCCAGGCATAGCTGTCGTTCAGTCGCTTGTCGTTCAGTGCTTCGGCGGCGCGGTTGTTCATGTACATGGCCAGGATCCGGCGCTCTTCCAGTGCAACCGACCGGGCGCCGCGCAGGTCTTCCGGCGGCAGGAAGTCCACCTGCAGCGGCCCCGGCGTCGGTGGTTCGCGTCGAGGCCGCGCCGACACTTCATCGAGGATCAGGTTGACGTGGCCGTTGGCCATGGTCAGGTCGCCCTGGCGCGTATACAGCGCGTCGACGAGCACGTGGCGGTAGCTCACCGGCAGGCCCAGATGCTTGGCGAAGGCTGCCGTCATGATGACCAGCGAAAGGCAGTTGCCGGCGCGCGCCTGGAAGGCCTCGGCCGCGTTGCGCGTCATCGATGCGTCGTAAGTCAGTCCGAGCTGGCTGCGCCGGTACAAGGCATCGACGAGAGCGCGGCGCGGGTCGGGCCGAAACATCGTGGATTTGAGTTCCGCCTCGGCGTAACGGCGCATGTCCTCACTGAGCGCAAAGACCTCGCCTGCGTCGGTGACGACGGCCGACGGTGCGAAGAGTTCGTCGTGCAACAGTGGGACCGGGGGCGTGGCCTGCGGTGTGCCGGCACAGGCCACGAGCACGGCGCACAGCAGCAAGACGGTCAAGCGCTTTGTCAGGTGCTTCATCACGGGCCTCCAGCGGCCGCCCGCCAAAGCGGGCCACCA
The DNA here is from genome assembly GCA_034522875.1 of Rubrivivax sp. Classification (GTDB taxonomy): domain Bacteria; phylum Pseudomonadota; class Gammaproteobacteria; order Burkholderiales; family Burkholderiaceae_C; genus Rubrivivax. The sequence goes on along the minus strand of JAXHKY010000009.1, from coordinate 211,715 downwards.
CCAGATGCTACGCCGTTGCCGGCGCGACTGCGCGCGTCGTGCCGGCAGGCGCGGTCAGCGGGGTGGCGCCGGGGATCGGGCCGGGGTCAGCTGTCGGCGAGCTGGAGCTTGTGGCGCAACCGGGCGGCCGTCTCGCGCAACGCCGCATTCGGTGACGCTTGGGCGCGGTGCAGAGCCTGGCGGGCATAGTCGCGGTCGGTCTGCAGGCGTTCGACATGCACGTGGAAGCCCTCGCCGGCGAGCAGCCACTTGAGTTCGATGATCTCCACCAGAGCCTGCGAATCGGGTTCAAAGGCGCCAGTCATCTTCACGGGTTGGGTTCTCAGCACGGGGCCAGTCCATTCATGCGCCGCGGCATCGACCGGCGCCAGGGAAGAAGGGGTGCGATGTCATCACGCTTTTGTGCAGTGCAGCATGAGCTTAACGCGTTTCACCTCCGGCAGGCTGACAGGGCTTTGGAGAGCCGCCCCCAGAATAGCGGGCGAGATGGCGACCGAGCTCAGTCCTGCACCCCAAATGGCCGCCAGCGGCCCTGTGCCGCGCGCGGTGGCCGCCGTGGACCCTGGGCCCTCCGCGGTCCGATACCGGCTGACGCGCAGGCGTCGTGTGGCCCCCACGCAACAACTCACGGCCAGGCCAGGCCAGACTGTCCGCCGGCCGGGTCGTTCGCCGCCATGACGCCTGGCGTGCCCTCACCATCCTTGTCGCCATGACCCCATACAGCGCCGCGCATGGCGCATGAAGCGATGAACCCACTCACGACCGGCCTGGCCATCGGCCCCGACGACGTCGCCGCCGCCGCGGCCCGATTGCAGGGTGTGGCGCGCCGCACACCTGTCTTCACCTCTCGTACCGCCGACGAGCGCACGGGTGCCCGGATCTTCTTCAAGTGCGAAAACTTTCAGCGCATGGGCGCCTTCAAGTTTCGCGGCGCCTACAACGCGCTGGCGCAGTTCACACCAGCGCAGCGCCAGGGCGGCGTGATCGCGTTTTCATCGGGCAACCATGCGCAGGCCATTGCGCTGTCGGCGCGGCTGCTGGGCATGCCTTCGGTGCTGGTGATGCCGCAGGACTCACCGGCGGCCAAGCTGGCGGCCACGCGTGAATACCAGCGCGGCCAGCCCGGCAGCGAGGTCGTGCTCTACGACCGCTACACCGAAGACCGCGAGGCCATCGGCGCGCGCCTGGCCGCAGAGCGCGGCATGACGCTGATCCCGCCCTACGATCACGCCCACGTCATGGCCGGGCAGGGCACGGCTGCGGCCGAGCTGATCCAGGACACCGGGCCGCTGGACCTGCTGCTGGTGTGCGTGGGCGGCGGCGGGCTGATTTCCGGTTGCGCCGTGGCGGCGGCGCAGTTGTCGCCAGGCATCCAGGTGATCGGTGTCGAGCCCGAAGCCGGCAACGACACCCAGCAAAGCCTGGCGCGCGGCGAGATCGTGCACATCCAGACCCCCCAGACCATTGCCGACGGGGCGCAGACGCAGCACAGCGGGCACCTGACCTTCCCGGTCATCCAGCGACTGGTGCGCGAGATCGTGACCGTGAGCGACGCGCAACTCGTGAACACGATGCGCTTCTTCGCCGAGCGCATGAAGATGGTCGTCGAACCCACCGGCTGCCTGGCCGCCGCGGCCTTGATCGAAGGCGTGGTGCCGGCGCGCGGCCAGCGCGTGGGCGTCATCGTCAGCGGTGGCAACGTCGACCTGGCGCGCTATGCCGGGTTCCTGTCGGACGGCTGATCCGCCGCCGCGGCCGGCGCTGGCAGGTGCTGCGCCGAGGTCACCCCCATCGAGACATACAGGCTGGTCAGCGCCTCGATGCTGATGCGTGCCGGGCTGACCCAGTCCTCGGGCACGTAGAGCAGTCCGCCGCCCACCGGGACCGGTGCGGTGGGCACCAGCACGGCCAGGCAGCGGCGGCCGGCGACCTCCACCGGCTGCGGGCTGGACAGCAGCGCCAGCACCGATGCGCCACCGGGTCCGCCGAAATGGCACCACACCGGGCGCATGCTGCGCAGCCCCTCGGCCTGGCCGGGCTTGAACAGCCCCACCATGCGGTGTGCCAGGTCGTAGACGGTGCGCACCACCGGAATGCGGCGCAGGACCGCATCCAGGATCGCCGCCGCGCTGCGCTGCAGTCCGGCCTGCACGAAGGCGCCCAGCACCACGACGGCACCGACGATGAGCGCCATGCTGAACAGGTAGCCTACGACCTCGGATCCGGTGACGCCCAGGCCCACCTTCACCAGCACCGAGCCCACGGCGCTGCCGGGCCCGAGCCAGCGCAGCACCAGGCTGCCGGCCCACCAGAAGATGGCCACCGTGGCCGCGAGCGGCAGCGCCGCCAGCAGACCGGTGACGAACAGGCTCAGCAGGTGCCGGGGGGTGCGTTTCATGCCGCGGATTATCGGCAGCCGATGCGGCCTCGAACACGCTGCGGTAACGTCGCCCGCCTTGCATCGCCAAAACGGAGACGCCCATGGCCGAAGCCGCCGCCACCCCGCCCAAGGACCCCGACGCCGAGAAGCGGCAGAAGGAGCATGTCGAGAAGCTGGTCGCCCGTGCAGCGGCCGAAAGCCGCGGCTCGATCGCCCTGGGTGGCCGCACTTTCGACTATGCCGTGCACGCCGCCTTCGTGCCGGTGGTGGCGGCCGGCGCGGAAGGTGCGCGCGGCGAACCCGACGCCGCCGTGCTGGCCACCGCCTACCTGCTGCAGGGCGCGCAAGCTGCCACGCGCCCGGTGTGCTTCGCCTTCAACGGCGGCCCGGGTTCGGCGTCGATCTGGCTGCACCTGGGTGCGCTGGGCCCCAGGCGCGTGGTCGTGCCCGACGACGGCGGCATGCCGCGGCCGCCGTATGCGGTGGAAGACAACCCGCACAGCTGGTTCGAGCATTTCGACCTCGTCTTCATCGACCCGCCGCACACCGGCTGGTCGGTCACGGCCAGCGAGGCGGCGCGCAAGAAGATGCTGTCGGTGGACGGCGACATCGACGCCCTGGCCGAGGTCGTGCGCCTGTGGCTGACGCGGCACAAGCGCTGGAGCTCGCCGGTCGTCCTGGCCGGCGAGAGCTACGGCACCACGCGCGGCGCCGGGCTGGCCGACAAGCTGCAGGAGATGGGCGTGGCCTTGACGGGGCTGATCCTGGTGAGCTGCGCGATGGACCTGCAGAGCCTCGTCTTCGCACCCGCCAACGACCTGCCGTATGCGCTGTTCCTGCCGGCCCTGGCCAATGTCGCGCAGTACCACGGCCTGCTGCAGGGGTCGCTGGCGGCGTCGCCCGAAGCGGCCCGCGCCGCGGCCGAGGCCTACCTGCAGGACGAGTACGTGGCGGCGCTGCAGGCGGGTGCCCGGCTGGACGGGAGGCAACGCAGCCGGGTGGCGCGCCGCGTCAGCGAGCTCACGGGCCTGCCGCGCGCCTTGGTGGAAGAGAAGAACCTGCGCATCAGCGACCAGACCTTCTTCTTCGAGGCATTGCGCCCGCGTGGGCTCATCGTCGGCCGGCTGGAGGCGCGCGCCACCGGCCCGATGGCGGCCAGCCGCACGCGCGAATGGGAATTCGACCCCGGCATCGAGGCCATTGCCGCGCCCTACACGATGGCGGCCATGGCCTATTTCCGCGACCCGCTCGGGCTCGAATTCGACGCGCCCTACCAGGTGCTGGCGCGCGACGTGAACAAGTCCTGGAACTGGAACCGCGGTGACAGCAGCCGCATGGGGTTCACCAGCACCAGCCCCGACCTGGCGCGTGCGCTGCGCCGCAACCCGCACCTCAAGGTGCTGGCCGCCAGCGGCCGCTACGACCTGGGCACGCCGTACAGCGCCAGCGACTGGTCGCTGGCGCAGCTGGACGCGCCCGCCGAGGTGCTGGCGCGCGTGACGCACCGCTACTACGACGCCGGCCACATGATGTACACGCGGCAGGCCGACCTGGCCCAGTTGAAGGCCGACGTCGCGGCCTGGATGGCGGGCTGAACAAGACGGCTCGGTCGCGTACAGCGCGCGCGGGCGTGGCGGAATGCTTCACAGGCTCTCAGGCGTCGCGCACGTCGGCCACCGGGCTGGAACCGAAGTCGGCGCGCGCCAGGTAGCGCAGTACCTTGGCCGCGGCCTGCGCCGGACTGTCCAGCTGGCCGGCGGCCTGCAGGCCGAGAAAGCGTTCGCGCTCGGGGAAGAGGACGGGATCGGCACCGCGCAGCTGCACCTGCATGTCGGTGTCGATGACGCCGGGCGCCAGCGAGACGATGCGCGCGCCATGGGGCAGCGCGGCCTGCTCCAGCGCCACTGCGCGCGCCAGGTGGTCCAGGCCGGCCTTGGCCGCGCAGTAGGAAGCGCTGCCGGCCATGGCACGGCGGCCGAGGCCCGAAGACACGAGCAGCAGCTTGCGCGGCAGCGGCCAGGCCGCGGTGGCGTGCAGGAAGGCGGCGCTGAGCAGCGTGGGCGCTTCCAGCCCGACGCGCAACGCGCGGCTCAGATCGGTGGCCGACACGCTGCCCAGCGGCGCCGGTTGCGAAATCACGCCCGCGTTGTTGACGAGCGTGGCCGAGGCCAGCGCGGCGGGGTCGATGGTCGCCAGCCAGGCCTGCAGCCGCGCGGCCACCGGGGCCGGTTCGGCCAGGTCGGCCGACCACTGCTCGAGTTCGGCGCCGGCAGGTGAGGGCAGTTCGGCCGGGCGGCGCGAGATCGTCAGCAGGCGATGGCCGGCTTCGAGGCATTGCCGTGCCATCGCCAGGCCGAGACCGCGTGATGCGCCGGTGAGGATGGTGAGGTGCTGGGTCATGGCGCGCAGGATAAGCGCAGCGCCACGGCATTCTTCGCCTGTGGCACGCGTCAGAAATCCGGCGCACTCTCGTAGCTGCAGGGCGCGCCGCGGAACGGATGCACGAAGGCCAGCCGGCAGGCATGCAGCAGCAGGCGCTCGGCCCGCAAGGGCAGGCTCGCATACAGTGCGTCGCCGCGGATCGGGTGGCCGATCCATTGCAGGTGCACGCGCAACTGGTGCGTGCGGCCGGTGAGCGGCTCCAGCCCCAGTCGCGTCTGTCCATCGCCCCGCGACAAGACCCGCCAGCGCGTCAGTGAAGGTTTGCCGCGGATGGGGTCGACGACCTGCCGCGGCCGGTTCGGCCAGTCGGCCGCCAAGGGCGCGGCGATGGTTCCACTCTCGCCCTGCATGTCGCCCTCGACGACGGCCTCGTAATGCTTGGCCACCTCGCCGCGGGCAAAGGCCATGCTCAGCTGACGTTGCATGGCGGCACCGCGCGCAAACAGCATCAACCCGGAGGTCGCCATGTCGAGCCGGTGCACGACCAGGGCGTCTGCGAACCGTGCCTGCACTCGAGCAGCGAGGTTATCGAGACCGGCCTCGCCGCGACCCGGCACGGCCAGCAGGCCGGCGGGCTTTTCGACGACGATCAGGCTGGCGTCGGCGTGCAGCAGTTTCAGGTGCGGGCAAGGCAGCATGGGCGCAGGACAGGGAGCTTGGGACGTCCACAGGATTGTGGACAGCGGGCGACATCCCCCGTCAAGACGCTTGACGTCCGTCGCGCCCGGGAGCACATTGCGCGCTCGTTTCAATCCACCACAGGAGGCCGCCATGAAGATTGCAGACATTGCCCTCCTGTCGGCCTGCGCGCGCTGATCCGTCACTGCCGCCGCACCTCGGCGCAGGCAGCTTCCGCTGCCACTTGAATCACCGCTGATCTTCCGCCGTTCCCAGCCGTTCGGCGCCGTGACCCCAGGGCCGCGGCCGACAGACCACCACTCTCCTCTCGCTGCCGAAAGCATCTGCGCTCTCGGCCATGGCGGACGCCTGCGCGCCGCTTCGGTTGGTCTTTCTGACGGAACTGAAACTCACCATGATCGATACGAATGACTTCGAACGGCTGCGCCGCATCGGCCTGACGCCGGCGCTGATGCCCGCAGTGATGACGGTGGCGCCCGCGGGCACCGAAGCCACGCTGATGCGCGTCACCGAGGTGCAGCGCGAAGGCGTCACGCTGCACGACGGGCGCAGCGAAAGCGGCGCCCGGCTGCTGCCCGCCTTGCGCGCCGCCTTGGCCAACGAGGGCGACGCCATCGCCGTCGGCGACTGGATTCTGGCCGACCGCAACGCCTACGGCGAGTGGTGGGCGCACACGCGGGTGCCGCCGCTCAACCGGCTGGCGCGGCGCCTGCACGACGGCCGCGACAAGGTGACGCGCGTGGTCATCGTCAGCAACGTCGATACGGCGCTGCTGGTGATGGGGCTGGACCACGACTACAGCCCGCGCCGGCTGGAACGCTATCTGGCGCTGGTTGGCATGGCCGGCGTCGCGGCCGTGGTCGTGCTGACCAAGGCGGATCTGTGCGACAACGTGGCCAGCCGCGTGCAGCAGGTGCAGGCGCTGCTGCCGCAGGGCGCGGCGGCCGTGGCCGTGAATGCGCTGGGCACGGGGGCCGAAGCCCCCGGGCCGGCGCTGGCACCGTGGCTGCAGCCGGGTCAGACGCTGGTGCTGCTGGGCTCCAGCGGCGCCGGCAAGAGCACGCTGACGAATGCGCTCACCGGGGCAGAGCAGGACACCGGCGCCAACCGCGCCGGCGACAGCCGTGGCCGTCACACCACCACCGCGCGTTCGCTGCATGCCACGCCACAGGGCGCCTGCATCATCGATACGCCGGGACTGCGCACGCTGCGCCTGGACGGTGAGGCCGACCAGCTCGACGCCGTCTTCGACGATATCGCTCACCTGGCGCCCTTGTGCCGTTTCCGCGACTGCGGCCACGACAACGAACCCGGCTGCGCCGTGCGCGAGGCCGTGAGCGGCGAGCGCCTGCGCAACTACCACAAGCTGCAGCGCGAGGCGCGGCGCGACAGCCTCACGGCGCTGGAGCGCAAGGCACAGGTGTCGCAGTGGAAGGCGCGTGGCCGCGCCGCGCGCGAGCGCATGAACGCCAAGCGGGGGTGAGGTTCATGCCGCCATCGCCGTCTGACCCCGACGCCCGTCCCGGGCCCGTGCCCCGGCCGCCTCGCGCCGATCCGTTCAGGGTCGGCCAGGCGAGCCGGCCGTGCCGCCCGGGACCAGGGCGTCGCGTTGCGCCAGCGTCGGGAACAGGCGCAGCCAGAGGCCCGCCACCAGCAGCGTGCCCAGGCCGCCCAGCACCACCGAACCCACCGGGCCGAGCAGCGCCGCGGTGGCGCCGGACTCGAATTCGCCGAGCTGGTTCGAAGCGCCGATGAAGACCGAGTTGACCGCGCTCACGCGGCCACGCATGGCATCCGGCGTTTCCAGCTGCACCAGGGTCTGGCGCACGACGATGCTCACCATGTCGGCCGCGCCGCTGACCACCAGCGCGGCCATCGAGAGCCAGAACGTCGTCGACAGCCCGAACACCAGCATCGCCAGGCCGAACACGGCGACCGCGCCCAGCAGCAGCGGCCCGCTGCGCCGGCGCACGGGCCAGCGCGACAGCGCCACCGACATCAGCAGCGCGCCCACCGCGGGCGAAGCGCGCAGCAGGCCCAGACCCGTGGGGCCCACGTGCAGGATGTCCTTGGCGAAGATCGGCAGCAGCGCCGTGGCGCCGCCCAGCAGCACGGCGAAGAGGTCCAGCGAGATGGCGCCCAGCACCACCTTGCGCTCGAAGATGAAGTGCACGCCCGCGAGCAGCGTGTCCCAGGTCACGGGTGCGGCCGGCGGCGGCGCATGCTCGTAGCGGATGGCCAGGCACAGCGCGGTGGCCAGCATGAACAGTGCCGCGCAGACGGCATAGGTGGCGCCGGCACCGGCGGTGTAGATCAGCCCGCCCAGCGCCGGGCCGGCGATGATGGCACCCTGCAGGCCGGCCGAGCTGAAGGCCAGCGCGCGCGCCAGCAATGGGGCCGGCACCAGCAGCGGCGTCAGCGCCTGCTGCGCCGGCATCTGGAAGGCGCGCACGGACCCCAGCACCACCGACACCCCGAGCAGCAGGCTGCGCGAAGCAAAACCGCTGGCGCTGCCGGCCCACAGCAGCAGCGCCACCGCCACCTGCGCGGCCAGGCACAGCGCCACGATGCGGGCGCGGTGGTGGCGGTCGATCAGGTGCCCGGCCGGCAAGGCCAGTGCCAGTGCGGGCGCAAACTGCAGCAGTCCGACCAGGCCCAGGTCCCAGGCCGAGCCGGTGAGGTCGTACATCTGCCAGGCCACGGCCACCATCAGCATCTGGCTGGCGGCCACGCCAGCCAGGCGCGCAAACCACAGCAGCATGAAGCCGCGGTGGGCCAGCAGGGCGTCGCCGCCTTCGTTGTCCGGGCTCACCGCGCAGGCGTTGGCAGGGATGCCGGCGCGGGCAACGCCATGCCGCGGCGGGCCATCGCCTCGCGCACGCGCAGCGGGTGGTCGCTGATCAGGCCGTCCACGCCCCAGGCGATGAGGCGGTCGATCCGTTCGGGTTCGTTCACCGTCCACGGAATCACCTTCAGGCCCAGGGCGTGCGCCTCTGCCAGCTGTGCCTCGGTGAGTTCGCCATGGAAGGGCGACCAGGTGCCGGCGCCCAGCGCCTTCACCAGCCGCGGCACCGAATTGCCATGGTCTTGCAGCCGCAGGCCGGCGGTCCAGCGCGGGTCGGCCAGGTTGTCGATCGACGGCAGCCGTGCCGTCAGCGCCGCGATCGGCAGCGTGGGCGCCAGCCGCTGCATCGCGCGCAGTGTGCGCCAGTCGAAGCTTTGCACCGTGACACGCTCGGCCATGCCATGGCGCTGCACGACGTCGAGCAGTGCACGCGCGAAGGCCTCGGGCTCGGGTGCCAGTTCCGGCGCCAGCGGCGACAGCTTGGTCTCGATATTGAAGCGCACCGGCACCGGCGGCGCGGCCGTGCGCAACATCTGGAACAGCGACTCCAGCGTCGGCACGCGCTCGCCGTCGACCGGTTGCTGCTCGGCGAAGGCCTGCGCATATTTCGTCCCCGGCTTCAGGCGGCCGACGTCGAAACGCTGCAACTCCGCCCGCGTCAAGGTCTGCAGCGCCGGGCCGGGCGCAGCGATCCAGGCACCGTCGGCATCGCGCGTCAGGTCTGCGTTCAGGTGCGGGTCGTGGGCGATCACCACCTGGGCGTCCCGTGTCGCGCCCACGTCCAGTTCCAGCGTCGTCACGCCCACGGCCAGCGCCTGGCGAAAGCCAGCCAGTGTATTTTCCGGCGCCATGCCGCGCGCTCCGCGGTGGCCCTGCAGGTCGAATGCGTTTGCGTTGCAAAGTGCCGCCAAAGCCAGGCACAGCGCCCCGGCGGCGCGGTTCGGGAGAGGTCTCACTGCTTGGGTTCCCTGCTAAGCTCGTTGGCCCATGTCGTTCGACGCCGATCGCTCCACTCGCTTGTATGCGCAGACGCCGAGCGCGCTGCGGCCGGGCACGCGGCTGGGTGAATTCGAGCTCCTCAGCGTGCTGGGGGTCGGCGGTTTCGGCATTGTCTATCTGGCGCTCGATCACGACCTGGAGCGCGAGGTCGCGATCAAGGAATACCTGCCCGCAACGCTGGCCGGTCGCACCGAGACCCAGCAGGTGTCTCTGCGTTCGCAGGCCGACGCCGAGACCTTTGCCTTGGGCTTGAGGTCCTTCGTCAACGAGGCACGGCTGCTGGCGCGCTTCGACCACCCTTCGCTGCTCAAGGTGTACCGCTTCTGGGAAGCCAACGGCACCGCCTACATGGCCATGCCGGTGATGCGCGGCCGCACCCTCAAGGAGGTGGGCGAGGCCATGACGGCGCCGCCCGACGAAGCGGCACTGCGCGCGCTGCTCGACCCGCTGCTCGGCGCCATCGAGCGGCTGCATGCCGAGGGCGTCTACCACCGCGACATCGCACCCGACAACATCGTCATCGAAGCCGACGGCCGGCCGGTGCTGCTGGACTTCGGCGCCGCCCGGCGCGTGATCAGCGACAAGAGCCAGACGCTGACGGCCATCCTCAAGCCGGCGTATGCGCCCATCGAACAGTACGCCGAGGCCGGCTCGGTCAAGCAGGGGCCGTGGACCGACTTCTACGCCCTGGGCGCCACGCTGCACTACCTGCTGCTGAAGCGGCCGCCGCCGCCGGCCACCACGCGCGCCCTGCAGGACGAAGCCACTCCGCTGGCGAACCGGGTCCTGCCTGGCTGCAGCCGTGAATTCCTGCACATCGTCGACTGGATGCTGGCGCCACGCCCGGCCGAGCGGCCGCAGAGCGTGGGCCAGTTGCGCGAAGCCCTCGCCGGCCGCAGTCTGCCGCCGCGCCGCCCCGCGGCCGAACCGGCGCAGGCGGAGGCATCGGCGCCGACGGTGCGGCTGCCACCGCGCGGGCCGGGGCTTGCCGCTGCCGCACAAGCCCGGGTCGGCGCGGCCTTCGGATCTACCGCAAGCGCGCCGCAGGCGGCCCCGGACCGACCCAGCGCGGCCGAAGCGTCGCCGCGGCGGGCGCCGCCAGTCTCCGTGGCGCCGGCGCCGTCGGCGGCAGGTGCCAGCAAGTGGCTGGCCGCCGTCTTGGGTCTGGCTGCCGTAGGCGTGGCGGCGGCGTGGCTTTGGCCGCAGGCCGCGGTGCCGACCCCGCCTGCGCTGACGGCGGCTTCAGCACCGCTGGTACGGGCCGCGGCACCCCTGGAACCGGCTTCCCCGCCCGGGGCCCTGGCGGCGACGGCGGTGACGGCCACCGCGTCGACGCCCACCACCGCGTCGGCGCCCACCACTGTGTCGGCGTCCACCGCCGCGCCCGTACCGGTGACGTCGGCGGCCGTGCCCGCGGGCACGCCGCCACCGGGCGGCGACGTCGCCCGCAAGTCGCCCGGGCCGACGGCCACGCAGGGCGCAACGGCTGGGCGCATGCAGCCGCCCACCACCGCCGGGGCGCGCGTGGCCGCGGCCAACCTGACGCCAGCGCAGGAACCGCGGCGCGAGGCCTCGTCGTCGGTGGGCCCGCCGGCGGTGTTGGCGGTGCATGCGCCACCGGTCCTGGCCCCGGCTTCGGTGAGTGCGGCGCAGGCCAAGCCGCCGGTCGCCGCCGGGCCCAAGGCCAAGTGCAGCGGCCGCAACCCGATCATGACCTTCGTCTGCATGGAGCGCGAGTGCCTGCGCACCGAATTCACCGGCCCCGGCCACCCCGACTGCCTGGAGTGGCGCAAGGAGGCGCAGCCGCGCGAGTGAGCCACCGCGCCCGCCGATGTCGTTGGCGCGACGCAGCGGCTACGGGTTAAGCGCGATGACGGCGGCGCGGCTTGCCGCTACACCTTCGGGAACACCGCCGGAGACCCGCTTGACCCGCACCTTGACCGACACGGTCACCCACACCCGAGCCGTCGCCTGGCCGGCGCGCCTGCCGCGCACGCTGGTCATTCCGGAAACCACGCTGTGGTTCAACCTGGAGGTCAGCGCCAGGCGCTATCCCGCCAAGGCGGCCTACCGCTTCTTCGGCCGCGAACTGTGCTTCGCCGATCTGCTGCGCCAGGCCGAGGCGCTGGCCGGCTGGCTGCAGGTGCAGGGCGTGCAGCGCGGCGACCGCGTGCTGCTGTACATGCAGAACTGCCCGCAGTTCGTGGTTGCCTTCTATGCCATCCAGCGTGCCGACGCGGTGGTGGTGCCGGTGAACCCGATGAATCGCGTGGACGAATTCGGCCACTACATCACTGACCCGCAGGCCCGCGTGGCCATCACCAGCGCCGACCTGGCCGCCACAGTGGACGAGGCCAGCCAGCGCCTGCCTGAAGCGCAGCGTCTGCAGCACGTCCTGGTTACGCGCTTCACCGACGCCATGCCCGAAACGCTGGATCCGGCCGAGGCGCCTTCGGACGCCGTGCTGCAGTGGCTGCGCGCCGTTCCGCCGCTGCCCGCCGGCGCGGTGCGCTGGGCCGATGCGCTGGCCGCGGGGCTGCGCCCCGGGCCAGCCACGGCCGGCCCGGACGACCTGGCGCTGCTGCCCTACACCTCGGGCACCACCGGCCTGCCCAAGGGCTGCATGCACACGCACCGCACGCTGATGCCCAACATCGTGGGCGGCGGGCTGTGGGGCCAGGTCAGCGCCGAAGCGGTGAGCCTGGCCGTGGTGCCCATGTTCCACATCACCGGCCTGCTCTACGGCGTGCTGGCACCGGTGTACCTGGGCAGCACCGCGGTGGTGATGCCGCGCTGGGACCGTGAACTCGCCGGGCGGCTGATCTCGCGCCACCGCGTGTCGCACTGGACCTGCATCCCCACCATGATCATCGACCTCTTCGGCAGCCCCAACGACAAGAGCTTCGACCTGAGCAGTCTGCGCTATTTGTCGGGCGGCGGCGCGGCCATGCCGCAGGCAGTGGCCGAGCGGCTGCAGCGCGAATTCGGCATCGACTTCGCCGAAGGCTACGGCCTCACCGAGACCGCCGCGCCCAGCCACGCCAACCCGCCCGAGCGCGCCAAGCTGCAGTGCCTGGGCATCCCGCTGTATGGCGTGGACAGCCGCATCGTCGACCCCGAGACGCTGCAGGAGCTGCCCGACGGCGAAGTCGGCGAGATCGTCACGCATGGCCCGATGGTCTTCAAGGGCTACTGGGGCCACCCCGAGGCCACGCGCGCCGCGTTCATCCAGATCGACGGCAAGTCCTTCTTCCGCACCGGCGACCTGGGCCGGCGCGACGAGGAGGGGTATTTCTTCATCACCGACCGCCTGAAACGCATGATCAACGCCAGCGGCTTCAAGGTCTGGCCGAGCGAAGTGGAACTGCTGCTGTACAAGTGCCCGTGGGTGCAGGAAGCCTGCGTCATCGGCACGCGCGACGCCTACCGCGGCGAGAGCGTCAAGGCCGTGGTCGTGCTGCGCGACGCGGCCCGCGCCACCACCACGGAACAGGACATCATCGACTGGGCGCGCGAGCACATGGCGGCGTACAAGGTGCCGCGGCAGGTGCAGTTCGTCGACACGCTGCCCAAGAGCGGATCGGGCAAGGTCATGTGGCGGCAGTTGCAGGAGCGCGAAGCCGCTGCCGGCCGCTGAGGGGCGGTCAGCGCCCGCGCACCGGCATCACGTGCACCAGGCCGAGGTCCAGGCGAACCGTGACCGTGGCGCCGACCTCGATGTGCAGCCGCTGCGGGCCCGACAGCGTCAGTCGCAGCACGGCGCCGGGCACCGCCTGCAGCGCCAGCGCCAGCAGCGTGATGTCGCCCAGCGGCCGCGCCTCGGTGACCACGGCGCCGAATTCGCCGCCGGCCTGCGCGGGCCGGTCGACCAGGGTGATGGCGTCGCTGGTCAGCACCCAGTGCACGGACTGGCCGGCGTCGATGCGGCCCTTGTCGCGCACGGTGAGCCGCGGCAGGCGCGGCGCGTCGTCCGCCGGGGCCGCGGCTTCGGCTGACCATTGCAGCAGCCCCCAGCCGGGCTCGCCCGACGGCCCCAGCCAGCGGCCCCGGAAGCGGTTCTGGATGCCCACCAGGTCAGCCACGCGGGCGTTGCGCGGCGCGCGGTGAATGGCGGCCGGCGGCCCCTGCTGCAGCACCTGGCCGGCGTCCATCACCACCAGGCGGTCGGCCAGCATGGCGGCTTCGTGCAGGTCGTGCGTGACCAGAACGATCGGGATCGACATGTCGCGCCGCAGGTCGGCCAGCAGCCGGTACAGGCCCTGGCGGTTCATCTGGTCGACGGCGGAGAAGGGTTCGTCGAGCAGCAGCACGCGCGGCTCGCGGGCCAGCGCGCGCGCCACCGCCACGCGCTGCTGCTCGCCGCCCGACAGGCCCGCCGGCCGGCGGTGCTGTTGTGCGTCGGACAAGCGCACCTGGGCCAGCCAGCGCCGGGCCTGGCGTTGTCGCTCGGCGGCCGGCAGGTGCAGCAGCGGCAGTTCCACGTTGTCCAGCGCCGAAAGATGCGGCATCAGCGCATAGTTCTGGAATACCAGCCCGACATGGCGCTGCTGCGGCGGCACGAAGAGGCCGGCCGCGGTGTCGCACCAGACCTCGTCGCCCACCTGCACGCGGCCGCGCTGCGGCCGCATCAATCCGGCGAGCACGCGCAGCATGGAAGTCTTGCCGGCGCCCGAGGGACCCACCAGCGCCAGCAATTCGCCGGGCTCGCAGCGAAACGCGCCGCTCAGGGGCAGCGGCTGCGCCTGCTCGACCTCGACTTGCAGCGTCATCGGCGCGCCGCCAGCCGCGCCGAGGCGAAGAACGACATCGTCACCGCGCCCAGCGAAAGCACCAGCAGCAGCCAGGCCATGCGGTCGGCGGCGGCCAGGTCGAAGGCCTGCACGCGGTCGTAGATGGAGATCGCGATGGTCTTCGTCTCGCCCGGGATGCTGCCGCCGACCATCAGCACGACGCCGAATTCGCCCATCGTGTGCACGAAGGTCAGCACAACGGCCGACAGGATGCCCGGCCAGGCCAGAGGCAGTTCCACGCGCCGCCAGGTCGGCCACCAGCCCAGGCCGCTGACGGCGGCGGCCTCGGTGAGCTGGCGCGGGATGGCCTCGAAGGCGCGTTGCACGGGTTGCACGATGAAGGGCACGTTGAAGATCACCGAGGCCATCACGAGGCCGGTGAAATTGAAGGTCAGCCGCAGGTCCAGCGTCTCGGCCGCCCAGCGCCCCAGCGGCGACGCGCCGCCCATCGACACCAGCAGGTAGTAGCCCAGCACGGTGGGCGGCAGCACCAGCGGCAGCACGACCAGGGCCTCGATCACGGCCTTGCCGGCGAACGTGGTGTAGGCCAGCCAGCGCCCCAGCCACAGGCCCAGCGGCAGCAGCACCAGCAGCGTCACGCCGGCCAGTTGCAGCGAAAGGACGAGGGCCTGCCAGTCCATGTGGCGTGCTGGCGCGTCAATCGCGCGGCATGGCGAAGCCGTAGCGCGCCAGGATGGCCTGCGCGGCCGGCGTGGACAGGTGATCGTGGAACGCACGCACCGGCGGCGGCGCGCCCTGGAGCAGCACCATGCGCTGCAGCAGCGGCCGGTGCCAGGCCTCGGGAATGAGTGCAAAGGACCCCAGCTTGGCCACCTCGGTGGCCAGCGCCAGCGAGAGTGCCACGATGCCGCCCTGCGTCGAGCCCGAGGTGGCGAACTGCGCGGCCTGCGAGACGTTTTCGCCCAGCACCAGTCGCGGCTGGATGGCTTCCCACAGGCCGGCGTGGCGCAGCGCCTCCTCGGCGCGCTGGCCGTAGGGCGCGTGCTCGGGGTTGGCAATGGCGAATTTGCGCAGCCGCCCGTCGCGCAGCGCCGCGGCCAGGTCCTTCAACTCGCCGTCGGCTCGCAGCGGCGATCCGTGCGGCACCAGGATGCCGATGCGCCCGCGGGCATACAGGCGGCCGCGGTCCAGCGTCTTGCCGGCGTCGGCGAGGCGCAAGACGAAGTCCTCGTCGGCCGACAGGTAGAGGTGAAAGGGCGCCCCCTGCAGGATCTGCGAATAGAAATTGCCCGACGAGCCGAAGACGAGCCGCAGCTTGTGGCCGGACTCGCGTTCGAACTGCGCGGCCACTGCCTCGAGCGCGAACTTGAGGTCGGCCGCGGCAGCCACCGTCGGCACGGCTGGCTGCGCCTGCGGCCGACGTGCCAGCGGGGCGCACAGCGCGGCGGCGATCAGGCGCAGGGTGGTGCGACGGCGGTGCGGGTTGGTCACGCAGACATTGTGCGGCAGCATGGCCGCGGGGCCGGGCCACGTGGCAGGTCCGAAGCGTGGCCACAGCGCGCCGGCGTGCGCGAGGCAGCTGGATTGGACGCGCCCTTCGGTTCAACGCCCCCGCCCCGCCAGCGGGCTGGAGGTGCCGTTGTTCAGCCGCTGCGCCCACCGCCGCTTCGGCGGGCGCCAGATGCCGCCGGGCTAAGCTTGCGCAACCGGGCCAGGCGGCATCGATGGCAAACTTGGCTTCCAAGGGGTGGGGCGTGGCTTGGCGGCTGTGCGTGCACGTGGCCACCGGGACGGGTGGTTTTACTGGAGGATGTGATGAGACGAAGACTGGTACTCCTGGCGGGGGTCGCCGCCGCCGGCACGGCCGCGGCCCAGCTGCCGAAGATGGATGAGCTGCTCAAGGGCGTCGACAAGTTGCCCAAGGCGCCGGTGTCACCGCTGCCGTCGGGCGCCACCGACGACAAGACCGGTGCCGCCGGTATCAAGGAGGCGCTGGCCGTGGGCACCGAGCGCGCGGTGCAGAGCCTGTCGGCGAAGGACGGCTTCTTTGGCAACGCCGCGGTGAAGGTCCTCATGCCGCCCAGGATCCAGAAAGTGGCCGACGTGGCGCGCGCCGCGGGCTACCAGAAGCAGGTCGACGAATTCGTGCTCAGCATGAACCGCGCGGCCGAGGCCGCGGCGCCGCTGGCTTCGCGCTATTTCGGCGACGCCATCCGCGAAATGACGCTGCAGGACGTGCAGGGCATCCTGCGCGGCGGCGACACGGCGGCCACCGACTTCTTCAGCAGCAAGACGCGCGACAAGCTGTATGCCGCCTTCAAGCCCACGGTGGCGCAGAAGGTGAACGAGGTGGGTGCCACGCGGGCCTACAAGGACATGATGGGCCGCTACGAGAAGGTGCCGCTCATGGGTTCGCAGTCGCTGGACCTGGACGACTACGTGACCAACAAGTCGCTGGACGGACTCTTCCACGTGGTGGCCGAAGAGGAGAAGAAGATTCGCACCAACCCCGCGGCGCGTACCACCGACCTGCTGAAGACGGTGTTCGGCAAGTAGGCGTCCGGCGGGCCGCCGCGTCGGCGCGGGAAAGGAGTCCGTGGCACGGATTCGAACGCGCTGACCTCTCTTCGGGCGGCGCGGCTGCCTTGCCTCACGTTGGTGAAGGGGGGCAGGCGAATTGCGCCGGGTCTGGGAATGGGGTTTGTCTTTCCCGTCTTGTTTGTTTTTGCTTCTGCGTCTCCCTTTTTTTCTTCCTTTCTGGTTTTTGTTCGTTTTTGGTTTGGTTTCTCTGGGTGTTTTCGTGTCGTGTGTCGGCTGTGTTGCCAAATGATGATCATGGACCAGACCCGAGCCGGGTCCCACGATCGTCGGTGCTCCCGCCATCCGGGGCGGTAGACGGACGGGGTGTCTGAGGTATGTTTACCACTTCGTCCCGATGTTGAGCCCGCGGGATCCAACCTTCGCAGTCTTCCTGCCCTGGAGTTGAGTGATGCAGTCTCTCGAAGATCTGCGATGAGGGTGCCCGGTTCTGGCTGGTTCGAGATCCACAACTAAGTGCGCCGGGGACCGCCCATCAAGGATGATCGATCTGGTTCATCCGTTGGAGCTGCCCCATGACCCTGGTGCCTCGCCATGGTGGCCTTGATGATGCGTGCGTCGATGACCCTGGTTGTCGCTGCTCGCGTGCCTTTGACCTTCCCCCCTCCGGTACTCCCTGATTCTTTTTTTGCATTATATATGATATCATTCAATCCCCCCCCCTGGTGTCCTCCTCTGGGAGATAACTTCTCTGGCTACGGAATGCGGGAGTCTGACGGATGCGCCGACGAGGTTGTCCAGGTCCACGCTCCGTCAACCTGTGATGCAAGTTCGAAGATTCAATCATCCTGCCTACCCACCCGTTCGTCTCGGGCGACGTGGCGTCGTGTCTGTCGGCCCCGCTTCCCAGTTCAAGGTGGAGAGTCTACGCCAGGCCATGACCTGCCATCGGACTTCCCGATTCGTTGCCGTCAAGGAGATCGGTGGCCAAGCCCAGGAACCTCAGCATGGAGGAGCTCCATTCCCCTGGTCGTTTGACGGATGGCAGTGTCGAATAGCAGAAGGGAGTTATCAGGGGTGTGCTTTGATCATGAGCCTGGACGGTGCCCACCACCAGCGGAACTCGCGCTGGTGAAGAGTGGGATGTCTCATCGACTACAAGAAGACTTCAAGATGTACGACTGGTGTGACAGCCAGGACAGCCCTGTGATCCCTGGCGTCTCAAGCCCGGGCCACCTCGTTCCATCTCCGGCCCCCGACCCGCGGTTCGCCGAGCATCAAGCCCCTGTGGTGAGAGTTGCTGAGCTTCGTTCGCAGGACAGCCTAGCTCATACCCTTCCTCTTCATGAAGCCAGAAGCAGTGAGGAATCCGTGATCGAGTCGGCCATCCGCCCGGTGGTCGAAAGGTCTTCCCGTTCGAATCCACCAACGAAGCCTGCCTACGTCGAAAGGCGGCCAAGGGAAGGTGGTCTCAGGTTCGTGACTTCCCTCGACGACATCCACCCCTATGACGTCTCATTTTATCGCCTTTGGAGCTCCATGACATTGACTCCTCTCCTCTCCCGGCCCACCGCGGTCGGCCTGTTTGCTCGACTGCTGGCGCGGTGCCCGAAGTCTACGCCGCCGCACGCGCCCCGCCACCGTGACCTTGCCGGCTCCAGGCCTTGCGCTCGATGTCCCAGCCGAGGAGATTGCCGCGCCCGGGTGCCCCACTGACCTGGTGATCACAACGCCGGATTGCCCAGCCGGCGTTCCTCGCCCAGGACAGGAGCCTGGCCCCCGCCTCTTCGAGACCAATTCTTCGGGTGCTGAACGTGAGAAGCCTTTGCGCCCGTGCTCAAGGCATGGGGTGGCTGTCAACGTGCTGTCGGTGGGTCGTGGGTCATGGGATGCCTATTCGCAATCGTGCTGCCACCTCCACGAGCTGCGGAAGCCAGGTGCTGGCTACATGTCTCCCGCCTCGGTTCTTTGGGGGGGGGTTTTTTTTTTTTCTTTCCTCTGCCTCCTGGCCTGGGCCCGCGCTCTCGACGGCTCGCCGCCCCTCTCCCTTCGCCCGCGGCTCGGGGCTCGCGGTCCCGTCGTTCGTCGAGCGATGGCCGCGCCCTCCCTTCTCAGGCGTGGGCGGGCGGTGGCCTCTGGTTCTGGGGGATGGTCGCGCGGTTTGAGGCCGCCTCGTTCGCGATGGTTCTGGCGGGCCGGCCCGCGGGTGGCGAGGGCTCGCCCGTGGCGGGGGTGTTTTTTTTTTTTTTTTTTTTTTTTTTTTTTTTTTGGGGGTTTGGGTTGGGTGTGGGTGGGTGGGTTTTTTGATGTGGTGGTGTTTGTTTTTTGTGGGGTGTGTTTTTATTTTTTGGGGTGTAGGGTTGGTTTGGGTTTGTGGGGGAGGTTGATATTTGTATTTAAATTGTTTTGGTGAGTTTCAGGTTGGTCATGGGTGGTGATGGGGTGTTTTTCTTGTGGGTGGGTAGTGGGGGTGTAGCGGTTATGTTGCCACGGCTGGTCGGAGGTGGGGGAATGGTGAGGTTCGCCGGAGGACTGTGGGCAGACGACTGTGTGTTGGGCGGGGGGTGCTGGGTTGGGTGAGGTGGTAAACTGGAGGTTGGCTTGATTGTGACGTCCTGCGGTTGGTTTGGGTTGCCGTTGTGCTTTCTGTCGCTCTCCTGCTCCGCGCTCCGCTCTTTCCGCCTGCCGCTTTCGCGCCCTCCGCACGCACCTGCTTAGGTGGCGGAGGCTGTGAGATTCGAACTCACGGGCCCTTGCGAGCCGGCAGTTTTCAAGACTGCTGGGTTAAACCACTCCCCCAAGCCTCCAGGAGCCCGTTCCCCAAAGCGAGATTGCCCAAATTCTGCCATTCACGGCCTGCACAACGGCCGAGGCACGCGATGCACCGGCCTTCAGGACCAGGCCCTCCAATCGCTCGGCAACGCTCTCTGGAGTTGTTCATTGTGCCTTCGTGCGCCGGTCTTGCCGGTACTCGATCACATCTGGGTGCCCGGCCGCTGTGCCTGTTCGCAGCGCACCTGCACCACGTCGCGCCGGCCGCCGTCCACGCGCACCGCCGTCAGGGCACCGCCCCAGACGCAGCCGGTGTCGATGGCCAGCAGGTCGGGACGCTGAATGAGGCCCAGCGTGCTCCAGTGGCCGAAGGCGATGGGTTGCCCTTCGGTACGCCGCCCTGGCACGTCGAACCACGGTCGATGGCCAGGCGGCGCGCCACCTGCGCCTTCCTTGGACTTGAATTCCAGCGTGCCGTCGTCGGTGCAGAAGCGGATGCGCGTCAGCACGTTGATGACGAAGCGCCAGCGGTCGGCGCCACCCAGTGCGTCGTCCCAGCGGCCGGGATCGTTGCCGTACATCACGCGCAGAAAGGCGTCCAGGCCCTGGCCGCTGAGCAGGGCCTCCACCTCGCCGGCCAGTGCCAGTGTCTGTGCCGCGTCCCATTGCGGCACCACGCCGGCGTGCACGCACAGCCAGCCGCATTCCAGGTGCGCCAGACGACAGTGCGCCAGCCACTCCAGCCACGCGGCGAGGTCGGGTGCCGCGAGCACGTCGCCGAAGGTGTCGCCGCGATGCAGTCCGCGCACGCCGTGCGCCACGGCCAGCAGGTGCAGGTCGTGGTTGCCCAGCAAGCAGGTCGCGGCGTCGCCGAAGGCGGCCACGCGGCGCAGCACCGCCAGCGAGGCCGGACCGCGGTTGACCAGGTCGCCCATCATCACCAGCCTGTCGCGCGAGGGCGAAAATCCGATCTCGGCCAGCAGCCGCTCCAGCGCGTCGGCGCAGCCCTGCAAGTCGCCCACCAGATAATTCATCGAGCCATTGTGCCGGCCTGCGCGGAATGCGGGTCGTGCCGGGTGAAGGGCTCTGATACGCTCGGCCTTTTGCGCACTGCACCCGGCTCGGGTTTGCCGGGTCTCTGATGGACACAGCGTTACTGGTTTTCCTGATCCTGCTCAACGGCGCCTTTGCCATGGCCGAGATGGGCCTCACGGCGGCCCGCAAGGCCCGGCTGCAGGTCATGGTGGAGTCGGGCCAGGGCGGTGCCGACGCGGCGATGGCCTTGCACGACGACCCCACTCGGTGGTTGTCCACGGTGCAGATCGGGATCACGTCGATCGGGCTGCTCAACGGCATCGTCGGCGAGGCGGCGTTCGCCAAGCCGCTGGCGGCCTGGCTGGTCGAGCGCTTCGGCGTCGGCGCACCGACGGCCACCATCGCGTCCACCGCCGGTGTCATCGTGCTCATCACCTACTTCACCATCATCTTCGGCGAACTGGTGCCCAAGCGCATCGGCCAGATGTACCCCGAACCCGTGGCGCGGCTGGCGGCGCGGCCGATGATGTGGCTATCCACGGCGACCAAGCCTTTCGTGGTGCTGCTGTCGGCGTCCACGCATGCCGTGCTGGGCCTGCTCGGGCTGGGCGGCAAGTCCCCGGGGGCCAGCGTCACCGAGGAAGAGATTGCGGCACAGCTCGAAGAGGGGCGCGAAGCCGGGGTGATCGAGGCGCAGGAGCACCAGATGGTGCGCAACGTGTTCCGGCTGGACGACCGCCAGATCGGATCGATGATGATCCCGCGCGCCGAGATCGAATGGCTCGACGTGGCCGAGCCGCTGGACGCGCAGCTCGGGCTCATCGCCGCCAGCAGCCACAGCCGGTTTCCGGTCTGCCGTGGCTCGCTCGACGACGTGCAGGGCGTGCTCGCCGTGGCCAGCCTGCTGCAGCCGCTGGCGCGCGGCGAGAAGCCCAGCATCGCCGACCACATGCAACCGCCGGTCTTCGTGCCGGAGACGCTGAACGGCATGGAATTGCTGGAGCAGTTCCGCCGCATCGACACCGACCTCGTCTTCGTCGTCGACGAATACGGCGCCGTGCAGGGCGTGATCACCGAGCGCGACCTGCTGGAGGCGATCACCGGCGAGTTCACGGCGCTCAGCGACGAGGATGCCTGGGCCGTGGCACGCCCCGACGGCGGCTGGCTGCTCGACGGACTGATTCCGGTGCCCGAGCTCAAGGATCGGCTCGACCTGAAGGAGTTGCCCGAGGAAGACCGCGGCCGATATAACACTTTGGCTGGCATGATCATGCTGCTGCTCGGGCGGCTGCCGCGCACGGCCGATACCGTGGTGTGGGAGGACTGGCGCCTCGAGGTCGTCGACCTGGACGGCAAGCGCGTCGACAAGGTGCTGGCCACCCGCACCGAACAACCTGGAGAAAACCCTTGATCAATCAGAATCTGCACCGTCAACCCACCGCACTCGACAGCGCCAAGCATCGGCAACTCAGGCTGAACTTGCCCGTCACCGACTGGTCGGTGGCAGACCGACTCAACGCCATCTTCGTGGCGGCCGCGGAGTTCGGTGAAGCCTGCCGCGAATTTCCGATCGTTTTCGTGCGCGCCGGCAAGGAACCCGACGGCAGCGACCAGATCGCCCCGATCGCCGTGCTGGGGCTGGCGCAGAACCAGAATCTCTTTCTGGACGGCAGCCGCTGGCGTGCGCAGTACATGCCGGCGGTGCTGCGCCACTACCCCTTCTGCATCGGCCGCGTGGATGACAAGCGCTTTGCCATCTGCGTCGACATGGCCTACGCGGGCGCCGGCCAGGAGACCGGTGCGCCGCTTTTCGAAGGCGACGGTCAGCCCGCGGCGCTGCTGAAGAGCATGCAGCCGCTGATGGAGTCGCTGGAAACCGAGGTGCAGCGCACCCGATTGGTGGGCAAGCGGCTGCTCGAACTGGATGTGCTGCGCGAGATGCGCTTCGACGCGACGCTGCCCGACGGCCGCAAGCATTCGGTGGACGGCTTCCTGACCGTGGACGACAAGAAGATGACTGAATTGCCCGATGCCGTGATCGCCGAATTGCACCGCAACGGCATGCTCGGCCTGGTGAACCTGCACTGGGTCTCGCTGGGCAACATGCGTCGGCTGATGCAGTGGCATGCCGAGCGCGCCACGGCCGTGCCGGCTGCCGCGCCCGCTGCCGTGGCGACCTGATGCGACGCTCCCGGCCGGCAGACCGTGGCCGAACCTGAATCCTTCCCATGACCGTTCAACTCGCCAAACCCGGGCGCGGCAGCGTGCCCATCCATGCCACGGACGGCGAGAGGTTCGCCGCGCACACCGCGGCACTCGACCCGGCCGCACGCCGTTGGCTGCAGAGCAGTGGCTTCAACGGCGCCCCCGATACCTTCGCCTTGCTGCCGGCACCCGACGGCAAGGTGGCGGCGGTATGGGCCGGGGTGCACGCGGCGGCCCACCCCTGGGCGCTGGCCGCGCTGCCCAAGGCCTTGCCGTGCGGGCGCTACCACCTGGGGAGCGGCGGCTTGGCGCTGGACGCCACGGCGGCCGCTTTCTCATGGGAGCTGGGCAGCTACGGTTTCGACCTCTACAAGACGGCCAGGCGCGAACCGGCGCAATTGGCCCTGCCGCCGGGTGCGGCGGCCGAGCGCGGCCTGCTGATGGCCACGGCCATCGCATCCACACGCGACCTGGTCAATACGCCGGCCGAGCACATGGGCCCGGCCGAGCTGGCCGAAGCGGTGCGGCTGGTGGCACGCCAGCACGGCGCCACGTTCAAGCAGATCGTCGGCGACAAGCTGCTGGCGGCCGGCTTCCCCGCCATCCACGCCGTGGGGCGCGCAGCCACTCGCGCGCCGCGGCTGATCGAACTGAACTGGGGCCGACCCAGGGACCCGAAGTTGGTGATCGTGGGCAAGGGCGTCTGCTTCGACAGCGGTGGCCTGGACATCAAAGGCGCCGACGGCATGCGCCTCATGAAGAAGGACATGGGCGGCGCGGCCAACGCGCTGGGCCTGGCGCAGATGGTCATGGCGCTCGGCCTGCCGGTGCGGCTGCAGTTGCTGATCCCGGCGGTGGAAAACGCCATCGCCGGCAACGCCTACCGGCCCGGCGACGTATTCAAGACGCGCGCCGGCCTGCACATCGAGATCGGCAACACCGACGCCGAAGGCCGCGTGGTGCTGTGCGA
Organism: Rubrivivax sp.; assembly: GCA_034522875.1. Lineage (GTDB taxonomy): Bacteria > Pseudomonadota > Gammaproteobacteria > Burkholderiales > Burkholderiaceae_C > Rubrivivax. The sequence goes on along the minus strand of JAXHKY010000009.1, from coordinate 188,139 downwards.
CGCACTGGCCTACGGCGCCGAGGGCCGGCCGACGCTGATGATCGACCTGGCCACGCTCACCGGCGCCGCGCGCGTGGCGCTGGGCGCGCAACTGCCGGCGCTGTTCTGCCGCCGCATGGAACTGGCGCGAGCGCTGGTCGATCGTGGTCTGGCGCTGCACGACCCGCTGTGGCACCTGCCGCTGTGGAAGGGCTACCACGCCGGCATCGAAAGCGATATCGCCGACCTCGTGAATACGGGGCGCAATGCGCTGGCCGGGGCCATCAGCGCGGCGCTGTTCCTGGAAGACTTCGTGCCGGCCGACCTGGACTGGCTGCACATCGACCTTTTCGCCTGGAACGACACGGCGCGCCCGGGCCGGCCGGTCGGCGGCGAGGGACAGACCCTGCGCACCTTGCTGGATTACATCGAGCGGCGCTTCGTGCCCCCTGCCAGCCCGTCCTGAAGCGGTTTGCGCCCCCTATGGCTTCGCGGGCGCCTTGGACCGGGCTTGATCGGCGCCCGCGGTATCTTCTAGAATTCGTCGACCGATCGGTCGAAGAATGCCGCCAGCCCGGCACGCGTCGCTGTGCATCGGGGTTGGCTGGAAGGGTTTTCCCTTGACCGATGCTGTATCGACCGCAGCCATGGTGCTGGTCTCCGACCGGGGCGCCGTGCGCACCCTCACGCTGAATCGCCCGGCCACGCTGAACAGCTTCACGGCGGCCATGCACGAGCAACTGCTGCCGGCGCTGGACAACGCCGCCGCCGATGCGGCGGTTCGCGCCGTGGTCGTCACCGGCGCCGGCCGTGGCTTCTGCGCCGGGCAGGACCTGCGCGATCCGGCCATGGCCGCCGGCGTCGACGTGGGTGGCGTCATCGAACGCTTCTACCGGCCACTGGCCACGCGCGTGCGCTCGATGCCCGTGCCGGTGATCGCCGCCGTCAACGGCGTCGCGGCCGGTGCCGGCGCGAACCTCGCCCTGTGCTGCGACCTCGTGGTGGCGGCGCGCAGCGCCAGCTTCATCCAGGCCTTCAGCAGGATCGGCCTCGTGCCCGACTGCGGCGGCACCTGGCTGCTGCCGCGGCTGGTGGGGCGTGCCCGCGCGCTGGGCCTGGCGATGACGGGCGACAAACTGCCGGCCGAGGACGCCGAACGCATCGGTCTGATCTGGCAATGCGTGGACGACGCGCTGCTGATGGACACCGTTAACGCGCTGGCCGATCGACTGGCAGGCATGCCCAGCCAGGCGCTGGCCGAGACGCGCCGCGCACTGGACGCCGCCATGCCGATGGACTTCGGCGACGCGCTGGCGCTGGAGGCTGCGGCGCAGCGCCAGCTCGGTGCCGCGCACGACTTCGCCGAAGGCGTGGCGGCCTTCTTCGCCAAGCGGCCCGCGGTGTTCAAGGACCGCTGAGCATGTCGCCGCACGCCCACCCGGCCGACGCCGCCGAGGCCCAGCGCGTGGCCGAGGCCACGCGCGACGCGATGTGGCCGGACGACCGTGCCTCGAAGCTGCTCGGCATGCAGGTCGTGGCCGTGGGCCCGGGCACGGCCACGGTGACCATGACCGTGCGCCAGGACATGCTCAACGGCCACGACATCTGCCACGGCGGCCTGATCACCACCTTGGCCGATACGGCCTTCGCCTACGCCTGCAATGCCTACAACGAGGTCACGGTGGCCGCCGGCTTCGACGTCAACCTGGTCGCCCCGGCGCGACTGGGCGACGTGCTCACGGCGCGCGCCACCGAGCTGGCCAAGTCCGGCCGCACGGGCGTCTACGACATCCGGGTCGACAACCAGCAGGGGGCGCCCGTGATGGCCTTCCGCGGACGCAGCTACACGATGAAGGGCAAAGCCCTCGTCGAAGGCCTGGCCATGGGAAAGATCATCAAGCACAAGCACCGGGAGACATGACGATGCCGGTCAAGAGGCCCGCGCCGGGCGACCTGGAGCCCATCGAGACCGCCAGCCGCGACGAATTGCAGGCCTTGCAACTGCAGCGCCTGCAATGGAGCCTGCAGCACGCCTACGAGCATGTGGCGCATTACCGGCAGGCCTTCGATGCCAAGGGCGTGCACCCGTCGGACTGCAAGTCGCTGGCCGACCTGGCGATGTTTCCGTTCACCGCCAAGGCCGACCTGCGCGCGCATTACCCCTTCGGCATGTTCGCCGTGCCGCGCGAGCAGGTGGTGCGCATCCATGCTTCTTCGGGCACCACCGGCAAGCCCACGGTGGTGGGTTATACCCAGGGCGACATTCACCGCTGGGCCGACCTGGCCGCGCGCTCCATCCGCGCCAGCGGCGGCCGCGCCGGCGACATCGTGCACGTGGCCTACGGCTACGGCCTGTTCACCGGTGGCCTGGGCGCGCACTACGGCGCCGAACGGCTGGGCTGCACGGTGGTGCCGATGAGCGGCGGCCAGACCGAGAAACAGGTGCAGCTGATCGAGGATTTCCGGCCCGACATCATCATGGTCACGCCCAGCTACATGCAGGTCATCGTGGAGGAGTTCCGGCGCCAGGGCAAGGACCCGCGGCAGATGTCGGTGAGCGTGGGCATCTTCGGCGCCGAACCGTGGACCGAGGCGATGCGGCGCGACATCGAGCAAAGTGCTGCCATCGACGCGGTGGACATCTACGGCCTGAGCGAGGTCATGGGCCCGGGTGTCGCCAACGAGTGCATCGAGACCAAGGACGGGCCGGTGATCTGGGAAGACCACTTCTACCCGGAGATCATCGACCCCGACACCGGCGAGGTGCTGCCCGACGGCGAGGAGGGCGAACTCGTCTTCACCACGCTGACCAAGGAAGCGCTGCCCGTCATCCGCTACCGCACGCGCGACCTGACGCGGCTCTTGCCGCCCACCGCGCGCAGCATGCGCCGCATGGGCAAGATCGTGGGCCGCAGCGACGACATGCTCATCATCCGCGGCGTCAACCTGTTTCCCACGCAGGTGGAGGAACTGGTGCTGCAGCACGGCCAGCTCTCGGGCCAGTACCAGCTGGTGGTCACGCGCGAGGCGCTGCTCGACGAAGTGGAAGTGCGCTGCGAGCTGGCGCCCGAGCACCGCCACGCCGACCGCGACGCCGTGGCGCACGAACTGCAGCACCGCATCAAGTCGCTCATCGGCGTGAGCGCGCGGGTCGACGTGGGGCTGCCGGAGTCGATCGAGCGCACGCTGGTGGGCAAGGCGCGGCGCGTCGTCGACAAGCGACCGAAATAAGGAGACACCATGTACACGCAGGCGATGGATACCGGTCCGAGGGAAGAGCGCAAGGCCGTGCGCTCGGCCGAAGAGGCGCAGCTGGAAGAGCGCTTCGAGGCGCGCATCGACGACGGGGCCTTCATCGAGGCCAAGGACTGGATGCCCGAGCACTACCGCAAGACGCTGGTGCGACAGATCAGCCAGCACGCGCATTCCGAGATCGTGGGCATGCTGCCCGAAGGCAACTGGGTCACGCGTGCGCCCACGCTCAAGCGCAAGGCCATCCTGCTGGCCAAGATCCAGGACGAGGGCGGCCACGGCCTGTATCTGTACGCCGCCGCCGAAACCCTGGGCACCAGCCGCGACCAGATGATCGAGGCGCTGCACAGCGGCCGCGCCAAATACAGCAGCATCTTCAACTACCCCACGCTCAGCTGGGCCGACATCGGCGTCATCGGCTGGCTGGTGGACGGTGCGGCGATCATGAACCAGGTGCCGCTCACGCGCTGCAGCTATGCGCCCTATGCACGTGCCATGGTGCGCATCTGCCGCGAGGAGAGCTTCCACCAGCGCCAGGGTTTCGACGCCCTGCTGGTGATGATGCGCGACGGCACCGACGCCCAGCGCGAAATGGTGCAGGACGCCGTGAACCGCTGGTGGTGGCCGAGTCTCATGATGTTCGGCCCGCCCGACAGCGAAAGCACGCACAGCACGCAGAACATGCGCTGGGGCATCAAGCGCATCAGCAACGACGACCTGCGGCAGAAATTCGTCGACGCCACGGTGGAGCAGGCCAAGGTGCTGGGCGTGACGATGCCCGACCCGCTGCTGAAGTGGAACGCCGAGCGCGGCCACCACGACTTCGGGCCGATCGACTGGGACGAGTTCTGGCAGGTCGTGGGTGGCCACGGCCCGTGCAACAAGGAGCGGCTGTCGGCGCGCGTGAAGGCCTGGGAAGACGGCGCCTGGGTGCGCGAGGCGGCGCTGGCGCACGCGCGCAAGCAGGCGCTGAAGGAGCAGGCAGCATGAGCGACACCACCCGACCCGGCTCCCCCCCGGCCCAGGAATGGCCACTGTGGGAAGTCTTCGTGCGCCCCAAGGCCGGCCTGGACCACAAGCACTGCGGCAGCCTGCACGCGCCCGACGCGAAGATGGCGGTGCAGCTGGCGCGCGAGGTCTACACGCGGCGCCAGGAGGGCACCAGCGTGTGGGTCGTGAAGAGCAGCGACATCACCGCCAGCGACCCGGGCGACAAGGGCATGCTGTTCGATCCGATGGAAGACAAGGTGTACCGCCACCCGACCTTCTACGAGCTGCCCGACGCCGTGAACCACATGTAGGCCGGTGATGACTGCCGTTGCCACGTCGATCCGCGTGCAGGTCACGCCGCCCGTGCAGTACGTGCTGCGCATCGCCGACACCTGCCTCATCCACGCCCAGCGCCTGGCCGAGTGGTGCGGCCACGGCCCGGTGCTGGAAGAGGACATCGCGCTCACCAACATGGCGCTGGACCTGGTGGGCCAGGCGCGTGCGCTGCTCAGCCACGCCGGCCGGATGGAAGGGCAGGGTTTCGACGAGGACCAGCTCGCCTTCCTGCGCGACGAACGCCAGGTGTTCAACCTCACGCTGGTCGAGCAGCCGATGCGCCGCTCCAGCGCCCACGCCCCCGGCGGCGACTTCGCCGACACCGTGCTGCGCAACTTCCTGCTCGCCACCTGGCTGAAAGGGCTGTGGACGCGGCTGGCGGCATCCGCCGACGCCGACCTGGCCGCCATCGCCGGCAAGGCGTTGAAGGAGGCGCGCTACCACCAGCAGCATGCCGGCGACTGGGTGGTGCGGCTCGGCGACGGCACCGACGAGTCGGCAGCGCGCCTGCGTGCCGCCCTGGAACGCGCCTGGCCTTATACCCACGAGATGTTCGACCGCGACGCGGTGGACACGGCGGCCGAAGCCGCGGGCCTGGGCCCATCGCGCGATGCGCTGCATGCAGACTGGCAGCGCGAGGTGGCGGCCGTCTTCGGCGAGTCCGGCCTCGACGTGCCGGCCGGCACCCCCTTCATGAGCACCGGCACCCAGGGCCGCCACAGCGAGCACATGGGCTTCATCCTGGCCGAGATGCAGTCGCTGCAGCGCCGGTTTCCCGGGGGCCGCTGGTGACCGCCGTGACGACCGCCGCCAGCCGCATCGATGCCGCCTGGGCCGCACTCGACGCCGTGCCCGACCCCGAGGTGCCGGTGCTTTCGGTGCGCGACCTCGGCATCGTGCGCGAGGTGCTGGAACACGGCGACGGCCGTGTCGAGGTGGTGCTCACACCCACCTACAGCGGCTGCCCGGCCACCGAGGTCATCGCCGAGAGCGTGCGCGAAGCCCTCGTCGCGGCCGGACTGGGCCCGGTGACGGTGACGCAGCGGCTGGCGCCCGCGTGGACCACCGACTGGATCAGCCCCGAGGGCCGCGCCAAGCTGCTGGCCTATGGCATCGCACCACCCAGCGGCAGCGCGGCCGTGGCGGGTGACCGCACGGTGCGCATCCGCCCGCCCGGCGTGGCCTGCCCGCGCTGCGGCAGCGCCGACACCGAACGCCTTGCGGCCTTCGGCTCCACGGCCTGCAAGGCGCTGCACCGCTGCCTGGCTTGCCGCGAACCCTTCGAATATTTCAAACCGATCTGAGCGCGACATGAGCGGCCTGCATTTCCACCCCCTGCGCGTGGCCGCCGTGCGGCCCGACGGCGAGGACGCGCGCATCGTCACCTTCGACGTTCCCGCCGACCAGGCCGCGACCTTTCGCTTCGAGCCCGGCCAATACCTCACGCTGCGCGCCGTGGTGGGCGGGGACGAACTGCGGCGTTCGTATTCCATCTGCGCCGCGCCCGGCGAGCCCTTGCGCGTGGGCGTGCGTCAGGTGCCGGGCGGCGCCTTCTCGAGCTGGCTGCACCAGACCCTGCGCCCCGGCGACCTGCTCGACGTGATGGAGCCGCAAGGCCGCTTCGGCGCCGCGCTGGCGCACCGGCCGCGCCACGTGCTGGCGGTGGCTGGCGGCAGCGGCATCACGCCGGTGCTGTCGATCCTGAAGAGCCTGCTGGTCGGCGACCCCGAGGCGCAGGCGACGCTGCTCTACGGCAACCGCAGCGCCGCGTCGACCATGTTCAAGGAGGAACTGGAAGACCTGAAGAACCGCCACCTGACACGGCTCGCGCTGCACCCGGTGTTCTCGCGCGAGGTCGTCGACTCGCCGCTCAACGCCGGCCGGCTGGACGCGACCAAGGTGGCCACCTTCCTGCGCCTGGCCGGCCCGGTGGACGAGGCCTTCGTCTGCGGCCCGCATGCCATGAACGACGAGGTCGAGGCGGCGCTGCTGGCTTGCGGCGTGCCGCGCGAGCGCATCCACGTCGAACGCTTCGGCGTCCCGCCCACCGCCGCCGACGCCACACTGCACGCGCCCAAGGAAGGCGACGCGACCACGGCGCGCATCACGATCGTGCGCGATGGCCTCACGCGCGAGGTGGCCTTCCAGCCCAGCGACGAAAGCATCCTGGCCGCCGCCGGCCGTGCCGGGCTGGACGTGCCGTATTCGTGCCGCTCGGGTGTGTGCGCCACCTGCCGCGCCAAGCTGCTGGAAGGGCGCGTGCGCATGGACCGCAATTTCGCGCTGGAGCAAGCCGACCTGGACGCCGGGTTCGTGCTCACCTGCCAGGCCCACCCGCTGACCGATCGCGTGGTGGTCTCCTTCGACGAACGCTGAAGCCAGCGGCCCGTGGCCCGCCCGCGCTCCGCCGGCTACGCGGGCCAGCTCGAGCAGATCCTGGCCGCCGCGGCGCGGCACTTTGCCACCCGCGGCTACACCGCCACCAGCATGAACGATGTGGCCGCCGCCTGCGGCGTGAGCAAGGCCACGCTCTACCACTACGTGCGCGACAAGCAGGACCTGCTGGCGCACATCACCGCCGGTCACGTGGCGCGGCTGGAGGCGCTGGTGCTGGACGTGGCGGCACGGCCGATGGCGCCCGAGGCGCGGCTGCACGAACTCATCCACCGCTTCATGCAGGCCTATGCCGGCGCGCAGGACGAGCACCGCGTGCTCACCGAGGACGTGAAGTTCCTGCACGCGGCCGAACGCGAACGCGTGCTCGAGGCCCAGCGCCGCGTCGTCGCCGCGGTGGCCGATGCCGTGGCCGCGCTGCGCCCCGACCTCGGTGCCGCGCAACTGCACAAGCCGCTGGCGCTGCTGCTGTTCGGCATGATCAACTGGACCTTCACCTGGCTGCGTGCGGGCGGGACGCTGAGCCACGAGACACTGGCACCGGTGGTCGCGGCGCTATTTTTCGGCGGGCTGCCTGCGGTGCAGGTAACAGCGCCCAGCCCTCGATCGCCTGCTCGGCCGCGTGGTTCAGCACGCGCACCGGCGCCAGACCCCGCGAAGCGGTCTGCGCCAGCAAGGCCTCGACGCCGGCCTCGCCCAGACTGAAGACGAAGTGCTGCCAGCGCCGCTGCACACGGTCGTGCAGCCAGGCGTCTTCCAGCGCGCGGCGCACGGCTCGCGTGTCCGGCCCGGCTTCCAGCACGCGCGGTGCGAGCGCGCCGACGAACAGGTTGAAGTCGTGGCGCAGCGTGTGCTCGGGCAGCAGCGCGCCCAGGGCGCGCGTACGCGAGCTCCAGCCCGGCGCTGCGAACAACAGCGTCACCAGTGCCTGCAGGCCTTGCACGGCATTGAGCAGGCGTACGCGGTTGGGCGGCAGCACGGCCAGCGGCAGCCGGGCGGCTTCGTGAAAGGGCAGCGGTGTGGCATAGGAACGCAGCGCCGCCAGCCGCCACCAGACGGCCGCGTCCAGACCGGACTCGGGTTCGGCGCCGGCTTCGGCGCGCCGCGCGCGTTGCACGGCCTCGGCCACGTCCACGCCGTCGCGTACCCGCGCCGCCCGGCGGCTGATGACCGCCAGGTTGCCTGCGGCATAGGCCGCGTCGGGGTTGAGCCGTTCGACCTGCGCGGCCGCCGGGTCGGACGCTGCCCCGCCCAGCGGCAGGCGCAGCACCGGGCACTCAGGGGTGTGGATCTGCGCCAGGAAATTCGGCGTCACCTGCTGCGTCTCGAAGGCGATGCCGTGGCGCCAGGCCAGCAGCCGCAACTGCAGCCACAGCCGCGTCGCGCGGTGCGTGGCCAGCACGCGCTGGCCGAACACGGCACGGCCGGCCATCCAGCCCTGGCACACCGGGGTGCCGGCGTGCAGCAGTTCGGCGGGCGGCACGAGGCCGTGGCGGGCATGGTCCCAGCCGATGTCGAAGCCGGTGCGGTCGGCGGCCTGGGCGGGCGGGGTGTCGAGCTCGAGCTTGGCCTGGGTCATCGTCTTCTCCAAGAAGGCCGCAGGCCCCATGCCTGCGGTGTGGAGACAGTGTCCAGCCCGGGTGGCTCAATACGTGAGCTAGTGCGGGCCGGCCTTCGCACCTGGCGAGGCGTAGGCCGGGGCCGTGGCGCGGCGCAATCCCGCCGCCAGCAACAGGCCGAAGAGCAGGCCCGCGACGTCGGCCACGAGGTCGTCCCAGTCGCCATGCCGGTTCGGCAATTGCGCCTGCACGATCTCGATGAAGGCGCCGTACAGCAGCAAGCCCGAGGCGGTGACCAGCGTGCGGCGCCACCCCGGCGCATGAGTGAACGACGCCACGGCGCCCAGCACCAGGAAGGCCATCAGATGATTCACCTTGTCCCAGCCCGGCAAGTTGGGGGTGGGGGACGCCGACCCAAAGGCGAGCCAGCTGATGATCACGAGCAGCAGCACGAGCAGGACGAGCCAGGCCGGGCGCGAGCGGGGGTCGTGCAGGATCGACGAGATCAAGGGACGGACACGAGCCACGATTGCCCGAGATTGTGCCCGTCGCAGGCCGATGCCCGGGCCTGCAGTGTTAACATCTCCGGCTGTTTTCGGAACCGTCTGGCGCAACCCGTCGACATTCCGCGCCGGTGTAGCTCAGTTGGTAGAGCAGCGCATTCGTAATGCGAAGGTCGGGAGTTCGACTCTTCTCACCGGCACCAATTGCATGCGGGGGTGGGTGGCGTCGTGCCCACCAACCCCTTTGCACTCTCTTCATCGGCCTTCGGGTGAGGCAAGCTTCATGCGGCCGCTCGGGCATATGGTTTCGGCCCGGGCCGCGAGCCCGCGCGGCGACGAAACCGGCCGCGCCATGGCGCTGGAATTGCACCGGGTTGATGGCGTTGCCCTGTTGGGCGACCGGCGCTACAGGTAATACAGCGCGAGGTAACCCAGCAGCAGGATCAGCACCGCCAGCCCCATGCGCCCGGTGGGCCAGGTCTTGGCCAGGCGGCTGTCCAGGCCGTGCGTGCGCTCCACGGTGGCCTGGGCGGCCTGCACCGTGGCCTTCACGGTGGTGCCGGCGGCGTGGCGTGTGGCGCTCAGCAGCGGCGTGAAAATGTGCAGCAGCCCGGGCAGCAGGCGGCGCCAGATCCAGTCGGTGTCCAGCGTGATCGTCAGCGTGCGCTTCAGGAACGGCAGCATGACGAAGAAGGCCAGGCCCGAGAACAGCAGCAACTGCGTCTGCGTCAAGACGTGGGCCCAGGTATAGGGCTCGTATTTCACGGCGTAGGGCAGCAACGCGTACAAAGGCTCGGCCCAGACCCCGAGCGCAATGCACAGGAAGGCGAAGAACACCATCGCCCAGCGCATCGAAGCCGGCGGCTCGGCCGGGCGCAGGCCGGAATCCTTCTGGAAAAAGACGAACCACGGAAACTTGATGCCGGCGTGCAGGAAGACGCCGGCCGACGCCGCCGTGAGCAGCAGCCAGACGGTGAGCAGGTGGCCGTCGGCGGCGGCCTGCGAGACCATGCTCTTGGAGACGAAGCCCGAGGTGAGCGGGAACGAAGAGATGGCCAGCGCACCGATGGTGCCGCACACCGTGGTCAGCGGCATGGTGTGGAACAGGCCGCCGAGTTCGGAACACTTGCGCCGGTTCGTCATCATCAGCACCGAGCCGGCCGACATGAGCAGCAGCGCCTTGTAGATGATGTGCGTGAAGGCGTGCGCCGCGGCGCCGTTGAGCGCCATCTCGGTGCCGATGCCGATGCCGGCGAGCATGAAGCCGACCTGGTTGACGATGGAATAGGCCAGGATGCGCCGCATGTCGTTTTCCAGCAGCGCATAGATGATGCCGTAGAAGACCATCGCCAGCCCCACCCAGATCAGCAGCTCGGTGCCGGGAAAGCCGCGGATCAGCACGTACACCGCCGTCTTGGTGGTGAAGGCCGAGAGGAAGACGGTGCCGCTCCACGAAGCCTCTGGGTAGGCGTCGGGCAGCCAGGCCGACAGCGGCACGGCGCCGGCGTTGACCAGGAAGCCGGCCAGGATCAGCCAGTGCGCCACCGAGTCCGGCGCCATGCGCGTGAAGGCCACGCTGCCGGTGTCCAGCACGTGGCCGGTGATGCCGGCAAACAGCACCACGCCGCCGGCGAGGTGGATCATCAGGTAGCGCCGCGCGGCGCGGTAGGCGGCGTCGCTGCCCTGGCTCCACAGCACCAGGGTGGAACCCACGGCCATCAGTTCCCAGAAGACGAAGACGGTGACCAGGTCGCCAGCCAACGCCACGCCAATGGCCGACCCGGCATAGACGAAGGCGGCAGGCACCTCGACGCGGCTCTTCTGGCCCAGCGCGAACAGCCCGCCGCCGGCGGCCATGAGCGCGAAGATGGTGGCGAACAGGCGCGAGAGCTTGTCGCCCTGCAGCGGCGTCAGCGTGTAGTCCAGCCAGTGCAACCGCCACACCGCGCCGTCGGGCACCTGCCACACCAACGCCAGCACGGCCAGCGGCAGCGCCACGATGCAGATGGAGCGCAGCGTGCCGCGCAGCCAGGGCAGCAGCAGGCCGCCGGCGATCAACACCAGCGCCGGGTGGATGACGGTGGCGGCTTCAGTCATCGTGTTTGCCGTAGTAGGTGTCGGGCCGCTTCAGCAGCAGGGCCAGGCCCTTGGCCACGGCGATCATCGCGGCGCAGGCGCCGAAACCGAACCAGGCCGAGAAGCCGAAGACCGACTCGATCTCGAAGTGCGGATGCAGGTGCACGACCAGTTCCGCGGCCACCGTGAGCGCCAACACGACGAGAAAGCCGCGCCACAGCAGCTTCACGTGCGCGGGGTCGTCGAGCCAGTGGCTTTCGTCTCGTTTGTCCATCGTTCTCAGGCTCTCAGCCCCCGGCCAGCATCTGCCGCGCCAGTGCCAGCGGCACGTCGGGCAGGAAGAAGAGCAGCACCGTGGCTGCCGCCGTGACGGTGAGCGCGATCACCATCGGCAGCGGCGCTTCGCCGTGCGGGTGGTCGTGTTCGTCATGCGTGGCTGCCACGAAAAAGGCACGGTAGATGATGGGCAGGAAATAGCCCGCGTTGAGCAGCGTGCTGCCCACGATCACGGTCACCGCCAACCAGTGCTGTGCGGCCATGGCGCCCGACAGCATGTACCACTTGGAAACAAAGCCAGCCGCCGGTGGCAGGCCGATCATCGACAGCGCGCCGATGGAAAAGGCACCCATGGTCCAGGGCATGCGCCGGCCGATGCCGTCGAGCTGGCTGACCTCGGTCTTGTGCGCCGCCGTGTAGATGGACCCGGCGGCGAAGAACAGCGTGATCTTGCCGAAGGCATGCGCGGCAATGTGCAGCACGGCGCCGATCAGGCTCAGCGGCGCCAGCAAGGCCGCGGCCATGATCACGTAGGAGAGCTGGCTGATGGTGGAATAGGCCAGCCGCCGCTTCAGGTTGTCGGCCCCCAACGCCACCAGCGAAGCGGCCAGGATCGTGAAGCCGGCCACCGCCACCAGCCAGTCGGCGGCGCCGCCGAGGCCGGCCGAGGCCAGGTTGTCGACGCCGAAGATGTAGACGATGACCTTGACGACGCTGAATACACCCGCCTTCACCACCGCCACTGCGTGCAGCAGAGCCGAGACCGGTGTCGGCGCCACCATGGCCGCCGGCAGCCAACGGTGGAAAGGCATCAGCGCCGCCTTGCCGATGCCGTAGACGGTGAGCGCCAGCAGCGCCGCCAGCTCGTGGTGCCCCAGGCGGCCGTTGAGGATGCCGCCGGGCGTGAAATCGGTGGTGCCGGCGAGATACCAGATGAACACCAGGGCCGGCATCAGGAAGACCGTTGAGGTGCCGAGCAGCAGGCCCAGGTAGACGCGACCGCCCTGGCGCGCCTTCTCGGTGCCGTGGTGCGTGACCAGCGGGTAGGTCACCAGCGTCAGCAGCTCGTAGAACAGGAACAGCGTGAACAGGTTGGCCGAGAAGGCGATGCCCATGGTGGCGGACAGCGCCAGCGCGAAGCAGACGAAGAAGCGCGTCTGCTTCTCTTCCTGGTTGCCGCGCATGTAGCCGATGGAATACAGCGAATTGACGATCCACAGCCCCGACGCGACCAGCGCGAAAAGCATGCCCAGCGGCTCCACGCGCAGCGCGATCTCAAGCCCCGGCAGCAATTCGAACAGCGCCACTGCGGGCCGCCCGCCCGCCATCACGCCGGGCAGCAAGGTGAGCACGCAGCCCAGCAAGGACAGTGCCGTGGCCAGCGTCACGGTCTCGCGCAGGTTGGGCGACCGGCCAGCCAGGGCGATCAGCGCGGCTCCCGCCAGGGGCACGGCCAGCGACGCCAGCACCGCTTGTTCGGGGGCCATAAAGGGGGCCATCAACGGGGCCCTCCCAGCAGCATCTCGGCCGCCCGCATGGCCGGGTCCACGGTGTAGTGGGTGTCCAGCCCGAACAGCACCACGGCCACCAGCAGCAGGGCCGTGGGCACGGCCATCGAACGCGGCACGGCCGCCGGCACGATGTCCTTGCGCGGCTCACGGAAGTAGGCCACTTCGACGAAGCGCCAGACGTACAGCAGCGACACCATCGACGACGCCACGATCAGGAACACCAGCCACCATTGCCCCTGCTCCAGCGCCGCCAGCACCAGGTACCACTTGGTCACGAAGCCGGCCGTGCCCGGCACGCCGATGAGCGACATCCCGGCCAGCACGATGCCGGCGCTGGTCCACGGCATGAGCCGGCCCAGGCCGTGCACACGCGCCAGCGTGGCGCCGCCCACCGAGGCCACCACGATGCCCAGCAGCATGAAGACCGCGCCCTTGGTCACGCCGTGGTTGAACAGGTGCACGATGGAGGCCGTCAGGCCCGTGGCCGAGTCGAACGACAGGCCGAGGATGATGTAGCCGATCTGCCCGACGCTTGAATAGGCGAACAGGCGCTTGAGGTCGGTCTGGAAGATGGCAATCGTGCTGGCCACGAATATGCCGGCCAGCGCCAGCAGCAGCATCATCTGTTCCATGGGCAGGCGGCCGAACACCTGCGACTCGCCGAAGACACCGAAGTAAAAGCGCAGCAGCACGTACACCGCCACCTTGGTGGCCGTGGCGGCGACGAAAGCCGACACCGCCGTGGGGGCGTAGGCATACGCATTCGGCAGCCACTGGTGCAAGGGGAACAGCGCCAGCTTCAGCGACACGCCCACGGTCAGGAAGGCCAGCGCAGCGAGCACCGGGCGCGTGCCGTTCACTGCGGCAATGCGCCGGCCCATGTCGGCCAGGTTCAACGTGCCCGTCATCAGGTACAGCAGCCCGATGGCGATGACGATGAAGGTGGCACCGATGGTGCCCATGATCAGGTACTGGTAGGCGGCCACCAGCGCCCGCTTGTCGCGGCCCAGCGCGATCAGCACGTAGGTCGATAGCGACGAGATCTCCAGGAAGACGAAGATGTTGAACGCGTCGCCGGTGATCGAGATGCCGAGCAGCCCGGTCATGCACAGCAGGAACATCGTGTAGAAGAGGTAGTGCTGCGGCGCCGGAATCTCGCGCTCGATGCTGCCGCGCGCGTAGGGCAGCACGACCGAGGCGATGCCCGACACCAGCACCAGCATGGCCGACGACAGCGCATCGACCCGGTATTCGATGCCGATAGGCGGCGGCCAGTTGCCGATGGCATACGAGATGGCACCGCTGCCGTGCACCTGCATGGCCAGCGAGAGCGCGATGGCCAGTGCGCACCAGCTCGCGGCCACCGCCACCCCGAAAGCCAGGCCAGGCCGGCGCAGCAGCACCGTCAAAGGCGCGGCCAGCAGTGGCAGCACGACTTGCAGTGCAGGCAGATGGGTGGCGAGGCTCATCAGTCTGCGCCCGCCGCCGGGGCCGTCTCCTGCTGCAGGATTTCGTCTTCCTCGATCGTGCCGTAGGCCTCGCGGATGCGCACCACCAGCGCCAGACCCAACGCCAGCGTGGCCACGCCCACCACGATGGCGGTGAGGATCAGCACGTGGGGGATCGGGTTGGAGTAGACCTTGAACGCGTCACTGATGATCGGTGCCGTGCCGCCGATCAGCTTGCCGGGGGCGATATAGAGCAGGTAGACCGAGGTCTGGAAGATGCCCAGGCCGACCAGCTTCTTGATCAGGTTGCCGCGCGCGATGACGATGAACAGCCCCGCCACGAGAAGGAAGATGGTGACGAAATAACTGAAGTGCCCGATGACGCCAGGCAGTCCCGGCGGGCCGCTCATGACAGGTCGCCCTTGCGGCGTGCGGCGAACATGTAGAAGATCTTCATCATCACGCCGGAAACGGTGACGGCCACGCCGACCTCGACCCAGAAGATGCCGCGCTCCTGGCCGTGCACGGTGTCGTGGGCGAGCACGAAATAGTCGAGGTAGTTGCCGCCTAGCAGCAGCCCCGCGACGCCGACGCCGCCGTAGATGAGCACACCCACCGCCATCATCGATTCGACCACGGGCTCGGGCGCCACCCGCTGCACCGCCGGCAGGCCGAAGATGAGGCCGTAGAACACCATCGTGGCGGCAATGATCACGCCGGCCTGGAAACCACCGCCGGGGCCGAAGTCGCCGTGGAACTGAACATAAAGCGCGAACAGCAGGATGTAGGGCATGAGCAGCTTGGCCACGACCCGCAGGATGAGGTCGTTCTTCATGCCTTGTCTTCCTTGCCCTTGCCCTTGCCGCGCCGGCGCTGGCGCAGCAGCGCCACCACGCCGGCTCCGGCGGTGAAGACCACGGTGGTCTCGCCCAGCGTGTCGTAGCCGCGGTAGCTGGCCAGCACGGCGGTCACGACGTTGGGCACGCCGGTTTCCTTCATCACCTGCTGCAGGTAGTGCGGCGCCACGTGCTGGTGAATGGGCGCCTGCACGTCGTCGAACATCGGCAGGCCCATCGAGCCATAGATGAGCACGGCACCCACCGCCAGCGAGACCGCCGCGGGCAGCGCCGGGTTGCGGATCGGCTTGGCTTCCTCGCTGTCGCACAAGTACAGCGCACCGAGGAAGAGCACGGTGGAAATGCCGGCACCCACCGAGGCCTCGGTCATCGCCACGTCGACCGCGTCCATGGCCACCAGCACGGTGGCCATCGTGAAGCTGTACACGCCGCCGAGCACGACCACCGAAAAGAGGTTGCGGCTGCGGCCCAGCACCACCACGACGACGGCCATCAGCACCAGCAGCACGTTGATGATCAAGGCTTCGATGATGGATGCTCCGGTTCGGCCAGCAGCGGCTTCAAGCCGCGCTCGTAGGCGGCGCGGGCCAGCGCGTGCGTGCCGGTGGGGCTGGCGAAGAGCAGCAGCGCGCCAATGAACAGCAACTTCACGGCCACCAGCGTGAAGCCGGCCTGCAGAAGCAGGCCGAAGAGAATGAAGCCGGCGCCCAGCGTGTCGACCAGGCTGGCCGCGTGCACGCGGGTGTAGAAGTCGGGCATGCGCAGCATGCCGACGGCGCCGACGATGCAGAAGATGCCGCCGACCACGATGCTGGCCCAGCTGAGGAGGTCGATCACCAGGGTCATGACCGCGCCCTCGGCGGCGGCTCGGCGGCCTCGGGCTCCTCGCCGGGGTCGCCCAGGTTGCCGTAGCGGAAGAACTTGAGCACCGCCACCGTGCCGATGATGTTGAGCAGGCCGTAGGTCAGCGCCAGGTCCAGGAATTCAGGCCGCCCGGTGAGGAAGCCCAGCACCGAAAGCAACAGCATCGCCACCGTGCCGATGGTGTTGCCCGCCTGCACGCGGTCGAACACGGTCGGGCCCAGCGCAGCGCGCACGACCACGAGCGCCAGGGTCACCAGCAACGCCAGCGCAGCGGCGGCGAACATCATTTCCGATGGCCTTCCAGCGCGCGCAGCACGCGGCGGCTCATGTCGCTGTCCACCGTGCCCGCGGCGCCGTCGCGCGTGATCGCGTGGACCAGAAATTCATCCGGTTCGGCCTCGACCGTGATGGTTCCCGGGGTCAGCGTGATCGAGTTGGCGTGCGTGACCAGGCCCACCGGCGTCTTCTGGCTGGGCTTGAAGCGCACCAGGGTCGGGCTGATGGGCAGCTTGGGGTCGACGATGATGCGCACGACGGTCCAGCCCGACTTGAGGATCTCGACCAGCAGCCAGCACCAGTAGAGCGCGGCCGGCAGCAGCAACTGCAGCGGCTGACCCTCGGGGTCGAGCACGTGCATGCGGCGCGTGTACAGCACCACGGCCAGCGAGCAGCCGGCGCCGGCGATCATCAAGAAAGGAGTGAAGAATCCCGACAGCAGCAGCCAGAACACGTACAGGGAGAGGAACGCGCCGACCGAATGGATCATGGGCTCTTCTTGTTTGGCTTCTCAGCGGGGCGGATTATGCGCCGCAGGTTTCCATGGAACTGACGGCAGCCGTTGCTTAAGATCAAGAGTCCTTCAATCAACACATGCCGCCATGCCGACCCGCGTTCTCGTCGCCCGTGCCATACCACCTCAGGTCGTGCAGAGGCTGCGCCGCCACTTCGACGTCGAAGCCAATGGCGACGACACCATTTACGCGCCAGCCGAACTGGCGCAGCGCTTGCAGGGCAAGCAGGGTGCGCTGACCACGGGCAGCGAACGCATCGACGCCGCGCTGCTGGCGGCCTGCCCCGAACTGCGCGTGGTGGCCAACATGGCGGTGGGCTACAACAATTTCGACATCCAGGCCTGCTCCGCGCACGGTGTGCTGGCCACCAATACGCCCGATGTGTTGACCGAGACCACGGCCGATTTCGGCTTCGCGCTGATGATGGCCGCGGCACGCCGCATGGCTGAAAGCGAACATTTCCTGCGCCGCGGTGAATGGAAGCGGTGGTCCTGGGACATGTTCACCGGCAGCGACGTGCACGGATCCACGCTCGGCATCCTGGGCATGGGGCGCATCGGCCAGGCCATTGCGCGCCGCGGTGCGCTGGGCTTCGGCATGAAGGTGGTCTATCACAACCGCAGCCGGCTGGCCCCGGACGTCGAGGCGCCGCTGGGGGCACGCTGGGTGGACAAGGCCACGCTGCTGCGCGAGGCCGACCACCTGGTGCTGGTGCTGCCGTATTCGCCCGCCAGCCACCACGCCATTGGCGCGGCCGAACTGGCACTGATGAAGCCCACCGCGACGCTGACCAACGTTGCGCGCGGCGGCATCGTCGACGACGCGGCACTGGCGGTGGCGCTGCGCGAACGCCGCATTGCCGCCGCGGCGCTGGACGTCTTCGAGGGCGAGCCCGCGGTGCACCCCGACCTGCTGGAAGTGCCCAATGTCGTGCTTACCCCGCACATCGCCAGCGCCACCGTGGCCACGCGGGTGGCGATGGCCGAGCTGGCGGCAGACAACCTGATCGCCGCGCTCACCGGCGGCACGCCGCCGACGCCGATCAATGCCGCCGACTTGCAGCGGCGCGGCTGACCCGCCGGCATCCCATGCCTGACTGGATTGTGCCGGCGCTGCTGGCGCTGAACCTGGTGTGGCTGGTGTGGCTGCTGTGGTTGGCCCTGCGACCACCGCCGGACCGCGCTGGGCCGCAGATCGAACGCCTGGAACGCGAACTGCGCGACGAACTCGGCCGCCAGGGCCAGGCAACGCGTGGCGACCTGGGCACCTTCCAGCAGATGCTGCTCACCCAGGGCGGCGACGTGGCGCGCACGCAGAACGAGCAGATCGATTCCTTCCGCACCCAGCTGGCGGCGATGCAGCAGCAGACCGACGCCGCGCTTCGCCGCTTCAGCGAAACGCTGGCCGACCAGCTGCGGCTGTTGTCGGAAGCCAGCGAACGTCGCCAGGCCGAATTGCGCGGCGCGGTGGAGGCGCGGCTGGTCGCGCTGCAGGAGGGCAACGAGAAGAAGCTGGAGCAGATGCGCGCGACCGTCGACGAGAAGCTTCACGCCACGCTGGAGCAGCGCCTGGGCGAAAGCTTCAAGCAGGTGGCCGACCGCCTGGAGCAGGTGCACAAGGGCCTGGGCGAGATGCAGGGCCTGGCGCGCGACGTCGGTGCGCTCAACCGCGTGCTCACCAACGTGAAGACGCGCGGCGTCTTCGGCGAAGTGCAGCTGGCGGCCCTGCTCGAGCAGGTCTTCACGCCCGAGCAGTACGCGCTCAACGTGGCCACCGTGCCGGGCAGCAGCGAACGCGTGGAATTTGCCATCCGCCTTCCCGGGCAGCGCCACGACGGCGCGCCGCTGTGGCTGCCGATCGACGCCAAGTTCCCGCGCGAGGACTACGAGCGCCTGCTCGACGCCCACGAGCGCGCCGATGGCGCAGCCATGGAGCAGGCCGCCAAGGCCATCGAGACCCGGCTGAAGCTCGAGGCGCGCAGCATGCGGGAGAAATACGTGGCGCCGCCGTACACCACCGACTTCGCCATCCTGTTCGTGCCCACCGAAGGCCTGTATGCCGAGGCGCTGCGCCGGCCCGGGCTGGTGCAGAGTCTGCAGCAGGACCACAAGGTGATGCTCGCCGGCCCGACCACGCTGCTGGCCACGCTGACCAGCCTGCAGATGGGCTTTCGCACGCTGGCGCTGGAGAAACGCTCGGTGGAGGTGTGGGAAGTGCTGGGCGCGGTGAAGACCGAATTCGCCAAGTTCGGCGAGGTGCTGGCCAAGACCAAGAAGAAGCTCGACGAAGCCAGCAGCAGCATCGAGCAGGCGCAGACACGCAGCAACGTGATGACGCGGCGGCTCAAGTCGGTGGAGGCCTTGCCCGAGCCGCGCGCGGCGCAGCTGCTGCCTGGATTGCTGAGCGAAGACGCCGGTGACGACGCCGGGGCCCAGTCGGACGGCGTCTGATGCGCGGACCGCGCCGGGCGGCCGCTGCGCGTCAGAAGCGCAGTGTGCCCGGGGCCGTCGGCTCGACCGCGGGGGCGTCGGTGGCCGCAGGCCCGGCCGGCGAGACCGGCTCTACCGCCTGCGGTTGAACCGGTACGCGCCCGACCAGCGGCGTGGGCGCCGGCGGCTGCCAGCCGCTCGGCAGGCGCGATTCACGCGGGTAGCCGGCGGCGTCGAGATACGCGGTCCACTCGATCTCCGACAGGCCCCGCAGCGCCTGGGCGCCGATGGTCAGCGCCGGCACGGTGCGGGCGCCGACGGTACGTTCCAGCGCCGCGGCATCCGCGTCGCTGGTCACCAGCCGTTCGCTGAAGGGAATGCCGCGTTGCTGCAGCAGCCGCCGGCCACTGTCGCAGGTCGCGCAGTCGGGCGACGTGTACAGCGTGACCGGGTAACGTTGCGCCGGCTGGCGCAGTTCCAGAGGGAAAACCGCCTCGGGCTGCGCCGGCGCGGCGCTGCGGCCGAGCGTGATGATGCGGCCGCTGCCGGCGGCCGGCGGCCGGTCGGTGTAGGTGACGCTGCCGTCAGGCTGCACCACCTTGTACAGCGCCAGCGCCGGCAGCAACGTGCCGGCCAGCAGCACGGTGGCCAGGGTGCGCAGGATCAAGGTCTTCATGGATCGGGTGTCGGAGGCGGTCGAAGCGACAACCCCCAATCTAGCCGACCTGCGCACCGATCTCAAGCCAGGCCCTGGTGTCGCAGCAGGGCGTCGATTTGCGGCTCGCGGCCGCGGAAGGCGCAAAAGCTCTCCAGCGCCGGGCGGCTGCCACCCACTTCCAGGATGTGGCGGCGGAAGCGCTCACCGGTGGCAGGGTCGAAGACGCCGGCTTCCTCGAAGGCGCCGTAGGCGTCGGCCGAGAGCACCTGGGCCCAGGCGTAGCCGTAGTAGCCGGCGGCATAACCGCCACAGAACAAGTGCGTGAAGCTGTTCGCAAAGCGGTATTCGGGCGGCGGCGGCAGCGGCGCCATCTCGGCGCTGGCCTCGTCGGCGACCTGCTGCACGCGTGCCGCAGCACCGGGTTCGGCGTGCAGCCGCATGTCCAGCAGCGCAAATTCGCACTGGCGCAGCAGCTGCACGGCGCTGTGGAAGTGGCGCGCTGCCACCATGCGGTCGAACAAGGCGCGTGGCAGCGGTTCGCCGGTGTCCACATGGCCGGTCAAACGCTGCAGCACCTCCCATTCCCAGCAGAAGTTCTCCATGAACTGGCTGGGCAGCTCCACCGCGTCGCCTTCGACGCCCGCGATGCCCGAGACCGCCATTTCGTCGACCTGCGTCAGCATGTGGTGCAGGCCGTGGCCGAATTCGTGGAACAGCGTGATCACGTCGTCGTGGCTCAGCAGGGCCGGCTTGTTGCCCACGGGCGGCGCGAAATTGCACACCAGGTGCGCCACGGGCAACTGCAGCCGGCCGTCGCGCCGGCGCCAGCGGGTACGGCAGTCGTCCATCCAGGCGCCCGAGCGTTTGCCTGCGCGGGCGTAGAGGTCCAGGTAGAAGGCCGCCACGGGCTCGCTGTCGCGCCAGACGCGGTAGAAACGCACGCTGTCGTTCCAGACCGGTGCACTGTCCTGGCGGATGACCACGCCGAACAACGTCTCGACCAGCTGGAACAGGCCCGACAGCACGCGCGGCTCGGTGAAGTAGCGCTTGAGTTCCTGGTCGCTGAAGGCATAGCGCGACTGCCGAAGCTGCTCGGCGGCGTAAAGGCGATCCCAGGCCTGGAGGTCGGGCAGGCCCAGCTCCCGCGCGGCGAACTGGCGCAGTTCGGACACTTCACGTTCGGCGTGGGGTCGCGCGCGGCCGGCGAGGTCGCGCACGAAGGCCAGCACTTCGTCGGGCGAGCGCGCCATCTTGGGCACCAGCGCCAGGTGAGCATAGGTGGCGTGGCCGAGCAGCGCGCCTTCCTCTTGGCGCAGTTCGAGCAGTTCGCGCATCAGCGGCGCGTTGTCGCGCTCGGGCGGGCCGAATTCGCTGGCGCGCGCGTGGTAGGCGCGGAACATCGCCTCGCGCAGCGGGCGGTGGCGGGCGAACTGCATCACGGGCACGTAGCACGGCGCCTGCAGCGTCAGGCGCCAGCCGTGCTGGCCTGCGGCCGCCGCCGCGTCGCGCGCGGCGCCGCGCACGTCGGCCGGCACGCCGTCGAGTTCGGATTCGTCGGTCACGGTCAGCGCGAAGGCGTCGGTGGCGTCGAGCACGTTGTCGCCAAACCGCCGCGACAGGGCGCCCGAACGTTCCTGGATGGCGGCATGGCGCTCGCGGGCCCGACCCTGCAATTCGGCGCCACCGAGCACGAAGTTGCGTAGCGCGTCGGTCAGCGCCTTGCGCTGGGCGGGTGCCAGCCGTGCCGCGCCCGGATCCGCCGCCACGGCCTTGTACTTGGCGAACAGGCGGGCATCGGCACCCAGCCGCGTATGGAGGTCGATGACTCGCGGCTGGTTTTCCGCATGGACGGCACGCATGGCCGGCGTATCGGCCACCGCCTGCAGGTGGCCCACCGCAGACCAGGCCGAGCGCAGCCGCTCCAGCGGCGGGTCGAGTACCGCGGCCAGGGTGTCGTATTCGGCGGCCACGTCGGGGCCGACGGCGCGCTCGAGCGCGCTTTCCGCGTCGGCCAGCAGCACGTCCAGCGCCGGGCCCACGTGTTCGGGGCGGATGGCTGCGAAATCGGGCAGCTCGGCCCCTTGCAGCAGCGGGTTCATGCCGGGGTCTCGGCGGCCTGCAACGTATTGACCAGCAGCATCGTGATCGTCATCGGCCCCACGCCGCCGGGCACCGGGGTGATGAACCCGACCGGGCCCAGTGCCTCGCGCACGGCGTCGAAGTCGGCGTCGCCGCACAGCTTGCCGGCGTCGTTGCGGTTCATGCCGACGTCGATGACGATGGCCCCGGGTTTGACCATCCCGGCCGTGAGCGTGTTGCGCCGCCCCACGGCGGCCACCACGATGTCGGCCTGCCGCGTGTGCAGGCCCAGGTCGGGCGTGGCGCTGTGGCACACCGTCACGGTGGCATGGGCCTGCAGCAACATCAGCGCCATCGGCTTGCCCACGGTATTGCTGCGGCCGATGACCACCGCATGCAGGCCACGGATGGCCCGGCCGGTGCTTTCGATCATCTTCATGCAGCCGTAGGGCGTGGCCGGGCGCAGGCCCGGCAGGCCGGTCATGAGTTCGCCGGCCGAGAGCACCGAGAAGCCGTCGACGTCCTTGTGCGTGGCAATCGCAGAGATGACGCGCTGGGGGTCGATGTGCCGGGGCAGCGGCATCTGCACCAGGATGCCGTGGATGGCCGGGTCGACATTCAGCGCCGCGATGCGCTCCAGCAGCGTGTCCTGCGCCAGCGTGGCGTCGTACTGCTCCAGCACCGAATGCAGGCCGTGCTCGTGGCAGGCCTTGACCTTGTTGCGCACATACACGGCGCTGGCCGGGTCATCGCCGACCAGGATCACCGCCAGGCCCGGCGGCCGGCCGCGTGCCGCCAGCGCCGCGGCGCGCGCGCCGACTTCGGCCCGAATGGTCTTCGACAGCGCAACGCCGTCGATGAGTTGCGCCGTCATGCCCGGCACTCCTTCGTCAGTCTGACTGGAACCCGCTCCCGGAGGGGGCTCGGGGGAACTCACGGACCCGCGCCGCGCGCAGCAGCGCGCTATGCGCGTTGCTGCGCTCCCAAGGCGATCTTGAGCAGGTCCGCGACCGTATTTGCGTTCAGCTTTTCCATGATGTTGGCGCGGTGCGCCTCCACGGTCTTGATGCTGATGCCCAGGTCGTCGGCGATTTGCTTGTTCAAGCGCCCGGCCACGATGCGTTCCAGCACCTGTACCTCGCGCGTGGTCAGGCGCGAGAGCAGGGCGTCGCGGCTGGCCTGTTCCTGGTGTTGGCTGAAGGCCTGGCGCGCTTGCTCGAGCATGCGCTCCACCAGGCCGAGCAGTTCTTCTTCCTTGAAGGGCTTCTCGATGAAGTCCATCGCGCCCTTCTTCATGGTCGTCACTGCCATCGGCACGTCGCCGTGACCGGTGATGAAGACCACCGGCAGCGGGCTCTTGCGCTCCAGCAGCCGGTCCTGCAATTCCAGGCCGCTCATGCCGTCCATGCGGATGTCGGCGATGAGGCAGGCCACTTCGCGCGGGTCGAAGCGCGACAGGAACGACTCCGAGGAGTCGAAGCACTTGACGCGGTAGTCCTTGCCTTCCAGCAGCCACTGCAGGGAATCTCGCACCGCTTCGTCGTCGTCGACGACATAGACGGTACCCTTCTTTGGGATCAGGCTCATTCGGGAACGGCGGTGGGGTTCGTGGAGGATGCCGCCTCGAGCGGAGCGAAGGCGGCCTCGGGTTCGGCGTGGTGCCTGGCGGGCAATTCCACCGGCAAGGTGAAGGCAAAGCTACACCCCACGATCGACTCACCATTGTAGAGGTTCTGCGCCTTCATCCGGCCGCGGTGCGACTCGACGATGGAGCGGCACAGGCTCAGGCCGATACCCAGACCTTCGGCCTTGGTGGAGAAGAAGGCCTCGTACAGGCGCCCGATGGCCTCGTCGGGAATGCCCGGACCCATGTCGGTGACGCTGAACTCGATGACGCCGCCCTCGTCGGGCGTGTGCCGCGGCACGACGCGCAGTTCGATGTGCCGGCGCGCCGGCGGCAGCTGCGCGCTGTCGATGGCCTCGGCCGCATTCTTCAGCAGGTTCAGCACCACCTGTTCGATCAGGATCGGGTCGGCCATGATCAGCGGCAGCCGCTGCGCCACGTAGGTGTGGATGGCGACATTGCGGCGCCGCAGTTCGATACCCGCCAGGTCCACCGCGTCGTCGATGATCTGGCGCGCCTGCGCCGGCTGTCGCTGCGGTTCGCTGCGCTTCACGAAGGCGCGGATGCGGCGGATGATCTGCCCCGCGCGTTCGGCCTGGCGTGCGGTCTTCTGCAGCGCGGCGACGAGATCGTCGCGCGCGATGGTCTCGCCGCGCACGCGCGAGACCATGCCGTTGCAGTAGTTGGTGATGGCCGTGAGCGGCTGGTTGAGCTCGTGTGCCACCGAGGAGGCCATTTCGCCCATCGTCACCAGTCGGCTCGTCATCTGCGCCTTCTCGGCCTGCGCGGCCGACTGCTCCTCGGCACGCAATCGGGCGGTGATGTCGGTGGCGATCAGCATCTGCGCCAGCCGGCCGTCGGTCCACTGCAGGTAGCGCGCGCGCACGTCGAACCACTTCTGCAGCGGTTCCACGTACACCTCACGCGGGCTGGCTCCGGACTCGGTGAGGGCCTGCGTGGGCAGGCCGGACAAGGGGTCGAAGTCGTCTTCGGCGCCGTAGTGCAACTCGTCCACGCTGCCGGCCATCTGCTGGTGGCCGCGTGCGTCGCCGCCGAACCACAGCCGGTACGAGCGGTTGGCGAACAACAGCTCACCCTGCTGTACCGAGAGCACCGACACGGCGGCGTCCAGCCCCTCGAGCACGGTGGTGAAGCGTTCATGGCTGGCCGAGAGCTGGTCGCGGATGCGCTTGGCCTCGGTGATGTTGGTGACGCTGGTCATCCAGCCCGTCTGCTGTGCCTTGGGGTCGATCAGCGGGCTGATGTACATGCGGGCGTCGAACAGCGTGCCGTCCTTGCGCATGACCTTGACCTCGATGCCGCCGCCGGGGCTGCGACCGTGCAGTTCCTGCTGCAGCAGGCGGCCGTTTTCCTCGATGCGGTCGGGCGGCCAGTAGGGGTAGGGCGGCAGCCGGCCGACGAGTTCGCCCTGCGTGAACCCGGTCATCTGGCAGAACGCGGCGTTGACGTAGGTGATGCGGCCGTCCAGGTCCATGGCCCGCATGCCCGTGGGCATGCTGTTTTCCATGGCGCGTCGGAAATTGGTCTCCTGCACCAGCGCCCCCTGGATCTGGGCGCGCCGCCGCATGTGGCGCCAGGTGCCGAGCAGCATCCACACCGTCAGCACCGACAGCGCCAGCACCATCCAGAACAGCGTGTTGCTGATGAGGCCGATGCTGGTGCGCCAGCCCTGGCCGCGCAGCAGCAGGCCGTTCAGCGCCGGCGTGAGCGGGGCGTCGCTGACGATCGCGGCGCGGCGGCTGCTCTGGCCGGGCAGGGTGGTCACGGTGGCGGCCAGCTGCGCCTGATATTCGTCGACGATGGAGATCATGTGGCGCTGCGCCACGTCGGCCGGGACGAAATGGCGTACCAAGGCCTCCACGGAATATTCGGTGATCAGCGTCCCGGCGAACAACCCCTGTTCGATCAGCGGTATGTGCAACTGGAACACGGCGGCGCCGGTGGCGTCGGCGAAGGCGCGGGAATAGGCCGGCGAGCGCGAGTCACGCGCGGCGCGGAATGTGGCCTCGGGCTCGTTGCTGCGGCCCTCTGCCGGCAGCGCGGTCTGGGGTGCGTCGCCGGCCGGGTTCAGGTAGTAGAGCATCGCGAAGTGACTGCCCTTGACGCGGCGCCGGCCATCGATCCACGTCATGTGGGTGATTTCGGGACGCTCGCGTGTGAAGGCGGCCGCCTGGCCGATGAACTCGTCGACGTCGGTCACCAGCGTGGCCAGCTCGCGGGCCATGCGGATCAGGGCTTCCTGGTTCTGGATCAGGCGCAGCCCGATCTGCTGCTGCGTGATCTCGGTGTCGCGCTTGACGGATTCGGTCTCCCGCTCGATTTCCTCATTGCGCAGGTACCAGAAGGCCGAAATGATGGCGGCCAGGAAGAGCAGCACCGAGAGTAACGGCGCCAGCGTGGCGAAGCGGTCCTGGCGCGCGGGGGACTGGCTGCGCCACCAACGCCCGAAGAGGCGCTTGGCGCCGGACCGCGAAACCTCGGACGGAGATGACGGTTCGGGGGTCAAGGCCATGGAGGCATTATCGTGGGGTAGAGCCTTGCGTTGATCGTATTCCACGATATGGAATTGAGTAGCGCTATTTGAAATGTGGGCGGAGTGTGGGACACTCCCGCCCCATCACAAAACGAGACCACAGGAGACGTCCATGTCCGCATTGCCGCATTCGCTGCCCGGTTCCGACAACGACCCCGATGCCCAGGAAACCCGGGAATGGCTCGACGCCCTTTCCGCCGTCATCGGCGCCGAAGGGCCGCAGCGCGCCCACTACCTGCTGGAGCAACTGCTCGAGCACGCGCGCCAGAGCAGCATCGACCTGCCCTTCTCGGCCAATACCGGCTACGTGAATACCATCGACCCCGACCGAGAGGAGCGCAGCCCCGGCAACCTCATGCTCGAAGGCCGGCTGCGGGCGTACATGCGCTGGAATGCGATGGCGATGGTGGTCAAGGCCAATCGCCTGCACCCCGAGGACGGCGGCGACCTGGGTGGCCACATCAGCAGTTTTGCCAGCCTGGCGCACATGTTCGCCGCCGGCTTCAACCACTTCTGGCACGCCGAAAGCGAAGGCCATGGCGGCGACCTGCTCTACATCCAGGGCCACAGCGCGCCCGGCATCTATGCCCGCGCCTACATGGAAGGCCGGCTGACCGAAGAGCAGTTGCTCAATTTCCGCCAGGAAGGCGCGGGCAAGGGCATTTCGAGCTACCCGCACCCCAAGCTGATGCCCGAGTTCTGGCAGTTCCCCACCGTGTCGATGGGCCTGGGTCCGCTAATGGCCATCTATCAGGCGCGCTTTCTGAAATACCTGCACGCGCGCGGTATTGCCGACACCGCCAATCGCAAGGTCTGGGTCTTCTGCGGCGACGGCGAGATGGACGAGCCCGAGTCGCGCGGCGCCATCGGACTGGCGGCGCGCGAGAAGCTCGACAACCTGATCTTCGTCATCAACTGCAACCTGCAGCGGCTGGACGGCCCGGTGCGCGGCAACGGCAAGGTCATCCAGGAGTTCGAGGGCGAATTCCGCGGCGCCGGCTGGAATGTCATCAAGCTCATCTGGGGCAGCAACTGGGACCCGCTGCTGGCGCGCGACAAGGACGGCGCGCTGCGCAAGATCATGATGGACACGCTCGACGGCGACTACCAGGCCTTCAAGGCCAACGACGGCGCCTTCGTGCGCAAGCACTTCTTCGGCCGTTCGCCCGCCACGCTGGAGATGGTGGCCAAGATGAGCGACCAGGACATCTGGCACCTGCGACGCGGCGGCCACGACTCGGCCAAGGTCTATGCCGCCTTCCACCGCGCCAACCACCACGTCGGCCAGCCGACCGTGCTGCTGGTGAAGACGGTCAAGGGCTACGGCATGGGTGGCGCCGGCGAAGGCAAGAATACGGCGCATCAGACCAAGAAGCTCAGCGACGAGGACATCCGATATATCCGCGACCGCTTCAACATTCCCATCCCCGACAGCGAACTGCCGAACATCCCGTTCTACAAGCCGGCCGACGACACGCCGGAGATGAAGTACCTGCAGGAGCGCCGCCAGGCACTCGGCGGCTACCTGCCCAAGCGGCGCACGCGCAGCGACGAGCAGTTCACCGTGCCCTCGCTGGAGACCTTCCAGCCCGTGCTCGACGCCACCGCCGAAGGCCGCGAGATCAGCACCACGCAGGCCTACGTGCGCTTCCTCACCATCTTGCTGCGCGACAAGGCGCTGGGCCCGCGCGTCGTGCCCATCCTGGTGGACGAGGCGCGCACCTTCGGCATGGAAGGCATGTTCCGCCAGATCGGCATCTACAACCCCGAGGGCCAGAAATACACGCCGGTGGACAAGGACCAGGTCATGTACTACCGCGAGGACAAGGCCGGGCAGATCCTGCAGGAAGGCATCAACGAACCCGGCGGCATGGCGAGCTGGATCGCCGCGGCCACCAGCTACAGCACCAACAACCGCATCATGGTGCCGTTCTATGTGTACTACTCGATGTTCGGCTTCCAGCGCATCGGCGACCTGGCCTGGGCCGCCGGCGACATGCAGGCGCGCGGCTTCCTGCTTGGCGGCACCAGCGGCCGCACCACGCTCAACGGCGAAGGCCTGCAGCACGAGGACGGCCACAGCCACATCCTGGCCGGCACCATTCCCAACTGCGTCAGCTACGACCCGACCTATGCCCACGAGGTGGGCGTGATCCTGCACCACGGCCTGAAGCGCATGGTCGAGAAGCAGGACAACGTCTACTACTACATCACCCTGCTCAACGAGAACTACCCGATGCCGGGCCTGACCGCCGGCACCGAGGAACAGATCGTCAAGGGCATGTACCTGCTCTCGGAAGGCCCGAAGAAGACACCGCGGGTGAACCTGCTGGGCAGCGGCACCATCCTGCGCGAAAGCCTGGCGGCGCAGCAGCTGCTGGACGCCGACTGGGGCGTGGCGGCCAATGTCTGGAGCTGCCCGAGCTTCAACGAACTGGCGCGCGACGGCCAGGACTGCGAGCGCTGGAACCTGCTGCACCCGACCGACGAGCCGCGGCTGCCCTATGTGACGCAGCAGCTCGGTGCGCATGCCGGGCCGGTGGTGGCGTCCACCGACTATATGAAGAACTATGCCGACCAGATCCGCGCCTTCATCCCCAAGGGCCGCATCTACCGCGTGCTGGGCACCGACGGCTTCGGCCGCAGCGACTTCCGCAGCAAGCTGCGCGAGCACTTCGAGGTCAACCGCCACTACATCGTGGTGGCGGCGCTGAAGTCGCTGGCTGACGAGGGCACGGTGCCGGCAGCCAAGGTGGCGGAAGCGATCGCGCGCTACGGCATCGACACGAACAAGATCAACCCGCTGTACGCCTGAACAAGAAAGAGGAGACGCACCATGGCTCTGGTCGAAGTGCAGGTGCCCGACATCGGGGACTTCAAGGACGTCGAGATCATCGAATTGCTGGTCAAGCCCGGCGACACCGTGGCGGTGGAGCAGTCGCTGCTGACGGTGGAAAGCGACAAGGCGTCGATGGAGATTCCTTCCACGCATGCCGGCGTGGTGAAGGAGATGAAGGTCGGGCTGGGGGACAAGGTCAGTCAGGGCTCGGTGGTGTTGTTGCTGGAGGCAACCGCGGGCGCGGCCTCGCCACCCTCACCTCAACCCTCTCCCGCCCCGGCGGGAGAGGGGGCAGGACCCGCGGCAACCCAGGCTCCCTCTCCCGCAACGCGGGAGAGGGCGGGGGGTGAGGGCGGCGGCGCCTCGATCCAGGTCGAGGTGCCCGATATCGGCGACTTCGACCAGGTCGCCGTGATCGAGGTCTTCGTCAAGCCCGGCGACACGGTCAAGATCGAGCAGAGCCTGATCACCGTGGAAAGCGACAAGGCCTCGATGGAGATTCCGTCGTCGCATGCCGGCGTGGTGGAGAAGGTGCTGGTGGCCTTGGGCGACAAGGTCGCCAAGGGCTCGCCGGTGGTGCTGCTGAAGGGCGCAGTGGGGTCGGCCTCGGCGCCCGAGGCGCAGGCCGCCGTCGCTCCGGCGGCCGCGCCGGTTGCCCCCGCTGCTGCCGCACCGCAGCCGACGGCGGGCGCAGCGCTTGCCGCGGTGCCGGCCCACGAGCCCACGGCGCTCCAAGGCCAGTTGCCGCATGCGTCGCCTTCGATCCGCCGCCAGGCGCGCGAACTCGGCGTGCCGCTGGCCGAGGTGAAGGGCAGCGGTCCGAAAGGCCGCATCACACAGGAAGACCTGCAGGGCTTCGTCAAGTCCGTCATGGCCGGCAGCGTGCAGACCGCGGCGCAGATGGCGAAGTCACCCGCCCCGGCAGTGGCCGCCGTCGGTGGCGCGTTCCCCGGCCTGCTCGCCTGGCCGCAGGTGGACTTCACCAAGTTCGGCCCCGTCGAGCGCAAGGACCTGAGCCGCATCCAGAAGATCAGCGGCGCCAACCTGCACCGCAACTGGGTGATCATTCCCCACGTCACCAACCACGACGACGCCGACATCACCGAGCTGGAAGCCTTCCGCGTCCAGCTCAACAAGGAAAACGAGAAGAGCGGCGTCAAGGTCACCATGCTGGCCTTCATGATCAAGGCGGCGGTGGCGGCGCTGAAGAAATTCCCGCAGTTCAACGCCAGCCTGGACGGCGAGCAGCTGGTGCTGAAACAGTATTTCCACATCGGCTTTGCCGCCGATACGCCCAACGGCCTGGTGGTGCCGGTGATCAAGGACGCCGACAAGAAGGGCATCTTCCAGATCGGCACCGAGATGGGCGAACTGGCGAAGAAGGCGCGCGACGGCAAGCTGGGCCCGGCCGACATGAGCGGCGGCTGCTTCAGCATCAGCAGCCTGGGCGGCATCGGCGGGCGCTACTTCACGCCCATCATCAATGCGCCCGAGGTGGCGATCATGGGTGTGTGCAAGAGCAGCACCGAGCCGCGCTGGGACGGCAAGCAGTTCGCGCCCAGGCTGATCCTGCCGCTGAGCCTGAGCTGGGACCACCGCGTCATCGACGGTGCCGCCGCAGCGCGCTTCAACGTCTATTTCGCATCGCTGCTGGCGGACTTCCGCCGCATCGTGCTCTGAAGCCCCGAGGGAGCACGCACATGGCACTCATCGAAGTGAAGGTCCCGGACATCGGCGACTTCAAGGACGTCGCCGTCATCGAACTGCTGGTCAAGCCCGGCGACAGCGTGAAGGTCGAGCAGAGCCTGCTCACGGTGGAGAGCGACAAGGCGTCGATGGAGATCCCTTGCTCGGCCGCCGGCGTGGTGACGGAACTGCGCGTGGCGGTGGGCGACAAGGTCAACGAAGGGACGGTGGTGCTGATGCTGGAAGCGGAGGGCGCTGAGGCCACAGCGGCCACAGCGGCCGCACCCGCCGCCCCGGTGCCAGCGCCCGCGCCCGCGCCAGCCGCCCCGGCTGCGGCACCCGCCGTTGCAGCCCCCGTGGCCGCCGCTGCCCACGCCGGCGCCGTCGACCACGACTGCGACCTGCTCGTGCTTGGCGCCGGCCCCGGCGGCTATTCGGCCGCCTTCCGCGCCGCCGACCTCGGCATGAAGGTGGTGCTCGTCGAACGTTATGCCAGCCTCGGCGGTGTCTGCCTGAATGTCGGCTGCATCCCCAGCAAGGCGTTGCTGCACGTCGCCGCCGTGATCGACGAGGCCAGCCATTTCGCCGACCTCGGCGTCACCTTCGGCGCGCCGCAGATCGACCGCGGCAAGCTGCTGGCGCACAAGAACAAGGTCGTCGGCAAGCTCACCGGCGGCCTGGCCGCGATGGCCAAGATGCGCAAGGTGACGGTGGTGCGCGGCTACGGCGGCTTCATCGACCCGCATCACGTGGCGGTGGAAACCACCACCGGCGACGGCCAGGAAAAGACCGGCCAGTCGCAGACCGTGCGCTTCAAGCAGTGCATCATCGCCGCCGGCTCGCAGGCCATGCGGCTGCCCTTCCTGCCCGACGACCCGCGCATCGTCGACTCCACCGGCGCGCTGCAGATGCCGCAGGCGCCCAGGCGCATGTTGATCGTCGGCGGCGGCATCATCGGCCTGGAGATGGGCACGGTCTATTCCACACTCGGCGCAAGGCTCGACGTGGTCGAGATGCTCGACGGCCTGATGCCCGGCGCCGACCGCGACCTGGTCAAGGTGTGGCAGAAGCTGAATGCCAAGCGCTTCGACCACATCATGCTGAAGACCAAGACCGTGGGCGCCGAGGCCACCGGCGAAGGCATCCTGGTTCGCTTCGAAGGCGAGGGCGCGCCCAAGGAGCCGCAGCTCTACGACCTGGTTCTGCAAGCCGTGGGCCGTTCGCCCAACGGCAAGAAGATCCAGGCCGAAAAGGCCGGTGTGGTGGTTGGTGACCGCGGCTTCATCCCGGTGGACCAGCAGATGCGCACCAACGTGCCGCATATCTTCGCCATCGGCGACATCGTCGGCCAGCCCATGCTGGCGCACAAGGCGGTGCACGAGGCCCACGTGGCGGCCGAAGTGGCCGCCGGCGACGCGCACGCGCGCTTCGACGCCCGCGTCATCCCGAGCGTGGCCTACACCGACCCCGAGATCGCCTGGGTCGGACTCACCGAGGACGACGCCAAGGCCAGGGGCATTGCGGTGAAGAAGGGCCTGTTCCCGTGGACGGCCTCGGGCCGCGCCATCGCCAACGGTCGAGACGAAGGCTTCACCAAGCTGCTATTCGACGCCGGGCCGGACGGCGGGCATCGCATCCTGGGTGGCGGCATCGTCGGCACCCATGCCGGCGACATGATCGGCGAGGTGGCGCTGGCCATCGAGATGGGCGCCGACGCGGTGGACATCGGCAAGACCATCCATCCGCACCCGACGCTGGGCGAAAGCATCGGCATGGCGGCCGAGGTGGCCCATGGCAGTTGCACGGATTTGCCGCCGACCAAGCGCTGAGCCCGGCCGGGGAGGCTAGACTCTCGGTCCCCAACCAGAGACACCCCCCGGCCCATGTCAACCGCCGTCACCGAAGCCCAGCTGCTGGAAGCGCTGAAGACCGTCACCGACCCGAATACCGGCAAGGACTTCGTGAGCACGAAGCAGGTAAAGAACCTGCGCATCGAAGGCGGGGATGTTGCTTTCGACGTCGAGCTGGGCTATCCCGGCAAGAGCCAGCTGGCCGACCTGCGCAAGGCGCTCATCGCCGCGGCGCGCACGCTACCGGGGCTGGGCAACGTCAGCGTCAACGTCAACAGCAGAATCGTCTCGCATGCCGTGCAGCGCGGCGTGCAACTGCTGCCCAATGTGAAGAACATCATCGCCGTGGCCTCGGGCAAGGGCGGCGTGGGCAAGAGCACCACGGCCGTCAATCTGGCGCTGGCGCTGGCCGCCGAAGGCGCCAACGTGGGCATCCTCGACGCCGACATCTACGGCCCCAGCCAGCCCATGATGATGGGCATCGAAGGCCGGCCCGAGAGCGCCGACGGCCAGACCATGGAGCCGATGGAAAACTACGGAGTGCAGGTCATCAGCATCGGCTTCCTGGTCGACGCCGACCAGGCCATGATCTGGCGCGGCCCCATGGCCACGCAGGCGCTGGAACAGCTGCTGCGCCAGACACGCTGGCGCGACCTGGACTACCTGCTCATCGACATGCCGCCGGGCACCGGCGACATCGCGCTCACGCTCAGCCAGCGTGTGCCGCTCACCGGCGCGGTGATCGTGACCACGCCGCAGGACATCGCGCTGCTCGACGTCAAGCGCGGTGTCGAGATGTTCAAGAAGGTCGGCGTGCCCATCCTCGGCATCGTCGAGAACATGGCCGTCTACTGCTGCCCCAACTGCGGCCACCAGGAACACATTTTCGGCGCGGACGGAGGCAGGCGCATGGCCGAGCAGTACGAGGTGGACTACCTCGGCGGCTTGCCGCTGACGACGACCATCCGCGAACAGGCCGACAGCGGCCGGCCCACCGTGGTGGCCGACCCCGAGGGCGAGATCGCCGCCACCTACCGCCGCATCGCGCGCACGGTGGCGGTGAAGATCGCGCAGAAGGCCAAGGACTTCTCGGCCAAGTTCCCGACCATCAGCGTTTCCAAGACGACTTGAAGGCGGCGATCGCTGCGACCGCGCCCGCGCGCTACGCCGGGCCGTCCTGCAGGCGGTGCAGCTCTTCCAGTGTATTGGCGTTGAAGAACGCGGGCGAGTCTTCGAACACCACCTGCGCGCAGCGGTGCTGGGCCGTCCAACGGTCGATCTTGCGGTCGCCGCCCTGCAGGTATTTGACCAGGCTTTCGAGCAGCATCGTCTTCAGCAGGCAGAAGACGGGCTGCACCTGCACGCGGCCGTCTTCCAGGGTGGCGGCCATGGCGATGTCGGCGTCTTCACGCACCAGCGCTTCGGCAAGCCTTGACACCAGGTCGTCGGGGAACCGTGGCGAATCGCAGGGCACGATCGCCAGGTAGGGCGTTTCGGAGCGCTCGATGCCGGCCAGCCAGCCCGCCAGAGGCCCGGGATAGTCGGCGATGGGATCAGGCCACACCGGCACGCCCATGGATTCGTAGGCCGCCAGGTTGCGGTTGGCGTTGATCATCAGCTGCCCCACCTGCGGCGACAGGCGCAGCAGGGCGTGCATGGCCAGCGGCATGCCCTGGTAATTCTGCAGACCCTTGTCGACGCCGCCCATGCGGCTGCCGCGACCGCCGCACAGGATGAGTCCGGTGATGTCGGCAATGGGTAAGCTCACGCGCGGCTCCTGAAGGTTCTCGGTCACGCTTCGAGCAGGTCGAAGCCCTGCGTCTCGACGAGCATGAACTCGCGCGTGAAGGCGGCCACTGCGCGCCAGTTGTCGGCCCGGGGGTGGGCCAGGGTGGCCGCGCACAAGGCTTCCACCCAGGTCTGCAAGTGGGCGCGGAAGAAGCGTCGCTGCTGCTCCAGGTTGCACACGGCCACGTCGTCACCCGCGATGAGGTAACGCATGACCTCGAACAGGTAGGACACATGGTCCTCGGTCTCGAGGTTTTGCTCGTCGCGCGACAGCCCCAGAGCCGCAAGATCATTGCGCAGCGTGGCCAGAGGCTTCTCGTTCATGAAGCCGGTGAGATGGTACGAGGCATGGGCAAAGACTTCGGGCTTGCCCACACTCTGGAACAGCGCGGCAAACTCGGCGGCGGCCAGCTCGGCCGTGGTCTTGCGCAGCGCGGCCACGAGGTCGTGCCAGGGGGCCTCGAGCCAGCCGCCGCTGTGCGGCGCCTCGGTCACGGCGACGCGGAACTGCTGCAGCAGGGCTTCGTCCGGGGGCGCCAGCCAGAGTTGGGCGAGCAGGCCATACAACTCTGCGCGCGCGATCTCTTCGCTGCCGTCGGTGTGGCCGAAAACGATGGGTTGGGTGTCCATGGGGCTGCCTAGAGATCGGTGATGCGCACTTCGTCGGGGTCGGTATACATGTCGATGACGCGGCAATCGCTGCACATCTTCAGCCGCTCGGCGGCGGCGCCCTGGAAGGCCGAGTGTCCGGACAGCTTGCTCAGCATGTTCTCGATGGCCAGCAGGGTGCCGAAAGGTTTGCTGCACCTGACGCAGCGGTAGGGCTCCATCTCGGCCAGCACGCGCAGGCTCTTGCGCGCCTTGCCGCCGTCGGCCAGCCACAGCCGCGGCTGCAGCGTGATGGCTTGCTCCGGGCAGGTGGTGGCGCACAGCCCGCACTGCACGCAGTTCTTTTCCAGAAAGCGCAGTTGCGGCTTGTCGGGGTTGTCGGCCAGCGCACTCTCGGGGCAGGCGCTGACGCAGCTCAGGCACAGCGTGCACTTGGCCGGATCGACCACCAGCGTGCCCAGCGGCGAGCCGGTGGCGGGCAGGGCGATGTCGTCGGCCGGGGCAGGCGCGTGCGCGAACAGGTGGTCGATGGCCAGTTCCAGCGTCGCGCGCTTGTCGGCCTGCACCGAGAAGGTCGCCGGCCGGGCCACGGTCTGCGCCGGTTCGCAGCGCAGCGCGGCGTCCAGCGTGTGCAGGTCGCGCGCGTCG
Organism: Rubrivivax sp.; assembly: GCA_034522875.1. Taxonomy (GTDB): domain Bacteria; phylum Pseudomonadota; class Gammaproteobacteria; order Burkholderiales; family Burkholderiaceae_C; genus Rubrivivax. Next base: position 152,539 of record JAXHKY010000009.1, on the reverse strand, counting down.
CGCAGCTCCAGCAGCCGCAGGTGCTGGCCGGCGTAGCCCAGGCCGCTGAGCACCGCCTGGGCCACGGCCATCTGCTCCTGCAGGGCCTGGCGGTATTCGGGCGCTTCTTCGGCGGTCGTCATCACCCAGACCTGGCTCGCGCCCTGGGCGATGGCGGCCAGCCACAGGTCGATGCCGATGCTGGCGGTGTGCCACACCGACACCGGCAACACGCGGGCCGGCAGTCCGTGCAGGCTGCGGTCGCGGCGGCTCAGGGCGGCACCGCGGCCCAGCTCGTCGAGCAGGCGGCTGCCTGCGGCTTCACTGTGGATCAGCAAGGCGGCGTTGCGGCCGCCGGCGTGGCCATACGCGGTCAGCATGGTGCGCAGTCGCCGGCCCTGGTCGACCGTGCCCGGGTAGGCGAACGACATGGCGCCGCTCGGGCACACCGTGGAGCAGGCCCCGCAACCTACGCAGAGATGGGGGTCGACGACCACGCCACCGGAGGCCTGGCCCTTGGTCTTGCCCTTGCGCGAGGCATCGCTGCGGATGGCGCCGGCCGAGCAGACGTCGATGCAGGCCGTGCAGCCGATCTTCTCGTTGCGGCTGTGGGCGCAGACCTTGAGGTCGTAGCGGAAGAAGCGCGGCTTGTCGAACTCGCCCACCAGTTCGCGCAGCTTGAAGACCGCGTCGACCATCGCGCGTTCGTCCTGGCCCGTGTGCAGATAGCCCTGCGGCGGCTGGTGCTGGCTGAAGGCCGGGCTGCTGCGCAGGTCGAGCACCAGGTCGTAGGTCTCGGCGTGCTGCAAAGGCGCGCGGCTGAAGTCGATGGCGCCTGCCGCGTCGCACACGCGCACGCAGTCGCGGTGCGTCTTGCAGGCATTCAGGTCGACCTGGTAGTCCAGGCCGATCGCGCCTTCGGGGCAGACCTCCACGCAGGCGTTGCAGCGCGTGCACAGGTCCAGGTCGATCGGGTTGGTGCTTTCCCACTCGACCTCGAAACTGCCCAGCCAGCCGCGCAGGCGCGTCAAACGGCCGCTGTGTGTGGCACGTGCATGGGTCTGCACCAGTGCGCCACCGGTGCCGGTGAGCAGCACGCTCACGTCCAGCTTGTCAGCCAGCAGGCCGGCGGCGCGCTCAGTCGCCTCGGCGCCACCGATGACCAGGCAGCGCCCGGCGCTGCGGTAGCTGACCGTGCCCACCGGTTCGGCCGCCGGCAACTGCGCCGCGGCCAGTAGCGCGGCGATCTTGGGTGTGGCCTGCCGGCCTTCCTGCGACCAGCCGGCCGTTTCGCGGATATTGACGAAGTGAATCGGCCGTTCCTGCACGCCGGCGGCGCCTTCGGTCTCCTGGTTGAGTTCCAGGAACAGACGGCTTTCCTGCGTGCAGGCCACCAGCAGTTCGTCGCCGCTGGCGGTGGTGTCCTTGGCTGCGCGCTGGAAGGCCACGGCCTCGCGGCGGCACAACAGGGTGTGGGTGAATTCCAGACCGTCGGTGCTGGCGCCGGGGGTCTTCGCCAGTGCGCTGCGCAGCGCGGCGGCGTCAAGCGGCAAGGTCTGGTTGCAATTGCAGATCAGGGTTTTCATTGGGCCACAGGTTTTCAGAGCGAGGGCCGCACGCCAATACGTACCGCACAAAGCGCGAAGCGCAGGATTATGGTCTTGCGTCCCCGGGTCGGCACAAAGCCCCTGCCGGGCTAGACTGCTGCATGGATTTGCCCAACGAGTCGTCGCGCACAGACCTTGGCCCGCCCGTCGAACCGGCGGCCCGACCCGCCATCCAGGTCGCCGTGGTGATGGAACGCGTGGCGCAGCCCAATCAGTGGGAAGACTATGCGTTTCGCGTCTCGGAGGTCGTGCCCGACGAGGGCATCTTCGGGGCCGCGCCGCGCAAGCTCCTGGACGACGGCAAGCATTCGCGCTGGCTCCACCCGGGCTTTCGCATCGAACTCTTCGCCGACGAATGCAAGGGCTATTTCCTCAATCTCACTTCGGGCCGGCCGGCCTGGTTCGTCATGTGGCGGCTGGACGAATCCGACCCATCGCTGGCGCTGCCGCAAGCGGTGAGCGTGTCTTATATCGAGGGTGACCGCTGGATGGCGGCCGAGGAACGCGTGGACAACGTGCCACTGGCCGACCCCTTGTGCGAATGGCTGCGCGTCTTCACCAACGCGAATTTCAGGCCCGACCAGCCGCGCAAGCAGCGCACCGCGTCATTTCTGAGTCCGCAAGAGCGGGACAAACTGGCCTGAGGGCCGCGAGTGCACTGATGGCCAAGGAAACGGACGAGACATTCTTTTCGCGTTGGTCAAGGCGCAAGGTCCAGGTCCGGCAGGAGTCGGCGCCGGTTGCGCCTCCAGCAGTGGAGGTTGAAAAGGCTCTTCTGGCGGACGCAGCCCGGGCGCCTGCAAAAGCGCCTGCAATGGCGCCTGCAATGGCGCCTGCAATGGCGCCGGTCATGGCGCCGGTCACAACCGCCGAAGTGGCAGCGACGGCGCAGCGAACCGAGGCAGAGGGCGCGCCTGTCGCCAGGTCGGTGCCGCCGCCGACACTGGAAGAGGTGAAGAGCCTGACACCCGCATCCGACTTCTCGCGCTTCGTGGCGCCCGGCGTCGATTCAGGCGTCAAGAACGCCGCCATGAAGAAGTTGTTCACCGACCCGCATTTCAATGTGATGGACGGGCTGGACACCTACATCGACGACTATGCCCGGGTGGACCCGATTCCGAAATCCATGCTGCGGCAGATGGTGCAAGCCCGCATGCTGGGCTTGCTCGACGACGAGATGGAAGAGCAGCCGGTGCCTGCCGAGGCTGTCGCGCAGGCCGAGTTGGAGCCCGCAAGCGATGTCGAGCCGACCCTGTCGGAGACCGAGACCGTCGATCAGCCCGAGTCGGTCCCGGAAACGGCGCAGCTCGGGGCCACGCGCGATGTGGTGATCCCGCAGCCGTCGACGCCGCCAACGGAACGGACCGCCGGCACACCCGAACCACCCGCAGCTTGATCTCGGCCGCACCGGGGCCGCTGGCGCGCTGCGGCAGCGTCTACGGGCGCTGAGGCAGGTTCAGCAGCGGCAGTTGTGCGACGAAGCCACCCTCGTCGGCTTCTTCCAGGCAGCGCAGGTCCAGACGGAATTGACCGTCCTCGATGCGCCCGATCACCGGCACCGGCAGGGCGCGAAAGGCCGCGGCCAGCCGGTCCGGAAATCCGCCCGCACGCTTCGCCCCCGCCGGCGCGCCGATGGCCAGGCAGGCACTGTCGAGCCGATCGACCGGCAGCGACCCGCTGCCGATCTGGCTGCGGCAAGGCTGCACCTGCACGGTGGCGCGGTCTCCCAGGGCTTGTGCCATTGAGGGCGCTAGGCGCTCGGCCAGCGCGCGGATGTTCTCGGCCGACCGGGTCAACAGGCGCAGCGAAGGCAGGCGCTGCGCCAGCCGATCGGGGTCGCGGTAGAGCTTGAGCACCGCCTCCAGCGCCGCGATCGTCATCTTGTCCAGGCGCAGCGCGCGCTTGAGCGGGTTGCGCTTGATGCGCGCCACCAGCGACTTCTCGCCGACGATGAGGCCGGCCTGGGGCCCGCCCAGCAGCTTGTCGCCGCTGAAGGTGACCAGCTGCGCGCCATGCGCCACCGTCTGCGCCGGCGTCGGTTCCGCCGGCAGGCCCCAGCGGGCGAGGTCGACCAGGGTGCCGCTGCCCAGGTCCACGGCAAAGGGAATGCCGCGTTCGCGACACAGCGCCGCCAGTTCGGGTTCGGGCACGGCGGCGGTGAAGCCCTGCACCGCGTAGTTGCTGGTGTGCACCTTCATCACCAGCGCCGTGCGCGGCGTCAGGGCCTCGGCATAGTCGCGCAGGTGGGTGCGGTTGGTGGTGCCCACTTCGACCAGCCTGGCCCCGGCGCGCCGCATGATGTCGGGGATGCGGAAAGCGCCGCCGATCTCGACCAGTTCGCCGCGCGACACCAGCACCTCCTTGCCGGAAGCGAGGGTGCCCAGCAGCAGCAGCACGGCCGCGGCGTTGTTGTTGACCGCAGTGGCGGCTTCGGCACCGGTCAATTCCCGCAACAGCCCTTCGATGTGATCGTCGCGGTCGCCGCGCTGGCCACTGGCGAGGTCGTATTCCAGATTCGTCGGCCGGGCCATCGCCTCGGCCACTGCTTGAACGGCCTCGGGCGGGGCGAGGGCGCGGCCCAGGTTGGTGTGCAGCACCGTGCCGGTGAGGTTGAAAACGGGCTTGAGGTGCGGCGCCGCGCGCTGCTCGAGTGCCGCACTGCATTGGACTTCGAACTGCACGGCGTCGAAGGCCTGGCCGGCTGCGGCATTGCGCCAGCTCGCCAGGTGCGAACGCGCGGCCGCCAGCACCGGTCCGCGGCCATGGATATCGGCCAATGTGCGCATCGCCGGACGGTCCATCAGCCGGTCCAGTGACGGCGGCCGGTTCAATGAAGGGCGGGGCGACGGGCTGGCAGGATCGGCCGGTGTCATGAATGGCTGGCGGAAGAGCGTGGGAGTCGAACCCACCTGGGACCGCATGGCGGCCCCACCCGATTTTGCAGACCGGACGCCCCACCGGGGAACGATCCTCTTCCTGTGAATTCAAGCACCGCTGTGACCGCCGAACATGTCGGTGGCGTCGCGCCGGATCTTGCGGCCCTCGGGGTCGCGCTTGGTAAATCCCACCTGATCGAAGAACTCCACCAGCGGCAGCGAGAGGTGACGGCTTAGAGACAGTGATTCTCGCAGATCCTTGACATTGAGCCGCTGGTGGGCGTCGGCCTCGGCCAGCTTTTGCGCGGCTTGGGCCAGCGCATGCAGGTGCTGCGGCTGCACGAAATATTCTTCGCTCACCGCATAGATCTTGCCGAAGCGGGCGAGCTTGTCCAGCAGATGCATGACCTGGTTGCGGTGCAGCGTGCGGTCGCGGGCCAGCAGGTCGGTGAGCTTGGGCGGGTGGATGCCGCCTTCGTCGAGCCAGGGCCGCAGGCGGTCCCACAGCGCCTGCTCGTTGGGCCGCAAGGCCACCTGGTGACTGGCCAGCCGCAGGCTGGTGCCGGCGCGCTGCACCGTGCCGGTCTTGATGAGTTCACTCAGCAGGTGGTTGAACACAGGTGCCCGCGCCTTCAGGGCCGACTGTTTCTGCAGCGCGGCGGGCGGCAGGCCGGGGCTGTCGGGATGCTGCTGGTGGTGCGTTGCCAGGGCGTCGGTCAATGCGGCCGCCACACGCTCGAGTTGCCCGGGCGCAAACAGGCGCGACACGCCGCCGTCGACCAGTACACGGTGCGTCACGGCTTCGAGCACGGCTTGTCGCCGGGCCGGCTGCAGGTTCCAGGCCACGAAGAAGCTGTCGACGTCGACGCCGGCAGGCGGCTCCAGCGCCAGCAGCGAGCGCAGCGCATCTTCCGGCGTGGCCTGCTCCAGCGCCGCCAGGGCCGAGCGGCGCTGCGGCTTGCGCCGCAGCGTGGCGCTGGCGAACGGGTCCAGCACCACGCCGCCGCCCAGGGTGCGCGTTGCCGACTGGTCGCGCACGATGAAGCGGTCGCCATGCCAGGCGGCGATGTCGCGGTTCAGTTCGAGTTGCACCAGCGCGCTGCCGCCGGGCGCCAGCGTGGGCCCTTCGAGCAGCACCACGCGCGCGCCCACGTCGCAGGCGCCCAGGTGCAGGTGCACCGGCGTCCAGTGGGCCAGGTCGCGCGCTTCGCCCGGCAGCAGGCGCAGGCGGGCGTCGATGCGCCGGGTGGCGGTGTGCGCCGCCTCGGCCACGATCCAGTCGCCGCGCGCGATATCGCTCTTCTCGAGCCCCGTCGCGGCCAGATTCAGCGCCAGGCGCTGCCCCGCCAGGCCGTACTGCGATTCGCGGTTCTGTGCATGCAGACCGCGCACCCGCACCGGCAGCTTGCGCGGCGAAACCAGCACGCGGTCGCCCACCGCCACGCGACCCGAAACGGCGGTGCCCGTGACCACGGTGCCGATGCCCGCCAGCGAAAAGCAGCGGTCCACCGCCAGCCGGAACAGGCCCTCGTCGGCGGCGGGTGCCTGCGCTTGCTGCGCGAGCAGCAGATGCTGCTCCAGCGCGGCCATGCCCTCGCCGTTGACGTTGGACACCGCAAACACCGACGAGCCGGCCAGGCCCGTGGGCCTGAGCAGGGTATGGATCTCGGCGCGGACTTCGGCCAGCCGTGCATCCGACACCAGGTCGCTCTTCGTGAGTACCACGGCGCCGCGGGTCAGACCCAGCAGGTCCAGGATGGCCAGGTGCTCACGCGTCTGCGGCATGGGGCCGTCATCCGCAGCAACCACGAGCAACACATGGTCAATGCCGGTGGCACCGGCCAGCATGTTGCGCACCAGCCTTTCGTGGCCCGGCACGTCGACGAAGCCCAGCACGCCGCCTTCGGCCGTGGGCTTGTATGCGAAGCCCAGGTCGATGGTGATGCCACGCGCCTTCTCTTCCTTCAGGCGGTCGGCATCGATGCCCGTCAATGCCTTGACGAGCGAGGTCTTGCCATGGTCGATGTGACCTGCGGTACCAACGATCAAGGGCAGAAGTACTTAGTCAATGACCGCCGGATGGTAGCGTGATCGAAGGCAGGCAATCCGCATGCGGACTTTGTTGAGGAATGTCAAATCCATGAGGGTGGTCACTCCGTACAACCCCCAGTCTTTGGCAGCTGATTGACGCACCCATCCTGTGCACAATGCTTCCATCGGTTTTGGGTATGCACGATGGCACTGCAAGGTGTGGTTCGTGTTTCGTTGTAGTTCGGGTGCGCTCGTGTCGGGCCGCACCGCCATGAGAGGAAGTAGCCATGAATCGTGACGATCATCAACCCCTGGCTCGCCGCACCTTGCTCGCGGGAGCGGGCACCGTCGGCGCCCTTGCGGCCACGGCCGCCCTTGTGCCCCGCCGCCAGGCCGCCACCACCCCAACAACGGACCAGGTCGCCCAGGCGCCGTCCACCGAGAGTCCCGGGTATCGCCTCACGGAACACGTGGCGCAGTACTACCGGACAGCCCGCGTCTGACCTCAGCCGCTTGAAGTAGGAGGCAACATGTTATTGACCAAACGGTCAGCGGGTGGCGGGGGCATCGCGCCCAGCGCTCTCGTTGGCAGCCTGGCGCGCGGCATCTCGCGCGCCATACCCACGATGGACCGGCGCGCGTTCCTGCGCCGCTCCGGCCTGGGTGTCGGTGCCGGCCTCGCAGCCAGCCAGTTGACACTCGTGCGCAAGGCGCAAGCCGCCGGCTCTGCCAACCCTGCCAATGCCGCTACCGGCAGCGGCAAGGTCGAGGTCAAGCGCACCGTGTGCGGCCACTGCTCGGTGGGTTGTGCCATCGACGCCTACGTCGAGAACGGCGTCTGGGTGCGGCAGGAGCCGGTCTTCGACTCACCGCTCAACCTGGGCGCGCATTGCGCCAAGGGCGCTTCGGTGCGCGAACACGGGCATGGCGAGTTCCGCCTGAAGTACCCGATGAAGCTCGTCGACGGCAAGTACCAGCGCATCAGCTGGGACGTCGCCCTGGACGAAATCAGCAAGAAAATGCTGGAGCTGCGCGAGCAAAGCGGCCCCGATTCCATCTTCGTGGTGGGGTCGTCCAAGCAGAACAACGAGCAGTGCTTCCTGCTCAGGAAGTGGGTGTCGTACTGGGGTACGAACAACTGCGACCACCAGGCACGAATATGCCACTCCACTACTGTCGCCGGTGTGGCGAATACGTGGGGTTACGGTGCGATGACGAATTCGTACAACGACATGCAGAACTCGAAGGCTGCGTTGTATATCGGATCGAATGCAGCAGAGGCCCATCCGGTCTCGATGCTTCACATGCTGCATGCGAAGGAAAAGGGCTCGAAGATGATCGTGGTGGACCCCCGGTTCACCCGCACGGCAGCCAAGGCAGACGAGTACGTGCGAATCCGCTCGGGTTCGGACATCGCCTTCCTGTTCGGCGTGATGTACCACGTCTTCAAGAACGGCTGGGAAGACAAGCAGTACATCAACGACCGTGTCTGGGGCATGGACAAGGTGCGTGAAGACGTGCTGGCCAAGTGGACGCCCGACAAGGTGCTGGCGGTGTCGGGGGTGGACGAGGCCACGTGCCTGAAGGTCGCCACCATCATGAACGAGAACCGGCCGGGCACCATCGTCTGGTGCCAGGGCCAGACCCAGCACACCATCGGCAATGCCATGGTGCGTGCCTCGTGCCTGCTGCAACTGGCGCTGGGCAACATCGGCAGGTCGGGCGGCGGTGCCAATATCTTCCGCGGCCACGACAACGTGCAGGGCTGTACCGACATCGGCCCCAACCCCGATTCGCTGCCCGGTTACTACGGCCTGGCCGAGGGCTCGTTCAAGCACTATGCGTCCGTCTGGGGCGTGGACTTCGAGTGGATCAAGGGCCGCTACGCGCCGGGCATGATGACCAAGCCCGGCATGACGGTGTCGCGCTGGTTCGACGGTGTGCTCGAGAAGAACGAGCTCATCGACCAGCCGAGCAACCTGCGCGGCTTGTTCTACTGGGGTCACGCGCCCAACTCGCAGACCCGCGGCCCCGACATGAAGCGGGCGATGGACAAGCTCGACCTGCTGGTCGTGGTCGACCCCTTCCCGTCGGCCACGGCGGCCATGGCCGCCATGCCGGGCAAGGCCGAGGACCTGAATGCGAACCGGGCGGTGTACCTGCTGCCGGCGTGCACGCAGTTCGAGACCTCGGGCTCGGTGACGGCGAGCAACCGCTCGATGCAGTGGCGCGAAAAGGTCATCGAACCACTGTTCGAGTCGCGCTCCGACCACATGATCATGTACCAGCTGGCCGAGAAGCTCGGCTTCGGCAAGGAACTGGTCAAGAACTACGAGATGCAGAAGGTCAAGGGCATGGACGAGCCCCTGCCCGAGAGCATCACGCGCGAATGGAACCGCGCCGTCTGGACCATCGGCATGACCGGCCAGAGCCCGGAACGCCTGAAGGCGCACATGCGCAACATGCACGTCTTCGACGTCAACACGCTGCGCGCCAAGGGCGGTATCGACAAGGAAACCGGCTACAACCTCGACGGCGACTACTTCGGCCTGCCCTGGCCGTGTTTCGGCACCGCCGAACTCAAGCACCCGGGTTCGCCGAACCTGTACGACACTTCCAAGCACGTCATGGAAGGCGGCGGCAACTTCCGCGCCAACTTCGGTGTCGAGCGCGACGGCCAGTCGCTGCTGGCGGCCGACGGTTCGCACAGCAAGGGCGCCGAGATCACCACCGGCTACCCCGAGTTCGACCACATCCTGCTCAAGAAGCTGGGCTGGTGGGACGACCTGACCGAGGCCGAGAAGAAGGCGGCCGAGGGCAAGAACTGGAAGACCGACCTCTCCGGCGGCATCCAGCGCGTGACCATGGCGCACGGCTGCCATCCCTTCGGCAACGCCAAGGCGCGTGCGGTGGTGTGGAACTTCCCCGATCCGATCCCGCAACACCGCGAACCGATCTACTCGACGCGTCCCGAACTGGTGGCCCAGTACCCGACGCACGAAGACCGCCGCACGGGCTGGCGTTTGCCGGTGCTGTACAAGTCGCTGCAGGACAAGAACAAGGACATCGGCAAGGAGTTCCCGCTGATCATGACCAGCGGCCGCCTCGTCGAATACGAGGGCGGGGGCGACGAAACGCGCTCCAACCCTTACCTGGCCGAGTTGCAGCAGGACATGTTCGTCGAGATCAACCCGGCGGCAGCCAACGACCGCGGCATCCGTCACGGCGAATGGGTGTGGGTGAAGACGCCTACGGGCGTGCGCCTGAAGGTGAAGGCACAGGTGACCGAGCGGGTCGACCGCGAGACAGTCTTCCTGCCCATGCACTTCGCCGGTCTCTGGCAGGGCGAGGACATCTCGAAGTACTACCCCGAGGGCGCCGCACCGATCATCAAGGGCGAGTCGGTGAACACTGCTGGCACCTATGGTTACGACCCGGTGACCAATATGCAGGAGACGAAGACGTCGGTCTGCCAGATCGAGAAGGCAGCATGAGGAGCGCACGATGGCCAGAATGAAGTTTATCTGTGACGCCGAGCGTTGCATCGAATGCAACGGCTGTGTCACGGCCTGCAAGGCCGAGCACGCCGTGCCCTGGGGTGTGAACCGGCGCCGCGTCGTGACCCTGAACGACGGCGTGCCGGGCGAGCGCAGCATCTCGGTGGCGTGCATGCACTGCTCCGACGCGCCGTGCATGGCGGTCTGCCCGGTGGACTGCTTCTACCGCACCGAAGAGGGTGTGGTGCTGCACGACAAGGACACCTGCATCGGCTGCGGCTACTGCAGCTACGCCTGCCCGTTCGGCGCGCCGCAGTTTCCCAGCAGCGGCACCTTCGGGATGCGCGGCAAGATGGACAAGTGCACCTTCTGCGCCGGCGGCCCCGAGGCCCACGGCAGCGCGGCCGAGAACGAAAAGTACGGCCGCAACCGCCTGGCCGAGGGCAAGCTGCCGGCCTGTGCCGAGATGTGCGCGACCAAGGCACTGCTTGGGGGCGACGGCGACGTGGTGGCCGATATCTTCCGCACCCGGGTCATGACGCGCAACAAGGGCAGCGAGGTCTGGGGTTGGGGAACGGCCTATGGCAAACCCAGCTCGGGTCGTGCGGCACCTAAGGCGACCAAGTCATGAGGAGACCCTTGGTGGCAAGCGCGTGTTTCGTCGCGCTTGCCGGCTTGGCGGCCTGCGGCGAAAAACCTCAGGTGGCCGGGTCCAGCGTTAAAGGTCAGCCGGCTTACGTGGGCACTGGCGTTGGCCCTTACACCGATTCCGGCTGGAAGGCGGGCGAAGCCAAGAGCTGGGAAGAGCAGATGCGCACGCGCACGCAATCCGGGCAGAACGAATATGTGCGCAGTGGCGGCGTGTAGGCCCTTGCAGCGATTCGAGGAGCAGTCATGTCAGGGTCGATGAAGCAGTTCGTGCTGGGCGCCACGTTGGCACTCGGATTGGTGTTTTCCGTGCAGGCACAGCAGCCTGCCGCCGGCAGTGGCGCCCCGACGGGCTTCGTGGCGCCGGAACTGCCGGCTCCCGATGAGTCCAGCGCGGTCCGGGCCAAGACCCAGCCGGGCAATAACGCGCCCATCTGGCGTGCGGTTCGCGACAGCGGCACCCAGCCCGGCACCAGCAACCTGACTGGCGCCGAAGCGGGCGTGCTGATACAGCCTTTCGTGCAGTACCCAGGCTCGCAGCTGACGACTGCAGGTGAAGCCTGGCGCCAGGTGCGCAACGACTGGATCATTCCGTACGGCGGTGCGCTGCTGCTCATTGCCCTGGCTACCTTGGCATTGACGTATTTCGCCAAGGGTCCTTTCGGCGGCCCCGTGAAAGACACCGGTCGCAAGATCGAGCGTTTCACCCCGTATGAACGTGTGCTTCACTGGGCCACCGCCATCAGTTTTGGGGTGCTCGCCATTTCCGGCATCGTCATTGCCTTCGGCAAGTTCTTCATGTTGCCAGTGATGGGCGCCACGCTGTTCGGCTGGCTGAGCTTCGCGCTGAAGACCTTGCACAACTTTGCCGGGCCGGTGTTTGCCGTGGCGCTGATCCTGTTTTCGATCAAGTACCTCGCCGACAACCTGCCGCGGGCTGGCGACATGGGCTGGCTCATGAAGGGTGGCGGTCTGTTCGGTGGTCACCATGTGGCCTCGCACCGCTTCAATGCCGGCGAGAAGATCGTCTTCTGGGTCGGCGGCATCGTGCTCGGCTTGGCGGTGGTGGCCTCGGGACTGGTGCTGGACGGGCTGGTTCCCGGCTTCGGCGAAACCCGCGGTGGCATGCAGGTCAGCCACATCATCCACGGTGTCGCCTCGGTTTTGATGATGGCCTTGTTCTTCGGTCACATCTACATGGCTACGCTGGGCATCCCAGGCGCCATGGACGCCATGAAGACCGGCTACGTCGACGAATCCTGGGCCAAGGAGCACCACGAGTTGTGGTACGACGACGTCAAGGCCGGCAAGATCCCGGCCATTCGTTCCGGCGCCACGCCGCCGGCCATGGGGGCCACACCGCGGCAGGCCTGATTTCGTTAGATCGCACAGGACTCTCATCATGCGTAGAAGACTCCCTCTGGCCCTGGCAGGTTTGTGTGCCGCGTTGCTGGCCGGTTCGGTTTGGGCAAAGCTGCCCGCGCCGAGCGACGAGGCCAAGGCCAAGGCGGCCGAGACGGCGGCCAAGAACGCCTGGAACGGCAAGGTCGCCGGTTACAAGCTCTGCAAGGCTCAAAACGCAGCTGCTGGCGTTTACTACGAAAAGGCCAAGAAAGAAGGCCGCGAGACGAAGCCACCCGTGGACACTGCGGCTTGTGTCGAACCGGGCCCCTTCGTCTATACGCCACCCACCATGGCGGCTTCGAAATAGCACCCGGCACGCCGTCGAAACATGTCGGCCGGGACTGAAGTCCAACGCGCGCCGGGGTCGGAGCCCGCGGCACCGGGCTTGGTGACGGGTGCCCCGCGCCTGACCCAGGCCAGTCTTGAGCTGCTGCGCGAGATCGAGATCCTCGATGAATATGGCGACCGCCGCCGCATTCACATTCCGGTCGAGCGGCCGCTGACTGTCTTTGTGGACAAGCGCGAACTGGTCACGCTGATGACGCTGGGCGCCTGCCCCGAACTGCTGGTGCTCGGTTATCTGCGCAACCAGCGGCTGATCGGGCGCGTGCAGGACGTTGAATCCATCACCGTCGACTGGGAGGTGGGCGCCGCCGCCGTGCGCACCCATGGCGGCGTCGTCGATCTCGCGGCCCGCACCGAGCACCGTGTCGTCACCACCGGCTGCGGTCAGGGTACGGTCTTCGGCGATGTGCTTTCGCAACTGGACACCGTGAGCCTGCCCAGCGCGCAGACCGCCCGCATCCGCCAGGGCACGCTGCACCGCATGCTGGAAACCATGCGCCAGCAGGACAGCATCCACCGCAAGGCGGGGTCGGTGCACGGCTGTGCGCTGTTCAGCGGCGGCGAGATGTTGTTCTTCGTGGAAGACGTGGGCCGCCACAACGCCATCGACACCATTGCCGGCTGGATGGGCCTGCACGACGTGACGGGCGCCGACAAGGCTTTCTACACCACCGGTCGGCTGACCAGCGAAATGGTCATGAAGGCGGCGCAGATGGGCGTGCCCATCGTCGTTTCGCGCAATGGCGTTACCGCCATGGGCCACGAACTGGCCAGTCGGCTGGGCATGACGCTGTTCGGCCGGGCCGCCAACAAACACTTCCTGTGCTATTCCGGGCTGGAGCGATTCGACTCCGAGCCGGAGCCACAGCGCACACCGGTACGCGTGGTTGCCGGCTGAACTTCGGCGTACGACTGCGCCGCGCTGACGGGCCGGCGTTTCAGGTCAGGCCGTCGAACAGCCACACGTCCACCAGGTCGCCGGCCGCCACCGACGCTTGCTCGTGGCCCAACACCACCAGGGCGTTGGCTTCGCTCATGCTGCGCAGCACGCCGGCACCCTGCGACCCCGTCAGGCGCACCTGCCAGCCGGTCGCTGCCGATTCGACGATGGCGCGCTGGAACTCGGTTCGCCCCGGGCGCTTGCGGATCGGCGTGAGGCAGCGTGCCTGCAGCACCGGCAAGGGCGCGGCGGTGGCGCCCGCCAGGCGCAGCAAGGCCTCGCGGGCAAAGACATAGAAGGTCACGAGCGCGGCCACCGGGTTGCCGGGCAGGGCGAACAGCCAGACCGGGGTCGGCGTCTCGGACCCGGCAGCGGTGGCGCCGTCGGCGGGCGCCGGGCGGTGCAGCGGGCCGAAGGCAAATGGCCGCCCGGGTCTCATCGCCACCTTCCAGAACGCCACCTGACCCAGTCGCGCCAGCACGTCGCGTGTGTAGTCGGCGTCGCCCATGCTGACGCCGCCGCTGGTGACGACTGCGTCGGCACGCGCCATCGCCTGTTCGAGCACGCCTTGCAGCGCCTGCGGGTCGTCGCGCACCAGCCCCAGGTCGATGACCTCCATGCCCAGGCGCTGCAGCGCACCCATCAGGCTGTAGCGGTTGCTGTCGTAGACGCAGCCGGGGTCCAGTGGCTGGCCCAGGGTACGGATCTCGTTGCCGGTGGAAAACAGCGCCACGCGCAGGCGGCGAAAGACCGGCACCCGCTCCACGCCCAGTGACGCGAGCAAGCCCATGTCGGCCGGCTTGAGCACGCGCCCGACCCGCACGGCCGGCCGGCCGGCGGCCAGGTCCTCCCCTTGGCGGCGCCGGTTCTCCCCGGCCCGGATGACGCCGGCTTCCAGGTGCACCAGCGGCCCGTCGGGGCGGCACAGTTCCAGTGGCACCACGGTGTCCAGCCCCGCGGGCATGACCGCGCCCGTCATGATGCGCAGGCATTCGCCCGGCCCCACCGAGCCGGCGTAGGGCGCACCGGCCATCAGCGTGCCCACCGAGCGAAGGACCGTCGGCGCCTCTGCGCGAAGGGCGCGGCCGTCGAAGGCATAACCGTCCATGGCCGAGTTGTCGTGCGCCGGCACGTCGATCGGCGAGATCACGTCGGCCGCCAGCACGCGCCCCAGTGCCTGGCCCACGGCCACGTCTTCGGCCTGCGTGATCGGTCCAAGCGCCGCCGCGATGGCTTCCCGCGCCTGCGCCACGCTCAGGTTCTTGTCTCCCGCGGTCAGCGGTGAAGGGCCCAGTTCCGACATCGCGCATCCTGCCTGCCCGCTGTGGGGCGATGGGTGATTCTGCCTCTGCCGCCACCCTGCACCACGGATGCAGCACGACGCCCGGACGCTTTCGTGCGCGGCCGCAGCCCGGCGATGGGCCAGCCGCATCGCCCATCTGCAGCGGGGCCGGATGCCACCGAAGACGGCTGATCAGTTCGCCGCGGGCGCACGCCCGTACAGCCGCACCAGTTCAGCCAGCCGCCCCGCGTGCCAGGGGTGCACCTGGCTCCACTGGAAACGCCAGGCCCACCAGCCGCGGCCCTGGCCCGGATGGTTCATGCGGCACTCGCCGGGCAGGGCCAGCACGTCCTGCATCGGATGCACCGCCGTGTCGGCCACGCTGGCCATGGCGGCGCGGATCATGGTCCAGGGCATGTCATGACCATCCGTGGCCAGGTAACCGCGCGCGAAGTGGCGCTCGTGATCGGTGGCGTTGGCCCACCAACCGGCCACGGTGTCGTTGTCGTGGGTGCCGGTGTAGACCACGGTGTCGGGCTCGTGGTTGTGCGGCAGGAAGCGGTCGCTGGCGTCGCCGGCGAAGGCGAACTGCAGGATGCGCATGCCGGGGAAGCCGAACTTCTTGCGCAGCGCCTCGACGTCGGGCGTGATCACCCCCAGGTCCTCGGCAATGATCGGCAGCGGCCCCAGCGCCCGGGCGATGGCCTTGAACAGCGCTTCGCCGGGGCCCGGCACCCAGCGCCCCTTGACGGCGGTGGGCTCGTCGGCCGGGATCTCCCAATAACCGGCGAAGCCGCGGAAGTGGTCGATGCGCACGTAGTCCACCAGTTCGAAGGTGCGGCGCACGCGCTCCACCCACCAGGCGAAGCCGTCGCTGGCGTGTTCGCTCCAACGGTACAAGGGGTTGCCCCAGCGCTGGCCGGTCTCGCTGAAGAAATCGGGCGGCACGCCGGCCACCACGGTGGGCCGGCCATCCGGCCCCAGTTCGAACAGCGCCTGGTGTGCCCACACCTCGGCGCTCTGGTGGGCGATGAAGATGGGCGCGTCGCCGACGATCTGCACACCTTGTTCATTGGCGTAGGTCTTCAGCGCCAGCCATTGGCGGAAGAAGGCCCATTGGCAGAACTGCCAGAAGTGCACACGCGCGCCGTGCCCGGCGCGTGCCGCCGCCAGCGCCTGCGGCTGGCGCGCCGCCAGTTCGGGCGCCCAGTCGCACCAGTCGCGCCAGTCGTTGGCTTCGCACAAGGCCATGAACAGCGCGTAGTCGTCCAGCCAGGAGCGCTGTCCGGCCACGAATTCGGCATAGGCCTGGCGCTGCTGCGGCGTACCGGCGGCAGCGAAACGCTCCGCGGCGCGCGCCAGCCGTTCCATGCGGAACGGCACCACGGCCGCGAAGTTCACACGCTCTCCGTCCAGCCCCGCCGCGGGCGCCAGGTCGGCGGCTTCGAGCCAGCCCTGCTGCTGCAGTTCGGCCAGGTCGATCAGCAGCACGTTGCCCGCAAAGGCCGAGGTGCTCATGTAGGGCGAATTCCCGGGGCCGATGCCGCCCAGCGGCAGGATCTGCCACAGTCTTTGACCCCCGGCCACCAGCCAGTCGACAAAATGCCGTGCATCGGTGCCGAAATCGCCCGAACCATGCGGGCCGGGCAGGGAAGTGGGGTGCAGCAGCACGCCGCTGGTGCGGGGAAATCTCATGGCGCGGATCCTTCGGAGTCGGTGTCGGCGCGCGTATCGCGCAGCAGCACCAGGCTGCGGCAGCGCAGGTCGTAGGAATCGTCGGCCTTGGCTCTGGAGCGGCGCCAGTGGCTGCGGCCGTCGGGTCGCGTGGTGTCGAGTTCGGCCACCCAGTGGCCCGGCGGCAGTTTGAAACGGGCGTCCGCGTCGCTGCCGTTCACCATCAGCAGCAGGTGTGCGTCGCCGCGTCCGGGCAAGCCGATCCAGACGCCCAGGAAGCGCGACATGCGGTTGTTCCAGTGTTCGGGCGTCATCTCTTCGCCGGTGCGACGCAGCCAGGCCAGGTCGACTTGGCCGTCGCGGTCGGGCAGACCGGTGTACCAGCGCAGGCCCAGCGGCAGCAGCCGGCGTCGCAGCGCCAGCACATGAGCGGTGAATTCGATCAGCGACTGGTCGGCGCGCGGCCAGTTGATCCAGGTGATGGCGTTGTCCTGGCAGTAAGGGTTGTTGTTGCCGCCCTGGCTGTGGCCGAGTTCGTCGCCGGCGGCCAGCATGGGCGTGCCCTGTGCCAGCAGCACCGTGGCCAGCAATGCGCGTTTCAGGCGCGCACGCATGGCGTTGACCTCGGGGTCTCCGGTGGGGCCTTCCCAGCCGCAGTTCCAGCTCAGGTTGTGGCCGTGGCCGTCGCGGTTGTCCTCGAGGTTGGCCTCGTTGTGGCGCAGGTCGTAGCTCACCAAATCGGTGAGCGTGAAGCCGTCGTGCGACACGGCATAGTTGACCGACTCCGCCGGCGAGCGGCGTCGTGGCTGGAACAGGTCCGACGAGCCTGCCAGCCGCAGCGCCAGTTCGCCGCGCGTGCAATCGCTGCCCAGCCAGAAGGCGCGCGTGGTGTCGCGGAAGCGGTCGTTCCACTCCAGCCAGCCGCGCGGGAACTGGCCCACCTGCCAGCCGCCGGGGCCGATGTCCCAGGGCTCGGCGATCAGCTTCACGCGCTGCAGCACCGGATCCTGCTGCACCGCCTTGAAGAAAGGGCCGTCGCTCTCGAAACCGCTGTCGCCGCGGCCGAGCACGGGCGCCAGGTCGAAGCGGAAGCCGTCGACGTGCATCTCCTGCACCCAGTAGCGCAGGCTGTCCAGCACCATCTGCAGCACGCGAGGGTGGCGGATGTCGACCGTGTTGCCGCAGCCGCTCCAGTTCTCGAAGCGGTCGCGCTGGCCGTGCTGCAGCCGGTACCAGCAGGCGTTGTCGAAGCCGCGCCAGCTCAGCGTGGGGCCGCGCTCGTCGCCTTCCGGGGTGTGGTTGTAGACCACGTCGAGCAGCACCTCCAGGCCGGCCTGGTGCAACCGGCGCACCATGGCGCGGAACTCGTCGCGCGGCCGCGCGCTGGCGGCGTAGCGCGGTTCGGGGCAGAAGAAGCCGATCGTGTTGTAGCCCCAGTAATTCACCAGGCCCATGTCCACCAGCCGCTGCTCGTCCAGGATCTGCTGCACCGGCAACAGGCTCACCGCGGTGATGCCCAGGCGCTTCAGGTGGTCGATGGCGGCGTCGCTGGCCAGCCCGGCGTAGGTGCCCTGCAGCGCCTCGGGCACGCCGGGCAGGCGCTTGCTGAAGCCGCGCACGTGCAACTCGTAGATCACGGTGTCGACCAGTGGCGTGGCGGGTGCGCGGTCGCCCTGCCAGTCGAAGCTTTCGTGCACCACCCTGGCCTTCAGCGCCTGCGAGCCGTTGTCTTGCGCGTCCATGTGCTGCGGGTGTTCGCGATCGGCGCCGAAGTGCGGCGCCTGCCAGTCGAAGCCGCCGGGCGGGCTGACGATCTCGCGCGCCCAGGGGTCGAGCAGCAGCTTGTGCGGGTTGAAGCGGTGGCCGCGCTCGGGCCGCCACGGGCCATGCACGCGAAAGCCGTAGACGAGGCCGGGCCTGGCGCCGGGCAGGCGGCCGTGCCAGACGTCGCCGCTGCGCACCGGCAGCGGCACGCGCGCCAGCTCGGCGCAGCCGTCGGACCCGAACAGGCACAACTCGACCGCCGACGCATGCTCCGAGAAGACCGCGAAATTGACGCCGTCGGCGTCGCAGGAAGCGCCCATCGGCCAGGGCTGGCCCGGCTTCAGCGTCACCAGTTCGTGGCCCAGGGTCAAGGCGCCGCGGATCAGCCGGTCCATTCGAGGAAGACCGTGGCCAGTGGCGGCAGCGTCAGCAGCACCGAATGCGGGCGGCCATGGCTGGACACCGCCTCGGCAGTGGCCGCCGCCAGCGGCGTGCCGACATTGCTGCCGCCGTAGTAGGCCGAATCGGTATTCAGCCGCTCCAGCCATTGGCCGGGCGCGGGCACGCCGAGGCGGAAACCGTGATGCACCACGGGCGCGAGGTTGCATACCACCAGCATCATCTGACCGTCGCGGCCCTTGCGCACGAAGCTCAGCAGGCTGCGGCGGGCGTCGTCGTGGTCGATCCAGTCGAAGCCGGCACCGCTGAAGTCCTGGCTGTGCAGCGCCGGGCTGGCGCGATACAGGCGATTCAGGTCGCGCACCAGGCGTTGCACACCGGCATGGCTGGCGTCGCCGAGCAGGTGCCAGTCCAGGCTGCGCTCGTGGCTCCATTCCCGGTCCTGCGCGAATTCGCAACCCATGAACATGAGCTTCTTGCCCGGGTGCCCGAACATGAAGCCGTAGTAGGCGCGCAGGTTGGCGAACTGCTGCCAGCGGTCGCCCGGCATCTTGCCCAGCAGCGAACCCTTGCCGTGCACCACTTCGTCGTGCGACAGCGGCAGCACGAAGTTCTCGTTGAAGGCGTAGATGAGGCCGAAGGTCAATTCGCCATGGTGATAGGGGCGGTGGATGGGGTCACGCGCCATGTAGCTCAGCGTGTCGTGCATCCAGCCCATGTTCCACTTGTAGTGGAAGCCCAGGCCGCCGGCGTAGGTGGGGCGGCTCACCGCGGGAAAGGCGGTGGACTCCTCGGCCAGCGTCACCGCCTGCGGGCGTTCGATGCCGATGACCTCGTTGGTGCGCTTGATGAAGGCGATGGCCTCCAGGTTCTCGCGGCCGCCGTGCACGTTGGGGATCCACTCGCCCGACTTGCGGCTGTAGTCGCGGTAGAGCATGGACGCCACGGCGTCGACGCGCAGGCCGTCCACGTTGAAGCGTTCCAGCCAGTACAGCGCGCTGCCGACGAGGAAGTTGCGCACCTCGGTGCGGCCGAAGTTGTAGATGAGGGTGTTCCAGTCGTTATGGAATCCCTCGCGCGGGTCGGCATATTCGTACAGGCAGGTGCCGTCGAAGCGAGCCAGGCCCCAGTCGTCGGTGGGAAAGTGCGCCGGCACCCAGTCCAGCAGCACGCCGATGCCGGCGGCATGCGCGCTGTCGACGAAACGGCGAAAGCCGGCGGCCCCGCCGCCCCGGGCGGCGTCTTCTGCGGTCGCGAAGCGCGAGGTCGGCGCAAACAGGCCCAGCGTCTGGTAGCCCCAGGAGCCGTCGAACGGGTGTTCGCTCACGGGCATCAGTTCCAGGTGCGTGTAGCCCATGT
The DNA here is from genome assembly GCA_034522875.1 of Rubrivivax sp. Classification (GTDB taxonomy): domain Bacteria; phylum Pseudomonadota; class Gammaproteobacteria; order Burkholderiales; family Burkholderiaceae_C; genus Rubrivivax. The sequence goes on along the minus strand of JAXHKY010000009.1, from coordinate 132,734 downwards.
CCTGCGCGTAGGCCACCAGGTCTTCGGCGAGTTCGTCCCAGTTCAGCCAGCGGTCGCCCTGCTCGGGCTTGCGGCGCCAGCTCGACAGGTGCACCTCGTAGATGCTCATCGGCGCGTCCAGCGCATTCGCCGCCTGGCGCTCGGGCGAGGGCGGTGCCACCGGCGGCATCGCCGCCACCACGCTGGCCGTGGCCGGGCGCAGCTCGGCCTGGCGCGCGAAGGGGTCGGCCTTCTGCGGCAGCAGGGTGCCGTGGCGGTCGAGCAGCTCGAACTTGTAGCGTTCGCCGGCATGCACGCCGGGCAGGAAGAGTTCCCACACGCCACACTCGCGGCGCAGCCGCATCGGGTGGCGGCGACCGTCCCAGAGGTTGAAGTCGCCGACCACGCTCACGCGCGACGCATTCGGGGCCCAGACCGCGAAACCGGTGCCGGCCACACCGTCCATTTCGCGCGGCGTGGCGCCCAGCATCTCGTACGGCCGCAGGTGCGAGCCTTCGGCCAGCAGCCAGGCATCCATTTCGCCGAGCACGGCGCCGAAGCGGTAGGGGTCGTCGATGAGCTGCGGCGCGGCCCCCGGCCAGGTCACTTGCAGGCGGTACGGGCCGTCGGCGGGCAGCGCGCCTTCGAAGAGGCCGTCGGCATGGCGCAGGTGCAGCGCCACGCTGGTGCCGCCGGCCACGGCCGCCACGGCCTCGGCCCCGGGCAGCAGCGCGCGCACCCAGGTGCGGCCGTCTTCCTGGCGGTGCGGTCCCAGCACAGCGAAGGGGTCGCCATGCCGGCCTTGGCACAGGCGCTGGATGGTGTCGTCGTCGAGCATGGCGTGCTGTCAGGCAGAGCCGGCCGCCGGCACCTGGGCCTTGGCCGCCAGCCCCCAGACCTCGGTGGCGTATTTGCGGATGGTACGGTCAGAAGAGAAGAAACCCATGCCGGCCACGTTGGCGATGGCCTTGCGGGCCCAGGCCTGGCGGTCGCGGTACAGCGCATCGACGCGCGCCTGTGCGGCCATGTACGCGTCGAAATCGGCCAGCAGCATGTAGCGGTCGCCGCCCCACAACAAGCCGTCCACCAGCGCCCGGTAGCGGCCGGGCTCGGCGGGCGAGAACTGGCCACCGGCCAGGGCGTCGAGCACCGCCCTGAGGCGCGCATTCTCCTCGTAGATGCGCAGCGGCTGGTAGTGTGCCGCGCGGCTGGCCGCCACCTCGGCCGCCGACAGCCCGAAGATGAAGATGTTGTCGTCGCCCACCTGCTGGCGGATCTCGATATTCGCACCGTCGTCGGTGCCGATGGTGAGCGCGCCGTTGAGCGCCAGTTTCATGTTGCCGGTACCGCTGGCTTCGGTGCCGGCGGTGGAGATCTGTTGTGACAGGTCGGCGCCGGGCATGATGACCTCGGCCACCGAGACGCCGTAGTTGGGCAGGAAGACCAGCTTGAGCCGGCCGCCGATGCGCGGGTCGTGGTTGATGACCTGGCCCACGTCGTGGATGAGCCGGATCACGTCCTTGGCCGTGGTGTAGCTGGAAGCGGCCTTGCCGGCCAGGATCACCACGCGCGGGACCCAGCCGCGCCCCTCCGGGCCCGCCGGATCGGCCAGCATCGCCTGGTAGCGCGCCACCACCTGCAGCACGTTGAGCAACTGGCGCTTGTATTCGTGGATGCGCTTGACCTGCACGTCGAACAGGCTCGCCGGGTCGACGTCCACGCCGGTGGCGGCATGGATGTAGGCGGCCAGCCGGACCTTGTTTTCGCCCTTGACGGCCAGGAAGGCGTCGCGGAACTCGCTGCGGTTGGCGTGGCTGCCGAGTTGCTCGAGCTGGTCCAGGTCGAGCCGCCAGCCGCTGCCGATGGTCTGATCGATCAACGCCGCCAGCCCCGGGTTGGCCTGGGCCAGCCAGCGCCGCGGCGTCACGCCGTTGGTCATGTTGGTGAAGCGCGCCGGCCACAGGCTGGCGAAGTCGGCGAAGATGGTGGCCACCAGCAGGTCGGAATGCAGCGCCGAGACGCCGTTGACCTTGTGGCTGCCCACGATGGACAGGTGGGCCATGCGCACGCGCCGCTCGCCGGATTCGTCGATGAGCGAGAGCCGGCGCAGAAAGTCGTGGTCGCCTGGCCGGTGCGCCGCCGCCTCTTCCATGAAGCCCTGGTTGATGCGCAGGATGATCTCGAGGTGCCGCGGCAGCACGCGCTGCATCAGCGCCACCGGCCAGGTCTCCAGCGCCTCGGGCATCAACGTGTGGTTGGTGTAGCTGAACACCTTCTTCGTCAATGCCCAGGCCGCCACCCAGCCGAAACCGTTTTCGTCGACCAGCAGGCGCATCAGTTCGGCCACGCCGATGGCCGGGTGGGTGTCGTTGAGGTGGATCGCCACCTGCTCGGCCAGGTTGGTGAGCCGGCCGTGTTCGGCCTGGTGGCGCGTCAGGATGTCCTGCAGCGAGGCGCTGGTAAAGAAATATTCCTGCCGCAGGCGCAGTTCACGCCCGGCATCGGTGCTGTCGTTGGGGTACAACACCCAGGAGATGTTTTCGAACTGGTTCTTGAACTCGGCCGCGCGCGCATAGTCGCCGGTATTGAAAGCATGCAGGTCGATCTGCGATGGCGCCGCCGCCTTCCACAGCCGCAGGGTGCTGACGCGTTCGGTGCCGTGGCCGGGGACGACCATGTCGTAGGCCTTGGCGTTCACCTGGCCGGCATGGCGCCACAGCGAAGGCGTGCCGGGCCCCTCGGGGTGCTCCACCCAACCGCCGAAGCGTACGGCGTAGTGCACGCCGGGCCGCGGAAATTCCCAGGGCGTGCCGTCTTCGAGCCAGGGGTCGGGGTGCTCGACCTGGCGCCCGCCCTGGATGCTTTGCTTGAACATGCCGAATTCGTAGCGGATGCCGTAGCCGAACGAAGGCAGTTCCAGCGTCGCCATCGAATCCAGGAAGCAGGCCGCCAGACGGCCCAGGCCGCCGTTGCCCAGCGCGGCATCGGCCTCGGCGGCCGCCACCTCTTCCAGCGTGCAGGCGTGCTGGCGCGCCGCGGTGGCCATCTCGCCCTGCAGGTCCAGCGCGGCCAGCGCATTGGAAAGCGTGCGGCCGATCAGGAATTCCATCGACAGGTAGTAGACACGCCGCGCCTTGGCGGCCCGGTCGGCGCTGTCGGTGGCCACCCAGCGTCGGGACAACTGCTCTCGCGCGACCTGGGCCACGGCGTTCATGATGTCGTTGGGCGTGGCGGCGGCCGGCGCGGTGCCCACGGTGGCCAGCAAATGGTGTTCGACATCGGCGGCTGTGGGTGTGACGGGGTTGACGGCAAGGGACATGGGCGGCTTCCGTGTTGGGCGCGCGCTGGCTTTTCGCCGGCACCGCGGGTCATCGGCTGAATGGCAGTGTCACTGATCGGCGATCAAAGCGGTCATGAATTCTGACCGAGTCGTCGTCCCGTTCCACGGCGCGAGCCGGTGCGACGGCATTCGGTCCCGGGCGGCGGCAGTCCGAGCATGATCATTGCCCGAGGTCATCCTTCGTTTGCCGATAAATATTTACCATCGAGGCCTGGGGCAAGTTTGCGCGTCTCCGTGGCTGCTCCGGCCGATGATCCGTCGGTGTGAAGCCGGCCGGGCTGTTTGATTCAACTGCTGAAAAACTCTACAGGAGAACCGATGAAACCGATCGACGTGGCCCAGAGCCTGGACTTGCCGCGGCGCGCCGTGGCGCTGGTGCTGGCCGGCGGGCGTGGCAGCCGGCTGAAGAACCTGACCGACAGCCGCGCCAAGCCGGCGGTGTATTTCGGCGGCAAGTTCCGCATCGTCGACTTCGCGCTGTCGAACTGCATGAACTCGGGCATCCGCCGCATCGGCGTCATCACCCAGTACAAGAGCCACAGCCTGCTGCGCCACCTGCAGCGCGGCTGGGCGTTCCTGAAGAGCGAGATGAACGAATTCGTCGACCTGCTGCCGGCCCAGCAGCGCGTGGACGAAGAAAGCTGGTACCGCGGCACCGCCGATGCGGTGTACCAGAACCAGGACATCCTGGCCGCCTACCGTGCCGACTACGTGGTGGTGCTGGCCGGCGACCACATCTACAAGCAGAACTATGCGCTGATGCTGGCCGACCACGTGGCGCAGGGCCGCGAATGCACGGTCGGCTGCATCGAGGTGGACCAGAGGGAGGCCACGGCCTTCGGCGTGATGGCGGTCGACGAGAAGCGACTCATCCTCGACTTCGTGGAAAAGCCTGCCGACCCGCCCACCATCCCCGGCAAGCCGGGGCGCACGCTGGCCAGCATGGGCATCTACATCTTCAACGCGCGATTCCTGTACCGCGAACTCGAGCGCGACATGGCCGACCCGCATTCGAGCCACGACTTCGGCAAGGACATCATTCCCAAGCTCGTGAAGCAGGGCCAGGCGGTGGCACACCCGTTCGAGCTCAGCTGCGTGGGCGCGCGCATCGGCGAAGCCCCGTACTGGCGCGACGTGGGCACGATCGACGCCTACTGGGACGCCAACATCGACCTCACCGCCACCGACCCGCTGCTCAACCTGTACGACACCAACTGGCCGATCTGGACCTACCAGCCCCAGCTGCCGCCGGCCAAGTTCGTGCACAACCAGGACGACCGCCGCGGCGTGGCCGTGGAGTCCATGGTCTCGGGCGGTTGCATCATCAGCGGCGCCGTCTTCCGTTCCGTGCTGTTTTCCAGCGTGCGCGTGCATTCGTATTCGGCGGTGAACTGGTCGGTGCTGCTGCCGGGCGTGCAGGTGGGGCGCCATGCGCGGCTGACGCGGGTGGTCGTCGACCGCGATTGCGTCATCCCCGACGGCATGGTCATCGGCGAGGACGCCGACGCCGACGCCGTGCACTTCTACCGCACCGAGTCGGGCATCACGCTGGTCACGCGCGACATGCTGCGCCGGCTGTGAAGGGCAAGCCGGCATGAAGGTCCTGCATGTGGCGGCGGAGGTCTTTCCGCTGGTAAAGACGGGCGGCCTGGCCGACGTGGTGGCGGCGCTGCCCGCGGCGCTGGCCGCCGAGGGCGCGAGCGTGCGCCTGCTGCTGCCGGGCTTCCCGGCGGTGATGGAAAGCGTACTGGGCGCGCGCACCGTGATCGACATCGGCGCCTGCTTCGGCGCCCTGCGCGTGCGGCTGCAACTGGCGCGCATGCCGGGCACCCAGTTGCCGGTCTACGTGATCGACGCACCCTACCTCTTCCGCCGCGGTGGCAGCCCCTACCAGGACGGCCACGGTGAGGAGTGGCCCGACAACCTGCAGCGCTTTGCCCTGCTGGGCTGGTTGGCAGCCCACCTGGCCGGTGGCGACGCCGACCCCGACTGGGCCCCCGATATCGTGCACGCCCACGACTGGCACGCGGCCATGACCTGTGCCTACGTGGCCGAGCACCCGCCCACCCCGGCGGCCACCGTCTTCACCGTACACAACCTGGCCTACCAGGGCCTGTTCCCCATGCACGACTGGCCCTCGCTGGGGCTGGCCACGCGGCTGATGTCACCCGCAGGGCTGGAATACCACGGCCAGCTCAGCTTCATGAAGGCGGGGCTGAAATTCGCCGACCAGGTGACCACGGTGAGCCCCAATTACGCGCGCGAGATCGCCACTTACGAATTTGGCTGCGGGCTGGACGGCGTCATCCGCGGCCGCGGTGACGCGGTCACGGGGGTGCTCAACGGCATCGACGACGCCGTCTGGAACCCCGCCACCGACCCGGCCCTGGCCGAGCTCTACGACGCCGAGCGCCCGGCAGGCAAGCAGACCTGCAGGCGCGCCCTGCAGGCGGAACTGGGGCTGGACCCGGATGACGGCGCGCTGTTGCTGACCGTGGTCAGCCGCCTGACTTCGCAGAAAGGCCTGGACCTGGTGCTGGCCGCACTGCCGGCGCTGGTGCAGTCCGGCGTGCAGCTGACGGTGCAGGGCGAGGGCGAATCCGCCCTGCAGGCGGCTTTCCAGATGGCCATGCGTTCGCACCCCGGCCGCGTGCACGTGCACCTGGGTTACGACGAGGCGCGCGCCCACCGCCTGATTGCGGGTGCCGACGCGATTGCCGTGCCTTCGCGCTTCGAGCCCTGCGGGCTGACGCAGTTGTACGGGCTGCGCTACGGCACGCTGCCGATCGTGCGCCGGGTGGGTGGGCTGGCCGATACGGTGACCGACGCCAGCCCGAAGGCGCTGGCCGAAGGCACGGCCACGGGCTTCACCTTCGATGCGGCCACGCCTGTGGCTTTCGAGAAGGCGGTCCTGCGGGCGGCCGAGATGCGCGCCGATGCCGAAGGCTGGCGCGGCATGATGCGCACGGCGATGGCGCAGCAGCTGTCGTGGGCGGGGCCGGCGAAGGCCTATCTGGATCTGTACCGAAAGGCACTGAAGGCGCGGCAGGAGCGCTGAAGCTGCAGGCCCGGATCGGGCGGACTGGCGGACGGGGCGGGATTCGAACCCGCGGAGGGCTGTTAACCCTCACATGCTTTCCAGGCATGCGACTTAAACCGCTCATCCACCCGTCCGCGGCACCGCTCAAGTCTAGCCGACCGGAGACACCGTCTTCTTGCGCAGCCACTCCATGAGCACGTATTCAAGCGCCTTGGCGTGCGTGCTCTCCAGCACCACCGGCGGCGCGCAGCCGGCTTCATAGGCCTCGCGCCAGCGCAACGCGCACACGCACCAGCGGTCGCCCGGCTTCAGGCCCTTGAAGCGGTGCTCGGGGCGCGGCGTGATGAGGTCGTTGCCACGCTCCATCTGGAAATTCAGGAACTCCACCGTGACCTTGGCGCAGATCACGTGGCTGCCGGCGTCGCGCTCGTCGGTGTGGCAGCAGCCGTCGCGATACCAGCCGGTGAGCGGGTCGTAGGAGCACGCCACCAGCGGCGTGCCGAGCACATTCAGCGCCGTATTCATCTCGCGGCCGAGGCACCGAGCGCACCGCCACTCTTGAGCAGGGTCATCGCGGTGCCGATGAGTGCCGACACCTCGGTCATGTTGCCGGGCACGATCATGGTGTTGTTCTTCTGCGCCAGTTGCGCATAGGCGTCCACCGCCTTCTCGGCCACCTTCAGCTGCACCGCCTGCTCGCCGCCGGGCTGCTGGATGGCCTGCGCCACCTGTCGGATGGCCGCGGCAGTGGCCTCGGCCACCGCGATGATGGCCGCCGCCTCACCCTGGGCCTTGTTGATCTCGGCCTGCTTCTCGCCTTCGCTGCGCGCGATGAAGGCCTCGCGCTCGCCGGTGGCGATATTGATCTGCTCCTGGCGCCGGCCTTCCGAAGCGGCGATGAGCGCGCGCTTCTCGCGCTCGGCCGTGATCTGCGCCTGCATGCTGCGCAGGATCTCGGCCGGTGGCGTGAGGTCCTTGATCTCGTAGCGCAGCACCTTCACGCCCCAGGTCAGCGCCGCCTCGTCCAGCGCGTTGACCACGCTGGCGTTGATGAGGTCGCGCTCCTCGAAGGTCTTGTCCAATTCCATCTTGCCGATCACGCTGCGCAACGTGGTCTGCGCCAGCTGCGTGATGGCGGTGAGGTAGTCGCTGCTGCCGTAGCTGGCGCGCATCGGGTCGGTGACCTGGAAATACAGGATGCCGTCGACCTGCAGCTGCGTGTTGTCCTTGGTGATGCAGATCTGGCTCGGCACGTCCAGCGGCACTTCCTTGAGCGAATGTTTGTAGGCCACGCGCTCGATGAACGGGATCACGAATTTGAGCCCCGGCACCAGCGTGCGGTCGTACTTGCCCAGGCGCTCGACCACCAGCGCCGTCTGCTGCGGCACGATCTTGATCGTGCGCGTGATGAAGATGACGGCGATGACCGCCAGAACGATTGCGACTTCCATGGCTGTTCTTTCAATGGGGCGCGGCAGGGGCCACGCGCAGTTGGTTACCTTGCACGGCGACGATGACGTGCATGCCGGGCGCCGGCGTGCCGGGGCCGGCAAAGCGCACCGTCCAGGCGGCGCCGCGATAGGACGCACGCGCACTGCCGTCGGCAGCCCAGGCGTCGACGAGCAGCGTTTCGCCGATGTCCATATTGACGTCGTGATTGCTTTCGGCCGGCGCCGAGCGCGGCGAGCGTGCGCGCTTGAAATGCCAGCCGGCGGTGAAGGCGGCGCCGAGCACGGCTGCGGCGGCCACTTGGCCGGTAGCCCCCAGCCCCGCATGCGCCGCCAAGGCGCCGGCAACGCAGCCCAGCGCCACCATCAGCAGATAGAAGGTGCCCGTGGCGAGTTCGGCCGCCACCAGGCCACCGGTGGCGAGCCACCAGAGCATGGGTGCATTCCATTCCACGGTGTTCTCCTGTTCGTGGGTTGAAGCAGATCGAGTGTAGCCATCCGGCCTGGCCCGGCCGACAACCCTACACTTGACGCACCCGTACCCGCCACGAGTCTGCTCCGATGCTTCGTTTCCGCTTCCCCATCGTCATCATCGACGAGGACTTCCGCTCCGAGAACACCTCGGGCATCGGCATCCGTGCGCTGGCCGACGCCATCGTCAAGGAGGGCTTCGAGATCCTGGGCGCCACCAGCTACGGCGACCTGAGCCAGTTCGCGCAGCAGCAAAGCCGCGCCAGCGCCTTCATCCTGAGCATCGACGACGAGGAATTCACGCAGGGCCCCGAGCTGGACCCGGCGGTGCTGAGCCTGCGCAAGTTCATCGAGGAGATCCGGCGCAAGAACGCCGACATCCCGATCTACATCTACGGCGAGACGCGCACCAGCCAGCACATCCCGAACGACATCCTGCGTGAACTGCACGGCTTCATCCACATGTTCGAGGACACGCCGGAGTTCGTGGCGCGCCACATCATCCGCGAATGCAGGAGCTACCTCGACGGCCTGGCGCCGCCGTTCTTCAAGGCGCTGATGGACTACGCCCAGGACGGCTCCTACTCCTGGCACTGCCCGGGCCACAGCGGCGGCGTGGCCTTCCTGAAGAGCCCGGTGGGCCAGATGTTCCACCAGTTCTTCGGCGAGAACATGCTGCGTGCCGACGTCTGCAACGCCGTGGAGGAACTCGGCCAGCTGCTCGACCACACCGGCCCGGTGGCGGCCAGCGAACGCAACGCGGCGCGCATCTTCAATGCCGACCACTGCTTCTTCGTCACCAACGGCACGAGCACGAGCAACAAGATGGTCTGGCACCACACGGTGGCGCCGGGCGACGTGGTGGTGGTGGACCGCAACTGCCACAAGAGCATCCTGCACAGCATCATCATGACCGGCGCCGTGCCGGTGTTCCTGACGCCCACGCGCAACCATTACGGGATCATCGGCCCCATACCTCAAAGCGAGTTCTCACCCGAGGCCATCCGCAAGAAGATCGCCGCCAACCCGCTGCTGGCCGGCGTCGACCCGGCCACCGTGCGGCCGCGCATCCTGACGCTGACGCAGAGCACCTACGACGGCGTGCTCTACAACACCGAGACCATCAAGCACGCGCTCGACGGCTACATCGACACCCTGCATTTCGACGAGGCCTGGCTGCCGCACGCCGCCTTCCACACCTTCTACGGCCCCTACCACGCCATGGGCAAGAAGCGGCGGCGTCCCAAGGACCAGCTGGTCTTCGCCACGCAGAGCACACACAAGCTGCTGGCCGGCATCAGCCAGGCCAGCCAGGTGCTGGTGCAGGACGCGGTCGACCGCAAGCTCGACCGCCACCTCTTCAACGAGGCCTACCTGATGCACACCAGCACCAGCCCGCAGTACGCCATCATCGCCAGTTGCGACGTGGCGGCGGCGATGATGGAAGCGCCCGGCGGCCCGGCGCTGGTGGAAGAGAGCATCCAGGAGTCGCTGGATTTCCGCCGCGCCATGCGCAAGGTGGAGCAGGAATTCGGCGACAAGGACTGGTGGTTCACCGTCTGGGGGCCCGACAACCTGGCTGCCGAAGGCATAGGCCACAGCCGCGAATGGGTGCTGGAAGCGGGCGAGACCTGGCACGGCTTCGGCGACCTGGCCGAGGGCTTCAACCTGCTCGACCCCATCAAGTGCACCCTCATCACGCCGGGGCTGGGCATGTCCGGGCAGTTTGCCGAGACCGGCATCCCCGCTTCCATCGTCACCAAGTTCCTGGCCGAGCACGGCGTGGTGGTCGAGAAGACGGGGCTGTATTCCTTCTTCATCATGTTCACCATCGGCATCACCAAGGGCCGCTGGAATACGCTGCTCACCGCGCTGCAGCAGTTCAAGGACGACTACGACCGCAACGTGCCGATGTGGCGCATCCTGCCCGAGTTCTGCGCCGCGCACCCGCGCTATGAACGCATGGGGCTGAAGGACTTGTGCCAGAGCATCCACCAGATGTACGCCAAGAGCGACATCGCGCGCCTGGTGACCGAGATGTACCTGTCCGACCTGCAGCCGGCCATGAAGCCCAGCGACGCCTTCGCCTACATCGCGCACCGCAACACCGAGCGTGTGGCCATCGACGAACTGGAAGGGCGCATCACCACCGCGCTGCTGACGCCTTACCCGCCGGGCATTCCGCTGCTGATTCCCGGCGAGCGCTTCAACAGGAAGATCGTCGACTACCTGCGTTTCGCGCGCGAATTCAATGCCGCCTTCCCGGGCTTCGAGACCGACGTGCACGGCCTGGTGGCTGAAGACAACGGCGGCGACGGTCGCCGGCGTTACTACGTGGACTGCGTCATCGAGGCGGCCTGACCCGCTGGCGGATGCGCCGGCGTTGCGAGGTCCGGCCGCCCGACTCCGGGCCGGCCAGGCTCAGTTGCCGGGTTCGGCTGCCGCCCCGCTCATGGCGTGGCTGAAGCCGCCGTCCACGTAGGTGATCTCTGCGGTGACACCGGCGGCCAGGTCCGACAGCAGGAAGGCGGCCACGTTGCCCACGTCGTCGATGGTGATGTTGCGGCCCAGCGGCGCGCTGCGCGCCACCAGCCCCAGCAGCTTGCTGAAGTCCTTGATGCCCGACGCCGCCAGCGTCTTGATCGGCCCGGCCGAGATGCCGTTGACGCGCACCCCGCGCGGCCCCAGGCTGGCCGCCAGGTAGCGCACGCTGGCTTCCAGCGAGGCCTTGGCCAGGCCCATGGTGTTGTAGTTGGGCACGGCGCGGATGGCGCCCAAATAGGTCAGCGTGAGCAGGGCGCCACCGGGACGCAGCATGGGCAGCGCGGCCTTGGCCATGGCCGGGAAACTGTAGGCCGAAATATCGTGGGCCACGCGGTAGGCCTCTCGCGACAGGCCTTCCAGGAAGTCGCCCGAGATCGCTTCCCGGGGTGCGAAGCCGATCGAGTGCACGAAGCCGTCGAACTGCGGCCAGTGGCGGCCGAGCTGCTCGAATAGCGCCGTGATCTGGGCGTCGTCGGCCACGTCGCAGTCGAAGATCAGCTCGGAGTCGAATTCACGGGCGAATTCGGCGATCCGCTCGCGAAAGCGCTCGCCCACGTAGGCAAAGGCCAGTTCGGCGCCCTGCGCCCGGCAGGCGCGCGCGATGCCATAGGCGATCGAACGATTCGAAAGTACGCCTGTGATGAGAAAGCGCTTGCCAGCCAGAAAGCCCATGTCGTCTCCGTTGATCCAGTTGCTCTGGTGCGGCCGCGATTCTGGCACGCACGCCGCACGCCGCGGCACAGTCGTTGTCCAGTCGTTGCTCGCACGAAGCTTGCAAGCTATAATCCGCTTTTTTCGGGGCAAGTGGTATGCGGTATGGGCGGAGTCTTCCAGCCCATTTTTTTTGGCTGATCGCATCTTGACGGCACCCAGGCGCCGCGGACCAGAGCAGCAGGCAGAGCCAGGACGAGCAGGTTTTGAGAGCAAGCGAACATCATGGCAAGAGCCCGGGCAGATACCAGGGAAAGAACCAGGGAAAGACCGAGGGAAAGACCCCCGGTTCGAGCCCAGCCCGTGGGCAGCGCGACGTCGGCCCGCAGCGCACCGGCGCTGCGGCGGGCGCGTTCACGCCCTGGCGCGAGACCGTGGCGGCCACCGTGGCGGGCTTGGGTTATGAGCTGGTCGACATCGAGCGTGTGCCTTCCGGCACCCTGCGCGTCTATATCGACCGCGTGCCCGGCCGGGCCTACGCCAGTGGCGACGGCGAGTTCGTCACCGTCGACGACTGCGAGCAGGTGACGCGGCAGTTGCAGTACGCGCTGGAGGTCGACACCGTGTCGTACGCGCGGCTGGAAGTGTCGTCGCCCGGCCTGGACCGCCCGCTGCGCACCGAGGCCGACTACGAGCGTTTTGCCGGTCACGAGGTCAGCCTGACGCTGAAGCTGCCGTTCCAGGGCCGCAAGGTCTGGAAAGGCGTGCTCGGCCGCGCCGACGCAGGTGCCGGCTGGTGCCTGGTGCTGACCGAACGCAAGCCCGTCGGCAAGCCGGGGGCGCGCCTGGCGCGCAAGCCCGTCGTGGCCAGGCAGGGCAGCACGGCAGAGCCCGCAGCACAGGTACTGGGCTTCACGCTCGACGAAGTACGCGAGGCGCGTCTCGTGCCGGTGGTTGATTTCAAGGGTCGCCCGTCCCCCGACGGCGGCCAGGTGGATGCTGTCGCGGCCGACGCGGCGGCAACAGCGGTAGACGAAAGGCTGGGGAATCGATGAATCGCGAAATGCTGATGCTGGTGGACGCCATCTCGCGCGAGAAGACCGTGGATCGCGACGTCGTGTTCGGCGCGGTGGAGGCCGCACTCGCCTCGGCCACCAAGAAGCTGCACGGCGGCGAGGTCGACATCCGCGTGGCGGTGGACCAGGAAACCGGCAACTACGAGACCTTCCGCCGCTGGCTGGTGGTGCCCGACAGCGCCGGACTGCAGAACCCCGATGCCGAGGAGTTGCTGTCCGAGGCGCTGGAGCGCATCCCCGACATCGAGGAGGGCGACTACATCGAGGAAGCCGTCGACTCGGTGCCCATCGGCCGCATCGGTGCTCAGGCCGCCAAGCAGGTGATCCTGCAGAAGATCCGCGACGCCGAGCGCGAGCAACTGCTCAACGACTTCCTCTCGCGCGGCGAGAAGATCTTCGTCGGCACCGTGAAGCGGCTGGACAAGGGTGACATCATCGTCGAGAGCGGCCGCATCGAAGGGCGGCTCAAGCGCAGCGAGATGATCCCGAAGGAAAACCTGCGCAGCGGCGATCGCGTGCGCGCCGTCCTGCTGGGCATCGACCCCACGCAGCGCGGGCCGCAGATCATGCTGTCGCGAAGCGCACCGGCCTTCATGATCGAACTCTTCGCGCAGGAAGTGCCCGAGATCGAGCAGGGCCTGCTCGAGATCAAGAGCTGCGCGCGCGACCCCGGCAGCCGGGCCAAGATCGCCGTCGTCTCGCACGACCGCCGCGTCGACCCCATCGGCACCTGCGTCGGCGTGCGCGGTTCGCGCGTCAACGCCGTGACCAATGAACTGGCGGGCGAACGCGTGGACATCGTGCTGTGGTCCGACGACCCGGCGCAGTTCGTCATCGGCGCTTTGGCGCCGGCCAACGTGCAGAGCATCGTCGTCGACGAGGAGCGTCACGCCATGGACGTGGTGGTGGACGAGGAAAACCTCGCCATCGCCATCGGCCGCGGTGGCCAGAACGTGCGCCTGGCGTCGGAACTCACGGCCTGGCGCATCAACATCATGACGGCCGAGGAATCGCAGGCCAAGTCGGCCACCGAGAGCGAGTCGGTGCGCCAGCTCTTCGTCGACAAGCTCGACGTCGACGCCGAGGTGGCCGACATCCTCATTGCCGAGGGCTTTGCCAGCCTGGAGGAAGTGGCCTATGTGCCGCTGCAGGAAATGCTCGAGATCGAAGGCTTCGACGAGGACACGGTGCACGAACTGCGCACCCGTGCCAAGGACGCGCTGCTGACGATGGAGATCAAGAAGGAAGAAGACGTCGAGGAGGTCTCGCAGGACCTGCGCGACCTCGAACTCGACGGCAAGGGGCTCACACCCGAGTTGATCGCCAAGCTCGCCGCCGGCGGCATCCACACCCGTGACGACCTGGCCGACCTGGCCGTGGACGAACTGACGGAATTGAGCGGCATCGAGGACGAGCCGGCGCGCGCGCTGATCATGAAGGCGCGCGAGCACTGGTTCACCGCCTGAACCACGCCCCGACACTCGCTGCCCACACGCAAGACCTACGCAAGACATACCCGAGGAAATCCGACCCATGGCCGTGATCACAGTCGCACAGTTCGCCGCGCAGCTCGGCCGCCCGACGACGGCACTGCTCGAGCAGCTGCAATCGGCCGGCGTGACCAAGCAGTCGCCCGAAGACGCGCTGACCGAGCCGGACAAGGAGCGCCTGCTGGCCTACCTGCGCACCGCGCACGGCACCGCCGTTTCCGGCGAGCGCAAGAAGATCACCGTGGTGCGCAAGTCCACCACCGAAATCAAGCAGGCCGACGCCAGCGGCCGCGCGCGCACGATCCAGGTCGAGGTGCGCAAGAAGCGCGTCTTCGTCAAGCGCGACGACGCACCGGCCGTCGAGGAACCGACCGGCCCCAGCGCCGAGGAGCTCGACCTGCTGCGCCGCGAGGAAGAAGCGCGCGCCCAGGCCGAGGCCATCCGACAGCAGGAAGCCGAACTGGCCGAAGCGCGCCGCCAGCGCGAGGAGCAGGAGCGCGCGGCGCGCGAGCTTGCTGAAGCCGCGCAGGCTGCGGCGGCCGAAGCGGCAGCCAAGGCGCAGGCCGAGGCCGCTGCCCAGGCGGCTGCCTCGGCCGCGGCCAAGCCCGCGAAGGCCAAGGGCGCCGCCGCGCCGGCCGAGCCTGTCGCCGTGCCAGTGGAAGAGCCGGCAAAGGCACCGGAGCCGGCCAAGCCGGTGCTGCGCATCGTGAAGGCCGCCGACAAGGCCGCAGAGGACAACGCGCGGCAGCTCGACCTGGAAAAGCGCCGCAAGTCCGCCGAGGCCGAGGCTGCGGCCATCCGCGCCATGATGGCCGGCCCGAAGAAGGTGCTGGTGGCCAAGAAGCCGGAAGAGGTCAAACCCGAAACGCCCAAGGAAGCCATCAAGGGCACCATCCACAAGCCCAAGGGGGCCCCGGCGACGACCGGTGCCGGCGCCGCCGCCAAGCCGGGCGACAAGAAGCAGGTCAAGTCGGAGAAGCTTTCTTCGAGCTGGGCCGACGACGCGGCGAAGAAGCGTGCCGCGCTCAAGACGCGCGGCGACACCGGCGGCGCCGGCCGTCCCGGCTGGCGCGCCCCGCGCGGCGGCGCCCGCCGAGGCGGCGACCGCGGCGACAACGGCCAGAGCTACACGCCGCAGGTCGAGCAGCAGGTGCAGGAAGTGCACGTCCCCGAGACCATTTCGGTGGCCGACCTGGCGCACAAGATGTCGGTGAAGGGCAGCGAGGTCATCAAGCAGCTCATGAAGCTGGGCCAGATGGTCAGCATCAACCAGCAGCTCGACCAGGAGACGGCGATGATCGTCGTCGAGGAAATGGGCCACACCGCGCTGGCCGCCAAGCTGGACGACCCGGAAGCCTTCACCGAAGAGGAGACCGCGGCCGCGCACGACGCGGAAGCGTTGAACCGCGCACCGGTGGTCACGGTGATGGGCCACGTCGACCATGGCAAGACCTCGCTGCTGGACTACATCCGCCGCGCCCGCGTGGCGGCGGGCGAGGCCGGCGGCATCACGCAGCACATCGGCGCCTACCACGTGGAAACGCCGCGCGGCATGATCACCTTCCTGGACACCCCGGGTCACGCCGCCTTCACGGCCATGCGCGCCCGCGGCGCCAAGGCCACCGACATCGTCATCCTGGTCGTGGCCGCCGACGACGGTGTGATGCCGCAGACCAAGGAAGCCATCGCCCATGCCAAGGCCGCGGGCGTGCCCATCGTCGTGGCCATGAACAAGATCGACAAGCCTGACGCCAACCTGGAACGTCTGAAGAGCGAGCTGGTCGCCGAGGGCGTGATCCCGGAAGACTTCGGCGGTGACGCACCCTTCGTGCCGGTCTCGGCCAAGACCGGCCAGGGTATCGACACGCTGCTGGAGCAGGTGCTGCTGCAGGCCGAGGTGCTCGAACTCAAGGCGCCGGCCGATGCCGCGGCACGTGGCCTGGTCATCGAGGCCAAGCTCGACAAGGGCCGCGGGCCGGTGGCCAGCATCCTGATCCAGAGCGGCACCCTGAAGAAGGGCGACGTGGTGCTGGCCGGCAGCAGTTACGGCCGCGTGCGCGCGATGCTCGACGAAGACGGCAAGTCCATCGAATCGGCGGGCCCTTCGCTGCCGGTGGAAATCCAGGGCCTGACCGAGGTGCCGCAGGCCGGCGACGAATTCATGGTGCTGGCCGACGAGCGCCGGGCACGCGAGATCGCCACCTTCCGCCAGGGCAAGTACCGCGAGGTCACGCTCAACAAGCGGCAGGCGGCCAAGCTCGAGGGCATCTTCGAGGGCCTGGGTGACGGGGCGGCGCAGACGCTGTCGCTGATCGTCAAGGCCGACGTGCAGGGCTCGCAGGAAGCGCTGGCGCAAAGCCTGGTCAAGCTCAGCACGGCCGAGGTCAAGGTGCAGATCGTGCATGCGGCCGTGGGTGGCATCACCGAAAGCGACGTCAATCTGGCCATCGCCAGCAAGTCGGTGATCATCGGTTTCAACGTGCGTGCCGATGTGGGTGCGCGCAAGCTGGCCGAGGGCAACGGCGTCGACATCCGCTACTACAACATCATCTACGACGCCGTCGACGAGGTGAAGGCGGCGATGACCGGCATGCTGGCGCCCGAGCAGAAGGAAGAGACCATCGGCACGGCCGAGATCCGCACCGTGTTCGTGGCCAGCAAGATCGGCACCGTGGCCGGCTGCATGATCACTGCCGGCCAGGTGGTGCGCAATGCGCGCTTCCGCCTGCTGCGCGACAACGTGGTGGTCTACACCGGCGAGGTCGAATCGGTGAAGCGGCTGAAGGACGACGTGCGCGAGGTCAAGGAAGGCTTCGAGTGCGGCATCAAGCTGAAGAACTACAACGACATCAAGGAAGGTGACCAGCTCGAGTTCTTCGAGGTGAAGGAAGTGGCACGCACGCTGTAAGGCGGGCAACGGCGCAACCCAAAGCGACCAGGCCCCGCCCGAACCGGCGGGGCCTGCTGCTTTTCAGGACCATCCCCCATGCGACACAAGAGAGCCATTCCCAACCGCAGTTTTCGCGTCGCCGACCAGATCCAGCGCGACGTGGCCGAGCTCATCCGCGACCTCAAGGACCCGCGGGTGGGCATGGTCACCATCAACAGCGTCGAGGTCACGCCCGACTACGCCCATGCGCAGATCTATTTCTCGGTGCTGATCGGCACGCCCGAAGAGAGCGCTGCGGCCTTGAACGAGGCGGCCGGCTTCCTGCGCAACGGCCTGTTCAAGCGCCTGTCCATCCACACCGTGCCGACGCTGCACTTCCACTTCGACAAGACCACCGAGCGCGCCGCCGACCTGTCGGCGCTGATCGCGCGGGCGAATGCGACCCGGGCCAGGGACGACTGATGGAGCGCACCCGCGTCAGGCAGCCGCGCCGCGCCCTGCACGGCGTGCTGCTGCTCGACAAGCCGATCGGCTGGACGAGCAACGATGCGCTGCAGAAGGCCAAGGGCCTGCTGCGGGCTGAGAAGGGCGGTCACACCGGCACGCTGGACCCGCTGGCCACGGGCCTGCTGCCGCTGTGCTTCGGCGCCGCCACCAAATTCAGCCAGGCCAGCCTGGACGCCGACAAGACCTACTGCGCCACCCTGACGCTGGGCCAGCGCACGAGCACCGGCGACCGCGAAGGCGAGGTCGTCGAGACGCGCCCGGTGCAGGTGGACCGAGCCGCCGTCGAAGCCGCCTGCGCGCAGTTTGTCGGCACCATCGACCAGCGGCCCCCCATGCATTCCGCGCTCAAGCACCAGGGTCGCGCGCTGTACGACTACGCCCGCTCCGGCATCGAGGTCGAACGCGCCGCGCGCCGCATCGTGATTCACCGCATCGACATCGTCGACTGGCACGATGAGGTCCTCGTGATCGACGTCACCTGCAGCAAGGGCACCTACATCCGCACGCTGGCCGAGGACATCGGCGCTGCCCTGGGCTGCGGCGCGCACCTGCACGCCTTGCGGCGCACGGGCAGCGGCAGCCTGCGCGTCGAGGAGTCCGTCACCATCGAGGCGCTGGCCACGATGGACGAGGCCGATCGCCTGGCCCGGCTGCTGCCCGCCGACGTGCTCTTGTCCGCCTGGCCGGCCGTGCACCTGCCCAACGACGAGGCCGGCCGCTTCCTCACCGGCCTGCGCCGCCGCGTCGCGCTGGCCGACGCGCCCGCCGTGCGCGTCTACGGACCGTCCGCGCGCCCGCATCCGCAGGGCACCGAGGCACAGGCCTTCCTGGGCACCGCCCACATCACCGCCGGCGAACTGATCGCCGACCGGCTCCTGAGTCCCCTTGAAGTACAGGCCTCGCAGGCCTGACGAACCCCATGACCAAGCAGATCCGAAACGTCGCCATCATTGCCCACGTCGACCATGGCAAGACCACCCTGGTGGACATGCTGCTGCGCCAGAGCGGCACCTTCCGTGAAAACGAGAAGGTGGCCGAACGCGTGATGGACAGCAACGATATCGAGCGCGAGCGCGGCATCACCATCCTGGCCAAGAACTGCGCCGTCACCTGGCAGGACACGCACATCAATATCGTCGACACGCCCGGCCACGCCGACTTCGGCGGTGAGGTCGAGCGCGCCCTGAGCATGGTCGACGGCGTGGTGCTGCTCATCGACGCCCAGGAAGGCCCGATGCCGCAGACGCGCTTCGTCACGCGCAAGGCGCTGGCGCTGGGCCTGAAGCCCATCGTCGTGGTGAACAAGGTCGACAAGCCGGGCTCGCGGCCCGACTACGTCATCAACGCCGCCTTCGACCTCTTCGACAAGCTCGGCGCCACCGAGGAACAGCTCGACTTCCCCGTGGTCTACGCCTCGGGTCTGAATGGCTGGGCCTCGCTCACCGAAGGCACGCCAGGCGAGGCCTGGGGCAGCGACATGACGCCGCTGTTCGACACCATCCTGAGTCAGGTGCCGGCGCACGAGGGCGACCCGGCGGCGCCGCTTCAATTGCAGATTTCGTCGCTGGACTACTCCACCTTCGTCGGCCGTATCGGCGTGGGCCGCATCAACGCCGGCACGTTGAAGCCGATGATGGACGTGCTGGTGATGGAGGGCCCGGACGGCAAGTCGTTCAAGGGCCGCGTCAACCAGGTGCTCACCTTCGAGGGCCTGGAACGCGTGCCGGCCACCGAGGCCGGGCCGGGTGACATCGTGCTCATCAACGGCATCCCCGACATCGGCATCGGCGTCACCCTGACCAGCATCGAAGAGCCGCAGCCGCTGCCGATGCTGAAGGTGGACGAGCCGACGTTGACGATGAATTTCTGCGTCAACAACAGCCCGTTGGCCGGCCGCGAGGGCAAGTTCGTCACCAGCCGCCAGATCTGGGACCGGCTGCAGAAGGAACTGCAGAGCAACGTGGCGCTGAAGGTCAAGGAGTCGGATGAAGACGGCATCTTCGAGGTCTCGGGCCGCGGCGAACTGCACCTGACCATCCTGCTGGAAAACATGCGCCGCGAAGGCTACGAGCTCGCCGTGAGCAAGCCGCGCGTGGTGTTCCACGAGGTCATGGGCCCCAAAGGGCCGGAACGCCACGAGCCGATCGAACTGGTCACGGTGGACATCGAGGACCAGCACCAGGGCGGCGTGATGCAGGCATTAGGCGAGCGCAAGGCCGAGCTCGTGAACATGGAAACCGACGGCCGCGGCCGCGTGCGGCTGGAATACCGCATTCCGGCGCGCGGGCTCATCGGGTTCAGCAACGAGTTCATGAACCTGACCCGCGGCACCGGCCTCATCAGCAATATCTTCGACGGCTACGAGCTGTACAAGGGCGAGATCGAAGGGCGCAAGAACGGCGTGCTCATCAGCATGGACGAGGGCGAGATCTTCACCTACGCCCTGGGCAAGCTCGACGACCGCGGCCGCATGTTCGTCAAGGCCGGTGACCCGGTCTACGAAGGCATGATCGTGGGCATCCACAGCCGCGACAACGACCTGGTGGTGAATGCCACGCGCACCAAGCAGCTGACCAATTTCCGCGTCAGCGGCAAGGAGGACGCGATCAAGGTCACGCCGCCGATCGACCTGAGCCTGGAATATGCGGTGGAGTTCATCGACGACGACGAACTGGTGGAGATCACGCCGAAGAGCATCCGCGTTCGAAAGCGCCATTTAAAGGAGCACGACCGTAAGCGCGCTTCTCGAGAGGCTGCTTGACTTCGGGCGCTTTCGGACGCGGATGCTCTTCGGCGTTCCGCCGTTCCGTGCGCTCCCCCTAGCCTTGCAGGCCGCGCCCTCGCGGAGCTCGGGCCCCTCGGGCCGTCCAACAGCCCTCAGGGCTGTCGGAGCCGCGGCCCTCGGCCCCTCCGGGAGGGGGCTCCAGTCAGTTGATGAGCCGGCTCGCTGCGCGAGCCTCGAAACCCAACAGCCCTACTTCATGACGCACCGTCGTGCCGTGCTGGCGATGATCGCTGCTGCCCTGATGTGGAGCATCGCGGGGGTGGTCACGCGCCACCTGGAGGCGGCGCGCAGCTTCGAGATCACGTTCTGGCGCAGTGGCTTCAATGCGCTGGCGTTGGTGCTGCTGCTGTCGTGGCTGCGCGGGCCGGCGGCGTTGTGGGTTTCGCTGCGCAGCGGCGGCCGGGCCTTGTGGGTGTCGGGCCTGTGCTGGAGCGTCATGTTCACCGCCTTCATGGTGGCGCTCACGCTCACCACGGTGGCCAATGTGCTGGTCACGATGTCGATCTCGCCCCTGCTCACGGCCCTGCTCGCCCGCGTGGCGCTGGGCCACCGGCTGGCGCCACGCACCTGGGGCGCCGTGCTGCTGGCCGGTGCCGGCATCGGCTGGATGTACGGCAGCGAATTCAGCGCCGGCGGTTCGACGCACCTGCTGGGTACGGCCGTGGCGCTGGCGGTGCCGGTGGCCGCGGCCGTCAACTGGACGCTGCTGCAGCACCTGAAGGGCCGCCAAGGCGGTGGCGCCGACATGCTGCCGGCCGTGCTGCTGGGTGCCGTGCTGTCGGCGCTGCTGACTCTGCCGCTGGCGCTGCCTTTTGCCGCTTCACCGCACGACCTGTCGCTGCTGGCCTTGCTGGGCGTGGTGCAACTGGCCATTCCCTGCCTCAT
Organism: Rubrivivax sp.; assembly: GCA_034522875.1. Classification (GTDB taxonomy): domain Bacteria; phylum Pseudomonadota; class Gammaproteobacteria; order Burkholderiales; family Burkholderiaceae_C; genus Rubrivivax. Next base: position 111,628 of record JAXHKY010000009.1, on the reverse strand, counting down.
GGCGGTGGCCGCGGCGCGGGTGCTCAGCGCACCGGAGATCTCGCTGCTAGGCCTGCTGGAGGTCTTGTTCGGCGTCGGCTGGGCCTGGCTGGGGGCCGGCGAGGCGCCTGCCGCGTCGGTGCTCGGCGGTGGGCTGCTGGTGCTGGGCGCGCTGGCGGCCAACGAGGCGCTGGCGCTGCGTTCGCGCACTCGGCTGGCTGGGCCGGGGTGAGCCCGGTGGCGCGAGGCCGGGCTCGCGCTAGCATCGGCCGGCAGTGCAGGGCTTTTCTGCACGGGAGCGCGCATGCAGCAATTGTCCGGTCTCGACGCCACCTTCCTGTACCTGGAAACGGCCCAGATGCCCATGCACGTGGGCGCGCTGCATCTCTTCGAGCTGCCGCCCGGCTATCCGGGCCGGTTCGTGACCGCGCTGCGCAAGCACATCGCGTCGCGGTTGCCGGTGGCGCCGGTGCTGCGCCGCCGTCTGTGGTGGATGCCGCTGAACCTGGCCAACCCGGCCTGGGTGGATGCCGACCCCGACCTGCGCCGGCACATCGTCGAGATCAAGCTGCCCAGGGGCGCCGGCCTGCCCGAGCTGGAGGCCGAGGTCTCGCGCCTGCATCCGGTACTGCTGGACCGCGAGCGCCCGCTGTGGAAGATGCATGTCTTCGAAGGCCTGGCCCCGGGCGCCAATGGCCACCGCCGCGTCGGGCTGTACACGCAACTGCACCACGCCGCGGTGGACGGCCAGGCGGCGGTGGCGCTGGCCAACGCCATCATGGACCTGAGCCCCGTGCCGCGGGCGATCCAGGCCCGTCCGTCGCGCCGCAACAAGGTCTTCCGGCTGGAGATGATCGAGATGCTGCGCGGCGTGATCGGCAACCAGGCGCAGAAGGTGGCCGAGATCGTGCGCGGGCTGCCGTCGACGGTGGGCACGCTGAAAACGACGGCCTCGCGCGTGATCTCGGGCTCGTCGCTGCTCGGCGGCAAGGGCGGGCCGAGCAACTTGACCCTGGCCCCACGCACGCCGCTGAACGTGTCGGTCGGTGCTGGCCGCGCCTTTGCCGCCGTCACGCTGCCGCTGGCCGAGCTGAAGGAGCTGGGCCGGGCCCACGGCGCCACCATCAACGACATGGTGCTCATGCTGTGCAGCAGCGCGCTGCGCCGGCACTACGCCAAGCGCCGCCTGCTGCCGCGCAAGAGCCTGGTGGCCGCCGTGCCGATCACGCTGCGCGAGGCCGGTGACACGTCATCCGACAACCAGGCCTCGATGAGCCTGGTCAGCCTGGGCACGAATATCGCCGATACGCGCAAGCGCCTGGCCCACGTGCAGGCGGCGACGGCGTCCATGAAGTCCACCATGGGCAGCCTGAAGAGCATCCTGCCCACCGATTACCCGTCGCTGGGTATCCCGTGGCTGATCGAGGCCGCCACCGCGCTGTACGGCAAGGCGCGGGTGGCCGACCGCATTCCGCAGGTCGCCAATGTCGTCATCTCCAACGTGCCGGGGCCGCCGGTGCCGCTGTACATGGCCGGTGCGAAGATGCTCACCAACTACCCCACCTCGATCGTCGTGCACGGCCTGGCGCTGAATATCACGGTGCAGAGCTACGACCGTTCGCTCGACTTCGGCCTCATGGCCGACGCCCAGGCGCTGCCCGACGTGCGCGAGCTGGCCGACGCCATCGTCATCGCCTTCGACGACCTGCGTGCGCTGTCCCGCCCCGGCGAGCCCGACCCCGAAGAGGCGCCGCCGCCCGGCGTGGTGGGTCGTGCCGCCCGCGGCTTCAGCGACGCGGTGACCGGCGCCACCGGCGTGGTCACGGGGGCGATGGGCAAGGTGGCGCGCCAGGTCATGACCACGGCCGTGGAAACGGCGGTATCGCAGGTCACCGGGCGCGGGGCGGCTCGTGCGCCGGCCGGGCGCCGGCCGGCGGCGGGGAAGTCGCGGTGAGGGTCTCGGCCAACGGCCTGGGCATCGAGATCGACGACCAGGGCCGGCCCGACGGCGAGCCGCTGCTGCTGATCATGGGCCTGGGCATGCAGCTCATCGGCTGGCCCGATGAAATGGTGCAATTGCTGGTGTCGCGCGGTTTTCGCGTCGTGCGCATGGACAACCGCGACACCGGGCTCAGCCAGGGTTTCGACCACCTGGGCGTGCCGCACATGATGCCGGTGATGCTGCGTCATGCGCTGCACCTGCCGGTGCCGGCCCCCTACGGCATTGCCGACATGGCGGCCGACGCCTTGGGCGTGCTCGACGCGCTGGGCATCGCACGCGCCCATGTCTGCGGTGCCTCGATGGGCGGCATGATCGCCCAGCACCTGGCGGCCCGCCACCCCGGCCGCGTGAAGAGCCTGACGCTGATGATGACCACCAGCGGTGCGCGCCGCCTGCCGCAACCGACACTGAAAGTGGGGCGGGCCCTGCTGAGTCGCCCCGACGGCAGCGACCCTGCCGCCGTGGTGGCGCACCTGCAGCGTTTGCTCACGTTGATCGGCAGCCCGGCCTACCCGGCGGACCCCGAGCGCCTGCGCCAGCGCTTGCAGGCCACCGTCCAGCGCGCCTGGCGGCCGGCGGGCACGGCGCGCCAGATCGTGGCGGTGGTGGCCGACGGTGACCGCTCGCCGCTGCTGCCGCTGATCCAGGCGCCCACCCGCGTCATTCATGGCGAGGCCGACCCCCTTGTGCGGCCCGAGGCCGGGCACGACCTGGTGGCCAGGATGCCGGGAGCCGTGGCCGACTTCATTCCCGGCATGGGCCACGACCTGCCTTTGCAGCTGCTGCCGCGCTTCGTCGAAGGCATTGCGGAAAACGCAGGCCGGGCCTGACGGGAACCGCAGACATCGGCGGCGCCGGCGGGCACGCGCCGCGGGGAACGCTCAGAGTCCGAGCAGCTGTGCCAGCTGCGCCGTCGGCAGGCCGCCCGACTGCGTGCCGTACGGGCCTTCGGCGCCGGCGCGATAGATCAGGTGTGGCACACTCTGGCCGTCGAGCCGGGTCCACAGTGCCGTATTGGCCTTCACCTTGTCGAGCAGATCGCCGTCGGCCGCGCCCGACACGGCCAGGCCGCCCGCGCCGCCGGCCAGCAGCGATTCATGCTGGTCCATCAGCTTCACGGGGTCGGAGGCGGCCAGCAGCAACGCACCCTGCGGCCCCGACACCGGGCGGATGAAGGCCACCGGCATCCAGACCATGCGGATGCGGTCGTGCAGCGGCTTGCTGGCCAGCCACAGCGTGGCGCAATGCGGGCATTGCGGGTCGAAGAAGACGAGCACGCTGCGCGCCGCCATGGACTGCCCCACCGTGAAGCCGGTGCCGCGGCTGGCCTCTTCGTAGCTCTGGCGCGCCGGGGCCGCGCCAGTGGCGGCCGCAGCCGCCGGCGTGGCGTCGGGTTTCTCGACGTCCTTCGAACAGCCGGCCAGAGCTGCCAACAGGGCGCTGCCGGCGCCCAGCACCAGGGGCCGGCGCAACAAGCCCATGGAGCCCGTGAACCCGGCAAGCCCCGGCGGCGCGCCGGAACCGTCGGCGGGAACCGCGTCATCGTTCGATACGGCAGCAGCGGGCCAGGGCAGTCGATGTGATTTCATGCATCGAGTGTACCGACGCGCAGCCCGGGTTCGTCGGCGTGGGGGGGGGGTGGGGTGTGGCGTGGGGGGGGGTGGGGGAGCGGGGGGGGGTGAGGGGGGTGGGGGGGGGGGGGGGGGGGGGGCGGGGGGGGGGGGGGGTGGGGGAGGGGGGCGGAGTGGCCAGCGGGATCAAGGGGCCCGTGGCAAAGCGCGCATCCTGCCCAACCACGCCTGCTTCACTGCCGCCGCGCACGGCGAATATCGCGTCGTCGACGGCGGCACCCGGGTCATGGCGCGCTGGCCGCGCAGCAACGGCTGCTGAGGCCGGACAAGGCCACGCGCGCCGCCTGCAGCAACCGGCCGTGTCGCCGGTCGTGTCAACGACCCTGAGCCGCGCCAGGGCAACGCCCGTCCGGGGCCAGGCCCATCCAGCGTCGCAACCATTCGCGTTCGCGGCCCGCGGCGTGCCGGGCCGCGACTTTTTCCTCGGGGCTCTGGTCGGCGCGGAAGTCGAAGGCGCGGCGGGCCAGCGGGTACATCTGCAGTTCGACTGGCACGCCGCGTTCCCACAACACATAGAAGGCGCGGCCGTTGACGTGGCGGCGCAGTTCCAGGTCGGCGTCGCCGATCAGCATCAGCACCGGCGAACGGATCTGCCGCACCTCGGGCGCCACCGAGAACAGCTGCTGCGGCTCGGGTGCATTCGGGTTCTGGAAGTGACCGTAATACGAGACGATGGGGCCGATGTCCTGCGTCCGCTTGGCCGCCAGGCGGATGGCGAAATACGGGCCGCGCGACTTGGCCACCACGCCCACGGGCTGGCGGCAGGCATCGGGGTGCACGAGCAAGGCCGCCAGCGCGGCCTCGACATCGTCCTCGCTCTCGGGCACGTGGCGGTCGGGCCAGCGCTCGATCATGTTGGCGGCCAGCCAGTCGGGCGCCATGACCAGGAAACCGTCGCGCGCCAGCGCGCGGATGTGCTCGCGGTCGACGTCCTCGTAGCCTCGTTTGGCGTGTATATAGAGCACGGGCGGCCACGGGCCGCGGCCTTCGGGTCGGGCGATCTCCACCGGGACCTCGGTCGTGCCGTGGCGCACGGAGGACTTCTCCACCGACTGGGCGCCCGCCGCACAGGCCACGGCGGCCAGCAGCAGGGCCGTCAACCGGCGCATGGTGATCTTCATCTCGCCTCTCCTGCGTGGGCGGCTGGCGTGTCAGGCCGAGTGGCGGCGCCGTGGCCGCCAGCTTCCCCGGCCTTGCCAGGTGCCAGGGCCACCGCCACCGCCGATGATGACGATTGCCGGAATGCCAGCAGGTGCCTATATTGCCTGACTTCGTGGCGCGCCCCGTGCCACGGACAAGTCACAAGGACCCCGGCCAAGATGTCCATCATCAGCCCTGCCACCAGCCAGAGTTTCGTTGCCAAGGCGCGTCTGCCCCAGTTGCCAGCGCGCAGCCGCACCCGTTCCATAGGCATGGCCGACACGCCGCGGCGACTGCCGGTGCCGGCGCTGCGAACGGCCCCACGCGCCGCCCTGCGCCGTTGAAGGACACCGCCGCAACGGCCCCCGCGCTGATGGCCACCTACCGCGTCCGCGAGGATGCCTGCAGCCCCAGGTTCGAACGCGTCGAATCGGTGGTGCTGTTCGTGCCGGACGTGGACGCGGCGGCCGCCTGGTATGCGGCCCTGTTCGGCGCCAGCGTGCAGCACGAGAACCCGCGATACGCCTTCGTGCGTGGGCCGGGGGTGCTGGTCGGCTTCCACCCTGCCGACGCCAAGTGCCCGGGCGGCATTGGCGGCACCAGCGTGTACTGGGAAGTGGGCGACCTGGCGGTTGCCCTGGCGCGGCTGCAAGGCCACGGCGCACGACTGCACCGCGGGCCGGCAACCACCGACCTGGGGGCGAAGGTGGCCTTGCTTGTCGACCCCTTCGGCTGCACGATCGGCCTGAACCAGTCGAGCGCGGCGTCACTGCGGGCGATCCACGCTCCCGGTCACCTGCCGCAGCCGCGGGCCAAGGTCCCGCGGCGGACCCACCTGACGGCACTGAACGGCAGCGACGAGGCCGACTTCCTGGCCGGGGCGGTCGCCAGCCGGACGCTGCACGACCCATGGGTGAATCCGCCAACGGACGCAGGCGGGTTCCGCAGGATGCTGGCCCGCCTGGAAACCCCGGCAAGCCGAGGCTTCGCCGTGCGGCGTCTGGATACGCAGGCCCTGGCGGGGGTCGTCGAGATCACCCAGATCGTGCAGGGTGCATTTCGCAGCGCGTATCTGGGCTATTACGCCTTTGCCGGCCATGAACGCCAGGGATTCATGACCGACGGGCTGCAGTCCGTGGTGCGCCTGGCCTTCACGAAGCTCGGGTTGCACCGCCTGGAGGCCAACATGCAGCCCGACAACACGGCCTCGGTGGCGCTGGCGCGGGCATGCGGCTTCACGCGCGAGGGCTACTCGCCGCGCTACCTGAAGATCCGCGGCCGCTGGCGCGACCACGAACGCTGGGCTCGGGTGGCCGACTGATGCCGCAACACGCGGTGCCTGCGGCCTTCTGCGTGGCGGTCGCGGGCGCGGCTGCCGGGCAAGCGTGAGCGGCCGATTACCATGGCCTGATCGCAGAGCCGACATCCGCAAGACCGACGGATGCCATCGCGCCTGCGCGCTGAAAGAGGCAGAACCGACCCGTGGCGACGAATCGAGCCCCCAACCCCTGGCGCCTTTGCGTCGCCCCGATGCTGGACTGGACCGATCGGCATTGCCGCTTCCTGCACCGCCTGATCTCGACGCACACGCGGCTGTATACCGAGATGGTGACCACCGGCGCGCTGCTGCATGGCAACGTGCCGCGGCACCTGGACTTCAACGCCGAGGAACACCCGGTGGCGCTGCAGCTCGGCGGCAGCGAACCCGACGATCTGGCGCGCTGCGCCAAGCTCGCCGCGCAGTGGGGTTACGACGAGATCAATCTCAATTGCGGCTGCCCCAGCGAACGTGTGCAGCGCGGCGCGTTCGGCGCCTGCCTGATGGCCGAACCCGAAGGGGTGGCCGACGGCGTGAAGGCCATGCGCGACGCGGTGGACCTGCCGGTGACGGTGAAACACCGCGTGGGCATCGACCGCGTCGAGGACTACGGCTTCGTGCGCGACTTCGTCGGCACGGTGGCCGAGCGCGGCGGCTGCAGCGTCTTCATCGTGCACGCCCGCAATGCCTGGCTGAAGGGCCTGAGCCCGAAGGAGAACCGCGAGGTACCGCCGCTGCGCCACGACTTCGTGCACCGGCTGAAGGCCGACTTTCCGGCATTGACCATCGTGCTCAACGGCGGCATCGGCGACGACGCCCAGATCGAGGAACAGCTGCGCCATGTCGACGGCGTGATGGTCGGGCGGCTTGCCTACCACGAGCCCTGGGCGATGGCGAAGTGGGACGAACGTTTCTTCGGCATGCCGCCGCAGCCGCTGGACCGCGACGCGGTGGAGGAGCGTTTCGTGGCCTACATGGAGCGGCTGCAGGCCGCCGGCGTGCCCTGGGGCCACGCCGCGCGCCACATGATCGGCCTGCGCCACGGCCAGCCCGGCGCGCGGGGCTGGCGGCAGGTGTGGTCCGACCCGGCGCTCAAGGGCGGATCGCCGCGCGCGGCCATGCGCCTGGCGCGGGCCGGTGGCCGTCTGCAGAATGTGTCTGCAGCGGTCTGAACCGCATCCGAACCGAAACCGAAGGAGCCCACGAATGACCGAACCCTTGCTGGCCGTGATCGGCGGCAGCGGCCTGTACGACCTGCCGGGCCTGACCGACACGCGCTGGGTGGCGGTGGATACGCCCTGGGGCGCGCCGTCCGACGAGATCTTCCTCGGCCGCCTCGGCAGCGCGCGCCTGGCCTTCCTGCCGCGCCACGGCCGCGGTCACCGCATCCCGCCTTCGGAGGTGAACTACCGCGCCAATATCGCCGCGCTGAAGAGCCTGGGCGCCACCGACGTGCTCTCGCTCAGCGCCGTGGGCGGGCTGCGCGCCGACCTGCCGCCGGGCACCTTCGTCGTCGTCGACCAGTACATCGACCGCACCTTTTCGCGCGAGAAGTCGTTCTTCGGCACCGGCATGGTGGCGCATGTGTCGATGGCGCACCCGGTCTGCCCGCGCCTGGGCGACCACGTGCAGGCCGCGCTGGCGGGGCAGGGCGTGCCGCACGTGCGCGGCGGCACCTATGTGGTGATGGAAGGGCCGCAGTTCTCCACCCTGGCCGAATCGCAGCTGTACCGCGGCTGGAATGCCAGCGTCATCGGCATGACCAACATGCCCGAAGCCAAGCTGGCGCGCGAGGCCGAGCTGTGCTACTGCTCGGTGAGCATGGTCACCGACTTCGACTGCTGGCACCCGGGGCACGATGCGGTCACGGTGGACAGCGTCATCCGCGTGCTGCTGGGCAATGCGCAAACGGCGCGCACCTTGGTGGCGGGGCTGGCGGGAACCATCACCGCCGATGCGCAAGCCGCCGCCTGCAGCTGCCGCCATGCGCTGGACCAGGCGTTGATCACCGCTCCCGAGGCGCGCGACCCGGTGGTGGTGGAGCGGCTGCGCTTCATTGCCAGCCGCGTGCTGGGCGCCAGGGCATGAAATCATGATCGTCGGCGGTCAGCCGCTGCGGCCCCTGGCCGCAGCGCCGGAGCGCGACGCCGTGGTGGTGATCGACCAGCGCGCGCTGCCGCACCGGCTGGTGTTCGCGACGCTGGCTTCCGTGCACGACGTCCACACCGCCATCCGCGACATGTGGGTGCGCGGTGCGCCGTTGATCGGCGCCGTGGCGGCCTACGGGCTTGCGTTGCAGGCCCGCAGCAACGCAGCCGACGCCGCGTTGGCGGCCGCGTCGGCGCAGCTGCAAACGGCGCGGCCGACTGCCGTCAACCTGGCCTGGGCGCTGCAGCGCATGCAGCGGCATTTGCTGGCCTTGCCGCCGGCTCTGCGCGAGGCGGCGGCGTGGGACGAAGCCGGCGCCATTGCCGAAGAAGACGTGAGGGTCAACGCCGCCATCGGCCGCCACGGCCTGCCGCTGCTGCAGGCGGTGGCCGCGCGCAAGGCCGGTCCCGTGAACGTGCTCACGCACTGCAACGCCGGCTGGCTGGCCACCGTGGACTGGGGCACGGCCACGTCGCCCATCTACCAGGCGCATGCGGCCGGGTTGCCGGTACACGTGTGGGTGGACGAGACGCGCCCACGCAACCAGGGCGCCAGCCTCACGGCCTGGGAACTGGCGCAGGCCGGCGTGCCGCACACGCTGGTGGCCGACAACGCCGGCGGCCACCTGATGCAGCGCGCCCTGGTGGACCTGGTCATCGTCGGCTGCGACCGCGTCAGTGCGCGCGGCGACGTCTGCAACAAGATCGGTACCTACCTGAAGGCACTGGCGGCGCGCGACAACGGCGTGCCGTTCTACGTGGCCATGCCGACCTCGACGCTGGATCTGGACATGGCCGACGGCCTGAGCGAGATTCCGATCGAGGAGCGCCCGGCGCGCGAGGTCACGCACATCAGCGGCCGCGACGCGGCGGGCGCGGTGGTGGAGGTGCAGTTGACGTTCGATGGCACGCCGGCAGCCAACCCGGCCTTCGACGTGACGCCGGCGCGACTGGTCAGGGCGCTGATCACCGAACACGGCCTGGTGGCCGCGGAAGAGGGTGCCTTGCGGCGGCTGATGGAGGGGCAACGATGACCGGCGACGACACCGACTTGCGCGAAACCGCACTGGCCGCCCTGCGCCGGCTCGACGCGCTGGGCATGAACCGCGGCAGCACCGGCAACCTGAGCCTGCGCCATGGCGAAGGCATGCTGATCACGCCCACCGGCATGGGCGCCGACGAATTGCGCGCGCAAGACCTGGTGTGGCTGGGTTGGGACGGCACGCAGCGCGGCGACTGGCAGCCCAGTTCCGAGTGGCACTTCCACCAGGCCATCTACGCTGCGCGGCCCGATCTGCAAGCCGTCGTGCACTGCCACTCGGTGCACGCCACCGCGCTGGCCTGCCTGCGGCGCGAGCTGCCGGCCTTCCACTACATGGTGGCGGTGGCCGGCGGTGACAGCATTCCCTGCGTGCCCTACCGGCTGTTCGGCACCGAGGCCTTGTCGGCCGCCGTGGCGCAGGGCCTGCGGCAGCGCGACGCCTGCCTGCTGGCCAACCATGGCCTGGTGGCGGCCGGGCCGACCCTGGCGCGCGCGATGAAGGTGGCACAGGAGATCGAATCGCTGTGCGAGACCTATCTGAAGGCGCTGGCGGTGGGCGAGCCGGTGCTCCTGTCGCACGCGCAGATGGACGAGGTGATCGAGCGCTTCCGCAGTTACGGCCGGGCGGCGCGCAAGCCCTGAGTCCGAGGTTCCCCGGCAAGAGACCCGTCTCCAAAACACAGTCCGTGCAGGCGGCGGTCGGGCTGGGACCTTGATCGCTGCCGGCTTGCCCGGATATGTTCATGCATATGGAGGACCAGGCATGACGACCGTTCGCCCCGCTGCCGTGGCCGGGAGCTTCTACCCGTCGGCTCCGCAGCAGCTCGGCGCGGCAGTGGCCGGCCATCTGTCTGCGGCGCCTGCAAGCGTGAAACCGGGTGTGGATCGCCCGCCCAAGATGCTGGTGGTGCCGCATGCCGGCTATGTCTATTCGGGCGACGTGGCGGCGCTGGCTTATGGCCCGCTCGCGCGCTGGCGCGAGCGCATCCGCCGCGTGGTGCTGCTGGGCCCGGTGCACCGGGTGGCGGTGCGCGGGCTGGCGGCGCCCACCGTCGATGCTTTCGAGACCCCGCTCGGGCGCGTGCCGCTGGACCACGCTGCGCTGCGGCCGCTGCGCGACCTGCCGCAGCTGGGCTTGAACGATCTGCCGCATGCCCACGAGCATTCGCTGGAAGTGCAGCTGCCTTTCCTGCAGACCGTGCTCGGCAGCGGCTTCACGCTGGTGCCGCTGGCGGTGGGCCAGGCCGGTGCCGACACCGTGGCGCAGGTGCTCGAGCGCCTGTGGGGGGGCGAGGAGACGCTGATCGTCGTCAGCTCCGACCTTTCGCACTACCTGCCCTATGCCCAGGCGCAGGCGCAGGATCAGGCCACCGTGCAGCGCATCCTGCATTTCGCCACCGACCTGCGTGGTGAAGAAGCTTGTGGCGCCGCGCCGCTGAACGGCGCGCTGCTCGTGGCGCGCCGGCACGGTCTGGTGCCGCGCCTGCTGGGCCTGCGCAATTCGGCCGACGCCGCCGGCACGACGCGCGCCGACCGACACCGCGTGGTGGGCTACGGCGCCATCGCCTTCGACCCGCCACGGACCCAAGCGAACGCCCAGGACGAAGCCGGTGAAGGCGATGAGCATGGCGATGCGCGCCTGGGCCGCTCCCTGCTGGGCACGGCGCGCCAGTCCATCGCCGAGGTCCTGGGCCTGCAGCATGCCAGCGCAGACATCGACACCGGCCACCCGGCACTGCCCCGCCCGGGCGCCAGCTTCGTCACCCTGCACGGCGCCGACGGCCGCCTGCGCGGCTGCATCGGCCGGCTGCAGGCCGTGCGCCCGCTGGTCGAGGACGTGCACGCCAATGCCCGCGCCGCCGCCTTCCATGACAGCCGCTTCATGCCGCTGCGCACGCACGAGTGGCCAGGGCTGCAGGTCGAGGTGTCGGTGCTGGGCCAGGCCGAGCCGCTGAGCCTGTCCAACGAGGCCGAAGCGTGGGCCGCGCTGCGCCCCGGCGTCGATGGCGTCATCCTCGAATGGCGCCATGCCCGCGCCACCTTCCTGCCGCAGGTCTGGCAGCAGTTGCCCGATGCCGGCGAGTTTCTCGCCGCACTCAAGCACAAGGCCGGGCTGGCGGCCGACTTCTGGTCGACCGAGGTGCGGCTGTCGCGCTACCGTGTGCGCAGCTTTGCCGATCGACCCCTGGCTGGGGTGGTGGCGTGAGCACAGCCTGCGGATCGATCGAACTCGAAGCAGGCAGCCCCGCCCGCTGGTGGCATCCACTGGCCGACGGCCGCATCCAGTGCGACCTGTGCCCGCGCGACTGCAAGCTGCACGAAGGCCAGCGTGGCCTGTGCTTCGTGCGCCAGCGCGTCGGCGATGCCATGGTGCTGGCCACCTACGGCCGCAGTTCCGGGTTCTGCCTCGACCCGATCGAGAAGAAGCCGCTGAATCACTTCCTGCCCGGCTCCAGCGTCTTTTCCTTCGGCACCGCCGGCTGCAACCTGGCCTGCAAGTTCTGCCAGAACTGGGACATCTCCAAGAGCCGCGAAATGGACCGGCTGATGGACGCGGCCTCGCCACAGCGCATCGCCGAGGCGGCGCAGGCCAGCGGCGCGGCCAGCGTGGCCTTCACCTACAACGACCCGGTGATCTTTGCCGAGTACGCCATGGACACCGCCGACGCCTGCCACGCCCTCGGCATCAAGACGGTGGCGGTGACGGCGGGTTATATCCACCCCGAACCGCGGCGCGCCTTCTTCGACAAGATGGACGCCGCCAACGTCGACCTGAAGGCCTTCACCGACGAGTTCTACTTCCAGCAGACCGGTGCCCACCTGGCACCGGTGCTCGATACGCTGCAGCACATCCGCCACGACACGAGCTGCTGGCTGGAGATCACGACGCTGCTGATCCCGGGGCTGAACGACAGCACGGCCGAGCTGGAGGCCATGACACGCTGGATCGGCGATCACCTGGGTCCCGACGTGCCGCTGCACTTCAGCGCCTTCCACCCCGACTACAAGATGGGCGACGTGCCGCGCACGCCCGCGGCCACACTGACCCGCGCGCGGCGCATCGCGCGCGCCAACGGCTTGCGCCACGTCTATACCGGCAACGTGCACGACGCCGAGGGCGACACCACGTTCTGCCCGGGTTGCGCGGCGCCGCTCATTCAACGCGACTGGCATGCCGTGCTGCACTACGGGCTGGACGCCCAGGGCGGTTGCCCGCATTGCGGCACGCGCATCGCGGGGCACTTTGCGCCGGCCTTCGAGCGCGGCTTCGGCCGCCGGCGGGTGCCGATCCGCGTCTCGGTGCGGTAGCTCAACGCAGCGGCTGCTCGGGCCAGGTGGCCAGCAGCAAGCCGGCGATGCCCAGCCCGAAGGCTGCGACGTGGGCGGCGCCGAAGGGTTCGCCCAGCACGACGATGCCCACCGCCGCGGCGCTGGCCGGCAGCAGCACCGTGAAGACCCCGGCGCGCGAGGACGGCACGTGGCGCAGGCCCTGCATCCACAGCCACACCGTCACCATGCTGGCAGCGATGGCGTAGAACGCCAGCAGGCCCCACATCGGCAGCGCCACCGACTCGAACGGAAAGCGCCAGGCCTGCCACAGCCCGAAAGGCGTGACCAGCGCCAACCCCCACAGGTTGATGAGCGCGCTGATGCGCCGCGGCGAGACGCTGGCGGTGAGCCGCTTGCCGATCACCACGTAGGACGCCTCGCACAGCACCGCCGCCAGCAGCAGCGCATGGCCGAGCAGCACGCCCGGCCCGCCGCCGGCCGCCGAACTGCCGTCGCGCGTCAGCCCGAGCAGGGCGATGCCGAGTGCCGCGCAGGCAATGGCCAGCACCACGCGCGGCCGGATCCGTTCGCCCAGGAAGATGCGCGACAGCAGCGCCACCGCCGCGGGAATGGCCGCCATGGTCACGCCCGCGGCCAGCGCCGACGTCATTGCCACGCCGTACAGCATGCAGATGCTGAACAGGAAGTTGCCGAGAAAGCTCTCCCAGAACAGCAGCCAGCGGTCGTGGCGCGACAGCGGCGCCTCGCCGGGGCGCCGCGGCAGCCAGTGCAGCATGGCCACCGCGGCGATGCCGAAGCGCAGCCAGGCCAGCAGCAGCACCGGGAACACGGCCACCAGCAGGCGCGACAGGCCGACATAGCTGCCCACCAGCGCCATGCTGGCGGCCAGGCTCAGGTAGGCGAGCAGCGGCACCGCACCGGCGCCGGGGCGCTTCATGCGACGCGGGTCGGGTGCGGCACGGGCGCCGGCGCGGCGGCGGGTTTCATGGCCACGCGGTCGCGCTCAGGCCGAGGTCAGGCTGTCGGCCAGGATGTCCAGCGCCTCGTCGAATACCGGCTGCGGCACCACCAGCGGAAACAGGAAGCGCAGCACATTGGCGTCGACGCCGCAGCTCAGCAGGATGAGGCCGCGCTGCAGCGCCTGTGCCTGCACGCGACGAGTGAAGTCTGCGTCGGGCTCGGCGCTGCCTGGGCGGCGAAACTCCACCGCCACCATGGCGCCCAGGCCGCGCACGTCGTGGACTTGCGGTACACGTGGGCGCAGCGCTTCCAGCCGCACCTTCAAGGCGTCGCCCAGGCGTGCGCCGCGCGCGGGCAGCTGCTCGTCGGCCATGATGTCGATCACGGCATGGGCCGCGGCAATGGCCATCGGGTTGCCGGCGTAGGTGCCGCCCAGGCCACCCGGCGCCGGGGCATCCATGATCTCGGCGCGGCCCGTCACCGCCGACAGCGGCAGGCCCGCCGCCAGCGACTTGGCGCTGACGAGGAGGTCGGGCACGACGCCGAAATGTTCCATCGCGAACAGGTGGCCGGTGCGGCCGAAGCCGGACTGCACCTCGTCGGCCACGAGCACGATGCCGTGTTCGTCGCACAGTTCGCGCAGCCAGCGCACGGCCTCGGGCTGGATGACGTTGAAGCCACCTTCGCCCTGCACCGGCTCGAAGACGATGGCGGCCACGCGGCTGGGCTCGATGTCGGCCTTGAACAGCTGCGCCACGGCCTTCTTCGTCTCGTCCAGGCTGGCGCAGTGGCAAGGGAAGGGGGCGTGATAGATCTCGGGCGGAAAGGGGCCGAAGCCGGCCTTGTAGGGCTGCACCTTGCCGGTGAGCGCCACCGCGAACAGGCTGCGGCCGTGGAAGGCGCCGCCGAAGGCGATGACGCCGGAGCGCCGGGTGTGCGCACGGGCGATCTTGACGGCGTTCTCCACCGCCTCGGCGCCGGTGGAGAAGAAGGCCGTCTTCTTGGCATGCGTGCCCGGTGTGAGCTGGTTCAGCTTCTCGGCCAGAGAAACGTAGCTTTCGTAAGGCACGACCTGGTAGCAGGTGTGCGTGAAGCGCTCCAGCTGGGCCTGCAGCGCCGCCTTCACCCGCGGGTGGCCGTGGCCGACATTCATCACGGCAATGCCGCCGGCGAAGTCGATGAAGCGCCGGCCCTGCACGTCCCACAACTCGGCGCCTTCGGCGCGCTCGGCAAAGAAGGGCGCCATCACGCCCACGCCGCGCGGCGTGGCGGCCGCCTTGCGGGCCAGGAGTTGTTCGTTCAGTGAGTGGTTCATGGTGCCTCTCCGGTCGTTCCTGGCGCTCGCGCCGTCAGTCGTGCGCCGCGTCGATGCGCAACCAGGTCGTCTTCAGCTCGGTGTACTTGTCGAAGGCGTGCAGGCTCTTGTCGCGGCCGTTGCCGCTTTGCTTGACGCCGCCGAAGGGCACGGTGATGTCGTCCTCGTCGTACTGGTTCACGTGCACGGTGCCGGCGCGCAGTGCACGCGCCACGCGGTGGGCGCGGTTGAGGTTGTCGCTCCACACGCTGGCCTGCAGGCCGTAGGGGCTGTGATTGGCCAGCTGCACGGCCTCGGCCTCGGTCTTGAAGCGGATCACGCTCATCACCGGGCCGAAGATCTCCTCGCGGGCGATCTTCATGGCGTTGGACACACCGTCGAACACGGTGGGCTCGACATAGTGGCCGCCGGTGTCCAGCCGCACCTGGCCGCCACCGGTGATGCAGCGCGCGCCTTCGTCCCGGCCGGCCTGGATATAGCCCAGCACCGTCTTCAGCTGTGTCTCGTCGACCAGGGCCCCCATCACGGTGGAGCTTTCCAGCGGATCGGCCGGCGGGTACAGCGGTGCCTGCGCGGCCACCATGGCCACGAAGTCGTCGGCCACGCGCTCGTGCACCAGCACGCGCGAAGGCGCATTGCAGCTCTCGCCCTGGTTGAAGAACATGCTGCCGGCCACGGTGACGGCGGCACGTTTCAGGTCGCTGAAATCGTCGAACACCACGAAGGCCGACTTGCCGCCGAGTTCGTTGTACACGCGCTTCAGGTTGGAGCGGCTGGCGTATTCCAGCATGCGCCGGCCAGTGCGCGTGGAGCCGGTGAAGCCCAGGGCGTCGACGTCCATGTGCAGCGCCAGCGCCTCGCCGGCCTCGGCACCGAAACCCGGCACCACGTTCAGCACGCCGGGCGGGATGCCGGCCTCCAGCGCCAGCTCGGCCAGCCGCAGCGCCGTGAGCGGGCTCTTCTCGCTGGGCTTCAAGACCACCGAGTTGCCTGCCGCCAGCGCCGGGCCCAGCTTCCAGGCGGCCATGATCATGGGGTAGTTCCAGGGCACGATGGCACCGACCACACCCACCGGTTCGTGCGTGATCAGGGCCAACGCATGGCTGCCGGTGGGAGCCACCTCGCCGTAGACCTTGTCCACCGCCTCGGCATACCAGGCGATGCAGCGCGCGGTGCTGGGCACGTCGACCGACAGCGAGTACTGGATCGGCTTGCCCATGTCCAGTGTCTCAAGCAGCGCCAGTTCGTCGCGCGCGGCCAGGATCTTCTCGGCAAAGCGCAGCAGCAGCCGCTTGCGCACGGCCGGCGGCTTGCCGGCCCAGCGCGCGTCTTCGAAGGCGGCGCGTGCGCTGGCCACCGCGGCGTCGATATCGGCCACAGTGCCGCGGGCCACGCTGGCGAGCACGCGGCCGTCGATCGGCGAGACGCAGGCAAAGGCCTCGCCCGAGGCGGCGTCGCGGCGCTGGCCCTCGATGACGGCGCGGCCGTCGATGCGCAGCGCGGCGGCGCGTTCGTGCCAGTTGGGTGCGGCGGTGCTCATGGGGTTTCCCGGAAATGGTGAACGGCGGGCCTGCGGCCCGCCGTGAAGTGACGTGCGGGCTTCAGGCCCGGTTTCGGCGACCGGAATGCTCAGAAACTGACCACCACCGAGCCACCGAGGACGCTGTTCGTTTTCTCGAAGCGGCCCTCGCCCACATATTCGAACACCGGCTGGTCGGCGCCGTCGTAGCGGTACTCCAGCTTGAAGATGGTGTTCTCGTCGAACAGGTAGTTCATGCCCAGGCTGAGCGCCCAGCGGTTGGCGCCCACCGATTCGCCCTTGGCAAAGCTGCCGTCCGCGAGCAGGCCGCGGCCGATGCCGTTGACGGGATCGTCGAAGCTGAAGCCGAGCAGGCCGCCGCCGTTCTTGCTGTTGTCCACGTAGTCGGCGCGCAGCACGCCTTCCAGACGCGGCGTGATCTTGTAGGCCGCGGTGCCCGACAGACCCCACCACTCGGCGTCGCGCAGTACGCCGTCGCTGTTGAAGATGGCGGCGTCGTCCTGCTGGCCGACGCTGGCCTGGCCGAAGAAGGACCAGTCACCCCGGATGAAATAGGCGTCGACCTCGAACAGGTTCACACGCGTATTCTGGCCGGCGCTGGCGAAGGGCGTGTCCTCATAGATCGGATCGCCGTTGGCGTCGACCATGCCGGTGTCCACCGGATAGGTGCCGTCGCTGGCGGCGAAGTTGGCGATCTTGCCGTGCACCCCGCTGAAGCCGAAGCCGCTGAATTCGCCCTTGGAATAGTCCACGCGGTAGATCAGCGACGGTGTCTTGTTGCCCGAGGTGTTGCGTGCCGTGTTGACGTTGGCCAGGCCGCCGCGCACCCACCACTTGCCGCTGGTGATGTCGAGCACGGCGCCGGTGTAGGCGCTGGGTGCCATGGTGTCGAACAGCAGGTTGTGCGTGATCAGCTTGTTGCCCGCCGGCAGCGTGAGCTCGTAGCCGGTCCAGTCGGGGATCTGGCCCACCCACAACCGCGTCTGCAGGTCGGTGAGCGGGACCGACACCGAGGCCTCGTGCACGATGGAGTCGTTGAAGATGGCGCCGGTGCCGCGCTCGGGTGCCAGCGTGAGCTTCCAGCGCGTGCCGCTCTCGGTCTCCTTCTCGAAGTCGATGACGGCCATGCCGAAATACGAGTTGTCGTAGGTGTAGCGCGGCGGGTCGCCTTTGTTCAGGAAGACGAAGGTGGCGTCGTCCTGGGCCCGGTTGTAGATCCAGGTCGGGTCCATCTGGCCGCTGATCTTCAGGCCCTTCAACCCCTGGTCGGCGAAGCTGTCCTGCAAGCCTTCTGTCTTGACGGCGATGCGGTTGAGTTCACGCGCCTGCTCGGGCGTCATGCCCCACTGGCCCGTCGCGGGCGGGGTCGCTGCGGCAGGAGAGGACTGGAGCTTCTTTTCCAGTTCATTCACCCGCTCGCGCAGCGCGCGCAACTCCTTGAGCAGCTCTTCGCTGCTTTGCGCGGCGGCAGGGAAGGCCGCAGCCAGTGCGAGACCGAGCCCAAGCAGGGCAGCGGGGGGGGCGGAGCGCTTCATGGGTTTCTCCTCGTTCGGGTCTGCTTGTGGAATGTCGGGGTTCGGGGGTCGGGTCAGGCGCGCGCCGCAGCGGCCATCTCGCGCTGGCGCTTGCGCTCGGCGTTGGCGATGAACCAGCTGGCGGCCACCACGCCGATGGCGACGATGACGATGATCAGCGTGGCCACCGCATTGACGCTGGGGTTCAGCCCCAGCCGGGCGCGCGAGAAGATGACCAGCGGCATGGTCGTCGAACCGGGGCCGGAGAGAAAGGCCGACAGCACCACGTCGTCCAGCGACAGCGTGAAGGTCAGCAGCCAGGCCGAGACCAGGCTTTGCGCGATCATCGGCAGCGTCACCAGCCAGAACACCTGGTGCGGCCGCGCGCCCAGGTCCATGGCGGCCTCTTCCAGCTGCGGGTTCAGGTCGTGCAGCCGCGCCTGCACCACCACGGCGGCATAGGCCACGCCCAGCAGCAGGTGGCCGAACCAGATGGTGAGCATGCCGCGCTCGGGGAAGCCCAGCGCGCGCTGCACGCTCACCAGCATGAGCAGCAGCGACAGGCCCACCACCACCTCGGGCATCACCAGCGGCGCGGTGCTCATGCCCGAGAACAGCGTGCGCCCCGGGAAACGCCTGTACTTGACGAGCGCAAAGGCGGTGAGCGTGCCCAGCACCACCGAGCCGCAGGCGGTGAGGAAGGCGATCTTCAGGCTCAGCCACAGGCCGGCCAGCATCTCGGTGTCGCTGGCCAGTGCCACGTACCACTTCAGCGTGAAGCCGCGCCAGATGTTCGGGATCGGCGAGTCGTTGAAGGAGAAGATGACCAGCGCCACGATGGGCACGTAAAGGAACACAAAGCCCAAGCCCAGCCAGCCGCGGCCGAACCAGCGGTTGAAAGTGGCCGAGGTGCCGCGCGGCGTCACTTCCCGCTCTCCTGCGCCTCGGCCTGGTATTTGTTGAAGATGGCCAGCGGCACGATGATCAGCAGCACCATCACCACCGCCACGCTGGACGCCATGGGCCAGTCGTTGTTGCTGAAGAATTCGTCCCACAGCACGCGGCCGATCATCAGCGTCTCGGGGCCGCCCAGCAGTTCGGGAATGACGAATTCACCGACGCAGGGGATGAAAACCAGCATCGAGCCGGCAATGATGCCGGCCTTGGACAGCGGCACCGTGATCTTCCAGAACGCCGTCCACGGCGTGGCGCCCAGATCGGCGGCGGCTTCGAGCAGGCGCAGGTCCAGCTTGGCCAGGTTGCCGTACAGCGGCAGGATCATGAAGGGCAGGTAGGTGTAGGTCATGCCCAGCACCAGCGAGAACGGCGTGTGCATCAGCTTGCCGGGCGTGGAGATCAGGCCCAGCGCGTACAGCACCTGATCCAGCCCGCTGGCAAAGATGAGATCGGCCACCCAGCCGCCTTCGGTGAGCAGGCCGCGCCAGGCATAGACGCGCAGCAGGAACGAGGTCCAGAACGGCAACATCACCAGCATCAGCAGCGCCGGTTGCAGCGTGGGCCGGGCGCGCGCCATGAAATAGGCGAAGGGGTAGCCGATGGCCAGGCACAGCAGCGTGGTCGCCAGCGCGTACTGCAGGCTCGCCAGGTAGGTCCTGAAATAGAGCGGGTCCTCGGTGATGAAGAGATAGTTGGAGAAACGCAGCGCCAGCGTCAGCACGCCGTCGGACCAGCTCAGCACGTCCTTGAAGCTCACCGTCTCCATCTCGGAGACGCTGATCTTGCCGACGATGACGAAGGGAAACAGGAAAAAGACAAGCAGGAACAGGAAGGGCACGGCAATCACCACCGTGCGGCCACCGATCCGGGCGAGCAGGGCGTTCATGCCGCGCTCACTGCGTCAGCACCACGTGCGACGAGCGCGACCAGTGCGCCCAGACCCGGTCGCCCCAGGTGAATTCGTCGTCGCGGTGGCGCTGCACGTTGGCCAGGCTCACCTTCAACCGCGCACCGCTGGGCAGTTCCAGGTGGTAAACGGTGAAGCTGCCGAAATACGCCATCTCCTTGATGGTGCCGATGGCGCTGTTGAATTCCTCGGGCGGCTGGTGGCGCGAGAGGTGGATCTTCTCTGGCCGCAGCGCCACCGTCACCGGCATGCCCACCACGCCCGTGATGCCGTGGCCCACGTAGTGCCGGCAGTCGGCGCTTGCGATGATGCAGTGGTCGGCCTCGTCGACGTCGAGCGTGCCGTCCATCAGGTTGACGTTGCCGATGAAGTCGGCCACGAATCGTGTGGCCGGGGTTTCGTAGATGTCGCCGGGCGCACCCACCTGCAGAAAGCGGCCTTCGCTCATGACGGCGATGCGGCTGGCCATGGTCATGGCCTCTTCCTGGTCGTGCGTGACCATGACGCAGGTCACGCCCACCGATTCGATGATGTTCACCAGTTCGATCTGCGTTTCCTCGCGCAGCTTCTTGTCCAGCGCCCCCAGCGGCTCGTCCAGCAGCAGCAGTTGCGGCTGTTTGGCCAGACTGCGCGCCAGCGCCACGCGTTGCTGCTGGCCGCCGGACAGCTGGTGCGGCTTGCGCTTGGCGTACTTGCCCAGCTGCACGAGCTTGAGCATGGCCTCCACGCGTTCGGCGATGCGCTCCTTGGACAGCCCCTCGCGCTTCAGGCCGAAGGCGATGTTGTCCCAGACCGTAAGGTGCGGAAACAGCGCATAGCTCTGAAACATCATGTTCATCGGCCGCTGGTAGGGCGGCATGCTGCCGAGCTCCACGCCGTCGAGCACGATGCGCCCCGAAGTGGGCGTCTCGAAGCCGGCCAGCATGCGCAGCAGCGTGCTCTTGCCGCAGCCCGACGATCCCAGCAGCGCGAAGATCTCGCCCTTGGCGATGTCCAGGCTGACGTTGTCGACGGCAATGAAGCCGTTGAAGTCCTTGACGACGTCCAGGATGCGCAGGAACGCCGACGGGTCCGCTGCAGCCATTTACAGCCCGGTCTTGAACGACGTGAAGGTGCGCGTCATCAGACGCCGCAGGTCGTTGTTGATCGAGTCGGGCGGGATCATGCGCGCCATGTCCTGCGGCGAAAGGAAGACCGTGGGATTGCTCGCCACCTCGGGCCGGATGTGCTTCTTCGACTCGGTATTGGGGTTGGCGTAGAAGACCTTGTTGGTCAGGCCGGCATGCACTTCGGGACGCATGATGTAGTTGATGAACTTGTGCGCGTTGCCGGGGCGCGGGGCGTCGACCGGGATCACCATGACGTCGAAGAACAGGATGCCACCGGTCTTGGGAATCAGCGCCTGGATGTTGTTCCCGGTCTTGTTGTCGATGGCACGCTGACGCGCGATATTGATGTCGCCCGACCATCCCAGCGCCACGCAGATGGAGCCGCCGGCCATGTCGTTGATATAACCCGAGGAGCTGAACAACGTGATGTGGGGCCGCACCTGCTTGAGCAGCTGGCCGGCCGCGGCGTAGTCGCTCGGGTTCTTGCTGAACGAGGGCTTGCCCAGATAGTGCAGCGCGGCCGGCACCACCTCGGTGGCCGAATCCAGGAAGCTCACGCCGCAGCTCTTGAGCTTGCTGACGTATTCGGGCTTGAAGATCAGGTCCCAGGCGTTTTCCGGCATCGGCGTGGTGCCCAGGGCAGCCTTCACCTTGTCGACGTTGATGCCCACCGTGGTGAAACCCCACAGCCAGTTCACCATGTAGTCGTTGCCCGGGTCCATGCGCGAAAGCTGCGCCTGCACCGCCGGGTCCAGGTACTTCAGGTTCGGCAGCTGGGTCTTGTCCAGCTTGCTCAACAGCCCGCCGTCGAGCTGCAGCTTGGCCCAGTTGGACGAGGGCACGATGAGGTCGTAGCCCGTCTTGCCCGCCACCAGCTTGGCATGCACGATCTCGTTGTTGTCGAAATTGTCGTAACGGACCTTGATGCCGGTTTCCTTCTCGAAATTGCGGATCGTGTCCTCGGCGATGTAGTCCGACCAGTTGTAGATGTTGAGGATCTTCTCCTCTTCCTGCGCCAGCGCGGCGGTCGCGGCCAGCGCCAGCGCGGCGACAAGGGCAGAAGCGGCGGTCTTCGGGTTCATGGCGGCATCTCCGGGCAACGGGACAGGTTGGGCAGGCGATTGTTGGGGCAGTCTAGGCGCGCGTGGGCGCAAGGCCATCGGGGGAAGCGCTGGGTTCGGCGGCCGGCATCAGCCCAGCCAGCCGTGGCGCTGCGCGTCGGCCAGCGTCAGGTCCAGGCAGCGGCGGATCAGCGCCAGCATCTCGTCGACCTGCGCACGCGTGATGACCAGCGGCGGGGCGATGATCATGCGGTCACCCACGGCGCGCATGATCACGCCTTCGCGGAAGCAGTGGCCGCGGCAGACCATGCCGATCTCCAATGCTTCCGGGAAGGGCGTCCCTCGGGCCTTGTCCTGGATCAGCAGCAGGGCACCCATGAGTCCGCAGGTTTCGGCGTCGCCCACCAGCGGGTGCTCGCGCAGTTTCGCAAAGCCCGCGGCAAGATACGGGCCCACGTCGTCGTGCACATGCTGCACCAGGCCGAGTTGCTGGATGAGCCGGATATTGGCCACGGCCACGGCGCAGGCCACCGGGTGGCCCGAATAGGTGTAGCCGTGGTTGAACTCGCCGCCTTCGTCGATGAGCACGCGGGCCATGCGGTCGCCCACCATCACGCCGCCCAGCGGCACGTAGCCGCTGGTCACGCCCTTGGCGAAGGTCATCAGGTCGGGGCGGAAGCCGAAGGTCTCGCAGCCGAACCACTGGCCGGTGCGGCCGAAGCCGCAGATGACCTCGTCGCTGACGAGCAGCACGCCGTGGCGATCGCAGATGCGCTGGATCTCGGGCCAGTAGCTGGCCGGCGGAATGATCACGCCGCCGGCGCCCTGCACCGGCTCGCCGATGAAGGCGGCCACGTTCTCCGGACCGACTTCCAGGATCTTCGTCTCCAGCCAGCGCGCGGCCACGAGGCCGAATTCGTCGCGCGTCAGGCCGGCCGGCCGGCCGTGTTCCCACCAGTAGGGCTGTTCGATGTGCACGATGCCGGGGATGGGCAGCCCGCCCTGCGCGTGCATGCCGGCCATGCCGCCCAGCGAAGCGCCGGCCATGGTGGAGCCGTGGTACGCGTTGTGGCGGCTGATGATCACCTGGCGCTGCGGCTGGCCCAGCACGTCCCAGTAGCGGCGCACCATGCGCACCACGGTGTCGTTGCCTTCGGAGCCCGAACCCGAGAAGAAGACATGCTGGAACTGCGCAGGCGTCACTTCAGCCAGCAGTTCGGCCAGTTCGATGGCCGGTGGCGTGGCGGTCTGGAAGAAGGCGTTGTAGAAGGGCAGTTCCCGCATCTGGCGCGCCGCGGCGTCCACCAGCGCCTGCTGGCCGTAGCCCACGTTCACGCACCACAGGCCGCTCATGGCGTCGAGCACCTTGCGGCCTTCGCTGTCCCAGAGGTAGATGTTGTCGGCGCGCGTGATGATGCGCGAGCCCTTGCCGGCCAGCGCCTTGAAATCGGTGAACGGGTGCAGGAAGTGCGCCGCGTCGGCGGCCTGCCACTGTTCGGTGCTGCGCTGCGCGGCGCTCCCGATGACGTTCGCGTTCATGCCCGGGCCCTTTCCATTCAGACGTGCAGCAACAGGTGCTCGCGCTCCCAGGGCGAGATGACCTTCATGAATTCCGCATACTCGATCTCCTTCACCTCGGTGTAGACGGTGATGAAGGCTTCGCCCAGCACCGCCGCCAGGTCGCGTTCGTTGCGCAGCAGCGCCAGCGCCTCGCCCAGGCTGCGCGGCAGCTGGAAGTCGCCCAGGTAGGCGTCGCCCTTGCATTCGGCCGTGGGCTCGATGCGGTTCTTGATGCCGAGGTAGCCGCAGGCCAGGGTGGCCGCCAGCGCGGCGTAGGGGTTGGCGTCGGCGCCGATGACGCGGTTCTCGATGCGCCGCGCCGTGGCCGTGGCCACCGGGCTGCGAATGCCCACCGTGCGGTTGTCGGTGCCCCACTGGATATTGATCGGCGCCGAGTTGCTGCGCACCAGCCGCCGGTAGCTGTTCACATACGGCGCAAACAGCGCCATCGCCGCCGGCACATAGCGCTGCAGGCCGCCGACATACCAGTAGAACTCCCGCGACGGGCTGCCGTCCTCGTTGCTGAACAGGTTGCGCCCGGTGGCCCGGTTGATCACGCTCTGGTGCACGTGCATGGCGCTGCCCGGCTCGCCTGCGATCGGCTTGGCCATGAAGGTGGCGAACATGTCGTGGCGCATCGCGGCTTCGCGCACCGTGCGCTTGAAGAAGAACACCTCGTCGGCCAGGTTCAACGGGTGGGCATGGAAGAAATTGATCTCCATCTGCCCCGCGCCCACTTCGTGGATCAGCGTGTCCACGTTCAACTCCATCTTCTCGCAATAGGCGTAGACGTCCTCGAACAGCGGGTCGAACTCGTTCACGGCGTCGATGCTGTAGGCCTGGCGCGACGTCTCGGCGCGGCCGCTGCGTCCGATGGGGGGCTTCAGCGGCATGTCGGGGTCGGGGTTGCGGGCCACGAGGTAGAACTCGAGCTCGGGTGCCACCACCGGGTCCCAGCCTTCGCTGTCGAACAGCTCGCAGACCCGCCGCAGCACCGAGCGCGGCGCGAAGGGCACCAGCACGCCATGCTTGTCGAAGCAGTCGTGGATGACCTGCGCCGTCGGGTCCACCGCCCAGGGCACGATGCGCACCGTGCTGGGATCGGGCCGCAGGTGCATGTCCTGGTCGGTGGGGCTGATGACGTCGAAGTACGGGCCCTCCTCGGGAAACTCGCCCGTCACGCCCATGGCCACCACGGCCTCGGGCAGCCGCATGCCGCGGTCCTCGGTGAATTTCTGCCGCGGCAGGATCTTGCCGCGGGCCACGCCGGTGAGGTCGGGCACGAGGCATTCGATCTCGGTCACGCGGTTGACGTCGAGCCACAGTTCCAGTTCGGCGAAGCTCAGATTTTTGCTGACCATGGGTGCGATTCTGTCAGGAGGGTGGAACCGGGCCACCGGGGAGGGCGGTCCGAGGAGCCGCGGCGGCACGGTGGCGGCACGGTGGCGGCCCGGTGGCGGCCGGGCTCAGGCCGGTGCAGCCACGCTCGGCAAGGGCCCGCGTACCCGGTCGCGGTACTGGCGCACGGCGGCAGCGAAGGCCTGCAGCAGTTGCATCGAAACCGGGTTGTCTGCCGCCTGCCACTCCGGGTGCCATTGGACGCACAGGTTGAATCCTGTCGCGCCGGGCATGGAAAAGGCCTCCACCAGCCCGTCCGGCGCCACCGCCTCGACGCGCAGCCCGCGCGCCAGCGCCTTGACGGCCTGGCCGTGCAGCGAGTTGACCTGGAATCGGGGCCGGCCGACGATAGCCTGCAGCACGCCACCCGGCACCACCTCGACCTGGTGCGAAGGGGCGTACTGTTCGTCCAGGGGGGCGGCCTCGGGCTCGCGGTGATCGGCCAGGCCGGGCACCTCATGCACCGCCTGGTGCAGCGTGCCGCCCAGCGCCACGTTGACCTCCTGCGTGCCGCGGCAGATGCCGAAGATCGGTACGCCACGCGCAATGGCCCGCGTGATGAGCGGCAGCGTCCAGGCATCGCGCTCGGGGTCCAGCGGCAGCGAGGGATCGTGCACCTCCTCGCCGAACGCCGACGGGTGCACGTTGGACGGCGAGCCGGTGAGCAGCACGCCGTCGGCCAGGTCGAGCGCCTCGTCGATCTCCTGCAGATCCAGCCGGGGCACCACCAGCGGCAATGCACCGGCCAGGCGCACGAAGTCGACGTATTTGCGCCCGGCAATGTGGAACGGGTGGTCGCCGAGCCAGCGGTTGCAGGCGGGGACGAGGACGACGGGACAGCGGCTCATCGAGGTTGGAAGCGAACTCTGTGCATTCTGACAGGCGGGTCAGCCGAGCATATCGCGCAGCCGGTACCAGGCCATGCCGAGCACCAGCGCCGGCGTGCGCAGCCAGGCGCCGCCGGGGAACGGCCGGTGCCGCAGTCGGGTGAAGACGTCGAAGCGGCCGGCGTCGCCGGCCATGGCCTCGGCCACCAGGCGGCCGGCCAGTCCGGTGAGCGCCAGGCCGTGGCCGGAGAAGCCTTGCAGGTAGTAGACGTTGGGCGCTGCCCCGGCGGCGGCGGGCAGGCGACCGAAGTCGGGCGCACGGTTCATGGTGATGTCGACGAAGCCGCCCCAGGCGTAGGCCACGCGCGTGCCGGCCAGTTGCGGGAAGGTGTGCACCATGCGCCGGCGCATGCTTTCGGCCAGGCCGGCCGGTGTCAGCGTGCTGTAGCTGACACGGCCGCCGTAGAGCAGCCGATGATCGGGTGTGGTGCGGAAATAGTCGAGCACGAAATTGGTGTCGCAGACCGCCGCGTGCGCAGGCACCAGGCGGTCGGCCAGGGCGGGTTCCAGCGTCTCGCTGCAACCGATATAGGTGCCCACGGGCATGATGCGCGCCTGCAGCCCGGGTGCGACACCTTGCAGGTAGACATTGCCGGCCAGCAGCACCTGCCGCGCGTGCACCGTGCCGCTGGCGGTGCGCAGCGCGGGCCGCTCGCCCTGCGTCAACGCCAGCACTGGCGATTGCTCGTGCAGGCGAACCCCTGCCGCCGCTGCCGCACGCGCCAGGCCCAGCGTGTATTTCAGCGGGTGCAGGTGGCCCGAGCGCGGATCGAAGATGCCGCTGTGGTAGCGCGGGCTGGCGATCCAGCGGCCGATGTCAGCCGCTTCGACGCGCTGCAGGGGATAGCCGTAGACGGCTTCAGTGCGCTGCGCCCAGGCCTGCAGCGCGCGGCCCTTGCGGGCGCTGGTGGCCAGGCCGAGGTATCCGCTGCGCCAGTCGCAGTCGATGCCGTGTTCCCGCATGCGCTCGCGCAGCAGGTCCAGCGCCTCGATGGACATCGCCCACACCTGGCGCGCCGTGTCCAGGCCAAGTTGCTCTTCGATGGTTTCCTGGTCGCAGGCCAGGCCGTGGATGGCCTGACCGCCATTGCGGCCGCTGGCGCCGAAACCCAGTTCGCGTGCTTCCAGCAGCACCACGTCGAAGCCGCGGCGGCGCAGGTCGATCGCCGCCGACAGGCCGGCCAACCCGCCGCCAGCGATGGCCACGTCGCAGTGGGTGTCGCCGGCCAGCGCCGGGAAAGCCTGTTCACGCCGCGCCGTGGCAGCGTAGTAGGAGTCGCGGGCCAGTTCGCGGTCGGTGTCGAGCAAGGGCATGGCGAGGCGGGCGTTGCCCGCGAAGAGGGTCTCCCTCGTCGCGCCGGCCGGACTTCGTTTCAGGCAGCGCGGCGGATGGCGCCGCGCAGCAGGTCCACGATCTGGTCGATCTGGCCGCGTTCGATGATCAGCGGCGGCGACAGTGCCACCGTATCGCCGGTGGTGCGCACCAGCAGCCCCTTCTCGTACAGGTCGAGGAAGATGCCGAAGGCGCGCTTGGTGGGCTCGCCCGGCAGCGGTGCCAGTTCGACGCCGCCGACGAGGCCGATATTGCGGATGTCGATGACGTTGGGCTCGCCCTTCAGCGAGTGCACTGCCTGGGCGAAATGGTCCTGAAGCTCGCCCGCGCGCGTGAGCAGACCTTCCTCGGCATAGGTGTCCAGCGTGCCCAGTGCCGCCGCGCAGGCCAGCGGATGCGCCGAATAGGTATAGCCGTGGAAGAACTCGATCTGGTGCTCGGGCCCGGCCATGAAGGCGTCGTGCAGGTCCTGGCGCACGATCACGGCGCCCATCGGCACGCAGCCGTTGTTGATGCCCTTGGCGCAGGTGATCATGTCGGGAACGACACCGAAGGTCTGCGCCGCGAAGGGCTGGCCGGTGCGGCCGAAGCCGGTGATGACTTCGTCGAAGATGAGCAGGATGCCGTGCCGGGTGCAGATCTCGCGCAGCCGTTGCAGGTAGCCCACCGGTGGCACCAGCACGCCGGTGGAGCCGGCCACCGGCTCCACGATGACGGCGGCAATATTGGACGCGTCATGCAGCGCCACCAGGCGCTCCAGGTCGTCGGCGAAGTCGGCGCCGTGCAGCGGCTGGCCGACGCTGAACGCATTGCGCGCCGGGTCGTGCGTGTGGCGCAGGTGGTCCACGCCGGCCACCGCCAGGCCGAAGGTCTTGCGGTTGCCGACCATGCCGCCCACGGAAATGCCGCCGAAATTGACGCCGTGGTAGCCACGCTCGCGGCCGATGAGCCGCGTTCGCGTGCCTTCGCCGCGCACGCGGTGATAGGCCAGCGCGATCTTGAGCGCCGTCTCCACAGCTTCGGAACCCGAATTGGCGAAGAACACCCGGTTCAAGCCGACCGGCGCGATGCTTGCCAGCCGCCCGGCCAGCTCGAACGCCTTCGGGTGACCCATCTGGAAGGTGGGCGCGAAGTCCAGTTCCGCGGCCTGTTGCTGGATCGCCTGCACGATGCGCGGCCGCGCATGGCCGGCATTCACGCACCACAGTCCGGCCACGCCATCCAGGATCTGGCGGCCATGCACGTCCCAGTAGTGCATGCCTGCTGCGCGCGCCAGCAGCCGGGGTGCCTGCTTGAACTGCCGGTTCGCGGTGAAGGGCATCCACCAGGATTCCAGGCCGGTGGTGGGTGTCGAGCCGATGGCCTCCGCGGCCTGCATCAGCGCGGGATCGATGGCTTTGTTCATGGCAGCTCCTGTGGGTGCGCCGGCCAGCACGGGGCGCAGGCCCCGAGTTTAGTCAGCCCAGCGCGGCCTGGGTGCCGTGGCACCCGGCCCGGACCGGCCGGTCAGGGCTTGGCGTCGCGGCCGTGCAATTCGGCCTGGCGGCGTCGCCTGGCCTCGGGGTAGACCAGCGACTCCTCCAGCGCGATGTGCTCCTTGTACAGCGCGGTGTAGACCGGCAGCGCCAGCCGCAGCATGGCCAGGTCGTACCAGTTGTAGCCCTTGGCGATGGCCTCGATCTGCGGCGAGAGTTCACGCCAGTCTTCTTCCAGCCAGCCGTGGTCCTGCTGCAGGCGGCGCACATGCTGCACCATTTCCACGTCGGTGCCGCTCAGCAGCGGCGGGAAGACGAGCCGCTCCTCGTCGGCATGGTGCGTCCGGCCCGGACCGCTGAAAAAGGCGATGATGCGCTGGGCGCTGGCCTGCGCCGAGGCATCGGGGCCGTTGTCGTGCAGGTGGGCCAGCAGTTGCTCGAAGGCCTGCAGCGTTTGCAGCGCCTCGCGGTGCGCCTGGTCCAGCGTGTCGAATTCCGGCAGCGACGGGGCAGGGGGGCGGGAAGGACGCGGGGCGCGTGCGGAGGGGGCTGTGGTCATGGGTGGTCTCCTGGCAACGGCTCCGATTGTTCGCGGTGATTGTGGCGCGGCCTTGCGCGCGATCAAACAAGCGCAGCGCGCGCGGCAGCCACGCGGCCACACAGGTAGGTCCAGACGAAGCTGGCCGCGGCCGCGCTGGTGATCTCGGCATGGTCGTAGGGCGGTGCCACTTCCACGCAGTCCATGCCCACGAACGGCAGGTCGGCCAGTTCCTCCAGCAGCGTGAGCACCTGGCTGGTGCTCATGCCGCCCGGTTCGGGCGTGCCGGTGCCGGGGGCGTAGGCCGGGTCCAGGCAATCGATGTCCAGGCTCAGATACACCGGCGGGTGGCCATGCCGGGCCAGGCGTTCGCGGATCGCCGCCAGCACCGGCGCCAGTTGCGCCGGGGACTCCAGTCCGCGCAGGCTGCGCGCGGTGAAGATCTGGCCGCCGCGGTCATGCACGTACTCGCGCGCGTCGCGCGTGCCGGCCGAGCGGATACCCAGCTGCGTGAAGCAGGCGTCGAGCACCAGGCCTTCCTGCATCGCCTCGTAAACCCAGGTGCCGTGGCCGCTGGGTTCGCCGAAGTGGCTCGCCCAGGTGTCGCAATGGGCGTCGAGGTGGACCACCGCCAGCGGCCGGCCCAGGTGCGCCCGGTAGGCGCGCAGCAGCGGCAGCGTGATCGAATGGTCGCCGCCGATCCAGACCATGTGGTGGCGGCCGATCCACTGCGCAGCCAGCGGCGCCAACGCGGACCGCATGGCGTCGATCGAGGTATTGGGCAGGGCCAGGTCACCGGCGTCGCCCAGGTGGCCGAGCGGGCTGCAGTCGAAATGCGGGTGCGTCGCGTCGCACAGCATCTGGCTGGCCTGACGCACTGCGCGCGGGCCGAACCGCGCGCCCGGGCGGTTGGTGGTGGCACCGTCCCAGGCGATGCCGGCCACCGCATACGGCGTGGCCGCTGCGGGCGGGCCCAGTTTCAGGAATCCCGGGTCGGACAGGTAGGCGAATGACGACATGTGGCTCTGGGCAGCAAACGGGCGACCGATGATATGCAGCCATCGCGGCCTGGGGGCCGGCGATCGGATCGAGCACCGATTTCGCATGCCATGCCCTCGTTTCCATATGATGGAATATTCATCGCTGCACCGCAGCAAAACTTCATCATCTGGAAGAATGTCATTGCATAATATGAAACGACGCTCTAAGTCGTTGATTCACAATGATTCATTCTTGTATCTTATATAAGACATAGGTCTTCACTTGCTGGCGGCTTCGGCGTACGCTGAAGGCAGTTCAGAGCCTTTTTTCCCGTCGTCTCAAACCAGGAGATCCTCATGACCACACTCACCCGCCAGCAACAAGCCGCCGCCCTTGAAAAGGACTGGGCCGAGAACCCGCGCTGGAAAGGCATCAAGCGCGGCTACAGCGCCGAAGACGTGGTGCGCCTGCGCGGCAGCCTGCAGGTCGAGCACACGTTGGCCAAGCGCGGCGCCGAGAAGCTGTGGAACCTGATCAATACCGAGCCCTTCGTCAACAGCCTGGGTGCGCTCACCGGCAACCAGGCCATGCAGCAGGTCAAGGCCGGCCTGAAGGCGATCTACCTCAGTGGCTGGCAGGTCGCCGCCGACGCCAACGACAACGGCGAGATGTACCCCGACCAGAGCCTGTATTCGGTGGACTCGGTGCCCAAGGTCGTGAAGCGCATCAACGGCGCGTTCGCCCGTGCCGACCAGATCCAGTGGAGCGAGGGCAAGAACGACATCGACTATTTCGCCCCCATCGTGGCCGATGCCGAAGCCGGCTTCGGCGGCGTGCTCAACGCCTTCGAACTGATGAAGGCCATGATCGACGCCGGTGCCGCCGGCGTGCACTTCGAGGACCAGCTGGCCAGCGTCAAGAAGTGCGGTCACATGGGCGGCAAGGTGCTGGTGCCCACGCGTGAAGCGGTGGCCAAGCTGGTGGCGGCGCGCCTGGCGGCCGACGTGATGGGCACGCCGACCATCCTGCTGGCGCGCACCGACGCCGAAGCGGCCGACCTGGTGACGAGCGACGTCGACGCCAACGACCAGCCCTTCCTCACCGGCGAACGCACGGTGGAAGGCTTCTTCAAGTCGAAGAACGGCCTGGAGCAGTCGATCAGCCGCGGCCTGGCCTACGCGCCCTATGCCGACCTCATCTGGTGCGAGACCGGCAAGCCCGACCTGGCCTTCGCCAAGGCCTTCGCCGACGCCATCCACGCCAAGTTCCCGGGCAAGCTGCTGGCCTACAACTGCAGCCCCAGCTTCAACTGGAAGAAGAACCTGGACGACGCGACCATCGCCAAGTTCCAGCGTGAACTCGGCGCCATGGGCTACAAGTTCCAGTTCATCACGCTGGCCGGCTTCCACAGCCTGAACTACAGCATGTTCGACCTGGCCTACGGCTATGCGCGCAACAACATGAGCGCCTTCGTCGAACTGCAGGAGAAGGAATTCGCCGCCGCCGAGAAGGGCTTCACCGCCGTCAAGCACCAGCGCGAGGTGGGCACCGGCTACTTCGACGCCGTGACGACGACCATCGAGGCGCTGTCGTCGACCGCGGCGCTGAAGGGCTCCACCGAGGACGAACAGTTCTTCGACGGCACGCATCACTGAAATCGGATCGCGTCCACTGAACGGCGGGCGGCCTGCAAGGGCTGCCCGCCGTTTTGCATGGGGCGTGTGCCGCGTGGCCCGGGTTCTCGATCGGCGGTCACTCGGCGGCCTGGGTACCGCGCTGGCGCCAGTCGACCAGCAGCGCAAAGCACACGGCCGACAGCGCCAGACCCGCCGCCATGGCCGGTGACAGCAGTGCGCCCAGGGCCGCGCCCAGATCCTTCAGCGCCAGGCCCGGCAGGGCGCGCAGCGCCGCGAGTGCCTCGTCGGCGCCCTCGGCCGCGAAACTGACCTCGCTGGCGCCGGCCATCGCCTGCACCGCACGCTGGACCAGTTCGCCCAGCCAGGGCAGCAGCAGCGGCTGCCCCAGGGCGCGGTCGGCCAGCAGACCGCCCAGACCCAGCACCAGCGCCAGCACCGGCAGCCCCCAGCGGCCGATCCAGGCCCGGGCGAGCATGGCCATCAGGATCACGGGGGCCAGCCACAGCGTGGCCAGCGGCAGGCCGGCCAACAGGCGCAGACCCAGCGCCAGCGTCGCGGCGAACAGGTCGCCCCAGGGCAAGCCGAACCAGGCCGGCAGACCGGCAAAGCGTGCCACCAGCACCATCGAAAGCACATGGCCGGCCAGCAGTCCGAGCGCCAGCGCTGCCGCCGGCACCAGCACCAGGTGCACCAGCATGGGCACGGCCAGGCTCGGCACATGGCCCACCGGCAGAGAGAGCCAGAATTCGATCGATCGGTCGCCATGGTCACGGCGCGCCAGGCCAGTGGCGATGATCACCGACGTCACCCAGAAGACGACGAACGCGGACACCGTGCACACGGCCACCGCGACCAGCGTCATGACGGCCGGCAGGGCCGTGCCGATGCGGTCGGCGTCGCCGTCGTCGAATTCGATCTGGCCGAAACTCACCAGCACCAGCGCCAGCGCCAGCGGCACCAGGGCCAGCAGCGCCCAGGCCCAGCGGTGCTGCAGCCATTCGCGCTGCACGAGGGGAAGGAAGGGGGTCATCTCGGTTCTCCGGTGTCGGCGATGGCGGCGGTGGCGGCGATGGCGGCGATGGCGGCGGTGGCGGCGCTTGTGCCAGGCGGGCTCGCTCAGAACTGCGTGCGGTCGAGTTCGGGCTTGCGCGTCAGCGCCACGAACAGGTCGACCAGGCTCGGCCGCATGCGCTGGCCCAGTGCCTGCACGTGTTCGGGCGGCGTGCCATCGAAGATCGCGGCGCTGCCGCCCGGGCCGGGGCCGGTGCGGTAACGCAGCAGCGGGTGCGCCGCGGCCATCTGCTCGGCCACCGCGGCGTCGTGGCTGAGGGCCACGAAGCGCGTGTCGATGTCCTCCAGGCCAATCGAGAGCACCAGCTTGCCTTCGTTGAGCATCAGCACGTCGGACAGCAGCGATTCGATCTCCTCCACCTGGTGGGTCGAGATCAGGACGCTGCGTTCGCCGTCGCACCATTCGTCGATCAGCATCTCGTAGAACGCCTTGCGCGAGAGCACGTCCAGGCCCAAGGTGGGTTCGTCCAGGATCATCAACCGGGCGTCAATGGCCGCGATGAGCGCCAGGTGCGCCTGCGCCACCATGCCCTTGGACAGCGTCTTCACGCGGTCCGGCAGGCCAACGCTGGTGCGGCGCAGCAACTGGCGCGCGCGGTCGGCAGAGAATTTCGGGTGCAGGCCGCTCATCAGTGTGATCAGGTCTTGCACCCGCGCCCAGCGCGGCAGGATCGCCACGTCGGGGATGTAGCAGGCTGACTGCAGCAGCGCCACGCGGTCGCGCCGCGGGTCCAGGCCCAGCACACGAAGCGTGCCCTCGGGCCGCACCAGGCCGACCATGGCTCTCATCAGCGTCGTCTTGCCGGCGCCGTTGTGGCCCAGCAGGCCGACGACGCGGCCCTGGGGGATGGTGAAGCTCACGTCGTCGACGGCGCGCTTGGCGCCGTAGCGCACGCTCAGGCCGCGGGCCTCGACCAGGGGCTCGGCGGTGGTCGTGATCTCGGTCATCGGGCATCCCCCCATTGGAGTTGTTCGGCGCCAATGTCCAGCCGGCGCAACCGCTCGCGCAGGCGCGGCCATTCGGCTTCCAGGAAACGGCGGCGTTCGACAGCCTTCAGGCGTTCACGCGCGCCGGCGGTCACGAACAGGCCCAGACCGCGGCGAGGTTCCAGCAGGCCTGCGTCACCCAGCGCCTGCAGCGCACGATGGACGGTCAGCGGATTGAGCACGTGAAGCGCTGCCAGCGCGCGCACCGAGGGCATGGCCCGGCCTTCGGGCGGGTCGCCTTCGAGCAGCTGCGCGGCGAGCAGGTCGGCCAGTTGCTGGTAGATCGGTTGTCGCTGGTCCCACGAGGGCATGGTGCGCCTGTCGGTGTGTTGCTGAGTTAGCACACCATAGCAGTGCATGCCGCGGGCGGCGCCCGGCATGCGACGGCCTGCAACCGGGGCCGACAGGCTGCAGCCTTCGCGAAGCAGCCAGCGCCAGCCGGGGCCGGGCCGGGCCGGGGCGCGGGACGCTACATCGCCGCAGCCAGCATCCCGAGATAGTCGTCGCGCGTGGCCAGGCGCGGATTGGTCTTGTGGCAGTGGTCGGCCATGGCCCCGTCGACGATGCGTTCGAACAGGTCCTCGGTGACGCCCATGGCGCGCAGGCCACCCGGCAGACCCAGGCGCGCATTCATCGTGGTGATGGCCTCGGCGACCTCGGTGCCGCGGCGGTCGCAGCCGGGCAGGCCCATCGCGTGGGCCATGCGCTGCAGCCGCCGCTCGTGCTGGACCGAATCGGCTGCGGCGTTGAACCGCACCACCGCCGGCAGGAACATGGCATTCAGCGTGCCGTGGTGCAGCCGCGGATTCACGCCGCCCAGGCTGTGGCTGAGCGAATGCACGCAGCCCAGGCCCTTCTGGAAGGCCATGGCGCCCTGCATGCTGGCGCTCAGCATGTTCCAGCGTGCCTGGCGATCCTGGCCGTCGCGCGTGGCGCTTTCGATGTGCGCCCAGCTGCGCGCCAGGCCGTCCAGCGCGATGCCGTCGGCCGGCGGGTTGACGGCCGGTGCCATGAAGGTTTCCATGCAGTGCGCGATGGCGTCCATGCCGGTGGCGGCGGTCAGCCCGGGCGGCAGGCCCAGCGTCAGCTCCGGGTCGAGCAGCGCCGCCTTGGGCACCAGGTGCCAGCTGTGGAAACCCAGCTTGCGGCCGTCGTCGACGATGACGATGGCACCGCGCGCCACTTCGCTGCCGGTGCCGGCAGTGGTGGGCACGGCAATCAGCGGCGGCACGTGGTCGCTGATCTTCGGGCTGCCGCCTTCGATGGTGGCGTAGCGGGCCAGCGGCCCTTCGTGCGTGACGGCGATGGCCACGCCCTTGGCCAGGTCGATGCTCGAGCCGCCGCCCACGGCCACCAGGCCGTCGCAGCCTTCGCGCTGGTAGATGGCCACCGCGGCGCGCACGGCGGCTTCCGTGGGGTTGGACGGCGTACCGTCGAAGACGGCATGCGGCAGGCCGCCCAGCGCGTCCAACGCCATCTGCAGCACGCCGGCGGCGCGCACGCCGGCGTCGGTGACGACCAGCGGCCGCCGCATGCCCGTGCGCGCGCATTCCTCGGCCAGCAGGCGCACCACGCCGGGGTCGATGTCGATCTGTGTGATGTAGAGGATTCGGGCCATGGTGTGCGCTGCCTGGGGTGGTTGCCGATGAGACGTGAAGAGCCTGAAAGTATGCTCTCGCGACCAGGCGCCCCGCTTTCGCGTCGCCCTCAGGAGGACCCCGCACCATGAAGCGCAGCGACTTCCGATTCCTCGACCGCCTGCGCGTGCGCTGGGCCGAGGTGGACATGCAGAAGATCGTCTTCAACGGTCACTACCTGATGTATTTCGACACCGCGGTGGCCGGCTACTGGCGCGCGCTGGCGTTGCCCTACCACGACACCATGGAGCAGCTGCAGGGCGACCTGTACGTGCGCAAGGCGACGCTGGAATACGAAGGCTCGGCACGCTACGACGACCAGCTGGAGGTGGGCATCCGCTGCGCACGCCTGGGCAAGTCCTCTCTGGTGTTCGGCGCGGCGGTCTTCCGCGGCGAGCAGCGGCTGGTGCACGGCGACCTGGTCTACGTCTTCGCCGACCCGGTGACGCAGACCTCGCGCCCGGTGCCGGAGCCGCTGCGCGACGTGCTGAATGCCTACGAACGAGGCGAGACCATGCTCGACGTGCGCACCGGCACCTGGGACGCCGTCGGGCGCGAGGCCCAGGTGCTGCGCCATGCGGTCTTCGTGCAGGAGCAGCGCATCCCGGCCGAACTGGAATGGGACACCGCGGACGCGGCCGCGGTGCATGCCGTGGCCAGCAACCGCTTCGGGCTGGCGCTGGGCACCGGCCGGCTGGTCGAACAGGCACCGGGCGTGGCCCGGATCGGCCGCATGGCGGTGCGGCACGACCAGCGCGGCTCGGGCATCGGCGCCGCGCTGCTGGACGCGCTGATCGGGGTGGCGCGCTCGCGCGGCGACGCCCAGGTGGTGCTGCACGCGCAGCACGGCGCGGTCGGCTTCTATGCCCGGCAGGGCTTCAAGCCGCGCGGCGAACCTTTCGAGGAGGCGGGCATCGTGCACCTGGAGATGACCCGCACCCTGCACGGTCCGTGAAAAGTTCAGCCATTCAGCGGCTGGGCTCGAACCGTTCACGATGCCGCAGCCGCGGCGACGAACCGGTCAGACTTCGGCCGGCAGACCGTAGGGCAGCGGCAGCAACGTGAGCCGCGGGCCATTGGGGGAGCGGGCCGACAAACGGCCTTCGGCCGCCGCGGTCTTCAATTCCACCAGCGCCACGGCCGGCAGGCCGGCGGGTGCGGCGGCCAGCACCACCATGCCCGCCGGCTGCTCCGGGTCGGCGGCATCGAAGACTTCCTGCCCCGGCTGCAGCGGCGCCTCGCTGCGCACCAGGAAGGCGCGGCGCTTGAGCGTGCCGCGGTACTGGCTGCGCGCCACCACCTCCTGCCCCGGGTAGCAGCCCTTCTGGAAGTTGACGCCGCCCACCGCCTCGAGGTTGACCATCTGCGGCACGAACTGATCCGCGGTGGCGGCCACGATGCGCGGCACGGCGCTCATCACCTCCAGCCACTGCCAGCCTTCGGGCGCCAGCGTCTCGGGTGCGGGCGGCGCGGCGCCGACCCACAGCGCCCGGCGCTGACCGGCCGCGTCGGGCAGGCGCACGGCGGTGCCAGCAGCGCCTTCGGTCACCTGCCACGGCTGCGCGCCCGGCACGTCGCTGCCGACCCAGCCGTGCAGCGGCAATGCCGCGCTCGCGTCGCCGAGCTTGCACTTGGCGCGCAGCACGAACATCGACAGCCGCTTCAGCGTGGCGGGCAACAGGTCGGCGCTGCAGGCCAGCAGCACGTCGCCGCTGGCGGCTTCGGTCCACATCACGAAACTGGCCAGCAGCCGCCCCTTGGGTGAGCAATAGCCGGCCAGCCGAGCCCGGGCCGGTTCCAGGTGCGCCACGTCCTGGGTCAGCTGGCCGTGCAGGAAGCTGCGCGCTTCGGCGCCCGTGGCGCGGATCACGCCCCAGTCGGGCAGGGGCACGGTCCCTCGGGGCAGGGCGCTGTCGTCGGCAATGGCACTCATGCGCTGATTATGATCAGCCGACATGCCTGGTCTTTCCTCGGGGTTTCGCTGGTTCCTGGCCCTGCTGGCGCTGGCGCTGGTTCTGGCCGTGCTGGCCGCCACGGTGGCGTGGCACTGGGTCGACCGGCCACTGCCGCTGGCCGGTGAACACGCCGAGCTGTCGATCGAACCCGGCACGGCGCCGCGCCAGGTGGCGCAGGCCTGGGTCGACGCCGGGGTGCAGGCTTCGCCACGGCTGCTGTACGAGTATTTCCGCTGGTCGGGCCAGGCGCGCCGCATCCGCGCCGGCAGCTACGAGATCGCACCCGGCACCTCGCCGCGCCGCCTGCTGGAAAAGATGGTGCGGGGCGAAGAGACGCTGGAGCAGTTGCGTTTCATCGAAGGCTGGACCGTGCGCCAGCTGCGTGCCGAACTGGCGCGCGCGCCGCACCTGCGCCACACCACAGGCGCCATGAGCGACGCCGAGCTGATGGCGGCCCTGGGCGAGCCCGGCGTGCCGGCCGAGGGCCGCTTCTTTCCCGACACCTATGCCTACAGCCGCGGCGTCAGCGACCTGGCGCTGCTCAAGCGCGCCCACGGCCTGCTGGACCAGCACCTGACCGACGCCTGGGCGCAGCGGACCCCCGACACGCCGCTGAAGAATGCCGAAGAGGCACTGATCCTGGCTTCGATTGTCGAGAAGGAAACCGGCCTGGCGGCCGACCGCGGCCGCGTGGCCGGCGTCTTCGTCAACCGGCTGCGCATCGGCATGCCGCTGCAGACCGACCCCAGCGTGATCTACGGCCTGGGTGAAGCCTTCGACGGCAACCTGCGCAAGCGCGACCTGCAGACCGACACACCCTACAACACCTACACGCGCGGCGGCCTGCCGCCCACGCCCATCGCCCTGCCCAGCCTGGCCTCGCTGCAGGCGGCCGTGCGGCCCGAGCCGACGAAGGCGCTGTATTTCGTGGCCCGCAGCGACGGCAGCGGCGGCAGCGTCTTCAGCGAGACCCTGGCCGAACATAATCGCGCCGTGAACCAGTTTCAGCGCGGCGGCCGCCGATGAGCGGCCGTTTCATCACTCTCGAAGGCATCGACGGCGCGGGAAAGAGCACGCACATCGAAGCCCTGGCCCACTGGCTGCGCCAGCGCGGCCACGGCGTGGTGGTGACGCGCGAACCCGGCGGCACGCCGCTGGCCGAACGCCTGCGCGAACTGGTGCTGCATGCCCCCATGGACGCGTTGTGCGAGGCGCTGCTGGTCTTCGCGGCGCGGCGCGACCACCTGCAGACCGTCATCGAGCCGGCGCTGGCGCGCGGCGACACCGTGCTGTGCGACCGCTTCACCGATGCCACCTTCGCCTACCAGGGCGGCGGCCGCGGCTTCGACACCGGCGTGCTGGCCCGGCTGGAGCAGTGGGTGCAGCAAGGCCGGCAGCCCGACCTCACGCTGTGGTTCGACCTCGCACCCGCCACCGCCGCCGCGCGCCGCGGCGCGGCGCGCGCACCCGACCGTTTCGAGGCTCAGGACGAAGCCTTCTTCGACCGTGTGCGTGCCGGCTATGCCGCGCGCGCGGCGGCCGAACCGGGCCGCTTCGCGCGACTGCAGGCCGCGGCTGCACCGGCCACGGTGTGGCAGCAGGTGCAGGCGGCCGTGGAGGCTCGACCATGGTGGTAGACGCCGGCGGCACGCTGCCCTTGCCCTGGCTGGCCGACCCGCTGGCCGCAGTGCTGGCCACGCACCGGGGCCACGCGCTGCTCGTGCACGGCGCGGGCGGCGTGGGCGCGCTGTCGTTTGCCCTGGTGCTGGCCCAGGCCTGGCTGTGTGAAGGCGAAGGCGGTGGCGCCCGCCCCTGCGGCGGCTGCGGCAGCTGCCGACTGGTGCAGTCGCGTGTGCATCCCGACCTGCTGGTGCTGCTGCCCGCGACCCTGCGCCGCGCCCACGACTGGCCGCTGGCCGGCGACAGGGAAGAAGATGACGGCAAGAAGAAGCCCAGCCGGCAGATCCGCATCGACGAGGTGCGTGCACTCATCGACTGGGCCACGCGCACCAGCGCCCGCGGCCGCGGCAAGGTGGCGGTGCTGCACCCGGCCGAGGCGCTGAACATGCAGTCGGCCAATGCGCTTCTGAAGACGCTGGAGGAGCCTCCGGCAGGAACCCGGCTGGTGCTGACCGCCTGCGACCCCGCGCTGCTGCTGCCCACCGTGCGCAGCCGCTGCCAGCGCGTGCCACTGGCGCCGCCGCCGGCCGGCGTGGCGGCGGCCTGGCTGGCGGCGCAGGGCGTGGCCCGGCCCGAGGTGCTGCTCGCCGCGTGCAGCGGCCGCCCGCTGGATGCGCTGGCGCTGGCACAGGGGGGTATCGACGCGGCGGCCTGGTCGGCGCTGCCCGCGGCGGTGGCACGCGGCCAGTCAGGCTTCCTGGCCAGCTGGCCGGTGCCGCAGGCCGTGGACGCGTTGCAGAAACTCTGCCACGACGCCATGGCCCGCGCCAGCGGCGCGCCCGCCGTCTACTTTCCCACCGAGCGTGTGCCCGCCGGAGGTGCCTGGCCGGCGCTGACGGGTTGGTCGCAGGAGCTGGCGCGCATCGCGCGCCACGACGACCACCCCTGGCAGGAAGCGCTGATGATCGACGCGCTGGTTACACAGGGCCGGCTGGCGCTGGCGCCGCCGCCGCCAGCCCCGGCGCCGCCGCCGCGCCGGGGCTTCGCTACACTGGCGCCATGAACGAAAACCCAGCCACCCGCTCCGGCGGGCTCGGTCCGCCCGTGGCGCCGGGCGGCGGGCTGCGGCCGAGCGTGATCCAGCTCGTGTTCCGCGAAAAGGGCGCGCTGTATGCCGCCTACATGCCTTTGCTCACCGACGGCGGGCTGTTCGTGCCGACCACGCGCGAGTACCGGCTGGGTGAGGACATCTACCTGCTGCTGTCGCTGCCCGACGACCCGCAGCGCTTCCCGGTGGCCGGCAAGGTGGCCTGGATCACGCCGGCCAATGCCTCGGGGGGCCGCACCCAGGGCGTGGGCGTGCGTTTTCCCAACGACGAGAAGTCACGCCAGGTCAAGCTGAAGATCGAGGAACTGCTCGGCACCACGCTCCAGTCGGCCAAGCCGACGCAGACCCTTTAGAACCCGGCGCGCCCGCGTCTGGCACGGGGTCGCCCAAGCGCCGCATGTACGTCGACTCGCACTGCCACCTGAGCTTTCCCGAGCTGCACGACCGCGTGCCTGAACTGCGGCGCGAGATGGCTGCCACAGGCGTGGACCGCGCACTGTGCATCTGCACCACGCTGGAGGAATTCGAGCGCGTGCATGCGCTGGCGCTGGCGCACGACAATTTCTGGTGCACCGTGGGCGTGCACCCCGACAACGAAGGCGTCCTGGAGCCTGCCGTCGAAGACCTGGTGGCGCGCGCGCGGCTGCCGCGGGTGGTGGCGATCGGCGAGACCGGGCTCGACTACTACCGACTTGCCGGTCGCACCCCGGCGCAGATGGAATGGCAGCGTGAACGCTTTCGGGTCCACATCCGCGCCGCTCGCGCCACGCGCCTGCCGCTGGTGGTGCACACGCGCAGCGCCAGCGCCGACACGCTGACGTTGTTGCGCGACGAAGGGCAGGGCGCCGTGCGCGGTGTCTTCCATTGCTTCACCGAGACGCTCGAGGTGGCCGCCGCGGCGCTGGACCTGGGCTTCGACATCTCGTTTTCCGGCATCCTGACCTTCCGCAATGCCGAGGAATTGCGTGCGGTGGCGCGCTTCGTGCCGCTGGAACGTTGCCTGATCGAGACCGACAGCCCCTACCTGGCGCCGATGCCTTTCCGCGGCAAGATCAACCACCCGGCGCTGGTGCCCTACGTGGCGGCCAAGCTGGCCGAACTGAAGGGG
This sequence comes from Rubrivivax sp., assembly GCA_034522875.1. Taxonomy (GTDB): domain Bacteria; phylum Pseudomonadota; class Gammaproteobacteria; order Burkholderiales; family Burkholderiaceae_C; genus Rubrivivax. Next base: position 70,420 of record JAXHKY010000009.1, on the reverse strand, counting down.
TTGCCCGTGGCCGAGGTGGCGCGGGCCACGAGCGCTAATTTCGCGCGCCTCTTCAACCTGGCGCCGCTTCCTGCGGCACCGGAGACGACATGATGTATTACTTGAGATTCGCTCTCTATCTATTTGTTTTATTGATATGTTTTTCTGCTCATGCAGGTGCCTACGAAGACTTCTTCCGGGCTGTGAACGTGGACAACGCGCGCACCGTGAACCAGTTGCTGGAGCGCGGCTTCGACCCCAATGCGGCCGACGAGAAGGGCCAGGTGGGCCTGTACCTGGCGCTGCGCGAGGGATCGCTGCAGGTCGCCGACGCCCTGTTGAAGCACCCGGGCCTGAAGGTCGACGCCGTCAATGCCGCCGACGAGACGCCGGTGATGATGGCCGCCTTGCGCGGCAACCTGGAGTGGACGCAGCGTCTGCTGGACCGCGGCGCCCAGCTCAACCGCAAGGGCTGGACGCCGCTGCACTACGCCGCCAGCGGCCCCGAGCCCAAGCTCGTCTCGTTCCTGCTGGACCGCGGCGCCGAGATCGAGGCGCGGTCGCCCAACGGCACCACGCCGCTGATGATGGCGGCGCGCTATGGCGCCTACGATGCCGCCGAGCGCTTGCTGGCGCGGGGCGCCGATCCGCGAGCGCGCAACGACCTCGGCCTGGGCGCGGCCGATTTTGCCCGCCAGGGAGACCGCGAAGCGCTGGCCGCGAAACTGGCCGAGGCTGCCAAATAGTGCACGCCGGTGTCCGCCAGGAAGGCAATCGTGTCGGAAATCATCCGACAGCGGGCTTGGTGCTGCGCCCACTGGGCTGGCGCTGATCTCGCGACTAGAGTTGCCGATATGGCCTGGACCCCCATGGCCTCAGGAGTGACGACATGCCGCAGCTGACTCCGGAACGCAACCCGTTCATGCTGTTGATCAACCCCGAAGTGGTGATCGCCGCCATGGAAGCCTCCGAGCGACTCGGGCAGCTCAACCGCCACCTGTGCCGGCCGCTCGACCGCGTGGCGCCGGTGGGCGCCGATGCCGCTGCACCGGCGGTGGCCGAAGAAGAGGACGACGTCGAACTGCCAGCCGAAGACTGATCCTGCAGCGGCCACGCGGAGTGGCCACTGCATCGGGTGGCCTGCTGTCGGATCGATCGTACTTTGTACGATGTATATTATGTTAACTTGTAGCATGGGCGTGTGTATGCACCGTGACGGTTCACCCCGCCCGTTCCGCTCCGGTTCCAGCTGAAGCCCCCCGTCTTGGGGCGCGTCGCTACTTCACCAAGGTCACCGGCGCTTCTGAAAGCTGGATCACCTTGTGCGCCGTCGAGCCCAGGAAGACGTGCTCCAGGTCGCTCAGGCCGCGCGTGCCCATGACGATGCCGATGCAGCCCTGCTCCTTGGCCACGCGGGCGATGACCTCCCCCGGCTGGCCGAAGAGCACGTCGAACTCGTAGGTCAGGCCGGCCGCGTCGACCAGCGCCCGCGCCCTGGCGCCGTCGGCCTCGCCTTGCTGGCGCAGATGCGTCAGCGCCTCCTTGTTGAGCAGGCCCCCGGCGTACCAGCGCTCCAGCGTTTGCTGCACGTTCAACATCACGATCTTGGCGCCGGCGGCTCGCGCCAGCTCCACCGCGTGGGCCAGGGCGCGCAGCGCGGTGTCGGAGCCGTCGATGGGGACCAGAATCTTGCGCATCTAGACCTCCGTGAGGGTTTTGCGACCCGTGGCGTTCGATCGGGTGTCGGGCAGCGCACGGACCACCTCACGATAGTGGGCACGCCGTGGGCGCGGTTGACCTCGATCAATCCGGCCGCCAGGCAGGCCGCCGGACGCGCACCGGTACACTCGGCGCAAGATGCCGACCCAACCATACAAGCGTGCGGGATCGAATGCCAAGGCGGCCGGCGGAGTGGTCACGCTGGGCATGGTGGCGCAGGCGGCGGGCGTTTCGCCCAGCACCGTGTCGCGCATCCTCAACGGCACGGCCGCGGTGCACGAAGCCAAGCGGGCAGCGGTCGAGGCCGCGGTGCAGCGCCTGGGCTACGTGCCCAACCCGGTGGCGCGCGGTCTGGCCGGCGGTCGCACGCTGAGCGTGGGCGTGGTCACGCACGCCATCGACAGCCCGTTCTACGGCGTCGCGCTGCGCGGCATCGAAGAGGCGCTGGACCGCGTCGGCTACAGCGCCCTGTTCGTCAGCGGCCAGTGGAATGCGCAAGAGGAAGCGCGCGCCATCGACGTGCTGCGCTCGCGGCGCGTCGACGGCATCATCGTGCTCACCGGCCGGCTCGGCGACGCGGCCTTGCGCCAGGTCGCCAAGGCGCTGCCCGTGGTGGTGACCGGCCGCGCCATCAAGGCGCCCAACCTGGTCGCGCTGGATTTCGACAATTTCGAGGGTGCGCGTCTGGCCACGGATCACCTGCTGGCATTGGGGCACCGGCGCATCGCCTTCATCACCGGTGACGCCGGCCATCCCGACGCGGTGGAACGCCATCGGGGCTACCGCGCGGCCATCGAGGCGGCTGGCCTCGACTACGAGCCCGAACTGGTCTCGCAGGGCACGTTCTCCGAAGAGAGCGGTCTGGCGGCCGTGAGCCGCCTGCTCGACAGCCGGCACCGCTTCACTGCCGTCTTCGCGTCCAACGACCAGATGGCACAGGGCGCCTGCCTGGGGCTTTATCGACGGGGCCTGCGCGTGCCGCGCGACATCTCCGTGGTGGGTTTCGACGACCTGCCGGTCTCGCCTTTTCTGCTGCCGCCGCTGACGACCGTGCACCATCCCGCCTACGAGATCGGCCGGCTGGCGGCCTTGTCGATGCTGCAGTTGCTGCGCGGCGAGAAGCCCACCGGCGCGGTGCCTGCGCCGCGCATCGTGGTGCGCGAGTCGAGCAGTCCGCCCGCGATTTCGGCCTGAGCTTGGTGTCGTGCCGCCGCGCTGCCCGGCGGCGGGATGCGACGGCGTGCACACCCGCGCTTACCCTGAATTGACACGCTGCCGGGGGCTGCCTATAGTTTGAAAGCGCTTTCAACCGTGGCAGTTGCTCTTGCCCAGGCCGCAGACAAACGAAGGGACACAGGGTGACCACTCGCAGGGCAGGACTCGGGTTTGCGTTGAGCGTGGCAGCGCTCGGGCCCGCCGTGCTGGCCGCCGGTCCGGTGCAGGCCCGGCAAGTGCTCACCGTGGCCGCCTTCCCGGCCGTCGACGAGATCGTGCGTGCCGCCGTGCCGCAGTGGAAGAAGTTGCACCCCGACGTCGATATCCGGGTCGTCAGCCGGCAGTTCGCCGACCACCACACGGCCATGACCACCTCGCTGTCGACGACCGTCTACCTGCCCGACGTGATGGCGCTGGAGGTCGGCTACGTGGGCCGCTTCGCCCAGGGCGGCGGCCTCGAGGACCTGTCGCGCGAACCGTTCGGCATCGCGCGTTTACGCAGCCGCTTCGTGCCCTACGCCTACGACCAGGCCACTGCACGCAACGGTGCGGTGGTTGCCGCCCCCACCGACATCGGCCCCGGCACCCTGCTCTACCGCGCAGATGTCGTGGCCCGCGCCGGTGTCGGCGAAGTCGAGCTGACGCGTTCCTGGGACAGCTACGTGGCCGCCGGCGTGAAGATCAAGGCCGTCACCGGCGCCTACCTCATGCCGCATGCGCGCGACATGAAGGACATCGTCATCCGCACCGGCATCCAGCCGGGCGAGGGCCTGTATTTCGACAGCCAGTCGCGTGTGCTCGTCACCTCGCCGCGCTTCGTGCGCGCCTTCGAACTGGCGCGCGACGTGCGTCGCCACAAGCTCGACGCCAAGGTCGCCGCCTGGTCCAACGAGTGGAGCGAAGGCTTCAAGCGCGGTACGCTGGCGACGCAGTTTTCCGGCGCCTGGCTGGCGGGCCACCTGAGCCACTGGCTGGCGCCCGACACCGCCGGCCGCTGGCGCGCGGCGCAACTGCCCGAAGGTGCCTTTGCGGCCTACGGCGGCACCTTCCTGGCCATTCCGCGCAGCTCGCCCGAGGCCACCAAGGCACTGGCCTGGCAGTTCATCCAGCTGCTGACACTGCAGCGCGAGCAGCAGCTGGCCGCCTTCAAGTCGCAGGACGCCTTCCCGGCTCTGGTCGAGACCTTCGACGACCCCTTCTTCGAGCAACCCCTGCCCTTCCTGGGCGGCCAGCCGGCACGCCTGTTGTGGCGCGACGCGGCCCGCCGCATCGCCGCGGTGGACGTGCACAAGCAGGACTCTTTCGCCTCGGAAGTGATCGACACCGAGCTCGACAAGGTGCTCGACCGTGGCAAGAACATTGCCGTGGCGCTGGCCGATGCGCACGGGCTGCTTGAAAAGCGCGCCCGGCGTTGAACGCCCGGCGCCCGCTTCGAAACCTACCCAGCCATGCGCCTGCCCGCCGCCCTGAGCCTGTCGCCGCGCTGGGCGCCTTATGTGCTGATCAGCCCGTTCCTGATCCTGTTCTTCGTCTTCGGCCTGGGCCCACTGCTGTTCTCGCTGGTCCTGGCGTTCCAGACCTGGGAGCCCACCGCCGGGCTGCAGGCCATGGAATACGTGGGCCTGGGCAATTTCGCCTTCGCGCTGGAAGACGAATGGTTCTGGAAGTCGCTGGGCAACACCGGATGGCTGGCGGTGGTTTCCGGCGTGCCGCAACACCTGGTGGCCATTCCGCTGGCGGTGTTCATCCACACCCGCTTCAAGCGCCTGCGCGACGGCGTCATCGGCGCCTACTTCCTGCCCTACATCACCAGCACGGTGGCCATCGCCATCCTGTTCAGTTCGCTCTTCTCCACCGACTACGGGCTCATCAACGTGGCCCTCGGCGCGCTGTTCGGCGGCGAGCCGATCGATTGGCTGGGTGCACCGGAAAATATTAAGCCGGCGATTGCGTTGATCGTCTTCTGGCGCTATGTCGGCTTCAACGTGGTGCTGTACCTGGCGGCATTGCAGACCATTCCCAAGGACTTGTACGAAGCCGCCACCATGGACGGCGCCGGGCGCCTGCAGCAGTTCTTCCACATCACGCTGCCGAGCCTGAAGCCGATGATCTTTTTCGGCGTCACGCTCAGCGTCATCGGCGGCCTGCAGTTGTTCGAGGAACCCTTCATCCTGACCGGCGGCCGCGGCGGCAGCGACCAGGCGGGCATGACGACGGCCATCTACCTGTACCGCATGGCCTTCGACTTCAACGACTTCGGTGCCGCCAGCGCCATGTCGTGGCTGCTGTTCCTGGTCGTGGCGCTGCTTACCTGGCTGACGAACCGGGCCTTCGCTCCGCGCAAGGGTTCGGCATGAACGGCCATCGGCTCGCTCCCTGGGCCGCCTACGCCGTCGTCGGCGCGGGTGCGCTCGTGATGCTGGCGCCGTTTTATTTCATGTTCGTGTTCGCCACGCACTCGCGCACCGAGATCTTCAGCCTGCCGCCGCCGCTGTTCTTCGGCGACGACTTCTTCGTCAACCTGCAGATCCTCACCACCAAACTGCCGTTCTGGCGCAACCTGGGCTGGAGCGTGTACGTGGCGCTGGCCTCCACGGCGTTGACGCTGCTGTTCTGCAGCATGGGCGGCTATGCCTTCGCGCTGTTCGAGTTCCGCTACAGGAAGGCTTTGTTCGCGCTGGTGATGGCGACCCTGCTGCTGCCCACCTTCATGAACATGATCCCCACCTTCATGATCATGGACGCCCTGGGCTGGATCGACCAGCCGCGCGCGCTCTACATCCCCGGCGCGGCCAGCGCCTTCGGTATCTTCCTGATGCGGCAGTTCGTCATGAGCTCCATCCCGAAGGACCTGATCGAGGCCGCGCGCATGGACGGCTGCAGCGAATTCGGCATCTACTGGCGCATCGTGCTGCCGCTGCTCAAGCCCGCGCTGGGCACGCTGGGGCTGATCACCTTCATCGCCAGCTGGAACAATTTCATCGGGCCGCTGATCGTCATGCGCAGCCCCGAGATGTATACGCTGCCGCTGGCCCTGCGCAGCCTGCAAAGCCCGGTCAATACCGAGTGGGGGGCGCTCATGACGGGCTCGGCCATTGCCACGCTTCCGCTGCTCATGCTGTTCGCGATGTCGTCGCGGCAGCTCATCTCCGGCCTGACTTCTGGCGCCGTGAAGTGAAATCGCACTCCCGGTCCGCCATGCCCGCACCCCTTCCGCCCGAGGCTTTGCATGCGCCCTTCGACGCCGGCGTGCGCTTCCCCGACGATTTCGTCTGGGGCGTGGCCACCAGTTCGTTCCAGATCGAGGGCGCGGCCATCGAGGATGGCAAGGGCGAATCGATCTGGGACCGCTTCTGCCGCATCCCCGGCGCCATTGCCGATGCCAGCGACGGCGACATCGCCTGCGACCACTATCACCGGCTCGAAGACGACCTGGACCTCATCGCCGGGCTGGGTGTCGACGCCTACCGCTTCTCGGTCAGCTGGCCTCGTGTGCAGCCTGCCGGCAGCGGCCCCTGGAACCCCAAGGGCCTGGCCTTCTACGAACGGCTGGTCGACGGCCTGCTCTCGCGCGGCGTGAAACCCTTTCTCACGCTCAACCACTGGGACCTGCCGCAAGCCCTGCAAGACCAGGGCGGCTGGGCGGCACGCGACACCGTGTACCTCTTCGTGGACTATGCGCGCGGCATCAACCAACGCCTGGGTGACCGCGTGACGGCCCTGACCACGCACAACGAACCCTGGGTGGTGGCCGTGCTGGGGCACGAGACCGGCCGCTTCGCACCGGGCATTCGCAACCGCGCCATGGCCGCGCAGGTCTCGCACCACCTGCTGCTCAGCCACGGCCTGGCGCTGCAGGCATTGCGCGCCGACGGCTGCCGCAGCGCGCTGGGCATCGTGCTCAACCTGGCGCCGGTGAAGCCGGTCACCGACTCGGCCGCCGATGCCGCCCAGGCGCGACTGGAAGACGGCAAGCTGGTGCGCTGGTTTGCCGACCCGCTGTTTCGCGGCGCCTACCCGTCCGATGTGCTGGAACACCTGGGCGCCGATGCGCCGCAGGTGCAGCCCGGCGACCTGGCCGTGATTGCCACGCCCATGGACTTCCTGGGCGTCAACTACTACTCGCGCAACATGGTCAGCGCCGACGGCCCTTTCGACGTGCGCTCCAGCGGACTGCCCGTCACCGAGATGGGCTGGGAGGTCTACCCCGAAGGCCTGACCGAACTGCTGCTGCGTCTGCACGCCGACTACGCGGTACCGCCGCTGATCGTCACCGAAAACGGTGGCGCCTTCAATGACGAACGGGTGGGTGGCCACGTGCACGACCGCGACCGCACTAGCTATATCGCCCGCCACATCGAGGCCGTGGGCGAGGCACTGCGCCAGGGCGTGCCGATGGCCGGCTACATGGTCTGGAGCCTGATGGACAACTTCGAGTGGGCATGCGGCTACGACAAGCGCTTCGGCATCGTCTTCGTCGATTACGCCACGCAGCAGCGCACGCTGAAGGACAGCGCGCGCTGGTTCCGTCGCTTCCTGCAACACCGCCGCGCCGAGCGCGGCGCGGCACGGGCCGAAGCCTTGATGGGGACCTGAAGCATGGGACAGGTCACGCTGCGCGGCATTCGCAAGAACTATGGTGAAGTCAAGGTCATCCAGGGCATCGACCTGGAGGTGCACGAAGGCGAGTTCCTGGTCTTCGTGGGACCGTCCGGCTGCGGCAAGTCGACCACGCTGCGCATGATCGCGGGGCTGGAAAGCATCACGGCCGGCGATCTGCTGATCGACGGCGTGCGCGCCAACGACCTGCGCCCCGCCGACCGGGGCGCGGCCATGGTGTTCCAGAGCTACGCGCTGTACCCGCACATGACGGTGGCCGAAAACATGGGCTTCGCGCTGAAGATGGCCGGCGTGGGCAAGGCGCAACGCAACGAGCAGGTGGGCCGTGCCGCCGAGATCCTGCGCATCACCGAACTGCTGGGGCGATTCCCGAAGGAACTCTCGGGCGGCCAGCGCCAGCGCGTGGCCATCGGCCGCGCCATCGTGCGCAAGCCCAAGGTCTTCCTGTTCGACGAACCGCTGTCCAACCTGGACGCCGCACTGCGCGTGAACATGCGCATCGAGCTCAGCCGCCTGCACGAGGACCTGGGCACCACCATGATCTATGTCACCCACGACCAGGTGGAGGCCATGACCATGGGCGACCGCATCGCCGTCTTCAACAAGGGTTTGGTCGAACAACTTGGAGAACCGATGAACCTGTACAACCGACCGGCGAACGAATTCGTCGCCACTTTCCTGGGCGCGCCGCGCATCAATCTGGTGGACCGCCCGGGTGCCAGCGCGCCGCTGCCGCACCAGGCGCTGTGGCAGGCGCTGAGCGGCAGCGCGCCGGACAGCGTGCAGCGTGCGGGCCTGCGCCCCGAGCACCTGCGCGTGACAGATGCCGGCGAGGGCATCGCCGCCAGCGTGGTGCTGGCCGAGCACCTGGGCGATTCGTCCATCCTGCACATCCGCGTGGACGGCGTGGAGGAACTGCTCAACGCCAAGATCGGCGCCGACCACCGCCCCGTTGCCACCGGCCAGGCCGTGGGCCTGGTGCCCGACCCGTCGTGGGCGCTGGCCTTCGACGCGGCAGGGAGGCTGGTGTCATGACAAGCGCTCGCAGAAAAGGCTGGAAGCTCGTCTGGCGCGACGAATTCGAGGGTCACGAGGTCGACCGCACGAAGTGGGACTTCGATCTCGGCAACGGCTTCTACGACTACAGGAACCATGTCTGGATTCCCGGCTGGGGCAACGAGGAACTGCAGTACTACACGCACGAGCCCGAGAACGTCACGGTCAAGGACAGCCTGCTCACCCTCCGTGCCGTGAAGGCGCCGCTGCACGGCTGCGGCTACACGTCGGCGCGGTTGAAGACGCGCCTGCGCGACGGCACGCCGCTGTTCAACAAGCTGTATGGCCGCTTCGAATTCCGTGCCAAGGTGCCCTGGGGCAAGGGCCTGTGGCCGGCGCTGTGGATGCTGCCGCAGGACGACGCCTATGGCGGCTGGGCGGCCAGTGGCGAGATCGACCTGATGGAGATCGTGGGCGAGAAGCCGCACGAGGTGCTCAACAGCATCCACTACGGCTCCACCTACCCCAAGCGCACGCTGCACACGCACGTGCATCCGCTGCCGGGCGGCAGCACGGTGTCGGACTGGCATGTCTACGCCGCCGAGTGGGAGCCGGGCGAGATCCGCTTCTACGTCGACGACGTGCACACCTCGACCGAGAACTTCTGGTGGAGCTGCAGCAAGACGAAAGACGGGCTCGGCCTGGAGGCCACGCGCGCCGGCGAGCTCAACCCCTGGCCGGCGCCGTTCGACAAGCCGTTCTACCTGCTCATGAACGTGGCCGTGGGCGGCAACTTCCCGGGCGCGCCGAACGACGCGACGAAATTCCCCGCCGAGATGGTGGTCGACTACGTGCGCGTCTACGACAAGATCGGCGGCTATGGCCCGCCCAGGCCGCGCGGCCAGGGCCGCTTCCCGTGGCAGAAAACGCGCTGAACGGTCCCGTCACTGACCTGGAGACACACATGTCCAAGAGTCCACACATCCCGAGCGGAAGCGGCGCGTCGAACGCTTCGGTGCCGCACCATGCAGAAGACCCCACCGGCACGACCACCGCGGCGGCGGCCGCGACGGCCGAGCCGGCACTGTCGCCCCAGGAGCAGGTCGCACTGACCAGCGAATTCCGGTCGCACCTGCAAGCCGGCGTGCACGGCCTGTGCTTCAGCCCCTACCTGGAAGGCCAGAAGCCGGGCGACCAGATCGGCGAGGCCCAGATCCGAGAGCGGCTGCGGATCGTGCGCCCGCACGCCCGCTGGGTGCGCAGCTTCTCGTGCACCGACGGCCACGAGCAGACACCGCGCATCGCGCACGAACTCGGCATCAAGACGCTGGTCGGTGCCTGGCTGGGCACCGACCGCGACATCAACGAACGTGAACTGCAGGGCGTCATCGAGGTGGCGCAGGCCGGGCACGCCGATATCGTGGCCGTGGGCAACGAGGTGCTGCTGCGCGAGGACCTGTCGGAAGACGAATTGCTGGCCTGCATCCAGCGCGTGAAGCAAGCCCTGCCCGGCGTGCCGGTGGGTTACGTCGACGCCTACTACCTGTTCGAGAAGCACCCGCGCGTCACCGCCGCCTGCGACGTGATCCTGACCAACTGCTACCCGTTCTGGGAGGGCTGCCCACGCGAACGCGCCGTGGCCTACATGCAGGACATGGTCGGCCGCACGGTGGCAGCGGCCGGCGGCAAGCGCGTCATCGTCAGCGAGACCGGCTGGCCCGACCAGGGCAGCCCCTTCCACGGCGCCGTGCCGTCAGTGCAGGGGGCGATGCGCTACTTTCTGGATACCCAGCACTGGGCACGGCGAGACGGCGTGGAGGTGTTCTGGTTCGCGGCCTTCGACGAAGCCTGGAAGGTCGGCGCCGAAGGCGACGTCGGTGCCTACTGGGGCTTGTGGGACAAGGACGGCCGGCCCAAGTTCGGATGAAAACGGGTTCGGTCACGATGCTCCAACTACCCACCGGCCGCGCCATCTGCTATTCGGGCTACCGCCACGGCCAGAGCCCCGACAGCAAGGTCTATCCCACGGTCGAGCAGATCCGCGAGGACCTGCTCATCCTGCAGCCGCACTGGCCGCTGCTGCGTCTGTACGACTGCAGCCTGCACGCCGAGCGCGTGCTCCAGATCATCCGCCGCGACGCCCTGCCCTTGCGCGTCATGCTGGGCGCCTATCTCGGCGCCGAGATGAACAATTTCGGCTGCCCCTGGGGCGCCACCTACAGCGAGGAACAACTCGAGGCCAGCATCGCCGAAAACGAGGCCGAGGTCGGCCGCCTGATCGCGCTGGCCAACGCCTACCCCGACATCGTCTTCTCGGTGGCCGTGGGCAACGAAGCCACGGTGGACTGGACCGACCATTTCGTGCCGGTGCAGCGCATGATCCACCACGTGCGCCGCGTCAAGCAGGCGGTGGCCCAGCCGGTGACCTTCTGCGAGAACTACGTGCCCTGGCAGCACAAGCTGCGCGACCTGGCGGCTGAACTCGACTTCATCTCGCTGCACACCTACCCGGTGTGGGAATACAAGCACGTGCATGAAGCGCTGGACTACACGCGCGACAACCACGACAGCGTGGCGCGGCTGTACCCGGGCAAGCCGGTGATCATCACCGAGGCCGGCTGGGCCACCCATTCCAACGGCCGCGGCATCGAGCCGCACAACACCTCGCAGGAGTTGCAGGCCATCTACCTGCAGGACCTGCTGCGCTGGACCGACGACGCCGGCATCCTGTGCTTCGTCTTCGAGGCCTTCGACGAACCCTGGAAGGGCTCACCCGATCCGCTGGAGCCCGAGAAGCACTGGGGGCTGTATACGGTGGACCGAAGGCCCAAGCAGGCCGTGCCGGCTGTCGCGGGGCTGGCCCGCGCCGACCCTGGTGCGCTTGGAAGCGGAATCCGCTAGTCTTCCTGCATCGATGTGGCGCGGCGCGCCACGACCGGGAGCCTGCGCATGAACCCGAAGCCAGAGCCAGAGCGGTTGCACCTGCACCTGCACGTGCCCGAACCCAGCGGGCGCCCCGGGCGCGAGACCGATTTTTCCTATCTGCACCTTTCGCCCGCCGGCGCGGTGCGAAGGCCCGCCGTCGGAGTGGCCGCCACGGACACCGCCGACCTGGCCTATGCGCTGGTGCGCGTGCTCGACGACGAGGGCCGCGCCGTCGGCCCCTGGGCGCCGCCGGCCGACCTGCCGCTGCTGCGGCGCGGCCTGCGCGCCATGATGCGGACACGCGCCTTCGACGCCAGGATGTTCATCGCGCAGCGGCAGAAGAAGATCTCGTTCTACATGCAGTGCCTGGGCGAGGAAGCGATCGCCACCGCCCATGCGGCGGCGCTTTGCGAAGGCGACATGTGCTTTCCCACCTACCGCCAGCAGGGCCTGCTGCTGGCGCGTGACGACATCGCGATGGCCGAGCTGATGTGCCAGCTGATGAGCAACGAGCGCGACCCGCTCAAGGGCCGCCAGCTGCCGGTGATGTATTCGTACAAGCGCGCCGGCTTCTTCTCGATCAGCGGCAATCTGGCGACGCAGTTCATCCAGGCCGTGGGCTGGGGCATGGCCTCGGCCATCCAGGGCGACACCAGGATCGCCTCGGCCTGGATCGGCGACGGCGCCACCGCCGAAGCCGACTTCCACACCGCGCTGACCTTCGCCCATGTCTACCGCGCGCCGGTGATCCTGAACGTGGTCAACAACCAGTGGGCCATCTCCACCTTCCAGGCCATCGCCGGCGGTGAAGGCACCACTTTCGCGGCCCGTGGCGTGGGTTGCGGCATCGCCTCGCTGCGCGTGGACGGCAACGACTTCCTGGCCGTGCTGGCGGCGTCGCGCTGGGCCGCCGAGCGCGCGCGCAGCAACCTGGGGCCGACCTTGATCGAGTGGCTCACCTACCGCGCCGGCGCGCATTCCACCTCCGACGACCCTTCGCGCTACCGCCCGGCCGACGAGGCGCGGCGCTTTCCGCTGGGTGACCCGATCGCGCGGCTGAAACAGCATCTGATGGCGCTGGGCGCCTGGTCCGAGGAGGAACACGAAAGCCTGCGCAAGGAACTCGAGGCCGAGGTCGCGGCCGCGGCGAAGGAGGCCGAGGCCTCCGGCGGCACGCTCATCGACGGCCACGTGCCGCCGCTGGAGACGATGTTCGAGGGCGTCTACAAGGACATGCCGGCGCACCTGCACGAGCAGTTGCGCCAGGCCCGCGAAAGGCCGATGCCATGACCCGCATGACCATGATCCAGGCCCTTCGCTCGGCCATGGACGTGATGCTGGAGCGCGATCCGAACGTGGTGGTCTACGGCCAGGACGTCGGCTATTTCGGCGGCGTCTTCCGCTGCACCGAGGGCCTGCAGGCGAAATACGGCATGTCGCGCGTCTTCGACGCCCCCATCTCGGAAGGCGGCATCGTCGGCTCGGCCATCGGCATGGCGGCCTATGGGCTGCGGCCGGTGGTGGAGGTGCAGTTCGCCGATTATTTCTACCCGGCGTCGGACCAGATCGTTTCCGAAGCGGCGCGGCTGCGCTACCGCTCTGCGGGCGACTTCACCGCGCCGCTGACGATCCGCATGCCCTGCGGCGGCGGCATCTACGGCGGACAGACGCACAGCCAGAGCCCGGAGGCGCTGTTCACCCATGTCTGCGGCCTGCGCACGGTGATGCCGAGCAACCCCTACGACGCCAAGGGCCTGCTCATCGCGTCGATCGAGAACGACGACCCGGTGATCTTTCTGGAGCCCAAGCGCCTGTACAACGGCCCCTTCGACGGCCACCACGAGCGGCCGGTGGTGCCGTGGTCGCAGCATGCGCTGGGCGAGGTGCCCGAGGGCCACTACACGGTGCCGCTCGACACCGCGGCGGTGTTCCGCCCCGGCAGCCATCTCACCGTGCTGACCTACGGCACCATGGTCTTCGTGGCCGAGGCCGCGGCCGCGGAAAGCGGCATCGACGCCGAGATCGTCGACCTGCGATCGCTGTGGCCGCTGGACCTGGCGGCCATCGTGGCTTCGGTGAAGAAGACCGGCCGCTGCGTCGTCGTGCACGAGGCCACACGCACCAGCGGCTTCGGCGCCGAACTGGTGGCGCTGGTGCAGGAGCACTGCTTCTACCACCTGGAGGCGCCGGTGGAGCGCGTCACCGGATGGGACACGCCGTATCCGCATGCGCTGGAATGGGCGTATTTCCCCGGACCCGACCGCGTGGCCGCCGCCTATCGCCGAGTCATGGAGGCCTGAGATGCCCAGCATCCGCGTGATCAAGGTGCCCGATGTCGGCGAAGGCGTGGCCGAGGTGGAACTGGTGGCCTGGCATGTGCGGTTGGGTGACCGCGTGGCCGAGGACCAGGCGCTGGCCGACGTGATGACCGACAAGGCCAGCGTCGAGATCCCCTCGCCCGTGGCCGGCCGCGTGCAGGCACTGGGCGGCGAGGTCGGGCAGACGTTGGCCGTGGGCAGCGAGTTGATCCGCATCGAGGTCGACGACGCGGGCGGCGCGGTCCGGCCCGCTCCCACCGCTGCCGCGCCAGCCTTTGCTGTCGCGCCTGCAGCGCTCACCCCATTGGCCCCACCGGACTCGGTTGCCCTCTCGCCCATGGCGCCCGCTCCCGCACAGGCCGCGGCACCGTCGCCGGCGCGAGCCATCCCGCCGCCGTCGCCGGGTTCGGCCGCAGGCCGGCGCCCGATCGCCTCGCCCGCCGTGCGCCGGCGCGCCTGGGAGCACGGCATCGACCTGCTGCAGGTGCCCGCCACCGGCACGGCGGGCCGCATCATGCAGGCCGACCTGGACGCGGTCATCGCGGCCCGCGGCCCGCAGGCATCGACCGCCGTCCCCGCATCGCGCCCCGTGCGCCATGACGCCGAACGCCACGACACGCAGGCCATCCCCGTCATCGGCCTGCGCCGCCGCATCGCCGTGCAGATGCAGGAAGCCAAGCGCCGCATCCCGCACTTCAGCTATGTCGAGGAGGTCGACGTCACCGAGGTCGAGGCCTTGCGCGCGACGCTGAACGAGAAGTGGGGCGCCGAGCGCGGGCGCCTGACGCTGCTGCCGCTGCTGATGCGTGCCATGGTGCTGGCGGTACGCGAGTTCCCGCTGGTCAATGCCACGTTCGACGACGAGGCCGGTGTCGTCATGCGCCACGGCGCGGCGCACCTGGGCGTGGCCACGCAGACACCGCACGGCCTGATGGTGCCGGTGGTGCGGCATGCCGAATCGATGGACCTGTGGGCTCTGGCGGCCGAAGTGGCGCGCCTGGCCGAGGCCGCGCGCAGCGGCCGCGCCACACGCGACGAATTGCGTGGCTCGACGATCACGCTCACCAGCCTGGGCGCCCTGGGCGGCATCGCCTCCACCCCGGTGATCAACCGGCCCGAGGTGGCCATCGTCGGCGTCAACCGCATCGTCGAGCGACCCGTGATGCGCGGCGGTGCCGTGGTGGCGCGCCGCATGATGAACCTGTCGTCGTCGTTCGACCACCGCGTGGTGGACGGCATCGACGCCGCGCGTTTCGTGCAGGCGCTGCGCACGTTGCTGGAGACCCCGGCTCTGCTGTTCGTCGCGTGACGCCGTCAACCCAGGTCGAGTTCACCCTCCGCCCGCGCCGGGCGGCGGCGATGGCGCTGCCGCCAAACGCCATGGTCCAGGATACCGCCATGCGCCTGAGTGCCGATCAAGTTCGCGCCATCCTTGCCGCCGCGCAGTAGTGGGTCGGGGTGGACGCGCAAGTGCGCCTCTTCGGGTCGCGCGTGAACGACCAGGTGCGGGGTGGTGATATCGACCTGCTGGTGCAGTGCGCACGCCCCGTGGCGCGCCCGGTCCGGGCTGAAGGCGTGCTGTTGCAGGCCACTGACCCACGGCTCTTCGCCGAGCCGTTCACCGCCCGGCACGCGGCTCGCCCCGGGCCAGGCCAGAATCGAGCCCTCCCCTGCGCCGAGACCTGCCATGCAAGCTGCCTTCTACGAAACCACCGGCCCGGCGTGCGACGTGCTTCGGGTCGCCGAACTGCCCGACCCCCAGCCCGGCCCCGGCGAGTTGCGCGTGCGCTTGCGCTGGTCGGGCGTGAACCCTTCGGACGTGAAGTCGCGCGCCGGCCTGCGCAGCAAGGTGCTGGCCTTTGCGCGCATCGTGCCGCACAGCGACGGCATGGGTGTCGTCGACGCCGTCGGCGATGGCGTGGCGCCGGCACGCATCGGCGAGCGGGTCTGGGTCTGGAACGCGGCCTGGGGCCGGGCTGATGGCACCGCCGCGCAATACGTGGTGCTGCCGCAGGCGCAGGCCGTGCCGTTGCCGACCAGCGTGCCCGATGAGGCCGGCGCCTGCCTGGGCATCCCGGCCCTGACCGCCCTGCACGCCGTGCTGTCGGCCGGCGGCGTTTCCGGCCAGCGCGTGCTGGTGGCCGGCGGCGCCGGTGCCGTGGGCCACTATGCACTGCAGTTCGCGCGGCTGCTGGGCGCGCGCCAGTTGCTGGCCACCACCAGCACGCCGGAGAAGGCCGCGATCGCGCGCGACGCGGGTGCCGACGCCGTGGTGGACTACCGGCAGCCCGACGCCGCCGCGCAACTGCGCCACGCCACCGGCGGCGAAGGCGTGGATCGCATCGTCGAGCTGGACATCGCCGCCAATGCGGCGCTCGACCTGGATCTGCTGCGCCCGGGCGGCGCGCTGGTCGTCTACGGCAGCGGCGCCGGCAGTTTCGAGTTGCCCTTCTTCCCGATGATCGCGAAGAACATCAACCTGCACGCCTTCATCGTCTACAACCTGGCGCCGGCCGACCGCGAACGGGCGCAGCACGCGCTGACCGCCTGGCTGGCCCGCGGCGCGCTCGAACACCGCATCGCCGCGCGCTTGCCGCTGGCCGACATCGCACAGGCGCACGAACTCGTCGAGCAGGGGCGTGCGCTGGGCAACGTGGTCCTGGCGCTGCCCTGAGCGGGCGCCTGTCGGCGACCAGGGAGGCGAAACGTCCGCGCCGGCTCAAGCCAGCAGGGTGACGATGGCCCGCGGTGGCAGTTCGCAGTCGAACGACGCACCGTCCAGCCGCAGCGCGAAGCGCAGCGCCTCTTCGGTGCGATTCATCGCCACCACCGCCACGCTGCCGTCGGCGTTGACGTAGGCCGTGCTCTCCAGCGCCTGCAGCGGCGCCGCGCACAGCACTCGCTGCGCACCGGGCCGGATGAAGCGCGCAAAGTGGCCGAGGTACCAGTACGAACTCTGCGCCTGCACGGCATCGTCGCCGGCCGTGGCCAGCAGTGGCGCGCTGCAGAGATTGCCGACATGGTTGGGACCGCCCTGCTCGTTCAGCAGCAGGTTCCAGTCGATCCAGCCCACCGTCCAGCGGTTGAGGTCGTTGATGATCGACCGGCCGTAGCGTTCGCCCAGCGCCCACGAACCGTGGTGCGGGCCGCCCTCCTGGCAACCCTCGGTGAACAGCAGCTGCTTGTCGGGCCAGGCGTCGTGCACCTGCTGCACGTGGTCGAAGTGGTCCTCGCCATACCAGTGAAAACCGGTGCCCCAGACGAATTTCGCCGCCTCGGGGTCGCTGTAGACGGTGGCGGCGCGTTCGACCATGAGGTCGCGGTTGTGGTCCCAGATGACGATCTTCACGTGCCCCAGTCCGGCGGCATGCAGTGCCGGGCCGAGGTGGTCGCGCACGAAGTCGCGCTCCTGCTCGGCGCTGTACAGGCACGAATCCCAGCGCTGGGTGGCCATCGGTTCGTTCTGCACCGAGACGCCCCAGATCGGCACGCCCTCGGCCGCGTAGGCCTGTATGAAGCGCACGTAGCACCGTGCCCAGGCTTCGCGGCATTCGGGCCGCAGCTCACCGCCGTGGTTCATCTGCCCGGTGGTCTTCATCCAGGCCGGCGGGCTCCACGGCGAGGCCAGCAACTGCAGGGCCTGGCCGGCCGTGCGCTGCGCGGCCTGGATGAAGGGCAGCAGCGCCTGGCGGTCGCGTGCGATGCTGAAACTCTCCAGCGCCAGGTCGCCCGCGGTCTCGACATGCGCGTAGTTGCCCAAGGCAAAGTCGCAACTGCCCATGTGCACGCGACACAAGGTGTAGCCGTGGCCGTCGTGTAGCGAAAAGCAGTCCGCCAGCACCTGTTGTTGCCGGGCCGGGCTCAGCCGCTGCCAGGTCACCGCGGCGGCCTCGGTGAATGCGCCGCCGAAGCCCAGGTGGGTCTGGAAACGTCGCTGCGCATCCACCACCAGCCGCGGCAGGGCGTGGTCGTCCGCACAAGGGCGCAGCGGTGGCTGCTCGGCCAGGCGCGCGCCGCCGTCGCGGGCGGTGAGGAAGCAGCGAACCCGGCTTGCGGACACGACGGTTCTCAGGTGATGACGGTCGGCTGCGTGCGCCCGGTGGCGGCCGCGATGCCGGCCAGTTGCTCGGCGGTCGCGATCAGGTCGGCCAGCGCCTGCTGCGCGTCGATGCCGTGGCGCTGCACGTCGGCCTCGAAGCGCTCGAGGTAGACGCGCAGCGTGGCGCCTTCGGTGCCGGTGCCGGAGAGCCTGAACACGATGCGCGAGCCGCTGTCGAAGCCGATGCGCAGGCCCTGCCCCGTGGTCACCGAGCCATCCACGGGGTCGGTGTAGGCGAAGTCGTCGGCCAGCGTCACCTTGCCCACGCCGAAGCGGGTTCCCGGCAAGGCCGGCAAGGCCTCGCGCAAGCGGGCCATCAGCGCGTTCGCCGCCGCCGCATCCACGCCTTCGTAGTCGTGGCGGGAATAGACATGGCGGCCGAAGCGCCGCCAGTGGTCGCGCACGATGGCTTCCACCGATTCGCCGCGCACGGCCAGCACGTTCAGCCAGAACAGCACCGCCCACAGGCCGTCCTTCTCACGCACGTGGTCGCTGCCGGTGCCGGCGCTTTCCTCGCCGCACAGCGTGATGCGCCCCGCATCGAGCAGGTTGCCGAAGAATTTCCAGCCGGTGGGGGTCTCGAAGCAGGGAATGCCCAGCGCCGCGGCCACCGCGTCGACGGCGGCGCTGGTGGGCATGGACCGCGCCACGCCCTTCAGGCCCGCGGCGTAACCCGGCACGAGGTGGGCATTGGCCGCCAGCACCGCCAGGCTGTCGCTGGGGGTGACGATGAAGCGACGGCCGACGATCATGTTGCGGTCGCCGTCGCCGTCGCTGGCGGCGCCGAAGTCGGGCGCGTCGTCGGCAAACATCGCGGCCACCAGTTCGGCGGCATAGGTGGGGTTGGGGTCCGGGTGGCCGCCGCCGAAGTCGGGCAAGGGCGTGCTGTTCACGACGCTGGCCGCGGGTGCGCCCAGGCGCTTGACGAACACCTCGCGGGCATAGGGCCCGGTGACGGCGTGCATGGCGTCGAAGCGCATGCGGAAGGCGCCCGAGCCCAGCAGCCGCCGGATGGCGCCGAAGTCGAACAGCGTCTCCATCAGGTCGGCATGCGTGGCCACGGGGTCGATGACCTCCACCACCATGCCGCCCACCTGCGTGGTGCCCAGCGCGTTCAGGTCCACCTCGGGCGATTCGACGCTGAGGGTGCGGTCGATGGTTTGCGTGCGCCGATAGACGGCCTCGGTCAGCGCCTCGGGCGCCGGACCGCCGTTGCCGGCGTTGTATTTGATGCCGAAGTCGCCCTCTGGCCCGCCGGGGTTGTGGCTGGCTGACAGGATGATGCCGCCATAGGCATGCCGGCTGCGGATGACCGCACTGGCCGCGGGCGTGGACAGGATGCCGCCCTGCCCCACCAGCACGCGGCCGAAGCCGTTGCCTGCAGCCAGGCGCAGCACGGTCTGGATGGCCTGGTCGTTGAAATACCGGCCGTCGCCGCCCAGCACGAGCGTGGCGCCCTCGTGGTGCTCGAGCACGTCGAACAACGACTGCACGAAATTCTGCAGATAGCCCGGCTGGCGAAACACCTGCACGGACTTGCGCAGGCCCGACGTGCCAGGGCGCTGCCCGGAGAAGGGGGTGGTGGTGACGATCATGGGGGACTCTCCTGCGGCTTGCCATCGTGGCGTGGCAGTCCGCAGCGTAACCGCTCGAAGGCCCGCCGCTTGCCGTGAAAGCAGGCGGCGGGCCCTCGATGTGGCGTCAACGCGTCTTCAACGCGACTTCACCTGGACCAGTAGACCCCGTCCATCAAAACCTTGGGTGGGCTGGCATTCGGCGCATTGCCGGTGAATTCGTACCGGTCGGCGATGATGAACCGGCTGAGCACCAGGCGCAGGTCGATCTTGGGATTCGCAGCCTTGAAGTCCTGCAGCGGAATCGAGACGGCACACCATTCACCCGTGTTGCAGTAGCCGTAGCGACCGTTCTCGATCGTCACGTAGGCTTCCACCGGGCCCTCCGCCTCGGTCTCGGAAGAGATGCCGATCTCCAGCTTGCCCGCATAGGTGGTCTTGAGACTGACATTCAGCCTGCCGCCAGCGAAGTTCGACAGGTTGGCCGTGACGTTGTCGCGCGACTGGTACAGCATGCCCCAACCCCAGACTTCGGGCCGCGGGTCGATCTCGAAGCTTTCCTGGCCGTCGCCGGGCGCGGGGGTGGCCACCTGTTGCCAGAAGGTCTTCACGAACGGATCCCACACCAGGCCGGTGGGCACGAAGTCCGAAGCCGTGCTCGTTTCGGTATAGATGAGATAGCGGTTTTCCGTGACGGCCGGGTTGATGACGGGCGGAATGAAATAGACCGCGTCGCTGTCGGTGTAGATACCGTCGTTGTCGGACGCAGCCACCGCCTCCCATGTCGAACGGTCGGGGAACAGGCCCTGCAAGACGAAGCGTACCTGGCGCTGCACGTTGAACAGGCCCCAGCCGTCGTCGCCCTGCTTCCAGGGTTCATCGAAGGCTTCGAAATAGAAGATGTTCTTCGGCCCGGTGCCACCCGCGGCTTTCCAGGCCTGCAGCCGGTCGTAGTACATCTTCTGGTTGACCGGGTGCGTGCGCATGGGGTGGAACGAGGTGGGTGCCTTCCAGCCGGTTTCGCCGATGACGACGGGCATGGCAGTGAAGCCCCGGCGGTCGAGACTGGTGCGCACGGCGTCGTATTCGAATTTGGCACGCTCCAGGGCCGCGTCCATCATCGCCACGGCGCGCCGGTTCTCCGGAACGCCGAGTTGCTGCCAGTCCCACAGGTCGGGGTTGAAGACGGTGTCGAGCAGCGGGTAGGTGTGCATGGCCACGAAGTCGATGGTTTCGAGCACCGGCTGCGGGTCCTGCTGGAAGATCTCGCTCTTGGCGAAGAAGGCCCAGTTGTCGTCGGTCGTCACGGGCTGCTTGATCGCCGAGCGCACGCGCACGATGTAGTTGCGCATGGCGTTGGCGGCGATGGGGTTGATCGACCAGTACACCATGGCTTCGTTGCCCACGCTCACGGCCGATACGATGTCTGGGTATTCGTTGGCCAGACTGATGCCGCGCGCGATCTCGGCATTGCTGAACGCGCCATCGCCGCTGAGCACATAGATGCCGAGCATCATCTTGATGTCGAGCTTGTGTTCGCGGATCACCTGCAGTGTCTGTCGCGCCACCTTGTCCGAGCTGTCGAACAGGCGGATGAGCCCGAAGCCGCCTTTCACCAGCAGGTCCAGGTCTTCCTTGATCATGGCCGGCGTGATGACCTCGGTTTCGCGGCCGGCGCTGTCGGTGGCGGTGCGGAAGGGCGAATACGCCACCGCCTTGCGCGCGAAGAAGTCCGCCGGCAGTGGCCGGGTCTCGGGCGCCTGGATGACGCCACCGCCGCCGCAGGCCACCAACAGGGTCGTGAGCACGACGGCCAGCGCGGCCCGCAGCAGCGTCAGGGGCTTGGCGAAAGGCGAGCCAGTGGGGGTTTGCTTCATGGCCTTGGCCTCAGAACGTGAACTGCCCGCCAACGCCGACATAGTTGCCGGACTTGGAGATGCGTGAATCGATATTGGTGAAAGCCGAGTTGCCCGGACTCGACATCGGCGACAGGCCCTTGCGCCCATAGGTCACCAGGCCGCCGAAGGCATACACCTCGAAGCCGTTGCCGAAGTTGTAGTTCAGTCCCGGCGACAGGACGAGCAGACTGTTGCTCTGACCGCGTTCACTCGGATTGTCGGTTTCCGCCTCACCCAGGTAGACCAGGCCGGCCGAAGCCACCCATTTGCCGAAACGGTAGCGCGCGCCCATCAGCAGATCCAGCGAGCGCGCGGCGTAGCCTGGGTTGTCGACGTCGCAGCGTGAAGGCACTTCGATCTTGCAGCCCCAGTCGACGTTGAACATCTCGTTCCACTGGTCGTTCTGGTCGGGCGGGACCATGGGCTTGGTGATGACGGCATAGGCGCCGCTCCAGCGGTTGGCGCGCAGGCCGCCGGAGATTTCCCATTGCAGGTCGATCTGGTAGCGCGCCATGATCATGGCGATGCTCTGGCCCGAAGAGCCGAGCTTGCTGTCGTCCGCCGGAAACGGCGTGAGCCCGGTGAAAGGCCCGTGGCTCCAGGCCGAGGGCGTGCCGTTGCGCGCGTCCTGGTACATCGCGTCAACGACGAGCTCGCCCCTGTGGTACTGCGCGTAGAACTCCCAGAAGCGCGGCTTGTTCTTTTCCCAGCCCGACTTGCCGTTGTCGTAGGTGGCCTCGAGCACGAGGTCGCCGTCGTAGACGTCGAGCGCGCGCGTGGTCAGGCGCAAGGCGCCGGTCAACAAGCCGTAGCCGGCGCCGCTGGACGCCCAGACATCGGACACGTTCAGATTGGTGCCGTAGGGATAGTCGGCCACGCTCCAGGTTCGCGTGGTCATGGCGCCGAGGCGCACGCTGCCAAAGTCGGGGTGACTGAGCGCCACGTTCTTGTCGTACCAGAAGCCCTCGATATCTTCCTTGCCATCGCGCCAGCGCTGGCTGAGCAGGCCTTCGATCTTGAAGCCGCCGGGCAGGTCGAACCTGAGCGCCAGGTAGGGCTGGAACAGCGTCAGGGTCACGTTGTCGGCACCGTATTCACGGCCATAGACGAGCGCATCCGCCCACTGGCGCTGCTTGTTCTCGAAGGGTTCGAGGGCGCATTCCTCGCAATAGTCGCTCACGCGCACGATCTCGCCCTTGGCGAACCCGGTCAGGCTGAACGGTCCGTACTCCAGCGCCTGCGCGCCGCCGCTGCACAGCAGCCCGACGGCCAGGCACAGGCCGCTCAGTGCGGGCCGGCGGGGCCGTCTGGTGGCGCGCGGCCCCGCTGCAGGTTCGGTATGGCGCGTGGCGCGGGCCGGAGGATCGTTGTGCATGGTGGAGGTGCCCGTCGAAGTCAGCATGGCTTGGCCGGATGGCGTGGATGGATGACCACACCGGGAAGATGTGAAAGCGCTTTCATCAGCATAGGTCACGGCCGCCGGCTCAGTCAACCCTGGCGCACGGGTGTTTTCCCGTGGTGGCGCGTTCGGCATGCGCACGATCCGCGGGTAAACCTCCGGATTGTGCGTTGAAAGCGCTTTCACTAAGATCGGTATTTGCGCAATTCCGGGGGTCGAACGAGATGAACCGTATCCACCGCATGGTCCTGCTCCTGCTGGCCGCCGCGTTCGCGGGGTCCGGCGCCCTGGCGCAGCCGGCAAAAGCCGGCGCCGGCACCTATTTCCTGGCGCCCAAGGGTGGTGAAGCCCGGCCTCCGCAGGCGCCCATGCGCACCGAAGCCATGCTCAAGACGGCGGCGCAGACCAACCAGTGGTATTCGACGCTGCTGTTCAACGCCCAGCCCGAACCCATCTACGCCCACCCGCTGACCTTCCGCCCCACGGCCGCCGGCTTCGAGCTGGCGCTGCCGGTCAAGGAAGTGATCGCCAGCGAGCGGCGCGATGTCGAGATCCACTACGCGCACAAGAAGCCGCTCGTCGTCTCGCCTGTGGCGTTCGAACCCGGCCCCGCCAAGCTGGCCCGCGCCAGCGACTGGGCCATCGACATTTCCATGGCCCGCGGCAGCGACGACATGCGCGTCACCGTGGCTCATGGCAGCCCTTACGCCAGCTTCCAGATCAGCCGCGGCGACGTGCGGCTGAAGCTGCCCGCCGCCGGCACGCGCATCGAAAGTGGCGCCGACCCTCGCGTCCTGGTGCTGCAGGTCGGGGCCCAGCGTTTTGCGACCTTCGGTCCCACCGGCGTGGTGTGGGAGCGGGTTTCCGACACCGAGTGGCTGGGTCGGCTGCCCGCCGGCAAGGGCTATTTCGCCGTCACCGCCCTGCCCGACGCCGAACCCGCCACGCTGCAGTTGCTGGCGCGGCACGCCTACGCCTTCATCCAGGACTCGCGGGCCGAATGGCGTTTCGACCAGGCGCAGAGCAAGGTGGAAACGGTGTTCAAGGTCCAGTCCCGCGCGATGGAAGGCGACGACCACGGCCCGCTGCTCGGCCTGTACCCGCACCAGTGGCACGACAACCCCACCGTGGCCGGCAAGCTGGGCCCGGCCTACGACAGCGTGCGCGGCAAGATCCGGCTGCTGGCCGCACCCGAGTTCAAGACCGAGCGCACCTATCCGGGCTTCCTGCCGCACTGGCCTGGCGTGGGCGAAAGCCCGCGCGCCAGGGAACTGGCCGACCTGCTGAAGACCGACGTGCGCCAGCG
Source organism: Rubrivivax sp. (assembly GCA_034522875.1). GTDB lineage: Bacteria > Pseudomonadota > Gammaproteobacteria > Burkholderiales > Burkholderiaceae_C > Rubrivivax. Next base: position 46,372 of record JAXHKY010000009.1, on the reverse strand, counting down.
CCGCACGCTGATGCCGGACAAGGAGAACCGCGACAACTGGCGCACCAGCGCCTACTGGCAGGGCAAGGCCCTGACCCGCCTGACCCAGCTGGCGGCGGTGGCCGAGCAGCAGGGTGACACGGCCGCGCGGGACCAGTTGCTGGCCATGGTCAAGGAGCGCATGGAATTCTGGTTCTCGGGCGTTGGCAGCCGCAACTATTTCCACTACGACCAGGGGCTCGGCACGATGGTGACCTACCCCGACGAGTTCTTTGCCGTCGAGCAGATGAACGACCACCACTTCCACTACGGTTACTGGATCCGTGCCGCCGCCGAGATTGCGCTGCGCGACCCGGCCTGGGCCGCCAAGGACCGCTGGGGCGCCATGGTCGACCTGCTGGTGAAGGACATCGCCAACAGCCAGCGCGGCGGCAGCGACTTCCCCTTCCTGCGCAATTTCGACGTCTACGAAAGCCATTCCTGGGCCTCGGGCGTGGGCCTGGGCGCCTGGGGCAACAACCAGGAAAGTTCGTCCGAGGCCATCAACGCCTGGGCCGGCCTCGTCCTGTGGGGCGAGGTGACGGGCGACCGCGCGCTGCGCGACCTGGGCGTGTGGCTGTACACCAGCGAAATCCAGGCCATCGAGCACTACTGGTTCGACCTGCATGGCCTGGTCTTCGCGCCCGAATACAAGGCCAAGAGCGCCGAGGTCAGCATGCTGTTCGGCGGCAAATATGCCCACAACACCTGGTGGACCGACGAGCCGCGGCAGATCAAGGGCATCAACCTGCTGCCCATGACCACCGCGTCGACCTACATGGGGCGCGACAAGGCCTTCAACCAGCGCAGCCTGGGCACGCTGTCTGCGGAAACCGAACTGTGGCTGTCGCGCCCCGGCAAGGGCTACGGCAGCGGGGAGCGCCAGGTGCCCAAGGACATCTGGCAGGACATCTTCGCCAAATACATGGCCCTGGCCGACCCGGCCGCAGGCCTGGCGCAGTGGGACCGCTGGGGCAGTGTCGAAGGCGGCGACACCCGCTCGCAAACGCTGCACTGGTTGCTGACCCTGAACGAGATGGGCCCGCCCGACCTCACCGTCACCGCCGACACCGCGCTGTATTCGGCATTCAAACGCGCCGACGGCAAGAAGACCTACCTGGCCTACAACGCCGGCAAGGCGCCGATCAGCGTGCGCTTCAGCGACGGCAAGGTGCTGGAAGTGGCGCCGGGCACGCTGGGGCGGGCGCAGTGAGCGGGGTGTCGCGCCGCCGGGCGCTGCGTCTCAGGGAAAGCGACAGGTCCACAACGCTTGCCAGCCCGCCCGCGTGTGTCTATGCTTTCATGAAAGCGCTTTCACGCTTTTCTTCCTCCCGGGGACAACCGCCCGAGGCACTGTTCGCTGCCTGCAAGCTTCTCACAGGACACGACACCATGAAGACCCTCGCCCGCCTGATCCAGCATGCGTTCCTTGTGTTGGCCACGGTTTTGCTGGTGGCCGCCTGTGGCGGCGGCGACGCCACGCCGCCACCGGAGACGGAGCCGCCCACTGTCAATGTGGCCACCAACGTGATGGGCACGACCACGGGTGACGTCGTCTTCATCTTCACCTTCAGTGAAGACGTGGGCGGCACTTTCACGGCCAGCGACGTGACGGTGACCAACGGCACGGCAGGAGCGTTCAGCAAGATCAGCACGTTGCAGTACACGCTGGTCGTCACACCGCCCGCCAACGCCACCGGCAGCATCACGGTCAGCGTGTTAGAGGGCTCGTTTGCCGACCTGAATGGCAACGTCAATCAGACGGACATCACGGCGACGCAGCGCTTTGACACCACAGACCCGGTCGTGCCGCCACCCGTGGGCGAGGGCACGTTGCTGCTGTCCTTCGATGAAGACCCCCCCGCGTTCACCGACATGGGCGCCTTCGGCGGCGCCCTGCCCACGGTCGAGGCCGGCCCGGCGGGCGGCAGCGGCAAGGCGTTGAAGATCCTCAAGCCGGTCAGTCCCGACACCTGGGGCGGCGTCTACTTCACCACCGCACGCATTCCTTTCACGGCCGATCGCAAGAAGCTCACGGCACGCGTCAACGCCACCGTGGCCGGGGCAGTGATCATGCTCAAGGTGGAGGTGCCGGGAGGTGCTAGCGTGGAAGTCGCCGGTACCGCCACGGGTGCGGCCAATACCTGGAGCACCGTGACCTGGGACTTCAGCGCGGCCAATCCGGCCTTGTCCTACACCGTCATGGCCATCACGCCCGACGTGAACCGCGTCACCGACGGCCAGGCCTACTTCATCGACGAGATCACGTTGGCGCCAGCAGCAACGACGCCTCCGCCGAGCACTGACGGCACGCTGCTGCTGTCCTTCGATGAAGACCCCCCCGCGTTCACCGACATGGGCGCCTTCGGCGGCGCCCTGCCCACGGTCGAGGCCGGCCCGGCGGGCGGCAGCGGCAAGGCGTTGAAGATCCTCAAGCCGGTCAGTCCCGACACCTGGGGCGGCGTCTACTTCACCACCGCACGCATTCCTTTCACGGCCGATCGCAAGAAGCTCACGGCGCGCGTGAATGCCACCCGTGCCGGCGCCGTGATCATGCTCAAGGTGGAAGTGCCGGGCGGCGCGAGCGTCGAGGTGCCGGGCACCGCCACCGGTGCGGCGAATACCTGGAGCACCGTGACCTGGGACTTCAGCGCCGCCAATCCGGCCTTGTCGTACACGGTCATGGCCCTCACGCCCGACGTGAACCGCGTCACCGACGGCCAGGCCTATTTCATCGACGAGATCACCCTGGCTGCGGCCGAGTCGGTGACGCCGCCTCCCCCCGTCGAAGGCACCAAGCTGCTGTCGTTCGACGAGGATCCCCCGGCCTTCGCCAACATGGGCGCCTATGGCGGTGCGCTGCCCACGGTCGAACCCGGCCCTGCCGGCGGCAACGGCAATGCGCTGAAGATCTTCAAGCCGGTGAGCCCCGACACCTGGGGTGGCACCTTCTTCACCATCGCGCGCGTGCCCTTCACCGCCGATCGCAAGAAGATCACGGCGCGCGTGAATGCCACCCGTGCCGGCGCCGTCATCCGCATGAAGGTGGAAGTACCGGGTGGCGCCTCGGTCGAAGTGCCAGGCACCGCCACCGGTGCGGCCAATACCTGGGGCACGGTCACCTGGGACTTCAGCGCCGCCGACCTGGCACAGTCGTACACGGTCATGGCCATCACGCCCGACGCGGAACGCGTGACCGACGGTCAGGCCTATTTCATCGACGACATCACCCTGGCCCCTGCCGAGGCCGTCGTGCCCCCGCCGCCGACCGGCAGCGTCTTCATCACGTTCGACGAAGACCCGCCGGCTTTCTCCGAGATGGGCGCCTACGGCGGCGCGCTGCCGACGGTGGAAGCCGGGCCGGCAGGCGGCAGCGGCAATGCGCTGAAGATTCTGAAGCCAGTGAGCCCCGACACCTGGGGTGGCGTCTACTTCACCACTGCACCGATCCCGTTCACGGCCACGGCCAAGACGATCACGGCCAGGGTGAATTCGACCCGCGCTGGCGCCATCATCAGCTTCAAGGTCGAGGTGCCGGGCGGATCCAACGTCGAGGTTCTGGGAACACCTACGGGCGCGGCCAATACCTGGGGCACCGTGAGCTGGGACTTCGGCGCCATCGACCTCAGCCTGCCCTACAAGATCATCGCCATCACACCCGACGCGACGCGGGTCACCGACGGTCAGGCCTATTTCATCGACGACATCACGGTCGTCGAAAGTGGCGGCGGTGGCGGCGGTGGCGGCGGTGGCGGCGGTGGCGGCGGCGGTGACGGCGGCATCACGCCTCCGGGCGGAGACATGGGCTCAGGCGGCCCGCAGATACTGACCGTGGCGACCGGCGATGTCAAAACCGGCGATGGCGGCAACACCATGTTTGTTGCGGGCGAAGGGCTGTTTGCGGTGAACTACGTGGGCAGCGCCGAGGCAGAGCCGCCATTCAACTTGGCGGGATGGCCGAACGCAAGAACGGCAAACTTCGGCAGCATCACCGGGATTTCCGGTGGCGACATTGGCTACTTCCAGGACGACGTGAACTTGAGCAACTCCAGCCAGAAGGTCGATGAGGGCGGCTGGGTTTCCGGCACCTCTCTGGCGCCAGACGGGGTGCCCAACTTCTTCCGGTACTTCGTCTTGAAAGGACCCGTCTCCAATGACGCTTACATGGGCCTGTACCTGAACGCGCCAAACAATGGCACCGTCAATGTCACCAGCTTCAGCAAGATCAAGATCAAGGTGTGGGGCCCGGCGCCAATGTTCGAGAAGACCAACTTCGACCCGGTCCTCGAAATCACGCTGACGGGTCCCAAGGTGGCCGGCTGCACAACGGGCTCGGGCGGCTCGGAAATCACGCAGAACCTCACCGCGAACCTGAAGAACGGCGCAGGCGGCTTCTACACGATGCCCTTGTCCGGGTTCACGGTCAAAGGCCTGTGCGGCACCGATACGGGAGCAGCGAACGTGCTCGCCAATCTGGCGCGCGTGGTCGTGACCGTCCCGGGAACGAGCTTCAACTACGTCAATATCGACGGCGGCAACTACACGACCGGTGTGAACCTGGGTCCGGTAGGTTTCACCAACAAGTGAGTCCGTCGTGTGCCGACGATCCTGCCTTCGGGCAGGGTCACGCTGCCAGCCACTTGAATGCCAGCCATCGGATGCGGTCGCCGGCTGGCAGACGCTGACCTGGGTTGCCACAGGCCTTGACCTGACCAAGAGCGACACCAGGATCACGCTGCTGCCCAACCCTGGCACGATCGACACAGCGCTGGGTCAGTCCTACTGCTTCGATGACATGGCGCTCGTCGACGGCGGCACCGCTCCGCCGTCAAGCGACTGTCTGACCTGGGTGGCCGACGCGATCAGCCGCTACTCGCTGTTCACCGTCGGCCTGCGAGCCAGCTTCTACGCACGATCCTGGACCGAGGCTTCGTGTCCCATCGCAGTTTGAAGCACTGCACCACGTCCCATTTCTGGCGCCACTCATGAAGCGATCTGCTGCATCCTTGTCAACGCCCGAAGCGAAGGCCTCTCTGTCCGGCTTGATGGGCGGCTTCGTCGAAGACGGCGGCGACACCTGGTACCGCATCGACGGCATCGACGTCACCGCAGCCCTTCTTCGTGGCCCTGGCCGGCGACAGCGACCTGTGGGCCTTCGTCTCCACCGCCGGGTCGCTGACGGCCGGCCGCTGCAACCAGGACGGGGCCTTCTTCCCCTACGAAACGGTGGACAAGCTGCACCGGCGCTGGGAACACACCGGGCCGCGCAGCTGGATCCTGGTGGATGAACCCGGCGGCCCCGTCTTGTGGGAACCCTTCGCGCCACAGTTGGACGGCACGGCCGGCCGCCGTTCGGTGTGGAAGAACCTCTCGGGCACGCGGCTGCGTTTTCGCGAAGTGCATCCCTCGGGCCGGCTCGCCTTCCAGCACGAATGGTCGGGCGAGGCCAGCCTGGGCCTCATCCGCACGGCGCGGCTGGAAGCGCTGCAGGGCCCGGTGTCGGTGCGCGTGCTCGACGGCCTGCTCAACCTGGTGCCGCCCGGCGTGAGCTTCGAGCACGCCAGCACCATGAGCAGCCTGGCCGACGCCTACAAGTGGAACGAAGCCGCCGCCGGCGGCCGCATGGGCCTGTTCACGCTGTATGCGCAGATCTGGGACCGCGCCGAACCCAAGGAGTCTTTCCAGGCGCTCACCGCCTGGCATGCCGGGCTGCCGGCGGGTACACGTTCGCTGCTTTCGGCGCAGCAGGTCGGCGCCTTCTGCCGCACCGGACAGGTGCTGGCCGAGACGCTCACGCGCGGCCAGCCCGGTGCCTGGCTGGTGAATTTCGACGCCACCCTCTCGCCCCAGACCAGCGCCATGGAATGGCACCTGGTGGTCGACAGCCCGCGCTCGCAGGTCGAGGCCTTCGAACTGGCGCAGCGCCTCGCTGCCGGCGACGGCACGCCGGCGCAGATCCGCCAGGCCGTGTCGCGCAATACCGCCGGCGTCGACGAGCTGCTGGCGCGCGCCGATGGCCTGCAGACTTCGAACGACGCCATGGCCGCCGCGCACCACCGTGCCAATGTGCTGTTCAACATCATGCGCGGCGGCGTCTTCCTGGACGGCACCACCTTCGAGCGAGACGACCTGCTGGCCTTCGCGCGCCAGCGCCACCGCGCCGTGGGCGACCGGCTCGCGTTGGCCGCGGCCGGCTGGCCGGAAAAGTTGCCCCGCGAAATGGCGCTGGCCGCGGCCCGCGCACTGGACGCGCAGGCCGAACGGCTGGTGCTGGAATATCTGCCGCTGACCTTCAGCCGCCGCCATGGCGACCCGAGCCGGCCCTGGAACAAATTTGCCATCCGTGTGCGCGACGCCTCGGGCCGGCGCGTGGTGGACTACCAAGGCAACTGGCGCGACATCTTCCAGAACTGGGAGGCGCTGGCCACCAGCGAGCCGGCGTATCTGGATTCGATGATCGCCACCTTCCTGGGCGCCATGACGCCCGACGGCTACAACCCCTACCGCATCAGCCGCGCCGGCATCGACTGGGAGGTGCCGGAGCCGCACAACCCCTGGAGCCACATCGGCTACTGGGGCGACCACCAGATCATCTACCTGCTGCGCCTGCTGGAGGCGGCGCAGGCGCACGACCCGGCCACGCTGGCCGGCGTGTGGGACCGCGCGCTGTTCAGCTTCGCCGACGTGCCCTACCGGCTGAAGCCGCACCTGCAGCAGGTGCAGCACCCGAAGGACACCATCAGCTTCGACACCGCGGCGCACGAGCGCGCCCACGCCCGCGCCGCGCGGCTGGGCAGCGACGGCCTGCGCGTGTGCGGCGAAGACGGCCTGCCCGTGCTGGCCACGATGGGTGAAAAGCTGGCCATCATCCTGCTGGTCAAGGCCGGCAGCCTGGTGCCCGGCGGTGGCCTGTGGCTGCACACGCAGCGCCCGGAATGGAACGACGCCAACAATGCGCTGGCCGGCAACGGGCTTTCGGTGGTGACGCTGGCCTACCTGCGCCGCTTCCTCGTCTTCCTGGCCGACCTGCCCGCGGCGCAGCAGCCGTTTGCCGTTTCCGCCGCCACGCTGCGCGCGCTGCATCGCTTCGGCGACCTGGTGCGCAGCACGCCGCCGCACGCGGTGCACGACGCCGCGGCCCGGCGCAGCTTCGTCGACGCCGCCGGCGCCTTGCTCGACCCCTGGCGCGCTGAGGCCTACCGCGGCAGCGCCGGGCGCGAAAGCGCCACGGCGCCGACCGGCCTGCTGACGGCGCTGGCACGCGACCTGCTGCCGCTGGTCGACGCCAGCCTGCACGCCAACCGGCGCAGCGACGGCCTGTTCCACAGCTACAACCTGGTCGACTTCGGCGGCGGCGCGGCCGAGGTGGCGCACCTGTACCCCATGCTCGAAGGCCAGGTGGCGCTGCTGTCCTGCGGCTTTCTCTCGCTGGCCGAGTCGGTGTCGCTGCTGGAAGCGCTGTTCGCCAGCCCGCTGTATACGGCCGACCGCAACAGCTTCCTGCTCTACCCCGACCGCCATCTGCCCGGCTTCCTGGAACGCAACCGGCTCGACGCCGAAGCCCTGGCGCTGCCCGTCACGCAGGCGCTGCTGGCCGCCGGCCGCAGCGACCTGCTGCAGCGGCAGAGCGACGGCACCGTGCGCTTCGCCCCCGGGCTGGCCAACCGCGGTGACCTGGAGGTTGCGGGCGCCGACCTCGGCGCGGCACTGCAGCCGCTGGCCGAGGCCTACGGCCGCGTGCTGAACCACCACGCCTTCACCGGGCGTTCAGGCACCATGTTCGGCTACGAAGGCCTGGGCTGCATTTACTGGCACATGGTGGCCAAGCTGCTGCTGGCGGTGCAGGAACGCGTGTTCGAGGCGGCCGACGCGGGGGCGCCCGAATTGCCAGCACTGAAAGACTTCTACCGCCGCGTGCGCGACGGCCTGGGCTACCGCAAGGACGTCGCGGCCTATGGCGCGTTTCCGGCCGACCCGTACAGCCACACGCCGGGCCAGGGCGGCGCCCAGCAGCCGGGCATGACCGGCCAGGTGAAGGAAGAGATCCTCACCCGCTGGGGAGAACTGGGCCTGCGCGTGCAGGCCGGCCGCGTGCGCTTCGACCCCGTGCTGCTCGACGCGACCGAGATCGCCGAAGTCGGCGAGCTGGCCTTTACCTGGGCGCGCATCCCCTGCCGCTACCGCCGCGGGGCGGCGACCCGACTCCGCGTGCTTACCGAACAGGGCTGGCAGGACTGCCCGGACCGCAGCTTTGCGCCGAAGGGCGTGCAGGGCGTGGAGGCTGTGGTCTGCTTTGAGCGCGATTGAGGCCAGTGATGCCAACGACTTCCGTGCGGCGATGGCGTGGGTCCCCTCATGTAGGGGGGGATCGGTTTCAAATTCGAGTGAATGCGGGTTATCCCTCTGATATCGCATTAGAAAGCGCTTTCATACTCACTTTATCGAAATTTCGGCAGCTCCAGGCCTCCGCCGGATTCGGTGTCAAAGGTGGCGACGGGCCACCCTCTTTTCAGGTCATCGCTCCAGCTTTGCAGGTGTTCTGCAGCGGCCAGAGGATCGGTGGCGGCTTATCAGGAGATCAAGCAATGTCTTACAAGTATCTTTCCATCGCCGCAGCCGCTGCCCTGGCTGTTTGCTCAGCAGGCGCCCAGGCCGCTGCAGTTGAACTGACCACCAATGGTGGCTTTGAAACTGGCACCTTTGTAGGCTGGACCAACTTTGCTTCGGCGCCTAATACCGTCGCCATTGATCCTGCGGGCAGCACCCTAAGCGGTGGGGGCAGTTTTTCTGGTGAGATGTCGGTCGTCACTGCGCCTGGCGACGTGCTATTCAAGCAAGCCAACGTCGGCGCCGGCTTCGTACTGGCCGGTGAAACTGTCACGGTCAGTTTTGACGTCAAAGGTACCTTCGTCAACGGCGCCGTCGCCTTTGCCGAGCTTTTCTCCGAGTTATCTGGCGGTGGGACATCCAAGAGTGTCATATTGGGCAACGCGCCACTTTTTGCCCAGGGCAAGGGAAATCTGGCCGATTGGACTCGCTTCACCTTCACGAGCGAGCTTGGACCCGACGTTTCAGGTGGCATCACCTTGCAGCTGAAGGGTGGCACTGGCGCTGACTTAGGAAGCACGGCGACCGTGTTCTGGGACAACGCCTCGCTGACCGTAGACCGTGTACCGGCGATTCCCGAACCCGGCACCTACGCCATGCTGCTGGCCGGCCTGGGCGTGGTCGGCTTCATGGCCCGCCGCCGCCGCGCGGCCTGAGGCTGAAACCTCGTTGGGCCTGGGGCGGTGTTCGGCATCGCTTTGGCCCGCCCCAAGACCCTGGTGGGCCCTGCCCGCCGGGGTTTTTTCGTATGCACCTGCCCATAGTCGCCCTGATCACCCCGCGGTGATCCCCCGTGTAGCGAAGCCATGAATCGATTCTCCAGCCCCCTTCTTCGCTGGGCCATGGGCGCCCTGGCCTTCGTCGTGTTGGCCTCTTGCGGCGGCGGCGACGCCGACCCGCCGCCGTCGCAGGTCGTTCCACAGACCATCAGCTTCACGCCGCCCGCCGACGCGACCTTCGGCGACCCGCCGTTGCCGCTGCAGGCCACGGCCAGTTCCGGCCTGCCGGTGTCGTTCGATTCGGTCACGCCGCTGGTGTGCACCGTGAACGGCAGCACGCTCACCTTGACCGGTGCGGGCACCTGCACCGTCACCGCCGAACAGGCGGGCGACGCCACCTTTGCCGCCGCCGCGCCTGTTTCGAATACCCTGGCAGTGGACCCCGCGGCGCAAAGCATCACCTTCGTTTCGCCTGGCAACCAGGTGCTGGGCACCGAACCCGCCCCGTTGAACGCCATCGCGTCGTCAGGCCTGGAAGTGTCTTTCGCGTCCACCACACCCGACGTGTGCACGGCGTCGGGCACCACATTGACCTTGCTCTCTGCGGGCACCTGCACGTTGCAGGCCTTGCAGGGCGGCAACGCCAACTACAGCGCCGCCGTTCCGGTGGTTCATTCCTTCGAGGTCGAGGCCGCGCTGCTGGCGCAGAGCATCGACTTTCCCTCGCCGGGCAACCAGACGCTGGGCACCGCGCCGCAGCCGCTGGCTGCCACGGCCACCTCAAACCTGCCGGTGAGTTTTGCCACCATGACGTCCGGCGTGTGCACCGTCAGCGGCACGACACTGACGCTGGTCGCTGCGGGCGAATACCTGCCGCCACAGGGCGGCAACGCCACTACGCTGCCGCTGACACGGTGATGAGACGTACCGTCGGCCGAGGCAAAATACTTCGCCGGCCCGGGCAACCAGACGCTGGGCACGCTGCCGCCGGCACTGCAGGCCACCGCCAGCTCGGGCTTGCCGGTATCGTTCAGCTCGTCGACGCCGGCCATTCACCGTAGCGGCACCACGCTCACGCTGGTAACCGCGGGCACTTGCATCATCGACGCCAACCAGGCCGGCAACGCCTATGCCGCCCGAGTACGCGGAGATACCGTGGACCCGGCGCCACTCTGCGAGACCATCACCTCGTCGCCGGCAACCAGACCCTGGGACGCCGCCGCCGGCCTTGACGGCAACCGTTCTCGGGCTTGCCGTTCCTTCCTTCGACCACGCCGTATGCGGTAGCGGACACGCTCACGTGTGGTGGGATTTGCAAGGACATTCCACTTTGGCCCGGGAACCAGACACTGGGCACGGCGCCGCCGGCCTTTGGCCCAGGGTTGTTGCTCATTTGGCGCCGGCCCTTTGGGCGGCGACTTAGGGGCGTAGCCGGCGCCATGGCCCGGGTGGTACGCCGCGTGCGTTTTGTGGTGTGGGGTTGGATGGCAGTGGTGCTGGGGGCGTGGGGGCGCGGGGGCTGTGGCTGCGGGGTGCCATCAGGCAGGCGCCTTGGTAATGGGGGGGCGGGGTGCCGGGGGGGGGGGGGGGGGCGGGGGTACGGGACGGGCGGGCGGCGGGCCGGGCGGCTGGGATGGCCGGCGGGGAGGGGAACCGTGTAGCCGGGCTGGCCGAACTTGTACGCGCGGAGCGCGCTTTTGCCGCCGCCTGACAAGGTCGGGTCGCCGGTGGCCGCGAACGACCCCGGGACGGCAGTCGACGCCGGGCGACGCGGGCGCAGGGCCACCAGACGCAGGCCGACAGGCACCGGGGCGGGGGGGGGCGGGACACGAAGAAGGGGAGAGCCGGGCGCACCCGGGCGAGCCCGAGTGAGAGGACGGGGGTGAACAAAAAAACCAGGGGCGGCCGCGCCGGGGGGGGCGCGCCTACGTCAGAGCGCAACGTAGACGGCAGGCGAGCGAAATATATGGCGTGGGTGAGCCACTACACACACGAAACCAGGGGTGCCCAGAGGGGGCGAGCGCCCCGTACACGCTGGCACCACCGCACCAACAGCAATGCGGCCAGCGCACTAGGCCGCGCCCGCCATGCAGCGGGGCGCCACGCGTTGGGGTGTCTTAGAGGCCAGCAGCGCCAGGGCAGGCCGCACACGCACAGCTTGAACAACAGCACCGCCGTGGCCGAAGCGGCCGGCGAACCGGCGTTCCACAACAGCACAAGGCCAACCAGCAGGCCAAGGCCTAAGGCCAGGCCGGCGACCCGGGGCGGAGACCCCTTGTGATGCTTTTGCACTCCGCTGGCCTCGAAGTCGGCCGACCAGCGCGCGTGCAGGTGCCGGGTGTAGACCAAAAGAAGACACGCTCAACGACGCAGTCGGCATAGATAAGACCGACGTTGGCATCAATGAGACTCGGGTGACTGCTTTGAGGGAATCGATTGGTGGCGCCGCCATGCCGACCATGGCCGCGGTGCGCAGCGGCGCCTAGGTGGCGACTTGTCGCCGGCGCTGGCGCAAGGAAGTAGCCTGCCGCCCGCGCCCACGGAACCGGTTGCGCTCCCATCCACGAAACCCGAGGAAGTGGCAAACTCGCAGCGAGGAGCAATTCATGTCGTAGCCCTCGTAGATCTCATTATATGAAAGCGCTTTCTTTGACCCCAGGTTTACCCGCGCTACCCCTTGACCAGGGGGTGGCCGCCTCGGCAAACGTAAGTCGGTCAGTTCCGCCTACTCGACGCTGCCGCCCGTCTTCGCGCAGATGCACCAAGCTGGCGGCATGTTCGTTGGCGGCAACTTCTGGGACGGCTGCGCCACCGGCGAGAAGCTCGGCAACCCCGCCACCGATCAGGCGCAGGGTCTGGAACGTGTCAATTACTTTGCGACACCCGACGGCATTCACTCGGTATACGGTCGCACTACTGTCGGTTAAAAGTTGAACAAAATCAACTGCTTAGGTGTCGACCGATTAGTTGGGACTCATCGGCCCGGAAGGCTCATGAAAGCTGGGTTTTCTCGAACACGGACACCGACAGGATCTGCAGACATGGATGCGTCGAGGCCTCGAGTTGAAGTTCTTTCCTGACGATGGCGATGAGCACGTAAGTGGCCACGGCGCACCACACCTGCGTCTTCACGGCGTTCTCGCTGTTGCCTAGCAAATGCAGATGAGTTCCTGGGCACTTTGACGATTTCCTCTCATGGGCATCATGAACCAGCGCTCGATCCGCCCGCATCGCCATACAGCGCCATCGCCGCCCCCAGCCGCCCCCTCACCGCCGCCACCAGCGCCGCAGGCGCCAGCACCCTCACCTGCTCGCCCTGGCGCAGGATGTCCATCACCAGTTCGGTGTCGTCCACGTAGGGCAGCCGCAGCTCGTAGCGCCCGTCGGCCAGCCAGCGCCCTTTCTGCTCGGGGTGCCATTCCTCGCGGCTGGCCCACGGCGCGGCCCGGGCGTCGAATGCCAGCACGGCCCAGCGCCGTCGGCCCCCGGCGTAGATGCCGTAGCCGGCGTCCATCTTCGCCTGCACCTCGGCCAGCGGCATCTCGGTGGCGGCCTCGTCCAGCAAGGTGGCCGTTTCCATCGCGTCCAGCGCAAATCGGCGCAATGCCTGCGCGCGATGGCACCACGCGTCCAGGTACCAGGTATTGCGGTAGTGCACCAGCCGCTGCGGCGAGACATTGCGCTCGCCCTTCTCGCTGCGGCCGCGCGTCAGGTAGCACAGGTGCAGCTGGCGGCGCGACAGCAGCGCGGCGCTCACGCGCTCGAAGAACTGGCTCGGCACCGGCCGCCGCAGCGCGGTGACGATTTTCACGCGCTGCATCAGCGTTTCCGCGGCTGTCGCCTCGCCGCGGCCCAGCAGCTGGTGGATGCGATCCAGCAGTGGCTGCAGGTGGCGGCTGAGCAGGCCGTGGGCGTCCAGGCTGCTCAGCAGCTGCTGCGCGGTGAGCAGCGAGTAAAGCTCCGCCTCGTCGAACCACAGCCCCGGCAGTTCGTGCCGGCTGCCGGCGTAGGCGGCGCCGAAGCGGTAACCGTTGAGGTCGCGGTCGTACTCGATCGGCGCGCCCAGGCGGCTGCGCAGGAATTCCAGGTCGCGCTTCAGCGTCGCGGGCGAGACCTCCAGTTCCGTCCGCAGCGTGGCGAAGCTGACGTGGCCGCGGGCGCGGATCAGCGTCTCGATGCGGCACAGGCGGGCGGTGTTGTTGGCCAAGCGCGTGGTTCCTGGGTTCGGCTCTGCCGTGCCGCCGGGTCGTCAGCTCAGGCCGACGATGCGGCCGGCATCGTCGATGTCGATATGTTCGGCCGACGGCACTTTGGGCAGCCCCGGCATCGTCATCACGTCGCCGCAGACCATGACCACGAATTCGGCACCCGCGGCCAGCCGCACCTCGCGCACGTTCACGGTGTGGCCCAGCGGGGCACCGCGCAGCGTGGCGTCGGTGGCAAAGCTGTACTGCGTCTTGGCCACGCAGACCGGCAAATGGCCGTAACCGGAATCCTGCAGGCGCGCGACCTGCGCGCGCACCGTGGCCGGCGCACTCACGCCGTCGGCGCCGTAGATGCGCGTGGCCACGGTCAGCAGCTTGTCCCACAGCGGCGTGGCGTCTTCGTAGGCGAAGCGCAGCGTGTCGGGCAGCTCGCACAGCCGCACCACTTCATGCGCCAGCTCCACGGCGCCGCGCCCGCCCTCGGCCCAGTGGCGCGCCGTGATCACGGCCGCGCCCAGCCGCGCCAGCTCGTCGCGCAGCAGCGCATGCTCGGCTTCGGCATCGCCGGCAAAGTGGTTCACCGCCACCACGCAGGGCAGGCCGAAGACGTCGCGCAGGTTGTGCAGGTGGCGCTCCAGGTTGGCCAGCCCGCGCCGCAGCGCCGGCAGGTCTTCGGCCTGCAGGTCGGCGAGCGCCACGCCGCCGTGAAACTTGAGCGCGCGCACGGTGGCCACCAGCACCGCACAGGCCGGACGCAGGCCGGAGATGCGGCACTTGATGTCGATGAACTTCTCGGCCCCCAGATCGGCACCGAAGCCGGCCTCGGTGACCACGTAGTCGGCCAGCTTCAGCGCGGTCCGGGTGGCGATCAGCGAATTGCAGCCGTGCGCGATATTCGCGAACGGCCCGCCGTGCAGCAGCGCCGGCGTCTGTTCCAGTGTCTGCACCAGGTTGGGCGCCAGCGCGTCCCTCAGCAGCACCGTCATGGCGCCGTGCACGCGCAGGTCGCAGGCGCGCACCGGGCGGCGGTCGCGCGTCTCGGCCACCACGATGCGGCCCAGCCGGGCCTTCAGGTCCTGCAGCGATGTCGCCAGGCACAGGATGGCCATCACCTCCGACGCCACCACGATGTCGAAGCCGTCCTGCCGCGGGTAGCCGTTGGCCGGCCCGCCCAGGCCCACGGTGATGTCGCGCAGCGCGCGGTCGTTCATGTCCACGACGCGGCGCCAGCTGATGCGGCGCACGTCGATGCCCAGGGCATTGCCGTGGTGGATGTGGTTGTCGATGGCCGCGGCGAGCAGGTTGTTGGCCAGCGCCACGGCGTTGAAGTCGCCGGTGAAGTGCAGGTTGATGTCGTCCATGGGCACCACCTGCGCCAGGCCGCCGCCCGTGGCACCGCCCTTCATGCCGAAGACCGGGCCGAGCGAGGGCTCGCGCAGCGCGATCATGGCCTTCTTGCCGATGCGCCCGAGCGCGTCGCCCAGGCCCACGGTGGTGGTGGTCTTGCCCTCGCCGGCCGGCGTGGGGCTGATCGCGGTGACCAGCACCAACCTGCCGTCGGGCCGGCCCTGCAGCGTGGCGATGTGGTCCAGCGACAGCTTGGCCTTGTGGTGGCCGTAGGGCACCAGGTGTTCCTCGGCGATGCCCAGGCGCTCACGCGCCAGCTCGGTGATGCGGCGCAAAGGGGTCTGGCGCGCGATTTCGATGTCGCTCAGGGCCACGATGTCTCCAGGGGCTCCGGTGAGGAGCCCGGGCATTGGGGCCGGATTGTGACGTCAGCCGCGGCGGGCCGGATCAGTCCTGCAACTCGCGCAACCTGATCTCCGCCGCTCCATCGCCCCCGCGCGCCAGCTTGGGCAGCACGGCGCGGGCCGAGGGCGACCCCAGTTCGCCGTGCATCTCCACGCCGGCCGCCGCCGGCGCCAGGCTGCCCAACGCGGCATAGGCCGCGGCCAGCGCGTCATCGTCGGTGCACGACTCCATCTCGGGTAGCGGTTCCTCCAACGGCTCCGCGTCCAGCACTGCCACCGTGCGGTAGGCGTCAGCCTCGGCGTCGGGGTCCACGTGTTCGCGATCGATGATGGCCACCGCCATCTTCGAGCGCAGGCTGGCCAGGCCCGTCGGCGACCAGTTGGTGACCAGGCCCTCCAGTTGCTCCAGCGCACGTTGCAGCACCTCCAGGGGAAGCTTGTGCAATGCGCGCAGCCCCTTCCTTGCCAGCGCCTGCTCCACGAAGACGAGGTGACGCAAGGTCTGCCGGGCCCCTGGCAACTCGGCCAGCAGGGCGCGCAGCTGTTCCAGCATCAGCGCCAGTTCGGCGGTGTCCTTCTTCAGCGCCAGTTCGGCGCGACTCGGCGTGCGTTTCGGGTTGCCCGCGGACGTCCGCTCCGCCAACACGATATGCACGCCGTCCTCGCCCCGACGCCATGCCAGGTCGTGCCGGAAGAAGGCCTGTGCCGCCTGCCCCAGAAGGCCGATGACTTTGAACAGTGGGCGCATGGGACGGTGTCCGGGAAAAGGTGGCCGGCACCGCCGGCCCATGGTCACGTCATCGGCACAACGGAACCGGCGCTTGAGGCCGGGTTGTGACCAAAGACGACAAACCGCCCGGGCGCCTAAGCCGCGCAGGTGCGATTCTTGCCCGTGCGCTTGGCCTCGTACAAGGCCTCGTCGGCGCGCTCCAGTGCCGCCTCCAGCGCCTCGCCCGGCCGCCAGCCGGTGACGCCGGCAGAGAAGGTGACGAAGACCTCACGGCCCTCGTACAGGAACAGCGCCTCGGTCAGGCCGCGCTGCAACCGCGTCAGCGCCTGCTGCGCCTCGGCCGGCTCGGTGCGCGGCAGCAGCACCACGAATTCCTCGCCGCCGAACCGCGCCAGGTGGTCGCCCGGGCGCAGTCGCTCGCGCACCGAAGCCGCCAGCGACTTGAGCGCATGGTCACCCGCGGTGTGGCCCAGGCTGTCGTTGAGCTTCTTGAAATTGTCGATGTCGAGCAGGCCCACCGCCAGCGCCCCGCCCTCGCGCAGGTGGCGCGCCACTTCGACCTCGAAGGCCTGCATCAGGCCGCGCCGGTTGGCCACTTGCGTGAGGACGTCGGTGGACACCTCTTCCGACAATCGGCGCGATTCGGCTTCGAGTTCGCGCACCCGTTCCTCCAGGCCGACAGCCCGCGCGCTGTCGGCCTGCAAGCGCTCCTGCGAGTGGCTCACTGCCGAGTGCAAGGCACGGCTGTCCACGAGCATGGCCTTGACGACGTCGGCCAGTCCCTCCAGCGTGTCGGCCGACTCGACGGCGCTGGCGTGTTCCTCGGTCACGACCTGCAGCCGGCCGGTCTGTTCGCCGAGCTCACCCACCTCCTTCACCATGGTGTGGATCAACTGCTTCAGCCCGTCACGGGCGGCCTGCCGTTCCAGCCGCACGCGCCGCTGACGTTCACGCGTCTCGGCCAGCAGCACGCTGGCGGCGCGCACGCCGCGTGCGCTCAGGCCTTCGGCCAGGCGCGCCTGCACCGCTTCGCACTGGCCGCGTGCCCAGCCGTCGTCCTCGGCCAGCTCGGTCAGCCCCTGCGTCAGTTCGTGGCACAGCGCACCGAGCTGACCGACCAGTTCCTGGCGGTGCGCGAACAGCCGTTGCGCCCGCTGCGCCAGCGTCTCCAGTTCGGCCACGCGCGTCGCGCTCGGGCCTTCGACCGCCACGGCCTCGGACAGGGCCGCCAGTTGCACCGCCAACTCGGCGGAGCGGGGTTCGTCGGCAGGCAAGGCCGTGCGTGCGATGCCCTCGAGCAGCGCTAACAGCGGCAGCCAGGCCGAGGCGCCGGCCGCGCCCGCCTGCACCGGCGGCACCGGCGGAACCGCTGGCACCGGCTCGGCCACCGGGTCATCGATGCCGGTGTGCACGGGGTCGGACGGTTCGTCCTTTTCCCAGGCGGCCATCAACATCTTCAGGCGGTGCAGCAGGCGCGGCGCATCGTTGCGGCTGCTGTCCAGCACGCGGCGCAGGCTTTCCTTGCGTCGCGCCGATGTCCACAGGCGTCCGCCATGCCCCAGGCTGACGAAAAGTTGCTCGACCAGCGCCACCCAGGCCACGGCCTGGGCACGCGCATCGGCGGGCGGGGCGCCCAGGCCAGCCTCCTCGGCGTAGGCGCGGGCGTAATTTTCCGGCGTCGGCTCCAGCTGCGACTGCGCCAGCCGGCGCAGCGCGCCACGCGCCAGCGTGGCGGGCGAAGTCGCGGTGCGGGTCGTGTCCATCACCGATACTGCCGGCCGCCGGCGGCGCGTGTGGCGGCCTCGCCCGCGTCGCTGTCGACGGCGCTGCCGATCCAGGGTGCTTTGCGCGGCAGCACGGTGCTTTCCAGCCAGCGCCGCAGGTCGTCGGCCGGCACGGGGCGGCTGAACAGGAAACCCTGCATCAGGCCGCAGCCCAGGCGGTGCAGGACCTCCATCTGGCGCAGCGTCTCCACGCCTTCGGCCACCACGCGCAGGCCCAGCGAGCGCGCCAGCGCGATGATCGCCGTGACCACCGCCGAACTCTGCGGCGTGACGCCCAGGTCGCGCACGAAGCTGCGGTCGACCTTCAGCTCCGAAATCGGCAGCGTGGTCAGGTAGGCCAGAGAAGAGTAGCCGGTGCCGAAGTCGTCGATGGAGATCTCCACGCCGATCTCGTTGAGCCGGTGCAGCGACGGGATCACGTTTTGCAGATCCTTCATCAGGTTGTCTTCGGTAATCTCGAGCTGGATCATGCGGTGCGGCACGGTCACGGCCGTGACGCATTGGTGGATATGCTCCACCAGATCGCTGCGTTCGAACAGCCGGCTCGGCAGGTTGACGGCAATGGATTCGGCGAAGCCGAAGGCCTGCTGCCAGGCGCGGGCCTGCTTCGCGGCCTCGCGCAGCGCCCACTCCGACAGCGGCACGATGAGCCCGGTGTCCTCGGCCAGCGGTATGAAGTCGGCCGGTGGCACGAGCCGGCTGCCGCGCTGCCAGCGCATCAGCGCCTCGGCGCCCACCATGCGTGCGGCGCGCACGTCGATCTTGGGCTGGTAGTGCAGCACCAGTTCGTCGCGCTCGATGGCCTTGTGCAGCGCCGTCTCCAGTTCCAGCTTCTCGCGGCCGCGGCCGGCGAGTTGCGGGCTGTAGACGGCCGAAGCATTCTTGCCCTGCACCTTCACCGAATACATGGCCACGTCGGAATTGCGCAGCAGGTCCACCACCGAGGTGCCGTCGCGCGGGTACAGAGCCACGCCCACGCTGGCGGTGACGAAACATTCCTGGCCACCCACGAAGATGGGCTCGCGCAGCGTCTCCAGCACACGCCGGGCCACGTGTTCGGCATCTTCCTCGGCGTCCACCTCGGGCAGCAGGGCCACGAATTCGTCGCCGCCCAGCCGGCCCACGGCTTCCAGCGAACGGTGCGAGCGCACGCCGGCCGCTTCCAGCGCGCCTTCCATCACCTGCTCGCTGTGGCGCACGCACGCACGCAGGCGGCGGCCCACCTCCACCAGTGCCTCGTCGCCGGCGCCATGGCCGAGCGTGTCGTTGATGATCTTGAAGCGGTCCAGGTCGATCAGCAGCAGCGCGAACTGGTGGCCCATGCGGCGCGCCTGCTCCAGCGCGCGTTCGGCGCGCCAGATGAGCTGGCGGCGGTTGGGCAGGCCCGTGAGGGCGTCGAAATTGGCCAGCTGGCGGATCTTGTCCTCGGCCACGCGGCGGTCGGTCACGTCCTGCACGATGCCGGCGTAGCCGACGCCGCGGCCGTGTTCGTTGAACTCGGGCTCGGCCTCGACGTGGATGATGCGCTGGCGGCCGTCGAGCAGCACGATGGGCACGTCGGTGGCCACCACCGAGGCATGGCGCAGCGCCTCGTGCAGCAGGCGCAGCAAGCCGCGGCGGTCTTCGGGCGGCACCATGCGCAGCAGCGTGCGCAGGCCCACCGGGTCATGCGGGCCGTAGCCGAAGACACGCAGTGCCTCGGGTGACATCACCAGGCCCGCGGCATCGCCGTGCTCGCCGCGCCACCAGTCGAAACTGCCCATGCGCGCCAGGTCCTGCGCGCGCGCCAGCTTGAATTTGCTGCGCTCCAGTTCGATGCGCGTGCGCGAAGCGCGCAGCAGGTAGTGCAGCCGCCCGGCCAGCAGCCCCCACTGCGTGGCCTTGACGAAGAAGTCGGTGGCGCCGACCTGGTAGGCGCGCGTGATCGAGGCGTCGTCGTCCAGCCCCGTGAGCATCAGCACGGGCACGTTCTCGTGGCCCGGCAGCCGGCGCAAGGCAAGGCAGGTGTCGAAACCGTCCATGCCGGGCATCAGCGCGTCGAGCACCACGATGTCGGGCGTCCTGTCGCGCAGCAAGGCCAGCGCCTGCTCGCCGCTGGAGGCGCCGACGATCCTGAACCCGCGTTCACGCAGCGCCAGTTCGGTGAGCAGCAGGTTGACCTCGTCGTCGTCGACGAGCAGCACCTCGGGCTGGACATGCAGGCCGGCGTCGGCGTAGGGGTGGGCTGGCGTCATCGGCATAGCGCGGTTCAAGGGCGCAGCATAGCCCCAACCGCGCGCAGCGCGGATTCGCCTTCGTTCACCAGCCGCTCCACATCGGCGTTCAGGTCGCCGGGCGCGCCACTGCGCAGGCGGCGTTCGACCGCGGCGCAGGAAGCCGCCAGCGCCAGCGCGCCGACGCTGGCCGAGGAAGACTTCAGCGTGTGCGCCACCCCGGCCACCACGCCGGGGTCGCCGGCATGGAACTCGGCGCGCAGTTGCACCAGCATGCGCGCCAGCGAGGTCTCGAAGGCGGCCAGCACGCGGGTGAGCACGCCATGGCGGCCGTCGGGGTCGAGCTCGCGCAGGCGTGCCAGCGCCGCCGCGTCCAGCGTGGGCAGCGGCTCGGAGCCGCCGGGAGGCGCGCCAGGACGGGAAGAGTCGAGGGTCATTAAACGAAGCTGTGGCGTTACGCCGTCGGTCAGGAACCGGGCCGCGGCGCGGGCGTGCGCCAACCGTGCAGCATGCGAAAGACGCCGACGCCCGTCAAGCCGTGGAACGACGGAACTTCGTGGGGCGCGGACATCGCAGGTCTCCTGCAGGATGGCGGTGGGAGTGGAACCGCGCAAGCGGCCACCGGGCCCGGTTCTCCACCGCACCCTGACGGACTTTCGGCGGCGGCGGTCTGAACTTGAGCCGGCGCCGCGGCCTCGCTTCGTACAATGTCGGGCATGCGAGAGTCGAGCCCGGATGGCCCTCACCGCGCGGCCGGTCGGGTGGTCACAGGCGCGATCGCGCTGGCCTTGGGCGGATGCGCCGAAGCACCGGCCGACGGCGGCTGGATCACCATCCTGCTCGCCACCGCGGTGGCGGCGGCCGGCGTCGTGCTGGGCGCCTGGTGGTCGCGCCTGGGTCGAAGCACGACGGCGGCGGGGCTGCAACGCTGCCACGCAGAGCGGCAGTTGTGGGGACAGCTGGAGGTCGACTGGACCTGGGAGACCGATGCATCGCACCACCTGCTGGCCTGGCGCGGCCCGGGTGAACTGCCACGCCCGGCCCCCACCGGCCTGTTCGGCGCCGGCACGGCGCCGCCCGAACTGGCGGCGACGCTGCTGGCGCGGCAGCCGTTTGCGGGACTGCGCCTGCGCGCGGCCGAGGCCGTCGAAGGCAGTGTCGGCTGGGAGCTTCGCGGCGCGCCGCGCCACGACGACCTGGGCGGCTTCGCCGGCTTTGCCGGCCGCGCCCGACCCACCGACCTGTCCGACAGCCTGCGCGCCGACGCTGCGGCGCTGGGCCCCGCGCTCGCGGCCCACGCCGAACCGGCGCTGCTGCTGCACCTCACGGGCCCGTCCCGGCAGTTGCGGCACGCCAACGCCGCCGCGCTGGCGCTGTGGCCCCGCGTGGCCGCTGGCGACAGCGACGCCGCGTGGGCCACCCTGCCCTTGCCGGTGCGCTCGGCCTGCCACGACCTGGCCGCAGGCGACGCCACCGACGTCGAGGGCTGGCGGGTGAACGCACTGGCCGGACTGCCCGCCGACGGCCGGCACCTCCTGCTGGTGCGCCAGGCCACTTTGCCCGCCGGGCCGCCGGCACCGCCCGAGACCAGCGAAGGCGACTCGTTCAGCTTCGCGGTCACCCACGACCTGCGTGCACCGATCCGGGTGGTGGAAGGCTTTGCGCGCATCGTCAAGGAAGATTATGGCCGGCTGCTCGACCGTGTCGGCAACGACCACCTCGACCGCGTGCTGGGTGCGGCGGCGCGCATGAACCTGATGATCGACGCGCTGCTCACGCTGGCCCGGCTGTCCACGCAGCCGCTGGAACGGCAGCCGGTGAACCTGTCGCAACTGGCCGGCTGGGTGGTCGAGGACCTGCGGCGCGGCTCGCCGGCACGGCTGGCCGAAATCGAGATTGAACCCGGCCTGGCGGCCCAGGGCGACCCGACCCTGCTGCGCCAGTTGCTCGAGAACCTGCTCGGCAATGCCTGGAAATACAGCGCCCAGCGCGAGCCGGCGCGCATCAGCCTGCGCCGCCTGCCGCACGACGCGCACGCCGTTTTCGAGGTGCGCGACAACGGCGCCGGCTTCGACATGCGCTCGGCCGAGCGGCTGTTCGGTCTGTTCCAGCGCCTGCACAGCGCCAGCGACTTTCCGGGCCACGGTGTCGGACTGGCTTCGGTGCGCCGCATCGTGCGCCGGCATGGCGGCGAGATCTGGGCCGAAGCCGAGCCGGGCCGTGGCGCGGCGTTCTTCTTCACGCTGGGCTGACCAACACGGAGTGCCCGGCTCCGGGAGGGCGCGGGTGGCGCCGCCCTTCAGGCCGCCGTGCGCGCCAGTTCTTCCACGGCCGACAGCAAGCGCTGCGCCTGGTCCGCCAGCGGCAGTTGCTGCTCCTGCGCCAGCCGCTGCAGCCGCTGCCAGGCCTGGGCCCGGGTCAGGGAATGGCGGTGCATCAGCACGCCCACGGCCAGCGGCAGCGGGTCGGCCAGGACCGCCGCGCTGGCACTCGGCTGCGGCGCGGCCGGTTCGGCACTGCGCAACCGCGCGAAAGCGGCCTCGACGCTGGGCACGATCTGCCCCACGTCCAGCGGCTTGATCAGGTAGGCCAGCGCACCCAGGGACTTCACCTGTGCCAGCGTGGCCTCGTCGGAAAAGGCCGACAGGAACATGAAGGGGATGCGGTAGGCATCGCGCAGCGTCTGCGCCACGTCGAACCCGCTCTTGCCTTCCATGCGGATGTCCAGCAGCGCCAGCGCCGGCCGGTGTTCGCGCGCGAGCAGGATGGCGTCGTCGCCGTTGTCGGCGTCGATGACCTCGTAGCCGGCTTGCGCGAGGCCGTGCGTGACCGTGGCGAGCACCAACCGGTCGTCGTCGACGACCAGGATCCTGCCTTTGCTCACGCCAGGCTGTGCCATGCCGAGGATTGTGGCCTAAGCGCTGTGAGCGGACGCAGTGGCCGCCACAGCCGGGGTGACCTCGCTCGGCCACTGCACGCTCGGCGGGCGCAGTTCGACCTCGGCCACCACCTCGGCACCGTGCTGAAGCAGCGCCAGGCGGCTGCTGCGCCGCGGCAGCAGGGCACGCACCAGGCCCAGTCCGGAGACGCCGCCGCGCACCTGCGCAAGGTCGAAACCCGCGGGCAAGCGGCCGGCGCTGGTGATGCGGATGCGCACGTCGTCGCCGTGTGCCGAGAGGACGCACGAGACCTCGCCCCCGGCGCCGTGCTTGATGGCGTTGGTGAGCAATTCGTTCACCGTCAGCGCCACCGGGATGGCCTCGGCCTCGGGCAGCAGCTGCGGCACCGCGCCGGCCACTTCCACCCCGATCGGGCGCCCGAAGGTGCGCTGCACCGAGGCGGCAATCGCGCGCAGCAGCCCGGCCACCTCCAGCGGCCCGCTGGCACCCACCTGCAGGCCGTAGACCTGCGCGATGGCCTGCACCTGACCCACGGCCTCCGACAGCACCGCCGAGAGCTCGGGGTGGCGCGCCGCATTCTGCTGCAGCAGCCCGGCCACGCCTTGCAGATTGTTCTTGATGCGGTGGTGCACTTCGCGCACCAGCACCTCGCGCTGCGCGATGGCGGCCCGCAGGCGTGCGCGCTCGGCGGCCCGCTGTTCGGTCACGTCGGTGGCCACCAGCAGCAGCTGCGCGGCGCCCTCGCCGCCTTCGTCCAGCGGGGCGATGCGGCAGTCCCAGACCCGCGCGCCTTCGGTGCGTTCCTGCTCCGCCTCGCGCCATTCGTGCTGGCGGGCCTGGCCTGCGGCCGCCGCGCCGCACAGCCACTCGCGCAGCGCCGCCGCCTTGGCCGGCGGGCAGCAGTCCTCGAGCGTGCAGCCCAGCAGCCGCTGCAGCGGCTGGTCGAAGAAGGTGGCCGCGGTCTGGTTGAGCTGTTGCACGCGCAGGCTGCCGGCCTCGAACAGCGCGATCGCCAGCGGCGCCGTCTCGATGACGCGCTGCAGCGAGGCCTGCGCCTGTGCGATGCTCACCTCGGCCTGGCGCCGGCGTTCGATGTCCAGCAGCGCAATCGTCAATTCGCGTCCGCCGCCGCCGGCGCCCTGGCGCGTCAGCACGGCATTGCCCACGACCCAGAACTCGCGCCCGTCGCGGCCCTTGAGCCGGCATTCGAAGGTCTCGGCCTGTCCCTCCTGCAGCCGGTGCAGGTGGTCGGCGCTGCGCAGCGGGTGATCGGGCTCGGGCGTGGCCACGATGCTGATCGGCTCGCCCACGAAGTCGGCGAGTTCGCCGCCGAACATGCGGCGCGCCGAGTGGTTCATCCATTCGATGCCGCGTTCGGACACCGTGACGATGCCCACCAGCACGGAATTGAGGATGGCGCGCGTGCGTTCGGCCTGTGCGGCCAGCGACTCGCGTGCGCGGTGCCGCTCGTCGACGTCGACGAACGAACAGATGAGGCCCGGGTCGCCGGGGTCTTCGCTTCTGTCGCCGTTGTCGCCGTTGTCACCGTTGTCGTCGACGCGGCGCACCGTCACCTGCACCCAGGTCAGGCGGCCGTCGCGGCGGCGCAGCAGCCGCTCGCCGCCGTAGCGGCCGTGTTCGCGCAGGCCCTGCGCCACCTGCGCCTCGAAGACGACGCAGGCACGGGTGTCCTGGTACAGCTCGGCGGCGTCCAGCGTATTCAGCTCGGGCGCCGAATAGCCGGTCAGCAAGGCCATGGCCTGGTTGGCGCGTTCGATGCGCGCGCCGCGCTGATAGACGATGCCCACGTCGGACAGGCTGAACATCAGTTCGCGGTCGCGCAGCAGCTTCTCCAGTTCGGCCTGCTGCATCTTCAGCCGCGTGATGTCGGTGAGCACGGCCACGGCCTCGCTGGGGCCACCCTCGGCGCGCGCGCGACGCACCGAAAGCGAATACCACAGCGTGGCACCGCCAGCCCGCGCCAGCGGCAGCTCGGCGTCGAAGGGCTGACCTTGCGCCAGTGCCTCCAGGGCCTCGCGCGCCCCGCCCAGCGGCCCGAAGCTGCGGCCGAAGATCTCTTCCAGCGACGCACCGGCGGCGGCCCCGGGGGCCAGTCCCAGCATGCGTTCGAAGCGCAGGTTGCAGCGCACCAGCAGCGGCCCGCGCAGGTAGGCGATGCCGGCGGTGGAACTGTCCAGGATGGTGGTCAGCTCGCGCAGCAGCTGCTCGTTGCGGCGCTGCGCCGATTCCTGCTCGGTGACGTCGAGCGTGACCACCGACGTGGTGGCACGACCGCCGGCCAGCGCCCCCGGTTCGACGCGCGTGAGCAGCCAGCGCTCGCCGAGCTCGGGGTGGCGCACCGCATAACGCACCTCCGTGCGTTCGCCGGCACGCAGCGCGCGCTGCAGGCGCTCGAACTCGGGCAGCGAGCCGGGCTGCACCAGTTCGCGACCGACGCCCAGCAAGGCACTGGAGCCGCGCGCCTCGCCGCCGTCGTCCGGGCGCGCGCGCGCGCCCACCGCCACGCCCGGCGCCAGCCAGCCGTGGGCGGGGTCGTAGGTGGCCACGCCGACGCTGGCGGTGTCCATGAGCATGCCCATTTCCAGCTGCGCCAGATCGCGTTCGTCCTCGGCGCTGCGATCCTGCACCACCGCCATGACGCGGCGCCGGCCGTCGTCTCCGGCCCAGCAGGCCAGCCGCGCCGAAAGCCGGCGCCGCCGGCCGCCGGGCAGCGCCACCAGCGCCTGGCTTTCGATCGGCACCGCGCCCGGCACGAGCGCAGGCGACATGCCACCGCGCTGCCAGGCCAGCAGCGACTGCAGCTCCGGCGCTGCTTCGTCCAGCACCTCGGGCACCTGCTCCACCAACGCCTCGAAGGCCGCGTTGCAGCGCACGATGAGGCCGCTGGCGTCGTACACCAGCATGCCGCTGCCGCTGATTTCGAACCACTGCGCCAGCTCGTCCTGCGCACGGCGCGCCTGCTCGCGCGCAGCCACTTCGGCACTGCTGTCCTGCAGCAGGGTCAGCCACAGCGGCGGTGAACCGCGTTCGCCCAGGTTGGTGACCGCCAGGCTGAACCAGCGCGGCTGCCCGAAGGCGTCGACGAGCCGGCGGCGCAGCGGCGGTGAGGCGACGCCGCGCCGCGCCGCGGCGGCGATCGCGGCCCGCTCGGCCAGGCTGGCGGCGCGGTCCTCCGCCGGCTGGAGCTCCACGGGGTCGTGACCCACCAGTTGATCGCGCGATCGGCCGAGCAAGGTGGCGTAGGCCTCGTTGACGTCGAGCAGGCGGAAGCTCGCGTCCTGCAAGGTGGCCGGGATGGGCGAGCTCCACAGCGCGAACAGCAGGTCCTTGGCCTTTGGCACCTGGCGTGCAGCAGCCGGCTCCGCAGTGCGTCGCACGGCGCCTGCGGGCGGCAAGATCGGCCTGACTGCAGCCACGGGCGCCTCAGCCGTCGAGCTGGCGCGCCGCCTGCAGCGCCATCAGCAACGCGCGGTTGACCTCGGTGGCGCTGAGCAGCAACCGGCCGGCCATTTCACGAATGTCGAATGCCGACTCCTGCTCGATGGCCTGCACCAGCTGCAGGTAGGGCAGGTACGGCCCGCCCTCGCCGCAAAGCGCCTGGCGGACGGTGTCGGGCACCGGCAGATCGCGCATCAATTCGGACCAGGGTTGCTCGAGCAGGCGGTCGAGCAGGGAAAAGAGGCCGCAGATGAACATCTCGCCACCCACGGTGGCGTCGCCGCGCCCGCGGGCCAACTCCTCCAGCAGCATGCCACGGCACACCGCGGCGTAGACCATGGGCCTGGCGTTCGGTGCCTGGCTCGAGCTCGCCAGCAGCAGCGCCAGCCAGCGCTTGAGTCGCTGGTATCCCAGCAGCATCAGGGCGTGGCTGAAGGAGTTGATCTCCACCGTGAGTCCGAAGGCCGGCGAGTTGAGATAGCGCATCAGCTTGAACGCCAGCGTCGGGTCGCGCATCAGCACCGCCTCCAGGCGCGACACCGGGTCCTCGCGTTCGACGCCCTGGATCAGCTCCAGCACCACCTGCGCATTGCCGGTTCTCTTGCCCCGGCCGGCGGCGGCGGGCGGCGGGTCGTCGAAGGGCCAGCCGACCACCGCTGCGACACCGCGCGCAAACGCGGCGTCGGCATCGGCCGTGGTGCGCACGTCGGCCTGCCAGGTGGTGACGCGACGCGCGCCGACACCTTGCGCCACGGCAACGCGGCGTTCCTCGCCGGCATGCAGGATGGCGTGGCTGAAGCAGGCCAGTACCTCGGGCGCCAGCGGCGCCAGCGGGCGGCCCTTGATGAGCATCGGCGTTGCGCTGGCCTGCAGCTGGCGCAGCGTCTGCAGGTACGTCGCGTCACCGGCCATGAAGGCCGGCACCTCGACCATCAGCTGCGGACCCGGCTGCTGCGCCAGCACCGCGCCCAGCAAGGACTCGTCGGCCACGTTCAACGACACCGGCGGCGTCGCGACCTGGGAGGCCGCAGCGCCCCGGCTCGCCGCAGGGCCATCCAGCGCGCGCAGCGTGAGCGCCAGATCGCCACCGCCGGCTGAGACCGGCCAGACCTCGCCCAGCAGGTACAGCAGCGCCAGTGCGTCGGGCGGCGTGCTGCCGGGCTCGGCGAAGACGGTCAGGCGCGTGGCCACCACATGGCGTTGACGGTCGATGATCGGGCTGAAGCCCAGGGCCACCTGGCCCAGCACGGGATGGTCTTGCATGTCTTGGCGGCCACGTGGGCCGCGGGCGGGCAGCACCCGCGGTGCGACGGTCAGCGGAGATAGTCGAACAGCGACATGCGCTGCACGATCGAATAGGTCTTCAGGGCGGCATCGTAGCCGCTCTGGCGGTTCTGGAAGTCGGAGATGGCCTGGACCATGTCCAGGTCCTCGGCCGCCGAACGAGCCTGCCGGGCATCGAGCCCGTCCTGCGACGCCTGCTCGCTCAAGGCGTCAAGGCGATTGAGCGTTTCGCCGGTGCGTGTGCGCCAGGTCGACAGGTTGGCGCTGCCCGCGTCGATCTCGGCCAGGCCTCGGCGCACCGTCTCCGCCACCTCGGCCTGGCTGCGCCCGGGCGTCATCAACTCGCTGGCCAGGCGGTCCATGAGGTCGAACACCGACAGTGCCTGCCCCGGCAGCGCGGGGTCGTCGGCTTGCAGGAAGACGGCGCGGCCGTCCACCGACAGCGGCGCCGCGGCCCCGGCCGCCGTGGTGGTCTGGCCGGGCGTGCCGTTGAAGCCGACGCCGCCGGGGCCGTCCTGCAGCGGCGGGCCGTCGCTGCCCTGGCCGCCGAAGAGGTAGCGGCCATCGCTGTCGCGGCGGTTGGCCAGCGCCAGCAGGTCGCTGCGCAGGCCGGCGATGACCTGGCCCAGACTGGCGCGGTCGGCGTCGTTGTAGCTGCCGTTGCCGGCGCCGACGAGCAGCTCGCGAGCCTGCTGCAGCAGGGCGCCGGCATCGCCCAGGCTGCTTTCCGTAAGCTGCGTGGCGGCGCGGCTGGCATCCAGCGCGCGCTGCTGCGCCTCGCTGCGCGAAAGTGCCGACCGCGCGCGTTCGGCCGCCGAGGCGGCGGCCGGGTCGTCGCTGGCTCGCAGCACCCGCTTGCCGCTGGTGAGCTGCTCCTGGCTTTCGCTGAGCGCGTTCTGGCGGCGCTGCAGCTGGGCCAGGGA
This sequence comes from Rubrivivax sp., assembly GCA_034522875.1. Taxonomy (GTDB): domain Bacteria; phylum Pseudomonadota; class Gammaproteobacteria; order Burkholderiales; family Burkholderiaceae_C; genus Rubrivivax. The sequence goes on along the minus strand of JAXHKY010000009.1, from coordinate 17,779 downwards.
GGCGTCGAAGGTGTTGGCCGTGGCAATGCGCATGCTGGGCTTTCTCAACCGCCGCCGGCGGCGTCGAGCAAGGTGTCGAACAAGGACTGCGCCACCTGCAGCACCTTGGCCGCCGCCTGGTAGCTCTGCTGGAACTGGATCAGCCGCGCGGCTTCCTCGTCGAGGTTGACGCCGGACACGGCGCTGCGCGAGCGCTCGGCCTGGCCGGCCACCGCCAGCGAGATCTCGGCCGATGAACGCCCGCTCTGCACGCGCACGCCGATCTCGGCCAAGGCCTGCGACCAGCCGTCGCTGGCGCTGCGGCCGCCAACGATGGCGGCATCGCGCAGGCCGAGCAGGGACAGCGCATTGCCGTTGTTGCTGGCCATGGCCGCGTCCGGCGTCGGCGCCACGGTGAGGATGTCGCCGCTGCGCGGCACGCCGCTGAGCTGCAGCGAGAAGCCGTTGAGGTCCAGCGGTGGCGCCGGGATCGGCTGACCCGGCTGCCAGCTGCCGCTGCCGCTGGACAAGGTGGCGTTGCCGGCGTCGAGCAGCTCCCAGCTGTAGCCGCCGCTGTCGTCGGTGAAGGTGATGCGCACCGAAGCGTCCGGCACCGGCAGCGGCGCCGAGGTGATCGACAGCGAGGCCACGCCGGCGCTGCCGGTATTGCCCGCCCCGGCACTGGCCACCAGGGGCGATGCGGCGGCCAGCTCGTCGGGATCGCCGAGCAGCGTGGCCATGCCGTTGGCTGCACGCGTTACCGGCTGCAGCAGGAAGCGGTCGCCCGGCTGCGGCGCGGGCGCACCGAAGTCGATGCGCATGCCGTCGACGACGTCGCCGCTGGCCACCGTGCGCACCTGCCCGTCGCGCAACCGCGTCAGCTGCCAGCTGCCGGGAAGCGCCGGGTCTTCGCGCAGTTCGTATTCGCTGGCCTGCAGCGCGGCAGCGTCGGTGAGGGTGAGCGCGACGCTGCCCACCGGGTTGCCGCTGCCGTCGCGTGCATTGCCGGCGTGCGGCAGCGCCCGCGCCGGGCCCAGGGCGAACAGGTCGCCGCCGGCAACCTGCCCCAGCGGCGGCTGCAGCGTCACGCCGCGGTGCTGCTGCTCGTTGATCGCGCCGCCCACGGCGGCGGCCAGGCGCCCGACCAGGGTGCGGGCGTCGACGAGGTCCTGGTTCTGGAAGCGCAGCAGGCCGGCGATCGAACCGCCGCCCAGCGCATCTGGTGCCAACGGTCGCGGTGGGCCGCCGGCGTCGATGGCCAGGGCCGAGCGCGACGGGTCGGCGGCATCTGCCACCACCGTCAGGCGCACCGCCTCGGTACCGAGCACCAGGCTCTGGCCGCCACCGATGAAGATCGCCAGCGTGCCGTCTTCGGCCTCGATGCGGCTGGTCTTCACATGCTGCGACAGTTCGGAGATGAGTTGCTCGCGCTGGTCGAGCAGGTCGTTGGCCGGCTGGCCCAGGCCGCGCAGCGCGGCGATGCGCTGGTTGGTGTCGGCGATGCTGCGCGCCAGGGTATTGACCTGGGCCACGGTGGCCTGCAGCGTCGAGGTGACGCCCGCCTGCACCTCGTCGAGCGCGCTGCCGGCCTGCGCATAGCGATCGGCCAGGTCGCCGGCACGTGCCAGCACGACCTGACGCACGGCCCCGTCGGTGGGACGGCTGGCCAGGTCGGCGAGCGAATTCAGGAAGGCGTCGGTGGCATGCCCGAGGCCGGTTTCGCCAGGGCGGAAGATGCCTTCCAGCCGCTGCAGCTGCTCCAGCCGGCTGGCGTCCATGCCCGCCAGTGCGCGCGCCCCGGCGGCTTCGCCGGTGAGAAAGGCATCGTGCGAGCGCGTCACCGCGACCACGTCGACCCCACGGCCGAAGAAGCCGGCGCCGCTGAATTGCCCCTGCGCCGTGGCCAGTTGCACCTGCTGCCGCGAATAGCCCGCGACATTGGCGTTGGCGATATTGTGGCTGGTGGTCTGCAGCGCGGCGTAGTTGGCCGCCATGGCCTTGACGCCGATGGCCATCAGCGGAGAAGTGCCCATGGCCGGCCCTCAGTTCAATTGAGTGAACGCTGCAGCCGCAGCGTGGTGTTGATGACGCGGCCGAGCTTGTCCGCATAGGCCGGATCGGTGGCATAGCCGGCGCGCTGCAGGCCGTGCGCGAATCCGTCGGCCGCCTCGGTTGGCTTGTGCGCCGAGGCCAGCGCCGACACCCGGGCCACCACGCCGCTGTAGCGCGGGCTGTCCTTCAGGAGCCGCGCATAGTCGGCGAAGGACTCGGCGTAGCTGCCGTAGGCGCGGAATTTCTCCACCGTCCTGTGCGGCGTGCCGGCCACGTATTCGGTGGTCGTGACCTCGGCCACGGGCCCGCGCCAGCCGGCACCGGCCTTGATGCCGAAGAGGTTGAACGCCGGTGTGCCGTCGGCGTGCCGGATCTCCCTGCGGCCCCAGCCCGTTTCGTGCGCCGCCTGGGCCACCATGAAGGTGGCCGGTATTCCAGTGGCGGCTTCGGCCTGGCGCGCGGCGGCGCCGTGCTGCTGCACGAAACCGGCCGCACCGAGCTGCGGAATGCGCGTCGGCGCCGGCTGCGTCGCCAGCGGTGGCGGTGTGTTGTTGGCCGACCCGGTGTGTGGAACCGGCCCGGGCGACAGGCCCATCTGCCGCTCCAGGTGGCGCGTGATGGCTTCCGACAGGCCGCCCGGCAGGCCGCTGAGCTGGCTGGCGTACTGGCTGTCGAGCATCTCGGTACCCATCTGCGCGCCGGCGGTGTCGTCACCGCCCAGGCCGCCGCCCATCGTGGTGGCACGCATGCTCTTCATCAGCTCCTGCATGAACAGCGCCTCGAACTGGCGCGCGGTCTCGCGCACGGCGGCCTTCGGATCGGCGGCGGCACGACTGCGCAGCGCGTCGAGGGAACGCGCATCGAAGGCCAGGCGGTTGTCCAGCGGGATCTCTGCCACGTCAGATGACTTCCAGTTCGGCGTGCAAGGCGCCGGCGCTCTTCATCGCCTGCAGGATGACCTGCAGGTCCATCGGCGTGGCGCCCAGCCGGTTCAGCGCCTTCACCACGTCGGTGAGCTGGGTGCCGGCGGGCAGGCCGAGCAAGGCACCCTCCTGTTGCGTGACGGTGATCTCGGACTGATCGACCCGCACCGTCTGGCCCTGCGCAAATTCGTTCGGCTGGCTGACCATGGGCGTGGTGCTGATCGTCACCGACAGGCCGCCGTGCGCCACGGCGCAGGCGCCCAGCGTCACGGCCTCGTTCATGACCACCGAACCGGTGCGGGCGTTGAGCACCACGCGCGCCGCCGGCCGCTCCAGCACCAGCGGCAGGTTCTCGATGTCGGCCAGGAAGGCCACGCGCTCGCCGGGCAGGCCGCTGGGCATGCGCACGTTCACCGTGCGGCCGTCCAGGGCCGCGGCCGTGCCTTCGCCCTTGAAGGCATTGATGGCCCGGGCCACGGCGCGCGCGGTGGCGTAGTCGCTGGCGTTCAGGCCCAGTTGCAGCGAGTCGCCGTCCAGCAAGGGGGTGGCCACGGCGCGTTCGACGCTGGCGCCTTCCGGAATGCGGCCGGCCGACAGGTGGTTGATCTGCACCTTGGAGCCGTTGGCCGACGCACCCGCGCCGCCCACGACGAGGTTGCCCTGGGCCAGGGCATAGACCTGGCCGTCGGCGCCCTTCAAGGGCGTGGCGATGAGGGTGCCCCCGCGCAGGCTCTTGGCGTTGCCCAGCGAGGACACGGTGACGTCGATGGTCTGCCCCGGCAGCGCGAACGGCGGCAGTTGCGCCGTCACCATCACCGCGGCCACGTTCTTGAGCTGGAGATTCGCGCCGGGCGGCAAGGTGATGCCGAACTGCTGCAGCATCGCATTCAGGCTCTGCGTGGTGAACGGCGTCTGCGTGGTCTGGTCGCCGGTGCCGTCCAGTCCGACCACCAGGCCGTAACCCACCAGCGGGTTGCTGCGCACGCCCTGGACGGCGGCCACTTCCTTGATGCGCACCGAGGCCGCCGCCGGTTGCGGCCACCACAACGCGCTGCTGGCGGCGGCAAAGGCCAGCGCGACAGTCCAGCGCAACAGCCGCTCGGGCGAGAAGTTCATCATCGTCTCCCTAGATCGGCAGCACGCTGAGGAAGACGCGCGACAGCCAGCCGATGGCCTGCGCCTCGGCCTGCTGGCCGCGGCCGCGGTGCTCCAGCCGCACATTGGCGATGGCGGCACTGGGCACGGCATTGCCGGGCTGGATCGAGCGCGGGTCGACCTGGCCCGAGAAGCGCAGCACGTCGACGTTGTTGTTGACGCCGATCTGCTTCTCGCCGCCGATCAGCAGGTGGCCGTTGGGCAGCACCTGGCGCACCACGACGGTGATGGTGCCGCTGAAATCGTTGCTGCTTTCGGTGGCGCCCTTGCCGGCGAAGGTATTGCTGGAGCTGCCCTTGGCCGAGGCGCGTGCGAAGTCGCCAGGGCTCACGCCGGGCAGCGCCGTCACCGCAGCCGCCAGGCTGCCGCCCTTGTCGATGGAACTGGTCGATTTCTGGCTGGCGCTGACTTTCTCCACGATCTGCACCGTGAGCGTGTCGCCGGCCAGGCGCGCGCGGTAGTCCTCGAACAGCGGCCGGTAGCTGGTGGCCTGGAAGATGGCGCCGTTGCTGGCCGGCGCCGGCTCGGCGGCCACCACCACCGGCGCCGTGTCGGCCATCTCCACGCGCGGTGACCAGAGGCTGCACGCGGGCAGCAGCAGCGCCGAAAGCAGGCCGGCGGCGGTGGCCAGGGCATGCCGCCTGTCGCGCCGGTTCACAACTGGCCCAGCCTTTGCAGCATCTGGTCACTGGTCTGGATGGCCTTGGAGTTGATCTCGTAGGCGCGCTGGGTGGCGATCATCGACACCAGTTCCTCCACCACGTTGACATTGCTGCCTTCCAGGAAACCCTGCTGCACCAGGCCCAGGCCGTCGGCGCCGGGCGTGCCGACATTGGCGGTGCCCGAGGCGTCGGTCTCCAGAAACAGGTTGCCGCCGCGCGCGTCCAGCCCCGCCGGATTCACGAACGACGCCAGCTGCAGCTGACCCACCGACTGTGGCGCCACCTGCTGCGGCAGGGTGACGTTGATGGTGCCGTCGGGCGTGATCGTGACGCCGGTGGCATTGGCCGGGATCGTGAAGCCGGGCTGCACGGCATGCCCGGCCTGGGTGACGAGCTGGCCGTTGGTGTCGACCTGCAAGGCGCCGTCGCGGGTATAGCCGGTGCTGCCGTCGGGCAGCTGGATCTGGAAGAAGCCCTGGCCCTTGATGGCGACGTCGAGGTTGCCACCGGTCTGCTGCAGCGTGCCCTGACTGAAATTGCGCGTCGAGGCCGCGACCCGGGTGCCCAGCCCCACCTGCAGCCCGGTGGGCAGCTGGCTCTGGTCGGAACTGGCGGCGCCGGCGGTGCGCAGGTTCTGGTACATCAGGTCTTCGAACACCACGCCGGCGCGCTTGTAGCCGTTGGTGCTGACATTGGCCAGGTTGTTGGCGATCGAGTCCAGCTTGGTCTGCTGGCCTTCCATGCCGGTCTTGGCAATCCAGAGCGATCGGATCATGGTTTGCGCGTCCTTCGAGTGGTGCTTCGATATTGGCGCGGGCTGCAGCGCAGGAAGCCCCGGAAAAGAGGCCCGGCGGCGCGCCTTCTCCGGGCGCTCGTCACTGCGGCGCGAGCAGGCGCGAAGCCGCCTGCTCGCGCTGCTCGGCGCCCTGCAGCACCTTCATCTGCTGCTCGAACTGGCGCGCCGCGGCGATCATGGCCACCATGGTCTCCACCGGGCTGACGTTGGAGCCTTCCAGCGCGCCCGACTGCAGCCGGGCCGCCGGGTCGGCCGCGAGCTCACCCGCCTCGGCGCGAAACAAACCGTCCTCGCCACGCGTGAGCGCTGCGTCGGTCGTGACCAGCTTCAGGCGGCCGGCCGGTTGCGGCGGGTCGCTGCCCACCCGCGTCGTGAGGGTGCCGTCGCTGGCCACGTCGACCGCGGCATTGGCCGGCAGCGTGATCGGCCCGCCGTCGCCCAGCACCGGCAGGCCGGCGGGGGTGACGAGCTGCCCGTCGGCGTCGACCTGCAGCGCACCGGCGCGGGTGTAGGCCTCGGTGCCGTCCAGCGCCTGCACGGCCAGCCAGGCGGCACCCTGCAGGGCGACGTCCAGTGCCCGGCCGGTGGCTTGCACCGGGCCGCTGCGCGGGTCGTGGCCGACCGAGGACTCGAGCGCATAGACGCGCGTGCTCGCGCCGTCGCCGCGCACCGGCACGGCGCGAAAGGCCTGCAGCTCGGCACGGAAGCCGTTGGTCGATGCATTGGCCAGGTTGTTCGCGAGCTGGTCCTGTCGTTGCAGCGTGGCCTTGGCGCCGGACATCGCCAGGTAGATGAGGCGGTCCATCGCTCAGCGTCCGGTTTCAGCGCAGGTTGAGCAGCGTCTGCAGCACCTGGTCCTGCGTCTTGATGGTCTGGGCGTTGGCCTGGTAGCTGCGCTGCGCGGTGATCATGCTGACCAGCTCGCCGGTGAGGTCGACATTGGACTCTTCCAGCGCGCCGGCCTGCAGCAGGCCCAGCGGGCCTTCACCCGGCACGCCCGCCACCGGATCGCCCGAGGACAGCGTGCGCGCCCAGGCGTTGTCGCCCATCGGCTGCAGGCCTTGCGGGTTGCGGAAATTGGCGATCTCGACCTGGCCTGCCGGCCGCGAGCGCCCATTCGAATAACGCGCATTGATGATGCCGTCGGCCTCGATCGAGATCGACGTCAGCAGGCCGGCCGAGTAGCCGTCCTGGCGCAGGTCGGTGACACCGAAGGGCGAACCGAACTGCGTTGTACCGCCGACGTCGAGCATGACGCCGGTGATCGCCAGCGTCTGCGCACCCTGCAGATTGGTGCTGGTGGGCACGTCGAAGCTGACCGGACCCAACGGCGCGGTCGGCACGCTGCCGTCGGCCGGAAATTCGATCGTCGTCACCGGGTCGGGGGCGGCAGCGGTGCCGGCAATGGTGACGCCATTGGCCGTGGCGTAGACGTTCCAGGTGTCGGTGGCCGACTTCTGGAAGTAGTAGGTCAGCGCCACCTCCTGACCCTTGGCGTCGTAGACGGTCAAGGACGTGGCGTTGTTGTAGGTCTCCGCGTCGGAGAAGTCGATCTGCGGTCCCGCGCCGGGCAAGGTCACGGCCTGGCGGGCGTCGAGATTCATCTCGATCGCGATCTCGCTCGTCGGCGACGGGCTCACGCCGGCGGTCGGCAGCCGCAGCGGCACCGCCTGTCCGGGCTGCACCGTGCCCTGCTCGTCAGCGCGGTAGCCCATCAGCCGCATGCTGGCGTTGTTGACGATGAAGCCTTCGCGGTCGACCTTGAACTGGCCGTTGCGCGTGAACAGCGGCGGGTTGTTGCCGTCGGTCACCTGGAAGAAGCCGGCCCCGTTGATCGCCAGGTCCAACGGGTTCTCCGTGGTGGTGATATTGCCTTGCGAGAACTGCTGCGCCACCGCGGCCAGCGTGGTGCCGATGCCGATGGTGTTGGCGCCGGAGCCATTCAGCGCCGTGGCGTAGACGTCGGAGAATTCCGCCCGCGCGACCTTGCTGCCGAAGGTGTTGGCATTGGCGATGTTGTTGCCGATGATCTGCAGGTTCTGGCTGGTGGCGTTGAGCCCTGAAAGGCCTTGCTGGAAGCTCATGGACGGTCCTTGTGTTGGGGGAAGTTGATCAGTTGAAGGCCTTGACGTCGGCATAGCCGACGCTGCCGCTGTACAGGGTTTCCAGGTTCAGGCGGTCGCCGGCGGTGCTGACCGCCACGACGCGGTCGCGCATCAGCGGCGTGGCCGGCACGGGGGCCGCACCGGCGCTGGCGCTGACGCGAAAGCGGTAGCCGCTTCCGTCGCGGCCCTCGCCCGCCGGCCAGCCGAAGCCATGGCGGCCGGCCCCTTGGGCGCCGAGGTCGAGCGTGTCGACGACATGACCCGAGGGCGCCAGGATCTCCACCTTTACCCGATCGGCGCTGCCCGTCAGCTCGTAGCCGCCGACGCCGCTGCCGTCCATCACCACCAGACGGTCACCCTGCAGCGTGACGTCGTGGCCGACCAGCGACGCACCCTGCAGCGTCTGCATCTGAACGAACTGGCGGTTCAGGCCCTCGACGGTGGTGTTGAGCCGCTCGATGCCGTTGACGGTGTTGATCTGCGCCATCTGGCTCGTGACCTGGGCGTTGTCCATCGGGTTGAGCGGGTCCTGGCTCGTCATCTGCGCCACCAGCAACTTCAGGAAGCGGTCAGCGCTGCCGGCTTCGTTGGCCGTGGGCGTGACGGCAACGACGCCGTTGACCGACGACAGCGACAAGGCATCCAGACCGCTCATGACTGCCCGATCTGCAGCGTCTTGAGCAGCAGGCTGCGCGCCGTGTTCATGACTTCCACGTTGTTCTGGTACGACCGTGATGCCGAGATCATGTTCACCATTTCTTCCACCGGATTGACGTTGCTGTAGGTCACGTAACCCTCGGCGTCGGCGCCGGGGTGCCTGGGGTCGTGCACGCGGCGGCCGGGGCGGGTGTCCTCGGAGATCGTCGACACGCGCACGCCGGCGCTGCCGCCGCGCTGGCCGGCGCCTTCGGACAGTGCCGTCTGGAACACCACTTGCCGCGCCTTGTAGGCACTGCCGTCGGGGCCGGCCACGGTATCGGCGTTGGCCAGGTTGGAGGCCACCACGTTCAGGCGCTGGCTCTGCGCGCTGACGCCGCTGCCGGCGATGTCGAAGATGTTGAGCAGGCTCATGGTCAACCCTGGTGGTGGCTCTTCATCGCGTCGAGCAGGGTGCGCACGCTGCCGTTGATGAAGCGCAAGGTGGATTCGTACTTGACGGCGTTGTCGGCGAAGGCGGCGCGCTCGCGGTCCATGTCCACCGTATTGCTGTCCAGGTTGGTCTGGCTGGGCACGGCGTAACGCAGCACGGGGGCGGACCGCCCGCCCGGGGTCATGACCCCGGCCGCAATGGCCGACCCCGGGCCGGCACCACCGGTGGCGGCGCGCAGGGCCGAGGCGAATTCGAAGTCGCGGGCCTGGAAGCCCGGGGTGTCGGCATTGGCGATGTTGCCGGCGATCAGGCGCTGGCGCTCGGCGCGCAGGGTCAGTGCCTGGCTGTGGAAATCGAAGCTCTCGGTGAGGCGGGCGATCATGCGGTGCTCCTTGCCGCCGGGTTCGGCGCCTTGTTCTCGCAACCCGGGCCGGCAGAAGCATTCTGGGCAAGGCCCTGTGGCGGCATGAGCGTGAATAGCGGGCCCGAACGCCGTCAATTCAGCACCTGCGCCGCAGTCAGGTCTGGTTACATTCCACCCCGTGAACCTGCGTCCTGCCCCCACCCGCGCCGCTGCGCTGCTGGCTGCCGCACTGGCCGCCATGGCAGCGCCGGCGGCCGAACTCCCGCCTCAGGCCGTGGCCGCGGCGCTGGCGCTGGCCACCGAGGCGGCCCAGGCGCTGGCCCCGCCCAATGCACGCGTGCTGGCCAGCGCCGGCGCGCTGGACCCGCGGCTGGCGCTGGCGCGCTGCACGGCCGTTCAACCCTACCTGGCAGCCGGCTCACCGACTTGGGGCCGCACCCGCGTGGGCATGCGCTGCACGCAAGGCAGCACGCTGTGGAATGTCTTCCTGCCCGTCACCGTGCAGGTGCTGGCCCCGGCCCGGGTCAGCAGCGCCAACCTGCCGGCGGGAACCCGGCTCGATGACTCGCAGATGGCTGAGGCCGAGGTCGACTGGGCCGCCGCCGCAACGCCACCGTTCACGGCCGACCAGTCGCTGTCGGGCCGCGTGCTCGCCCGCCCGGTGGCCGCAGGCGCAGCCTTGCGACCCACCGACCTGCAGCCCCGGTTGTGGTTTGCAGCGGGCGACACCGTGCAGATCTCGGCGCGCGGCCGCGGCTTCGCCATCAGCGTCGAAGGGCGTGCCTTGACTCCCGGGCGGGAAGGCCAACCGGCCCGCGTGCGCACCGAGAGCGGGCGCGTGGTCGTCGGCCGGCCGGTCGGGGAGCGCCGCCTGGAGCTGACGCTGTGACACGGCCGGCCTGCCTCGACCCCCGCAGGTGGGGGGATTCGAAGAAATCGTCGCTTCCGGCCCTAAAGTCCGCTGTCCGGCGTACCGATAGAGCGTTCATGTCGTCGGGTCCCCACGGCCGCCGTGCCCCTGACAGGAGTCCATCATGAAAATCGGTCCTCTCGAATCCAAGCCAGCCGCGGCACCCATCGCGGAGCGCAAGAGCCAGCCGGCGAAGGTGCAATTCAGTGCCGAGTCCAGCGCCCAGGTCGCCCTTTCGCCGGCGGCCTCGGCGCTGGCCGGTGCCGACAGCGACCCCGCCTTCGACACCGCCAAGGTCGCGCGCGTGGCCCAGGCCATCCGCGACGGCAAGTTCACGGTGAACGCCGAGGCCATTGCCGACAAGCTGATCGTCAACGCCGAGGAACTGCTCGGCCGCCGGCTGAGCTGACCGCCGGACCTGCCGATCCATGTTGACCACGCAAGAGGAGCGGCAAGCCGTGCAGCACGCCGCCGAACTGGAACGTCCGCTGCTGGCGCTGGAACAGCAACTCGGCGCCCTGGGGCTGGCGCTGCGCCAGCAGGACGCCGCCGCGGTGGATCAGGTGGCCGCCGAGCTGCATGCCACGCTGGCCAGCGCGGTCGACGAGTTCGCGCGCGCCGCCCGCAACGGTGGTGTCCCGCCCGTGCTGCGCCGGCGGCTCGCTCATGCCGGCGGCCAGGTCGCCGCGCAGCGCGAAGCACTCGCCCGCGCCACGGCGTCGCTGGACCGCGCCATCGACGTGCTGATTCCCGATCTGGTCCCCGCCCACGCCCTGTATTCCGCTGCCGGTGGCGCTGCGCGCGCTGGCGGCTGCGGTGGCAGTCTGCTGGCCTGAAGGCGCGGCCAGCGCGTCACCCTTTCGCGGCCAGCGGCCGCCACAAATGTGAAGACCGGCGCCCGCCGGTCTTTCCATCTGCGCTGCCGCCGCCAGGGCCCGTCGCGCGGGGCCTGCGCCCCACCTACCACTCGCGCAGCCGCGTCCTCAGCCGTGCGATCGACTGGCTGTGCAACTGGCAGACCCGGCTTTCGGTGACGCCCAGCACGGCGGCGATCTCCTTCAGGTTCATGTCCTGCTCGTAGTACATGCTCATCACGAACTGCTCGCGCTCGGGCAGGTTCTTGATGGCCTCGACCAGCGCCTCGCGCATGCGTTGGTCCTGCAGCCGCGCCATCGGGTTGGCTTCCGTGTCGGCCACGTGGCGGTCCAGATAGTCGTCGTCGGCCTCGTCGCCGCTCATGTCTTCCAGGTAGATGAGCTGGGTGCCGCGCACCTTGCCCAGCAGTTCCTGGTATTCCGTGAGCGACAGCCCCATCTCGCGGGCGATCTCGCTTTCGCTGGGGGCGCGGCCGTGGCGCTGCTCCAGCTTGTGCACCGCCGTCTCGATGCTGCGCTGGTGGCGGCGGTCGCCGCGGCTCATCCAGTCGTTGCCGCGCAGCTCATCCAGCATCGCGCCGCGGATGCGCTGGGTGGCAAAGGTCTCGAACTGCACGCCCTGCGCGGCATCGAATCGCGTCAGCGCGTCCGACAGGCCGATCATGCCGACCTGGATCAGGTCATCCAGCTCCACGTTGGCCGGCAGCTTGGCGATCATCTGGTGCGCAAGTCGCCGCACCAGCGGGCTGTACTGCTTGAGCAAGGCGCCGGCGTCGAGTTTTCCCTTGGCGGTGTACATGGTGTCGGCCTCTATCGGAATGCGGGTCGGTGCAGGGTCGGGACGGCGGCTGCCGCCCAGGGTCCTGCCGCGGCGGCAGGCGCCGGCGCAGGCAGGTCGTCGACTTCGAGCTGGGCCGCCAGCAGGCGCTGCAGCGCGTCGCCCGGGACGGCGTCGGGATCGGCCGCGGGGTCGATCAGCGCCCAGTCGCGCAGCGCGGCACCCAGGAAGGTGTCGACGCAGTTGCCCAGGCTGGCGGCGATGCCGTCGGCCCGCGGTGAAGACGGCGACGCCGCCAGCAGCAGGTCGAAGCTCAGCTGGCCGCAGCGGCGTGCGAGCCACTTGCAGTTGGCGTAGGCGTGCTTGATGCTCTCGGGGTGGTCGGCGCCGATCAGCATCGGCCGCACCGCGCGACGCTGGAACAGGCGCGCCAGGTCCGAACCCTCGGCGTGCAGCAACAGCACCTCGGCAACGGGTGCGGCCAGCTGCAACGCCTCGATGAAGGCGCCGGCCGAGCCCCGGGTGTCCACGTAGGTCAGCGGCAGGCCACGTGCCGGCAGGTAGGACACACGTGGCGCCAGGCACTCGATGCCGGCCGCCAGGTTCACGCGCGCCAGTTCGTGCGGCAGCGGTGCACTGGCGGCGGCGTCCACGACCAGCACCTCGCGGCCCAGCGCAGCCAGCGCCGCGGCCACGCGGTCGAGCACCACGCCGCTGAACGGCACGTGGGGGTTGGCCGCCAGGGCCAGCACGTGGCGGCCCCGGCCGGCGAAGAGCCGGCGCAGGCCGTCGGCCTGGTCCAGCGGCATGCGCATGGAAGGCGTCAGGAAGCCGCGCACGGGCGCGGACGCGAGGTGGCGGGCGGGCATCGGCGTCAAGCGTGTGCAGCCAGTTCGGCAGCCGGCACGCGGGCACCGGCGAAGATCAGGTTGACATCGTCGCGGTCCAGCCGCCAGGCCGCACTGCCGCCGCCCTTCAGCGCCGTCTGCACCAGCGCACTGGCCGACAGGCGATGCCAGTCCTCGGGCACGCGCTGGCCGTTGGCCACCGCCACCACCTTGAGCTTGTGGCGGATCATCGCGTCCAGCGCCGGGGCCAGTTTCACCGACTCGTCCAGCTTGGACAGGATGACGCCGCTGCACTGGGGCGCGGCAAAGGCCGCGAGCTGATCCTCGATGGTCTCGCCCTGCGCCGACGCGTTGATCACCAGCAGGCGCTGGATGGCGCGATGCGACACCATCTCCAGCAGTTCTCCCGTGCGGCTGTCGCGCTGCGCCATGCCGGCGGTGTCGATGAGCACCAGCCGCTTGCCCGACAGCAGGTCGAGCAGGTCCTCCAGCGACGCACGATCGTGCGCGGTGTGCACCGGCACGCCCAGGATGCGGCCGTAGGCACGCAACTGCTCGTGCGCCGCCACGCGGTAGGCGTCCAGCGTGACCAGGCCCAGGTTGGCCGCCCCATGCTGCGTGGCGAAGGCCGCGGCCAGCTTGGCCGTGCTCGTGGTCTTGCCCACGCCGGTGGCGCCGATCAGGGCGTAGACGCCACCCGCATCCTCGAGCGCGCTCTCGCGCTCGGCGGTGTGCAGGTTGCGCTCCAGCACCTGGGCGGACCAGGCGCTGCCGTCGACGTCGGCCGGCAGGCTTTCGAGCAACTTGCGCACCAGGGCCGGCGAGAAGCCGGCGTCCAGCAGCTGTTGCGCCAGCACGGCCTGGCGCGGCTGGCGCTGCAGTTTCTCCATGAAGGCCAGCGCGCCGAAACGTTGTTCGATGAGGCCGCGCATGGAACGCAGTTCGGACAGCATCTCGATGGATTCGCCGCGCCCCGCCAGCGCCGGCGAGGTCACCGCCGCGGCAGCGGAGCGCGCGGCCGGCAGGTCCTCGCGCAGCACCGGCACATTTTGCGGCGCGGCGCCGTGGCGCGAGCGTGCGGCCTCGATCGGCGCCGCCGCGGGTGCCGTGGGTGGTACAGGCCGCTGCGGCTCGGCCACCGGTGCCTCGGCGGCCAGCTCCGAGCGCCGGCGCCTGAGCATGCGCTGGCGCACGTAGTCCTGGAACGACAGCGTGCTCATCTGCAGTTGCTCCACGTCCTGTTCGACGCTGGCGTCCGGCGCCGGCGCCAGCCGTTCGGCGCCTCGGCCCGCGGCGCCCGCCGCACTCTTGTCGCGTGCTGGCGCGGGTGCGGCGGCGTGTGCCGGCGGCAACTCGGCCCCCAGGCGCTCGACCTGCAGCACGCTTTCGGGCGCCATGGCCAGCACCTCCACGCCTTCGGCGGAGGACTTGGTCGACATCACCACGGCGTCGTCGCCGAAGGCCTGCCGCACCAGGGCCAGGGCGTCACGCGAGGTGCGGGCGGTGAAGCGTTTCAGGTTCATGCCGTGCTTCCGATGATCGAGCCGATGCGGATCGAGTGGGTTTCAGGGATCTCGCTGTGGCCCAGCACCTTGAGGCGTGGTGCGGCACGCCTGAGCAGCCGCGACATCGGGGCGCGGATATGGTCGGGCACCAGCAGGCAGGCCGGATGCCCCAGGTCTTCCTGGCGCCGCGCGGTGTCGGCCGCGCTGCGCGTGAGCGAGTCGGCCACGCCGGGGTCGAGCGCGGCGCCATGCGGCGAGGTCAGCGCCTGCGTCACGAGCCGTTCCAGGTCGGGGTCGAGCGCGATCACGTCGAGCTCCTTCACCGGGCCGTAGATCTGCTGCACGATGGCCGGCGCCAGGTGGGTGCGGATGCGTCGCGCCAGTTCGCCGGCGTCGGTCACGGTGGCGGCGTGTTCGGCCAGGCATTCGACGATCGATCGCATGTCGCGGATGTGCACACCCTCTTCCAGCAGCAGTTGCAGCACGCGTTGCAGGGTGGCGATACCGACCATCTTGGGGACCACGTCTTCGATCAGTTTGGGGGCCAGCTTGGTGACGTGCTCGACGAGCGCCTGGGTCTCGACGCGGCCCAGCAGCCGGGCCGCATTCACCTGCATCAAGTGTGAAAGATGGGTCGCCACCACGGTGGCGCAATCAACCACCGTAAACCCGGCCATTTGGGCCATCTCCTTGTGCCGCTCCTCGATCCACACCGCGGGCAGGCCGAAGGCCGGATCGGTGGTCTTGGCGCCAGGCAGGGCCTGCGTGGCGCCGCCCGGGTTGATGGCCAGCCACTGCCCCGGCACGGCCTCGGCCTCGCCCACCACGGCGCCGCGCAGCGTGACGCGGTACATGCCGGGCTTGAGCTCCACCAGGTTGTCGCGGATGTGCACCGGCGGCGGCAGGAAGCCCACGTCCTGGGCAAACTTCTTGCGCACGCCCTTGATGCGCGCAAGCAGGTCGCTGCCGGCGGTGGCGCGGGTCTTGTCCACCAGCGCGATCAAGCGGTAGCCCACCTCCAGGCCCAGCGTATCCACCGGCAGCAGGTCGTCCCAGCTCGCCTCGGCGTTGGCCGCGAATGCCTCGCCGCCTTCGCCGCTGGCGCGACGTGGCGGCGGCTCGGCGGCACGGCGCCGCTTGCGCATCAGTTGCCACGACAACAGCCCCAGCCCCGAGCTGACGATGAGAAACACCAGGTGCGGCATGCCCGGCACCAAGCCCAGCAGCGCCACCACGCCGGCAGCCACCCCCAGGGCGCGTGGCGAGTCGAAGACCTGGCCCCCGATCTGGCTGCCGATGTCCTGCTCCTTGCCCACGCGCGAGACCACCATCGCTGCCGCCACCGAGACCAGCAGCGCCGGGATCTGCGCCACCAGCGCGTCGCCGATGGCCAGCGTGATGTAGGAGCGCGCGGCTTCGCTGGCGCTCATGTCGTGCATGGCCAGCCCGATGACGAAGCCGCCGACCATGGTGATGAACAGGATCAGCAGCCCGGCCATGGCGTCGCCGCGAACGAACTTGCTGGCGCCGTCCATCGAGCCGAAGAAGTCGGCCTCCTCGCCTACCTCGGCGCGGCGGCGCCGGGCTTCCTTCTCGTCGATGAGGCCGGCATTCAGGTCGGCATCGATGGCCATCTGCTTGCCGGGCATGGCATCGAGCGCAAAGCGCGCGCCAACCTCGGCGATGCGCTCGGCACCCTTGGTGACGACGACGAAATTGATGACGACCAGGATCGCGAACACGATCAAGCCCACCGCGAAATTGCCGCCGATGAGGAAGTGGCCGAAGGCTTCGATGACCTTGCCCGCTGCGCCCGGGCCGGTGTGGCCTTCCATCAGCACGACGCGCGTGGACGCCACGTTCAGCGACAGCCGCAGCAGCGTGGTCACCAGCAGCACGGTGGGCAGGGCCGCAAAGTCCAGTGGCTTGACCATCTGCGCGCTGACCATCATGACGGTGAGCGCCAGCGCGATATTGAAGGTGAACAGCAAGTCGAGCACGAAGCTCGGCAGCGGCAGCACCATCATGGCCAGCATCATGACCACGAAGCCGGGCAGCAGCAGCGTCTTCACGGCGGCGGCGCGTGCGGCGGCCTGCGGGCCGAGCAGCGCGGTCAGCCGGGCCGTGAACGCGTTCATGGCGCAGCCCCCGGCGCGGCCGCGTCAGCGTGGGCCGGGCTGCCGAGCGGGTCCATGTCGGCGGGCACGTCGGGCCGCGGCGCCGCGCCCGGCAGCGGCCGGCCGGCAGCCATGGCGTCGCGCACCTGGTAGACCCAGGCCAGCACCTGCGCCACGGCACCGAACAGGCGCGCCGGGATCTCCCGGTCGACCTCGCAGTGCGCATACAGCGCACGCGCCAGCGGCGGCGCCTGCAGCACCGGCACCTTGGCATCGCGTGCCAGGTCGCGCATGCGCAGTGCCAGCAGGTCGGCGCCCTTGGCCACCACGCGCGGCGCGGCCATCGTCGCCTCGTCGTATTTCAGCGCCACGGCGTAGTGGGTGGGGTTCATCACCACCAGGTCGGCGCGCGGTACGGCGGCCAGCATGCGGCGGCCGACCATCTCGCGCATGCGCAGCTTCATCTTGCCCTTGACCTCGGCGTTGCCCTCGACCTCCTTCATCTCCTTCTTCACCTCCTCGATGCTCATGCGCAGCCGGCGCCGGAGCAACTGGCGCTGCAGGGGCACGTCCACCAGCGCGAAGACCGCCAGCACGCCCACCAGCAGCAGCAGGCCGCCCAGCAGCAGCCGGCCGCCTTCGGCCAGCGCCGCCGGCAAGGGCATGGCCAGCAGTTGGGCGTGCAGCGTCCACTGCCGGCTCAGCACCAGCGCCGCGGTGCCGCCCAGCACCGTGGCCAGCAGGCAGGCCTTGAGCGTGTCGACGAGTTGCGGGCCGGCGAAGACGCGTTTCAATCCGGCCAAGGGGTTGAGCTTGCCGAACTTGGGCTGCAGCGGCTCCCAGGTGAGGTTCCAGCCGCCGGCTAGCAGGCCCCCTGTCAACGCCACCGCGACCACGGCGGCGAACAACGGCAGCAGCAGCGCCAGCGTGCGCTGGCTCAGGGCGGACAGCCGCTCCACCATGGTGCCGGCGTGGACGAGCTGCGCGGCGTCGAAGCGCAGCGCGTCGGCCACCAGCCGGTTCAGCCAGGCGGTGATGTCGGGGGCGAAGACGGCCAGCAGCCCCACGCCCGCACCAAGGGCGCCGAGGTGACCGAGGTCGCGCGAACGCGCCACCTGGCCTTCGCTGCGCGCCTTCTCGATGCGGCGCTGGGTGGCGGGTAGCGTGCGGTCCTGTGCGGTGTCGGCCATGGCTTGGGGGCTTGCGAACGAGGGCTCCCAGGGCCGGGCCGGTCGCGCCCCCGGCGGGGGTCGGACAGGGTGGCCAGTTCAGGCCACGACGGGCTGGAAAGCCTTGCCATGGTGCGGCCGCGGGGCGCCGGCTTGAGGCCGATAAGCAGGCGTTTCCGGCTCGTGTTCCCGACCTCCCGCGGCCGCGGCAGGCGCCGCGCGCCCGCGGTGGACCTCAGCGGCCGGGTTCGTCGACGTGGCCGGGCTGGCCGGCCGAGGCGGTGGAGGTGGTCGCCACCACGGTGCCGAGATCGGGCACGATCGACGCCGCTTGCTGCAGCAGCCGGCCGCCGGTGAAGACCCGCTCCTCGGCCTCGCGCGTCATCACCACCACGCTGATGCGGCGGTTGGTGGGCGCCAAGGGGTCCTTGCGGTCGAGCGGGTTGCTGGC
>JAXHKY010000008.1:0-45946 GCA_034522875.1 Rubrivivax sp. | reverse complement strand
AAGCTGCTCGGCGCGCTGGGTGCCTGGCTGGGCTGGCAGGCGATCCTGCCCATCGTTCTGATGGCCTCGGTCATCGGTGCCGTCATCGGCCTGGGCATGAAGGCCAGCGGGCCGCCGGTGGAAGGCCGCTTCGTCCCTAAAAGCCCCCTCCTGGCCGGCGGCGGGCTGGTGGGCGACGCCGGCCGGCCTGCCGGTGGTGCTGGGGTGGATCGGCTGGTAGGCCCGGTGGAGGTAACGTTCGCCTGCCGGGCCGGCCGCGAGTTGCGACGGTTGGCCTCACGGGCGGCATCGGCAGCGGCAAGAGCACGGCGGCGCAGAGCCTGGTCGCCCTGGGTGCCCACCTCGTGGATACCGACGCCATCGCGCGCGGCCTGACCCTGCCCGGCGGTGCGGCCGTCCCTGCGTTGGCCGCCGAGTTCGGTGCCGACGCGCTCACCGCCGACGGCGCGCTCGACCGCGAGAAGATGCGCCGGCTCGTGTTTGCCGATCCCGGCGCCAAGGCACGACTGGAAGCCATCCTGCACCCGCTGATCGGCGCCGAAGCCGGCCACCAGGCCGCCGTCGCGGGTGGGCGCCCGGTGGTCTTCGACGTGCCGCTGCTGAGCGAATCGAGCCACTGGCGGGCGCGGGTCGACCGCGTGCTGGTCATCGACTGCGACGAAGCGACCCAGGCCGCCCGCGTCGCCCGGCGTCCGGGCTGGACCGAAGACGCCGCGCGCCGGGTCATCGCCCAGCAGGCGTCACGCGCCGCGCGCCGCGCCATGGCCGACGCGGTGATCGACAACGACCGGTCCACGATCGATCGGTTCCGGGCCGAACTGCGCGCACTGTGGGCGCTGTGGTTCCCGGCGCCGGGCGGGTCAGCCTGACCGCCAGCAGGGCCGGCCCGTACCGGGCCTGTGGAACAATCGCAACAGGCATTGATCCGACTCTGCTTCGCTGCCAGCCACCCGAGCCCGCCTTGGTCCTGTACGAGTACCCCTTCAACGAAAGCATCCGCACGATGCTGCGGCTCGAACATCTGTTCGACCGCCTCGGTCAGCTGGTGGCGCGCGACGCGCCGGTGGACCACCACTTCGCGCTCGCCACCCTGTTCGAGATCATGGACGTGGCCTCGCGTGCCGACGTCAAGAGCGACCTGCTCAAGGAGCTCGAGCGCCATCGCACGCAGCTGCAGGGTTACCGTGGCCACCCCGGCGTGGCCGAGGCGGCGCTGGACGATGTCATCGCCCGCATCGACCGCGCCTTCGACGGCCTGAACCAGTTGCAGGGCAAGGCCGGCCAGGCGCTGGCCGGCAACGACTGGCTGATGAGCATCCGCAGCCGCATCAACATCCCCGGCGGCACCTGCGAATTCGACCTGCCCGCGTACTACGCCTGGCAGCAGCATCCGCCCGCGCAGCGCCGCGCCGATCTGCGGGGCTGGATGACCACGCTCCTGCCCCTGGCCGAAGCCTTGCAGGTGCTGCTGGGCCTGCTGCGCGAAACCGGCACGCCGCAGCGCATGGTGGCACCGGCCGGGCACTACCAGCAGAGCCTGCAGCAAGGCAAGCTCTACCAGTTGATGCGCGTGCGGCTGGACGACAGCGACGGCGTGGTACCCGAAATCAGCGGCCACCGGCTGCTCATCTCGATCCGCTTCATGCGCCCCGACGCCGAGGGCCGCCTGCGCGCCACCGGTACCGACGCCAGCTTCGAACTCGCCCTGTGCGCTTGATGGTGGCGAGCGACCCGCCCGAACGCCGCGTGCCCTGCCCCACCTGCCGGCGGCCGGCGGTCTACGGCGAGCGCAACCCCTGGCGGCCGTTCTGCAGCGAACGCTGCCGCAGCGCCGACCTGGGGGCGTGGGCCAGCGAACGCTTCCGCGTGCCGGCCGCCGCGCCCACCGAAGACGACAGCGCGCCGCCGGCCCACTGAGCGCCTGCCGATGAGTGCTCCCGCTGCCGAGCTGCAGGGCCACATCCTCACGCCGCAGGGCTGGGTGCGAGGCCGGTTGCAGCACGAGCAAGGCCGCATCGTCGCCGTCGGCGGCGAACCGGTCGACGAGCCTGACGTCGTGCAGAGCGGGCTGCCCAGGCTGTTGCCCGGCTTCGTCGACCTGCACGTGCACGGCGGCGGCGGCCACGACACCATGGGTGGCGGCGACTCGGCGCTGCAGATGGCACGCACCCATGCCCGCCACGGCACCACCTCGCTGCTGGCCACCACGATGACGGCGCCGCGCGACGAGATCGAGGCCGCCCTGCGTGCGCTGGCCCCGTTCGTGGCCCAGCGCCCGCGCGGCGCGTCACGGCTGCTGGGCGTGCACCTCGAAGGGCCCTACATCAACCCCGGCAAGCTGGGCGCGCAGCCCGATTTCGCCACCACCGCCACGCTGCAGGAGGTGCTGGCGCTGCATGCCCTGGCGCCGCTGAAGCTGATCACCATCGCGCCCGAGATACCCGGACACCTGGCGCTGATCGTGGCGCTGCGCCAGCACGGCTTCGTGGTGCAGATCGGCCACTCGGCGGGCACCTACGAAGACGGCGTGGCCGCCCTCGAGGCCGGTGCCAGCGGCTTCACGCACCTGTTCAACGCCATGACCGGCCTGCACCAGCGCGCACCCGGCATGGCGGGCGCGGCGCTGGCCCATGCCGCGCACGCCGAGATCATCCCCGACTTGCTGCACCTGCACCCGGGCGCGATCCGCGCCGCGCTGCGCTGCATCCCGGGCCTGTATTGCGTGACCGACGCCACCGCCGCCACCGGCATGCCCGACGGCGACTATCGCCTGGGCCGCCACACCGTCACCAAGTGCCTGGGCGGCGTGCGCCTGGCCGACGGCACCCTGGCTGGCAGCACGCTGACCATGGACCAGGCACTGCGCAACCTCGTCGGCCTGGGCCTGACGCTGGCCGAGGCCTCGCGTCGCACGGCCACGCTGGCCGCCGAGCACCTGGGCCTGGCCGACCGCGGCCGGCTGGTGCCGGGCGCCTGGGCCGATATCGTGCGGCTCGACCGCGGGCTGCAGCTCACCGGTGTCGTCGTCGAAGGAGAGGCCATTGAGCTCTAGCGCCAGCTCGATGATGCGCGTCGAGGCGCTGCAGGCGCCGCAGGCCGTGGCGCGGCTGCTGGCGGCCGACGAGCCCATCTACGGCGCGCTGGCGACCGACCTGCACCGCCATGAGCCCCAGGCGCTGGTGACGGTGGCGCGCGGCAGTTCCGATCATGCCGCGCACTACATGGGTTATCTCGCGATGTCGCGGCTGGGCCGGCTCGTGACCTCGCTGCCGATGTCGCTGGTGACGCTGTACCCGGCCAAACTGCGCTGCGACGGGCTGGTGTCGCTGGCGTTTTCGCAGTCCGGCCAGAGCCCGGACCTGGTGGCACCTGCGCGCTTCTTTACCGCCGGCGGCGCGCGCACGGTGGCCTTCGTCAACGACGCGGACTCACCGTTGGCACGAGCCTGCCAGTGGGTGCTGCCGCTGCATGCCGGCGCCGAGACGAGTGTCGCCGCCACCAAGAGCTTCGTCGCGCAGCTCGTCGCCGGAGCCCGGCTGGTGGCCACCTGGGAGGCGCTGCCGAAGGATGCCGACCCCGCGTTGCGCGAAGCGCTGGCGACGCTGCCCAGTGCGCTGCACGCGGCCACGCGCAGCGACTGGCAGGCCGCGCTGCCGGTACTGAAGGAAGCCGACCGCCTGTTCGTCGTCGGCCGCGGCCCGGGCCTGGCCGTGGCGCTGGAGGCGGCGCTGAAACTCAAGGAAACCTGCGGCCTGCAGGCCGAGGCCTTCTCCGGCGCCGAGTTGCGCCACGGGCCGATGGCGCTGGTGGACGTGGGCTACCCGCTGCTGATCTTTGCGCCACGCGGGCCGGCGCAGGCCGGGCTGCTGGAGCTGGCGCTGGACCTGCGCCAGCGCGGCGCGCGCGTGCTGCTGGCCGCGCCGGCCGGCACGCCAGGCGCGCAGCTGCCGCTGGTGCCGACCGGGCACGAGGACCTGGACCCGATCGCGGCGATCCAGTCCTTCTACCTGTTGGTCGAGCAGCTGGCGCGCGAGCGCGGCCGGGACCCCGACACGCCGCGCCACCTGGCGAAGGTGACGCGCACACGCTGACGGCCGCCGGCGGGTTGCGCGCCTCGCCGCACCGAAGACGGCGCAGGCCGCGCTGCGCGGCGACCGGGTATCGAGCGGCGGCGGCCGTGTCGCCGCGCGCGAGCGCATCGCGGAAGTCATCGAAGGGTGTGCGCGGCGAGACGAGTGTGGCTTGCCAGGCGGCCAGCGCCTTGGCCACGTCGGCCGCCACCTGCTCGTCGTCGGCACCCGGCGCGGTGCCGAAGGCGGCGCGGTACGCAGCGGCCAGACGCGGTTCACCGCGCACGGTGGCAGCCAGCGTTTCCAGCCGCTGCCCCATCTCGCCAGCCTGCAGCAGCGGCGACAGGCTGGCCGCCCACAGGCTGTCGTGCGCGCCGGCTCGTTCAAATGCCCCTTGAAAGGCTGCGAGCGACCCCTATAATACGTTGCTAGCACTCGCAAGTGCTGAGTGCTAACAGCCGGGATCGATGCGTTTGCGTCGCCGGCCATCGCATGTGGGTGAGGACAAACTTCCCTTGATCCTCGCAGTGTGCCTACCTCGAATCCCAAGGAGAACCTATGAAACTTCGTCCGTTGCACGATCGCGTGATCGTCAAGCGCCTGGAACAGGAAACCAAGACCGCCTCCGGCATCGTCATCCCCGACAACGCCGCCGAGAAGCCCGACCAGGGTGAAGTCCTGGCCGTGGGCCCGGGCAAGCGCAACGACAAGGGCGACTTCGTGGTGCTGAACATCAAGGTCGGCGACCGCGTGCTGTTCGGCAAGTACAGCGGCCAGACCGTCAAGGTCGACGGCGACGAACTGCTCGTGATGCGCGAAGAAGATCTCTTCGCCGTCGTCGAGAAGTAATCAGCCCCCAGCAATCGAATTCGGAGAAATACACATGGCAGCAAAAGACGTCATCTTTGGCTCGGACGCCCGTCACCGCATGGTCGAAGGCGTGAACATCCTGGCCAACGCCGTCAAGATCACGCTCGGCCCCAAGGGCCGCAACGTCGTGCTCGAGCGCAGCTTCGGCGCCCCCACCGTCACCAAGGACGGTGTCTCGGTGGCCAAGGAGATCGAGCTCAAGGACAAGCTCCAGAACATGGGCGCGCAGATGGTCAAGGAAGTCGCTTCCAAGACCAGCGACGCCGCCGGTGACGGCACCACCACGGCCACCGTGCTGGCGCAGAGCATCATCCGCGAAGGCATGAAGTTCGTGGCCGCCGGCATGAACCCGATGGACCTGAAGCGCGGCATCGACAAGGCCGTCACGGCCCTCATCGAAGAGCTGAAGAAGTCCAGCAAGGCCACCACCACCAGCAAGGAAATCAGCCAGGTCGGCAGCATCTCCGCCAACTCCGACGAGTCCATCGGCGAGATCATCGCCAAGGCCATGGACAAGGTCGGCAAGGAAGGCGTGATCACCGTCGAAGACGGCAAGAGCCTGAACAACGAGCTCGACATCGTCGAAGGCATGCAGTTCGACCGCGGCTACCTGTCGCCCTACTTCATCAACAACCCCGAGAAGCAGAGCGCCACGCTGGACAACCCCTTCGTGCTGCTCTACGACAAGAAGATCAGCAACATCCGCGACCTGCTGCCCACGCTGGAGCAGGTGGCCAAGAGCGGCCGTCCGCTGCTGATCATCGCCGAGGAAGTGGAAGGCGAGGCCCTGGCCACGCTGGTGGTCAACACCATCCGCGGCATCCTGAAGGTCGTGGCCGTCAAGGCGCCGGGCTTCGGTGACCGCCGCAAGGCCATGCTGGAAGACATCGCCATCCTGACCGGCGGCAAGGTCATCGCCGAGGAAGTGGGCCTGACGCTGGAGAAGGTGCAACTGACCGACCTCGGCCAGGCCAAGCGCGTGGAAGTGGGCAAGGAAAACACCACCCTGATCGACGGCGCCGGCTCGGCTGCCGACATCGAGGCCCGCGTCAAGCAGGTCCGCGTGCAGATCGAGGAAGCCACCAGCGACTACGACCGCGAAAAGCTGCAGGAACGCGTGGCCAAGCTGGCCGGCGGCGTGGCGGTGATCAAGGTCGGTGCTGCCACCGAAGTGGAAATGAAGGAAAAGAAGGCGCGTGTCGAAGACGCCCTGCACGCCACGCGTGCGGCGGTGGAAGAAGGCATCGTCGCCGGTGGTGGCGTGGCCCTGCTGCGCGCCCGCCAGGCCGCGGGCACCATCAAGGGTGACAACCACGACCAGGAAGCCGGCATCAAGATCGTGCTGCGCGCCGTGGAGCAACCGCTGCGCGAGATCGTCTTCAACGCCGGTGACGAGCCCAGCGTGGTCATCAACAAGGTGCTCGAAGGCAAGGGCAATTACGGCTACAACGCCCAGACCGGCGAGTACGGTGATCTGATCGAGATGGGCATCCTGGACCCGACCAAGGTCACGCGCACGGCGCTGCAGAACGCCGCATCGGTGGCCGGACTGATGCTCACCACCGAGTGCATGGTGGCCGAGACGCCGAAGGAAGAGCCGGCCGGCGGCGGCATGCCCGGCGGCATGGGCGGCATGGGTGGCATGGGCGGCATGGACATGTAAGTTCGCCGCGGGCGGCCCCGGCTGCCCCGACCGCACGGACGGACCTGCCGGCCGTGCGGGCCATACAAAAGGCCTGCGTGGTGAACGCAGGCCTTTTTCATGGATCGCCGCGCCGGCGAACGGCTTACCGTCCGCGCATGGCTGTTCCGCATGTCTCCAAGGCCCTGCTGCAGTTCGTCGACGACGAATTGCTGCGTGCGCCGCTGCTCTTCAACCAGGTGCTGGAAGGGACGCTCAACAACGCGCGCCAGGCCATGGCCGCCATGGCGCCGCTGCAGCAGGCCGCCGTGAGCGAACTCGTGCAGTCGCTGCAGGCCCAGCAGATGCGCCTGGCGGAGTATTTTCTGCGCTCGCTGCGCGAGCAGATCACGGCCGAACTGCTGCAGCAGGCACCGAAGGCGCTGCACAAGCCGCCCGCACCCACGGCACTGGCGCTCGTCGACGAAGACGAGGTGGCGCTGGACGTGGAGCTCTCGCACACCATCAAGGCCATCAAGACCCACGCCGAATACGAGCTGCTCGAACTGCAGACCTATGTCTCGGCCCTCGTCGGCGACCCCGACGTGGCGTTCGACCACAACCCGTTTCGCGCCGAGACATTCGCGCGCGCCTTGTGGGACGCCTCGCAGGCGCTGCCGCTGTCGCGCGGGCACCAGGTGGCCTTCGTGCGCCATGCCGGCCCGGCGCTGGCGCAGTTGCTGCGCATGAGCTACGCCGCAGCCACGTCGCGGCTGGAAGCGCAGGGCGTGGAGCCGGCGGCCTTCCGCACCGTGATCCTTCCCAGCGGCTCGCGCCGCGGCGGGCGCTCGGGCGTCACCACCTTCAGCCCCGACCTGCAGCTCATACGCGAGTCGATGCCCGCGGCCCCGGCTTCGCCCTTGCGCTACGAGGGCCAGGCGCCGCAGGCACCGCGCCGCGAAGTCTGGCAGGAGGTGGCGCGCGAGGCCACCCAACGCGCCGACCGCCAGGGCGTCGAACTCGTGAGCCGGCTCTTCGAAGCCATGATCGCCGACGAGCGCGTGCCGGCCGACGTGAGCCTGCTCATCTCGCGTCTGCACGGCCCGGCCATGCGGCTGGCGTTGCGCGACGCCAAGCTGCTCGAACAGGACCGGCATCCGCTGTGGCAATTCATCAACCGCCTGGTCTATGAAGCCGAGATGGCGCCCGACGCCGCCGACCCCGAACGCGTGCAGCTGCTGAAGACGGCGCAGGCCACGGTCGACCAGTTGACGATCGAGCCCGAGCAGAACGCGGGGCTCTATGCCTGGGCCATGGACCGGCTGGAGAGTTTCCTGCGCAAGCGGCTGGCACGCCGGCTCTCGGCGGCGGCCAGCCAGATCGGCGCGTTGCAGAAGCTGGAGGACAAGCTCACCGCCGGCCAGGCGTCGCCTTCGACGATGCACGGCACGCTGGACGTGCAGCAGCTCGACACCGTGCCGGCCGACCTGTTCGCGGACCCGCGTCGCGCGGCGTCGGGCCAGACCAACGCCGCGGAGTGGCTGGACACGCTGCGCCCGGGCGACTGGGTGCGCATGTTCCTGCAGGGGCGCTGGGTACAGCCGCAGTTGCTGTGGCCCGGCGAGCGGCGCGAGATCTGGCTCTTCGGCGATGGCGCGTCCGACGCCACCTGGGCCGTGCGCCGCGGTGCGTTGCTGCTGATGCACGAGCAGGCCTTGCTGAAGAGTCTGAAGCAGCGTTCGATCGTCGGCTCGGCGGCGGCCAAGGTGCAGGAGCAGGTCTCCCTCGCGGCCTGACGGACCCCAAGCCCGCCGGCAAGGCAGCCCGCCCGCCGTCGCCGTGGGCCGGCAGGACGCTTCAGCCCGCCGGCAGCAGGCGCAGGATATGGTCGGCCACGAGCGCGGGTTGCTCGTGCACGATCCAGTGCGAGGCCTCGGGAACGCGCCGCACCTGCAGCTCGGGCACCCAGCGCTCCAGGCCGTGCAGCAGGGCGGGCAGCAACGCGTGGTCGCGCTCGCCCCAGAGCACGGTGGTCGGCACGCGCACGGTCACCGCAGCGTCGGGCCAGGCCAGGGTGTGAATCACGTCGTCGGGCCCGGTGGCCGGCCGCAGCGGCGAAGCGCGGTAGTAGTTCAGCGGCCCGGTCAGGCCCGCGGCCCAGCTCGCCAGGTATTGTTCACGCAGCTGCAGCGTGAGCCAGGCCGGCGCCGCCCCGAAGAACGGCCACAGCCGCGCGTAGCCACCCTGGGCCAACAGCGTCTCGGCGTCGCGCCGGCAAAGGAAATTCATGTAGCCGCTGGCCGAGCGTTGCGCCGGGTTGTCGCGCAGTTCGCGCAGGAAGGCGGCCGGATGCGGCGCGTTGACGATGAGCAGCCTGCGCATCAGCTCCGGCCGTTGTGCCGCCAGGGCCCAGGCCAGGGCGCCGCCCCAGTCGTGCGCCACCAGCAGGTCGAGCGGCGCGCCCAGGGCCTCGATCGTGGCGGCGATATCGGCCACCAGGTGACGGCTGCGGTACGCCTCGACGTCGGCCGGCGCCGACGAGCCCGCATAACCCCGCAGGTTGGGTGCCACGCAGGCGGCGTGCGGCGCCAGCCGCTGCATGACTTCGTCCCATACGAAAGCGGCCTCGGGAAAGCCGTGCAGCAGCAGCACTCGCGCACGCCCGGCACCTGCGCCGCGGCAGGCCAGGGTGATGCCGTGCGGCAGTGCCAGGCTGAAGCGCCGCAGCGCCGCCGTCATGACGGCAGGGCCCAGCCGCGCAGCACCTCGGCCACGTCCGCGAGACCCTGGCCCGACAATGCCGAGAACAGCGTGACGCCGATATCGGCACCCTCGGGCGCCACCTCGCCCAACAGCGCCTGCGCCGCCTGCAAAGCCGCCTGGGCATCGCGGCGGTTCAGCTTGTCGGCCTTGGTGAGCAGCGCCAGCAGCCGCACCTGACCGCCGCCCAGGCGTGGCGCCAACCATTCCAGCAGCTGGCGGTCGAGATCGGTGAAACCCAGCCGCGAATCGATCATCAGCACCACGCCGTGCAGGGAGCGGCGCGACTGCAGGTAGTCGGCCATCACCTCCTGCCAGCGCAGCTTGGCCGCCCGTTCCACCGCCGCATAGCCGTAGCCGGGCAGGTCGGCGAAGAGCGCATCCGGCGCGTCCTTCGGCCCCACCTCGAACAGGTTGATGTGCTGCGTGCGCCCGGGCGTGCGCGAGGCGAAGGCCAGGCGCTTTTGCTGCGCCAGTCGGTTGATGGCCGTGGACTTGCCGGCATTGCTGCGGCCCACGAAGGCCATCTCGGGCAGTTCGCTGGCAGGCAACTGGTCGAGCCGGCTCGCGGTGGTGAGAAAGCGCGCACTGTGGGTCCACGCGAGCGCGGCTTTGGCGGCGTTGCCGAGGGCGGGTTCGCCGGACTGCGAGACGGGTGTCATGGTGCATTGTAAAATCTGCTGCTTTGCCCGGTCTCACCCGCCCCTCGTTGAAGGCTTTTCGTATGCGCATGCAGCTGACTCTCGCCGTGGCCCTGGCGGCCTTGTTCGCCGGCCCCGCGCTGGCCGAAACCAAGCCGCCGGCGTTCGTGCCCGACGCGGCCAGGGGCCAGGCGCTCGCGGCCACCTGCCTGGCCTGCCACACGGCCGACGGCACGCGTGGCCTGCCGGCCAACCCCATCCTGCAGGCGCAGCACCCCGAGTACATCGCCAAGCAACTGGCCGAATTCAAGTCCGGCAAGCGCGCGAACGCCATCATGGCCGGCATGGCCGCGGCCTTGTCCGATGAGGACATGAAGCACCTGGCAGCCTTCTACGGTAGCAAGAAGCCCGTCGCCGGCGCCGCCGGCAACAAGGACACGGTGCGCCTGGGCGAACAGATCTACCGCGGTGGCATCGCCTCCAAGCAGGTGCCGGCCTGCTCGGGCTGCCACAGCCCCAACGGCGCCGGCATCCCGGCCCAGTATCCGCGCCTGGGAGGCCAGCACGGCGAATACACGGCAGCGCAGCTGAATGCCTTCCGCTCCGGGGCGCGCGCCAACAATGCGCAGATGACCGCCATCGCCGGCAAGATGAACGACCGCGAAATCGCCGCGGTGGCCGACTACATCGCCGGCCTGCGCTAGACGGCACGCCAATCCATTACACACGGGCCGGTCTTGACCGGCCCGCTTTTCTTTGCGCGGCGCGCTGCTGTAACTTTCATCGACCGATGGGCGACCGACTCCAGGCTGCCCCGATGACAGGACGCCCATGCCCAAAGACCGAGCCTTCGACCACCCGTTCGCTTCCGAGATCACGCCGCGCGAGGTCTACCTCGGCCGCCGCCGGCTGATGCAGGGTGCGGCCGCTCTGACCGCCCTGGCCGCGCTGCCCGCCCAGGCGCAGACGCCTCGTCCCGGCAAGCTGGCACCGCTGCCCGCAGCGAAAAGCGCCGTGCCCGGCGCGCTGACGATGGACCCCGCCACGCCTTACAAGGACTCCACCGGCTACAACAATTTCTACGAGTTCGGCACCGACAAGGCCGACCCCGCACGCCACGCCGGCACGCTGAAGACGCGGCCCTGGACGGTGGTGGTGGAAGGCGAGGTCAGCAAGCCCGGCCGCTGGGACATCGAGTCGCTGCTCAAGCTGAGCGCCATGGAAGAGCGCATCTACCGGCTGCGCTGCGTGGAAGGCTGGTCGATGGTGATCCCCTGGGTAGGCTATTCACTGGCCGAACTGGTGAAGCGCGTCGAGCCCACCGGCAATGCGAAGTTCGTGCAATTCGTGACCCTGGCCGACCGCGCCCAGATGCCGGGCCTGAGCTCTGCCGTGCTCGACTGGCCGTACGTGGAAGCGCTGCGGCTGGACGAAGCGCTGCATCCGCTCACGATGCTGGCCTTCGGCATGTACGGCGAGGTGCTGCCCAACCAGAACGGCGCCCCGTTGCGCCTGGTGGCGCCCTGGAAATACGGCTTCAAGAGCGGCAAGTCGATCGTGCGCATCCGCTTCCTGGAGCGTCAGCCGCAGACGAGCTGGGAGGCTGCGGCGCCCAGCGAATACGGCTTCTATTCCAACGTCAACCCCCAGGTCGACCACCCGCGCTGGAGCCAGGCCACCGAGCGCCGCATCGGTGAAGACGGCCTGCTGGCCAGGAAGCGGCCCACGCTGATGTTCAACGGCTACGAGGCCCAGGTCGGCCAGCTCTATGCCGGCATGGACCTGAAACGCTTCTTCTGATGTGTCCGATGGGTCGATGAAGGCGCTGGGCCGCGGCGCGCTGGCAACCGGCACGCGCTGGCCCGGTGCCGCCACCGGCAATCGGCTGCTCATGCACCGGGCCGCCAGGCCGCTGCTCTTCCTCAGCGCGCTGGGGCCGCTGGCGGCGCTGGTCTACGGCATCGTCGCCGACACGTTGGGCGCCAACCCCGCCGAGACGCTGATCCGTTCCACCGGCGACTGGACCCTGCGTTTCCTGTGCCTGACGCTGGCCGTCACGCCGCTGCGGCAATGGACCGGCTGGCAAGCGCTGGCGCGGCTGCGCCGCATGCTGGGCCTGTTCACCTTCTTCTACGCCGTGCTGCACTTCCTGTGCTTTGCCTGGCTCGACATGGGCCTGGACCTTCACGCCATCGTGCGCGACATTCCCAAGCGCCCGTTCATCCTGGTCGGCACCGCGGCGCTGCTGCTGATGCTGCCGCTGGCGGCGACCTCGTTCAACGGCGCCATCCGCTGGCTGGGCGCAAAGCGCTGGCAGGCGCTGCACCGCGCCGTCTACGCCACGGCCGCTGCTGGCGGTGCTGCACTTCTTCTGGATGCGCGCCGGCAAGAACGACTTCGCCGAGGTCGCGGTCTATGCCGCCGTGCTGGCGGCGCTGCTCGGCTGGCGGCTGTGGCGACGCTTCGCCAGACCCGCTCAGCGCATGAACCCCGGCAGCCACAACGCCAGCGGCTGAAATTCCAGCACCGCCACCAGCGCCAGCAGCAGCATCAGCACGAACAGCCACACGCCGCGGAAGATGTCGCCCAGGCGCACGTCCTTGAGCAAGGCATTCAGCACGAACAGGTTCATGCCCACGGGCGGGCTGATGAGGCCGATCTGCACCACCAGCACGATCATCACACCGAACCACACGGGGTCGAAGCCGAGGCCGGTGACGATGGGAAAGAAAACGGGGATCGTGAGCAGCACCATGCTCAGTTCTTCCATGATGGTGCCCAGCAGCACGTAGATCAGCATCATGGCGCCCACCACCATGAGCGGGCTGAAGCCCTGCGCCAGGATCCAGTCCTTCAGGTCGCCGGGCATGCTGGTGAAATTGACGAAGCCCGAGAACAACATCGCCGCAATGAGAATCGTGAACAGCATCGCCGTGGTGCGCGCGCTTTCCACCAGCACCTGGTAGAGCACGCGCCAGGAAAGCGCCCGCCGCGCCAGCGCGAAGAAGAAGGCGCCCGAAGCGCCGATGCCCGCGCCTTCGGTGGCCGTGAAGACGCCGCCGTAGATGCCGCCCAGCACCACCACCACCAGCACGGCCACGCCCCAGATGCCGCGCAGTGCGCGCCAGCGTTCCCGCCAGGGCGTGCGCTGGCCGGCCGGACCGGCCAGCGGGTCGCGCCAGGTGATCCAGGCCACGCCGGCCATCAACAGGCCCGCGCACAGCAGTCCGGGCAGCACGCCGGCGGCGAACAACTTGCCGATATGGGTTTCGGTGACGATGCCGTAGATGACGAGGATGGTCGACGGCGGGATCATGATGCCCAGCGTGCCACCGGCGGCAATGACGCCGGTGCTCAGGTAGTCGGCGTAGCCCAGCTGCTTCATCGGCGGAAAGGCCACCTTGCTCATCGTGGCCGCAGTGGCAATGGAGCTGCCGCAGATGGAGCCGAAGCCGGCGCAGGCCAGCACCGTGGCGTGCGCCAGCCCGCCGCGCAGGTGGCCGATGAAGGCGTAGGCGGCCGCGAAGAGTTCGTGCGCCAGCCCGGCGCGGGCGACGAAGTTGCCCATCAGGATGAACAGAGGCACCACGCTGAGCGTGTAGGCGAAGCCGGTGTCGTAGACCACTTGCGCGGCATTGGCCATGGTCGGCGCCCAGCCGCGCACCAGCCCCAGGCCGACGAAGCCCACCAGCCCCATCGCGAAGGCCAGCGGAATGCGCAGCAGCGCGAGCGCGAAGACGGCGCCGAAAGCCAGCAGCGCCTCGGTCACCGGACCACCCTTCGCGCTGCGCGCGTCGGGAAGAGCGCCTGCGAGCGGCCAGGCGCGCTCACGCCGCCGCGTCCGTGACGACGGCGTGGTGGTGCGCCGCCGGCCGCCAGGCCAGCAGGCCGTGCAGCGCGGCCGTCACCGCGCACAGCACGCTCATGAGGTAGACGAAGGGCGGCAGCGGCAGCTTCAGCTGCGCCGTGATGTCGCCATAACTGGCCATCTGCCCGGCCTTGAGCCACATCAGCCAGGCCAGCCCGCCCAGTGCGCCCATGCACATCAGGTCCACCAGCACCTGCTGCAGGCGGCGCACGGCCGGCGGCAGCCAGCGGTCGAGCGAGTCGAAGACCACGTGCTCGCCGGCCAGCGACACCAGCGGCAGGCCGGCGAAGATGACCACCACCATCAGCAGCTCGGTGAGCTCCAGCGAACCCGGCACCGAAGTCGACAGCAGCTTGCGTCCACCCACGTCGACCAGCGTCAGCCCCATGATGGCGAACAGCGCCAGCGCGGCCAGCAGGCCGCACAGCGTGTCGAGGTACCGTCTCAACGCGATGCGCCGTGTACGCAGGTCAGCGCGGCGTCACTGCAACCTGGCGATCTCGGCACGGAAGTCGGCCAGCGCCTTCTTCGAGTCCTTCATGCCCTTGGCCTCGGCGGCCTTGGCCCAGGTGTCGACCAGCGGCGCCACCTTGTCGCCCACCGTCTTCACGAAGGCGGCGTCGGCGATCGTCATCTGCACGTTGTTGGCCTGCATGAAGGCCAGGCCGCGGCGGTCGACCTTGTCCCAGCCGCGGCCGAACATGCGCGCCGCCGTCTCGCCCGAGAGTTCGTCCACCGCCTTCTTCACGTCGGCCGGCAGGGCGTCGTACTTGGCCTGGTTCATCATGAAGACGAAGCTGGTGTTGTACAGGCCGCCCGGGAAGCGCGTGCCGTACTTGATGACCTTGTCGATCTTGAAGCTTTCCACCGACTCGGCAGGAAACAGCGTGCCGTCCATGACGCCCGAGGACAGCAGTTCGTAGCTTTCCGGGGCCGGCTTGAGCGTGACGTTCATGCCCAGCGCCTTGCTGATCTCGTTGACCATGCCGCCGCCCACACGCCACTTCAGGCCGGTCAGGTCTTCGGCCCTGGTGATGGACCGCCTGGTGTTGAAGACGATGCCCGGGCCGTGCGTGAAGACGGCCAGGACCTTCACGCCCTTGTGTTCCTCGGCCATGGCCGGGGTGCGCGCGTACACGCGCTGGAGGGCCACCGACACCGGTTCGGCGGTATCGCCCAGAAACGGGAGTTCGGCCATCTGCGTGGTGACGAAGCGGCCCGGTGTATACCCGTGCACGGTGTAGGACAGGTCGGCCAGGCCGTTGCGCACGGCGTCGAAAGTGGCCGGCGCCGCCGCCACGCCACGCGGCAGGATGTTGCACCTGGCCTTGCCGGCGGTCTTCTGCTCGAGCTGGGTGCACCATTCCTTCTGCGTTTCGCTCAGCGTGTGCGACGGCGGCAGCCACGACGAGACGGTGAAGACGGTCTGCGCCGAGGCCGGCAGGGCCAGCAGGCAGGCGGCGGCAAGGACAAGCGGGCGAACGGGTGACATGCGGGGCCTCCATCAGGGGGTTGTCGGTGAACGGCGGCGATTGTGACCCGGGCGCGGGCGGTCGCGGAACTGCAGAAAACGCGCAGCGCCAGCCGGTGCCGGGGTCGACCGCGGCAGACCCACGCCGGCCGCGCGCCAGCGGCCGTGAGCTCGTGCACTGCCACCCCCCGCGCCCGCGGGGTCCACGGGTCCGCCGACGCCGCCTAGCATCGCCCGGATGCATTCGCAGGCGGACACGATGACCCCCTCTCCACTGCTCGACGAGTCTTCCCGCGAGAGTCTGCGCCGGGCCGCGGCTGCGCTGGACGCTGCCGAGGCCAGCGGGCAGGCGCATGCCGTGAGCCTGGCCCTGGCGCGGATGGCGGCCTGTTACCGCAGCGTCGGGGAGATGGGCAGCGCCGAGAGTCACTATGGGGAAGCGCTGCGCTGGGCCCGCAGCGGCGGATCGACGGACCAGGTCGTGGACCTGCTGTGCGACTTGTGCGAGACCGCGGCTGCGGTGGCCGAGGCACTGGAGAGCCAGCAGCCGGGCCGCGGCCGCGCGGCCCGCGAACGCGCCCGCGACCATGTCTTCGAGGCCACCACGCTGATCGGCCAGGTGGCCGACCCGGGCTGGGAAGCCAGCGTGCTGCTGCGCATCAGCGACGTGCTCGACCACTGTGGCGACCACGACGACGCGGTGCGGCTGCAGGTACGGGCGCTGCGGCTGATGTCGGGCAGCCTGTATCCGGGCCTGCCCGACCCCCACCTGCTGCCCAGCCTGGGGCGGCTGGCCGACGGTTGAGCCGTGTTCATTGGGTCGTTTGGCCCCGCGCCAGCACCGGCGCCAGCGCCCGCCCGGTGTGCGAGCCGGCCGCCACCACCGCCTCGGGCGTGCCAGCCACCACCACGCGGCCGCCGCCGGCGCCGCCTTCGGGGCCCAGGTCGATGACCCAGTCGGCTTCGGCGATGACGTCCAGGTCGTGCTCGATGACGACCACGCTGTGGCCGCCGTCGACCAGCCTGTGCAGCACGCGGATGAGTTTCTGCACGTCGGCCATGTGCAGGCCGACCGTGGGTTCGTCCAGCACGTACAACGTGTGCGGCGGCTTCTGGCCGCGGCGCGTGACGTCGTCGCGCACCTTGGAGAGTTCCGTGACGAGCTTGATGCGCTGCGCCTCGCCGCCGCTCAGCGTGGGCGAGGGCTGGCCCAGCGTGAGATAGCCCAGGCCCACGTCGGCCAGCAATTGCAGCGGGTGCGCGATGGCCGGCATGCTGGCGAAGAAGTCGACCGCTTCGTCGACTTCCATGCGCAGCACGTCGCCGATGCTCCGGCCGCGCCAGGTGACGGCCAGCGTCTCGGGGTTGAAACGCGCGCCGTGGCAGGCGTCGCAGGGCACTTTCACGTCGGGCAGGAAGCTCATCGCGATGGTCTTTACGCCTTGGCCTTCGCAGCCCGGGCAGCGACCTTCGCCGGTGTTGAAGCTGAAGCGCGCGGCGGCATAGCCGCGTGCCTTGGCCTCGAGCGTCTCGGTGAAGAGCTTGCGTATCGCGTCCCAGAAGCCGATGTAGGTGGCCGGGCAACTGCGCGGGGTCTTGCCGATGGGCGTCTGGTCGACTTCCAGCACGCGGTCTATGGACTCGAAACCGCTCAGGCCGTCACAGCCGATCCAGCTTGCATGACGACCCGCGGCCAGGGCATCACGTCCGGCCTTCGTCTGCTTCTGCGCCACGGCGGCGCTGACGCTGGCCAGCAGCACGTCGCGCGCCAGCGTGCTCTTGCCCGAGCCGCTGACACCCGTCACCGCCACCAGGCGCTGCAGCGGCACGGCCACTTCCAGGCGCTGCAGGTTGTGCAGCGCGGCGCCCAGAAGACTAAGCGCCGGCGCCCCGGCCACTACCGTTCGCCGCGGCTGCAGCGGGTGCTGCAGCGGCGTGGCCAGGAAGCGGCCGGTCACCGAATCCGGCTGGAGCGAAAGCGCCGCCACGCTGCCCTGCGCCACCAGCGTGCCACCGCGCTTGCCGGCGCCGGGGCCGATGTCGATGAGGTGGTCGGCGCGGCGGATGGTGTCCTCGTCGTGCTCCACCACCACCAGCGTATTGCCCTTGTCGCCCAGCCTGGCCAGCGCGCCGAGCAGGATGCCGTTGTCGCGCGGATGCAGGCCGATGGTGGGCTCGTCGAGCACGTAGCACACGCCCTGCAGGTTGCTGCCCAGTTGCGCCGCCAGGCGGATGCGCTGCGCCTCGCCGCCGGAAAGCGTGGGTGCGGCGCGGTCCAGCGTCAGGTAGCCCAGGCCCACGTCGGCCAGGAATTCGAGCCGGCTGCGGATTTCCGAAACCACGTCACGCGCGATCTCCGCGTCGCGGCCGCCGAGTTGCAGGCTGTCGATCCAGGCCCGCGTCTCGTGCACCGACAGGCGCGCGATCTCGCCGATGGCGCGTTCGGCGAAGGTCACACCGCGTGCGCGGGCATTCAGCCGCGCGCCGCCGCATTCGTCGCAGGGTTCGTCAGCCAGACCTTCGACCTCGGCCTCTTCCGACGGGAAGCTCTGCTCACGGCCCTTGTGGTCTTCGTCGCGCACCGAGTCGTCGTAGGCCTTGCGCTGTTCGCGCGTCAGCTTCAGGCCGGTGCCGACGCAGCCGCCGCACCAGCCATGTTTGCTGTTGTAGCTGAACAAACGCGGGTCCAGCTCCGGGTAGCTGGTGCCGCACACCGGGCAGGCGCGCTTGGTGCTGAAGACCTTGACTTCGCCGATGCCGGCGCCGGTGCCGAAGTGGTCCATCGCCGCGGCCAGGCCGTCCAGCGGGTGCAGCAGGTGCAGCACGCCCTTGCCCAGGTCCAGCGTCTTGCTCAGCAGCGCGCGCAACTCGGCTTCGTTCTCGGGCGTGATCACGATGTCGCCCACCGGCAGTTCCAGCGTGTGCTCCTTGAAGCGGTCGATGCGCGGGAAGGGCCGCAGCGGCAGGAATTCGCCGTCCACGCGCAAGTGCGTGTGGCCGCGCGCCAGGGCCCACTTGGCCAGGTCGGTATAGACGCCCTTGCGGTTGACGACCAGTGGCGCCAGCAGGCCGACATGCTGGCCCCTATGCCCGCCCAGAGCCGGGTCGCGCAGCAGTTGCGCGGCGATGCTCTCCGCGCTCTGCGCCTTCACTGGCGCACCGTCGTGCACACAATGCTGCAGGCCCAGCTTCACCCACAGCAGGCGCAGGAAATGCCAGACCTCGGTGGTGGTGGCCACCGTGCTCTTGCGGCCGCCGCGTGAGAGCCGCTGCTCGATGGCCACCGTGGGCGGAATGCCGTAAACCGCATCCACCTCCGGACGCCCCGCCGGCTGCACGATGCTGCGCGCATAGGCATTCAGGCTTTCCAGATAGCGCCGCTGGCCTTCGTTGAACAGGATGTCGAAGGCCAGCGTGCTTTTGCCTGAGCCGCTGACGCCGGTGATGACATTGAACTTGCCGCGCGGGATGTCGACCGACAGGCTTTTCAGGTTGTGCTCGCGGGCGTTGACGATGGAGATGGCCTCGCCCGCGCCCTGTTGCGCCTGTCGCCGCGCGCGGATGATCTGCTGCAGCGCACGGCCCTCCTCGGCACGTGGCGTGCCGAAGCCCAGCGCCTGCTCGTATTCGCGCAAGGCCAGGCCGGTGTGCGAGGTCGGGTGCGCCTTCACATCGTCCGGCGTGCCGACGCACACCAGTTCCCCGCCGCCCTCGCCGCCTTCGGGCCCGAGGTCGACGATCCAGTCGGCGGCGCGGATGACGTCCAGGTTGTGCTCGATCACCAGCAGCGAATGCCCCGCCGCCTGCAGCTTGCGCAGCGCGCGCATGAGCTTGGCGATATCGTCGAAATGCAGCCCGGTCGTCGGTTCATCGAACAGGAACAAGGTGCCGCGTTTGGCCACCGCCTGGCGCGGGTTCGCCGCGGCCTCGGCCAGGAAACCGGCCAGCTTCAGGCGCTGCGCCTCGCCGCCGCTCAGCGTAGGCACCGGCTGCCCCAGCCGCACATAGTCCAGCCCCACGTCGATGATGGGCTGCAGCCGCGCCACCACCTCGCGGTCGTTCTGGAACCAGTGCGCGGCCTCGGCCACGGTGAGGTCCAGCACGTCGGCCACGCTCAACTGCATGGGCCCGCGCACGATCTTCACGTCCAGCACCTCGGGCCGGTAGCGGCGGCCGTCGCAGTCGGGGCAGCGCAGGTAGACGTCGCTCAGGAACTGCATCTCCACGTGCTCGAAGCCGCTGCCGCCGCAGGTGGGGCAGCGGCCGTCGCCGGCATTGAAGCTGAAGGTGCCGGCGCTGTAGCTGCGTTCACGCGCCAGCGAGAGATCGGCGAAAAGCTTGCGCAACTCGTCGAAGGCACCCACGTAACTGGCCGGGTTGCTGCGCGCCGTCTTGCCGATGGGCGACTGGTCCACGAATACTGCGTCGGCCAGGAAATCGGCGCCCAGCAGCCTGTCGTGTGCGCCCGGGGTTTCGGTGGCCTTGCCGAAGTGGCGCGCCAGCGCCGGGTAGAGCACGTCCTGGATCAGCGTGCTCTTGCCCGAGCCGCTGACGCCGGTGACGCACACCAGCCGCTGCAGCGGAAAGGCCACGCTGATGCCACGCAGGTTGTGGTCGCGCGCGCCTTCGAGCAGCAGCTTGGGCGTGGCCTCGTCGACAAGCTTGCGAAAACCGGTGGACACCTGCTTGCGCCCGCCCAGGTAGGCGCCAGTCAGTGTGTCGGCCGCTCGCGCGCCTTCGGGTGTGCCGTCGAAGACGATGCGCCCGCCGCGTTCGCCCGGGCCGGGGCCCATGTCGATGAGGCGGTCTGCGGCCAGCATCACGGCCGGGTCGTGTTCCACCACCACCAGCGTATTGCCGGCGTCGCGCAGCCGGTGCATGGCCTGCACGATGCGGTTCATGTCGCGCGGGTGCAGGCCGATGCTGGGCTCGTCCAGCACGAAGAGCGTATTCACGAGGCTGGTGCCCAGCGCCGTGGTGAGGTTGATGCGCTGCACCTCGCCGCCGCTGAGCGTGCGGCTCTGGCGGTCCAGCGTGAGGTATTGCAGGCCGACGTCGCACAGGTACTTCAGCCGCGTGCGCACTTCGTCGAGCAGCAACTTGAGCGCGTCGTCGAGCATCGTGCTCGGCAGGCTCAGGCCGTCGAAGAAGCGCCGCAGGCGCTCGATCGACAACTGCATCAGGTCGTGCAGGCTCAAGCCCGGCAGGGCTTGCAGTTGGTCGCGAGACCACGGCACGCCGGCAGGCATGTAGCGCTGCGCGGAAGGCAACACGGCGTCGGCGTCGGCCTTCGAGCCCATGCGCCACAGCAGCGCCTCCAGCTTCAGCCGCGCGCCGCCGCACGCGGGGCAAGGCGTGTAGCTGCGGTATTTGGACAAGAGCACGCGGATGTGCATCTTGTAGGCCTTGCTCTCCAGGTATTCGAAGAAGCGGCGCACGCCGTACCACTGCTTGTTCCAGTTACCGGCCCAGTGCGGCGAGCCTTCGATGACCCAGTCGCGCTGCGCGGGTGTCAGGTGCAGCCAAGGCGTGTCGCGCGGAATGCCGGCCTCGCCGGCGTACTTCAGCAGGTCGCTCTGGCAGTCGGCCCAGGCCGGTGTCTGCATGGGCTTGATGGCGCCGTTGCGCAGCGTCTTGCGGTGGTCGGGAATGACGAGGCCGAGGTCGACGCCGATGACGCGGCCGAAACCGCGGCAGGTGTCGCAGGCGCCGTAGGCCGAGTTGAAGCTGAAGAGGGCCGGCTGCGGGTCGGCATAACGCCGATTGCTCTCCGGGCAGTGCAGGCCGGTGCTGTAGCGCCACAGGGCTTCGCCCTCGCCCACGTGCACGTCGAGCCGCCCGCTGCCGCGCTTGAGCGCGAGTTCGATGGCCTCCATCGCGCGCACCTTCTCGGCGCCGGCCAGGCGCAGGCGGTCGGCCACCACCGCGAGGATCTTCTTCTGGCCTTCCACGCGCTCGGCCTGCACACGCGTGAAGCCGCTGGCCGACAGCCACTGCTCCTGCTGCTCGGCGCTGGTGTCGGCAGGCAGTTCCACCGGGAAGGTGAAGACCAGCCGCGGGTCACCGACCGCGGCCGCGCGCTGCCGCAGGTCGGCGTAGATCGTCTCCGGCGTATCGTGCCGCACCGGCAGCGCCGTGTCCTGGTCGAACAGCTGCGCGGCACGCGCGAACAGCAGCTTCAGGTGGTCGTTCAGCTCGGTCATGGTGCCGACCGTCGAACGCGAGGTGCGCACCGGATTGGTCTGGTCGATGGCGATCGCCGGCGGCACGCCGTCCACGCGGTCCACCGCCGGCCGGTCCATGCGGTCCAGGAACTGCCGTGCGTAGGCGCTGAAGGTCTCCACGTAGCGGCGCTGGCCTTCGGCATACAGCGTGTCGAAGACCAGGCTGCTCTTGCCCGAGCCGCTGGGCCCGGTGACCACCGTCATCTCGCCGGTGCGGATGTCCAGGTCCAGGTTCTTCAGGTTGTGCTGGCGCGCGCCGCGAATTCGGATGAGACCGGAGGACATGGAAGCCTGGGCGGGGGTGAAGGCGAAAGATTCTAGGGACCGCGGGCGGGGCGTGTTGGCGAGCGCGGCGGCACGTAAGGTCTTGCCGGGCACCCGCCAACGCGCGGGATGGATGGCAGGCAGACTCCCAGGGCATGGAAAACGCTTCCAGCCACAGTCACAGCGGCCCATGCCTGCGCGCCCGCTTCGCGCTGGCGCTGACCCTGCTTGGTGCGGCTTCCGCAGCCAGCCCTGCAGGCGAGCCGACCGCGCCCAATCCCGCCGGCATCGACTGGGTGTCGATCGGCTCCTTCGCCATCGCCCGCACCGAAACCACGGTCGGTCAGTTTCGCCGCTACGTGCAGGCCACCGGCGCCGTGACGCAGGCCGAGCGACAGGGCGGCGGCCAGGTCTACGAAGCCGGCTGGGTGAGCAAACCCGGCTGGGCCTGGGCCGCGCCCTTCGGCGGCGGCAGCGCGGCGGCCGGCGACGAACCCGCCGTGCACGTCGACTTCCACGAAGCGCAGGCCTTCTGCCGCTGGGCTGGCGGCCGGCTTCCCAGCGACGCCGAATGGGTGTCTGCCGCCTACACCGAGCAGCGCGCCGCGCCGCCGGCGCCGTTCGTGCGCGGCAAGGCCTACACCTACCCGACAGGTGACACGTCAACCGGTGCGCAATGCCTGGGCGACTGCGGCCCCGCCGCGGCCACGCGCGCGATCCGCCACGGCGCCAAGCTGTGGCGCGGCAGCGGCCACGCCCGCGCCGGCAGCACACCTGCGGGCGTCAACGGCCTGCACGAAATGGGCGGCAATGCCTGGGAATGGGTCGACGAGCCGCGCGAGGCCGAAGGCAACGCCGAGCGCCGCACGCGTGGCGGTTCCTGGTGGTACGGCGCCGCCCAGATGCGCGCCGATCACCTGCAGGCCAAGCCGGCCGACACTGCCGTGGTCTATATCGGCTGGCGTTGCGCGCGCGACGGCTGAGAACACAGGACACCTGCCACGGCGGGCTGCAGACCAGCCAGCGGCTGAACACTGGCGGCGGATCATGGCGTGCGTCCGACAGGGCGAACGCGAGCTGGCCGACAATGGCGGGATGCACACGCCCTCGTATATTGCGCCGGCCCGCTTCGACAGCGCCGAGGACGCGCTGGCTCTTGCCCAGGCCATCTACCGCGGCAGCGTCGAACATCTGCGCGGCGCCCTGCAGCGCTTCGTCGCCGGCCAGGACGACGGCCGGCATGTGCGCGCCTGCTACCCCTTCGTGCGCGTGCGCACCGACACCGTGGCGCGCGCCGACTCGCGGCTGAGCTATGGCTTCGTGGCCGGACCCGGCCACTACGAGACCACGCTGACGCGGCCCGACCTGTTCGGCAACTACTACCTGGAACAGTTCCGCCTGCTGCTGCGCAACCACGGCGTGCCGATCGAGGTGGGCACCAGCACGCAGCCGATTCCCGTGCACTTCTCGCTGGCCGAGAACGACCATCTGGAGGGCTCGCTGTCGCCTGAACGGCGCCTGCGCATGCGCGACCTGTTCGACCTGCCCGACCTGGCGGCCATGGACGACGGCATCGCCAACGGCACGCATGACCCGCAACCCGGCGAGCCGCACCCGCTGGCACTGTTCACGGCGCCGCGCGTGGACTATTCGCTGCACCGCCTGCGCCACTACAGCGGCACGCGGCCGGACTATTTTCAGAATTTCGTGCTCTTCACGAACTACCAGTTCTACATCGACGAGTTCATCAAGCTCGGCCGCGAACGGATGGCCGACCCCGCGGGCGACTACGACGCCTTCGTCGAGCCCGGCAACCTGGTCACCCGCCGCACCGGCAAGCCGGCGCAACCCGGCGACGAACCCGGCAGCGCGCCGCCGCGGCTGCCGCAGATGCCGGCCTACCACCTGGTGCGGCCCGACAGCAGCGGCATCACCATGGTCAATATCGGCATCGGCCCGGCCAACGCGAAGACCATCACCGACCACATCGCCGTGCTGCGCCCGCATGTCTGGCTGATGCTGGGCCACTGCGCCGGGCTGCGCAACAGCCAGCAGCTCGGCGACTACGTGCTGGCCCACGCCTACATGCGCGAGGACCACGTGCTCGACGAGGACTTGCCGCTGTGGGTGCCGATTCCCGCGCTGGCCGAGGTACAGGTGGCGCTGGAGACGGCCGTGGCCGACATCACGCAGATCCAGGGCTACGAGCTCAAGCGCATCCTGCGCACCGGCACCGTGGCCAGCACCGACAACCGCAACTGGGAACTGCTGCCGACGCGCGCCACGACGAACCCCGAGCGGCGCTTCAGCCAGAGCCGCGCCGTGGCGCTGGACATGGAGAGCGCCACCATCGCCGCCAACGGCTTTCGCTTCCGCGTGCCCTACGGCACCTTGCTGTGCGTGAGCGACAAGCCGCTGCACGGCGAGATCAAGCTGCCGGGCATGGCCAACACCTTCTACCGGGAAAGGGTCGACCAGCACCTGCGCATCGGCATGCGCGCCATCGAACTGTTGCGTCAGGAACGGCCGGGCAGCCTGCACAGCCGCAAGCTGCGCAGTTTTGCGGAGGTGGCATTCCAGTAGCGGGGCGCATCTCATGCGGCCGGCAGCCGCAGACGCCGCCCCGCAAGCCGCCCCGCAGACCGCCCCGATCTTCACGAGAATTGACACGCGTCCATGCGGCAGCAACGCCGAAGGCTCACCATGACGTGACTCGCCACCGTGGCGGTGAATGGCGGTTCCTTCCGTGATGTCCATGATCGATGCCGAACGCCGAATGGCCCCGGTGCTCGCGCTGGCCCTGCTCGCCATGACGGGCTGCGCTTCTCTGCAGCAGCCCGCCGATGCGCCTTCACCCGACCCGACGCCAACCGGCTGGACCGCCGCCGTGGCCGGCGCGCAAGCCAGCGACCTCTCGGCCTGGTGGTCGAACTTCGGCGACCCGGCGCTGCCGCCGCTGGTCGAGCAGGCGTTGCAGCACAACACAAGCGTCACCGCCGCCCAGGCCCGGCTGCGCCAGGCGCGCGCGCAGCGGCAGCAGGCCGAAGCCAACCTGGGGCCCAATGTCACCGGCAGCGGCTCGGCCCAGGCCAGCCGGGTCGAAGGCCGCGAAACCGGCGAGCAATACCGCGCCAGCCTGGACGCCGGCTGGGAGATCGACCTCTGGGGCGCCGGCGCCGCCGCTGTGCGGGCGGCCGAAGCCGGCGCCCGCGCCAGCAACCTGACGCTGGCGCAGACCCGCGTCGCGGTCGCCGCCGAGGTGGCGCTGACGCTGCTGCAGTTGCGCGGCACACAGGCGCGCGAGGCCATCGCGCGGCGCAACCTGGCCAGCCAGCAACAGACGCTGCAAATCACGCAGTGGCGCCAGGAAGCCGGGCTGGTGACGCAGCTGGACGTGGAACAGGCGCGCACCGCCGTCGAGCAGGTGCGCGCCCAGCTGCCCTTGCTGGCCAGCAGCTCGACCCAGGCGATGCATGCGCTGGCGGTGCTGACCGGCCGCGCCCCGGGTGCGCTGCACGCCGAACTGGCGCCCCCGCCGGGGGCGGCCGTCGCGCTGCCGGCCGCACCGCCCGGCCTGGTGCTGGCGATCCCTGCCGAAGTGCTGCGCCAGCGACCGGACGTGCTGGCCGCCGAGCAGCAATGGCTGGCCGCCAACGAGCGCGTGGAGCAGGCCGATGCCGCGCGCCTGCCCAGCCTGCAGCTCGGTGGCTCGATCGGGCTCAATGCGCTCAGCCTGGGCGCCTTGGGCAGCGGTGCCGGTGTCGCCTCGCTGCTGGCCAGCGTCAGCGTGCCCGTCTTCGACGCCGGGCGACTGCAGGCCCAGGTGCGGCAGCAGGAGGCGGCGCGCGACGAGGCCGCGGCCGGCTACCGCGCCACCGTGCTGGCGGCGCTGCGGGAGGTGGAGGATGCGCTGGTGGCCCTGAACGCCACGCGTGAGCAGCTGTCGGCGCAGCAGGCCGCCGCCACGTCGGCCCGCGCCGCCGCCACGCTGGCCGACCTGCGCTATCGCAGCGGACTGGTGGACTTCCAGAATGTGTTGCAGACCCAGCGCACCCTGCTGCTGGCCGACGACGGCCTGGCCGGCACCACCACCACGCTGGCCACCGACCATGTGCGCCTTTACAAGGCG
Source organism: Rubrivivax sp. (assembly GCA_034522875.1). GTDB lineage: Bacteria > Pseudomonadota > Gammaproteobacteria > Burkholderiales > Burkholderiaceae_C > Rubrivivax. Next base: position 20,028 of record JAXHKY010000008.1, on the reverse strand, counting down.
CTGGGCGGCGGCTGGACGCCGATCCCTGAAGAAGAAGCAGAAGAAGAGACGCGATGAATACCCCCGACACCGCCGCCGACGCCGCACTGCAGTCCCTGCTCGGCCCAACGGGTGCACCCCGCCCCTGGTGGCGCCGCCGCACGCTTTGGGCGGCGCTGGTGCTGCTGGCGGCCGGCGCCGCGGGCGCGTGGTTCTGGCTCGGCCAGCGCCAGGCCGCGGCCGCGCCGCAATACACGACGCAGGCGGTGACGCGCGGCGCGCTCACCGTCACCGTCACCGCCAACGGCACGCTGCAACCCACCACCCAGGTGGCCATCGGCAGCGAGCTCTCGGGCACCGTGTCACGCGTGCATGTCGACGTCAACGACCGCGTCAAGAAGGGCCAGGTGCTGGTGGAACTGGACGATGCGCGACTGCGCGACCAGGCCACCGGCTCGCGCGCCGCGCTGGCCGCCGCCGAGGCCCAGCTCGCGCAGGCCCGCGCCACCGCCACCGAGGCGCGCGACACGCTGGCGCGGCTGCGCGACGTCTACCAGCGCAGCCAGGGCCTGGTGCCTTCGGCCACCGAACTGGCGGCCGCCGAGGCCGCCGCGGCGCGCGGCGAGGCCAATATCGCCAGCGCGCAGGCCAATGTCGCCCAGGCCCGGGCCACGCTGTCCAGCAACGAGACCAACCTGTCCAAGGCGGCCATCCGTTCGCCGATCGACGGCGTGGTGCTGTCGCGCGCGGTGGAGCCCGGCAATGCAGTGGCGGCGTCGCTGCAGGCGGTGACGCTGTTCACCCTGGCCGAGGACCTGACGAAGATGAAGCTGCAGGTCAACGTGGACGAGGCCGACGTCGGCCAGGTGCGCAACGGCCAGTCCGCCAGCTTCACCGTCAGCGCCTACCCGCAGCGGCGCTACCCGGCGCGCATCCAGCGCGTGGGCTACGGCTCGACGGTCAAGGACAACGTCGTCACCTACCTCACCGACCTGAGCGTGAACAACGACGACCTCTCGCTGCGCCCGGGCATGACGGCCACCGCCACCATCACCACGGTGGAGCGCAGCGACGCGCTGCTGGTGCCCAATGCCGCGTTGCGTTACGCGCCGACGGCCACCACCGCGGCCACGCCGGCAGCCGGCGGCAGCATCGTCTCGGGCATGCTGCCGCGAATGCCGCGCACCGGCACCCGCCGCGCCGGCACCGACACCGCGCAGGTGCGCCAGGTCTGGGTGCTGGAAGGCGGCCAGCCGCGTGCCGTGGCGGTGACGCCCGGCGTCAGCGACGGCCGCTTCACCGAGGTCACGAGCGAGCAGTTGCAGCCCGGCATGGCGGTGGTTGTCGGTCAGACCGCGGGCGGCACCAGGTGAAAGACAGCGCCGCCGCCGTGCCGGTGCCCTTGATCCGCCTGCGCGGCGTGACCCGCGTCTACGGCCAGGGCTCGGCCGAGGTGCAGGCGCTGCGCGGCGTGGACCTGGACATCGCCGACGGCGAGTTTCTCGCCATCATGGGGCCCAGCGGTTCGGGCAAGTCCACCGCCATGAACATCATCGGCTGCCTGGACACGCCCAGCGCCGGTGCCTATCTCTTCCGCGGCGTGCCTGTGCACCGGCTCGACCGCGACCAGCGCGCGCTGCTGCGTCGCATGCACCTGGGCTTCGTCTTCCAGGGCTTCAACCTGCTGGCGCGCACCAGCGCGCAGGAGAACGTGGAGCTGCCGCTGCTCTACAGGGGCGAGCCGGCCGCGGCGCGCCACCGGGCGGCACGCGAGGCGCTGGCTGCGGTGGGGCTGCAAGGGCGCGAGCGCCACACGCCGGCCGAATTGTCGGGTGGCCAGCAGCAGCGCGTGGCCATTGCCCGCGCGCTGGTCACCGCACCCACCGTGCTGCTGGCCGACGAACCCACCGGCAACCTGGACACCCAGCGCGGACGCGAGATCATGGACCTGCTGGCCGCACTCAATCGCGAGCGCGGCATCACCGTGCTGATGGTGACGCACGAACCCGAGATGGCGGCCTACGCCAGGCGCGTGGTGCGTTTCGTCGACGGGCTGATCGAGAGCGACCGCCTGCAGCCGGCAGCCGTTGCGCAGGTGTAGCGATGTGGCTGAACATCCTCGGCCTGGCGCTGCGCGAGATCCGGCGCAACCTGCTGCGCTCGTTCCTGACCATCCTGGGCATCGTGATCGGCGTGGCCGCGGTCATCACCATGGTCACCATCGGCCGCGGTGCGACGCAGGCCGTGTCGGACCAGATCACGAGCCTGGGCACCAACCTGCTGATGGTGCGGCCCGGCCAGCGCCTGGGCCCGGGCCGCGACGCCGCCGGCTCGCCGCCCTTCCGCCAGGCTGACGGCGAGGCCATTGCCGCCCAGGTGGCCGGCGTGCGTAGGGTGGCACCGCAAGCGTCTGCCGGCGCGGTGGCCGTGGTCGGCGCGCGCAACTGGTCGACGGTGGTCTACGGCAGCACCAACGCCTATTTCGAGACCAACAACTGGACCTTGGCCGAGGGCCGGCTGTTCGAGGACGCCGAACTGCGCGCCGGTGCGGCCGTGTGCATCATCGGCGCCACCGTGCGGCGCGAACTGTTCGGCACCGAGGAACCGGTCGGCGCCAGGCTGCGGCTGCGCAACATCAGCTGCGAGGTCATCGGGTTGCTGCAGGGCAAGGGTCAGGGCGGCATCGGCCAGGACCAGGACGACGTCGTCGTGATGCCCATCCATACCGTGCAGCGCCGGCTCACCGGCAACCTGAACGTGGGCACGCTGCTGGTGTCGATGGACGACGGCGCCGACGCCGAGGGCGTGAAGGCCGACCTGACGCGGCTGCTGCGCGAACGCCGCAAGCTCGCCGAGAGCGACGAGAACAATTTCAACGTGCTCGACACCAAGCAACTCGCCGAGGCGCTGTCCAGCACCACGCAGGTGATGACCATGCTGCTGGGCGCGGTGGCGGCGGTGAGCCTGCTGGTCGGCGGCATCGGCATCATGAACATCATGCTGGTGAGCGTGACCGAGCGCACGCGCGAGATCGGCATCCGGCTGGCCATTGGCGCGCTCGGCCACGAGGTGCTGCTGCAATTCCTGATCGAGGCCGTGGTGCTGGCGGCCCTGGGCGGGCTGATCGGCATCGTCATGGCCACCGCGGCCTCGATCGTGCTCACCGACGTGATGGGCGTGCCCTACGTCTTCGACGCCGGCATCAACCTGCTCTCGTTCGGCTTCGCCGCCGTGATCGGCGTCGTCTTCGGCTACTTCCCGGCCCGCCGGGCGGCGCGGCTGGACCCGATCGAGGCGCTGCGCCACGAGTGAGCGGCGCGGGCGCGGCACTTTGCGCTGCAGCCCCTTGACAATGCTCAAGGGCATGCCGCATGCAGGCCAGCCGCACTTGTGCCGCCCGTGCCGACCGGCTACGCTGGCTGCACCTCATCAACCGCATTGCCGCGCCGCAGGGTTTTCGCTGGCCGCGGCCAGGAGAACCTTCATGTCAAGCCCATCCACAGGCAGCCCGGCGGGCGTGGCCTCGATCCGCACGCTGGCCTTCGTCGGCGCTGGCGCCACCGGCAAGACCTGCCTGGCCGAAGCGCTGCTGGCGCGGGCCGGCGCCATCGCCACGCCGGGCACGCTGGAACGCGGCACCACCGTCAGCGACCATGACCCGCTGGAGCGCCGCATGCAGCATTCGCTGAATGCCGCCGTCATGCACCTGAAGCACGCCAATACGCGAGTGCATTTCATCGACACCCCGGGCGGCCCCGACTTCCTGGGGCAGAGCCTGCCGGCGCTGGAAGCGGTGGAGACCGCGGCCGTGGTCATCAATGCCGCCACCGGCATCGAGCCGATGACGCTGCGCATGATGGACTACGCGACCTCGCGCCAGCTCGACCGGCTCATCATCGTCAACCGCATCGACGCGCCCGACGTCGACCTGCCCGGGCTGCTGGCGCAGATCCAGGCCACCTTCGGCCGCGAGTGCCTGCCGGTGAACCTGCCCGACGCGGGTGCCACGCGCGTCGTCGACTGCTTCTTCAACCGTGAGGGCCACAGCGACTTCGGCAGCGTGGACGATGCGCATCGCGCGCTGGTGGAGCAGGTGGTCGACGTCGACGAGGCCTGGCTCGACCGCTACCTCAACGACGGCGATGTCGACGCGACCGAGTTGCACGCGCCGCTGGAAAAGGCGCTGCGCGAAGGCCACCTCATTCCGGTGTGCTTCGTCTCGGCCAGGACCGGCGCCGGCGTGGCCGAACTGCTGGACCTCATCGTCAAGCTGCTGCCCGACCCGACCGAGGCCAATCCGCCGGACTTCCTGAATGGCGAGGGCGAGTCCGCCGTTGCCATGCACGCCGATGCCGACCCCGCCAGGCATGTGCTGGCGCATGTCTTCAAGGTCACGGTGGACCCGTACGTGGGCCGCATGGGCATCTTCCGCGTCTGGCAGGGCACGGTCAGCAAGGACAGCCAGCTCTATATCGGCGATGGCCGCAAGCCGTTCAAGGTGGGGCGCCTGTTCATGCTGCAGGGCAAGGATGCGGTGGAGGTGCCCAGCGCGGTGCCGGGCGATATCGTGGCCGTGGCCAAGGTCGACGAGATCCACTTCGACGCCGTGCTGCACGACGCCGCCGAAGACGATCACATCCACCTCAAGGCGCTGGACTTTCCCAAGCCCGTGCACGGCCTGGCGATCAGCCCCAAGCGCCACGGCGACGAGCAGCGCATGTGGGAGATCCTGACCAAGCTCGTCGACGAAGACCCGTGCCTGAAGGTGGAGCACGCGGCCAGCACCAACGAGACCATCGTCTACGGCCTGGGTGAATTGCATCTGCGCGTGCTGCTCGACCGGCTGCGCGATGTCTACAAGTTCGAGGTCAACACGCAGCCGCCGCGCATCGCCTACCGCGAGACCATCACCGCCAACGCCGAGGGCCACCACCGGCACAAGAAGCAGACCGGCGGCGCCGGGCAGTTCGGCGAGGTCTTCCTGCGCGTGGAGCCGCTGCCACGCGGCGCCGGCTTCGAATTCCTGGACCAGGTCAAGGGCGGCACCATCCCCAACCAGTTCATCCCGGCGGTGGAAAAGGGCGTGCGCGAAGTGCTGGCCGGCGGTGCCATCGCCGGCTGCCCGGTGGTGGACGTGCGCGTCATCGTCTACGACGGCAAGCACCACAGCGTGGACAGCAAGGAGATCGCCTTCGCCACCGCCGGCAAGAAGGCCTTCATGGCCGCCGTGCGCGAGGCGCGGCCCATCGTGCTGGAGCCGGTGGTGCATATCGAGATCACCGCGCCCGACAGCGCCATGGGCGACATCGCCGGCGACCTGGCGTCGCGCCGCGGCGTCGTCAACGGCACCACCAACGGCGCGCCGGGCACGATGATCGTGCGCGGGCTGGCACCGCTGGCGGAACTGTCGGGCTACCAGTTGCGGCTGAATGCGCTGACCGCCGGGCAGGGGCGCTACACCATCGACCTGTCGCACTACGACGCGGTGCCGCCTGCGGTGCAGCAGCAGCTGGTGGGTCAGTTCCAGGTCAAGGACGAGGACTAGCGACCCAGCGCAGCGGCGTCATGACGCCGCCATGACGCCACCTGCACCCATTGGGCCCGCGCGCAGCGGGGATTCACGGGTGCAGCCACAATCCCGCACGTCGAGAGGGGAGTAGCCAGCAGCACCCGCTGCCGCGGTTTCCCGTCAATACGGTGGCTGGCCGCAGCCTGCCACCCGGGCCCGCAGGAACTTCACAGGTTCCCCGCAAGACCTTTCGGCGCGACTTCCACCCTTCCTACGGGAGTGTCCATGGACACCATCGCGCCGGCCTGGTTGTGGGCCTTCTTCGTTGCTGCCGTCCTGGCAGCGCTTTTCGTCGATTTCGTCGTGCTCAAGAAGCAAGGCGCGCACAGCGTCGGCGTCAAGGAGGCGCTGAACTGGTCGCTGGTCTGGGTGGCGCTCAGCTTTGCCTTCAACGGTCTGTTCTGGTGGGCCGTCTACCAGGACCACGGGGCGGCGGTGGCGAATACACGCAGCATGGAGTTCCTGACCGGCTACCTCATCGAGAAGAGCCTGGCGGTGGACAACATCTTCGTCTTCCTGATGATCTTCACCTACTTCGCGGTGCCGCCGGCCTACCAGAAGCGGGTGCTGATGATCGGCATCATCGGGGCCATCGTGCTGCGCACGGTGATGATCCTGCTCGGCTCCTGGCTGGTGTCGGAGTTCCACTGGGTGCTGTACCTGTTCGGCGCCTTCCTGCTGCTCACCGGCGTCAAGATGTGGTGGGCTGCCGGCCAGGAACCCGACCTGGAGAGCAACCCGGCACTGAAGCTGCTGCGCCGGGTGATGCCGGTCAGCCAGCACCTGGACGGCGAGAAATTCTTCACCCGCCAGAACGGTGTGAAGATCGCCACGCCGCTGCTGCTGGTGGTGGCGCTGGTGGGGCTCACCGACGTGATCTTCGCGGTCGACTCGATCCCGGCCATCTTCGCCATCACCACCGACCCCTTCATCGTCCTCACCAGCAACATCTTCGCCATCCTGGGCCTGCGCGCGATGTACTTCCTGCTCGCCGCGGTGGCGGCGAAGTTCCACCTGCTGAGCTACGGCCTGGCGGTGATCCTGGTCTTCATCGGCAGCAAGATGCTGCTGGTGGACGTGATCAAGATTCCGGTGCTGCTGTCGCTGGGCGTGGTGGTGGGCATCCTTGCCGTAACCATGGTGTGGAGCGTGAAGACCGCGCCGAGATTGCCCGAAGGCACGCGTACGGCGCCGGTGGAGTGAAGGCGTTCGTGCCGTCGGATCACCGGCCGGGCTGCGACGCCCCGCGCGCCACGGCCCGGGCCGCCGCCTCGGCGCGCCACGCCTCGAGCTGCTTCAGCCACTCGGTCCAGTCGTAGGGACCGGTCTCGAAGCGCTTCTTCAGGTTGCCCAGCACGCCGCCCCAGGCCTTGTCGAAATAGGCGTAGGCCAGGTCCCACTGGCCACCGTCCCCCCAGCCGGTATGGTGCAGCGTGACGCGCGTGGTCCTGTCGTCCACTGCCGCAAAGCGCACCACCACGAAGGTGCGCTGGGCGCGCGCCTCGGGCAGTTGCGGCGGCGCATTCCAGTCGAAGGAGATCATCTTCTTGGGCTGCAGCGCCATGAAGCGCATGTCGTCGGCGCCCTTCATGCCGGGCGCACCGCCAGGGTCCATGTGGATGTGGAAGGCGCCGCCGACACGCGGCTCGACCGCGGCGTCGGGAGCGAAGAAGCTGCGGATGCCCTCGCGCGTGGTCCAGGCGTCCCAGGCCTGGTCGAGCGTGGCATTGACGACCACCTCCTTGTCGATGGCGCGCTCGGCGGCCTGCGTGGCACCCAGGACGGCGGCGAGTGCCAGGCCGAGCCAGGCATTGGCGAAGGATCGGTTCATGGTGGCTCCTCGCGGTGTCGGCAATGGGCTGGCTTCAGCGCACCGCCAACGCCCGCTTGCGACGCGGCGGCTCGAACAGGCGGTCGAGCTGCGCCAGATCGGCATCGTCCAGGCGCAGTTCCCGTGCCGCCCAGTTGAGGCGCAGGTGCACGGCGCGCAGCGCCTTCGGGATGACCATCACCTCGGGCTGCCGCAGCAGCCAGGCCAGCGCCACCTGCGCCGGTGTGGCGCGGTGGTCTTCGGCCACCGCACGCAGCCCCGCGTGGTCGACGAGCCGGCCCTGGTCGACGGGGCTGTAGGCCATGAGCGGCATCTGGTGCAGTTGCTGCCAGGGCAGCAGATCGAACTCGACGCCGCGTTCGCTCAGCGAGTAGTAAACCTGGTTCGCTGCGCAACCCTTGCCGCCGGGCACGCTGGCCAGCTCACGCAGGTCGTCGAGATCGAAATTGCTCACCCCCCATTGCCGGATCCAGCCGCGGCGCTGCAACTGCTCGAAGCCGCGCACCGTCTCGGCCAGCGGCACGCCGCCGCGCCAGTGCAGCAGGTAGAGGTCGATGCAGTCCAGCCGCAGCCGGCGCAGGCTGGCTTCGCAGGCCGCCAGCACGCCGCGTTCGCTGGCGTTGTGCGGCAGCACCTTGGACACCACGAACAGTTCCTCGCGCCTGACGCCCTCGCGCAGCGCCTCGGCCAGCGCCTGGCCGAGCACGGATTCGGCGCCGCCGTCGCCGTACATTTCGGCGGTGTCGACGACACGGTAGCCGATATCGAACGCCAACCGCAGCGCGCGCACTTCGGCGGCACGCTGGCCGGCGTCCTCACCCATGCGCCAGGTGCCCAGGCCCAGGGCCGGGCGCTCCTCTCCGCTGGGGAAGGTCACCTCGGGGGACTGGATTGAGCGGGCGCTTCGTGCATCCATGCACACATGCTAGTGCCTTGCCTTCGTTCTGCGGCCTCGTGGGCAACGGCGCTTTATCATTGCTGCCGATGCAAGCCGGCTCCCCCGATCTAGCCCAGGTGCGCCTGGACAATGCGCTGGCCCTGTTCGAGGAATTCGTGCGCCTGACCGCACGCCACGCCGACGCCGCCACGTTGCGCGGGCTGGAGCGGCGCTTCGCCGAGCGGCTGCAGATCCAGCCCAGCTACTGGAGCCAGATCAAGGGCCGCTCGCGCCAGATCGGCGAGCGGCTGGCGCGGCAGTTCGAGCACTTGAGCCACAAACCCCCGGGCTGGATGGACGTGCCGCACACCTCGGCTGCGTCCGTCGCCGCTGCTGCGGGCACCGCGCGGGCGGACGCCATGCAGCTGCAGCGAGCGCCACAGTCGAGCGACGACGTATCGCCACAGGACGACGACGAGCGTTTCATCGTCGGTCTCGTGCTCACCTACTACCGCCGCCACCCGCAGCGCGCGCGCACGCGGCTGCTGGATCTGCTGGGCGAGGTGCTGACCCCACCGCCGGCGGTGGGGCCCGCGGCGCGCGCCGCCGCGGCAGTCGGCGCGCCGCGCCCTCCGGTGCCGCCCCCGAGTGGCCTGCCCGCACCGCGTGCCGAGGATCCGCACACGCTGTGGCTGCGCACGCAGACCGGCGTGGCACCGCTGAAGCGCCGGCGTTGACACTGACGCTGACGCTGACGCCAGGCGCTGCCTCGTTGCCCACGGCCCGGCAGCGGGCACCCCTCATCCCGGGGATGAAGCGAAGGTCAAGATTACTTGCGCATTGATAACGACGTGTTTATCATCTGCGCAAGCGTGCAGGTCGGGAGGTTTTCTTCCAGGCGCTGCAACCCGATCAACCCCACCCGGACGACCATGTTCCTGTTCATGCCCAGCGTCGAACGGCTCGCCTGCCGGCCCGCGGCCGGGGCAGCCGCAGCGGGCGTGACCGTGAATGCAGGGTTCGCCGAAGCGGCCCCGCCCGGGGCAGGAGTGCGCTGAGGGTCTCGCCCGCGAGACACCTGCCGCTCCAGGCCCGGGTCGTACCAGCGAACCGGGCCTCTTGCTTTTCTTGCCCCCTCAGAAGGAGACCTGCGATGAAGATCAGCCTGAAGAACCCGAAGCCGCGCAACCCGCTGGTGGCCCCGAGCCTGCAGCGCAAGGCCGGCTCTCACCGTACCAGCGGCGGCGCGAGCCGCCAGCAGGCCCAGGCCGCGCTGCGGCGCGAAGTCGAACGCCTGCGCCCCAGCCCCTAGATCCACCCCCGGGAACCCTCCACGAAAGCGGCCAGGGCACCCACAGGAGAGACCATCATGTTGCGAGATCTTCCCTATGTCGATGCCCTGCCCGAGGACCGCCGGGCACGCCACCTCCTGGCGGCAGCGCTGCGTGCCGGCAGCCGCGCCCTGGACCGCATGGCGCTGCGCCTGGCCCATGACGAGGTCCGCGCGCGGCCCGAGCCCGTGCTCGAGTTCTACGCCGAAGCCGGCGCACCGGAAGGCGCGCTGTATGTCGACGGCCGCCTGGTCGGCCTGGTGGCCGGCGTGAACCGGCTGTGAACCGGGCCAGCCACCGGTGCCGATCGACCGCGGCGGCCGTGCGTCGCGGGCGTGACAGCGTTGGCGGCGGTCTTCGCGCATGCTCACCGCCTCGCTACCGCCGGACGCTGCCATGCCCATGGAAGCCGGACAACGCCTGCTCATCGCCCGCGCCGATCTGCACCACACGCGCCTCGCGCCCGACCCCGACAGCCCCGCGCAGCGCCCCTTGCAGGCGGGCCAGGTGCGCTTGTCGGTCGAGCACTTCTCGCTGACCGCCAACAACATCACCTACGCCGCCTTCGGCGAGGCCATGAAGTACTGGCAGTTCTTCCCGGCGCCCGATGCCGGCTGGGGCTGCCTGCCGGTGTGGGGCTTTGCCGCGGTCGCCGAGTCGCGGGTCGAAGGGGTGGCCGTCGGCCGCCGCGTCTGGGGTTGCCTTCCCGCGGGCACGCACTTGGTGGTGCAGCCCGCGCGGGTCGGTGCCACGGGTTTCGTCGATGCCGCACCGCACCGGCAGGAACTCGCCACCGTCTACAGCCAGTACGCCTGGTGCGACGCCGATCCCGCCTGGCGGTCCGATGCCGAAGGGCTGCAGGCCGTGCTCAAGCCGTTGTTCACCACCTCGTTCCTGATCGACGACTTCCTGGCCGACAACGGCTTCTTCGGTGCGCGGCAACTGCTGCTGTCCAGCGCCTCGAGCAAGACCGCCTACGGCACCGCCTTTTGCCTGGCGCAGCGCCGCGGCACGCCCGCAGCCCCGGCGGTCGTCGGCCTCACCTCGTCGGGCCACCTGGACTTCACGCGCTCGCTCGGCATCTACGACGACGTACGGACCTACGGCGAGGTGGCGGCGCTGGACTGCCAGCGGCCCACGGTCTATATCGACTTCGCCGGCAACGCCGCGCTGCGCCGCGCCGTGCACGACCACTTCGGCACGGCGCTGGTCCATAGCAGTTCCATCGGCGGCACGCACTGGACCGAACTCGGCTCTGGCGCCGGCTTGTCCGGACCGCGGCCGGTGCTCTTCTTCGCGCCGTCGCAGATCAAGAAACGCAGCGCGCCGCCACCCGAAGGCTGGGGCCGCGCCGCCCTGCAGCAGCGACTGGACGCAGCCTGGGCTGCTTTCCTGGCGCGCGTCGGCCGCGCCGACGACCCCTGGCTGCACATCGTCACCGAGCGCGGCGCCCGCGCTCTGGAAGCGGCCTACGCATCGCTTGTGAATGGCCAGGCGGACACGCGCACCGGGCTGATGCTGACCCTGCAGCCTTAAGGCCGGCGTCCGCGCAGCCGATACCCGTGGACGACTCGGGTCGAAAGTCCACGCCATGCCAGCCGCTCAAGAATTCATCACCCGCCCGCCGCAGTCGCTCGCCGGCTGGGTGACGCTGTTCGACCCCGCCGCCCTGCCGGTGCTGGCCGGCACGGCGCTGGCGCTGGAGGAGTTGCGCGCGGTGGAAGACGCGGTCGACGCGCACCTGCTCGCCGAGGCCATCACCAGCGACCCGCTGATGACGCTGAAGCTGCTGGCGCACCTGGCGCGCCTGCGTCGCGGCCGCGACGGCAGCGACACCGAAACCGTGACCGAGGCGCTGGTGATGCTGGGCATTCCGCCCTTCTTCCGCGCCTTCGGTCCGCAGAGGGCGGTCGAAGACCTGCTGGCTGGCCTGCCGCAGGCGCTGGCCGGCTTCCGCGCGGTGCTGCAGCGCTCGCACCGGGCGGCGCGTTTCGCCATCGGCTTTGCGGTGCATCGCATGGACCACGACGCACCGGTGATCCACGAGGCCGCGCTGCTGCACGACTGTGCCGAACTGCTGCTGTGGCTGCGCGCGCCGGCGCTGGCGCTGGAAGTCGCGCGCCGCCAGCAGCTCGACCCCGGCCTGCGCTCGGCCGCGCTGCAGCGCGAGATCCTGCACGTGGAACTGGCGGAACTGCAGCATGCACTGATGTCGGCCTGGCGCCTGCCGTCCACGCTGGTGCACATCACCGACGACCATGCGCGCACGGTGACGCCGCAGCTGCGCAACGTGCGCCTGGCGATCCGTGTCGCGCGCCACAGTGCCCAGGGCTGGGACAACCCGGCGCTGCCCGACGACGTGGAAGAGATCGGCCACCTGCTGCAGCTCGGCCCCGAGCCGACGCTGCGGCTGCTGCGCGAGATCGACGCCGACTGAGCGCCCGGCCGCCAGGCTGTAGAGTCGCTGCAGCCAGGACACGTCGGTCGTGCCCTGACGCCGCGGCTGCCCGCACGCCCGGACATGCGAGGCAGGGGGTGGGCTGGCGCCGAAATGCCCTATGCTTTCTCCCGCCGTGCAGTCAGCGCCCCCTCAACGCCAATTTGGATGCCACCGCCATGGACATGCAATCGATACAGAATTTCTTCAGCACCACGGTCGCCGACCTGGCGATCAAGGTGCTGGCCGCCATTGCCTTCTGGATCGTCGGCCGCTGGCTGATCGGCCGCGTCATCGCGATCATGAGCGGGGCGATGAATCGCAACGCCATCGACCCGACGCTGACCAAGTACCTCGGCTCCATCATCTCGGTGGCGCTGAATATCGCGCTGGTGCTGGGCATCCTGGGCTACTTCGGCATCCAGACGACATCGATCGCGGCCATGCTGGCCGGTGCCGGCGTGGCCATCGGCGTGGCCTGGAGCGGCATGCTCGGCAATTTCGCGGCCGGCGCCTTCATGCTCGTGCTGCGGCCGATCAAGGTGGGCGACTTCGTGCAGGTTGGCGGGCTCGTCGGCACGGTGCACGAACTGGGCCTCTTTGCGACCACGATCATCACCCCCGACAACGTGTTCACGCTGGTGGGCAACAGCAAGATCTTCGGCGACACGATCCAGAATTTCTCGGCCCGCCCGGTGCGGCGGGTGGAGCGCACGGCGCAGCTGGCCGGCAGCGTGGACGCGCTGGACGCCATCGCGCGCTTCAAGGCGGCCGTGGCGCAGATTCCCAATGTCGCCACCGACCCGGCGCCCGAAGTCAACCTGCTCGACATCAACCTCGTCGGCACGGTGATCGCGGTGCGCCCCTACTGCCATACCGACCACTACTGGCAGGTCTATTTCGACACCAACGAGGCCATCGTGCGCGTGTGCAAGGAAGCCGGCTGGCCGGCGCCGACGCCGACGCAGATCATGAAGACGATGGCGGCCTGAGAGCCTGTGAAGCATTCCGGCGCGGCTTGCGCGCGCCGGGCGCGCTGGCCGGAGCGGGCGTTCAGGCCAGCGACAACACGCCCAGCAGTCCCGCCAGCAGCAGCAGGTAGCGCGCCGCCTTGCCGGCCGCCACCCAGGCCATGCTCTGCCAGAACGGCAGCTTAAGCCAGCCGGCGGCGAGCACCAGCGCGTCGCCCACCAGCGGCAGGAAGGACAGCAGCAGTGCCGGCGGACCGAAGCGCCGCAGCCGCTGCACGTGCTTGTTCTGCACGTCGTGCTGCAGGCGCTGGAAGCGCTCGTAGCCCTGGCGGCTGGCGTGGCCCATGCCGAAGGTGAGCAGGCAACCCAGCACGTTGCCAGCCAGCGCCACCCAGAAGGCGTGCCAGGCCACGGCCGGGTAAGCGGTCACCAGCCCCGTCATCACCACCTCGCTGGAACCGGGCAGCAGCGTGGCCGAGGCAAAGGCCGAAATGAACAACCCCCACAGGCCCGCGCCCGTGCTCAGCCAGGACTGCAGCCACGCCGACAGCTCGTTGATCCACTCGAACATGGGCCAGCATTGTGTCGGCGCGCGCTGGCCCCACGGCTGGCGGGGCCGTGACCCGCGTCACAGCGGCAGCGCCGTCGTGCCTTGGGGCTGCCCGGGCACGAGGCGGGTGCGGCCGTTCTGCACGACCGGGTGCTTGACCATCACCTCCACGATGACGCGCGATCCGTGCGCCATCTCGCACACCGATCCGCACGCAACCGGTGATCCGCCGCACCGAGGTCGATGGCTTTGCCATGTGGTCGAAGTGGCCGCTTTGGTGCCCAAGCCACGCCACTGGACACCCAGGGTCGACGACAGCTTTCGCGCCGCAGGTTCTACAGTTGGCGCTTTCCCTTCATGCGACAAGGCACCGCCATGCATTTCACCCCCTGGGACAACCCGATGGGCACCGACGGTTTCGAATTCATCGAATATGCCGCCCCGGACCCGGCCGCGATGGGCGCGCTGTTCGAGCGCATGGGCTTCACGGCGATTGCCCGCCACCGCCACAAGAACGTGCTGCTGTACCGCCAGGGCGGCATCAATTTCATCGTCAATGCCGAGCCCGATTCGTTCGCGCAGCGCTTTGCTCGCCTGCACGGGCCGAGCATCTGCGCCATCGCTTTCCGGGTGCAGGATGCGCGCGCAGCCTACGAAAGCGCGCTCTCGCTCGGCGCCTGGGGCTATGCCGGCAGCGCCGGACCGGGCGAGCTGAATATCCCGGCCATCAAGGGCATCGGCGACAGCCTGATCTACCTGGTGGACAAGTGGCGCGGCAAAGGCGGCGCCAGGCAAGGCGACATCGGCAATATCGGTTTCTTCGACGTCGACTTCGAACCTCTGGCGAAGGACTCCGGAGCCAGCCTGAACCCGGCCGGCCACGGCCTGACCTATGTGGACCACCTCACGCACAACGTGCACCGCGGCCGCATGGGCGAGTGGGCCGAGTTCTACGAGCGCCTGTTCAATTTCCGCGAGGTGCGCTATTTCGATATCGAAGGTCAGGTCACCGGCGTCAAGAGCAAGGCCATGACCAGCCCCTGCGGCAAGATCCGCATCCCCATCAACGAGGAAGGCAACGAACAGGCCGGCCAGATCCAGGAGTACCTGGACAAGTACCACGGCGAAGGTATCCAGCACATTGCGCTGGGTTCGAACGACCTGCCCGCCACCGTGGACGCGCTGCAGGCCAGCGGCATCAAGCTGCTCGACACCATCGACACCTATTACGAACTGGTCGACAAGCGCATTCCCGGCCACGGCGAAAACGTGGCCGAGCTGCACAAGCGCAAGATCCTCATCGACGGCAAGGCGGGTGAACTGCTGCTGCAGATCTTCAGCGAGAACCAGCTCGGTCCCATCTTCTTCGAATTCATCCAGAGGAAGGGCGATCAGGGTTTCGGCGAAGGCAATTTCAAGGCCTTGTTCGAGAGCATCGAACTCGACCAGATTCGCCGCGGAGTGCTGGAGAAGCGCTGATGGCGCCCGTGGCCAAACACTCGGCGGTGAACCAGGGTGTCGCGCCGGTCACCTACGGCACCGGCGACCGCCCGCCTCGCGGCAACTACGCACGCGCCGGCGCTGATTACGCGTGCGCGCAGGACTACGGCCAATACACCGAGGCCGACCACGATACCTACCGGCGCCTTTACGCGCGGCAGTTGCAGCAGCTGCCGGGCCTGGCCTGCGACGAATTCATCGCCGCCGTGCAGCAGCTGGGCGAGCCCGAGCGCATCCCGCGCTTCGACCACATCTCCGAGCGGCTGCTCAGGGCCACCGGCTGGCAGATCGTCTGCGTGCCGGGCCTGATTCCCGAGGAAGCCTTCTTCGCGCTGCTGGCGGCGCGCAAATTCCCGGTCACCGACTGGATCCGCCAGCCCGATGAGTTCGACTATGTCGTCGAACCCGATGTCTTCCACGACCTCTTCGGCCATGTGCCGCTGCTCTTCGATCCCACCTTTGCCGACTATATGCAGGCCTACGGCGCCGGTGGGCTGAAGGCCAGCCGGCTGGACGCCTGCGAACTGCTGGCGCGGCTGTACTGGTATACGGTGGAGTTCGGCCTCATCGACACCAGGCAGGGCCTGCGCGCCTACGGTGCCGGCATTCTGAGCTCGGCGGGTGAACTGCGCTACAGCGTCAACAGCCCCGAGCCGCGTCGCGTGGCCTTCGACCTGCAGCGCCTGATGCGCAGCCGCTACCGCATCGACGCCTACCAGGCCACCTATTTCGTCATCGACTCGTTCCGGCAGCTCTTCGAGGCCACCGCGCCCGACTTCACACCGATCTACGCCTGCGTGCGCGAGACCATTTCGCGCCAGGGCGAGATCGAAGCCGGCGTGGTGCTGCCGGGTGAACGGCAGTTCATGGCGTGACCGGGTTCACCAGGCGGGCCTGGACTTCCTGCCACGGCGCCGGGTGGTCGACCATGTGCACGTGCGCCACGCCGGGCAGATGCCGGTTGTCGGCACCCCGCAGCGTGGCGGTGCTGGGCGGGAAGACGATGTTGTCGCAGTGGCTGTAAAAACAGGTGAACCGCGCCGGGCGCTGCGCCGGTTCGCGTGTGCCCAGCAGCTGCTGCCAGGGGCTGTCGATCTGCATTTCCTGCATATTCGCGCTCAGTGCCAGGCGCGCCAGCCAGGTGCCGCGGTGGGGGGTGCCGATGGTCACGATGTGGTGGACCCTGGCGTCTCCGGCCTCGCCGGTCTCGGCCAGCCAGCGCCGCACTGCCAGGCCACCCATGCTGTGGGCCACGATCACCGGTGCTTGGCCGGTGCACTGTTCCAGCCGCAGCATGCCCTGTTCCAGGATGGCCACGTACTCGTCGATGGAACCGAACACCGGCTCCAGGTCGACGGCGACGAAGGGCACGCCCTGCGCCTGCAGCCGTGCCAGCCATCGATTCCACACGCCACGGTTGCAGAGGAAACCATGCACCAACAGCACGGCACGCCGGCCCTGCGCGGCGGCGGGCAGGTGGTCGGGCCAGCGTTGGCTGCGAAACGGCTGGCGCCAGCAAAACACCAGCGGCGCGGCGCACACCTCGCCCCACCAAGCCCGCAGCAACTGCGACGGTGTGGCGCGCGGCGCAGGGTCGCTGCCATGAACCAGCGGCAGCAGCGCAAATTCCAGCGCCAGCACGAAGGCGTAGCCGGCAACGATGAGGGCCGCACCGGCAATGGCCCAGCGCGGATGTCCCGCAGTCCACGCCACCCAGGCCCACAGCAGCGCGGCGAACAGGCCGCCCAGCGTGGTGAACTGCTGCAGGCGCGCCAGCATGGCGCGTCAGACGAGGGTGACGCTGCGACCGCTGAGCTCGCGGGCCAGCCCGCTGGCCAGCATGTTGACCAGGCCGTAGATCGACAACTGTGGGTTGGCGCCGATGCTGGTGGGAAACAGCGAGCCGTCGTGCACCGACAGGTTCTGCAGTTGCCAGTGCCGGCCGTCGGGGCGCGTCACCCCCAGCTCGGCGCGCCCGGCCATGCCGCAGCCGCCCATGACGTGGGCGCTGACCACGCGCGTCAGGTAGGGCTTCATCGGCAAGGCCTGGATCGCCTGCCGCGCCTCGACCCAGCTGCGGTACGGCATCGCCATTTCGTGCGCTGGCGAGACCGTCAGCGCGCCGGCGGAAAACTGGATTTCCGCCATGCTCAGCAGGGCGCGGCGGGCACCGTCGAAGACGAAGTCGTTGAGCGCATAGTCGAGCAAGGGCGTGCCGTCCTTGCGCAACTCGACGCGGCCACCCTGCGACTGCTCGTGGAAACCGTCGCGCAGGAGTGCGAGCAGGGCCTGCGTGCGCGCAAAATCGCGCATCGCGCTGGCCATGCCGGGGCCGAATCCCGGCACCGTGATCGACGCCAGCACCGGGTGCATGGGCGGCGCCTCGAGCTTGTAGCCGATGGGGCCGTCGATCGGGTCGATGCCGAGAAAGTGATCGCTGTACATCGTCTGCGGCGCGCCGCGCCAGCCTTCGATGGGTTCGTCGAAGATCGCCGTCGATGCCACCACCGGGTGCAGGAAGGTGCGGCGGCCGAGCCGGTCGTGCGGGTCGGGCGCTTGCGAGCGCAGCAGCAGCGCCGGCGAATTGATGGCGCCGCCGGCGACGACGACATGGCGCGCCTGCACGCGCGTGCTGCGCGATGAGTTCGCCCGGCCGTTCAACGCCACTGGCACGCAGACCACGGCCTGCACGGCATCACCAGCGATCTCCAGCCGCTCGGCGCGCGTCTGCACCAGCAGCGTGGCGCCGCGGTCCAGCGCCGCCGGGAGGGTGGTCAGCAGCATCGACTGCTTGGCATTGGTCGGGCAACCCATGCCGCAGGAGCCCAGGTTCCAGCACGCCTTCACGTTGCGCAGGATCGCGCCGGCCGAGATGCCCAGCCGCCCCGCGCCCAGTCGCAGCTTGTCGTTGTTGGGATTCGGCGGCACCAGCCAGGCGTTGACGTTCAGGCGCTGCTCGGCCTGCAGGAACCAGCGCGACATGGTGTCGTCGGTGAGGCCCGGCAGGTCGAATCGCTCGCGCCAGAACGCCAGCGTGTCGCTGGGCGTGCGGAACGAACTCGTCCAGTTCACCGTGGTCGAGCCGCCGACGCAACGCCCCTGCAGGATGGAGATGGCCTTGTCGGCGGTCTGCCGGTTGGCGCTGTCCTGGTACAGCGCGGGGTAGGCCTCGGCCTCGATCTGCTTGAAGTCGCGGCTGCTGCGCAGTGGACCTTCCTCGATCAGCACCACCGACAGGCCGGCGGCGGTGAGCAATTCGGCCGTGATGCCGCCACCGGCACCCGTGCCGACGATGGCCACGTCGCAGCTGATGTTCTCTGGCAACGGGCCGTGGCGGTCACCGAGGACCTTCCAGCCCCGTTCGAGGCCGGCCTGGATGGGATCGTGGAGTGAGCTCATGAGCTTGCCTTGGCCCCCGTCAGATCGGCCGGGGACCGGGGTAGCCGATCGCCGCCCAGGTGCTGGCGTCGGCGAACCAGGCCCCGTTGGTGAGGTTGCGCAGCGCGTGATAAAGCTGCTGCCGCACGGCCAGCGACGAAGTGCGCAGCCGCTGCAGCATGGCCTGGACATCGGCCGTGCTGGCCTGCGGCCAGTCGTTGGTCAGGCCAGTCAGCGCCAGGCGCCCCGGAGCGCTGGCCAGTAGCGTGGCCAGCTCGCCGACCTCGGCCTGCAGCGCGGGCGGCAGGCCGGCGATGGTGTCGTCCAGACGACCCAGGTGCGCCTGGATGGCCTGGGCCCGCGCCGCCGCATCGGCAGGCAGCAGGGTGTGGAGCACGGCCTGCGCGACGGCAGCGAAGACCTCACGCCCGGCGGGCGACAGGCGGCCGTCCTGCAGACCCGGGCGCAGCAGGGCCAGCGTGCCACCGGCCAGGGCCAGCAGCGTGCCAGCCCCCACACCGACGACCAGGAGAGTGCGTCTTTTCATGGTTGATAGTGTTGCATCGTTGGCCTGCGGTACCCTAGGGGAAGGGAACTAACACAAGACATGAACCGAGCACAGAAGACGCCGCCCAGCAGGCGGTGCACAACGTGAATCCGCAGGCCGAACGCATCCTGCAGTGCCTGCAAGAGGTGGCGGCCGAGCGCGTGAGGCGCCAGGGTGACCCGGGACTTGCCGAGCGCGTGCACGAGGTCAAGCGATTCCAGCACCTGCGGTTCCAGCGCACCTACGCCGACCTGCTGGCCAGCCCGCGCTTTTCGCGCGCGGCGCAGTTCTTTCTGGACGACCTGTACGGGCCGGAGGATTTCACGCGCCGCGACGAACAATTCGCGCGTGTGGTACCCGGGCTGGTACGGCTGTTTCCGCATGAGATCGTGGGCACGGTGATGTCGCTGGGCGAGCTGCATGCCTTGTCCGAGCAGTTCGACACCGCGATGGGTGCGGTCATCGATGGTCCGGCCATCGACGATGTCCACTACGCCGAGGCTTGGCGCAGGGTCGGACGCCCGGCGGATCGGGAACGGCAGATCACGCTCATGATGGCGGTGGGGTCGGCGCTGGACCGCTACACACGCAATCCCTTGCTGCGCACCAGCCTGCGGCTGATGCGCGGCCCGGCCTCCGCTGCGGGGCTGGGCGTGCTGCAGGCCTTCCTGGAACGCGGTTTCGATACGTTCCGCGACATGCGCGGGGCGCAGGAGTTCCTGGCCACGGTGACACGTCGCGAGCGGGACCTGGCGGCCTGGCTGTTTGCCGGCGGCACGGCGCTCGACCCGGTCCGGGCGCCCTGACCGACCCGCGGTGGCAGGGCAGCTAGGACAACTACCGTGGCCAGCCACTCGCCGCGCCGCCACGATGCGAGTTTGTTCTTCGCGCCACCTCCACTGAGCGACCCCCCGTGCAAACCCCCTGGCTCCAGAATTACCCGCCCGGCGTGCCGGCAGCGGCGTCCATCGACGCCTATCGCAGCCTGACCGAGCTGCTGGAAGCCGCGTTTCATCACCACGCCTCGCGCGACGCGCTGGCCTGCATGGATTCGCGCA
>JAXHKY010000007.1:0-44686 GCA_034522875.1 Rubrivivax sp. | reverse complement strand
GCTTCGATGCGGTAGCTGGAGGCACCCATGTAGGTGTCGGTCTTGCCGGTGGTCAGCTTGCCGCTGATCCATACCGTGTCCATCGAGCGCACGCCCTTCACGGGCGGGTTGGGCAGCACGTGGATGATCTGGTTGGCCGGCGGCGGCGGGCTGTGGATGCAGGCGCCGAAATACGGCACCAGCAGGAATTCCTTCAGGCCTTCCTTGCTGTCTTCCAGCGGCACCACGAAGCCGGGATGCGCACCACCTGGCCCACCAGTTCCGGGTTCACGGGCGCGTTGTCCCAGGCCTGGCGCATCTTCTTCAGCCATTCGTTGGCGCGCGGGTCGCCGTCGTCCAGCATCTGGAAGTCGATGCCCTTGAAGCCCTTGAACGGGTCCCAGTCGGCAGGCACCAGGGCTTCCCAGGTGATGGTGCGCGGTGCGCCCGGCTTGGCCGCGGCGCCTGCGGTCCCGGGTGCGGCCAGCGGCGGCTTCATGGCCGGCACGCCACCGGGCGACTGGGCCGTGGCCGTGCCGGCCAGGCCCAGCAGGACTGCGAGGCTGAGGAGCATTCGGATCATGGAGGTCTTCAGGTTCGCGGGGTCAGGCCGTCGGCGAGCGACAGATGGTAGGCGCGCCAGCCGGGCACCAGGCTGGCAAGCATACCTGCCAGCAGCACGGCAGCGAACAGCGCCCACTGCTCGACCGTCGGCGCGGTGGCCTGCAGCGTGATGCCGAAGCGCTGTTGCACCCAGGGTCCGGCTGCCAGCACCGCCACCGCCGCCGCCGTCGCGCCCAGCACCGCCCCGGACAACGTGACCAGCGCGCCTTCGGTGGCCAGCAGCGCCAGCACATGGCGCGGCCCGGCGCCCACCGCGCGCAACACCGCCAGTTCGCGCCGGCGTTCGTTCAGGCCGGCCAGCACCACCGCCACCAGCGAAGCCAGGCTGACCAGCGCCACCAGGCCCGACATGGCCAGCAGCGCACGCTCGCCCAGGCCTACCGCGGCCCACAGTTCGTCGAGCGCCACGCCCGGCAGCACGGCCAGCAGCGGCTCGCCCTCGTAGTCGGCCACGAAGCGCTGCACGTTGAAGACCGCGACGCGGTTCTTCAGGCCCACCAGCACCGCGGTCACCTGCCTCGGTTCCAGCGAAAACTTGCGTGCCTGTTCGGGTGCGATGCTCACGCCCGGCAGCGGCGCGCCGCCCGCCCAGTCCAGATGGATGGCCTCGATGGCCTGCAGGCTGACATGCACCGTGCGGTCGACCGGCGTGCCGGTGCGCGCCAACACGCCGACCACGGTGAAGGGCTTGTCGGCATGTTCGGTCGCGAAGCCGCTGCCCTCGCTCCCGCCGGCGGACACCGCCACCGCGCGGAGCGCTATGCGCTCGCCCAGTAGGTAGCCGAGTTGCTGCGCCACCTCGGCGCCGAGCACGGCCTCGTACAGACCGTCCAGCGTGCCGCTGAAGGCGCGGCCCTGCGCCAGCCCCAGCGGCTGGCGGTCGCCGTAGGCAAAGTGGGTGAAGTAGTCCGGCGTGGTGCCAAGCACGGGGTGGCCGCGATGCGAGTCGCCCAGGGCGATCGGCACCGTCCAGGCCACGGCGCGGTGCGCGGCCACGGCACGCACGCTGTCCATCGAGATGTTGTTCGTGGCGCCACCCACGCGAAACACCGCGTACAGCATCAGCTGCACCGGGCCGGTGCGGGCGCCGACGATGAGGTCGGTGCCGCTGACCGACTGCGTGAAGCTGCCGCGGATATCGTTGCGCAGCCGCTCCAGCCCCAGCAGCAGCGCCGTGGCCAGCGCGATGGACAACACCACCAGCGCCAGCGTGCCGCGGCGGTTCCAGGCGCTGCGCGCGGCGATCTGCAGCAGTGCCGTCACCGCAGCGCCTTCATGGCAGGGCCACCGCGCGGTTCAGCGCCGGCAGCGACAGCCTCTCGTCGAAGCGCGCCGCCAGCCGGTCGTCGTGGCTCACGAAGACCAGCGTGCTGCCGCCGGCACGGCATTCGTCCAGCAGCAGCGCCATGAAGTCGTCGCGCAGCGCGGCGTCCAGCGCCGAGGTAGGCTCGTCGGCGATGACCAGAGCGGGCCGGCCGATCAGCGCCCGCGCCGCAGCCACGCGCTGTTGCTGTCCGACCGAGAGCGCGTCGGCGCGCCGTGGCCACAGCGCCGGCGGCAACGCCACGCGCTCCAGCAGCGCCTGCGCCGCGGCCGTGGCGCCCGCCGTGCAGCGCCGCGCGCGCGCCGCCGAAAAGCGACACGGGAGCAGCACGTTGTCGAGCACGCTCACGTAGGGCAGCAGGTTGAACTGCTGGAAGATCACGCCCACGTGCTCGGCGCGGCGCGCGTCGCGTGCGCCGCCCGGGAGCGACGCCCAGTCCTGACCGAGCAGGCTGACCCGGCCTCGCCGCGCCACCAGCACGCCGGCCATCAGGCCCAGCAGCGTGCTCTTGCCGCAGCCGCTGGGGCCGTGCAGGAAGACGGCGCGCCCGGTGGCGATGTCGAGCCGTTCGATGGCCAGGCATTCGCCGCCCGCGCCGGGCCAGGCGTAGTGCAGGTCGCGGATGGCCAGCAAGGCGGGGCGAGCCCGGCTTCAGCGCACCAGCGCCACGCGCGAGGCCGGGCGCACCAGCGTGGCCTTCATCTGGCCCTTGGGCGTGACGACCTGCAGTTCCAGCCGCTGCAAACCCTTGAAGGCGTCGAACAGGCCGACTTCGACCTGGGCGGCGCGGCCGCCTTGTTTGCAGTCGAAGTCGAAGCGACCCTCGAGGTCGGCGTGGCCGTCCTGGGCCGGCGCGCCGCCGCCGTCACCCAGCTTCAGTGCCGCCGACGCCAGCTCCACCTTGGCCAGCGTGCAGCCGGCGGCCGGGTCGATGCGAAACAGCCGCCCAGCGTTGCGCAGCACCGCCACCGCGGCTTCGGCCTGCTGGCGTTCGGCATCGGTGCGCGGGGCGCGCTCGAAGCCGAGCAGGTTGTCCAGCGGCGTGTCGAAGACGATGCTCACGCGGCCGGCGTCGACCGCGATGTCGAGCCGCGCCGTGCCATGCTGGTGGGCCTTGGCGGCCAGCGCCGGCCCACCGGCAGACAGCGCCAGGGCGCAGCCGATGACGGCACGGCGATGCAGGGGGGTCTTCATGCGGGCGTGGGCGAGGGACAGCAGTCGACATTGTGCCGCGCGCCCCACGGTTGCCGGCCGGCCTTGGCCGAGATCGCCGGCCACCCGCCCGGTGGCGAGACCGGACCGGACGGGGCTCAGCCGCTCGCGCCCAGGCCGAACGCTGCCGCCAGGGCCAGCCCGAATACCGGTACCCAGCCGTGGCCTCGGCGCAGCAGGCGGGTCGGCTTGAAACGGCGCGGCTTGACCGCCTGTACGCCACTGCCTTCGTCCGGATGCAGGTCCTCGGCGAAGGCCTCGCTGCGGAAGCAGGCGGGCTCCGTGTCGGCCCAGTCGGGTCCGAAACCCGGACCGGCGCCGCTGCCGCCGCTGCGTCGGCGGTCTTCGGGGCGGATCGAGCGAAGATGCATGGACACGTCCTTGTCGTGCCGGCCTTCAGCGAAAAGAGCCCATCGACCGGTTGCGCGGGAAGTGTCGCCGCGCGATGTGGCAGGACGATGAAAACCTGTAACGGCAGGCAACCCGGCGGGCCCGGCGCTGCCGCGTCTGCCAACGAGAGGCGCAGCGCAGCGGCGCCATCTCGCCGCCTGCGCTGGGCCGACTTCGAGCGCGAGCGCTGTGCCACCCCGGAAACGGCGGCGCCCGCGCCTCCATGCGGACTGCAACTGCGGCGCGCGCAGCAGCCGGTGCTGTCCACCGACTGCCTTGAAGCCCTCACTTGCCGCCGCGCAGCTTCTTCAGTTCGGCCTGGGTCTCGTTCCACAGGTCCATGCCCACCTCGGTGGCGATGGTGGCGTTCACGCGCGTGAGCTTGTCGCGCATGCAGCTCACCTCGGCCGGCGAGACTTCGTTGACCTGCATGCCCTTGGACTTGAGGTCGGCCACGGCCTTGGCGGCTTCGGCGCGCGTGTCCTTGCGCTCGAAGTCGCGGCTGACCGTGGCGGCGTCCGTCAGCACCTTCTGCTCTGCCTTGGTCTCGGCCTTGGTCTCGGCCTTGGTCCTTGGTGATAGGGCGCTTGCTGTTGGTCAGGTTGCGGAAGCCGTTCTCCCAGTAGACCAGGCCGACCAGGCCGACCAGGCCGACCAGGCTCTGAGCCGTCGACGAGCGCCTGGGCGCTGAACCCGGCTTACCATGCCGCCACCATGCCCGCCACCCTGGAAGGCCAGCTCGTCGTCGCCATCTCCTCGCGCGCGCTGTTCGACTTCGAGGAGGAGAACCGCGTCTTCGAGGACGGCGACGACCGCGCCTACATGCAGCTGCAACTGCAGCGCGTGGAGCAGCCGGCACGGCCCGGCGTGGCCTTCTCGCTGGTCCACAAGCTGCTCGCCTTCAACGAGGACACGCAGCGCGTCGAAGTGGTGATCCTGTCGCGCAACGATCCCGTCTCGGGCATGCGCGTCTTCCGCTCGGCGCAGCATTACGGCCTGCCCATGCAGCGTGGCGTGTTCACGCGCGGCCAGCCGCCGTGGCGCTACCTGCGGCCGCTGGCGGCCAATCTCTTCCTGAGCACCAACGACGCCGACGTGCGCTCGGCGCTGGCCGAAGGTGTTCCCGCGGCGCGCGTCTACCCGGCCAGCGCGCACGCTTCGGCAGCCCACCCGAACGAGGTGCGCATCGCCTTCGACGGTGACGCCGTGCTGTTCTCCGACGAGGCCGAGCGCGTCTATCAGGCACAGGGGCTGGACGCCTTCCAGAGCCACGAACGCGAGCGCGCCGCCACGCCGCTGGCGCCAGGGCCGTTCAAGCCGCTGCTGGAGGCGCTGCACCGGCTGCAGCGCGAACCAGGGCGGCGCATGAGCATCCGCACCGCGCTCGTCACGGCGCGCAGCGCGCCGGCCCACGAACGCGCCATCCGCACGCTGATGGACTGGCGGATCGAGGTCGACGAGGCCATGTTCCTGGGCGGCCTGCCCAAGGGCGCCTTCCTGCGCGAATTCGAGCCCGACTTCTTCTTCGACGACCAGACCGGTCACATCGAGAATGCCGCTGAGCATGTGCCCTCGGGGCACGTGGCAGCGGGGGTGTCGAACGGCTGACGCACATGGTGTTCATCAACGCCGTCGGCAGCGGCCGCTCACAGGCCATCGCGCCCTACCGCAACCGCGACTTCTGGAGCGTGGGCGCCGACGCCGCCTTGTTCCGCGACGCCATCCGCCGCTGGCTGCAGATCCACGGCCGGCTGGCATCGCCGCTGTTCCTTTACGGCGAAAGCTACGGCGGCCCGCGCACCGCGGTGCTCGCGCGCCGACTGCAGGAAGCCGGCACCTGGCCGGCGGGTCTGATCCTGCAGTCCCCGGCGCTGGACGACCACAGCCATTGCGCCGTCACCGAAATGCCCGGCATCGCCTGCACCGGCTACCTGCCGAGTGATGCCGCCGCCGGCGCCTGGCACGGGTTGAGCACGCAAGCGCCAGTGGACCTGGACGGCTGGCTGGACGACTGGCTGGACGGTGCGCGCGACTTTGCCGTCACGCGCTACGCACCGGCGCTGCAGCCCGCGGCCGCCCTTCCCGCTTGGCCCGACCGCGCCGGCGTGCCAGAAGCCGCCATCGGCGAGCCCATGCCCGAAGCCGCACTGCAGACGCCGCTGCGCGACCCCTGGGTGCCCGCGCGGCGCGCGCCGGGCCGCTGAACGCCGGCCGCGTCGCGATGGATACCCAAACCCGTACCATTGGGCATCGATTCCGGAGCCTGTCATGACCGTATTCCCGATGCTGCTCGATGCCCCGACAGCCTTGTCCCGGTTGCAGGACGGCAGCGCAACCCTCGTCGACGTGCGTGAACACGCCGAGGTCGCGCGCGCCGCCTTCGACGCACCCAACGTGGTGCAGATGCCGCTGTCGGAATTCGAGCGCCGGCACCGCGAACTGCCACTGGACCGCGAGCTGATCCTGGCCTGCGCCACCGGCGCCCGCAGCTTCCAGGCCATGCAGTACCTGGTGCACCACGGCTGGCGCAAGGTGGCCAACCTGCAGGGCGGCATTGGCGTGTGGCGCACGCACGGTCTGCCGACGAAGAGCTGAATCGCCAGTCACCACCGGCGCCGCGCCTACACAGGCGGTGCAGCCGGCCGCAGCCGCACCGCCAGGGTCTGCGTGGCGCGGCCGATGAGGCCGGTCTCGTCGAAGAGCGCCGACTCGGCCAGCCCGCAGCCGTTGCCGCCGAGCAGGCTGCGTGAGCGCAGGCAGATCCACTCGCCCAGCGGCCGGCGCAGCAGGTTGATCGTGAGGTCGCAGTTGACGAAGCTGTAGCGCGCGAAGTCCAGTGCGGCGCTGATGCCGTTGCCGGAGTCGGCGGCCACGGCCACGCGCTGGTAGGGGCTCGGGGTCTCGCCGGCCACCAGGGCGTGGCGCAGCCGGAACCAGATGGCGCAAGGGCCTTCGGCCATGCGACCTTCGGCCTGGCGGTTCTCGATCAGTTCGCCGTAGCCGCCCCGCAGGCCGCCAAAGGGAATGTGGCAGGGCGGGCACTCGGACACCGGCCTGGGCGCCCTGGGCAAGGGGTGTCCGGGGGTGCCGGGCGGCACCGGCAGGTCGTCCTCGCGCTGCATCAGCGCCGTGAAGCGCGCCACCTCCTTGCCGCCGGCCAGCAGCCGCGCCGCATAGTGGCCGGCATTGCGCCCGATGTAGTCCGGCGTCACCTCGACCCGGCATTCGCCGATGGGTACCGGGCGCAGCAGGTTGCCGGTGAAGCGGCCCAGGTGCGTCAGCCCCTGGGCCGCGGCCACGTGTTCGATGGCCCGGCACACCAGCGCCGAAGGCGGGCCGGCATGCTGGTGCTCGGGGTGCCAGGGGCCGCGCGTCAAGCCCGTGGCCTGGAACAGGTGGCCGTCCTGGCTGGTGTAGGCGAAGCTGTGGTGGGTGATCATGGGGCGGCCGGCGTGCGGCGGGGAACGGGGTGGCGAATCATCGCCCAGACCGCCGCGGCTTCAGCGCGTGCCCGTCCCGTCGCCGCGCGGAAACCAGCGCTCGAGCAAGGCCGCCGCACGGTCGCGGCCGCCGATGCCGAAAGCCAGCGCCAACGCCAGCACCACGCCGGTGAGCAGGATCAGGAAAGTCTGCTGCACCAGGCCGCCACCGATGTCGACATGGTCCACGGCGATCAACAGCACGAAGGTGACGATGGCGTACTGCACCACGCGCGACAGCAGCTCGGCGTCGCCAATGCCGACATTGCGGCAGTAGGTGAGCACCGAATGGCCCACGAAACGCGCGAAATACAGGCCGAAGACCAGCACCAGCAGGCCCACCAGCAGCTTGGGTACGAACAACAGCACGCGGCCGAGCAGTTCGGTGACCTGGGTCAGCCCGAGGCCGTTGAAGGCCACGATCAAGGCTGCCAGGATCACCAGCCAGTAGGCGATGAGCCCGAACAGGTCGACGGTGTCGCGCTCGGTGCCGCCCTGCTGCAGGAAGGCGTCGACCCCGGCGCGTTCGGTGAGCACGTGGAAATTCAGCGCGCGCAGCGCCTTCACGACCGCGAAACGCACGGCTTTGGCGAACAGCCAGCCTGCCACCAGCACCGCCAGCGCCACGCCCAGGCGTGGCAGGTAGCTGCCCACCTGCACCAGGAAGGCCCGCAGCGGTTCGACGGCGAAGTTCAGTGTGTCCATGATTTTTCCTCCTTGCAGATCGTCAGGGGCCCGGCAGTGTGGGCTGCCGGGCCAGCGGCATCAGGCGTCCGGTGGCAACCACCCGGCCAGCAGCGCCAGCGCGCCGGGCAGCGCCAGGCCGCCCACCGGCAGGCGGGCCAGTTCCTCGTGCAACTGCTGCCACGCCAGGTCGGCTTCGAAGAGCTCGAGCAGCGGGCGCGCCGCAGCGAATTCGTCGGCGTCGGCATACAGGCCGGCGGCCACCGCGGCCTGGCCGTAGCCCTGGATGAAAGCGCCGCGCACCGCTTCGCCCCAGGCCTGGGCCAGCGGCTCGCGGCGCGCGGCCTCGGTCTGCGAAGGCGAGCCGAGCTCGAGCGCGGCCTGGCGCGCCTGGTCGAACGAGCGCAACATGCTGGCCACGTCGCACAGGGGCGACCGCTTGGCGCGCCGCTCCTGCAGCGGGCGTTCCGGGTCGCCTTCGAAGTCGATGATGACGAAGTCGTTGTGGACCAGCAGCACCTCCTGCAAGCGGTAGCCGCCGTGCACGCGTGTCTTCGTGCCGCGCGGCGGCAGCGCCGCCACCCGGGCCAGGCCGGGCTCGAATCCCGCCGCACCGGCAGCCAGCAGGCGCTGCGCCAGCGCCTGCTGGCCGCGCGGCAGTGCGTCGACCTGGATCTGCAGCAGGGCCAGCGTGGCGGCGGCGCGGTCGCGTAGCCGCTGCGCCCAAAGCTGCAGGTCGGCCGCCTGCACGGGTTCGGGGTCGAAGGCGGGCTGGCCGGTGGCGCTTGCCAGCGCCGCGTGCAGTTCGGCGGTGCGCTGGGCCAGCAGCCGCACGCGGGCGAGCAGGCCGCCGTCGTCGGCCAGCTCCACGCCGCCCGATTCCAGCGGCGCCACGCGCTCGAGCTGCCGCGCCAGCTGGTCCACGCCCAGCGACCAGGCGTCGCCCTGGTTGGGCACGCAGGCCTGAAGCAGCAGCAGCAGGCTCGGGGTGCCGTCGGCCGCCACGTGCTCCACGCTGCCGGCCATGGGCACGCTGTGCTCGAAATGCGCCACGTCTGTGAGGAAGCGGCCCATCTCGAGCTCGACGCTCAGTCCCGGCCGCACGCGGCGCGGCGCCTTGAACAGCAGCCGCTCGTCCAGCGCCAGCACCGTGCCGCGGCTTTGCGGCAAGGGGCGCAGCGGCGTCAGCGCTTCGGGGTCGCTGCCGGCCAGGGCCTTGAAAGCCCCGGTAGGCTGGAATTGCAGCGTGCCCTGGCTGGTGCGCAACGAACTCCCGGCACCCACGGCCTGCACCACGGCACGGCAGAAGGCCTCGTCGGCAAAGGCGTCGGCCATGACGCCGACCTGGGCCTGCATGCGCACCTTGGCCAGCGCGGCCGGGGCCAGCTGGCGCAGGCGTTCTTCCTCGCCGTCTTCCCAGGCCAGCGCGAAGGGAGCGAACCAGCGCGCCTCAGGCGCGGCAGGCGCGGCTGGGCTGCCGTCCAGCAGGCACAGCAACCACTCACGCCCGCCGTGCGCGAACACGGCGTGGTCAGCCACATGCACTTGCGCGGGCGGCGCGGGCAGCGGCGCACGCCCGGCCTCGGCGCCGGCAAACCAGCGCTGGCGCGCCAGGAAGCGGGGCAACAGGTCGCCTTCGAACTGCGCCAGCGTCTTGATCGCCATCGCGATGCGCCAGGGCACGACGCGGTCGCGGAACAGGCTGTTCCAGCCGTCGAACAACACCAGCACGGCCAGGTCTTCCACCGGCAGCCGCTGGGTGGACCAGTCGGGCGGCGCGGTGTCGGTGGCCAGGCGGAACCAGTAGAAGCCGTAGGACGGCAGCGTCAGCAGATAGGGCAGTTCGCCCACCGGCGGGAAGGCGTTGTGGCCGCTCATTTCCACCGGCACCCGGCCCTTGAAGCGCGCCAGGTCGAGCTCCACTGGCTGCGCCATGCGGCTGATATTGGCCACGCACAGCACCGCTTCGTCGCCCAGTTCCCGCAGGTAGGCCAGGATCTTGCGGTTGCCGGGGTGCAGCATGGTGATGCGGCCGCGGCCGAAAACCTGCGTGGAGCGCCGCACGGCCAGCATGCGACGCGTCCAATTCAGCAGCGAGGAAGCGTCGCGCAACTGCGCTTCCACGTTCACGGCCTCGTAGCCGTACACCGGGTCCTGGATCGGCGGCAGGTACAGGCGCTGCGGGTCGGCGCGCGAGAAGCCGCCGTTGCGTTCGTTACTCCACTGCATGGGCGTGCGCACGCCGTCGCGGTCGCCCAGGAAGATGTTGTCGCCCATGCCGATCTCGTCGCCGTAGTACAGCACCGGCGAGCCCGGCATCGAAAGCAGCAGGCTGTTCATGAGCTTGATGCGGTCGCGGTCGTTTTCCAGCAACGGCGCCAGGCGGCGGCGGATGCCCAGGTTGATGCGCGCGCGCGGGTCGGCGGCATACATGCTGTACATGTAGTCGCGCTCCTTGCTGGTGACCATCTCCAGCGTCAGTTCGTCGTGGTTGCGCAGGAAGATGGCCCACTGGCAATTGGGCGAGATCTCGGGCGTCTGCTGCAGGATTTCCACCACCGGGTGGCGGTCTTCCTGCGCGATGGCCATGTACATGCGCGGCATGAGCGGGAAGTGATACGCCATATGGCATTCGTCGTCTTCGCCGAAATATTCGCGCACGTCTTCCGGCCACATGTTGGCCTCGGCCAGCAGCAGCTTGTTCGGGTATTTGGCGTCGAGCCGGCGGCGCAATTCCTTGATGACCTCGTGCGTCTCGCGCAGGTTCTCGTTGCTCGTGCCCTCGCGTTCGATGAGGTAGGGAATGGCGTCGAGCCGGAAGCCGTCCACGCCCTTGTCGAGCCAGAACTCCATGACCGCGAACACCGCCTCGCGCACGCGCGGGTTGTCGAAATTCAGGTCGGGCTGGTGGCTGAAGAAGCGGTGCCAGAAATACTGGCCGGCCACTTCGTCCCAGGTCCAGTTCGACTTCTCGGTGTCGGTGAAGATGATGCGCGTGCCGGCGTAGCACTTGGGGTCGTCGCTCCAGACGTAGAAGTCGCGCTCGGGCGAACCCCTGGGCGCGTGGCGCGCGGCCTGGAACCAGGGGTGCTGGTCGGAGGTATGGTTGACCACCAGTTCCGTGATCACGCGCAGGCCGCGGCGGTGCGCTTCCTGCACCAGCCGCGCCACGTCGTCAGTCTGGCCGTAGGCCGGGTGCACGGCCAGGAAGTCGGCCACGTCGTAGCCGTCGTCGCGGAACGGTGAAGGGTAGAACGGCAGCAGCCAGATCGTATTGACGCCCAGGTCGCGCACGTAGTCGAGCTTGTCGATGAGGCCGCGGAAGTCGCCGATGCCGTCGCCGGTGGAGTCGGCGAAGGCCTTGATGTGCAGTTCGTAGATGACCGCGTCCTTGTACCAGTGCGGGTCCTCGGCCGAGCCAGAGGCGGCCGACGGCTCGGCCAGTGCGGGCAGGGTTTCGTTCTTCACTTCAGGCTCTCGTCGACTGTGGCGGTTGGCGGGTCTGGCCCAACCCTACAGACAGAGCCGGGACCCGTCCAGCAGTTCCCCCGCACCGCGGCGCAGCATCTGTCTGAACGAGGCGGCACGGGCCGGCCGCCGCAGAGTTGACACAATGCCCGCATGCCGGTGCCAGCCGCCCCATCACGCGAGGTTTCGCCCGGGGGCCTGCTCGATCCGTTCGAGCACGACCGCAGGACCGTGCAGCGCCTTCAGCTGCCGGCGCGGCATGCGGCCGGATTGAAGTCGCGCTGAAGGCGCGGCGCAGCAACGAGGAACGAGATGAGCGGCTTATCGATCCTGGTGGTCTTCGGCGGTGCCGGCTGCGGCGCCTTGCTGCGCTGGTGGCTCGGCGGCCTGCTGAACCCGGTCTTCCCCGCGCTGCCGCTGGGCACGCTGGCGGCCAACCTGGTGGGCGGCCTGCTGGTGGGTGCGGCCAGCGCCTTCTTCACCCACTTCCCCGCGCTGCCGCCGGAATGGCGGCTGCTGGTCATCACCGGCTTTCTGGGCGGGCTGACGACCTTTTCGACCTTCTCGCTGGAACTGGCGACGCTGATCGGACGCCAGGAATACGCCCTGGCCCTGGGCGCGGCCAGCGCGCACCTGTTCGGTTCGCTGGCGCTGTGCGCTGCGGGCATCCTCATCGCCCACGCCGTCTTCGCCCGCCTCTGAACCCCACGTGCCGAATCCGGAATCCTCGACCGCCAGGAGCCGACCATGCAAGGTGTCTACCTCAAGTTCTACGTGCAGGAAAAGCGCCGGCACCACGGCATCCTGGCCTACGAGTGGCTGCTCGAGCAGGCGCAGATGCTGGGCATCCACGGCGGGTCGGCCTTCCGCGCCATCGCCGGCTATGGGCGCCACGGCCGGCTGCACGAGGAGCACTTCTTCGAACTGGCCGGCGACCTGCCGGTGGAGGTCGGCTTCGCGCTCACCGAAGAGCATGCACAGCGACTGCTTGCGCACCTGGCCGGCGAGAAGCTGCCGCTCTTCTACATCAAGCTGCCGCTGCAGATGGGCACGGTCGGCGAAACCGGCTGACGGCCGCGCGGTCAGAGCCTTTGAAGTATTCCGGCGCGCCCGAGCGGGCGTCCGAATTGGTGTCGATCTAGGCGCAAAGCGCAGCCGTAGCTCGGGCTACGACGAGCATTTGCAACGACGAGCGGCGCCATTTGGGGCGCACGAGCGGGTGTGGCGGAATGCTTCGCAGGCTCTCAGACGATGAACGGCAGGAAGCGCCGCGTGCGCGCGCGGTAGCCGGCATAAGCGGGATGCCGCTGCAGCATCCAGCGTTCCTCGAAATGCGCCTTGGTGGCCAGCACCGCCACCAGCACCACCGCCGCGAGCCCGGCCCAGGGCGAGGCGGCCGCCCAGGCGCAGGCGGCCGCGCAGGCCATGACCGCGGTGTACATGGGGTGCCGTATCCAGCGGTAGGGCCCGGTGTCCACCAGGTGCCCGCCTTCCCGCGGCGCAGGCCGGATATTGAAGTTGCCCGGCCGGTTGTGGACCAGCGTCCACAGGCCCAGCACCGCGCCGGCCGCCGCCAGGGCCCAGGCCGGCAACGGCACCCGGCCTTGCAGGAACGCTGCCGCGGCCCACAGCCCCAGAGCCGCCATCAGGCCGAGCTGCGCCGCGACCAGCGCGCTGCCCAGGCGGTCGCGCGAGCGCTGGGTCGGCGTCACGTGCCGGGCTGCCGCGCCACCAGGCCGATCAGCGCCGAGTGCCCGCAGTGGCCGCTGCCTTCGGCGAGTTCGGCCTCGTATTCGCGCAGCTCGGTGATGTCCAGGCCGGCGAAGGCCTCGCGCAGCAACGTGGGCGTGTACAGGTGCGACTCGAACGGCGGCCCGCCGGTGCGGTATTCCAGCTGCCTGGGCGTGTAGCCCTGCAGCACCAGCGTGCCGCCGGGCTTGAGGCAGCGGCGCATGTGGGCGAACAGCCGCGTGCGCAGCGCCGGGTCGGCGAACTGCACGAAGATGGCCGCCACGCCGTCGTAGGCCGCCTCGGGCCAGGCGAAAGCGTCGCAGTCGGCCACCGTGTAGTTCACCGCAACGCCCTGCTCTGCCGCCAGCCGGCGTGCCTTTTCGACGCCGGTCTCGGCGATGTCGAAGGCGTCGACCACGAGACCACGCCGGGCCAGCCAGACACTGTTGCGGCCCTCGCCGTCGGCGACGCTGAGCACGCGCTGGCCGGGCCGCCAGACGCCGGCATGGTCGCGCAGCCAGGCATTGGGTTCGGTGCCGAAGAGGAAGCCATCTTCGGCGAAGCGGCGGTTCCAGGTGCCGGCGGGGTCGGCGAATGGGGCTGGGTTCATGGGGCGTGCGGTCGGATTCGCCGGCGGGGTGCCAGCGCCGATGATGCCCGCACCCGGGCGCCACCGCCGAGCGTGAAGCGCTCGAGCGACCCGACCACCATCAAGCCAGCGGCGACTGTTGGTGGGAGGAAATGAAAAACCCATCCTCCCGCGCAAGCGCTGCGCGCAACGGCTGCCGAACGGCTATGGCGTGATCACCGCGATCGACGCGCCCACGCCGTCGCGTGAGGCGGTGCGGATCCGAAAGAAGGACGCGGGACATAGGCTGTTCAGCCTGACGGGGCCTTTATCGTGAGGCTTTCCCCTGGCGCCTGGACGGCCAATGCCCTTCGGCCGTGGCCCTGCACGCCCCCGGCCGCGATGCCCTGCACCTGGACTTGCCGCCTGCTGCGCGAGATCGGCCACGGTCGTGTGGGCAGCGACTGGCTGCCCGAGCGAGCCGTCTGTTCAGCACGATCTCGGCCACCTGCCCCACAGCCGCCGCAGCACGGCCCACGGGACTATCATTTTGCAGGTCACGTCCGGAAGCATTCCATGAACACATCCCTCGTCATCACCGTGATCGGCCCCGATCGCCCGGGCCTCGTCAACCGGCTGTCCGACGTTGCGCAGCAGTTCGGCGCCAATTGGGAGGAGAGCCGGATGGCCAGCCTGGCGGGCCAGTTTGCAGGCATGGTTCACTTCGACGTGCCAGCCGCAAAGGTGGATGCCCTGGCGGCCGCCTTCCGCCAGCTCGAAAGCGCCGGCTTGCAGATCCTCGTTGCCAAGAGCGGCAGCGCAGCCGCCGGCGGCCCGGTCCGTCGCGTCCGGCTCGAACTCGTGGGCCACGACCGCCCCGGCATCGTGCGCGACCTCTCGGCCGCTCTGGCCAAGCTGGGGGTTTCGATCGATGAGCTGCAGACCCAGGTCGCCAGCGCAGCGATGTCCGGCGACGAGCTCTTCAAGGTGAAGGCCTTGCTGGCGGTTCCCACCGAGATCTCGAACACGGCGCTGCGCCAGGCGCTCGAAGCACTGGCCAACGAGATGATGGTGGACCTGGAAGCGGCGGACTCCTTGTCCGGCTGAAAGAACAGGCCGCCGGAGACGGGAGCCTCCAAGCGGCTGTCCTGGAACGAAAGTTCTGCCGCGCCGGTCGCCTCGCTGGGAAGCGCTCGCTTTCTGCCGTGGCAGATCTCGACCGACAGGGTCGGCGCGAAACGCGCCACCTCGACACCCGGGCACTTCACCATTGCCATGCGCGCGAGGCGTTCCCGGCGGCCGCCCCCGCCAGCACACGTATCGAGTCAACAGTCGGCGCCATTGCGTCGACGCGACAAGGCGCCTTTCGCGGCCCCCTGGCGTTGAGCCTGGTGCCCGCGCATGCTCGATCACCGCCGCGTCGTGATCTGCACGGTACGGGTCGTTGGCGAGAAGGTCGGGCACCTTGGGTCGACGCGAGCCACCAACGAAGGTGAAGATCGTCTTGCCGGGATGGACACGCCTGCGTCAGGTGCTGCTCAACCTGCTGAGCAACGCGGTGCAATTTACCGACAACCCCGACGGTCGCGGCGAGGTGGTGCTGAGCGTGCGCGTGGAAGGCGACGTGCAGGACGGTGAAGGCAGCCAGCTGCACTTCACCGTGCGCGACACCGGCATCGGGCTTTCCGAGGCCGGCCTGTCACGCCTGTTCCAGAAATTCAGCCAGGCCGACAGCAGCACCACGCGCAAGTACGGCGGCACGGGGCTGGGCCTGGCCATCAGCAAGCTGCTGGCCGAGCTGATGGGCGGGCGCCGGGTGCAGGCGTCGGTGATGTTTTCCGACATCCGCGGCTTCACCGGCATGGTCGAACAGCAGTCGCCGGAAGAGACCATCGAGCTGCTGAACATGTATTACGTGCTCATGTTCGACGCCATCAACAGCCACGGTGGTGTGGTCAACCAGATGGTGGGTGACGGGTTGATGGCGATCTTCGGCGCGCCGCTGGCGCTGGACGACCCCTGCGGCGCCGCGGTGCGAGCGGCGCGCGAGATGTCGGAGTCGATCGAGCTGTTCAACGCCGAGAGGAAGGCCGGGGGCAAGCCGCCGTTGAAGGTGGGCATGGGCATCGCCACGGGCGAGGTGGTGGCCGGCTACACCGGCACGCGCCACCGCGCCACCTACACCTGCATCGGCGACACCGTGAACCTGGCGGCGCGGCTGGAGGCCCA
Source organism: Rubrivivax sp. (assembly GCA_034522875.1). Taxonomy (GTDB): domain Bacteria; phylum Pseudomonadota; class Gammaproteobacteria; order Burkholderiales; family Burkholderiaceae_C; genus Rubrivivax. The sequence continues at coordinate 28,998 of JAXHKY010000007.1, read as the reverse complement.
CACCAAGGAGGCGCAGCGCATGATCCTGATCGATGGCGCCACCCACGCAGGCCTTGCCGGACGCGTGCCGGCCGATGCGCTGGGGCCCGTGCAGCTGAAGGGCCTGGCGCGGCCCGTGGATGTGTTCGCGGTGGATGCGTGACCGCCCCGGCTGGCGCTGCGGGGGCTGGTTCGGCACAGGGGCTGCGTTCGCGCCTGGCCAGCGACATCCGCCACGTGCGCATTCCGGTGGGGCGTGGCGTGGCCTGCACCGGCCTGGCCTGCGTCGGCCTGGAGTTCCTGGCTTCGGTGCCGGCACGGCGCGCAGCGCCAACCCGGCTGCAGCGTGGCAGCGAAGTCGTGGCGAGGTGTCGTCGACGCCGCAAGCCGCTCAGGTCGCACAGCGCGGCCCCCGCTCGCGCGCCCGGCCCTTCGGCGGCGGCTGTGGGTGCAACCCGAGACGGTCCAGGATCTTCTGGATCAACGCCCGCAGATTGGCGTTGGGTGGCCGCACCCCATGTTCGCGCCGCGGGGGCCCGCTCACTTCGCGAAGCGAAGTGACGCGGACACCCAATCGGATCAAGTGCAGTCTCGGTTGTGGCGGTTGTGGCACCAGCGCCACCAGCCGCTCCATGAATTCCAGCGGGCTCGTCATCAAGTGCGTCGTACCATCTCGCTACGAGGTCTTGAGCTTCAGCCCCGCCTGCCCTGCCGCGTTGAGCTGCACCCTCTCGTTGGACAGTGCCGGCCGGGAGACGTAGCGGCACATTTGCTCCAGCCGCTGGCGGTCTTGTGCCTCGACCCGCACGGCTGCGTGCAGGCTGAAGCCGTCGATGTCGGCGCACAGGGTGAAGTACGCCTGCCCGTGCTGCGACGGTGGCCTGCGCCTGTCAGCCAAGCCGCCGCAGGTCATCCCCAAGGGGCTCGCGCACGACGGGCGTGAAGCCATCGTCTATGGCACGCCCCACGCGGCCTCCTTCATCACGCCAGCGAGCATCGCGTACGCGGTGGCCCAAGCCGAACGGACCTCATCGGTGTATTCGTCCTGCAAGATCAAGGCGAGCGTCCACAGCAAGGCTTGCTGGACCGAGTCGTAGTGCTCGGCCCTGACGCCAGAGGCGGCGTGCCGCAACCCCAGCCGCTGGACGATCGGAACGAGCGTCGACATGCTGGACAGGCTGCCAACGGCAGCGGCCAGGACCTGCATGAACCTGCGGCCTTGCTGATTCATGTCCGCCTTGAAGAGAGTGGCTGTCGCAGGTTCGATCTCGAACAGTCGTTTGTAGAACAGTTCCGCGGCGGTCGCTGTCATCGGCTGGATGGTGCGAAAGGTGGACTGCACGAGGACAACCTGGTGCGGTGTCAGGCTCATGGCGCGGGTTCCTCTACAAGATCTCGACGGCAGGCAGCGATTTGCACATTCCGTGCCATGCGAATCCAGGTCGAGAGTCCGGTTGCATGCGCCGCCCCCACCGTGCGCCAGAGAGGATGCTTCGTCGACAGCGGCCCAGGGCGAGGGCAGTGCACTCGCCTTCGCGCCATGTTGGTGCGTGATCTGCACGTGACGCACTGACCCAGACCGCGCTGGACCACGCCGCAGCGAGAGCCCAATCCCCAATCCCAACCCCAATCCCAATACCAATCCCATGCCACAGTGCCGCGCTGTCAGCCCTGGTGTTAATGTGGGCCAGGATTCAACATCCGTACCCCAACCCCTGCTGCCGCCGTGATCGACTCCTTGCTGCTTGCCGCCGCCCGCGTCGGCACCTTTGAATACGACCGTGGGCTGACCAATGCCAGCGGCTTCTTTTTCCTGCGCGACGAGAAGCTGTTCCTGGTGACCAGCCGTCATGTGCTGATCGACGAGCCCAGCCAGCACCACCCCAATCGCATCGAGATCGAACTGCACACCGATTCCGCCGACCTGGGCAAGTCCACCGGCCTGTCGATGCTGCTGTTCGCCGACGGCAAGAGCTGCTGGCGCCAGGGGCGCGACGCGGCCGGCGAGATCGACGTCGCCGTGATCGAACTCGACCGCAGCGCCTTGCCCGCCGGCGTCGTGTTGAGTGCATTCACGCCCGCGCACCTGGTGGGTGCGGGCTCGGCACAGGACGGTCATTCGAGTGTCGAGGTCGGCAGCTCGCTGCTGATCGTGGGCTTTCCACTGGGCTTTCACGACACCCTGCACCACCTGCCCGTGGTGCGCCAGGCCGCCTTGGCCACGGCGTTCGGGCTGCGCTTCCAGGGTGAAGGCTACTTCCTCACCGACGCGCGAACGCACCGTGGCACCAGCGGTGCGCCCGTGGTGATGCGCGACACCGGCGCCGGCGCCGACCCGACCCTGCCCTGGAAGCTGCTGGGCGTGCACTCGGGGCGGCTGGACATGAAGACACGCGACCTGGTGCAGGACGAATCGCTGGGCCTGAACATGGCGTGGTACGCCGATATCCTGATGACGCTGACGGCGCCGGGCACGGGCAGCAACGTGGACGACGCGGTTGAGGCCACAGGCGGTTCCGATCTTTCTTGACCTGCAGTATGTCGACGACAGAGGATTTCGATGCGGCAGTGCGCCGCCACGACGACCGCATCGCGGCCTTGGGCACGGCGATCTGGGTCGGCTCCGAACCGACTTTCACCGATGGCGGCGCGCAGACGCCGGAGTGGCTGAACACGGCGCTGGGGGGCGCCAAGGAACACCGTGCCCGAGCCCTGCTGGGCAGACTGTGCCGGCGCTTGCCCGGCGGTCTGGTGCTGCGCAGCGTGGGGCGGCAATACCCTGGCGAGGCGCAACCGCGCTGGAACCTCGGCCTGGTTCGCCGTCGCGATGGCGTGGCCCTCTGGCATGGACCCCCCGACCCGATCCTGGCCGCGCCCGGTTCCGAAACCCAGCCTGAGCTGGAACCCTGGGCCACTGCCTTGTCGGCGGCGCTCGCGGCGCGGGGCTTCCACATTTCGCCTGTGAACGCAACGGACCCGCTCGAGCGCCGCCTGTTGATGCGTGCCGACGCCGGCGCTGGTACTCCCGATGCGACCGATCGTCGTCTGGCACGCCCGTCGGTACACGCCCAGGCCATTCCCGCCAGCGGCCTGCGCGACGAACTGGCGCAAGCCGGTGCCTATCTGTTCATGCTGAGCATGACAGATGAAGACGGCCGGCCGACGGCGCGCATCGAATTGCCCCAATTCACGGAGGTGCCGCTGTTCCTGGCCGTGCTGGAGGGCCTGGAGCAGGCCAGCCTGGCCTGTCGGCTGCCGGCGCTGATTGTCGCCGGCTACCTGCCGCCGGTGGATGCCACGGTGGAACTCACCACCGTGACGCCGGACCCGGCCGTGATCGAGATCAATACCGCCCCGAGCGAGGACGCCGAGCGCTTTCTGTGGCGCAGCCGCGAGATCTATGCCGCTGCCGCGGATGAGGGACTGGCGCCTTACCGGCTCTATTTCAACGGCACGGTGGCGGATTCGGGAGGCGGTGGGCAGATCACCCTGGGCGGCCCATCGCCACTGGCCAGCCCCTTCCTGCGCGAGCCGCGGCTGCTGCCGCGCCTGGTGCGCTTTCTGAACCGCCATCCTGCCCTGTCGTATCTGTTCTCGCACGACTTCGTGGGCAGCAGCGGACAGTCGGTGCGGTCCGACGAACGCGGCACCGATGCCTTCGACGAACTGTCGCTGGCCCTGGCCCTGCTGCAGCGCGAAGAGCAGCTCTCACCCGAACTGCTCTGGCACAGCCTGGCGCCGTTTCTGTGCGACGCCGCCGGCAACAGCCATCGGGCCGAGATGAATGTCGAGAAGCTGTGGAACCCGTATCTGGCCGGGCGCGGCCAGCTGGGCCTGGTGGAATTCCGTGCGCTGCGCATGCAGCACACGCCGGAGCGGGCCACCGCCCTGGCTTGCCTGCTGCGCAGCGTGGCTGCGATGCTGGCTCGTGACGACTTCAGCCTGCCTCTCGTCGACTGGGGCCGCGAACTGCACCAGCGCTTCGCGTTGCCGTTCTACCTGGAGCAGGATCTTCAGGCTGTACTGGCGACCCTGGCCGCGGCGGGCCTGGCGCTGGACGAACCGATCCAGGCCGTGCTGCGGCGTGAATCCTTCCGTCGCCTGGGGCAGGCGGCGCTGCCGGGCTGTACGCTCGAACTGCGGCGGGCCCTGGAATTCTGGCCCCTGCTGGGCGACGCCGCCAGCCCCGAGCAGGGCGGCGGCTCCCGGCTGGTCGACGCCAGCACGGCGCGCGTGGAATTGCGGCTGGGGGGTGGTGAGGCAGGGCGTGGCAGGCGCGGCGTGTGTGGGCACGAGAAAGCGAGGGCGAGTCATTAGTGCTCCCCCCGCTGGGGCCTGCACCCGGCCCTGGGTGCCCAGGCACCGGTGGAGGAAAGACGACCATTCGTCACCCTGCACGAGTGGCACCCCGATGGCGAAGCCTACCCGGGATCGGACGATGCGGCAGCAATAAGCCGGGCCGACGGGTGACGCTCGCCGCCCGGGACCCGGCCATGGCCTGCGTTCAGGAGTTACGGTCTGGCCCCTCGGCCTGGATCTGCGCTCGTATGTGAGGCAAAAACCCAGGTAATGCTTCGTCGGTGCTGGCGGCAACAGCGCAGCTGGCCATGGGCGTAGGCGGGGGTGGTCTTCGTGCTGTGTTGACGCGAATTCCACTCCGACATGCTGGCCGTGCTGGCCGAGGGCGGCGATTGAGCGGCCCGCCCGGCTACAGGCCCAGCAGCGGCAGCCCGGCCAGCGCCCGCACCAGCGCCACGGCCCACAGCAGCGTCCACACCACCGTGCTCAACCACACGCCGATAACCGCCGCGCGCGCCGTGGCGAAAGCGGCAAGCAGCGCGCCGATCACCGGCAGCACCTGTCCGGCGTGGATGCCGATGAAGTGCGCCACGCGCAGGTCGCCACCGGTGGTCGACCAGCCCAGCAGCGGCAGCCCCGGCCCAGCGGGCGGCTGCAGGCCGCCGAGCAGCGCACCGGCGCCGGCACCGAGCACGAAGGTGAGCGCCAGGCCCAGGACGGCGGCCAGCCCGTAGGCCGGTGCCAACGTGCGCTCGCCGTGCCGCCACAGCAGCCACGCCAGCACCGCCTGCGTGAAGGTGAGCGCCATCGCACCCAGGCCCATGAGCGTGTACATGAGGCCATGGAAGGCGTCGCCGACGTTGTAGTGCGAGGCCTGCCCCAATGCCGCCTGCCACGTGATGTAGCCGACCTCGAAGCCGCCGGTCGCGATCAGCGTCCACACCAGGGCGCGAAAGGCACGACCCTGGCGCACCGCAGCCGGCAGGTACTGGGCAAACCACACCGTGGTCAGCGCCAGCAACGCCACCGCAGCCATGAATTTCAGCGGCTTGACCCATACGTTCCCGCCGCGCAGCAGGCGATCGTCCCAACCCAGCGCCACGGCGGCCGGCACCATGAGCGCCAGGAACAGCAGCGCAAAGGCCATCAGTCGGGGTTCGGTGCGCCACAAGCGCGACCACAGCGTCTCGCGCGAGGGCGCGTTCGGGCCGGTCGCCATGGGCAACAGGGAGGAAAAGAAGGAGTAGGCCATTCGACGGGTCATCGCAGGGTCCTTTGGTGAAGCAGGTCGAGAGCCGCAAAGGCCAGCAGCCCTGCGGGGCCGAACACGAAGGTGAGCAGCAGGCAGGGCAGGACCCACAGGTGGCGGATGCCGCGCTCGGCCGCCCGGCGGGCGATCCAGGTGCCGACGAAGAGGTCGAAGGCCAGGTAGTGCAACCAGCCGGCGGCCAGCAGCCCGGGCTGTTCGAACAGTTGCCGCACCGCAGCCAGCGAGCCGAAGCCGCCCGTGAACGGGTGGCCGAGCAGCAACACCACATAGACCACGGCCAGCAGCAGCGGCATCACCCAGCCCGTCAGTTGCCAGACCGCGCCGGTCCAGCGCCGACCCGGCGGCGAGGCCGCCAGGGCCAGCCAACCGGCCAGCGCAAAGGCATTGGCGGTGTCGAAGGCCGCGTCGGGCGGCAAGGCAGGCAGCAGCGGCATGCAGGGCTCCGGGGGGAACTGAACAACGTTCAGATAAAGTGTGCTCGACAATCTGAACGATGTCAAGTTAGCATCCGCTCCGATGTCTAACCCCGCCACGCCCTACCACCACGGCGCGCTGCGCGAAGCGCTGATCCAGGCCACCGAGGCGCTGCTGACCGAACGTGGCGCCGACGGCTTCTCGCTGCGCGAGGTGGCGCGCCGCGCCGGCGTCTCGCCGGCGGCACCTTCGCACCACTTCGGTGACGCCGCGGGCCTGCTGACGGCGGTGGCGACCCTGGGCTTCGAGGGCCTGACGCTGGCGCTCGACGCAGGCGACGAACGCGGTGGCGCCGACCCGGTGGCCGCGCTGCGCGAGCAGGGCCTGGCCTACGTGGACTTCGCCCTGCGCCACCCGGGGCGTTTCCGGCTCATGTTCCGCTCCGGCCAATTGCACGGCGACGCCGAACTGGCGCGCCACGGCGAGGCCGCCTTCGAGGTGCTGGCGCGCGGCGTGCGACGCGCCTTCGGCGTGGCCGACGCCGGGCACATGACGCCAGCGCACTGGAATGCGGTGACGGCGCTGTGGTCGCTGGTACACGGCTACAGCCACCTGGCGATTGGCGGCAAATTCGACGGCCTGGCCGGCCCCGACGGTGTGCCGGCCTTCGTGCAGCGCAGCCTGCGGCCGATCCTGGAAGCCAGCCTTCGCGGTCTGCTCGGACCGCCGTCCACGCGCGCGGCGCCAGTGCGGCGCTCGGGTCCACGCCGTTGACGGCCAGCCAAGCGTCGTGATGATCGCCACACGAAACTAAACTGCGTGCACATGAACGCTCCGCCGCCCTCGCCGATCGGCCCCGAGCAGGCCGCGCTGATGGCGCGCCACGTCTCCGTCATCGTCGGCACGCGCGACGCGCGGCAGCGCCCGCACGTGATGCGCGCCGTGGGCTGCCGGCTTTCCGCCGACCGCCGCCGCGTCACCGTGCTCATGCCGCAGGCCAGCGGCCAGGCCGTGCTGGACGATTTGCGCGACAACGGGCAGATCGCCGTGGTCTTCAGCGAACCCACCAGCCATCTCACGCTGCAGCTCAAGGGCCATGACGCCACGGTGGCGCCCTGTGAAGCCGGCGATGCGGCGCTGGCGGATGCCTACCTGCAGGGATTCGTCGAAGAGATCGGCCAGCTCGGCCTGGCCGCCGAGGTGGCGCACACCATGCTGCGGCACGGCGACGCGTTGGTGGCGGTGCACTTCACCGTGGAGGCGGCCTTCGATCAGACACCCGGGCCGGCCGCCGGTGAACCCCTGGCGGCAACGGCCGGCTGACGACGTGGCGGCGCTGGACCTGGACGCCATCCGACCCTGCCTGGAAGGCGCGATTCCGGGCGTGATGGCCACCTGCGCCGCCGACGGCACGCCCAACGTGACCTACGTCTCGCAGGTCGAATATGTCGACTCGCGGCATCTGGCGCTGTCGTTCCAGTTCTTCAACAAGACGCGCCGCAACGTGCTGGCCAACCCCTGGGTCGAACTGCTGGTGGTGCACCCGGCGCACGGCGCCACGTACCGCATCGGCGGGCGCTATCTGCGCACCGAGACCGAAGGCGCGCTCTTCGAAAGCATGAAGGCCAAGCTGGCCGGCATCGCGTCGCACACCGGCATGAGCGGCGTCTTCAGGTTGCGCGGCGCCGATGTCTACGCCGTGGACGGCGTCGACCAGGTGGCCGCGCCGCAGCAAGCGCCGCCGCCCGGCGGGCTGAACCGGCTGTCGGCGCTGCGCCGCTGCGTGCAGCGCGTGGCCGCCAGCGCCGACCTGGACAGCCTGGTCGAACATACGCTGGACGGCGTGGTGCACGACTTCGGCGTCGAGCACGCGATGCTGCTGATGCTGGAAGCCGGCGGCCAGCGCCTGTACACGGTGGCCAGCCGAGGCTACGGGCCCTCGGGCGCCGGCTCGGAAATCCCGCTCGGCGAAGGCGTGATCGGCGTGGCCGCGCGCATGGGCGCGCCGATCCGCATCAACCACGCGACGCTGGAATATGGCTACAGCCGCGCCATGCGCGAGCGGCTGGACCGGCAGAGGCTTGAACGCGAGATCCCGCTGCCCGGCCTGGCGCAACCGGGCAGCCAGCTGGCGCTGCCGCTGGCCTGCGGCGGCCAGTTGCTGGGCGTGCTGTTCGTGGAAAGCCCGCAGGACATGCGCTTCAGCTGGGACGACGAGGACGCACTGGTGGCCCTGGCGGCCCAGTTCGCCGCGCACGCCACGGCACTTTCGCGCGCTGCGCAGGCCGGTGCCGACGAGCCCGAAGCGGTGTCGTCAACGGTTTCACACATGGCACCGCCAACGACGGCAACCGCGGCCTTGCCGCTGCGTGTGCGCCACTACGAAGCCGACGGCAGCATCTTCCTGGACGACGACTACCTCATCAAGGGCGTGGCCGGCGCCGTGCTGTGGAAGCTGTTGCGCGATCACGACGCCGACGGCCGCACCGAATTCAGCAACCGCGAACTGCGGCTGGCGCCCGAGATCGGCCTGCCCGACGTGGGCGACAACCTGGAAGCGCGGCTGGTGCTGCTGACGCGGCGCCTGGCCGACCGCCAGGCCTGCGTGCAGTTGCAACGTACCGGCCGCGGCCGCTTTCGGCTGTGCCTGAAGCGGCCGCTGCAGTTGCTGAACGTGCCGCGCTGAACGGCGCCGAGCCGGACCGACCCGGGCTCAGGCCGTGACCAGCCCCGGCACCGGCGGCAGGCCGAGCGCGCGCCGCAGCTTGGCGTGGTCCTGCGACGACAGCGTGCGCTGCGCGATGTCGAGCACGCCCAGGAAGGGTTCCGGCGGCATGCCCTGGCGCATGCCTGCCAACATGCCGGCGCGTTCCGACGCATTGAGCGCCGGCAGGAACCAGTGCAGCGCCTCGAACATGGCCGGCGGCGGAATGGACGCCACCAGCGCCTGCTCGATGGCCAGCAGTTCCGCGTCGCTGTAATGCGCCCACAGCACGGCGTTGTGCGCCGTTTCCTCGACTTCCATGTGCTGAAAGTTGTCGGCCACGAACAGCGCCAGTGCACGGTACAGGCGGGTGCAGGCGGCGCCGCGCGCCGCGTGGCGGCTGTCGGCCACCAGCCCGGCCAGGTCGCGCAGGTCGGCAATGGCTTCTGCATGGTGCACATGCTCGGCGGCAATGCGTGCCGCGCTGCCTGGGCGTGCGCGCTCCAGCGCCGGGTGCACGAAGTCGTTCTCGTCCTTCAGATGCAACTCACACAGCCCGAGAAGGCGGTTCACCATGTCCAGCATGGCGGCCACGTCATCGGCGTCACCGGGGTCGGTGCTGCCGACGTGGCACAACGTGCGCGTCATGAACAGACGCAAGGCCTTGTGGATGCCGGCATACAGGTCATGCCGGCCCGCGGTGGCCGCGGCGGCAACCGGGTCCGAGGTATGCGCCGCATGACCGGGGCGGTGTTCGATCGTGCTCGTGTCCATCGTGTCTCTCCTTGGGGTGGGGCCGTCGGCAAGGGTTGCCGACGACGTGACCGCACTGTAGAAATCCGCTGGATCGCGCGCTCTTAAGACTTTCGTCAGCAAACCTTAAACAGTTCTTCACCCCCCCGAAAGGGGCGCACCGGGCCATCAGTCCCCCGTCCGCTCCTCCATGACCAGCCACCATGCGGCCCACAGCCCGCCGGCGCAATTCAGCAGCGCCCACACCGCCACGCCGGCAAGGACCACGCCCTCCAGCAGCGCCATCAGTTCCGCCGGCACGTACGAATGGATGCATTCCAGGCCCTTGCGGATCCACGCCGAATCGAGGATGGACGCGATGATCTTCAGTTCACCGCCGCCGCGTGGGGTCCGTGCTGCATGTCGTAGCCACAGCGAAACTTTGGCGAAGACGAACCTGTACTCAAGTGATGTCGTCGCTGAAACGCGATTGAGCAACCTCACCCCGCTGATGCGGTGCGGCCGGTCGTGGACGATCTCGCTCTCGCAACGTGACCCATCTCACCGGTCCGCGCCTCACCCCGCGCCCAGCGCCAGTGCCACTCGGTAGGTGACGAACGAGGCCGCATACGCCAGCGCGAACAGGTAGGCCAGCATGATGGCCGGCAGCTTCCAGCCGCCGGTTTCGCGCTTCACCGCCGCCAGCGTGGCCAGGCACTGCGGCGCGAAGACGAACCAGGCCAGCAGCGACAAGGCCGTGGCCAGGCTCCAGCCCTGCGCGATGAGCGGTGTCAGCGCCTGCGCGGCATCGTCGCCCGTGGCCGACAGCGCATACACAGTGCCCAGCGCGCCGACCACGACCTCGCGCGCCGCCAGCCCCGGCACCAGCGCGATGCTGATCTGCCAGTTGAAGCCGATGGGCTCGAAGACCACGGCCAGCGCATGCCCCAGCCGACCGGCCACGCTGTATTCGATGGCCGCGCCGGTGGCCCCCGGTGGCGGCGCCGGAAAGCTGGCCAGCGCCCACAGCAGCACCGTCAGCACCAGGATGATGCCGCCGACGCGGCGCACGAAGATCGTCACCCGCTGCCACAGACCGATGGCGATATTGCGCAGCGCCGGCCAGTGGTAGCCGGGCAGTTCCATCATCAGGCTGCGCACGTGGCGCCCGCCGTGCGTGAAGCGCTTGAGCAGCCAGGCCACCGCCAGCCCGCCCGCGATGCCCGCCGCATACAGGCCGAACAGCACCAGCCCCTGCAATTCGAAAAGGCCTGCCACGGTGCGCCGCGGCACGAAGGCGCCGATGAGCAGTGCGTACACCGGCAGCCGCGCCGAACACGTCATCAGCGGCGCGATGAGGATGGTGACCACGCGGTCGCGCGGGCTGGCGATGGTGCGCGCGGCCATGATGCCGGGAATGGCACAGGCAAAGCTGGACAGCAGCGGAATGAAGGAGCGCCCCGACAGGCCCACGCCGCCCATCAGCCGGTCGAGCAGGAAGGCCGCGCGCGGCAGGTAGCCGCTTTCTTCCAGCCACAGGATGAAGAAGAACAGGATCACGATCTGCGGCAGGAAGACCAGCACGCCGCCGGCGCCGGCGATGACGCCGTCGACCAGCAGGCTTTGCAGCAGCCCGGGGGCGAGCACGGCGGACACGCCCTCGCCCAGCGCCGCGGTGCCGGCCTCGATCCAGGCCATGGGCTGCTCGGCGCCCACGAAGACGGCCTGGAAGACGACGAACAGCAGCAGCGCCAGCAGCAGCGGACCCGCCACGGGGTGCAGCACGACGCGGTCGATGCGGTCGCTGGTGGTCTGCGGCAGCAGCTCGGCCAGGCCCAGCTGCTGCAGGATGCCGTGCACTTCCTCGTGGTCGGCCCGCGGTGGCGCAGGCTCGGTGGCTTCGGCCGCACCCGCGCTCACCGGCAGGAAACCTTGCCGTTGCCAGACCTCGGGCTGGTCCAGCCGCTCGCGCAGGGCCTGGGCGCCGTCGGCGCGCACGCCCACGGTGGCCACCACGGGCAGGCCGAGTTCGCGCGCAAGCCCTTGCGCGTCCACGCGCACGCCACGCCGCGCCGCCAGGTCGGCCATATTCAGCGCCACCACGCAGGGCAGCCCCAGCCGGCGCACGGCCAGCACCAGGCGCAGGTTGCGCCGCAGGTTGGTGGCATCGACGACGCAGATCACCAGGTCGGGCCGCTTCTCGCCCAGGGCGCGGCCGAACAGCACGTCGGCCGTGACGCGTTCGTCGGGCGAACGCGGGTGCAGGCTGTAGGCGCCGGGCAGGTCGAGCAGGCGCAGTTCGCGGCCGGCGGGCGTGACGAGCCGGCCTTCCTTGCGCTCGACGGTGACGCCGGCATAGTTGGCCACCTTCTGGTGGCTGCCGGTGAGCCGATTGAACAGCGCCGTCTTGCCGCAGTTCGGGTTGCCCACCAGCGCCACCAGCGGCCCGCCGCGGTGGACGTGAATGACGGCCTCCTGGACGGCCTTCACCGCGTGGCGGGCTCGAGCCCGATGCAGGCCGCCTCGGCGCGACGCAGCGCGAAGGTGGAATTGCCAACACGCACGACCAGCGGGTCTCCACCCGGAATGCCGCGCGCCATGATCATGACGCTCTCACCGGGAAAGAAGCCAATCTCGTCGAGCCACTGCGCCCATTCCGGCGCCGCAGCCGGCGCGCTGACGGCGCGCACCACGCCCGGCACACCCGTGGCCAATGTGTCGAGCGTGAGCGGGTCCAGACCCGCCGCTGCGCCCGTCACGGGCGGCGCGCCGACCTCGGCGGCAAGGCAGTGACGGTCGGGCATGACTTTGCGCGGGATGTGTCGGGGTTGAACATGGACGGCAAGTGACGCTTCGCGAACGCTTGCTTCGATCAGCTCAAATGATAATCGTTCTCAGTAAGAGTGACTTGTGTCAGATCAAGGGATTTCCTGCGCCACCCCCCATGCCGACCCTGCGCCGGTTTACTTGATGCCGAGTCGCAGCGCCTGCGCATCTTCAGCTTGCACCGTGGCGAGCGCCCTCAGAACGAAACCGACGATGGCCGCCGCATGCGGCTCCAAGGCGTCGCCGAGGTCGTGGCCCGCCTGCACCGGCAGCAGTTCGGCGCGGCCGGCGCTGGCGGCGTGCAGGCGCTCGGCGTCGGCAAAGGGCGCCGTGTCGTCGTCCAGCCCGTGCACCAGCAGCACCGGGCAACGCACGCGAGGCAGTGTCGCCAGTGGCGCGATATCGTCGAAACGTGCGCCGATGATGCGCTGCACATGCCGCGCCACGGCCCAACCCAGCGGCCACCAGGGCAGGCGCTTTTCGGACAGCCAGCGGCGCATCAGTTCCGCCGGATGGGCAAAGGCGGACAAGCTGACCACGGCGCGCACGTCGTCACGCTGCGTGGCGGCGAGCAGCGCGGCGGCGGCACCGACCGAATGGCCGACGAGCACCAGCCGCGAGCCGTCGACGCCAGGCTGTGCGCCCAACCAGTCCAGGCCGGTGGCAATGTCCTCGGCAAAGCGTGGCATCGACGTGAAGTCCTCGTCGTCGCTGTTGCCGTGGCAACGCGCGTCGAGCAGCAGCACGGCAAAGCCCGCGGCGTGCAGCGGGGGCACGGCCGGCAGCATCAGCGCGGCATTGGCGCCCCACCCGTGCATCAGCACCACGGCCGGGGCCGGTGAACCGACAACGGGCGGCGGCACGAACCAGCCGAACAGCGACTTGCCCCCTGCCCCGGCCAGGCGCAACGGCTCGGCCGACAAGCCCAGCTCGGCCGGCGTCTGATGGTGCGCCAAGCGAGGCGCGCGCAGCCGGCGCAGGATCAGTGCGTGAGCCAGGGCGGCCGGCATCAACCGACGTCGCGGGTGCGCATCGCCGCCAGCGGCCAGGCAAAGGCCACCGCCACGGCGCCGAAGGCCGCCGCCAGGGCCAGCAGGTTGGCCCAGTCGACCCAGTAGCCCATCTCGGCCAGCGACGACTTGTTCCAGCCCGGCACCAGGAAAAACGCCAGCACCGCGACGGCCACACCGGCCGCCAGCGCATGCCACAGGCCGCGAACCCAGCGCGCGCCCGGGCGGCGCAGCGCCACCATCATCAGCACCGCCCACAGCAGCGCAGCGGCCAGCAGCAGCGGCCAGATGCCCAGGGCGATCTCCCACACGATATTCATCACCAGCCAGATTTCATACATGGGCTGTCTCCTTGTTCGTCGTCCGTGGTGGCGGGTTCAGACCCGGCCCTTGAGCACCGCCATGTAGGCCGGCTTGAGCATGCGATATTTCATCAGCCACGCGAAATAGCTTTCCTGCAGCGGCTCGATCATCGGCAGCGAAGGCGTCAGCCGGCCCTCGTAGTCGAATTCGATGAGCATGGCCGCACCCTCGCGCGTGATCAGCGGGCACGAGGTGTAGCCGTCGAAGGCTTCATCGGCGGGGCGCCCGGCGATCGTCTCCACCAGGTTGTGCGCCACCAGCGGCGCGCTCTTCTTCACCGTGGCCGCGGTCTTGCCGCGCGGCGTGCCGTTGATGTCGCCGATGCCGAACACGTTCGGGTAGCGCCGGTGCTGCAGCGTGGACTTGTCCACTTCCAGCCAGCCACCGGCAGCGAACGGCCCCTCCTTCCAGGCCAGGTCGCTGTTCTTCACCGCGTCGGGCGCGCGCATCGGCGGCACGACGTGGATGAAGTCGTAGGGCAGTTCCTCACGTTCACCCTCGGGCGTGGTGAAGGTGGCGCGGCGTGCGCCGATGTCGATGGCCGTGAGCTTGCGCGTGAATTCGACGTCGATGCCCAGCGCCTGCCAACGCCGCAGCACGTCGGCATTGACGACGGGCACGCCGAAGACATTGCCCAGCGCCGATTCGAAGCGGATCTTCGATCGCTCCAGCGCGCCGGCCTGGCGCAGCCGGTCGCGCAGCAGGAAAGTCATCTTCAGCGGCGCGCCGGCACATTTGAGCGGGGTTGCCGGCAAGGTCATCAGTGCCTGCCCTCCGGTCTGCACGAAGGCCTGCATCGCCGCCCAGGTGGCCTGCGCGGCCTGCGGGCCGGGGTAGACGCTCGTCAAGCCGTGGCTGCCGATGGCGCCGACGTCCATGCCCTCGATCTGCGCATAGTCCAGGTGCAACCCGGTGGCCACCACCAGGTAGTCGTAGCGGATGCGCTGGCCGCCGGCGGTGACCACGGTGTTGGCGGCGGGGTCGAATTCGGTGGCCATGTCCTTGACCCACTCCACACCGTCGGGCAGGTAGTCGGCGTTGCGGTCGCGCACCTTGTCCACCGGCCACACGCCAGTGGCCACCAGCGTGTAGCCGGGCTGGTAGTTGTGCTCTTCCTTGCGGTCGATGAGGGTGATCTTCGCGCCGTCGAGCATCTTGGCCAGTCGGTTGGCCACGGCGATGCCGCCCAGCCCGCTGCCGGCGATGACGATGTGCGCGCTGGTCTTCACCGCCGCGCGCGCGGGCGTGGCGGTGGCGGCGGCCAGGCTGCCAACGGCGGGCGACAGCGCCAGCGCCTGCAGCCAGCGCCGGCGGGCCGGGTCGGGGATGGCAGCGGAGTGCGCTTCGGTGCGGCGCGCGGGGTTCATGTCGGTCTCCTGGGTAGGGATGGGTCTGTGTGCTGCTTGCGAAGGTTCAGCGGTAGGCCCGCAGGTAGTTCCACTCGAAGCCGCGCTTGGCCCAGTGCAGCAGCCGGTTCGGCGGCAGCAGCAGATTGCGCTGCGGCGTGCGGTAGACCAGCGTCCCGGTGGCCAGGGCGTCGACGATGCAGATCAGCTCCACCTTGAAGGTGGCCTGGCCCGGCTGCCCTTGCAGGTCGGCCAGCAGGTTGGCGGCGGCGGCGGCGGCCTGCAGGTCGGCCATGTGGGCCTGCTTGGGCATCCAGTCGGGGCCGGGGAAACTGCCCGAGTCGCCGACCACATAGACGCGCGGCGCACCGGGCACGCGGCAGTGCGCGTCGGCCTGCAGCAAGCCCCCGGGGGAACGCGGCAGTCGGGTCTGGTCGAACCAGGCATTGCCGGTCATGCCGGGCATGAAGAGGATCAGGTCGGCGCCGAATTCGCCACCTTCGGTGACCACCTTGTCGGCCTCGAAGCGCTTCATCTTGTGGCCGAGGTGGGTGCGGATGCCGCGGCGCGCCATTTCGGCCAGCAGGTGCTGCACGGCTTTGGGGCCGAGGCGGTTGCCGGGCTCGGCGCTGGGGTTGAAGAACACCAGTTCGAAGCGCTCGCGCCGGCCTTCGCGGCGCAGCTGTTCGTCGATGCCGAAGAGGAATTCGAACATCGGTCCGCCGCGCACGGCCATCGCTTCGTTCGGATTGCCGGCAAAGCCGACCGCGATGGTTCCGCCCGTCATCTCGCGCAGGCGGGCGCCGATGCGCTCGGCCGCGGCGATGCCTTCGCAAGGCGTGATGGCGTGCTCGATGCCGGGCAGCTTCTTGATGAAGCGCCCGCCCGAGGCGATGACCAGCGCATCGTTGGCCACTTCGCCGGCGCTGGTGTGCAGGGTGCGCGCGTCTTCCGCCAGGCCGGTGGCTTCGGCGGCATGGAACTGCACGGTCATGCGTTGCAGGAAGGGCTGCAGCGGAACGATCAGGTCCTCGCGCGTGCGCAGGCCGCTGGGGATCCAGATGATGCCGGGCAGGTAATGCAATTCGGGCCGCGGCGCGACCAGCGTGATGCGGGCGTTGCGGTCGCGCCGGCGCAGGGCGCGCACGGTCGACAGGGCGCCGAAGCCGGCACCGACGACGGTGATGCGCGCGGGCGATGTCATTGGGCGGCTTCGGCGGAAGTACCTTGCGCCGCCGCGCCGCAGTGGCAGCCGCAGCCGCCACCGGATCCATGCTCATGCTCATGCGCGTGCTCATGCGCGTGCTTGTGCTCGTGCGCATGTCCGTGACCGTGACTTTCGTCCCCGAGGGCAGGCGGCTTCACGCGCCCTGCTGCGAGGTCGGCCACGGCCTGCAACGGGTCGGTCTCGCCCGTCACGACGACGCGGACGCCACGTAACGCGAGCTTGCGCACCAGGCCTTCACCGGCGCCGCCGGTGAGCAGTGCGTCGACACCGTCAAGCGGATGCGGGCCGCCGGCAAAGGCGTGGAAGGACTGCTCCAGCGGCAGGTCCAGGCGCCCCGCCTCGGCTGGCACACCGTCGGCCCGGACGTCATAGACGATGAAGCGCCGGCACTTGCCGGCATGGCCTGTGACGGTCCTGAAATTCTGGCTGCTGACGGCAATTCTCATGAGGGTCTCGATGGATGGGTTAGGGGTTGATCGTGCGGCCGGCTCAATGGCGCGCCTGTATCGGCTGCGCGATGGATGCCGGGCTTGTTGCGGCTGCTTCGCCGCGCACACGCGCCAGGAATTCGTCGCGGCTGGCGAGGGCGAACCAAGGGTGGGTCAGGCGCGCCTCGTGCACGGTGCTGACGGCACGCGCGCCCTGCGCGTGGCCGGCGAAGAGCAGCGTCTCATCGGGCAACTCGAAGATGCAGCGCGTGACGCTGTCCCACAAGGCCTGGGGCAAGGCCGGCCGCGGCTGGAACGGGCAGGCATCGACCGCCAGCACGCCGCCGCAGAACAGGCGGTCGCGCCACAGGTAGCTCAGGCAGCCCGCGGTGTGGCCGGGCGTGGCCAGCACACGCAAGTGTTCGTGGCCGAAGACCAGCACGCCGCGGTCGGCAGCGGGCACTTGGTGTACGACGACGGGTGCGCCCAGGGCCGCGATGGCCTCGGCTTCGCCCGGAAGCAGCTGGTCGTGTTCATGCGTGCGCAGCACCCAGCGCAGGCTCAGGCGCTGCTCGTCGAGCATGGCCTCGAGCACGGGCAGGTCGCCGGCGCGCGGGTCCACGAGCACGGCCTCGCCGGCGTCCAGGTCGGCCAGCAGATAGCTCACGGCACCGCTGGTCTCGTCGTGCAACAGGCGGAAATACATCGCCGACCTCAGTGCATCGACTTCAGTGCGCCGGCCAGCGCCAGCGCCGCGGCGCAGGCCCAACCGGAGAACAGCCAGCGCCAGAGCCACAGGCGCGGCACGAAGCCCACGCCGCGCACGAAGCCGGCACTCATGGCCCAAAACAAGGCCATGGCCAAGTTGTGGTCGGCGCGACCGGTGGCGTCTGCCATCAGCGGTGGGTACAGCGTGCCGCCGACCATGATCGTCAAAGCCACCGCCAGCGCGGGCAGCTGCATGCGCGGCGCGGCTTGCGCGGGCTGCGCTGCTGCCGCGACCGCAGGGGCCGGCGCGCCGTGGCTCATGGCTGGCTCTCGTCGCGCCGCGCCTCGGCGCGGGCGAGCTCGTTTTCGCCCCACATCGCATTCATGATCGCCAGCAGCACGGCGAAGCCGACTCCCAGCATCCAGGCGAAGTACCACATGGTGTTGCGTCCCCTTCAGGCCGCGGCGTCGTCGCCGATGAGGATGCGCGTGGCGCTCACGTAGCGGTGCGGCGGAATCTCCAGGTTGGTCGGCGCGGGCTTGTTCCTGTAGACGCGGCCGGCGCCGTCGAAGGTGGAGCCGTGGCAGGGGCAGAAATAGCCGCCGGGCCAGTCGGCGCCGACGCTCGGGTTGCCACTGCCCTGTGGCACGGTCGAGGGCGAGCAGCCCAGGTGCGTGCAAATGCCCACGGCGACGAAGACCTCGGTCTCGATCGACCGCGTCTCGTTGCGCGCATACGTGGGCTGCTGGTCCTTCAACGACTTCGGATCCACCAGTTCCGACTCGTGCCCCTTCAGCGCCGCCAGCATCTCGGGCGTGCGCCGCACCACCCACACCGGCTTGCCGCGCCATTCCACGGTCTTGCTGCCGCCGGGCGGGATATCGGCGATGTCGACCTCCACCGCCGCGCCCGCAGCCTTGGCGCGCTCGCTGGGCGCGAAGGTGGAAACGAAGGGCACGGCCGTGGCCACCGCGGCCACGCCGCCGACGCCCGCGGTGGCCAGCAGCCACTGCCGGCGTTCGGGGTCGTTGGCGCTGTCGTGCTGCAGTGAAGGGGCGAGTGTGTTTTCCATGGTCGGGATTCCTTGTGGCGTGGCGTTCGGAGGATCGGTTTGGATGGTCGGTTCGGACGGTCGGTTCGGACGGTCAGATCGGAAGTTCAATAGGCGGTGTGTTCGTTGGCGCGGATCTGCGCCACCGTGACCTTGCCGCGCATCACGCGGTAGGCCCACGAGGTGTAGAAGACGATGAGCGGCATGAAGAAGAGCGTGGCGCCCAGCATCAGGCCCAGCGTGAGCGGGCTGCTGACGCTGTCCCACACCGTGAGGCTGGCGTTGGGCATGGTGGACGAGGGCATGATGAAAGGGAACATCGACGCCCCGGCGGTGCCGATGACACCCACCACGGCGAGTGACGAAGCCACGAACGCAGTGAGAGTGCGCCGTGCGGCGGTGAGTGCCGCCGCAGCCAGCGCACCGCTGATGCCCAGTGCCGGCAGCAACCAGATCAGCGGCTGCTTGCTGTAGTTCACCCACCAGCCTTCGGCGCTGCGCTCCACGGTCTTGGCCAGCGGATCGGGCATGGCCGCCGGGTCCAGCGCCGAGGTGATGACGAAGCCGGGGATGTCGCCCCAGGCCAGCCACAGCCCGGCGACGATGAAGGCCAGCACCATGACCACGGCCGCACCCACGGCGCCGCGCACGGCGCGCTGCTGGATCACGCCTTCGGTGCGGTGTGCCAGGTAGGTACCGCCCTGCATCGTGATCATGGCGCTGCTGACCACGCCCACCAGCAGCGCGAAGGGATTGAGCAGTTGCCAGAACGTGCCGGTGTAGGTGCTGACGAGGTAATCGTCGAAGCCGAAGGGCACGCCCTGCAGCAGGTTGCCGAAGGCCACGCCGAAGATCAGCGGCGGCACCGCCCCGCCGATGAACAGGCCCCAGTCCCAGGTGCTGCGCCAGCGCGCGTCGTGGATCTTGCTGCGGTAGTCGAAGCCCACCGGGCGGAAGAACAGCGCCCACAGCACCGCCAGCATGGCCCAGTAGAAGCCGCTGAAGGCGGTGGCGTAGACCAGCGGCCAGGCCGCGAAGATGGCGCCGCCGCCGGTGATGAACCAGACCTGGTTGCCGTCCCAGTGCGGGCCCACGGTATTGATGACGACGCGGCGTTCCTCGTCGCCTTTGCCGACGAAGGGCAGCAACGTGCCCACGCCCATGTCGTGGCCGTCCATGATGGCGAAGCCCACGAGCAGCACGCCCACGAGCAGCCACCAGATGATCTTGAGGGTGGGGTAGTCGATCATGATGAAGCTCTCGAAGTTCAGGCGTGGGCCGGTGCGGCGTGATGCACGGCTTCATGCTGGTAGCGGCCGGTGCCCAGGCTGCCCGGGCCCTGGCGGGCGAATTTCTGCATCAGGTAGATCTCGACGATGAGCAGCACGGTGTAGAAGCCCACGAAGCCGGCCAGCGATCCGTAGAGGCTTCCGACACTGAGCGTGGACACGCTCAGGTGCGTGGGCAGCACGCCGTAGATCGTCCACGGCTGGCGGCCGTATTCGGCGACGAACCAGCCCAGTTCAGAGGCGATCCAGGGTGCGGGCAGCATCAGCAGCGCCCACTTCAGCAGCCAGGGCCGCTGTTTGCAGTTGGTCTTCAGCGTGCTCCAGAAGGCCAGCGTGAACAGCACCAGCATCAGGAAGCCCAGGCCGACCATGATGCGAAAGCTCCAGAACAGCGGCGCCACGCGCGGCACGGTGTCGTGCATGGCGCGGTCGATCATCTCGGGCGTGGCCTGGCGCACGTCGACCACGTATTTCTTCAGCAACAAGCCGAAGCCGAGGTCGGCCTTGTGCGCTTCGAACACCTGGCGCGCCACCGGGTCGTCGCGGTGCTGGCGCAGCGTTTCCAGCGCCGTGACGGCGACGATGCCGCCCACGATGCGTTCGCGGTTCCTGGCCTTGATCTCGGCGATGCCGGGAATTTCCTTGCTGATGGAGCGCGTGCCGATGAGGCCCATGACCCAGGGCACGTGCAGCGCCCAGTCGTTCTTCTGCGCGCTTTCGTTGATGCCGGCAATGACGGTGAAGCTGGCCGGCGCGGGTTCGGTTTCCCACATCGCCTCGATGGCGGCCATCTTGGTCTGCTGCGCCTCGCCCACCGTATAGCCCGACTCGTCGCCGAGCACGATGACGCTCGCCACGCTGGCCAGCCCGAAGGCGGCGGCAACGCGGAAGCTGCGCTTGGCGAATTCGACGTCGCGGCCCGTGAGCAGATACCAGCTGCTGATGGACAGCACGAACATCGCCCCCGTCACGTAGCCGGCCGAGACCGTGTGCACGAACTTGGCCTGCGCGTCGGGGTTGAAGACCACGGCCCAGAAGTCGGCCATCTCCATGCGCATGGTCTGGTAGCTGAACTCGGCACCGACCGGGTTCTGCATCCAGCCGTTGGCGATGAGGATCCACAGCGCAGACAGATTCGTGCCCACCGCCATCAGCGTCGTCACCATCAGATGCTGGGTCTTGGAAAGCCGGTCCCAGCCGAAGAAGAACAAGCCGATGAAGGTGGATTCCAGGAAGAAGGCCATCAGCCCTTCGATGGCCAGCGGGGCGCCGAAGATGTCGCCCACGTAGTGCGAGTAATAGGCCCAGTTGGTGCCGAACTGGAATTCCAGCGTGATGCCGGTGGTGACGCCGAGCGCGAAATTGATGCCGAACAGCTTGCCCCAGAAGCGCGTCATGTCCTTCCAGATGACCTTGCCCGTCATCACGTAGACGCTTTCCATGATCACCAGCAGCCAGACCATGCCCAGCGTGAGCGGCACGAACAGGAAGTGGTACATGGCCGTGGCCGCGAACTGCAGCCGCGACAGGTCGACGAGTTGTTCGGATATCACTGCGCAGCTCCTGCCGGGGGTGTTGTGGGAGCACCGATGTGCGCCGCCGCCTGTTCCGCGCCGACCTCCACGCGTGCGTCCCGCACGAAGGCCGACCACAGCGCCGTGATCACCACCAGCTTCAACGCCACGGCGATGGCCAGGTGATGCACGAGGCGTCGGTTGTCGGGCTCCATACCCCACTACGTATCAAGGATCGTGCCAATCCGCCGGACGACCAGAAAGTCTTTGAAAATCAGGGACTTGCGCTCAATGTGGTGGCGCTGCTGCCAGTTAGCAGTCGTGCTTTTGCGCCATATTGGCGGCATACTGTCAAAATGACACCAAGGTGGCAGAGTCGCGTGCAAGGACCCCGGTCGAGGTCCGGCGCGAGGGGACGCCGGCCGACCAGGGGCATTCCATAACCGTAGACTAATGAATGGCAGCCATCCTGGCCTGCCAGGGCTGCGGAGCCCGATTCCGCCCGACCAAATTTCCCGACCCGATGAACAAGCCTTCCCTGCCGCTGCGGCGACGCGCCGTGACGCTGGCGCTGCTGGTCACCGGACTGGTCGCGGCCGGCTGCAGCCCCGCCGTGGCCGACACCGACGTGGTGAGCCTGGAAACCGCCCGCGCCGAATTCGAGGCCGGCCGGGCGGTGCTGATCGACATCCGTGAACCGGCCGAGCACGCCACCGGCGTGGCCGCCGGCGCGCAACTGCTGCCCATGCGCCAATTGGGCGCGAGGCTGAACGAGATCCCGCAGGACCCGGCGCAACCGGTGCTGCTGATCTGCAATACCCAGAACCGCTCCAAGTCCACGCTGCAGGCGCTGCGCGAGCGCGGCTACGGGCATGTGCGCTATGTGAGCGGCGGCATGAGTGAATGGGCGCGGCGCGGCTGGCCCATGGTCAAGCCCGCTTCCTGAGCGCTGGCGCAGCAAGCCGACCCGGCAGAACGGACACCATGGCCCACGCCCTGCCTGAACTGGTGTCCTACCTGGAAGGCCTGCCCGAGCCGCACATCCTGTTCGACCGCCAGTACCGCATCCTGGCTGCCAATGCCGCCTACCGGCGCCAGTTCGCGCCGCACGGGTCGGTGGTGGGGCGCACCTGCTACGAGGTTTCGCACCGCTACGCCGTGCCCTGCGACCAGGCCGGCGAAAGCTGCCCGCTGGCACGCGCCCGCGAATCGGGCCAGCGCGAACGTGTGCTGCACCTGCACCACACGCCGCAGGGCGAGGCCTACGTCAATATCGAACTCGTGCCGCTGCGCGACGCCGGCGACGAGCAGGCCTGGTTCGTGGAGAAGATGGAGCCGCTGCGCGTGGCGCAAGGCGAGGCCGCGGCGCAGGGACTGATCGGCCGCGCGCCCGCTTTCCGGCAGATGCTGGAACTGGTGGCGCGCGTGGGGCCGTCACGCGCCAGCGTGCTGCTGCTGGGCGAGTCGGGCACCGGCAAGGAACTGCTGGCGCGCGCCGTGCACGAGGCCAGCCCGCGCGCCGCCGCACCGCTTGTGGTGGTGGACTGCGCCAGCCTGGCCGAGTCCTTGTTCGAAAGCGAAGTCTTCGGCCACGAGCGTGGCGCCTTCACCGGCGCCAGCGCGGCCAAGGTGGGGCTGGTGGAGTCCGCCAGCGGCGGCACGCTGTTCCTGGACGAGGTGGGCGACATCCCGCCCGGCATGCAGGTGAAGCTGCTGCGGCTGCTGGAAAGCGGCACCTACCGCCGCGTGGGCAGCACCGAACTGCGCCGCAGCGACGTGCGCGTGGTCTCGGCCACGCACCGCGACCTGCCGGCGATGGTGGCCGACGGCCGCTTTCGCGAGGACCTGTACTACCGGCTGGCCACCTTCCCGATCCAGTTGCCGGCGCTTCGGGAGCGCGCAGAAGATATCCCGCTGCTCGCCGCGGCGCTGCTGGCGCGGGTGGCGCCCGAGCGGCGGCTGAGTCTGTCGGCCGACGCGCTGCAGCGGCTGGCCGAGCACACGTTCCCAGGCAATGTGCGCGAGCTGCGCAATGTGCTGGAGCGCGCGGCGCTGCTGTGCGACGGCGCGGTGGTCGAGCGCACGCACGTGGAGCGCGCGCTGGGTGCGGCGCCGCGAGCCGGGCATCGGTTCGTGGCGGTCGTGCCGCTATCTGTGCAAGACGCCAGGCCCGCGGCCAGGTCGCTGCGCGAGATCGAGACCGAGACGCTGCGCGAGCAACTCGCGGTGCACCAGGGCAGCCGGGCTGACCTGGCGCGCGCGTTGGGCATCAGCGAACGCTCCCTGTACCGCAAGCTGCGCGCGCTGCAGACACCCTGACCCCCTGCCCCGCGAGCGGGAGACGGGGCAAGACCGCTGCGTCTTACTGTTGCGGCTTGAAGTCGCCGCCCCAGGCCAGCACCAGCCGGTCGGGCTGGATGTATTTGCGCCAGACGGCATTCATCTCGTCCAGCGTCAGCTTCGCCACGGCATCGTCCACCTGCTGAGAGAAGGCAAAACTCCGGCCCAGGTAGAGGTTCTGCGCCAGCGCGCCAGCCACCGCCCCGTCCTGCGCGCGCGACAGGCGGCGTTCATTCAGCAGCCCGGTGCGGCCCTGGTCCAGTTCCTGCTGCGTGAAGCCTTCCTTCAGCGAACGGGCCAGCTCTTCCTTCAGCGCCGCTTCCACCTTGGGCTGGTTGCCCGGCGCAAAGATGGCGCTCACCGTCCACGGCGTGTTGTCGTCGGTGGAGCTCCAGCGCAGCAACGAATACACGCTGTAGCTCAGACCCTCGGTTTCGCGGATGCGCATCCACAGCCGCGAACTCTGGCTCAGGCCGAAGACGTAGTTGGCCAGCGACAGCGCGGCGTAGTCGGGGTGGCGGTCGGAAATCGGCAACGCCAGCACGCCCATCAGGTTGGCATTGGCCTTGTCGGGAGTGACCTCCACGAAGCGCTGCGGCGGCACCGCCACCAGCGGCTGAGGCATGCGCTGGTAGGCCAGCGCCCCGCTCGCGGGCTGGCGCCAGTCGGCGAACGCAGTCTGCAGCGCGTTCGTCACGGCGGCGGGGTCGAGGTCGCCCACGGCCGCGAATTCGCCCTTGGCCGCACTCAGGAAGCGGCGGTGGAACGCCTTCAGCTGCTCGGTCGTGACGGCCTTGATGTCCTGCTCCATCTCGTCGAACGAGCGCGCGTGACGCAGGTCGCCACGTGCATACGGATTGCCGTGGCGCGCCAGCACATTGGCGATCACGGCGTCGGGCTCCTTGCGCTGGCTCTCGATGCCGGCCAGCGACTGCCGTCGCGCCTCGTCCAGCGGCTCAGGGGCGTAGGCCGGGTCGCGCAGCAGCTTGCCGATCAGCTCCACCACCGCCGGCAGGCGCTCGCGCCGGGTGGTGATGCCGACCGTCAGCGTCTGCCCGCTGCCGCTGAAGGAGACATTGGCCTGCAAGCGGTCGAAGGCGTCGGCGACCTGCTGCCGGCTCATGCCGGCACCACCTTTGTCGACCAGGCTGGCGGCGAGCGCCGACACCGTCTGCTGGCCCTTCAAGCTGTCCACGTCGCCGTAGTGCAGACGCAGCCGCGCCTGCACCGCCTGGCCGCGCGTACCCTTGGGCAGCAGGGCCACCTGCAGGCCGCCGACGCGAGAGATCTGCGTGCGGGCATCCAGGTTGGCCGGCGTGGCGTCGAAGGTCTCGGCCACCGTGGCCGTGGTGTCGCCCCGGTAGTCCTTGACCAGCGCGGCCACGTCGACCCGCACGGGGGCGGGCGCACGTTCGGGCTGCGCCGTGGGCAGGTACAGGCCCACGGTGCGGTTGTCGGGGCGCAGCCAGGCGGTGGCCACGCGTTGCACGTCGGCCAGCGACACCTTGCGAACCTGGTCGCGACGCTGGAAAAACAGGCGCCAGTCGCCCATGCCGATGGCTTCGGACAGCGCGACGCCGACACGCTCGGGGTCGGCGAAACCCTGGTCCCAGCCATTGAGCCACTGCGTGCGGCCACGCTCCAGTTCCTCGGCCGTGACGGGCTCGCTGGCCATCGAGTCGATGGCCGCGGCCATCGCGGCTCGCGCCGCCGGCACGTCCTGCCCCGGCGCCAGGCTGGCGCCGGCCCACAGCATGCCGGGTTCGGCCAGGTCCCAGGCGAAGGCGAAGGTCTGCGCGGCCAACTGCTTTTCCACCAACCGCTTGTGCAGCCGCCCACCGGGCGTGTCGCCCAGCACGCTGGCGATCATCTCCACGGCCGCGAAGTCGGGCGCCGGGCCGGCGGGCATGTGGAAACCCATGTAAATCGTCGGCGTGCCGCCGACGCGGCGCAGCGTGACCTGGCGCTCGCCATCCTGCGTGGGCTCGAGCGTGTAGGTCGGCTGCAGCAAGCGCTGCGGCTTCGGGATGGCGCCGAAGTCCTGCGCCACCTGGGCCAGCACGCGCTCGCCGTCGAATCGGCCGCTGACGATGAGCGTGGCATTGTCGGGCTGGTAATACTGGCGGTAGAAGGCCTGCAGGCGCGGGATGTCCACATTCTCGATATCGCTGCGCGCGCCGATCGGGCTCTTGCCGTAGTTGTGCCACTGGTACATCGCGGCCCGCGTCTTCTCAAGCAGCACGCGGCCGGGGCTGTTCTCGCCCATCTCGAACTCGTTGCGCACCACCGTCATCTCGCTGTCCAGGTCCTTGCGCGCGATGAAGCTGTTGACCATCGAATCGGCCAGCCAGCCCAGGTACCAGCGCAGGTTGTCGTCATTGGCCGAGAAACTGGCGAAATAGTTGGTGCGGTCGAACGAGGTGCTGCCGTTGGCGCGCAGGCCGCGGCGCGACATCTCCGCCAGAGCGTTCTGGGTCGTCGGCGTGCCCTTGAAGATCAGGTGCTCGAGCAGGTGGGCCATGCCCGTCTCGCCGTAGCTTTCGTGCCGCGAGCCGACGCGGTAGGTCACGTTGACGGTGGTCGAGGGCTTGGAGTCGTCGGGCACCAGCAGCACCTGCAGGCCGTTGGCCAGCCGGTATTCGGTGATGCCTTCGACGCTGGTGACCCGCACCATGCCTTGGGGCAGCGCGGCGGCAGACGGCGTCTGCGCGCTGGCAAATACGCTGCACAGCGCCAGCAGCAGCGCAAGAAAAGACCCCTTGCGAAACATGAAACGGACCCTCATCGAAATCAGCACAGGAGTGTAGGACGGTGTCGAAAGGCCCTTCGGCACCCCACCCACGCGGCGCTCCGGCAAACCGGTGCCACCGCTGTCGGCCGTGGCCGGCGAAGGCGGCAGACGGTGCCATCAGTGGCGCCATCAGCGGCGCTTCGGCGGCGGCTCAGCCGCGATCGGCCGTCACGGCGGCGGCCCACAGCGCCGAGGCTTGCGGCTGGCCGGCGAGGAACTCGATGCTGCCGAGCAGAGCCAGGTTGATGAGCGTCGCCAGCCCGAGTGCGACGGCGCGTTCGTGGAAGTGGATCTTCATCGGGTGTCTCCATCGGGGTGCAGGTCGTTGTTGGCATCATCCAACTGCGCATCCGGCGGCGCGAGCGGCTTGCGACGAACGGCGGCAATCGAGGACCGAAGTGCCGTGTCGGGCCGTGCAGCGGGCGCGGGCCGCACGGTCGGCCGCGGGCAGCGTGCCAGCGTCTGCCGCTCGACCGGGGCTCGCGCAGAATCGCTTGTTCCGACCTTGCCCTGCGCCGCCATGACGCCAATGGAGAACGACCCGCTGTGGAAACTGCGCCATGCACTCGCAGGCGTGGCGCTTGCGCTGCTGCTGTCGGTCTTCGCGGCGGTGCTGGCGGGCCGTTCTATCGGCGACCTGATCGCCGACAGCTACGGCGTGCGCGTGGCCGTCGATGGTGCCCTGTTGCTGTACGTGGTGGTCGGCGCCGGCGTGCTGTTCGCCAAGGTGGCGCGATACGAGACCCGCCCCTTGTCCTTCGCCCGGCTGCTGCGCTGGTTTGCCAGCCTGTGGCTGTGGCCGCTGCTGCTGCTGGCTGCTCGTGATCGACCGCGAAGCCCGCCGCCGCCCTCCCGATAGCATGAAACGAATCGTTTCGGCCCTCGATCGGCGGATACTCGGAGCCATGGCTGGCTCAGCTTCCGTGCCGTCGCCGGCAGCGCGCCACCCGCGGCCCGTGGATCGCGAGCAGCCAGGCGAACGCCGCGGATCCGGCTCGGCCGGTCCGCTGGCCTCACCCCCTGGGGGAGCGCCGAAGGCGCTACGGGGGGTTCACTTCAGGAAGGCAGGAAGGAAGCAGGAAGGAAGGAAGGTCCAATGACTGTCAAGCACAAGCCGGCGATTCCGGCCAAGCGTGTCGTGCGGCCCTTGCGTGCCAGAGGTTCGGCGCGGGTCATCAAGGCGGCGACGTCGGCGGCGATGCGGGCCACCCCGATCATCGAGCGACCGGACGGCTTCTACTGGTTGGCGCCGGACGGCACGCAGGAATTCGGGCCCTTCGAGACGGCCGAGGAGGCGCGCGCCGATCGTGACCCCGACGAGGCGCGGGATTCGTTGCCGAGCGAAGCGCTCGAGGAAGCCGAGCGCGATCTGGGCATCGCCGAGTGGATCGACCCCGAGACCGGCGAGCCGGCCGAAGGCCTGTCGGCGCCGCGTCTGTCGCCGGATTGAACATGCACGTAGCACCGGCAGCGGCCTTGGCGGACTCCGGGCCCCCGCCGGCCCCCCCGGTCGCGGAGACGGCAGCACCTTGGTTGGCGATGGAAATGCAGGCGCCGGGCCGACCCCTGCAGCAGGTCTGGCGGCAGCATCTGCCGCAGCCCGCCGCGGGCCAGGTCCGCATCCAGGTCTCGGCCTGCGGTGTCTGCCGCACCGATCTGCATGTCGTCGACGGTGAACTGCCCTGGCCCGGCCACCCGGTGGTGCCGGGCCACGAGATCGTCGGCCGCATCAGCGCGCTGGGCGCGGGCGTCACGCGGGCTGGCGGTCGGCGCAGCGCGTCGGTGTGCCCTGGCTGGGCTGGACCTGCGGCAGCTGCGAATATTGCCGCACGGGCCGCGAGAACCTCTGCCTGGCACGGCCCGCTTCACCGGCTGCAGACTCGCCGGCGGTTATGCCGAGCAGCGTGCTCGCCGATGCCCGCTATGTCTTCGAGCTGCCGCCGGGCTACGACGACGCGCAGGCGGCGCCCCTGTTGTGCGCCGGCCTGATCGGCTGGCGCGCCTACGTGATGGCGGGTGCGCAGGCCCACCGCATCGGCCTCTACGGCTTCGGCGCGGCAGCGCATCTCATCGCCCAGGTGGCCGCGCGCCAGGGGCGCGAGGTCTATGCCTACACCCGGCCCGGCGATGCCGCGGCCCAGGCGCTGGCACGCCAGCTCGGTGCGGTGTGGGCCGGCGACTCCGACCGGCCGGCGCCGCAGCCGCTGGACGCGCGCGCTGCTCTTTGCGCCCGTGGGCGCGCTGGTGCCCGCGGGCGCTGCAGGCGCGTCGCGGCCGGGCGGCACGGTGGTCTGCGCCGGCATCCACATGAGCGACATCCCGTCGTTCCCCTACCGCTGGCTGTGGGGCGAGCGGCGCATCGTCTCGGTGGCCAACCTCACGCGTCAGGACGGTGTCGACTTCATGCGCGTCGCCGCCGAACTGCCGCTGCAGGTGAGTGCGCACAGTTATCCGCTGGCGCAGGCGAACGAGGCGCTGGAACGCCCTGCGCGGCGGCGGCCGCTTTGCGGGCGCTGCGGTGCTGGCGTGCCGGACAGCCTCCGCCACCGCGCCGGCGCTCGGAATCGGTGCAGGACGCTGAAGGGGCAAACCTAGTTCGACTGCAGGATGCGGCGCCCGCCGGCGGACTGCAGCGGGCGCCGCATTCATGGGGTAGATGCGCGCGAACAGCTCGATCTGTTCCGGTGACACCGTCAGCGGCTGGC
>JAXHKY010000006.1:0-4037 GCA_034522875.1 Rubrivivax sp. | reverse complement strand
CAAGACGCGGGCCCTGTCGCCGCAGACTGGGGCGTGGTCCCGCACCCGTGCTGGCAACGTCGGCCGGCCTCAAGCTCACGGTCATGCCCGCCGCTCTCGAGACGCCGCCGCTGCTTGACCAGCTGCTCGACGTGCGCAGCGCCATCGCCACCGACCCGGCGCGGGCCAGCGAAATGATCGACCGCCTGGTGGACTATCTGCGCGCCGCCATCCCGCGCCTGCGCAGCGACGGCGGCAGCGCCGCGGCCACGCTGGCCGGGCAGCTGGACATCGTGCGCGCCTACCTGGGCCTGATGGGGGCGCGCGCATGCCGCGGCTGGCGTGGACCATCGACGTGGCGCCCGAACTGCTTTCGGCCCCCTGCCCGCCGCTGATGCTGATCTCGCTGGCCGAAAATGCCTTCAAGCACGGCGTGGAGCCCAAGATCGGACCGGTGCACATCCACGTGCGCGCCCTGCGCACGGCCGACGGCCGGCTGGAGATCACCGTGGCCGACGACGGTGCCGGCTTCGCGGCGGCCAGCTGCGGCGGCGGGCTGGGGTTGGCCAATATCCGCGAACGGCTGCTGCAGATGTACGGCGAGCGCGCCGCACTGTCGCTCAAGGCATGCCCCGCAG
This sequence comes from Rubrivivax sp., assembly GCA_034522875.1. Taxonomy (GTDB): domain Bacteria; phylum Pseudomonadota; class Gammaproteobacteria; order Burkholderiales; family Burkholderiaceae_C; genus Rubrivivax. Next base: position 3,420 of record JAXHKY010000006.1, on the reverse strand, counting down.
GCGGTGTCGCAGCCCCCCTGACGCTGCCCCTGGACGAGGAGAACGCATGCCCAGCCCCCTGATCGCCGACGACGAGGACCTGCCCCGCACCGAACTGCGCCGCATGCTGGCCGCGGCGTGGCCGGAACTGGTGGTGGTGGCCGAATGCGAACACGGCCCGGCCGCAGTGGAAGCGATCGACGGGTTCGCGCCCCATATCGCCTTTCTGGATATCCGCATGCCCGGACTGAGCGGGCTGGACGTGGCGCGCGCCGCCAGCGGCCGCTGCCATGTCGTTTTCACCACCGCCTATGACAGCCACGCCATCGCCGCCTTCGACGCCGGCGCGGTGGACTACCTGCTCAAGCCCGTCGCCGCCGACCGCCTGGCGCAGACCGTGGCCCGGTTGCGCGAACGCCTGCAGGCCGCGGCCGGTGCGCCGGCGCTGGACAGCCTGGTCGACCGCCTGGCCGCCCAGCTGCAGCAGCGCCAGGGCGGCACCCGCGGCAGCGCGCCGCTGCGCTGGCTGAGCGCCAGCGTGGGTGACACGATCAAGATGTTCGGCATCGACGAGATCCTGTTCTTCTTGCGCGCCATCGCGCCGTCGCCGGCATGAGCGGCCGCGAGCGCGCACCCGGCCGTCGCGTACATACTTCCGCCTGTCGATGAAGACCGACCCCCTGCCCTTGCCGGCCGAGCTGGCCGCTGCCCTGCTGGCCGCGACCCCGGTGGCCCTGCTGCACGCCGCCACGGACGGACAGGTGACCTGGGCCAGCCCCGCGGCGCTGGCCTTGCTGGGCCCGGCCGCCGCGCCCGGCCGGCCACTGGCCGACCTGTGGGCCGCCGGAGCCGATGCCGCAGCCCTGCTCGGCGCGAGCGCAGCCGCCGCCGAACTGCCGCTGCGCCAGCCCACGCCGGCGGCGTGCTGGGTGCACGCCGCCAGCCAGCCGCTGCCGCAGGGCGGCGTGCTGCTCGCGCTGCACGCCGTCGACGACAAGCGTGCCGCCCAGGCCGAGGTGCAGCGCCTGACCGAACTGCTGGACCTGGCGCGCGACTTCGGGCGGTTGGGCGTGTGGGAGCGCAACGTGCGCACGATGCAAGGCCGCTGGGACCCGCAGATCTGCCACTTCTGGGGCATTTCGCCCGATGCACCGACACCCGCTTTTCACGAAGCGACGTCGCGGCTGGCCGACCCAGACCGCGCCGAACTGGAACCCTTCTTTCTGCGTTCGCTGCAGCAGCCGGGGCGCTATGCCAAGCGCTATCGCCTGCGCGGTGACGACGGTATCTGGCGCCGCATCCATTCGCAGTGGCTGGTCAAGAGCGGCAGCGATGGCCGGCCCGAGCGTGTGCTCGGACTCATGATGGACGACTCCGAGCCCTTCTCGCTGGCACAGGAGCTGAGCGAACTGGAGTCGCAGCTGGCGCTGGCGGTGGACCTGGGCGACATCGGCATCTGGCGTCACGACCTCGGCAACGGTCAACTGCACCTGAATGCCCAGGCGCTGCGCATGCTGGGGCTGCCGCCGCGGCCACAAGGCTTCACGGTCGACGAGATCACCGACTTCGTGCACCCCGACGATCGACGGCGGGCCGCAGCTTCGGCCAAGGAGGCCCTCGCCGGCAATCGCCCGCTCGACCTGGAAGTGCGCTTCCGGCGCAGCGACGGCGACTGGCGCACCGTGATGACGCGGCGCGTGGTGCAGCGCGACGACCGCGGCCGCCCGGTGGCCTTCGTCGGCGTCGGCCTGGACATCACGGCGCGCCACAAGGCCGAACTGGCGCTGCGCAGCGCGGTGGAGCGGGCCGCGCTGGTGGCGCGCGGCGCCGGCCTGGGCACCTGGGAGCTGGACATGGCCAGCGGCGAGGTGTACTGGGACGAGCAGATGTGGAGGCTGCGCGGCCACGCGCCGCGGGCCCAGGCGATGGACGACGCCGAACGCATGGCGTGCGTGCACCCCGAGGACCGCACGGCCATCGAGGCGCTGTTCCGTCCTGCCATCGTCGAGGGCCGGCCCTACGAGCACCAGTTCCGCGTCGTCTGGCCCGACGGGCAGGTGCGCTGGCTGGCTTCGCGATCGGTCGAACTGCGCGACGAACAGTCCGGCGCGCGACGGCGCATCGGCGTCAACTGGGACGTCACCGACACCCGCACCGCAGAGGCCGCTCGCCGTGAGCGCGAGATCGCGTTGCGCGAAAGCACGGCGAAGAGCAAGTTCCTGGCACGCATGAGCCACGAACTGCGCACGCCGCTGAATGCCATGCTGGGCTTTTCCCAGCTGCTGCTGGCCGAGGAGGCCGGTGTCGACGAGCCCGCAGCCACGCGACGGCGCCGCCTCGAACACATTCTTTCGGCCGGCGAGCACTTTCTCAGCCTGATCAACGACGTGCTCGATCTGGCCAGCCTGGAAAGCGGCGAGCTGCGCATCGAACTGCAGCCGGTGGCGCTGGCTCCCTTGGTGGCCGAAACGCTGCCGCTGCTGGGGCCGCTGCGCGGCCGCCAGGCGGTCTCGCTGCGCACCGGTCGGCTGGACCTGCAGGTGCTGGCCGACCCCACCCGGCTGCGACAGGTGCTGCTGAACCTGCTGTCCAATGCCATCAAGTACAACCACGACGGCGGCGTGGTGACGGTCGAAGCCGAGCCGCGCGACGGCCACGTGATGCTGCGCGTGTCCGACAGCGGCCGGGGCATGACCGACGAGCAGATGCGACATCTGTTCGAGCCCTTCAACCGGCTCGGCGCCGAAGGCGACACCGTCGAAGGCACGGGCATCGGTCTGGCCATCGTGAAGGCGCTGACGGAAAGCATGGGCGGCACGGTGCAGGTCCGCAGCGTGGCCGGCCGGGGCAGCGTCTTCGAATTGCAGCTGCAGGCCGCGCTGTGTGATCGCGGCGACACCGGGTCCCGGCACGATGCCGCGGCACCGGATGCGCCGCTGCCGTCGCCATCGGCGCCGTCCTCGCGCAGGCCGGACGTGCCCGCCGTCGCGCCCGTTGCGCGCCGGTACACGCTGCTCTACGTGGAAGACAACGCCGTCAACTCGCTCATCATCCGCGAGCTGCTGGCCAGCCGCGCCGACATCCAGCTCCACCTGGCCGAGGACGGGGCCAGCGGCGTGGCCCGGGCCGCGGCGCTGCAGCCCGACCTGATTTTGCTCGACATGCAGTTGCCCGACTGCGACGGCTTCGAGGTGATGCGCCGGTTGCGCGCCCAGCCAGCCACGGCCTCGACGCCGTGCGTGGCGCTGTCGGCCAACGCCATGCCGGACCATATCGAGCGCGCGCTGGCCACGGGCATGGTCGAATACTGGACCAAGCCGCTGGACTTCCGCACCTTCCTGGCCGCGCTGGACGCACTGCTCGCCAAGACCGCGTAGCCAAAGCGGACGCGCCCGGCAGGGCCCGGGCGCGCGCGCAATGGCCAGCGGCCCTCAGCGCAGC
>JAXHKY010000005.1:0-113967 GCA_034522875.1 Rubrivivax sp. | reverse complement strand
CGCGCTGGCGATCGAGACGCTGAGCTGAAGCTGCGGCGGCCCAGAACAGGCCGGGGCGGCCAAGACCGCCCCGAAAAGAGTTGCGCCGCCACTGCGCATTCCAGCGCGAAGGCGGCGGTCTTGCGCTCAGGCGTAACGCCGTTCTTTGTAGCTGATGGTCTGCTTCCAGTCGTCGACGCTGCCCACGCGCTGGATGCTGGCCCAGGTGCCCTTGTAGTAGGGCACCATATTCCGGTCGACCCAGGACGTCACGACGTCACCGTGCACGCCCTTGATGAAGCCGAACAGCATGAAGGTGTGCCCTGGCTTGATCGACTTCATCGGGTAGGCCATCGCGTAGGTGCTGCCGAAGTCGTTGAAGACCTCGACGATATCGCCCGGCTTCACGCCCAGGCCTTGCGCGTCGGCTGGGTTCATCTCGACATAGGCCATCGGGTAGCGGTCGCGCACGAAGCTGTTGTACTGGTCGTGGTAGGCGGTCTGCCAGACTTCGTTGGCGCGGCCGCTGTTGATCCAGAACTTGTACTTGGCCTTCTGCTCGGCCACCATCGCCGGCAGGCCGCTGTAGGTGGCGGGCTTGAAGTGCGCCTTGCCGTCCTTGGTGTCGAACTTGTTGTCGGCGTAGATCATCTCGGTGCCGATCAGCTTGTCGCCTTCGACCTTCTGGATCGGCAGCTGCACGCCGTTGTTGCCGGCCTTGCGCAGCAGCGCGTAGGTGGCCAGGTAACCGGTGTCGCCGCCCTGGCTGTCGATCGGGCCCACGCCTGGCCGGCCGGCGCGGCGGAAGCCGTCGTTGAAGGCGTCTTCCTCGGTCTTCCAGTCGAAGCCCTCGAAGCGCTTGGCCATGTCGGCCTTGCCGTCCTTGAGGTACATCGCCTTCAGCGTGTTGGCAATGTCGGCGGCAATCAGGCAGTCGGGCTTGGCGCTACCCGGCGCTTCCATGAATTTCTCCGACAGGCGCAGCCGGCGTTCGCCGTTCATCGAGGTCAGGTTCATCTCGCCTGGCTGCGCGGCCGGGAACAGCATGTGCGCTTCGTCGGAGATCACCGTGGGGTAGATATTCATCGCCGCCACGAACAGGCCGCCCTGGTATTTGCAGGCGTTGTAGATCACGTCCACCAGCTGCGCGGGCGACGCGCCCTTCGCGCGCGAAACAGCCTCGTTGACGATGGCCGCGCGCTTGTGCAGCGCCAGCCGGTGGCGCTCGGCGGCAACCGTGGTCTGGAACGGGTTGGTGCCCCACAGCGTGTACATCAGGCCCTTGCCGGCCATCACTTCCTGGTCGATGTAGATCTTGTGGTCACCCGGGTACGGCGGGCGCACATAGCCTTCCTGGTGGCCGCCCAGGCGGCAGACGCCGGTGCCGCGGCGGCCGACGTTGTGCGTGGCGATCACCAGGCTGACCAGCGCACTCTGGATGACGTAGTTGTCGTTGCCCCAGATGATGCCCTTCTCGTAGGGGTGGAAGGTGCGCTTGGCGTGCCCGCCGGCCTTGGGCTTGTAGGCCCAGTCGGCGGCCTGCTTGATCTTGTCCACGCTCAGCCCGGTGGCCTTGGCGCCGTCGGCCAGCGACATGCGGTTGGTCTTGACCGCATCCTCGAAACCCGTGGTGCTCTTGGCGATGAAGGCCTTGTCATGCCAACCCTGCTCGACGACGTAAGTGAAGAGCGTGTTGAACAGCGCCGTGTCCGAGCCGGGTTCGATATCGAGGTGCAGCACGTTGTCCTTGCCGGCGATCTGCTCGGCGATGGCCACCGTGGCCGAGCGCCGCGGGTCGACGATGATCAGCTTGGCCGGCGCCGCGCTGGCGGCCTCGGCCGGGAACCGCTGCTTCTTTTTGTCCACCGAGCCGCCGTTGAGGTTGGGCACCCAGTGGTTGAGGAAGTAGTTGCTTTGCGTCTCGTACGGGTTGGCGCCGGTGCAGAAGATGGTGTCGGCCAGTTGCGCGTCTTCGTAGCTGTTGTTCAGCTCGCCGATGCCCATTTCGCGCGTGGCATGGCATTCGCTGTTATAGGCCGGGCGGTTGTGGATGCGCACCATCGGCGTCTGTATGGCGCTGAACATCAGCTTGCCGGTGCCCCAGGTATTTTCGAAGCCACCGCCGGCACCGCCGTGGTCGAAGCAGTCGAACAGCACGCCGCTGGGACCGTCGTTGTCCAGAATCTTCTTCGTCAGGCCGGCATAGATGGCCAGCGCGTTCTCCCAGCTCGTGTCGAGCCACTGGTCGCCGCGGAAGACACGCGGGTTCTTCAGCCGCTCGCGGGCGATGCCGTCGTGCGCGTACATGTAGCTGGCCATCTTGCCGCCGCGCGTGGACGACAGGCCGCTGTTCACCACGCATTCCTTGTCGGGAAGGATCATGATGTTCCAGCGCTTGCCGGACTTGTCGGTGATGGTGTTGGTCATCGCCTTGGTCATCGTGATCTGCAGGGGCGGCACCTGCTGGCGGAAGTCCACGCCCAGCGCGTTCTGCTCGGGCGCGCGGCCACCCTCTGTATTGGCGTCCCACTTGTAGACGTGGTAGCCGCAGCCCACGATGCAGAAGTGGCAGGTCATGTTGGACTTCTGCGCGTCCTTGCTCGGCAGGGCGATGCGGTCCTTGATATTGGTGCTCATGTTGCGGCCCTTTACAGCACGTTGGCCTGGCGGCCGTAGATGAGACCGTCGATGCCGACGGCGGTGACGGTGTCGTTGCCGGCGTCATAGGCCAACAGCACGCGCGGCAGGTCTTCGGTGGCCTGGCCACAGACCATCTGGCCGCCGTTTTCGGGGTCGAAGATCGAGAAATGGCAGCCGCACTTGAAGGTCTTGGTGCCGCCGTCATAGGTGACGGGGCAGCCCATGTGCGTGCACAGCGAGCTGAAGGCCACGATGTCCTTGTTCGGGCCCACGCCGCCGGGCACGGGCGCGCCCATGCGCAGCGCCACGCAGGGGGAACTGCTGTCGGGGTAACTGAAGCTCACGGCTTCGTTGACGGCCATGCCGCCGGCCTTGCCGACGGCTTGTCTGGGATAGTTCAAAGTCACGCCGGTAGCGGCTGCGGCGGCCTGGGCCTGGGCTGCGCCCGGGGCGAGCATGGCGCCGGCAGCGCCTGCGGCTGCGGCGGCGCCTGAGCCGGTGGTCTTCAGAAAGATGCGTCGGCTGAGCTTGAGTTCTTCCACTTTGTCTCCTGTTGGGTTGGGCAAGCACATGGAAGACTGCAAACGGCGTGCCACGCACCCAACGACGCAATAAATCAAGCGAAATCAATAACTTACAGGGACTTGCATGGACTTGTGTCACCCGGCGGGATCGCTGCGTCCGGATGTCGTAACCGCCAGTCCGCCTTGCGTTACGATTTCGTAACCACACGCGACCATGGTCTTCGCCCCCGACACCTCGATCAAGCGCCGCGCCTGGATGGCCGGCGGTCTGGCTGCACTGGCCTGGCGGCCAGCGCTGGCCGAGGCGCATGTTCGCATCGGCATCACCGCGGTGATGCTCACCGACCAGGCGGCGTTCCTGAACCGCTGGGCGCAGTGGCTGACGCCGCGGCTGGGGCGTCAGGTGGTCTTCGTGGCGCGGGACGACTACCAGCCGATCATGGACCTGCTGCTGGCCGAACAGCTGGACGCGGCCTGGATCTGCGGCTACCCCTATGTGCGCTACGAATCGCAACTGCGCTTGCTGGCGGTGCCCCTGCACGAGGGGCGGCCGCAGTACCGGGCTTACCTGATCCGCTCTCGCGGTGCGGCGCATCCCGACGGTTGGGCCGACCTGCGCGGGCGCGTGCTGGCCTTTTCCGACCCGCTGTCCAATTCGGGCTGGCTGGTGGCGCAGGGGCAGTTGGCGGCTGCCGGGCTTTCCGGTGCCGACCTGCGCCGCAGCTTCTTCGCCCACGGCCACCGCAACGTCACCGAGGCCGTGGCCGCCCGGCTGGCCGACGCCGGTTCCGTCGACGGCTACGTGTGGGACACCATGCAGCGCCTGGGCATGGCCGCGGCGCAGCAGACCGAGGTGGTCTGGCGTTCGGACTGGCACGGCTTCCCGCCGCTGGTCGTGCCCGCGGCGGGCGACCCGGCGTTGGCCGACCGGCTGCGCCAGGCACTGCTGACGATGGCCGGCGACGACGAAGGCCGCGCCCTGCTGGCGGCGCTGAACCTGAACGGCTTCACCACCGCCGTGCCGGCACTCTTCGACTCGATCCGTGCCCTGGCCCGCCGCGTGCCGGGTTCGGGTGTCACGGCCTGAAGGCGCCGGCCGTGCTGTCCAAGCTGCCCTACCGCCTGCAGATCCCGCTCGGCCTGTCGATCGCGGTGGTGCTGGCGGCGGCGCTGGTCACCGTGGTGGCGGCGCAGATTGCCGCGGCGCGGGCGCGCGACGACATCCTGGCGCGCATCGACCGCGGTGCCTCGCTGCTGGTGGCTCAGGCGCTGCCGATGCTGGCCGCCGACGACACCTGGCGCGTCTACGTGCTGCTGCGCGACACCGTGCCGCTGCTGCCCGGCGCCGCGCAGGGCCTGGGCCGGGCGGCGGTGCTGGACGCCGAAGGCCGGGTCTTCGCCGCCTCCGACCCGCTGCGGCTGCCCACCGGGCTGCCGCCCGCCGACAGCGTGCGCCCGGTGCCCGGCGAACGTGCCGGCGCCGACGGCGGCTGGACCGTCTTGCGCCCGGTGCGCAGCGAGGACGGCCAGCAGCTCGGCTATGTGCACGTACAGGTCGACGCACCGGTCTTCGCACCCGACTGGGCGGCACTGGCCCAGCCGGCGCTGTTCGGCGGCCTGCTGGCGATCGCGCTGCTGGTGCCGGCGGGGTGGTGGCTGGGTCGCCGCATGGCGTGGCCGGTGGCAAGCATGGCGCGCACCATCGACCGCATCGGCCGCGACCCGCCCGCCGCCCTGCAGGATTCGCTGCCGCGCAGTGCCGACCCAGAACTGGGTCGTATCGCCGAGGCGCTGGAGCGCTTGATCGGCGAACAGCAGCGGCGCCAGACTGCCGAGCAGCGCGCGCTGGCGGCCGAACGCCTGGCCGCCGTCGGCCGCCTGACGGCCACCGTGGCGCACGAACTCAACAACCCGCTGGCGGGCCTGCGCACGGCCACGCGCACGCTGGCCCTGCACGGCCACAGCGACGCACAACGCCGCCGCACGCTGGACCTGCTGGAGCGTGGGCTGGGGCAGATGCAGGCCACGCTGGCGGCGCTGCTGCCGCAGGCGCGACTGCAGGCGCGGGCACTGGAACTGGACGATTTCGAGGACGTGCTGACCTTGGTGCAGCCCATGTTCAGCCAGCAGACGGTGAGCCTGGAGCCGACGATCGATGTCGACTCGGCACTGCGTGTGCCGGCGGACGCGGTGCGCCAGGTGATGCTCAACCTGCTGCTCAACGCCGCCAAGGCGGCCGGGCCCGGCGGCACCGTGCAAGCGCGGCTGCAAGCCGACGCCGAACGCGTGCACTTCAGCGTGGCGCATGGCGGCGAAGTGCTCAGCGCGGCCGCGCTGCGCACCTGGCTGACCAGCGAGAACAGCAGCGACCCGCGCGGCTTCGGCCTGTGGGTGTGCCACGAGATCGCCACCCGCTTCGACGGGGGCTTCGAAGTCGATGCCGGGCACGCGCCCGGCACGCGGCTGGTGTTCTGGATGCCGAACCGGGAACGCGATGCCACGCCTGCTGCTGATTGAAGACGACGCCATCATGGGCGAGTCGCTGGTCCAGCGCTTCGAGCTGGAAGGCTTCCTGCTGCGCTGGTGCCAGCGGCTGGCAGAGGCGGCGCCGATGCTGCAGCGCGAACCCTTCGACGTCGTGGTCAGCGACGTGCGCCTGCCCGACGGTCTGGCCAGCCGCTGGTACGTGGGGCTGCCCGATGCGCAGCGCGCGCTGCCCTGGTTCTTCCTCACCGGTTACGGCAGCATCGACGATGCCGTGGCCGCCGTGCGCGCCGGGGCACGCGAATACCTGGCCAAGCCCTTCGACATCGAGCAGCTGGTGGCCATGGTGCGGGGGGCTTGCGGCCGGGCCGAAACCGCCGTCGACGACGCGGTGCTCGGCGTGTCGCCTGCCATGCGCAAGGTCGAGGCGCTGGTGCGCAAGGTGGCGCCGCAGAAGGCGTCGGTGCTGCTGACCGGCGAGTCTGGCGTGGGCAAGGAGGTGGCGGCGCAACTGCTGCACGCGCTGGGCGGGCGCGGCGAGTTCATTGCCGTCAATTGCGCGGCGATTCCCGAGACGCTGCTGGAGGCCGAATTTTTCGGCTACGAGAAAGGCGCCTTCTCGGGTGCGCAGCGCCAGCACCGCGGCTACCTGGAACGGGCCGACGGCGGCACGCTGTTCCTGGACGAAGTGGGCGACCTGCCGCCCAGCATGCAGGCCAAGCTGCTGCGCGCGCTGCAGGAGCGCAGCTTCTTCCGCCTGGGGGCAGAGAAGCCCACGCACAGCGACTTCCGGCTCGTGTCAGCCACCAACCGCAATCTGATGCAGGACATGGCCGAGGGCCGCTTCCGCGAGGACCTCTTCTACCGCCTGGCCGTCATCCGCATTCCCCTGCCGCCCTTGCGCGAACGGCCGGAAGACATCCGTTGGCTGAGTCAGCGCATGCTGCTGGACATGACGGCCGAGCAGGGCCGCCCGCTGGCCATTTCCGACAGCTACCTGCGTGCGCTGATGGGCCAGGCCTGGCGCGGCAATGCGCGTGAACTGCGCGCCCATCTGGAACAGGCGGTGGTGATGAGCGAGGCCGGCATCCTGGACGTGCCCGAGGCTGCCGAAACCGTCGCGGGCCGGGTCGATGCGCATGGCAGCGACGGCAGCACCCTCCTGCCACTGCAGCGCATGGTGGAAGACGCCGAACGCCAGCATATCCAGCGTGCCCTGGCGCAGACCGAGGGCAGCATCGGCCGCAGCGCCGAACTGCTGGGCATCAGCCGCAAGACCTTGTGGGAGAAGATGAAGCGGCTGGGGTTGAGCACCTGAGCGCGGCACCGACGTCCAGCGACTCTTGGTCGCAAGCCAGCCGGGCCTGCGCGACGGGTCGTGGCCGCGCTCAGATCGTGTCGCCGGGCCGTTGCCGCAGGCGTGCCGCGAACGCCTCGATGGCCGGGTCCACCGCTGGCCAGCGCTCGTCTGCCTGCGCATCGACTACGGTGACCCGCAGCAGGCGCCGCAGGGTGTCGTGCTGCGGCATCACCGGTCCGGCGAAGCGCACGGCGGCGGCGTCGGCGATGACGAGCGTGGGGAAGGTCTCGACATCGACCTCACCCAGCAGATCGGCTTCGTCCTCGATGTCGATCCAGTGCCAGTGCAGCGCCGTCCATGGCCAGGCGAGGTCCGATGACATTGCCGATGCCGTCGCTGCTGCCAGATCTGCTGCCTTCTCCGTGGCCAAGGCCGCACCGACCTCGCGCAGCACCTTGCGGTAGTCGTCGCAAAGCCGGCACCACGCCGCACACAGGCAGGCCACGTGGGTGCCGACGGGGGTGCCGCCGTGGGTGGCATTCGGCGCCGTCGGCAATGCGGTGGCGCGGCCGACCATGGGCGCATTCGTCCGGTGTCAGTGACGCAGCACAGGCGCTTCCTGGCGCTGGCCCTCCAAGCGCACGAACAGCTCAGTCAGCTCGGCGAGTTCGCGGTAGAAATCGGTCTGCGCGTGGTCGTGCACGGCCAGGATGAAACCGCCCAGCCAGCGACCCAGGTGGCCGACGAGGAAGGCCGTGCGCAGCACCTGCAGCGCCTGCAGCGCCTCGGCGTCGCCATCGGCCTGCGCCTGGTGCAACTGGTGCGTGAGCAGGTACAGAAACTCCAGTTCCACCGCCACGTGGTCGGGCAACTCCTGAAAATTCTCGTCGATGGCGAAGCCGCCCTGCTCGTAGAGTTTGAGCAGTTCCATGGCGGTGTCCTGCATCAACCCGGCCTCACCCGTCAGCCAGATCGACGCATACGGCTGTGCCAGCGCCTGCGGCGCGCCGAGGAACAGGCGTGTGTAGTCCACCAGCAGGTCCTGCAACGGAGCTGCCGCGAACGAGTCACCCAGCCGCTGGGCATGTTCAGCCAGTTCGGGGTCGATGCATCGAGCGGCCGCCAAAAGAGATTCGAAGAGATGCTCTTCGGTGAATTCGGGCGCCGGCTCGTAGTAGCAGGCGGCCAGGAAGCGGCACAGGTCTTCTCGCGCCGTGGCTTGGTCTTGGTCGGTGTCCGACATCGTTACTCCAAGAAAAAGGGCCGGGTGACCCCGGCCCCGTGCTGTCTCGCGCCGGGCCTTCAGCCGCGCACGCTGTACTTGCCGATGTAGTGGACGTTGGGCTTGGTGCCCGCTTCTTCCTTGAGCCGGAATGACTTCTCCTTCTTCAGCAGCATCGCGATCGGGCTGTTCGCGTCTTCCTGATCACCGAAGATACGCGCCTGCGACGGGCAGACCTCCACGCACGCCGGCTGCAAGCCGTTGATCGTGCGGTGATAGCAGAAGGTGCACTTTTCGACCACGTCGGCTTCGCGAATGGGCTGCAGGTCGCCGCCGGTCCACTTGGCCATTGCCGGAGCGCTTGCTCCGGCCCGGGCCGCCACTTCTGCCCCGGACGAAGTGCCACCGGGGATCGCGGCCGTCTTGTCTTCCCAGTAGGGCTGGGTGCTCTCGTCGGCTGTGTTGTAGCTGATGACGCTGTAGGTCTCGCCGCTCATGCTGGAGGCGTCCAGTTCCTCGTGGCTGTAGGGGCAGGCTTCCTGGCATGCGCGGCAGCCGATGCACAGTTCCGGGTCGTGCAGCGTGATGCCCTCGGGCGTCTTGAACATCGCCTTCTTCGGTTTAACGGGGCAGGCGGTGATGCAGGGCGCATCGCTGCAGTGGTTGCACAGCACCGGCATCACGAACTGCGTCACGTTGGGGAACGTGCCTTCGGTACGGGTGATGAAGTCGGCCCAGTTGTAGCTTTGGCCGTCGACCCGCGTGCGGGTGTTGTTCTCGGCCTTGCAGGCAAAGGCGCAGGCGCCGCAGCCGACACAGCGGCCCAGGTCGATGACCATTCCAAGTCTTGTCATGATGTTCTCCAAACTCCTGGGTCAGCCCGTCAGGCCTTGACGATCTGCACGCCGGTGAAACCACCGTTGCGTGCGGTGGCACCACTCAGCCGGTCGTAGTCGTCGACCAGCAAGTCGTTGTTATTTGCGCCGCGCGGCATTTTTCCGAACTCCTTGCTCGCCACACGGCCATAGGCCCAGTGCCCCTGGCCGTAGGCCTTGGTCACGGTGCCGGGGCGTATGCCCTGCCAGAGGTGCAGCTTGACGGTGATGCTGCCGCTGACCGAACTGAGCTTGACCATGTCGCCTTCCTTCAGGCCCAGGCGGGTGGCGTCAGCCGGGTTCATCTTGACCACGTCTTCCCACGACACATCACCCGGATCCATCTTCTTGAACTCGTGGTACCAGGGCAGGTTGGCGCTGCGGCCTTCACGGTTCAGGCGGCTCTTGTAGTCGACGAACTCGAAGGGGTACTGCTCGCGGCTGCCGTGGCGCTTCGCCGGCTCGTAGTGCGGCACGAAGGCCAACTCGCCGCGCGCCGTGTAGTTGCTGACCGCCATCACGTTGTCGACCGTGGTCTTGTGCTTCCCGGCGTGCTCCGTCAGGCCCTTCTTCAGCGCTTCGCTGTAGAACTCGAATCTCTTGGTCGGCGTGTTGAACTTGCCGCCCCAGCCCTTCTTGAAGGTGTACTTGGGGCCGCTGACCATGCCCCGGGCCTTGAACTCTTCCCAGCTCTTGACACTTTCGCCCTTCAGCGGCTCCTTGGTCTTCCACACCGGGGCGATGGTGATCTTGGCCTGGATCTCGCCGAACTCCAGCTCGTTGGTGGGCAGCTTGCCGGTGTCGGGGTCCTTGAACTCGGTGCTGTAGTAGTCGAACAGGTTCGGGAAGCCCTTGTCCTTCAGCTTCTTGGCCAGCAGCCAAGGCACTTCGGTTTCTTCCTGCTTCACGTCCCACAGCCGCTTGACCACCGGCTGCTGGATGCTGTAGTAGGAATAGGTGTTACCCATGTTGCCGATGACCGTCAGGCCCTCGGCGGCGTTGAAGGTGGCCGGCAGCACGATGTCAGCGTAAGTGGTCATCTCCGACATGTCGGTGACCATGGCTGCGAAGAACGGGATCTTGGCCATCGCCTCGTCCCAGCGCTGCGCGCCCGTGCAGGAAAAGTTGAAGTTGGCCCAGGACGCCAGGAACACCTTCACCGCGCCCGGGTTCTTCAAGAGCGCGTTGGCCACGTTGTTCGTGACGACGCCGCTGCCAGGCTTGCCGCCCATCATCGCGGGCATGTCCAGGTCGCCCCGGCCGTCGATCTTCTTGGCCTTGCCGCCCTTCTGGGCCAGCTCGTCGATGTACTTGTCGAACGAGGGGAACTTGCCTGTCGGGACGCCGCCAGCAGACTGCAAAACGCCGCCTTGCACGTCGATGGAGCCCAGCAGGCCGTTGAGCGCGTACACCATCATGCCGGTGTAGGTGCCGCGGGGGTTCATGCCGATGCCGGCACCGCACCAGACCGCCACCTTCGGCGCCGCCGCGCCCATCATGCGGGCGATGCGCACAATCTGCTCGGCCGGGATCAGCGTTTCCTTTTCGCCGAAGGCGGGAGTGGCATCCTTCAACGCCAGATTCCACCACTTCACCAAGCCGTGGGTTTCTGTCTCGGCAAAGGCCGCTTCGTCCACCGTCTGGCCGGGCTTGAACAGGTTCTTGCCGTCCTTGAAGTTGCCGACGAATTCCTTGTTCCAAAGCCCTTCGACCATGAGCACGTGGGCAATGGCCGCGGCCAGCGCGCCGTCTGTGCCGGCCTTGACCGGCAGCCACTCGTGCGACTTGGCTGCAATGGTGGAGAAGCGCGGGTCAACGGTGATGACCTTGCCCTGAGCCAGGATCCTGGGCAACTGGAGGATGGTGTTGGGCACTTCGCGGTTCGAGGACACCGGGTCCACGCCCCAGCACACCAGGCACTTCGTGTTGGCCAGATCGTAGTCGCGATAGCCGTAGAAGCCCTGCGTCAGGCCTGGGGCCATCTTTTCGGCTTCGGCGCAGATGGCGCTGTGGCTGAAGTTCTGCGAGCTGCCGAAGACCTTGGCCACCGTGCCGTACAGCAGCGCCGTGCTGGTGCCGGAATAGCGGCCGCGCATGTACATGAACTTCTCGGGTTCACCAGCGCGGCGCAGTTCCATCATCTTCTCGGCCACGGTGTCGAGCGCTTCGTCCCAGCTGATGGGCACCCACTTCGGGTCGACGCCACGGCCCTTGACGGGGTTGGTGCGCTTCAGCGGCGTCTTGATGCGGTCGGGGCTGTACAGCTGCTGCGGAATGAGGTGGCCGCGCGGGCAAACATAGCCGTGGTTGGTCTTCGAGTTCTGGTTGCCGCGCACGCGCACCGCGCGCCCGTCCTGCACGAAGATCTCGATCGCGCACCATTGCGTGCAACCCTGGCAGGTGCTGGCCACCCAGTCGCCCTTGGCCGGAGCCGACGGCTTGGCGGCGCGGGGCACGAAGGCGCTGGTAACGGGCGCCTTGGATGCGGCCGGTGCCATGGTCGTGGCGCAGCCCGTGGCCAGCCAGCCGGCGGCGGCGCTGGACGCCATGATGAAGGTTCTTCTCGTCAGCCTCATGTCGTGCTCCTGTCTTGCGGTGCGCGGGTGGTTTTGGATGACCGCGAGTTTGCTGGGCTGGTGGGGCGCAGCATTGATCTATGGCAAAGCACGCTACGAATGGCCTTGATGGCTATAGGGATCCGGGTATTCCCGTCGCGCCATCGGCCGGTCGAACCTCACCGTCGCGGCAGAATCCGCCCTTCTTTGAGACCTGGAACCCCATGAAAGTCTTCGGTGTCGCCGGCCATTCCGGCATGGGCAAGACCACGCTGCTGGAGCGGCTGGTGCCTGCACTCACGGCGCGCGGCCTCGTCGTTTCGCTCATCAAGCACAGCCACAAGAACATCGAGATCGACCGCCCGGGCAAGGACTCGTACCGCCTGCGCGAGGCCGGCTGCAGCGAGGTGCTTTTGCTGGGCAACGACCGCTGGGCGCTGATGCACGAATTGCGCGGCGCCGACGAGCCGCCGCTGGCCTACCTGCTCAGCCGCCTGCAGCGCTGCGACCTGGTGCTGGTCGAAGGCTTCAAGAACGGCGACTTTCCGAAGCTGGAGGTCTGGCGCGCCGAAGTCGGCAAGCCCACGCTGTGGCCGGCGTGGCCGGGCATCCAGGCCATCGCCAGCGACCAGCCCGCGCCGCCGGCCGACCCGGCAGCGGGCGGTGCGTTGCCCTGGTTGAGTCTGCAGGACACCGAAACCGTGGCCGCCTTCGTGCTGGACCGGGCACAGACGCTCTGAAGCAGGCCGGCGCCTCGCGCCGCGCCAATGCGGCCTGCCGGGTGCCGCCGCGTCAGCGCCTGTCGCTCGGCGCGTCGCACACCGGGTCGGTGCCGAAGGCGGCGCTGGTGACGCGGCCACTGTCGGCCACCGAGGCCTGGAACCACAGGCAGTCGTTGGTGGGGTAGCGCCACGACCAGACCTCGCCGCCGGCCCAGCCGCCGCTGCGCCTCTCGCCGGGTGTTCCGATCCAGCGCAGCAGTTCCTCGCGCGTCATTTCGCCGCTGCCGGCGCGGATCTGCACCTGCAGGAATTCGGCTTCGTTCAGCACCTGGCGCGCCTGCTGCACGCGGCCGGCCGCGTTCAGGTCGATCATCCAGGTGGTGCGGCCGAAGGGGCCGGTGGCGTATTCCAGGCGCTCGGCGCCTTCGGGCAGCGCATGGTTTGCCGTCGGCGGGCCCCAGACGCGCAGCACGTCTTCGCGCGCCGCGCCGGGCGCGGGCGGCGGCGTGGCGCAGGCCGTCAGCAAGGCCGCGAGCGCAACGATGATCCACGCCACCACCCGATTCGAAAACGCCACGGCTCAGCCTCCTTGAAAATGATTGCGGTTCGACACGCCCGCCCGCTGCCGGTTCAGTCGCCCACGTCGAATGTCACGCCCTGCGCCAATGGCAGCGTGGTGCCGTAGTTGATGGTGTTGGTGGCGCGGCGCATATAGGCCTTCCAGCAGTCGGAGCCGGCCTCGCGGCCGCCGCCGGTTTCCTTTTCGCCGCCGAAGGCGCCGCCGATCTCGGCGCCCGAGGGGCCGATATTCACGTTGGCAATGCCGCAGTCCGAGCCCTGCACCGAGATGAATCGTTCGGCCTCGCGCAGGTCCAGCGTGAAGATGGAAGACGACAGTCCCGCACCCACCGCGTTGTGCAGCGTGATGGCTTCGTCGAAATTCCGATACTTCACCACGTAGAGGATGGGGGCGAAGGTCTCGTGCAGCATCGGCCCGGCCTGCGCCGGCATCTCCACCAGCGCCGGCGCCACGTAGAACGCTTCCGGGCACGCCGCCTCGTGCTGGCGTTCGCCGCCGGTGACGGTGGCGCCCAGCGCCCGTGCCTCGCCGAGCGCGCGCTGCATGCTGCGGTACGCGGCTTCGTCGATGAGCGGGCCCACCAGCGTGCCTTCCTGCAAGGGGTTGCCCACCGTCACCTGGCCGTAGGCGCGCTTCAGCCGCGGCAGCAGTGCGTCGTGGATGGCCTCGTGCACGAACAGCCGCCGCAGCGTGGTGCAGCGCTGGCCGGCCGTGCCCATGGCGGCAAAGGCGATGCCGCGCAGCGCCAGGTCCAGGTCGGCCGAGGGCGCCACGATGGCGGCGTTGTTGCCGCCCAGTTCCAGGATGGCGCGCGCAAACCGCGCCGCCAGCCGCGGGCCCACGGCGCGGCCCATGGCGGTGGAGCCGGTGGCCGAGACCAGCGCCACGCGCGGGTCGTCCACCAGTGCCTCACCCACCGCGCGCGCGCCCTGCACCACCACCGACACCCCGGCCGGCGCCTCGACGCCGAAACGCGACCGCGCGCGTTCGAACAAGGCCTGCACCGCCAGCGCGGTGAGCGGTGTCTTCTCCGAAGGCTTCCACACGCAGGCGTTGCCGCACACCAGCGCCAGCGCCGCATTCCACGACCACACCGCCACCGGAAAATTGAAGGCCGAGACGATGCCCACCACGCCCAGCGGATGCCAGGTTTCCATCATGCGGTGGTCGGGCCGCTCGGTGGCGATGGTCAGGCCGTGCAGCTGGCGCGACAGGCCCACCGCGAAGTCGCAGATGTCGATCATCTCCTGCACCTCGCCCAGGCCTTCGCTGCCGATCTTGCCCACCTCGATGGACACCAGCCGGCCCAGCGCCGCCTTGTGCGTGCGCAATTCCTCGCCCAGCAGGCGCACCAGCTCGCCGCGGCGCGGCGCCGGCACGGTGCGCCAGGCCAGCCAGGCGTGGTGGGCTTCAGCCACGGCCTGCGCCACACCGGCGGGTGATGTCTCGACGACCTGGCCGATGGCCTCGCCGTTGATCGGCGAGCGCACAAAAAGCGCGCCGCCCTGACAGGCTGCGGCGGCAACGCCGAGCTGGCCGAGCAGGGTGTCGACTTCGGCGGCGAGACGTGGCGGGCTGAAGCTGGAGTTCATGGCGCGGTCCGGAAAATTCCTGAGGGAATGAAGTGTGCCCGCAGTCGGCTTCATGCTTTCAGCTGCCCGCTCTGCAGCCCGAGGAGTGGTCGAAGACTTGCGAGGACTCGATCGACCGCCACCGACCGCCCACCATGCTCGCCCGGCCCTGGAGGTGAGCACCAGTCCGCATGTGGTGATTTCACCTGTTGTCCAGCGCACGGTTCTTCCGCTCGCGCCGGGGGCAGCTGCAGCAGATCGTGCTGGCGCCGCGCGGGCGTTCGCGCGAAAACCGTTCGGTGCGTTGAAGGCGCGGCTGCGGCCATCTGCACCGGCGCTGCGCCGGCTCAACTCGCGCCGGCGCGCCAGGCGCCAGAATTGGCCTGTCGAAGCAACTGGAGAGCTTGACCATGTACGAAAAGATCCTCGTCCCGCTGGACGGCAGCCCGACTGCCTTGCGCGGTTTCGAAGAAGCGGTGGCGCTGGCGCGCGCCCTCAAGTCGAAGCTGGTGCTGATGCACGTCATCGATACCTTCCCGGTGGCGGTGGAGATGGTGCCCACCACCACCTGGCAGGAAGTCAGCGACGGCCTGCGCCAGCAGGGCGAAACCCTGCTCGCCAAGGCCAAGGAGACGGCCGGCAACCATGGCGTGGCGGTGGAAACCCGGCTCGTCGAGGCGCGCACCGAACGCGTGGCCGATACCATCGTGCAGGAAGCGCGCGAAGCCGGCTGCGACCTGGTGGTGATGGGCACCCACGGCCGGCGCGGCTTCAACCGCGTCTTGATGGGCAGCGACGCCGAGATCGTGCTGCGCCACTGCCCGCTGCCGGTGCTGGTGGTGCGTCACCCCGAAGCGCACCGCGCGCTCCACGACTGACGGATCCCGGGCGGCGGCACGCCAGGCATGGCCGCCGCCGGGGCAAGTATGGTCAGTCGGCGGCCACGGACATGGCCACGCCGGCTTCCTGCAGCGCCTCGGCCACCCGGTGCTCGAGTTCGGCACCGTCGAAGGTCGTGAGGTCCATGCCCACGCTCGCCTGCAGCAGCTTGCGTGTGCCGCCATCGAGTTCCTTGTCCAGATCACCCAGGAACGGGTTGGAAGCCAGCAGCACCAGGCGCGAATAACGCCGCGTCAGCGCCATCACCCCCAGACGTTGCGCCAGTTCGCGGGCGAATACCGCAGCTTCCTTCTGGTGCGGGCTGGCGTGCGGCTCGTAGGCCGTGCGGGCCTGGCCCTTGAAGGCCTGACCGGGCCGGTCGCGGCCCAGATCAATGCCCTTCATGCGCGCCTGCGGGTGCACGAAACTGGCCGTTTCGCGCATGGCACCGTTTTCGGCGTCGCGATCGAACAGGCGCGCGCGCGAGCTGTTGGCCACCAGCACGGCTTCAGGCGGCTGCACGGGCCGGATGTATCTGATCGTCATTTTGGCGTCTCCTTCGTTGATCAAAAGTCCGTTGAGTCGATTCGAATGACCGCTGGAGCACCCCGAATTCCACGCTACAGGGGCAACCTGGACCGCCATCCTCCCGTGGCTCGACAACTAAAACCTTCTTCTCGGTCGTAGGCTAAGGCCGTTCCCCAGCGAAGACATTGCGCCAACTCAAGCCCGCGCCACGATTCGCGTAACAGATACACCACGCCGCGTCAAGTTCGCGCCGATTGCCGGTCTTTCACGGCTGAGTTGGCGCCACCCACGCCAGGCGCAGGACCGCGAATGCCCTCTATGCTTCGTTCGCGCCAGACCCGCCGCGTGTTCTGCGGCGCGCCGCCAGCCCGCCCATGAACCCTGCCGACGCCGCCCTCGAAGGCACGCTTTCAGCCGCTGCGGCCGCTGTGCGCTTTCTGCAGTCGCCGGCGGCACACCGCGGCCATGCCGGCGCCGTGGCGTCGGTCGAGACGATCGAGACCCACATGTCCTGGGTCTTCCTGGCGGGCGAGCACGTGCTGAAGATGAAGAAGCCGGTGCGCTACCCGTTCCTGGACTTCTCCACCCTGGCCGCGCGCGAATTCAACTGCCGCGAAGAGCTGCGGCTGAATGCGCGGCTGGCGCCGGGTGTTTACCTGGGTCTGATGGCGCTGCAGCAGCAAGGCGGTGGCCTGGCGCTGGTAGCGCAAGCCCAGTTGCCGGCCGCGGGGCGCACCGTCGACTGGCTGGTGCTGATGCGGCGCCTGCCGGCCGGCCGCATGCTCGACCGCCTGATCGCAACCGGCAGCGCCACGCCCGGCGAGATCGATGCCCTGGCCGGCGTGCTGGCCGACTTCTACCGCCGCGCGCCGGCCGCCGGCGTCACGCCGCCGGAGCATCTGGCGCGCTTCCAGCGCGAGCAGGCCGTCAACCGCGAAGTGCTGCTGCACCCCGCCCACGGCCTGCCGGATGCGGCCGCGGCGCTCGACGCGCTGGACGACGCCCTGGCGCGGCACGCCCCGCTGCTGCTGGCCCGCGCCGCCGGCGGGCATGTCGTGGACGGCCATGGTGACCTGCGCCCCGAGCATGTGTGCCTGCAGATACCGCCGGTGGTCATCGACGCGCTCGAATTCAACGCCGCGCTGCGCGCCGTCGACCCCTTCGACGAACTCGCCTTCCTGGGGCTGGAGTGCGAGATGGCCGGCGCGGCCTGGATCGGACCGCGGCTGCTGGCCGCCTGTGCCGCCGTGCTGGGCGACCCACCGCCGGCCGCGCTGCTGGCGCTGTACACGGCCTATCGCGCACAGCTGCGCGCCCGGCTGGCGCTGGCCCATCTGCTGGAGCCGCAGCCCCGCACGCCGCTGAAGTGGCCCGGTCTGGCGCAGCGCTACCTGCAGCGCAGCGTGGCGCTGCTGGAGTGCTTGCGCAGCGCGGACACGCCGGACCAGGCCTAGCGTGTGCCCGGCGGCTCAGCGCAGCCAGGCGGTGTGGCTGTCGCGGATGGCCTGCGCGAACAGCGGCGCCGCCGAGACCACGTGCAGTTTGGCCGCCACCGGCCCGCCGGCCGGCAGGCGGAAGGCCGGCACGCTGTCGGTGACCACCACGCGCGCGATGTGCGCGTCGACCAGCGCCTTGGCGGCCGCGCCGACGAACAGCCCGTGCGCGGCCAGCGCCACTACCTGTCGCGCGCCGGCGTGACGCAGCGCCGTGGCCGCGCTGAGCATGGTTTCGCCGCTGGCGATGAGGTCGTCGAGCAGCAGCACGGTGGCGCGCTCCACGTCACCGGCCACCAGGTGACCACTGCTCACCAGGCCCAGGCTGCGCCGCTTGTCGACCATGGCAAAGTGCACCGGCCGCGCCAGCCGAGCTTCGAGTGCCTCGCGCCACAGCAGCGCGCGTTTCACACCGCCGGGGTCGGGCGAGGCCACCGCCAGCGGGCCGTCGCCGGCCAGCTCGGGCACCAGCCCGTCGAAGACGCGGTGCGCCTGCAGGTGCACCGTATGGCAGCGGAAGGCATTCTGGAAGGCGGCCACGTTGTGCGCCTCCAGCACCATCACCTGGTCGGTGCCCACGGCCTCGAACAACTGGGCCACGTAGCGCAGCGTCACCGGGTCCAGCGGCTGGGTCTGGCGGTCCTTGCGCGCATAGGCCAGGTAGGGCACGACGGCCGTCACGCGCGCCGCGCCGTGCTCGCGCAATGTGGCCATGAAAAACAGCAGCCGGCACAGCTTGTCGTGCGGGCTGTCCTGCGGGCCGCCGTGCAGGCTGCACACCACGTAGGCGTCGTCGCCGCGCGGGTCCACCAGCGGGCGCAGCTTGTGTTCACCGTCCTCGAAGCGGCGGTCCTCGTGGCGCGCCAGGTTTTCGTCCAGGGCCGCCGCCAGCGCGGGGGCGAGCCTGCATTCGGGGTCGAGACTGAAGAGCAACATGCCAGGGCACTCCCCTTGCCGGGGCGCCGCTGCGGCGCCGGCGCCAGATAGCCATCATCGGGTACCCGGCCCGCCCTGCGGCGAACCTGCCGCCCTGCCACAGCCGCGGCCCCTGCACCCTTGGTGACGAAGTTTCCGCCGGCCGGCCGCACCGGGAGTTGAGTGCACTCAACCACGCTGCAGGCAGGCGGGCGCAGACTTTGCGCATGATTCGCCACCGCCGCGTCCGTCGCACCCTGGCCCTGGGCTCGATCGCCATCGGAGCCGTGCTTTTGCTGCTGGCGCCTTCGGCGCACTACGGGCTGATCGCCTTCGCCCTGGGCGTGGTGCTGGAGCTCGCGGGCATCGCGATCGAGCGTCGCGGGCCGTCCTGAAGGCCGAGGGCCGGGTCGTGATGCACAGCCATCCATGCACGAAGGTTTGACAAGGCAGCGCGAGTCACCGTCATGGACACCCTCAAGATCCTGCTCACGGGCGACGTCATGACCGGCCGCGGCATCGACCAGGTGCTGCCGCATCCCGGTTCGCCGCTGCTATACGAACCGCACATCCGCGACGCGCGCGACTACGTGCGGCTGGCCGAGAAGAAGTGCGGGCCGATAGAACACGCCCTGGCCTGCGAAGACCTGTGGGGCGACGCGCTGGCCGAAATGGAGCGGCTGGCGCCGGACCTGCGCATCGTCAACCTGGAGACCGCGGTCACCACCTGCGACGAGGCCTGGGCCGACAAGGGCATCCACTACCGCATGCACCCGGCCAACGCACCCTGCCTGACGGCCGCGGGCATCGACTGCTGCGTGCTGGCCAACAACCACCTGCTCGACTGGGGCCGCGAGGGCTTGGCCGAGACCTTGCGCACGCTGCACGCCGCGGGCATGCACACGGCCGGTGCCGGTGCCGACGAAGCCGCCGCCTGGGCGCCGGCGGTGCTGCCACGGGCCGGCGGCGCGGGCCGCCTGCTGGTCTTCGCCTGCGCCACCGAAAGCAGCGGCGTGCCGCCGGACTGGGCGGCCACCGAACGTTATTCGGGCGTGGCCCTGCTGCCCGACCTCTCGGACGCCTCTGCGCGCCGCCTGGCTGCCGAAGTGGCCCGCCATCGCCACAGCGGTGAACCGGTGGTCGTGTCCGTCCACTGGGGCGCCAACTGGGGCGAGGCCATTCCCGCAGCGCACCGCGCCTTCGCGCACCGGTTGATCGAACTCGGCGCCGCCGACGTGGTGCATGGCCACTCCTCGCACCACCCGCTGGCGGCCGAGGTCTACCGCGGGCGGCTGGTGCTGTACGGCTGCGGCGACCTCATCAACGACTACGAAGGCATCACCCCGCACGGCGACCTGCGCAGCGACGTCGGCTGCCTGTACTTCGCCACCCTGCAAGCGCAGGGTGGTGCGCTGCGGGGACTGGAGATCGTGCCATTGCAGATCCGCCGGCTGCGGCTGGAAGCGGCCGACGCCCAGGCGCGGCTGTGGGTCGAGAGGCTGTTCAACCGGGGCGGGCGCGCCCTGGGCACACAGGTCAGGGCCCTGACCGGCGGTCGCGGCTGGGCGCTGCAATGGCAGCCGGATCGGAGGAGGGCCGCTGGAAGTTGAGTGCGCTCAATCACTCCGGCCGGGACCTGCTGCATCCTCTTTCTTGACCGGACAGATGTGTCACATCTGCCATTCGCGGTCGAATCACTCTCTGGGAGAACTGCAATGAACGAACTCCGACTGTTCGATCCGCTGGCCGTCGATCCCTTCGAGGAGACTTTTCGCAGCCTGATGAGGCCGTGGCGCATGGAAGGCATGGAAGCGCCGCGCATCAAGCTCGACCTCCACGAACTCGACACCAGCTATGCGGTGAAGGCCGAAATCCCCGGCGTGCGCAAGGAGGACATCGACGTGCGCGTGGACGGCAATACGGTCACCATCAGCGCCGAGGTGAAGAAGGAAAAGGAAGAGAAGAAGGAAGGCCGCGTGCTGCGCCGCGAACGGCAGGAAGGTTATGCCAGCCGCAGCTTCACGCTGGCCTGCCCGGTCAACGAAGCCGAGGCCGAGGCGAAGTACGAAAACGGCGTGCTCTCGCTGACGCTGCCGAAGAAGGCAGCCAATTCCAAGAAGCGCCTGTCGGTGCAATGAGGGCATGACCGCGCCGCCGGGCCTTTTGGCGCATCTGGCGGTGCTGCCCTGGACCGGCCAGGCCGGAGCAGGTCAAGGGCCCGCGCTGCCCCCGGGGTGGTGCGGGTCGTTCGCATTCAGTCCAGCAGTGCCGCGGTGTCGGAGCACGCTTCTTGCTGTCCAGCGGCCGACACCCGCCCGCGTGCCACCAGCGTGGAAACCTGCGCTTGCTGGCTCGCCGGCAGGCTTGCCCGAGGCGCGGCCCTGAGCGCGCGCAGCCGGCGTGCACCGGCCTGCGCCGCGTCTGCAGCTACAGCCCGGCGTGATCAGACAGCGGTGCGCCCGCCGTCGTCGGTGTCTCGCGGTCGCCCGTCACCCGGCTAACGAAGCGCGCCAATTCCGGGTCGTGCCCCAGCGCAGCCAAGTTGCGCACCGCCAGCGACAACGTGGCGCGTGGTCGCCGGCCGCACAACGCTGCCATCTCGGCCAGCACCTTGTCGCCGCCCCGGCCGCCGTGGGTGCAGAAGAGGGCCACACGCCGCAGCCGCCCCTGCTGGCGCAGAAGGTAGCTGCGCACCGGACTGGCCATGCGGCCGGCCCAGACCGGCGTGCCGACGATCACCAGCGCATAGTCGCCCACCGCCCGCCGCGGCGGCTGGATCCAGGACTGCCGGCGCAGCACGGCCTCGAAGGACGAGCGCAGCCAGCCCAGGACGCCGTCACGCGGGGTCCTGTCCTTGATGAGCTCCAGGTCGGCGCCGCAGCGCTCGGCAATGCGGCTGGCCACTTCCAGCGTGGTGCCCCCGCGTGAATAGCAGACGACGAGGATGCGGCTCACGCGACCGGCTCCGAAGTCCGGCGGTCCGGGCCGGGCGCCAGGTGCTCGTCGAGCGCCACGGCAGGAGTCCATCCAGTCAGGCTTCGCGGTGAAGGCATCTCGTCCCCGTGTGCTGCTCGGCCCCATGCTGCCGGCCCCGCCCGTCATGGCGGCTGAGCATGCGCAATTCGGGGGCCGATTGTGCCGGCCGCGTGCCCTTGGGGCCCGGCGCCTAGAATCGTTCCGACACGGTCTCAGGACATGAGCGAATCGCCGCCATCGGCCCTTTCGGCCACACTCTTCGAGTTGCCGCTGGGCGTGATTGCCCATGCCGCCAGCGAAGCCATCGTGGTCGTCGACCAGCAGCAGCGCGTCGTGGCCCTGAACCCGGCGGCACAGCGCATGTTCCTGTGCTCGCCCGCCAGTGTGCTGGGCCGGCCGCTGGCCGGCCTGATACCGGCGCCGGCGCGGGCGGCCCACGAAGTGCATGTGCGCGAATTCGAGGCCTCGGGCGCCATCGAGCGCCCGATGCGCACGCGCCGGCCGATCACGGGGCTGCGCTCCGACGGCCAGGAGTTCCCGGCCGACGCCACCATCTCGCGCATCGAACTGGCCATCGACGGCGAACTGCGCCCCTTCTTCGTGGCCCTGCTGCGCGACCTGAGCCAGGAACAGGCGCTGCACGACGAGGTGGAAGCGCTCACCAGGCGCTTCCGCACCGTGCTGGACATGTCGCCGGTGGCGATGTGGATCGCCGACGGCGACCATGTGGCCTTCGCCAACCGTGCCGCGTTCGAACTCTTCGGCGTGCGCCAGGGCGAGCACCTCGTCGGCCGCTCGGTCTTCACGCTGCTGCGCTCCGAGTCGCACGCGGCGCTGCGCTCGCAGATGTCCAACGCGGTGACGGGCGCGACGGCGCCGGTGGTGGCTGGCACCATCGCGCGGCTCGATGGCGCTTCGCGCGAGGTCGAGATCGCCGCCGCGGCGCTGCCCGACCACGGCCGCAGCGTCGTGCAGATGGTCATCACCGACGTCACGCAGCGCCAGCAGCTGCTGCGCGAGCAGATGCGCCACCGCGAGGAACTGCGCCGCCTCTCGGCCAGCGTGGTGGAAGCGCGAGAGGAGGAGCGCCGCCGCATCGCGCGCGAACTGCACGACGAACTGGGCCAGCGGCTCACGGCGCTGAAAATGGAGCTGTCCAGCCTGGCATCGGCAGAGGGACCGTGCGGCGACGAGACCCGCCTCTCGGGCATGCTGGAGATGATCGACGACACCGTGGCCTCGGTGCGGCGCATCGCCACCGCCCTGCGCCCCATGATGCTCGACGACCTGGGCCTGAACGCGGCCATCGAATGGCTGGCGCGCGACGCCGCACGGCGTCTGGACATGGAGATCACCGTGCGCCTGGGCGCCGAAGATCCGCCGGTGACTCAGGGCGCAGCCATCGCGCTGTACCGCATGGTGCAGGAGGCGCTGACCAACGTGGCGCGCCACGCTCGCGCCACCGACGTGAATATCGAAATGCGCCAGGACGGCGGCGAACTCGTGCTCACCGTGCGTGACAACGGCGTCGGCTTTCCCGCCGATCCGCAGCACAGCGACGGCCGCTACGGTCTGCTGGGCATCCGCGAACGCGCCTATATGCTGGGCGGCCGGCTCGAGGTGGACAACCCGCCCGGCGGCGGCGGCCGGCTCACGGTGCACCTGCCGCTCACGCCCCCCGTCAACGCCGGCAGCACCGCCGACCCGCCCCGAACCCCATGAATGCCCTGCCACCCCTGTCCGGCGCCCGCCTGCTGCTGGTGGACGACCACACCATCGTTCGCGAAGGCCTCAAGCGCATCCTGGAAGCCACGCCCGAGGGCTGGGCCATCACCGAAGAGAGCTCGGGTTTCCAGGCCCTGGACAGCTTGCGCCGCGCGCCTTTCGACCTGGCCATCGTCGACATCTCCATGCCGGGCATGAGCGGGCTGGAACTCATCCGCCGCATCCGCGCGGAATTTCCGGCGCTGCCGGTGCTGGTGCTGAGCATGCACGCCGAGGAGGAATACGCGCTGCGCGCCTTCAAGGCCGGCGCCAACGGCTACGTCACCAAGGACAGTGCATCGGCCGAACTGCTGCGCGCCGTGCGCAAGGTGCTGCACGGCGGCGCTTACGTCACCACCAGCCTGGCCGAACGCGTGGTGCAGCAGCTCAACGGCAGCGTCGAGGTGCCTGGCCATGCCAGGCTTTCGAACCGCGAACTCGAGGTGCTGCGGCGCATCGTCGCCGGCCAGCGTTCGACCGACATCGCGCAGGCGCTGAACCTATCGGTGAAGACCATCAGCACGCACAAGACGCGCATCATGGCCAAGCTGCAGCTCGACAGCACCGCAGCACTCATCCGCTACGGCATGGAGCACCGGCTGCACGGCGAGGAATCGCCGGCCGGCTGGGACGGCGAAACGGCGGACGGTCCAGCCAGCACCCGCCCGGGCACGCTCGACTGAACACCGGCCCCACCACACGGCCTCGGGGATTCAGCGGCGCGCCCACGCTGGCGATGAAGCGCAGCGTGGCGTGCTGCGCGCGCGGATCGCCGGTGTGGCGTACCGCCAGCCGCGCCATGTTCAGCGCCTCGCCGCGACCGGACTGCAGTTCGCCGCGCACCTGCTGCCACGTGAAGGCGGCGCAGGTCGCGTCGCCGGCGGCGGCTGCGGCAGGCGGCGGCCGCGCCTTGGCGCCTGCTTCTCGGTCGTGCCGTGTTTCATGACGGCTGCGCCGCGGCCGGCGGCGGCCGGGCCAGGCCGTCCAGCACCGCCAGCACCTCGTCGTCGGGCACCTGGTGGAAGTCGGCGTAGTGCAGGCCGATGGCATGGAAGGGCTCGGGCTGGGCCAGGCACACCACTTCGTCGGCTTCCTGGCTCAGCGCGGCCACGGTATCGGCCGGCGCCACCGGCACCGCCAGCACCAGCCGCGCCGGCTGGCGCCGCCGCAGCGCCTTCATGGCGGCACGCACGGTGGTGCCGGTGGCGATGCCGTCGTCGACGACGACGACCGTGGCCCCCGCCACCGGCAGCGGCGCGCGGCCGCGCAGGTAGACGTGGCGCCGGCGCTCGATCTCGCGCATCTCGTCACCGGCTTCGCGCTGGATGTAGGCGTCGTCGACGCCGCTGAGCCGGCTCGTCAGTTCGTCGATCACGATATCCGGCGGATCGCCGTCGACCACCGCCGCCACCGCCAGTTCGCGCTGCCAGGGCGCGCCGATCTTGCGCACCAGAAGCAGGTCCAGCGGGGCGCCCAGCGCGCGGGCGACCTCGGCGGCCACCGGCACGCCGCCGCGCGGCAGGGCCAGCACCAGCACCGGCTTCGGCAAGTCCATGCCGGCGAGCCTCCGCGCCAGCGCGCGGCCGGCCTCGGTACGGTTGGCAAAAATCCTGCCCGTCATGCCCAGCCCCGCTCGTGCAGGTGGGTGGTGAACCACTCGCCAGCCAGGTGCGCCACGGTCTCCAGCGCGCCCGGCTCCTCGAACAGGTGTGTGGCGCCGGGCACCACTTCCAGCCGCGCATGGCATTGCAGTTCGCGCAAGGCCATGCGGTTCAGCCGCAGCACCTCGACGTCGCGACCGCCCACGACGAGCAGCGTGGGCGCCTGCACCTCGGCGAGTTCACTGCGGGCCAGGTCGGGCCGCCCGCCGCGGCTGACCACGGCGCCCACCCAGCCCGGGTGCTGCGCCGCCGCATGCAGCGCCGCCGCCGCGCCGGTGCTGGCGCCGAACAGGCCGATGCGCCTGGGCGCGTCTTCCTGCTGCCGCAGCCAGGCCAGCGCTTCGCCCAGCCGATGGCCAAGCAGGTCGATGTCGAAGACATGACGGCGCTCCAGCGCTTCGTCCTCGCCCAGCAGGTCGAACAGCAGCGTCGACAGCCGGTAGTCGTGCATCACCTCGGCGACGGCGAGGTTGCGCGGGCTGCGCCGGCTGCTGCCGCTGCCATGCGCGAAGACGACCGTGCCCACGGCCTGCGGCACCTGCACCCATTCACCCGGCAAGCCCAGCGGGCCCACCTTCACGGCACGCGAGTCGACCACGGTGACCATTGCTGAACCTCCTGCCGCATGGCGGCAACCCGTCACGGTCCGACCATCTTGAAACGGCCTGCGGCGGGCGGATTGAGAACTCGCAAATCAACGGCACGCAGTGGCCTTAGGCTGGCCGCTGGCACAGCCCGGATGGGGGCCGGACTTACCTGCAGAAGAATCCGAATCAGGTCTCGGATTGTTCGCCACGTCGGGCCGAATCTCCTACGGATTGCCGGCCCCACGCCTGATTGCCGCCCCGGGGCAGGTGCGCCATTCTCGGGCCATGTCCAAGGACCTGACCTCAGGCACCGCGAGGCTTGCGGTGCAAGACAAGTTCGACACGCTGAGCCTGCCCGAAGCGCGGCTGGCGCGCATCCTGCGCTGCACCGCTTCCGACGTGCTGCGCTGGGCCGGCCTGCACGAGCAGGCCACGGCCGAGACCGACGCCATCGGCTTTGGCATGCGGCGAGTGCATGCCGAGCAGACGCTGCTGCACGAGGGCCAGCGCTTCGAGAACGTCTACATGGTGGGCGGCGGCAGCTTCAAGCATGTGCAGACCGACCTGGAAGGCTACGAACAGGTGCTGGGCTTTGCCATGCACGGCGACATGCTCGGACTGGACGGCCTGGGCCGCGACCGCCACGCCAGCGGCGCGGTGGCGCTGGAGGACTCCAGCGTGGTGGTGCTGCCGTTCGGTGAATTGCTGGCGCTGAGCCACCGCATCCCCGCGCTGGAGCGGCTGCTGCACCGGGCCACGGGCACCGAACTGATGCGCCGCGCCGATACGCAGTACCTGATGTCGGCGCCCAGTTCCGAAGTGCGCGTGGCGCGCTTCGTGCTGCAGCTGGCGCAGCGCCAGCGCGCGCTGGGGCACTCCGACCGGCGGCTGCGGCTGTCCATGACGCGGCGCGACATCGCCAGCTACCTGGGCGTGGCGCACGAAACCGTGAGCCGTGCACTCACGGCGCTGGTGCAGGACGGCTGCATCGCGGTCTCGCACCGCGACATCGAAATCACCGACGAGTCGGGACTGCTCGAACTGCAGCGCATGACGCGCGGGCGCTCGCCGCGCGAAGGGCAGGAACTGGCAGCCTGAAGCCTCGCACCGCCGCCCATGCTGCCAGCCGCGCGGCACATCCGTTGACGAGAGCATCTCGCGCCCGTCGAGTTCCTCCTCGAGCAGGCGCAGGGTTTGGTCGTTGATCGTGGTCTGCGCGTGTCGGCGGTGCAGGCCGTCGCGTTCGGCCTGGATGCCCGCCAGGCCCAGCCGCCTGGTGCTGGAAACAGGCTCGACCTTCACCGCGGCGGCTGCGGCGGTATCGCCCTCGCGCACGGCGTCATCGTCGGCAGGGGGCGGCAGCTTGCGAATGAGCCAGGGCAGGGGAATGCCGTTCAACGCCAGCATGAGCACGATCGTCGCCGCCGCCACGAGGGCAGGTCGGCCGCGAGGCCCCGCGCCGCCGCATCACGCCGTCAACGCACGGCGGAGGATGAATGACGGGCGGCTGCGCGCCTGTGGATCCGACTCACATCCGCGGGCGCGCACGAGCCCCGGGACGATCCGGTCTCAGAGCCTGTGAAGTATTCCGGCGCGCCCGAGCGGGTGTCCGAAACGGTGTCGATCTAGGCGCAAAGCGCAGACGTAGCTCGGGCTACGTCGAGCATTTGCAACGACGAGCGACGCCGTTTCGGGCGCACGAGCGGGTGTGGCGGAATATTTCACAGGCTCTCAGGCCCCACCTTTCGGACCTTCCGTGTTCTCGCGCTCGTAATACTCCACATGGGTCTCGGCGCGGAACATCTTCCACAGCCGCGGCGTGCCCGGCGCGTGGGCACGGACGGCGATCTTGTCGGAGTCGGGGTACTCGCAGGTCTCGATCTCCACGAGGTTCGACAAAGCCAGGTAGCGCATGTCGACCGTTCCGGTATTGATGATCTGGTGCGCGACCTCGGCGCCACCGGTCGGGCATGCGATGACATCGTGCGCCCGTATGGCGTAGCGTTGATCAACGTAGCGAAGCTCGCCCTCGCCTTGCAGGATCAGGAACATCTCTTCCTCGCCCCGATGCGAGTGGAACGGACACTGCGCCTTGCCTGGCGGCAAGACGGTCAGGTTGTAGCCGAGCTTGCGCGCCCCGATGCCGGCGCTGAACAGGGCACGCCGCGAGGTGAAGCAGCCGTTGTCCTCGGCGTCGTTGAACTCGACGCGCGCTTGCGGCAGTTCGTGATGCGCAGCCCGAGTCGGATGTCGTCGCGCGGCATGCCTGGGTGTGGAAAGCTCGTCAACGTCTCGCAGTGCGCCACGTTCGCTTCGGTGTACCGCGCAGCGGTCACTGGCGAGCCGGGCTCGGCGACGTACGCGAAGAGTTCGACCAGGTCGTCTTCGGCCTTCAGTGGAAGTCCTCCTCGCGCTGGTGGCGCGCACCAATGACGAGGACCAACTTCGGAGTCCGTATGTCGAAGCGAAGGACGTACCCGGTCGAGCCGAATGGAACGATGAGTTCGCGAAGTGTTGGACGTTGACCAACCTTGCGGTAGCTGTAGGGCGTGGTCGAAAGATGACTGTTGGCAACGGCGCGAAGAACTTCGACAGCCTCGTAGGCGCGCATGGCGTCTTCGATGGTCTGGGCGCGCTCCAGCAGGAAGTCGAACAGACGATCCAGATCTGCGTCCGCCTCAGGGGTGAACTCGACCTTGAACGTCATTTGCGCAGCTGTTTCACCCGCGCTGCGACCTTCGCCTCAAGCTTCGACAAGACAACCTCCGACGGGATGGAAATCCCGGTACGCTCGTACGCTGCCAACGAGGCGTCGCAACGCGCGGCGAAGTCCGTTTGCACGCGGCGGAACTCGACAGCGCGACGCACCGATGTCTCGACAAACTCGGTGAGCGTCTCGCCGGGCAGGAGCACCGAGTCAAGATCAGCGCGCAACTCTGGCTCGACACGGACTTGGGGAATGACGGCGGTCTTCATTCTTCCATTGTAGTGCGCGCGCACTACAGACTCAAGCATTGCGTTGTACCTCAGGCAGCCTCTGCTGCGCGTCAGCGCGACCGTCGGGTTTCCGGCCAGCCAGTTCGCTGGGTCTACGTCGGTTCCGGGTCGTCAGCGGGTGCCGAAACCCGGGCACCGAAGGGCAGCAGCCTGCACTGAAGAGACGGTCGCCCCGCTCACGGAATGCCTCACCCCGAACGCGACTCAAGCGACTGCGTTGCCCACCAAGGCCGCGAGCGCGGCACTCGGCAGCGTGCCCGACCTGGCGGCCAAGACCTGCCCGTCCTTCACGACCAGCCGTGTGGGCACGCTGCGGATGCCGACCTCCCCCGCCCTGCCGACGAACGCGTCGACGTCGAGCTTCATCATCCGCACGGCGTAGAAGTCGACAGGCACGGGCGCGCCCTCACTGCCGAGGATGGCCCTGGCCTCTGTTTCCGTGCCGGGGATGATGACGTTGGACATCAAGGTGCTCGCGCGTGGGAGCGGTGCGACACACGCGCTCGGTCGATCGAGTGTTGGCACCCATCACTCCCGGGTCGACATGCTTCGGTCGACGAAGATGGCGGAATTCGGTCGGGCGGCGTCCCGCACCGCACCGCACCACACCACACCACACCGCCAACCCCAAAGACAAACGGCCTGGCACCGCCGCCAAGCCGTTGTCCATCACTGGTGGGCCCTGGGCGATTCGAACGCCCGACCTACGGATTAAGAGTCCGCTGCTCTACCAACTGAGCTAAGAGCCCTGAGATCTTCTTGAACGGTTTGTCACGTGGTGGGTCGTGCGTGACTCGAACACGCGACCAACGGATTAAAAGTCCGCTGCTCTACCGACTGAGCTAACGACCCATCCGTAGAGCCTAAAAGTATATCCGCGTTTTGACTGGCCTTCGGCGCCGCTGCGGCGGCCCACAGCGCTTGCAGCGCCTGCGCCGCCGCCACCATGCCGAAGGTGGCCGTGACCATGACGCTGGACCCGTAGCCGTGGCAGTTCAGGCTGCCGTCCACGGCCGCAGCGGCCGCTGCGGCCGCACCCCGTTCATCGGCTTCGCACACCGCCGCCGGCGCCACGACGCTCTCGCGCGAAAACACACAGCGCACACCCATCGGTCCCTGCCGCGGTGCGCCGGCCTCCTTGCGCAAGCGCTGGCGCAGGCTGGCCAGCAGCGGGTCGTGCGTGGCCTCGGCCAGGTCGGCCACTTCCACGCGCTGCGGCTGGCGCTTGCCGCCGGCCGCACCCACGCACACCAGCGGCACGCCCTCGCGCAGGCTCCAGGCGGCCAGCGCCAGCTTGGCGCGCACCTGGTCGCAGGCGTCCACCACCACGTCCACCGGCGCGGGCAAGAGCGCCGGCCAGTTGTCGGGGGCCACGAAGTCCTCCACCGCCAGCACCTCGCAGCCGGGGTGGATGTCGGCAATGCGTTCGGCCAGCGCCTGCACCTTGGCCTGGCCGAGCGTGTGGGTGAGCGCCTGCACCTGGCGGTTGACATTGGACTCGGCGACATGGTCCAGGTCGATCAGAACCAGCCGCGCCACGCCGCAGCGCGCCAACGCCTCGGCCGCCCACGAACCCACACCGCCCAGGCCGACCACGGCCACGCGCCCGGCGCGCAGCCGGGCGTAGGCGGTCTCGCCGTACAGCCGCCGCAGGCCGCCGAAGCGGCGCTCCAGGTCTGCACCCTCGTCCAAGGCCAAGCTCATGCCTGCCGCTCCAGGCGCCACACCTGCCAGCGCAGGCCCAGCAGCGCGCCGGCCAGGATGCCGGCCACGGCGATGAAGCTGCCCAGCGCCAGCGTCGACAACCCCGACAAGCCCTGCCCCACCGTGCAGCCCATGGCGGTGACGCCGCCCACGCCCATCAGCACCGCACCCACCAGGTGGTTGGCCGTGTCCTCGGTGCCGGCGAAGCCTTCCCAGCGGAAACGCCGCGTGGCCAGCGCCACCGCGGCCGAACCGGCGATGACGCCGAAGACGCTGACGATGCCGATGGTGAGCACCTTGCCGGTGTCGCTGAACAGGATCAGCCAGTCCACGGCAAGGGCGATGGGGGCCACGAAGGTCAGCGACTCCATGCTGCGCGTGCTGGTGGCCAGGAAGACGCTCTCCAGCGTCACCGGGTGTTCGGCCAGGTGGCCCAGCCGGCCCGACACCCACCACACACCCACGATCACCGCGCCGATGCCCAGGCCCGCCGCCAGCACCTCGGCCGACCGGCCCTCGGGCCGCGCCAGCACGAAGGCCACCAGCGCACCGCCCAGCGCCGGGCCCAGCAGCAGGGCCGAAACAGCGGTGCTCGCGCCGGTGGCCCGCGCCAGCAGCGAAGGCAGGTCCTGGCCCGCGGGCAGCGTCATTGCCACCGTGTCCAGCCAGGCCACGCGCACCACGGCGGTGACGCCGCGCAGCGTGGCATACGCGGCGACGGCCAGCACGCACAAGACCACCAGCGCCTTCAGGCTGCCGCCGCCCACGCGCACCAGCGTCTTGCTGCCGCAGCCCGAGGCCAGCACCATGCCGAAGCCGAACAGCAGCCCGCCGAAGGCGTTGGACAGCCACATCAGCCGCGGCCCGGCATAGACGCTGTGGCGCGCCTCCACCCAGCCCAGGGCGACCATGAGGTTGAAGCCGATCATGGCCGTGCCGATGGCCAGCAGCCACATGCGCATGCGCGTCCAGTCGCCCATGATCACGATGTCAGCCACCGCGCCCATGGTGCAGAAGTGCCAACGCTGGGCCATGGCGCCGAAGGCTGCTGCCAGGGCAAAGGCGGCCCACAGCACGCGGCCTACCAGCGCGGGAAGATCGGTCTCCTGCATGGAAGTCATTCTAGGCAGCGCCCGCTCGCCGGATGCTGCCGCCGCCTGCACCGCCGGGGCGGGCGGGCGAAGGCGCTACTTCAGCGTCGCCAGCCTCTGCTTGCCGGCGTTTGCGGCCTCGGACTGCGGGTAGGCCTTCACCAGCTCGCCAAGGGTGCGGCGCGCGCCGCTCACGTCCTTCATCTCGATCTGGCTGTTGGCCATGGCCAGCAGCGCGTCGGGGGCCCGGGGGTGCTCGGGCGCGCCGTTCAGGAAGGCGCGAAAGGCGGCCACGGCGCCCTTGTGGTCGCGTTTGCCGTACAGCGCATTGCCCTGCCAGAAGCGCACGCTGTCGGCATAACCGCTGGCGGGGTAGCGGCGCTGAAAATCAGCCAGCAAGGCCGCCGCCTTGTCGAAATCGCCGCCGCGGATGGCGGCCATGGCTTCCTCGTAGGCCGCCCTCTCGGCGGGCCCGGCGACGAACTCGCGGCCGTCCAGCGATACCTTGGACGGCTCCAGCTTCTGCAGCCGCCCGTCCAGGGCCTGGCCCACGTCCTTCTGGCTCTTCTGCAGTTCCGCCAGCTCGCGCGTCAGCTGCTCGTCGTTCCCGCGCAGGGTGGCGACTTCGCCGCGCAGGGCCTCGATCTGGTTGTTCATTTCCAGCAGGCTGCGCCGCAGGGCCGTCACCTGCTCGGCGAGCCGTGCATTGGCCGCCGCCAGTTCGGCGTTGCGGGTCTTGGCCTGCTCTTCGCTGGCCGCGAAGCGTTCGCGCAGGTCGATGATGGCCTTGCGCGCCTCGGAGTCGCTGAACAGTTGCGCCTGCGCCGTGCCGGCCAGACCAGCCAGCCCCAGCGCGAGCAGCGCGGTGCGCGCCAGCACGGCGGCCCGCACTTCAGCGGTCCTTCAGTTCGGCACGCCGGTTGCGCGACCAGGCGTCTTCGTCGCTGCCCAGCATGGCCGGGCGCTCCTCGCCGAAGCTCACCGCTTCCAGCTGCTGTTCGCCCACCCCCAGCAAGCCCAGCGATCGCACCACGGCCTCGGCGCGCTTCTGGCCCAGGGCCAGGTTGTATTCGCGGCTGCCGCGTTCGTCGGTGTGGCCCTCGACCACCATGCGCTTGTCGCGGCTGGCCGCCAGCGCCTTGGCGTGCCCGTCGAGCATGCTGTTGAATTCGTTCTTGATGGCGAAGCTGTCGAAGTCGAAATAGACGATGCGCTGGCTCGGCGCCGCCACCATTGCCGAAGCGCCGGCCGCGCCCTGACCGGCCAGGTCGACCGTGGTCACCTGCGACTGCGGCGTGCCCGCGGCGGCGGCCCCCGGCGCGCCACCCGCGGCCCCCGCGGCCCCTGGCACCGGCTTGCGCGACTCCACAGGCGCTGCCGTCGGTTCGCCGAGCTGGGTGGTTTCGCAACCTGCCAGCACCAGCATCAAGGCGGCCAGCGGCGCGGCCAGCCCTCGGGTCCATCGGGTGTGTTGCGTCATGTTGGGTCTCCTTTGAAATCGGGGTGAAGGTGCAGGCCGCCGGGCCGCTGGCGAATCAACGACTGTAAGGGCCCCACGCCGGCTCGCGCATGTCGGCGCCGCTGCTCACCAGGCGCGTCTTGATGCGGCCGTCGAGCGTGGTCGTCATCAGCACGTCGCTGCCCTGCAGCCGGGTGGCATACAGCAGCAGGCGACCGTTGGGCGCGAAACTGGGACTCTCGTCGTGGCGCGTGTCGGTCAGGGACTGCGGTGCGCCGCCGCCCAGTTCCAGCGTCATCAGCTTGAAGGCGCCGTCGCGCCGCGTCACGTAGGCCAGCAGCGAACCGTCGGGGCTGATGGCCGGGCTGACGTTGTAGTTGCCGTCGAAGGTGATGCGTTGCACCGCGCCGCCAGTGGCCGGCACGCGGTAGATCTGCGGGCCGCCGCCGCGGTCGCTGACGAAATAGATGCTGCGGCCGTCGGGCGCGTAGACCGCTTCGGTGTCGATGCTGTCGCTGCGTGTCAATCGCACCGGCGTGCCGCCCTCGGCGGGCAGGGTGTACAGCTGCGACGGGCCATCCTGCGACAAGGTCACGGCCAGCCGCGTGCCGTCGGGTGACCAGGCCGGCGCGCTGTTGGAGCCGCGAAAGGCGGCCACCCGGCGACGGGCGCCGGTGCCGAGGTCCTGCACCCAGACCACGGCCTTCTGCGTCTCGAACGACACATAGGCGAGCTGCCGGCCATTGGGCGCCCAGGCCGGCGAGATGATGGACTCGGGGCTGGCCAGCGCGACCTGTCCGCCTTCGCCGTCGGCGTCGGTCACGTGCAGCGTGAAGCGGCGGCCGGTGCGCACCACGTAGGCGATGCGGGTGGCGTTGACGCCGCGCTCGCCGGTGAGCTTTTCGTGCACCTCGTCGGCCACGCGGTGTGCGGCCAGGCGCAGGTCATCGGGCAGCACGACCTTGCTCTGGCCCAGCAGCTGCTCGTTGCGCACGGCGTCCCAGAGCCGGAAGCGCACGTCGAAGCGGCCGTCGGCCAGGCGCGTCACCGAGCCGCCGACCACGGCGTCGGCGCCGCGGGCGCGCCACTCGGCCAGGTTGATGGTGCTGCTTTCGTCCAGCGGCTGGTCGGCCGGCAGGGCGCGGAACAGGCCGCTGCGTTCGAGGTCGGCGCGCACGATGGCGGCCAGGCGCACGCCGCCGGCCGTTTCGCCGCGGAAGTCACCCACCACCACCGGCACCTGGGTGGCGCCGACGCCCGAGATCTCGACCCGGAACTGGGCCGCGGCGGGCGCAGCCGCTGCCAGGCCCAGAGTCCCGAGGAACCTGAGAACCCGGCGCCGGGGCATGTCACCCGGGATCGCGGCGGCGCCGGCCGCCGAGGGCATGGCTGAACAAGTCAAGATCACTGCACATTGTAGGCAGCGTGCCGAGCCGGTCCGGCGCGCCGCGATAATCCGCGCTCGCCACGGGCACATGGCCCCGGCCCGGCCCTTTGCCCACCCATGCCCACCCTGCTGCAGCGTTTCGCCCGCCTCCTGCCCTTCGTGCGCCACAGCCGGGCCGGCTTGCTGGGCGCCGTGGCGGGCTCGCTGGTGATGGCTGCCACCGAACCCATGATTCCGGCGCTGATGAGCCAGTTGCTTGACAAGGGCTTCGCGGCCGGTGAACTGGCCCTGTGGATGGTGCCGGTGGCCATCATCGGCCTGTTCGCGGTGCGCAGCGCGGCGGCATTCACGGCGCAATATGGCCTGGCCTGGACTGCCACCCGCGCCGTGGTGCGGCTGCGCATGGCCATGTTCGACCGCCTGATGGTGGCCGAACCCGCCACCTACACGCGCACCAGTGCCAGCGGGCTGACCAATACCCTGGTCTACGAGGCGCAGGCCGGCGTCACCATCCTCGTGGGCGCGCTGCTGGCGCTGGTGCGCGACGCACTCACGCTGGTGGCGCTGCTGTCCTATCTGCTGTGGCTGAACTGGCAGCTCACGCTGTTCGTGGGCCTGCTCTTTCCGGCCATCGCCCTGGTGATGCGCGCCCTGGGCAAGCGGCTGCACCGGCTCACGGTGGAGGGCCAGCAGGCCACCGACGAACTGGCCTACGTGGTGGAAGAGAACGTGCTGGCCTGGCGCATCGTGCGCCTGCACGGCGCGGCAGCGCGGCAGTCGGCGCGCTTCCTGGCGCGCGCCGACCGCGTGCGCCGGCTCATGCTGAAGGCGGTGGTGGCCGGCGCCACCATGACCCCGGTGACGCAGATGCTGGCGGCGTTCGCGCTGTCTGCGGTGATCGCGCTGGCGCTGTGGCAGAGCCAGTCGGGCGGCTCCACGGTGGGCAGCTTCGTGGCCTTCATCTCGGCCATGCTGATGCTGGTGGCGCCGATCAAGCACCTGTCGGACGTGATGGCGCCCGTGACGCGCGGCCTGGCCGCGGTGGAGCGCGGCATCGACCTCATCGAGCAAAGCCCGGCCGAGCGCGGCGGCAGCTACGGTGCGGGCGAGCCGCCGACCCGCGCACGCGGCGACATCCGCTTCGAGGGCGTGACGCTGCACTACCGCGAAGACGCGGCGCCCGCGCTGGACGGCGTGACACTGCACGTGCGCGGCGGCGAGACGGTGGCGCTGGTGGGACCTTCGGGCGCCGGCAAGTCGACGCTGGCCAACCTGCTGCCGCGTTTCATCGCCCCCACGGCGGGCCGCATCACGCTGGACGGCGTGGCGCTGGAAGACTGGGACGTGGCCGCGCTGCGGCGCCAGTTCGCGCTCGTCAGCCAGGACGTGGTGCTGTTCAACGACAGCGTGGCGGCCAACGTGGCGCTGGGCGCCGACCTGCCCCCCGAGACCGTGCGCAGCGCGCTGAAGTCAGCCCACCTGCTCGACTTCGTCGACGGCCTGCCGCAGGGCCTGGAAACGATGATCGGCCACAACGGCAGCGAACTTTCGGGCGGCCAGCGCCAGCGGCTGGCCATTGCGCGCGCGATCTGCAAGGACGCGCCCGTGCTGATCCTGGACGAAGCCACCTCGGCGCTGGACTCGGAGTCCGAGCGCGCCGTGCAGGCGGCGCTGGAGACGCTGATGCAGGGCCGCACGACGCTGGTCATCGCGCACCGCTTGTCGACCATCGAGCACGCCGACCGCGTGGTCGCGCTGGAAGCCGGCCGCGTGGCCGAACAAGGCACGCACGCCGAACTGCTGGCCGCCGGCGGCCTGTATGCGCGGCTGCATGCCATGCAATTCCGCACCTGAAGGAGAACCAAGCCATGACGACGCACCCGATCTCGCGCTACCCCGTGCCCGAGCTGCAGGACCTGCCCGAGGACCTGCGCACGCGCATCCTGGAGGTGCAGCAAAAGGCCGGCTTCGTGCCGAATGTCTTCCTGGCGCTGGCGCACCGGCCGGCCGAGTGGCGCGCCTTCATGGCCTACCACGACGCGCTGCTGCTCAAGGACAGCGGAACGCTCAGCAAGGGCGAGCGCGAGATGATCATCGTCGTGACCTCGGCCGCCAACCAGTGCCTGTACTGCGTGGTGGCGCATGGCGCCATCCTGCGCGTCTACGAGAAGAAGCCGCTCATCGCCGACCAGCTGGCGGTGAACCACCGCAAGGCCGACATCACGCCGCGCCAGCGCGCCATGCTCGACTTCGCGTTCAAGATCACCACCGCGTCGCACCTCGTCGACGACCGCGACTTCGCCACGCTGCACGGCCACGGCTTCAGCGACGACGACATCTGGGACATCGGCGCCATCAGCGCCTTCTTCGGCCTGAGCAACCGCATGGCCAACCTGAGCGGCATGCGGCCCAATGACGAGTTCTACCTGATGGGGCGACTACCCAAGCCGCCCAAGCCCGCTGCTTGAGGGGCCATCCCCCTCTCCCGCCTGGGCGGGAGAGGGAGGAAGACCGCCGTGCACGCGCCCGCGGTCTCAGCCTTGTTGCAGCGCGCGGATGCGGTCCTCGATGGGTGGGTGGCTGGACATCAGCGCCATCAGGCCGCTGGGCCGGCTGCTGATGCCCATGTTCGACACCGTCTTGGGCAGCTCACCCGGGTCCAGCCCGCCCAGCCGAGCCAGCGCGTTGATCATCGGCTGCTTGCGGCCCATCAGCGCCGCGGCACCGGCGTCGGCCCGGTATTCACGTTGGCGCGAGAACCAGGCCACGACGACGGCCGCCAGCACGCCGAGCACGATGTCGAGCACGATGGTCGTCACGTAGTAGCCGATGCCCACGCCGCGCTCGTTCTTGAGGATGACGCGGTCGACGAAATAGCCGATGACGCGCGACAGGAAGACCACGAAGGTGTTCATCACGCCCTGGATCAGCGTCAGCGTGACCATGTCGCCGTTGGCCACGTGCGCCACCTCGTGGCCGATGACGGCCTCGACCTCGTCACGGCTCATGCTCTGCAGCAGCCCGGTGGACACCGCCACCAGCGCCGAATTCTTGAAGGCACCGGTGGCGAAGGCGTTGGGCGCGCCGTCGTAGATGGCGACCTCGGGCATCTGGATGCCGGACTTCTGGGCGAAGCCCTGCACGGTGCCGACGAGCCAGCGGTGCGTGGGGTCGGTGGAGTCGTTGATGACCTGCGCCCTGGTGCTCCACTTGGCCATCGGCTTGCTGATGAGCAGCGAGATGAAGGCGCCGCCGAAACCGATGAGCGCGGCAAAGCCGAGCAGCAAGCCCAGGTCCAGCCCCTCGGCGGTGAGGAAGCGATTGACCCCCAGCAGGCTGGCGGCAATGCCCAGCACCAGCATGACAGCCAGGTTGGTCGCGACGAACAGCAGCACACGTTTCATGGTCAGGCGGCGCCGGTCTGGGCGCACGAACGGTTGGAAGCTTGCAAGATGTTAGGGCCGCAGCCCGGCTTTCAAGTGGAGGCGCCGCGGCCGAACCCGCGCGGCGCAGGGCCTTGAGCCACGGCCGATCCGGGCGCCAGCAGCCGCACGTGGTTCGGGTTGCCCGTAGGCAGCAGTTCGAAGCGGTCGGGGAATTCGCCGAACAGCCGCGTGGAAGACCCGCGTCCGCTCAGCAGTCCGGCCTCGCGCAGCCGCACCGAGGCCACGCGCAGTTCCAGCGTGTCGCCGCGCGCCAGCTCGGGCAGCAGGGCCAGCATCTGCTGCACCTTCTCCGGCACCGGTGGCACCGGCGCCGCCACAGCCGCCGACGCCGCCTTGCGCCGCGACCCTGACTTGCGGGCCGCTGTCTTGACCGGCGCCGCGGCAGGTGGCTCGCCACCACCTTCGCCGGTGGGGCGGTCCACGGCGCCGGCCGTCTTCTTCGCCGTGGCGCGAGTCGACGTCTTGCGCGCGGGCCTGGCGCTGGCCGCGGCGCGCGCCTTGCGGTGCGCCAGCACCGTGAATTCGTCGTAGACCTGCAGCGTCTCCTCGCCGGTCTTGCCTTCCTGCCCGATGCCCACGACGCGGCAGCCCTTCTCGCGCAGCCGTGCCACCAGCGGTGCGAAGTCGGAGTCCGACGAAGCGATGGCCACCACGTCGGGCCGCTCGGCCAGCACCAGGTCCACGGCGTCCACCGCCAAGGCGATGTCGGTGGAGTTCTTGCCCGTGCTCAGGTTGACCATGGGCTTGATCGAAAGCCGCCGGAAGACCGCCTGGTGCTTGAGCGCACTCTCGGCCGTGCAGTAGGCGCGGCGCACGTGCAGCGCGCCGTGCGCGTCGAGCAGGTGCGCCACCGCCTGTTCGACGACGTCGACGGAAACGTTGTCGGCGTCGATGAGCAGCATCACGCGGTCGGGGGTCATGCGAGCTTCCAGTTCAGGGTCTCACCGCCACGCAGCGGCTTGATGAGTGCGTCGCCGAAGGGCAGCGTCTCGGGCAGCGTCCACGCCTGGCGCTGCAGCGTCACGGTGCCGATGTGGCGCGGCAGGCCGTAGAAGTCGGCGCCGAAGAAACTGGCAAAGGCCTCCAGCCGGTCCAGGGCACCCGCAGCCTCGAAGGCTTCGGCATACATCTCCAGCGCGGCCGGCGCGGTAAAGCAGCCGGCTCCGCACACCGACTGCTCCTTCATCGAGGCGGCATGCGGTGCGCTGTCGGTGCCGAGAAAGAATTTCGGGCTGCCGCCGGTGGCCGCGCGCACCAGCGCCTGCCGATGGCGTTCCTTCTTCAGCACCGGCAGGCAGTAGTAGTGCGGGCGCAGGCCGCCGGTGAAGAGGGCATTGCGGTTGTAGAGCAGGTGGTGCGCGGTGATCGTGGCGGCGGTGCAGGCGTCGCTGCCGGCCACGTAGTCGGCCGCGTCCTGCGTGGTGATGTGCTCGAACACGACCTTCAGCGCCGGAAAGCTGCGCCGCAGCGGCTGCATCACGCGCTCGATGAATACCGCCTCGCGGTCGAAGATGTCGACCTCGGGGTCGGTGACCTCGCCGTGCACCAGCAGCGGCAGGCCTTCGCGCTGCATGGCTTCGAGCGTGGCATGGCAGCGGCGCAGGTCGGTGACGCCGGCGTCGCTGTTCGTCGTCGCACCGGCCGGGTAGAGCTTGAGCGCCACCACGCCGGCCGCCTTCGCGCGCCGGATCTCGTCGGGCGGCGTGTGGTCGGTGAGGTACAGCGTCATCAGCGGCTCGAAGTCCACACCGGCCGGCAGTGCGGCCAGGATGCGTTCGCGGTAGGCCAGCGCCAGCGCCGTGGTGGTGACCGGCGGCCGCAGGTTGGGCATCACGATGGCGCGGCCGAACTGGCGCGCCGTGCAGGGCAGCACCGCCGCCAGCGCGGCGCCGTCGCGCAGGTGCAGGTGCCAGTCGTCGGGGCGGGTCAGGGTCAGCGTCTCGGGCATGGCGGCGATTGTCCCATCGCCGCGCCGCGCCCTGGCGCCGCCGCGGACGCGGACGACGCTCGCGTTCACTCAATGCGCGAGGATCTTGGACAGGAACTCCCGCGCCCGCGGCGAGCGCGCCTCGGGGTGGCCGAAGAAGTCGGCCTTCGGGCAGTCCTCGACGATGCGGCCCTGGTCCATGAAGACCACGCGGTGGCTGACCTTCTTCGCGAAGCCCATCTCGTGCGTGACGACCATCATCGTCATGCCTTCCTGCGCGAGCTGCACCATGACGTCGAGCACCTCGCCCACCATCTCGGGGTCGAGCGCCGAGGTGGGCTCGTCGAACAGCATCACGATGGGGTCCATGCTCAGCGCGCGCGCAATGGCCACGCGCTGCTGCTGGCCACCCGAGAGCTGGCCGGGGAACTTGTCCTTGTGCACCATGAGGCCGACGCGGTCGAGCATCTTCAACCCGCGCGCCAGCGCCATGTCCTTGCTACGGCCGAGCACGCGCACCTGCGCCAGCGTCAGGTTCTCGGTCACGCTCAGGTGCGGGAACAGCTCGAAGTGCTGGAACACCATGCCGACGCGCGCACGCAGCTTCGGCAGGTTGGTCTTCGGGTCACGCAGGCTGATGCCGTCGACCGTGATGTCGCCCTGCTGGAACGGTTCCAGCGCATTCACGGTCTTGATCAGCGTGCTCTTGCCGCTGCCCGAGGGGCCGCACACCACCACCACCTCGCCCTTGGCGACGGCCGTGCTGCAGTCGGCGAGCACCTGGAAGCTGCCGTACCACTTGCTGACGCCCTGGATCTGGATCATCGCGCGGGCCCGGATCGAAACCGCATCTTCACGGCTTGGGGAAGGTTTCCACCGGCAGCGCATTCGGCCGCGCCCAGGCCGCCTGCGTGGCCGCGCTGGCCGGCAGCCCCAGGGGCTTGTTCGCAGGCGGAATCGGCTGCAGGAACCACTTGTCGTACAGGCGGGCCACATCGCCGGACTGCATCAAGGCGCGCAGGCTGTCGTCCACCACCTGCTTGAAGGCCGGGTCGTCCTTGCGCAGCATGATCGCGATCGGCTCCACCGACAGCACTTCGCCGACGATGCGGTAGTCGGCCGGGTTGGCGGAACGGGCGATGACGCCGGCAAGGATCTGGCTGTCCATCACGAAGGCGTCGGCGCGGCCGGTCTGCACGAGCAGGAAGCTGTCGTCGTGGTCCTTGCCGAAGACGGCCTGGAAATTCACGCCCGCGGCCTGCGCCTTGCGGCGCATCACCTGCACGGCCGTGGTGCCGGTGGTGGTGGAGACACGCTTGCCGTCGATCTGCGCCAGCGAGCCGATGCCCGAGTCGGCCCTCACCGCGAAGCGGGTCTCCTCCACGAACGTGGTGGGTGCAAAGGCCACGTCGAGCTGTCGTTGCGTGGTGTTGGTGGTGGAGCCGCATTCGATGTCGATGCTGCCGTTGAGCAGCAGCGGGATGCGGTTCTGCGAACTGACCGGGCGGTAGGCGATGTCCAGCCGCGGCAGGCCCAGCTTCTGCCGCACGTCGCCCAGCACACGCTGGCACAACTCGACGTGGAAGCCGGCGAAGGCGTTCTCGCCGACGCGGTACGACAGCGCGCCCGAGGCTTCGCGCACACCCATCGTCGCCACGCCCGTTTCCTTGATCCGGGCCAGCGTGTCGATGGGCGCGGCAACGGCACCCAGCGTCAGGGACAGGGCGGCGGCGAGCAGGGGCAGGCGCA
The DNA here is from genome assembly GCA_034522875.1 of Rubrivivax sp. Classification (GTDB taxonomy): domain Bacteria; phylum Pseudomonadota; class Gammaproteobacteria; order Burkholderiales; family Burkholderiaceae_C; genus Rubrivivax. The sequence continues at coordinate 72,952 of JAXHKY010000005.1, read as the reverse complement.
TCGGATTCTCCAGGCCGCAAGCGGCCGCATGGTTGCGCATTCTAGAAGCGCCGCCTGGCCGCGGCGGCCGCGGTCGCTCAGGCCGGGTTCGCCACGCGCAGGAAGTCCCACAGCTTCAGCGCCGCCGCCTTGGCGTGGCGGGCGTGACCGGGCCGTTCGCGATAGATGCGCACTTCCATGGTCAGCGACAGCGCGCCGCCCGCGGCGGCGGCGACGAGCCGGCGCGACGCCAGTTCCTTGCGCACCGAACTGCGCGGCAGGAAGGCCAGGCCGTGGCCTTCCAGCGCCATGGCCTTCAGGCCCTCGGCCATGTCGGTCTCGTAGATGGGGTCCAGCGGCAGCGGCTCGCCCGCCTGCTTCACGATCAATTCCACCAGCTGCGCCATGTAGGCCCCGGACGCATAGCTCAGGAACGGCACGCGCCCGCCCGGCCGCCCGGGCAGACTGAACAGGGGCTGGCCGTCGGGGCCGGCCTTGGCGTAGGGGGCCAGCGTCTCGCTGGTGAGCTTGAGTGTCTCGTAGCGCTCGGCGCTGATCTGCAGCGGCTGGCTCGCATGGTGGTAGGCGATGAGCAGGTCGCAGCCGCCTTCGGTGAGGCGCAGTGCCGCGTCATGAACGTTCAGCGCCGTGAGCCGGGTTTTCACCTCGCCGAAGGTCTGGCGCAGGTCCATCAGCCAATGCGGGAAGAAGCTGAAGGCCAGGGTGTGCGGCACCGCGAATTCGATCATGTCCTGGCCCGACGCCTGGTGGCTGCGCATCATGTTGCGCGTGGCCTGCAGCGCCTCCAGGATGTCCAGCGCCTGGGCATGAAAGGTTTCGCCGGCCGGCGTGAGCCGCGTCGGGTACGAGGAGCGGTCGACGAGGTCGATGCCGGCCCAGGCCTCCAACGCCTGGATGCGACGCGAGAACGCCGGCTGCGTGACGTGCCGCAACTGCGCCGAACGCGAAAAGCTGCGCGTCTCGGCCAGGCTCACGAAGTCCTCCAGCCACTTGGTCTCCATCCGGAAAGTGTATCGGCGCGCCCCGCCGTGCACGACACCGATGCAAGGCCGCGCACGCCCCCGGGGCAGAGCGCGATAGCATCGCGCGAAGCAACTCTGGAACGATTCCCCATGGTCCGATTCAAGCCCCAAATCGCCGGCCTGGCCCTGCTGGCCGGCGCCTCTGCCCTGCCGGCCGGAGCCTCGGGTTCGGCCTCGTCGGCCTCTTCCGAAGGTTCCTCGGCTTCGGTCGGCAGCCTGTCGACCTCGATCGAGACTTCGAGCGACGCCTCGTCCAAGGGCGGCGAAGTGGCCCAGGGCGACTACCGCATCGTCGAGCTGGCCGCCGCCCCGGCGCGGCCGGGCAGCGTGCGCGTGACGTTGCAGGCCCTGGCCGCGCAGGGTGCCGAAGGCCGCCTCGTCCTTTATGTGCCGCAGCAAACGGCCGCCGGCGCCCAGCTGGCCGTGGGCGAAAGAGTGAATGCGCGCGAACGCCCCTACGGCCTGGAGTTTGCCCACGGCGAGCCGTTGCAGGCCTTCTTCCTGGTGGTGCACGACGACGGCGCGCGGGAGCTGCGTACGCGGCCGGTGACGCTCTGAGCACTTCGCTTCAACACGCCGCACGGGCGGCATTCGGCTGCACCTTGGCCTGCACGCTGGGCACGGCGGGCACCACCGCCCACGCCGCCCTGGCGGCCTACTGCAACGAACCGGCGCCGCTGAGCGCGGCGCAGAACGACCGCCTCATCCGCTTCGGCGCCATCGTCAAGGCCGAACTCGAGCGCAGCGGCGCCAGCGTGGCGCTCATCGCCCGCTCCGGGCTGGACCTGAGCCGCTTCGGCCAGCGCTATTCGCATGCCGGCGTGAGCCTGAAAGCCGGCCCGGAGTCACCCTGGGCCGTGCGCCAACTCTATTTCGACTGCGACGAGCGCCGGCCGCGCCTGTTCGACCAGGGCATGGCGGCCTTCGTTCTGGGCGGCGACGAACCCACGCTGGGGTATGTCTCGGTGCTGTTGCTGCCGCCGGCGCCGGCCGCGGCGCTGGAGCGCACCGCGCTCGACAACCGCCAGGCGCTGGCGCTGCTGGGCCGCGAGTACAGCGCCAATGCCTACCCCTTCAGCCCGCGCTACCAGAATTGCAACCAGTGGGTGGCCGAACTGCTGGCCATCGCCTGGGGCACCGGTGGCGGGATGGGCGACGGGACGGGCGGCGAGCCCGGTCACGCGACGGCCGGTGCAAGCGGCCAACGCGAACGCGCCCAGGCCTGGCTCAGCGGCGAAGGCTACGAGGCCACCGTCTTCGACGTCGGCTGGCGCGCGCTCATGTGGGCCGGCAACCTCATCCCCTGGGTGCACGGCGACGATCACCCGGCCGAAGACACCGAACAGCAGATCTACCGCGTCAGCATGCCGGCCTCCATCGAGGCCTTCGTGCGGCGCAGGCTGCCGGGCACGACGCGGATGGAGTTCTGCCACACCGAGACCCAGGTCGTTATCCGCCGCGGCTGGAAGCCCATCGCCGACGGCTGCCGGGCTGGAGCGCAGGACACGGTGATCACGCTCGAATAGAGGGTGCGGAGCTTGCAACCGGACGGCGTTGCTGGATCAGCGACGGCTCGCGACCCAAACCTGCCGGCCGTGCTTCGCCGAAGCTGCCCGACGCCCGGGCAGGACACCCTCGGGTTGCGGGTCTACGAAGCAGCCGTTTCAGGGCGACGGACTCACTGTTGGAGTTCCTCAAGACGCTGTGACTATGTGCAGAACCCAGCCGCCGACTCCAGTCCCATCACGAGGAAGAATCGGCGCCCGGCCAGCCTACGCTGTACATAACCGGGACCTGTGCATAACGGCCAATTCCTGCCGCTGGTCGACGGCAGCTACCGGGACGTCCAACGAGCCTGCACTGGTCCGCGGCGGCGAACGGAGCGCGCCTGACCGACAGGTATCGCCCACTCAAGGCGGTTGTCTGAGGGCAGCTTCCAGCATCTTCAAGGGAGCGACCCCTTGACAATCGATGCTGAGCAAGTAGCATGTATACACACCTTAGGATATACATCATGGATCTACAAGTAGCGAAGTGGGGTAACAGTCTTGCCCTGCGGATCCCCTCCGAAGTCGTGCGTCGGCTTGGACTGCGCGAAGGGGCCACTGTAGAGGCCCAACTCACCGTAGACGGCAGCTTGTCGATTCGGCCGGCGAAGTGGAATCGCAAGGCATTCGCGCTCGAGTTGACCGCGGCCCGCAGTGCCATGCCCATGAGCGAGCCCGTGATCGAGGAACTGCGTGGCGGGGCGCGGTACTGACATGGTCTATGTCGACACCAGCGTACTCGTGCCGCTGTTCCTGAACGAACCGCACAGCGTGGCAGTCGCCAACTGGTACGCCCGCGAGAAAGGCGAACTCGTCGCTGCGGCTTGGTGCATTCCGGAATTCGCCAGCGCCCTCGGCATCAAGCAGCGCACTGGTGCCATCGACGCGCAGCAGGCCCAGGGCGCCTGGGCCCGCTTCGAACGCATGGTGGCTGCCGACCTTCGACTGCTTCCGGTAGCGCCCGCCAACTTCCATCGGGCGGCAGAATTGGTGCTCTACCCTGCGAGCGCGTTACGCGCCGGCGACGCCTTGCATCTGGCCTGTGCCGAGACTGCCGGGGCGAAACACATGGCAACTCTGGACGACGTCCTGAGCCGGAATGCACAGCGCCTGAAAATCAAGCCGGTTGTGCTGCACGGCGCGCCCTGACAGGTGTGTGTGGCCTCGAAAGCGCGTCGATCTATCGCGATCATGGAAGTCGCTGTACGGCCAGGAGCAGCTTTCCGCGGGCGACCGCTTGTGGGCGACTCGCGAGTGGCCATAGCTGCAATCGGGTGACGCTGGCAATGGGGAGTGCCGGTTCACTCTCGGCTGTTCTGTCCAGCCGCGATATTCCAGGGACGCCCGTTCACTCAAGACCGTGGCATCCCTCGCCTCCTCGTCGTATCTAAACCGCCGACAGCCTGCAGGTAGCGCTCGGCGCATTCACGGCAGTAACTGAGATACGCGCGCACCAGGCTTGAAGGGTGCCGGTGCGACGGATAAAGCAGGTTGATGGAGACCTCGGGCAACTTCAGGCGCGGCAGCACGCGCACCAGTTCGCCGCGAGCCAGCGCGTCGCGCGCCAGGAACGGCGGCAGCTCGGTCACGGCTCCTCCAGTCAGAGCAAACGCTCGAAGGTGCAGGTAGTCGTTGGTGGACAGCACCGCATCGGGTGCGAACACGGTTTCACCCAAGTTCCAGACGCTTTGAGCGTTTGATCCAGGCACCCAGACAGCGCAAGGGAGTCGGTTCAGTGCGTCGGCCGTTCTCGGCGCTCCCAACCGGGTCAGCAGACTCGGCGACGCCACGAGCACGTGGCGGTATGACGCCACGCGGCTCGCCACCATGGACTCGTCGACGATGGCGCCGATCCGCAGCGCCACATCGATGCCGTCCTGGATCAGGTCGACCCGGCGCTCGGTCGAGAGGACGCTGAGGCGGATGTCCGGGAACTGCTGCTGGAACGCGCTCAACAGTACCCACCAGGGCTCCATCGATGGCGGAATCGAGAGGCGCAATCGCCCTTTCAGGCGCGCCTGATCGCTGCGCACTGCCTCCGCGCCTTCGGACAGGACCTCCAGCCCACGGCTGGCGTGCTCGTACAGGCGCGCCCCTGCGTCGGTCAGCGTGATGCCCTTGGGCGACCGCTCCAGCAACTGCACCTTCAGCTGCCGCTCGAGTTGACGGATGCGCCGGCTGATCGTCGGCAGCGGCAGGTTCAGGCGGGCCGCCGCGGCCGACAGGCTGCCTGCCTGCACGGCGCCCACGAACATCCGGGTCGCGTTGAGATCCATCTTTGCCTCTCATTAATGAGAGATTCATTATTAAACATGCATCTTCCCTGCTGTAGTCGAGAGGCCTAGATTGGCGGCATGCCCTGCCAATCAGGGGCGCGAACGTCTCAACCTCGCAACCAAGGAACCCGTCATGTCCATCGAATCGCAGCTGAAAGCCTACGAGAAGGCCCTGAACACCAACGACATCGAATCGATTCTCAATCTGTACGGCGAGGCCCCCGTGTTCATGCCCCAGCATGCGCCGGCCTTGGTCGGCCGCGAGGCGGTGCGCGCCGGTTACAGGCAGGTGTTCGAGACGATCAAGCTGAACATCGAATTCACGATCCACGAGGTGGAGGTCGTCGGCTATACCGCCTGGGCGCGGACCAGTTCCGCGGGCCGCACTCGCATCCTGGCTGCGGGCATCGAGATCGCAGAAGGGAACAACGAGCTGTTCGTCTTCAAGCGCGAGAACGGCGACTGGAAGATTCACCGCTACCTGTTGTCGACCACCGAGCCGCGCGCCTGACCACGCCCCACAGCAGAAGGAGAAGCAGAGTGAATTCGCTACGACACCGCATTGCATCCCTGGCCGTGATGGCTGCTTCCCTGCTGCCGTGGGCCGTGCAGGCGCAGGACCTGGACAAACTGCCCGACTACGTGCCCGTGCTGCCGGCCGTGAAGGCGCGCGCGTTGGCGGTGGACCCGTCGAAAGGCTTCCTCGTGAAGGAGGTCAAGCCCAACGTCTACGTCGTCACCGACGGCATCTACCAGTCGGCCTTGATCACCACCGGCAAGGGTGTGGTGCTCTTCGATGCCCCGCCCTCGTTCGCCGACAAGCTTCCGGTGGCCGTGGCCGAGGTGACGAAGGAGCCCATCACGCAGATCGTTTACTCGCATGCGCACCTGGACCACATCGCCGGTGCCGAGAGCCTCAAGAAAAAGGTCCCCGGCCTGCAGATCCTGGCCGAAGAGGAAACGGCGCGCTTCCTTCGCGAGAAGAAGGACCCTCGGCGGCCGCTGCCGACGCGCACGTTCAAGGAGCAGACGACGCTCAAGCTGGGCGCGATGACGGTCGAGCTGAAGAAGGGCCGATGGCACTCGCCGGAGGGGGATCTCTTCGTGTACGTGCCCAGCCGCCGCTTCCTGATCGCCATCGACACGCTGGCCGCGGGCCACGTGCCGTTCATGGACTTCGACCTGTCGACGAACATGCACGAGTACCTGTTGGTCTTTGATCGGCTGCTGGCCTACGACTTCGACGTGCTGGTGCCGGGGCACCTGACCTACCTGGCGGACCGCGCCGACGTGCAGATGACCCGGGATTACGCGCTGGACGTCTACAAGACCGTCAAGCGCATCCACGACGGCACGGACCAGATGGCGGTGCTGTCCAGGGCGGCCTCGAAGTACAGCTGGGACAACAAGTTCGCTCTCTTCAGGACCCTGCTCGACGGCGTGATCGACCAGTGTGCGACCGAGGTCCAGGGGCGATGGGCGGACAAGCTGGCGGGGGTGGATGTGTACGGCTCCAGTCATTGCCGCGCCGCTCTGATCTACGCGCGCTGGGACGACTGATCGTGCTCAAGCGCAAAGGCCGCGATCAGACCCGGGCCGAACCCACGGTTGACCCAGCGCGTCGTGCCGGATCGCGCACGATGCGCGCGGCCGTGCTGACCCAGCCTGGCCCCCCGGAGAACCTGGTGTTGTCCACCTTGCCGCTGCCGCGACCGCGGCCCGGCTGGGTGCGGATCGCGGTGCGCGCCTTCGGTCTTAACCGTTCCGAGCTGCACACGCGGCTGGGCCTGTCGCAGGGCGTCTCGTTCCCGCGCGTGCTGGGCATCGAGGCGGTCGGCGTGATCGACGCACTGCCCGAAGGTGGGGGCGATGCCGGTCTGGCCGTCGGCCAGCAGGTCGCCACCCTGCTCGGCGGCATGGGCCGCGTCTTCGACGGCGGTTACGCCGAGTACGTGGTGGTGCCGCGCCAGCAGGTGATCCCGTTTCAGTCGAGCCTGCCCTGGGCAGTGCTCGGCGCCCTTCCCGAGACGCTGCAGACGGCCTACGGCTCGCTGGGCATCGGGCTCGACCTGCAGCCGGGCCAGACCCTGCTCATCCGCGGCGGCACCTCGGCGCTTGGTATGGCCGCGGCCACGCTGGCCAAGGACCGCGGCGCCGTGGTGTGGGCGACGACGCGCCAGCCTGGTCGGGCCGACGCGTTGCGCGCCCACGGCGTGGACCGCGTCTTCATCGACGACGGCCAGGTCGCACTTGCGGTGCGCGCCGCCGCCCCCGAAGGCGTGGACGCCGCGCTGGAACTGGTGGGCACGCCGACCTTGCCCGACACCTTGCATGCCACGCGTGTGCACGGCACGGTCTGCTTCACCGGCATGCTCTCCAACCGCTGGACGGTGGACGCGTTCTACCCCATCGACTACATCCCGCGCGGCGTCCGGCTCACGGCCTATGCCGGGGGGGCCGCCGACCTGCCGGCGCCGGTGCTGCAAGACTGGCTCGACCGTCTGGCAACGGGCGCACTGCCCGTCGGGCCGTTGCACGCCTACACGCTGGCTGACATCGCGCGTGCCCATGCCGACCTCGAACACAATCGCGTCTTCGGCAAACTGGTGGGCGTGATCGACCCCGCCGACCTTGCCGGCGCCGAACAGCGATAGGACCATCATGCGGGCAGCCTGGTACGAGCGAAGAGGGCCGGCGCGCGAGGTTCTGGTGGTGGGCGAGATGCCCACGCCCGGGCCCGGCGCGGGCGAGGTGCGCATCCGACTGGCCTTCTCCGGCATCAACCCCGGCGACGTCAAGAAGCGCAGTGGCTGGCAAGGTTCACCGATGCCGTTCCCGCGCGTCGTGCCACACAGCGACGGCGCCGGCGTCATCGACGCGGTGGGTGCGGGCGTGCCGAACGCGCGGGTCGGCGAGGCGGTCTGGTGCTACGGCGCCCAGTCCTACCGTGCCTTCGGGACGGCGGCCGAGCACGTGGTCGTGCCGGCCGCGCTGGCGGTGCCCTTGCCCGAAGGTTCGCGTTCGCAACCCGGGTTGCTCGAACAGGCCGCGTGCCTGGGCATCGCCGGCATCACCGGCCACCGCGCGGTGTTCGCCGCCGGCCCGGTGGCCGGGCTCGACGTGCTGGTGTGGGGCGCGGCGTCGGGCGTCGGTGCGGTGGCCCTGCAGATGGCGCACCGCGCCGGCGCGCGCGTGTTCGCTGTGGTGCGCCGCGCGGAGCAGCTGCCGTCGGTGCTTGCGATGGGCGCGGCCGAGGCCTGGCTCGCCGACGACCCGGCGATCGTCGAGCGCATTCGTCAGGCGGCCCCCGAGGGCGTGCATCGCGTCGCCGAAGTGGACTTCGCCGCGCACATCGACATCAACGCCGAGGTGATGGCGCCTGGCGGCGTCATCAGCGCCTACTACTCGTCTGCCAACCGCCCCGACATGCCCTACTGGAAGCTGGCCTTCACCGACGTCTCGCTGCGCTTGCTGGGAAGCGACGACTTCCCGCCGGCGGTGAAGGCCGAGGCGGCGCGCGAGCTGACGTCCGCGTTGCTCGAAGGCAGCTTGCGCGCGGCCATTGCAACGCGGCTGCCGCTCCAGGACATTGCGCTGGCCCACGAACAGGTGGAGCAAGGTGCTGGGGGGCGTGTCCTGCTGACCGTGCAAGCCGATGTGGCGAATCGGACATAGCGTCGCGCTGCGGGGTCTTTCCGCAGGGACCTGACCAGGCCAAAGCCCCGTGACGTCGCCGAAGGCGTTCACGGAGCGGCACACCAGAGTCTGCTTGGTGGCAATCAGATCCTCGGGCGCTACGTCTGCAGTGGGTCGGCCAGCGCCGGTCGGGCCCGCGATCTCACCGCCGGAGAGCTGACGCCCAAGTTGGGCGACCAGACAGCCGACGTCCGCAGTCGGCAGCGGCCGACCCGGAGCGAGCATTCGGCAGCCCAGATCGAGGGCCGCAAAGCGGGCGCCGAAGGGAGTCGATGGCGTTCAGGGGTTGGTCTGGTGGCCTTCCAGGGCCATGCGGGCGATAAACCCCGAGCGGGTCTCGCCCGCGGCACGCGCCAATGCGTCGAGTCGGTGCAGCACACGACGCGGCAGACTGATGTTGACTCGCTCCAGTGTGTCATCAAGCACCGCGGGGTCTACCTTGACGACGGCCCAGACCCACGCCTTCCATTCCCTGTGCTTCTTTCGCAAAGCGTCGATGCTGGACGGCTGAGGAATGTCCTGCCCCGAATCAAGGGCCGTTTCGATCCATGCAGCGATCGCCTCTTCGGTCTTGGCCATGGCCTCTTCCATCGTGTCACCGGCCGAGAAGCACCCAGGCAGGTCGGGAACAACGACGCCGAAAGCTTCGGTCTCGGTGCCAGGCTCGATCACGACGGGGTAACGCATGTTGCAGCCTCTTCTCAAATCCCGGCCTGTTGCCGTATGGCCTTCACCAACCCCGTCCCCAGATCCTTCTTGGGGTGAGGTACCACCACGATGCCTGTGCGCCGCGGGTGCGTGAAGACATGATGAGATCCGTTGACCCGAGCAAGTCGCCAACCTGCCTTGTTGAGCTCACGTATCAGGTCAGCGCTGCTTATTTGTATGATACACACGCAGGGGGGGGCTTGTGAAGTCGATCGAGTTCCGAGCTGTCCCCGGTACACAGCCGCTAGTCGGGTCGTCTTGACGATGGTGCTGCAGATGGCGGTCGCGGCCTTGGTGGGCGTGGTGGCCGCGACCTGGCCCAGCTGGAAGATGTACCGCATCGACATCGTTGACGGCCTCCGCCACGTCGCCTGATGGCTCGCATCTCTGGGCCTGTGGCCGTGCCGCAAAGCCGGGCCGCAGCCATGCGGCGGGCGCCGATCCAAGAAGAAGTGGCCCCCACGACGGCGTCGTTGGGGGCCACTCGGGCGGCCACGGCGAAAGGTCGCCGCAGGCCGTTTGCGCTCGGCTCAGCGCACCTTGCCCGCCTTCCAGGCGTTGAGCAGGGTGTCGTAGGCGATGGTTTCGCCCTTGGGCTTCTCGTTGGCCAGCTTGGCCCACGGCGCACCCTTGTCGCTGAGGTACTTGGAAGGGTCTTCCTTCTTGTTCAGCTTGGGCGCGCAGCGCGCCATGCCCGCACGTTCAAGACGGGCCATGACCTGGTCCATCTCCTCGGCCAGGGTGTCCATCGCGGCCTGCGGGGTCTTCTCGCCCGTCACCGCCACGGCCACGTTCTTCCACCACAGCTGTGCCAGCTTGGGGTAGTCGGGCACGTTGGTGCCGGTAGGCGTCCAGGCCACGCGCGCCGGGCTGCGATAGAACTCCACCAGGCCACCGAGCTTGGGCGCCAGGTCGGTCATGGCCTTGCTCTGGATGTCGCTTTCGCGGATCGGCGTCAGGCCAACGATGGTCTTCTTCAGGCTCGTCGTCTTGGCGGTGACGAACTGCGCGTACAGCCAGGCCGCTGCCTTCTTGTTCTCGTCGTGCTTGTCGAAGAAGGTCCAGCTGCCCACGTCCTGGTAACCGTTCTGCATGCCCTGCTTCCAGTAAGGGCCGTTGGGGCCGGGCGCCATGCGCCACTTCGGTGTGCCGTCGGCGTTGACCACCGGCAGCCCGGCCTTGGTCATGTCGGCGGTGAAGGCCGTGTACCAGAAGATCTGCTGCGCGATCTGGCCTTGCGCAGGCACCGGGCCGGCCTCGCCGAAGGTCATGCCGGTGGCGTCCTTGGGCGCGTACTTCTTCATCCAGTCGACATACTTGGTCAGCGCGTACACCGCGGCCGGCGAGTTGGTGGCGCCGCCGCGCGAGACGCTGGCGCCCAGCGGCGTGCAGCCGTCGGCGCTGGCGCGGATGCCCCACTCGTCGACCGGCTTGCCGTTGGGGATGCCGATGTCGGCGGTGCCGGCCATGGACAGCCAGGCGTCGGTGAAACGCCAGCCCAGGCTCGGGTCCTTCTTGCCGTAGTCCATGTGGCCGTAGATGGGCTTGCCGTCGATGGTCTTCACGTCGTTGCTGAAGAACTCGGCGATGTCCTCGTAGGCGCTCCAGTTCAGCGGCACGCCGAGGTCGTAGCCGTACTTGGCCTTGAACTTGTCCTTCAGGTCCTGCCGGGCGAAGAGGTCGGCGCGGAACCAGTACAGGTTGGCGAACTGCTGGTCGGGCAGCTGGTACAGCTTCTTGTCGGGCGCGGTGGTGAAGCTGGTGCCGATGAAGTCCTTGATGTCCAGCCCGGGGTTGGTGTACTCCTTGCCCTTGCCTGCCATGTAGTCGGTCAGGCTCATGATCTTGCCGTAGCGGTAGTGGGTACCGATCAGGTCGGAGTCGCTGATCCAGCCGTCGTAGATGCTCTTGCCCGACTGCATGCTGGTCTGCAGCTTCTCGACCACGTCGCCTTCCTGGATCAGGTCGTGCTTGACTTTGATGCCGGTGATCTCCTCGAAGGCCTTGGCCAGCGTCTTGCTCTCGTATTCGTGCGTCGTGATGGTCTCGGAAACCACCGAGATCTCCTTCACGCCCTTGGCCTGCAACTTCTTGGCGGCTTCGATGAACCATTTCATCTCGGCCATCTGCTGGTCCTTGCTCAGCGTGGACGGCTGGAATTCGTTGTCTATCCACTTCTTCGCCTCGGCCTCGCCGGCCCATGCGCTCTGGCCCAGGGCCAGAGCGGCAGCGGCAAAGGCCACGGCATTCAAGCGCATCTTCATTTCGGATCTCCTCTTTGACGCTTCCCGTTGGAGTCGGGCAACACCGGCCGGGAAGCTGCCACCGGTGCGCGTTTCAACATTTGCCAGGGTCAGCCGCGGCGCATGATCAAGCCCAGCAAGGCCATCGAGGCCACGAAACTGAACCAGATCGAAGGCTCCTGCTCCAGCCCGAACCATTCGATCATGCGTTCGCTGACGGCCACGAAGGCCAGATTGACATAGGCCGCGCACAACAGGCCGACGAAGAGCCGGTCGCCCCGCGTCGTGGCCATGGGCAGCCAGCCCTTGCGCAGCACCGTGGGCGACTTGATCTCCCACACCGTCATGCCGGCGAGCATCAGCACGATGCAGGTGAAGAACACCGCCACCGGCAGCGTCCACGCCATCCACTCGAACATCAGACCCTCCCCATCGCGAAGCCCTTGGCGATGTAGTTGCGCACGAACCAGATCACGATGGCGCCGGGCACGATGGTCAGCACGCCGGCGGCGGCCAGCACGCCCCAGTCCATGCCGCTGGCCGACACGGTACGCGTCATCGTGGCCACGATGGGCTTGGCATTGACGCTGGTGAGCGTGCGCGCCATCAGCAGTTCGACCCAGCTGAACATGAAGCAGAAGAAGGCCGCCACGCCGACGCCGGCCTTGATGAGCGGGATGAAGATGGTGAGGAAGAAGCGGGGGAAGGAGTAGCCGTCGATGTAGGCCGTCTCGTCGATCTCGCGCGGCACGCCGCTCATGAAGCCTTCCAGGATCCACACCGCCAGCGGCACGTTGAACACCAGGTGCGCCATCGCCACCGCGATGTGGGTGTCCATCAGGCCCAGCGTGGTGTAGAGCTGGAAGAAGGGCAGCAGGAAGACCGCCGGCGGCGTCATGCGGTTGGTCAGCAGCCAGAAGAAGACATGCTTGTCGCCGAGGAAGCTGTAGCGGCTGAAGGCGTAGGCCGCTGGCAGCGCCACCGCCAGCGAGATCACCGTGTTGATGGCCACGTAGATCATCGAGTTGATGTAGCCCGAATACCAGGACACGTCGGTGAAGATCGTCTTGTAGTGCTCCAGCGTGAACTCGCGCGGCCACAGACTGAAGGTGGACAGGATCTCCTCGTTCGTCTTGAACGACATGTTGACCATCCAGTAAACCGGCAGGATGGCGAATACGAGGTACAGCGCAAGAAAGAACACGCGCTTCTTGAAACGCTTATCCATGTCCGCCCCCCGCCTGCTCGGCCGTGCCCACGCGCTGCATCCAGTTATAGAGGATGAAGCACAGCAGCAGGATGATCAGGAAGTAGATCAGCGAGAAGGCCGCCGCCGGCCCCAGGTCGAACTGGCCCACCGCCTTCTGAGTGAGGTACTGGCTGAGGAAGGTGGTGGCATTGCCTGGCCCGCCGCCGGTGAGCACGAAGGGCTCGGTATAGATCATGAAGCTGTCCATGAAGCGCAGCAGCACGGCGATCATCAGCACGCCGCGCAGCTTGGGCAGCTGGATGTAGCGGAAGACCGCGAACTTGCTGGCGCCGTCGATGCGTGCGGCCTGGTAGTAGGCGTCGGGGATGGCGCGCAGGCCGGCGTAGCACAGCAGCGCCACCAGCGGCGTCCAGTGCCAGACGTCCATCACCAGCACGGTCAACCAGGCGTCGGTGGCATTGCCGGTGTAGCTGTAGTCGATGCCCAGCGCCGCCAGCGTGGCGCCCAGCAGGCCGATGTCGGTGCGGCCGTAGATCTGCCAGATGGTGCCCACCACGTTCCATGGAATCAGCAGCGAGATGGCCACCGTCACCAGCACCGCCGAGGCCTGCCAGCCCTTGGCCGGCATCGACAGCGCCAGCGCGATGCCCAGCGGGATCTCCACCACCAGCACGCTGAGCGAGAACACCAGCTGGCGCACGAGTGCGCCGTGCAGTTCCTCGTCGCGCATCACGGCCTTGAACCACTCCGTGCCGACGAACACGCGCCGCTCGGGGCTGATGATGTCCTGCACGGAATAGTTGACCACCGTCATCAGCGGCACGATGGCCGAGAAGGCCACGCAGATGATGACCGGCAGGATCAGCAGCCAGGCCTTCTGGTTGATCGGCTTCATTCGATCAGCCCTTCGATCAGTCGCTCGTCGCGGTAGTAGCAGGTGTGTTCGCCGACCACGCCCAGCCAGACGGCGTCGCCGACCTGCGGGATGGCCTGGTCGGGGCTCAGTCGCGCGCGCAGCAGTGCAGCGCCCTCGCCCGCGCCCACCCGTGCCGTCACCAGCCAGTAGGTGCCGATGTCCAGCGCCTGCGTCACCACCGCCGGCAGTGCACCGGCGCTGCCGGCGGCCACCAGGCGCACGTACTCGGGCCGCACGCCCAGCGTGAAGGCGTCCAGCGTTGCCAGCGCGGCGCTGGCCGCCGGCAGCGTGTGCCGCGCCACCTCGATGCCGCTGCCGACGCCGCGCGCGGGCAGGAAGTTCATGCCCGGCGAGCCGATGAAGTGGCCCACGAAGGTGTGGCGCGGGCGCTCGAAGAGCTCGCTCGCGCTGCCCACCTGCACCGCGCGGCCGCGTGTCATCACCACCACCTGCTCGGCAAAGGTCAGCGCCTCGACCTGGTCGTGGGTGACGTAGATGAGCGTCAGCTTCAGCTCACGGTGGATCTGCTTGAGCTTGCGCCGCAGCTGCCACTTCAGGTGCGGGTCGATCACGGTCAGCGGCTCGTCGAAGAGCACCGCCGAGACGTCCTCGCGCACCAGGCCACGGCCGAGGCTGATCTTCTGCTTGGCGTCGGCCGCCAGTCCGGCAGCGCGCTGGTCCAGCTGCGCACTCATGTCCAGCATCTCGGCGATCTGACCCACGCGCTGCTTGATGCGAGCTTCGGGTACGCCGCGGTTGCGCAGCGGAAAGGCCAGGTTCTGCGCCACCGTCATGGTGTCGTAGATGACCGGGAACTGGAACACCTGCGCGATATTGCGCTGCTGCGGGCTCAGGCGCGTGACGTCGCCGCCGTCGTAGCCCACGCTGCCCTGCGAAGGCGTGACCAGGCCCGAGACGATGTTCAGCAGCGTCGTCTTGCCACAGCCCGAGGGGCCCAGCAGCGCATAGGCGCCGCCGTCCTCGAAGACCATCTTCAGCGGCAGCAGCGCGTAGTCCTCGTCGCGCTGCGGGTTGGGGCGGTAGGCATGCGCCAGGTCGAGCTCGATGCGGGCCATGTCAAGCGCCCCCCGCCCGGGCATCGGGCGCCCGCAGCAAGTCGCCCCGCGCGTCGAAGACATGCACCTGGGCGGGACTCAGGTGCAGGGTGATCGAGTGGCCCAGCTCGAAGACGTGCACCCCGGCCAACTGCGCCACCAGGGCGCCGATGGCGGTGTCGACGTGCACGAAGGTGTCCGAGCCCGAGATCTCGGCCAGCTCCACCACGCCGGGCAGCGCCAGGTCGCCGGGGCGCGCCTGCACGCGCAGCGCGCTGGCGCGGATGCCGACCGTCAGGGCCGTCAGGGCCGTCAGGGCCGTTGTGGCGGCGGGCCGGTCTGGCAACGGCAGCGGCAGTGGCAACACCAGCTTCAGGCCGGCCGGCAGCGATATGCCGTCGGCCGCGGCCTGGGCCGGCACCAGGTTCATCGGCGGATCGCTGAAGGCGCGTGCCACGCGCATCGACTGCGGCCGGTGGAAGACCTCGGCCGTGGGGCCGTACTGCAACAGTTCGCCGGCGTCCATGACCGCGGTATAGCCGCCCAGCAGCAGCGCCTCGGTGGGTTCGGTGGTGGCGTAGACCACGGTCGACTCGCCGGCGGCGAACAGGTCGGACAGCTCCTCGCGCAGTTCTTCGCGCAGCTTGTAGTCCAGGTTCACCAGCGGCTCGTCCAGCAGCATCAGCGGCGCGCCCTTGGCCAGCGCCCGCGCCAGCGCCACCCGCTGCTGCTGGCCGCCCGAGAGCTCGGACGGCAGCCGCGGCAGGAAAGGCTGGATGTGCAGCCGTGCGGCCAGTTCTTCCACCCGCGCGGCCACCGCGGCACGATCCAGCCGGCCCTGAAGCTTGAGCGGAGAGGCGATGTTGTCGGCCACCGTCATCGAAGGGTAATTGATGAACTGCTGGTAGACCATGGCCACGTTGCGCTGGCGCACCGGCACGCCGGTGACGTCGGCGCCGTCGGCCAGCACCTGGCCGGCGCTGGGCGCGTCCAGCCCGGCCATCACGCGCATCAGCGTCGTCTTGCCGGCCTGGGTGGCGCCCAGCAGCACCGTCACGGCCCGTGGCACCAGGGTCAGGTCCAGCGGGTAGAGGTGAGGGCTGGCGCCGACGCGTTGCTCAATGCGCCTGAGCACTAGCTCCATGCGGCCTCCTTGCCGCTGGCGGCTGCCCCTTCTGGGCCCAGCCCGCCCAGCGCGCCCGGCTCGCCCGACTCGCCCGACTCGCCCCAGTGCGCGCTGCACCAGGCCGCCACCGCTTCACGCTGGCCGGCGTCGAGGAAGAGGCCCAGCTTGGTGCGGCGCCAGAGCACGTCGTCGGCACAGCCCGCCCATTCGTACTGGTGCAGGTAGTGCAGTTCGGCCTCGAACAGACCGGGCGCCACTTCCAAACCCAACTCGCCACTGCCGAGCACCATCTCCACCCGCGCACCGTAGCCGCGCGCCAGGCGCCGCAGCAGGGCCGGCGCCAGCTGGGGAAAGCGGGCCGCCAGTGCCTGCACGAAGCGCTCGAAATCGGTGTCGGGGCGCTGCGCCGCGCCGATCCAGGCCTTGAGGTCGCCGCCGGGCAGGAAGGCCCGTTCGGTCCAGGCCGCGCGATGCAGGCCGATGGGCCCGGCGAGCAGGTCCACCGCCTCTTCGGCCAGCTTGCGAAAGGCGGTGAGCTTGCCGCCCCACACAGTGAGCAACGGTGCCTGCTTCGTGTCCAGGTCGAGGAAGTAGTCGCGCGTGACCGCCGACGCGTCGCCCGAACCGTCGTCCAGCAAGGGCCGCACCCCGGAGTACGACCAGACCACGTCGGCCGGCACCACCGGGCGCTCGAAATAGCGGCTGGCCTGTTCGCACAGGTAGGCGATCTCGGCGTCGTCGATGCGCGCCTGGCCGATCGGGCCGCGGTGTTCGACGTCGGTGGTGCCGATGAGCGTGAATTCGCCCTGGAAGGGGATGCCGAAGATGATGCGCTTGTCGGGGTTCTGGAAGATGTAGGCGTGGTCGTGGTCGAAGATCTTGCGCACCACGATGTGGCTGCCCTTGACCAGGCGCAGCGACTTGTGCTGCGGCACATGGGCATGGTCGGACAGGAACTGCGCTGCCCAGGGCCCGGCGGCGTTGACCAGCGCGCGCGCGCTCAGCGAGTGGGTGCTGCCGTCTTCGCCCCGCAGCGTCACGCGCCATTGCCGGGTGTCGCGCACGGCGTCGATGCAGGTGCAACGCGTCAGCACCGTGGCCCCGTGCTCGGCCGCGTCCACCGCGTTCAGCACCACCAGCCGCGCGTCGTCGACCCAGCCATCGGAGTAGGCGAAGCCCTTGGTGAAGTGCGTTTTCAACGGCGCACCGATGGCGTTGCCGCGCAGGTCCATGGCACACGATCCGGGCAGCACCTCGCGCCGGGCCAGGTGGTCGTACAGGAACAGGCCCGCGCGGATCATCCAGGCCGGCCGCATGGTCGGGTTGTGCGGCATCACGAAGCGCATCGGCCACATGATGTGCGGTGCGCTGCGCAGCAGCAGTTCGCGCTCGGCCAGCGACTTGCGCACCATGCCGAACTCGTAGTACTCCAGATAGCGCAGGCCGCCGTGGATGAGCTTGGTCGACGCGCCCGAGGTGTGCGAGGCGAGGTCGTCGCGCTCGCACAGCACCACGTTCTGGCCGCGGCCGGCGAGGTCGCGCGCGATACCTGCGCCGTTGATGCCGCCACCGACGACGAGGACGTCGCACGACGATGGCGGGGCGGCGGGCGCGGCGCCCGGGGCTTCGTATCGCGTGGTGTCGGTATGGGTGCTCACGGGGCGGGGGACGGAAGGCCGGTGCCAGCGCGACAACGGGTGCCCGGCAACGGCGTCGGTCACGTTAAAAGTCCTCAGTGTTCTATTTTGTTCGTTTGACGTTCGTTTGTGTTCAGTATTTACCCTCTGTATGGTTCGTATGCGACCGTTTAGATTCGCATGACATGAACCCCAGCCCGCGCCAGCTTGAGCTGGTCCACGAGGTGCAGCGTCTGCGCACGGTCACGGTGGAAGCGCTGGCCGAGCGCTTCGGCGTCACGCTGCAGACGGTGCGCCGCGACGTGCGGCTGCTGGCCGAGGCCGGGCTGGTGACACGCTTTCACGGTGGCGTGCGGGTGCCGGGCTCGACCACCGAGAACATCGCCTACCGCCAACGCGAACAGCTCAACGAGGCGGCCAAACGCCGCATCGCCCGCGGCGTCGCGCAGGCCGTGCCCAACGGCTGTTCGCTGATCCTGAACATCGGCACCACCACCGAGGCGGTGGCGCGTGAGCTGCTCGGTCACCGCGGACTGCGCGTCATCACCAACAACCTCAACGTGGCGGCCATCCTGTCGGACAACCCGCATTGCGAGGTCATCGTCGCCGGCGGCGTGGTGCGCTCGCGCGACCGCGGCATCGTCGGCGAGGTCACGGTGGACTTCATCGAGCAGTTCAAGGTCGACATCGGGCTGATCGGCATTTCGGCCATCGAGTCCGACGGCACGCTGCGTGACTTCGACTACCGCGAGGTCAAGGTGGCGCAGGCCATCATCGCGCACTCGCGCGAAATCTGGCTGGTGGCCGACCACAGCAAGTTCAACCGCCCGGCGATGGTCGAGCTGGCGCGCCTGGACCAGGTGGACACGCTGTTCACCGACCAGCCGCCGCCGCCGCCGTTTCCAGCCCTGCTGGCCGAGGCCGGCGTCAACCTGAGCGTGTGCGGCGCATGAAGGCAAAGTCACCGGCTCCGCAGGATCGGGCAGAGGCATTCATGCCGTCGCCACCGGCAGCGCCGCGTCCTTGTGGGGAAGGTCCTTCGCCCATGTGGCCCGGTCGGGTTGGCTGGAGCCATTCGTTTTGGACGTGAAGGTCGAGTGAGTTGCATGGTCCGATCGGGCCGAACGGATCGTGGCCAGGAAGCGATTGACCTCAAAGCTGCCCGTCGCGAACGTCGGCTGATAACCGCCGACCTTCACTCGATCAAGTCGAACGTCCGCACAGGCAGCATTGCTGTCCTTGACGGCGTGATCCCCAGCGCAAGCAGGGACTGCGCAAGGCCCCCCGACCCCCCCGAGTGCCGGCCAGACGCCTTGACGAGCCGTCCCTGCGGATGGGGCCCGTGGGCTGCCTCCGCCCGTCAGTCGCCGTGGCCGCCCGCTTCCCCGCTCTGCTGCAGCCGCCACATCTGCGCATAGCGCCCGCCGCGCGCCAGCAGTTCGGCATGCGGCCCGCGTTCCGCGATGCGCCCGGCCTCCAGCACCACGATCTCGTGCGCGTCGACCACCGTGCTCAGCCGGTGCGCAATCACCAGCGCCGTCTTGCCCCTCGATACCGCGCGCAGTTCGGCCTGGATGGCGCGTTCGTTGGCCGAGTCCAGCGCCGAGGTGGCCTCGTCGAAGATCAGGATCGGCGGGTTCTTCAGCAGCGTGCGTGCAATGGCCACGCGCTGCTTCTCGCCGCCGCTGAGCTTCAGCCCACGTTCGCCCACCATGGTGTCGTAACCCTTGGGCGTGGCGGCGATGAAGTCGTGGATGTGCGCCGCCTTCGCCACCGCCTCCACCTCGGCGCGGCTGGCGCCGGGGCGGCCGTAGGCGATGTTGTATTCCACCGTGTCGTTGAACAGCACCGTGTCCTGCGGCACGATGCCGATGGCGCGCCGCAGGCTGGCCTGAGTGACCTGGCGGATGTCCTGCCCGTCGATGGTGACGGCGCCACCCGTCACGTCGTAGAAGCGGTAGAGCAGCCGCGCCAGCGTCGACTTGCCCGCGCCCGAGGGCCCGACCACGGCCACCGTCTGGCCGGCCGGGATCTCGAAGCTGAGGTCGTGCAGGATCGGCCGCTCGGCGTCGTAGGCGAAGGACACGCGGTCGAAGCGCACCGCGCCTGCGGTCACGCGCAGCCCTGCTGCGCCGGGCGGGTCGTCCACCTCGCGGTGGCGCGCCAGCAGCAGGAACATCTTGTCCAGGTCGGTCAGGCTCTGCTTGATCTCGCGGTACAGCACGCCCAGGAAACCGAGCGGGATATAGAGCTGGATCATGAAGGCGTTGACCATCACCAGGTCACCCAGCGTCATGCTGCCGGCCACCACGCCCTGCGTGGCGCGCCACAGCATGGCCACCAGCGCGATGGCGATGATGAGCTGCTGCCCGCTGTTGAGCATGCTCAGCGTGCTCTGGCTCTTCAGCGCGGCGCGGCGCAGCTGCTCCAGGCTCTGGTCGTAGCGCCGTGTCTCGAAGTCCTCGTTGTTGAAATATTTCACCGTCTCGTAATTGAGCAGCGCGTCGATGGCCTTGCTGTGCGCCACCGAGTCGAATTCGTTCATCTGGCGGCGGAATTTGGTGCGCCATTCGGTCACGGTGATGGTGAAGGCCACGTACAGCACCAGGGCGGCCAGCGTGATCCAGACGAAGCCGATGTCGAATTTCGTGCCCAGGATGCCGAGCACCAGCGTCACCTCGATCAGCGTGGGCAGGATGCTGTACAGCGAATAGGAAATCAGCGAATGCACGGCGCGCGTGCCGCGTTCGATGTCGCGCGTCATGCCGCCGGTCTGACGTTCCAGGTGGAAGCGCAGCGACAGCGCATGCAGGTGGCGGAAGACCTGCAGCGAGATGCTGCGCGCCGCGCCCTCGGTGGCCTTGGCGAAGATGAGCTCGCGCAGTTCGGTGAACAGCGTCGTCGACAACCGCAGCCCGCCGTAGGCCAGCAGCAGCCCCACCGGCACGACGAGCAGCGCCGCGACGTCGCCGGGCCGGATCGACAAGCCGTCCACCAGTTCCTTCAGCAGCAGCGGCACGCCCACGTTGGCCAGCTTGGCCGCCACCATGAAGCCCAAGGCCACGGCCACGCGCCAGCGGTAGCGCCACAGGTAGGGAAACAGCTTGCGCAGCGTGGCCCAGTCGGAGCGGGTCTCGCCGAGCGCGGACGGCTGGGCGGGGGGCAAGGCGGTGGTGGGGGAGCGCATGGGCTTCAGGCAGGTTTGCGCGGCACCCGCTGGCGCCGGCCGATGGGGCCCGGGGCCACCGTCGCGCGCATCAGGCAGCCGGCGCGAGCTTCAACGGAGGCGGAGGAGACGTCGGACCTGGACATGCAGCGAATTGTCGCCGCGGGTCGGCGTGGCGCAACAGCGTTCAGGCCGCCGCAGCCAGCGCGTCGTCGAGCACCTCCACCCAGTGCTTCACGGGCGTGTCGGTGCCGCTTTGCAGGTGCTGGATGCAGCCGATGTTGGCCGAGACGATGGCCTGCGGCTCCAAGGCCGACAGGTGGCCGATCTTGCGGTCGCGCAACTGGTAGGCCAAGGTCGGCTGCAACACCGAATAGGTGCCCGCCGAGCCGCAGCACATGTGGCTTTCGCTGCCGGCCAGGCTGACTTCGAAGCCCAGTGCACGCAGGTGCGTCTCGACCCCGCCGCGCAGTTGCTGCCCGTGCTGCAGCGTGCAGGGCGGATGAAAGGCCAGGCGCCGGGCGTGGCCCGCCCCGCCGACATGCCGCACCTGCGCCTGCAGCGCGGGCACCATGTCGGGCAGCAGTTCGCTGAGGTCGCGCGTGAGCGCGCCGATGCGCGCGGCCTTGTCGGCGTAGTCGGGGTCGTGGGCCAGCGCGTGGCCGTATTCCTTCACCGCCACGCCGCAGCCCGAGGCGTTCATCACGATGGCCTCGACCTCGCCACGCTCGACGAAGGGCCACCAGGCGTCGATGTTGCGGCGCATGTCGGCCAGGCCGCCTTCATGGTCGTTCAGGTGCGTGCGCAGCGCGCCGCAGCATCCGGCCTTGGCGGCGACGAGGGTCTGGATGCCGGCGGCGTCGAGCACGCGCGCGGTGGCGCTGTTGACATTGGGCATCATCGCCGGCTGCACGCAGCCGGCCAGCAGGAGCACCTTGCGCGCGTGCTGGCGCTGCGGCCAGACCCCGGCGCGCGGCGCCGACGGCGCGGGCACCTTGCTCTTCAGCGCCGCCGGCAGCAGCGGGCGCACCAGTTGGCCCATCTTCATGGCCGGCGCGAACAGCGGTGAGGTCAGCCCTTCCTTGAGCAGCCAGCGCACCGCCTTCTCGCCGGCAGGCCGCGGCACGCGTTCCTCGACGATCTTGCGGCCGATATCCACCAGGTGACCGTAGTCCACGCCGCTGGGGCAGGTGGTCTCACAATTCCTGCAGGTGAGGCAACGGTCCAGGTGCAACTGGGTGCTGCGCGTGACCTCGCCGCCTTCCAGCACCTGCTTCATCAGGTAGATGCGCCCGCGCGGGCCGTCGAGCTCGTCGCCCAGCAGCTGGTAGGTGGGACAGGTGGCGGTGCAGAAGCCGCAGTGCACGCACTTGCGCAGGATGGCCTCGGCTGCTTCGCCGTCGCGCGTGCCCTTGAATTCGGGGCTCAGGTTGGTTTGCATGACGCGGTCTTCACAGGTCGGCCACGAGCCGGCCGGGATTGAACACACCGGCGGGATCGAAGGCCGCCTTGAGATTGCAGTGGATGCGCAGCAGCGGCGGCGCCAGCGGCGCGAAGACGCCTGCCGACCTGTTCGCCGCGCGGAACAGCGTGACGTGACCGCCAGCACGGGCTGCAGCCGGCTGCCTCGGGGCTGATGGAGCCGCAGAAGGTCGGGTAGACGTTGTGCGGCTTGAAGGCTTCCTTGAGCAGCTTGTCGCCGCCGCCAACGCACATCCACGCGCCGAACTGCGGCGACTCCATGCCGATGGGCAGCGCACCGAAGATCACCGACGCCGGCACCTTGCAGAGCTCGTAGCCCATCAAGCTGCAGCCGGTCTCGACCTTGCCCGACGCGACGGCGTCGAAGATGCCGAGTGCGGGCACCAGCCTGCCGGGCTCGAAGACCTGCAGGTTGACGCTGCCGCCCGAGACGTTCATCAGCGGCTCCGAAACCCAGGGCATGGTGTCACCCGGCGCGGTGAGGTTGGAACCGAAGGCCATGGGAATGCCCCAGCGCACGGTTTCCTACGCCGCGGCAGGTGCGGCAACGAAGGCCAGCGCGGCAGCAAGGGCCAGGGGCTTGGAAACGCTTTTCATCGTGAGGTCTCCGAAAGTTGCATCGTTAAAGGACGAAAGGGACCGGCCGAATCACCTGTGCCACGGTGGCGGCCGATCTTCAACGCGTGCCGCGACTGTAGGCGGCCACGCATTGTGGCGGCTTGAGAATTCCTTGCGCGCCTGTCGAGCGCGCTTCGTTTGAACCTCGTCATTGCCCTGGCGCGCGGTGCTCGCGCCTACGGCAGCGACTGCTGCAACCAGTCGCAGGACGCGGCGCACTCCCGGCGGTCCAGCGCGCCGGGCTGCACATCGGCGTCACGGCATCTTCCAGCATCAGCCGGTGCTCGACATCGGTAGTGCCGCCGGTGCCGAAGCGCACCTCCAGGTCGCACGCCTCGGCGGTCACGTCCAGCAGCGGGATCGACACCTGCAGGACGAGATCGATGTCGGGATACGCGGTCCTGAACGTCTCCAGCCGCGGCATCACGAACTGGCGGCAGAAGGTGGGCGTGATCGCCACGCGCAAGCGCGCACCGGCGCGGCGCGGTGAGCGAGAAGTCCGAGCGCCCGAACAGCTTGAATCCGATGTGCGACTCGAGCTGGCGCGGCGGCCACTCGTTCAAGCCATTCGCCTTGGCCGGCGGCGGCATCATTCGCGGTGCCCGGTCGCGGTCGCGGTCGTCGGGCGGATGCCGGCGGGCAGGGCGATGCCGACCGGCTACAGTGGCGGCCAGAGGGGCGCGCCCCGTGCCGCCCTGCACGCCTACGAGAGCCCACCATGACGACCGACCCCGCCACCCCGGCTGCGGACCCCGCCCCCCGCATGGCCCCGCTCAGCCTGCCCGCCGACCGTGAACTGGTGCTGCGCGTGATGCCGCTGCCGGCCGACGTGAATGCCAACGGCGACATCTTCGGCGGCTGGATCATGGCCCAGGTGGACCTGGCCGGCGCCGTGCTCCCGAGCCGCATGGCCAAGGGCCGCATCGCCACCGTGGCGGTGAACCAGTTCATCTTCAAGCAGCCGGTGAGCCTGGGCGACCTGCTGAGCTTCTACGCCCGCATCACGCGCATCGGCAACACCTCGATCCGCGTGCACGTGGACGTGTATGCCGAACGCAATCCGGCCAACCTGCACGTGGTGAAGGTGACGGAAGCCGACCTCACCTACGTGGCCATCGACGGCCAGGGCCAGCCGCGGCCGCTGCCCAAGCCGCTGTAGTCGGCACGTCGCGCGCAAACCAAATCGACACCCCGTGAAACGCTACGCCGACCTCGTTGCCGACGCGCTGCAGCGCGTGCGCGAGATCATGCCCTGGGACCTGGCCGAACGCCTGGCGCAGGCCGCGCCGCCGCTGGTGCTGGACATTCGCGAACCGGCCGAATTCGTGCAGGCGCGGATCGCCGGCGCGGTGAACGTGCCGCGCGGCGTGCTGGAATCGGCCTGCGACTGGGGTTACGACGAGACCCTGCCCGAGTTGGCGGCGGCGCGCGAACGGCCCGTCGTCGTGGTCTGCCGCTCTGGGCTGCGTTCGGTGCTGGCGGCCGATGTCATGCAGCAGATGGGTTTTGCCGACGTGGTGTCGCTGAAGACCGGCGTGCGCGGCTGGAACGACTTCGAGCAGCCGCTCGTCGACGCCAGCGACCGGTCGGTGGACGCCGACGCGGCCGAGCAGTGGCTGGCGTCGCGCGTGCGGCCGGAGCAATTGCGCCCGCGGTGAGTCGCTGCGGCGTGGTCCCGGCATCCCGTGGTTTCCAGCGGCGCTGGCGGCCCGGCTGGCGTGATGCGCAGCGACGATGTGCAGCGCGATGCCGTGCGCACGGCGGCCTTCCACTGGCTGGCCGACCACAACCTCGAACTGGCGCGAACGTGGGCGCCATCCGTCTTCCGCGCCTACTTCGTGGACGATCGCAACATCGCCAGCATCGAGGTACTTCTGGACCTGGCCAGCGCCCTCGGCATCGATGCCGGCGAGTTCCAGGCCGCCATCCATGACGGCGCGTCTCGGCAGCGCCTGAAGGCAGAAATCGAACGGGCCGAAGTGCGCGGCGTCTTCGCATCGCCGCTCTTCATCGTCGAGGGCGAACGCTTCCGGGACATCACCCGCCTGCCGCAGCTCCAGCGCTGGCTCGAGAGCGGGCCCTATTGAGACGGCGGCGCCGCGCAGAGCGGGCCTGCCCGGGGCCGCCGCCCCCTTGATGCGCGTCAAGACAGCGTTCCTGCGGCCACCCATTCCGGGCCGCGGACCGGCATGATGCAGTCCCGAGGCCGCCTGGATGCACCCCGGCGGTCTCATGGGGCAAACAGCGCAAGTGTCCATGCCGGACCCGGCCACCATCGAAGCGCCCGCGCAGCCGCCCGGGCCGCAAGCTCCGACAACCGCGGCACTGCTGGCGGTCGCCGAGGCCACCTTGCGCGACCTGCACCCTGGCGCCGCCGACCTGCCCCCGGTCCTGCTGTCCAGCGTGCTGGACCAGGACCTCGGCTTCGACAGCCTGTCGCGCATGGAACTGCTGCTGCGCGCCGAGCGCGCCTTCGGTGTCGACCTGCCGGCCGAAACGCTGCAGCGCGCCGAGACGGTGGCCGATGTGTGGCAGGCCGTGCAGCGCGGACTGGCGCGCCGCGGTGCGGCGGTCGCGGCCGAGGCCGCGGGACCGGCTGCGGCGGCGCCGGTCATCGCGCAGGCGCAACCCCGCGCCCCCTGCGGCCGCACGCCTGCCGGCGAGCCGGCTGCGGCCACGACGCTGCTCGACGTGCTGGACTGGCATCTGCAAATCCACCCGGATCAGACCCAGATCGTCGTGCTCGGCGAAGACGGCGAAATGCCTGTCAGCTACCGCCAGCTCGCCGAAACCGCGGCCGCGGTGGCCGCCGGGCTGCAGCGCGCGGGCGTCGTGCCGCGCCAGAGCGTGGCCCTGATGCTGCCCACCTGCGCCGACTATTTCAGCGCCTACTTCGGCGTGCTGCGCGCCGGCGCGATTCCGGTGCCGATCTACCCGCCGGCACGCGCCTCGCAGCTGGAAGACCATGTGCTGCGGCACACCGGCATCCTCGCCAACGCCCAGGCCGTGCTGATGGTGACGGTAGCTGAAGCCATGCCGGTGGCGCGGCTGCTGCAGGCGCGTGTGCCGGGACTGCGCCATGTGGCGACGCCGCAGCAACTGGCCCAGCCCGGGGAAGCGCCGGCGGCCGTGCCCGTGCGCGGCGACGACATCGCCTTCATCCAGTACACCTCGGGCAGCACCGGCAACCCCAAGGGCGTGGCGCTCACGCACGCCAACCTGCTGGCCAACATCCGCGCCATGGCGCACGCCATCGAAGCCACGCCGCGCGACGTCTTCGTGAGCTGGCTGCCGCTGTACCACGACATGGGCCTCATCGGCGCCTGGTTGGCGCCCATGTACGTGGGCTTCCCGCTGGTGGTGATGTCGCCGCTGCTCTTCCTGGCGCGGCCACTGCGCTGGCTGCAGGCCATGCACCGCTGGCGCGGCACCTTGTCGGCCGGACCCAACTTCGCCTACGAGCTGTGCCTGAAGCGCGTGGCCGATGCCGACCTGGCCGGCCTGGACCTGAGCGGCTGGCGCCTGGCCTTCAACGGCGCCGAGGCCGTGAGCCCCGATACCGTGCGCCGCTTCAGCGAACGGTTTGCCGCCTGCGGCCTGTCGCCCGCGGCCATGGCGCCGGTGTACGGCCTGGCCGAATGCTCGGTGGGCCTGCTGTTCCCCCCGCTGGGGCGCGTGGCGCCCATCGACACCATCCGGCGCGAGCCCTTCACGCGCCAGCGCCGCGCCGTGCCGGCCGATCCCGGCGATGCCACCGCGCTGCGCTTCGTCGCCTGCGGCTCGCCGCTGC
The DNA here is from genome assembly GCA_034522875.1 of Rubrivivax sp. Taxonomy (GTDB): domain Bacteria; phylum Pseudomonadota; class Gammaproteobacteria; order Burkholderiales; family Burkholderiaceae_C; genus Rubrivivax. Next base: position 46,460 of record JAXHKY010000005.1, on the reverse strand, counting down.
CCGGGCACGAGGTCCGGCTGGTGGGCGACGACGGGCAGCCGGTGCCTGAACGCGTGGAAGGGCGGCTCTGGTTTCGCGGCCCTTCGGCCACGCAAGGCTATTTCCGCAACCCCGAACAGACCGCCAGCTTGTTCCACGACGGCTGGCTGGACAGCGGCGACCGCGCCTACCGCGCGGGTGCCGACGTCTTTCTCACCGGCCGCGTCAAGGACATCGTGATCCGCGGCGGGCGCAACCTGTATCCGCAGGAAATCGAGGAGGCCGTAGGCCAGGTGGACGGCGTGCGCAAGGGTTGCGTGGCCGTCTTCGGCTGCCCCGACCCGGCCACCGGCACCGAACGCCTGGTGGTGCTGGCCGAAACGCGGCCGCGGCCCGAGGCCAGTCGTACCGCGCTGCGCGACGCGGTCGCCAAGGCGGTGCTGGCGGCCATCGGCGAGCCACCCGACGAAGTGGTGCTGGCGCCGCCGCATACGGTGCTGAAGACCTCCAGCGGCAAGGTGCGGCGATCGGCCTGCCGCGAGCTGCTGGAGTCGGGTGCCATCGGCAGCGCGGCACCGAGTGCGGCGCGCCAGTGGCTGCGGCTGGCGCGCGGCGCGCTGGCGCTGCGGCTGCGCGCGGCGGTGACGGCCACCGGCCGTGCGCTCTACGGTGCCTGGGCCATGGCGTTGTTCCTGCCCACGGCCACCGTGACCTGGCTGCTGACGGCGCTGACGCGGCAACCGGCCACCGCCTGGGCGCTGGGCCACTGCATGGCGCCGGCGCTGTTGCATGCCATCGGCGTGCCGTTGGCGGTGCGCGGGCTGCAACACCTGCCGTCCGGCCCCTGCGTGCTGGTCAGCAACCACGGCAGTTATCTCGACGGCATGCTGCTGGTGGCGGCACTGCCGCGGCCCTTCGTCTTCGTGGCCAAGCGCGAACTCGAGCGGCAATTCGTCGCCGGCACCTACCTGAAGCGGCTGGGTACCGACTTCGTGGAACGCTTCGAGGCGCGGCAAAGCGTGGCCGACGCCGAACGCCTGGCCGACGTGGTGCGCCGGGGCCGCTCGCTGGCGGTCTTTCCCGAGGGCACCTTCGTCGCCCGGCCGGGGCTGCTGCCCTTCCACCTGGGCGCCTTCATGGCCGCGGCGCGCGCCGGCGTGCCGGTGGTGCCGGTGGTCATCCGCGGTCACCGCGAACTGCTGCCCGCCGGCCGCTGGTGGCCGCGGCGCGCGGCGCTGCAGGTCACGGTGCATGCCGCGATCCCACCGCCCACCGATGCGCCGGACCTGTTCGCCGGCGCGGCGCGGCTGCGCGAAGCTGTGCGCCGGGTCATCGCCGCCGGCCTCGAAAGCCCTGCCGTCGGGCCCGATGCCGGCGACGCGGCATCATGAAGGCGTGAAACCCCTCTCCGTTCTCGACCTCGCTCCCATCGTCGAAGGCAGCGACGCCGCCACGGCCCTGCGCCACAGCCTCGACCTGGCCCGCCACGCCGAAGCCTGGGGCTACCGCCGCTACTGGGTGGCCGAACACCACAACATGGACGGCGTGGCGAGTTCGGCCACCGCCGTGCTGGTGGGCCACATCGCCGGCGGCACCCAGACCATCCGCGTCGGCTCCGGCGGCGTGATGCTGCCCAACCACGCGCCGCTGGTGGTGGCCGAGCAGTTCGGCACCCTGGCCACGCTGTACCCGGGCCGCATCGACCTGGGCCTGGGCCGCGCGCCCGGCACCGACCGCCTCACCATGCGCGCGCTGCGCCGCCACCTGGCCAGCGACGAGGAAGAAGGCTTCCCGCGCGACGTGCTGGAGCTGCAGGCCTACCTGGGCGACGCTGGCCCCGACCAGCCGGTGCGCGCCATTCCCGGCCTCGGCACCCACGTGCCGATCTGGCTGCTGGGCTCCAGCCTGTACAGCGCGCAACTGGCGGCCTGTCTCGGCCTGCCCTTCGCCTTTGCGTCGCACTTCGCGCCCGACCTGCTGCTGCAGGCGCTGGAGGTCTACCGCAGCACCTACCGGGCGTCCGAACGCTGGCCGAAGCCGTACGCGATGGTGGGCGTGAACGTGGTCGCCGCCGACACCGACGAAGAAGCCGCACGGCTGTTCACGTCGATCCAGCAGCGTTTCCTTGGCATGCAGCGCGGCCAGCGCGGACCGCTGCCGCGGCCCATTTCGCCGGCCGCGATGGAAGCGCTGTGGACGCCGCAGGAAAAGGCCGGCGTGCAGCGCATGCTGGCGGCCACGGCGGTGGGTTCGCCGGCCACGGTGCAGCGGCAACTGCAGGCCATCGTCGAGCAGACGGCCGCCGACGAACTGATCGTGGCCGGCGCCATGCACGAGCACGCGGCGCGGCTGCGGTCCTACGAATTGCTGGCCGGGGTGTAGGGCGCTGGCGTTCAAAGACGCAACGCAGAGGCGCAGAGGCGCAGAGGCGCAGAGGCGCAGAGAAGAGAAAAGACAAGAAGCTCAGTTGTTCCTGTATTCCTCTGCGTCCTCGGCTGTTTTCCTCTGCGCCTCTGCGTTGCGTCTTTGCCGCATTGCCGCGTTGCGGTTTTCAGTCGACGAAGAAGTCCGGAATGAAATTCTTCGTGCCCGGCACCACGGCGTAGGGGTCCATGTCGTGCACGCCGTGCTTGCGCAGCAACTCGTCGTCGATGAAGAACTGACCCGTGGTGCTCTTGGCGTCGCTGGTCAGGATCCACCACGCGGCGTCGGCCAGGATCTCGGGCTTGCGGCACAGGTTCAGGTCCACGCCGGGGATCATCTGCAGCGCCGCGGTGGCGATCGCGGTGCGCGGCCACAGGCTGTTCACGGCAATGCCCAGCGGCCGGAATTCGCCGGCGTGGCCCAGCGTGCATTCGCTCATGCCGTACTTGGCCATGGTGTAGGCCACGTGGCCCTTGAACCAGTGCTCGCGCATGGAAAGCGGCGGGCTCATGTTCAGCACGTGCGGGTTGCGTCCGGCCTTCGCACTCTTTGTCAGTTCCGGCAGGCAGGCCTGGGTGCAGCAGTAGGTGCCGCGCACGTTGACGCCGAACATGAGGTCGAAGCGCTTCATCGGCGTGGCCGGTGTCGGCGTCAGGCTGATCGCGCTGGCGTTGTTGACCAGGATGTCGATGCCGCCGAAGCGCGCCACGGCGGCCTGCACGGCGGTGGCCACCGCGGCCTCGTCGCGGATGTCGGTGGGCACCGGCAGCGCCTGGCCGCCGGCGGCCTCGATCTCCTCGGCGGCGCTGAACAGCGTGCCGGGCAGCTTGGGGTTGGGCTCGGTCGTCTTGGCCAGGATCACGATATTGGCGCCGTCGGCGGCGGCGCGCTTGGCGATGGCCAGGCCGATGCCGCGGCTGGCGCCGGTGATGACGAGGGTCTTGCCTTGCAGGCTGCGGGTCATGCGGTGGTCTCCGGGGAAAGGGTCGGCCACACGGTGGTGGCGATGTGCTGCGCGATGGTGGCCGCGCAGTAGCGGTAGACGGGTTCGCCGGGGTGGAAACCGTCGCTGGCCATGCTGGCGCGGTCCAGCGGCATGTGCATGTCCACGCAGGACACGTCGCCGCGCGTGGCGGTCCAGTCGGCCATGGCCGCGTTGTGGCGCCGGGCATCGGCGCCGGCCACCCAGCGCAGCGGCTGCGGCAGGCCCGGGAAGGCGTGCACCGGCGGCAGCGGTGCAAACACCACGTGCTGCACGCCCAGCCCGTTGCGCAGCCAGTTGGCGAGTGCGGCGCGCGTGGCTATGGCGCGGTGCGACGGAACCTGGTCCACCACGTCGTTGACACCGGTCACCACCACGGCCACGTCGGCCTGCGCCGGCGGCTCGGTGCGCAGCAGCTTCAGCGTCTGCTGCGTGGTCAGGCCCGAACGCGCCAGCAACTGCCAGCGCACGCGCACGCCGGCGCCTTTCGCCAGCCGCGCCGCCAGTTGTGCGGCCAGCGCCTTGCGCTGTGTCACCACACCCACGCCGGCGGCCGACGAATCGCCGGCGATCAGCAGCTTCAGCAGCGGCCCGCGACCGGTCTCGCCGCGGCGTGCACCGCCGGCTTCGGGCAGGCGCGGCATGCGCGCGCGCGTGGCCACGGCCTGCGCCACGAGCAGCGGGCTGAGGGCGAGCTTGAGCGTCAGCGACATGGTGCTGTTCAGAATTTCGAGAAGTCGGGCGGGCGCTTCTGGAAGAAGGCCTGGAAGGCTTCCATGGCCTCGGGGCTGCGCAGCCGGCGGGCGAAGATCTCGCCTTCGGTGCGGATGGTCTGCAGCGTCAATTCGTGCTGCGGCCGGCGCATCAGCTGCTTGGCCTCACGCACGGCGCCCGGCGGCAGCGCGTTGAAGCGCTCGGCCACGCGGCGTGCATGGTTCACCACCTCACCGGCCGGCAGCACGGCATTGGCGATGCCGCATTCCACCGCCTGCTCGGGCGTGAAGGGGTCGCCCAGCAGCAGCTTCTCGGCCGCGCGGCGGTGGCCCATGAGCTGCGGCACGACCAGGCTGGAGGCGAACTCCGGCACCAGCCCCAGCGCCACGAAGGGCATCGCCAGCCGGGCTTCGTCGGAAACATAGACGAAGTCGCAGTGCAGCAGCAGCGTGGTGCCGATGCCGATGGCCGCACCGGTGACGGCCGCCACCACCGGCTTGTCGCATTCCAGCAGCGCGCGCATGAAGCGGAATACCGGCGAGTCCATGGCGTCGCTGCCCTGCCCCGGCGCGCGCTTCATGAAGTCCTCGATATCGTTGCCACTGGTGAAGATGCCCGGCTGGCCGGTGATGAGCACCGCGCGCACGGCCGCGTCTTCGCGCGCCGCGTCCAGCGCGTCGGTCATGGCCTGGTACATGGCCACCGTGAGCGCATTCTTCTTCTCGGGGCGCGCGATCTCGATGGTGGCCACACCGTTCAGCGTGGCGGTCCTGATGCTCATGGCAATGCCCTCAAACGGCTTCGAGGATGCCGGCCGCACCCTGGCCCATGCCCACGCACATGGTCACCATGCCGTATCTCAGCTGGTGCCGGCGCAGCGCATGCACCACGGTGGCGGCGCGGATGGCGCCGGTGGCGCCCAGCGGGTGGCCCAGCGCGATGGCGCCGCCCATCGGGTTGACCTTGCTCGCGTCCAGGCCCAGCGTGTCGATGACCGCCAGCGCCTGCGCGGCAAAGGCTTCGTTGAGCTCGATCCAGCCCAGGTCGGCCAGGGTCAGTCCTGCAGAACGAAGCGCCGCCGGGATGGCCTCGATGGGGCCGATGCCCATGATCTCGGGCGGCACGCCGCGCACGGCGAAGCTGACGAAGCGCGCCAGCGGCTTCAGGTCGAACTGCTTGACCGCCTTCTCGCTGGCCACGATCAAGGCGCCGGCGCCGTCGCTGGTCTGGCTGCTGTTGCCGGCGGTGACGCTGCCCTTGGCGGCGAACACCGGCTTGAGTTTGGCCAGTCCTTCGAGCGTGGTGTCGGGGCGAGCGCCTTCGTCCAGGTTCACGGTGCGCGTCTTCGTACCGGCCTCGCCTCGTTCCGGATTCACCAGGTTCGGAAAGCGCTCGACCACTTCGACGGGCGTCATCTCGTCGCCGAATTCGCCGGCCGCCATGGCCTTCAGCGCTTTCTGGTGCGAGGCCAGCGCAAACGCGTCCTGGTCTTCGCGGCTCACCTTCCACTGCGCCGCCACCTTCTCGGCGGTGAGGCCCATGCCGTAGGCGATGCCGACGTTCTCGTCCCTGGCAAACACCTCGGGGTTGAACGAAGGCTTGTTGCCGCCCATCGGCACCAGGCTCATGCTCTCGGCGCCGCCGGCGATCATCACGTCGGCCTCGCCGACGCGGATGCGGTCGGCGGCCATGGCCAGCGCCGTGAGGCCGCTGGCGCAGAAGCGGTTGACGGTGACGCCGCCCACCGAATGCGGCAGCCCCGCCAGCACCATGGCCACGCGCGCCATGTTCATGCCCTGCTCGCCTTCGGGGAAGCTGCAGCCGATGATGGCGTCCTCGATGGCCTTCGGGTCCAGCGTCGGCACCTGCGCCAGCGCGCTGCGCACGGCGGCCACCAGCAGGTCGTCGGGCCGCGTGTTGCGGAAGTAGCCGCGCCCGCTCCTGCCGATGGGCGTGCGCGTGGCGGCAACGATGTAGGCGTCTTGCACTTGTCTGCTCATGATCAGTTCCTCACCGGCTTGCCGGTCTGCAGCATGCCCATGATGCGTTCCTGGGTCTTGGGGTGGTCCAGCAGCGAACAGAAGCGGTCGCGCTCCATCGCCATCAAATACTCCTCGGTCACCAGCGATCCGGCGTCGACATCGCCGCCGCACACCACTTCGGCGATCAGCGTGCTGATGTGGAAGTCGTGCGCGCTGATGAAGCCGCCGTCGCGCATGTTGGCGAGCTGGCCCTTGATGGTGGCTATGGCCGAGCGGCCGGCCACCGGGAAGACCGGCTTCGTCGGCGGCCGGTAGCCGCTGTCGTACATGGCCTTGGCCTGCGTGAGGGCGACGAACAGCAGTTCGTCCTTGTGCGGCACGATGACGTCGCCCCACAGCAGATAGCCGAGCTTGCGCGATTCGATGGCGCTGGTGCCCACCTTGGCCATGGCGGCGTTGGTGAAGCCGTCGGTGGCGAACTTCATGATGTCGGCGTTCGCGTTGCCCGCCGCCGCCATCTCGGCCGCGCGGCGCGCGATATAGGTCAGCCCGCCGCCGGCCGGCAGCAGGCCCACGCCCACTTCCACCAGGCCGACATAACTTTCCATCGCGGCCACGCGGCGCGCGGTGTACAGCGCGATCTCACAGCCGCCGCCCAGCGCCAGCCCGCGCATGGCGGCCACCACCGGCACCTGGGCGTAGCGCATGCGCAGCATGGCTTCCTGCAGCTGCTGGATCACGGGCTTGATGCCCTTGGACCCCTGCTGCATGAAGACCGGCAGCGTCTGCTCCAGGTTGGCGCCGGCGCTGAAGACGTCGTCGGGCGACCAGATCACCAGGCCCTTGAAACCGCCCTCGGCCAGTTCCACGGCCTTGTGCAGGCCTTCGATGACGCCCGATCCGATGAGGTGCAGCTTGCTGGTGATGCTGGCGATGAGCACCTCGCCGTCCAGCGTCCACACGCGCATTTCGTCGTTGCGGAAGAGTTCCTTGCCGCTCTTCAGCGCATCGGTCGCGCCGGCACCGAGCACGGTTTCGGGAAAATACTGCCTGCAGTAGACATGCAGCGAACTGCGCGGCACGTAGGACTTCTTCGCGGGGCTCCACGAACCTTCCGGCGTGTGCACGCCCGTTCTTCCGTCGAAAACCCAGTCCGGCAGCGGCGCGCTGCTCAGCGCCTTGCCGGCGGCTATATCTTCCTTCACCCAGGCCGCCACCTGCTGCCAGCCGGCGTCCTGCCACAGCTCGAACGGGCCCTGCTTCATGCCGAAGCCCCAGCGCATGGCGAAGTCCACGTCGCGCGCGGTCTCGGCGATGGTTTCCAGGTGCACGGCGGCGTAATGGAAGGCGTCGCGCAGGATCGCCCACAGGAACTGGGCCTGCGGGTTGCTGCTCTCGCGCAGCAGCTTCAGCCGCTCGGCGGCCGGCTTCTTGAGCATGCGCTCGACGATGGGCTCGGCCTTGCCGCCGGCCGGCACGTAGTCGGCCTTGGCCGGGTCCAGGCGCAGGATGTCCTTGCCCACCTTCTTGAAGAATCCGGCGCCGGCCTTCTGGCCCAGGGCGCCCTTCTCGATCAGGCGCCTGCAGCACCGGCGGCGTGGCATAGCTGGCGAAGAACGGGTCGTCCTCCAGGTTGTCCTGCAGCGTCTTGATGACATGCGCCATGGTGTCCAGGCCCACCACGTCGGCGGTGCGGAAGGTGCCGCTGCTGGCGCGGCCCAGCTTCTTGCCGGTGAGGTCGTCGACCACGTCGTACGAAAGGCCGTAGGTCTCGGCCTCCTTCATGGTGGCCAGCATGCCGGCGATGCCCACCCGGTTGGCAATGAAGTTGGGCGTGTCCTTCGCGCGCACCACGCTCTTGCCCAGGCCGGTGGTGACGAAGGCTTCCAGCTCGTCCAGCACCTCGGGCTGCGTGGCCGGGGTATTGATCAACTCCACCAGCGCCATGTAGCGCGGCGGGTTGAAGAAGTGGATGCCACAGAAGCGCGGCTTGATCGCTTCCGGCAGCGCCTCGCTGAGCTTGGTGATGGACAGCCCCGAGGTATTGCTGGCCACGATGGCATGCGGTGCCAGGGCGGGCGCAATCTTCTGGTACAGGTCCAGCTTCCAGTCCATGCGCTCGGCAATGGCCTCGATGACGAGGTCGCACTCGGCCAGTAGCGCCAGGTGCTCCTCGTAGTTCGCCTGCTGGATCAGAGCCGCATCCTCGGGCACGCCCAGTGGCGAGGGCTTGAGCTTCTTCAGACCCTCCACCGCTCTGGTGACGATGCCGTTCTTCGGGACCGAAGTCGGTCCGGCTCCGCCGGCCGACTTCGCGGCCCCCTCGGGGGGTGGCGTAGGCGAAGCCGGGGCCCGGGGGCCTGTGTCTGCTGGTAGGTCGAACAGCACCACCGGCACCTTGCAGTTGACCAGATGGGCGGCGATCTGCGCACCCATGACGCCGGCGCCGAGCACGGCGACCTTGCGGACTTGGAATCGGTTCACGTTTGCTCCTGTGGCGTCATTCGACGCGGATCCATTGCTGGTTGCGGAAGAAGAAGCCGATGAAACCCCGGACTTCCAGCGCCTTGCCGCCGTCCCTGGGTGTCATGCGCACCTTGTAGGTCTTGCCGTTGTTCGGGTCGAGGATGGTGCCACCGTCCCAGTACGGCTCGTCGGCGTTCTTCTTCACGCCTTCGACGATGGTCATGCCCAGCACCTTCTGTCCCTTGCGCGCGTCCTCGCACTTGTCGCACACCGAGTCCTGCTTGGCCGGGTCGACGACCTTCTCGATGCGGCCGCTCAGCACACCGGCGCTCTCGGTGATGCGCACGAGGCTCTTTTCCTGCTTCGTCTCGTCGTCGATCGTCTTCCACAGCCCCACCGGCGTGGCCTGCGCGCAGGCCGCAGCGGCTGTGAATGCAAGAGCCAGGGCACCAAGAGTGCGCTTCATGCGGGTTTCCTTCTTGTTGAATGCGTAAAAGTCCGGAAATCTAGAACAGCGCCTCGTCCATGGCCATCAGCGGCGCCACGCCGGCGCGCGCGCTGCGGATCAGGCCCGCCGTCTCGGGCAGCAGCTTGGCGAAATAGAAGCGCGCCGTGTGCAGCTTGGCGGTGTAGAACGGGTCGCCCCCGTCCTTCTTCGCCAGCGCCACCTTGGCCATGCGGGCCCAGAAATAGGCGAACACCAGGTGGCCGCAGATGCGCAGGTAGTCCACTGCCGCGCCACCCACCTCGTCGGCATTGCCGAAGGCCTTCATGCCCAGTTCGGTGGTCAGCTTGGTGACCTTGTCACCCAGGTCGGCCAGCGGGTTGACGAATTCCTGCATGGCTTCGTCGGTGCCCTCTTCTTCCACGAACTCGGCGATCAGGCGGCCGAATTTCTTCAGCCGCGCGCCGTTGTCGCCCAGCACCTTGCGGCCCAGCAGGTCCAGCGCCTGGATGGTGTTGGTGCCTTCGTAGATCATGTTGATGCGGGCGTCGCGCACGTACTGCTCCATGCCCGCGCTCTTGATGTAGCCGTGGCCGCCGTAGACCTGCATGCAGTGGCTGGTGGCGATCCAGCCGTTGTCGGTGAGGAAGGCCTTGACGATGGGTGTCAGCAGCGCCACTTCGTCGGCGCAGGCCTTGCGCTCGTCCTCGTCGTCGGAGGACAGTTCCTTGTCGATGAGCAGCGCGATGTAGATCGCCAGCGCACGGCCGCCTTCGGCATAGGCGCGCGCGGTGAGCAGCATCTTGCGCACGTCGGGGTGCACGATGATGGGGTCGGCCGGCTTCCCGGGCGCCTTGGGGCCGGACAGGCTGCGCATCTGCAGGCGGTCGCGGGCGTAGGCCACGGCATTCTGGTAGGCCACCTCGGTCAGGCCCAGGCTCTGGTTGCCCACGCCCAGGCGCGCCGCGTTCATCATCACGAACATGGCATTCAGGCCCTTGTGCGGCTGGCCCACCAGCGTGCCCACGGCGCCGTCCAGGTCGATCTGGCATGTGGCGCTGGCGTGGATGCCCATCTTGTGCTCCAGCGCGGTGCAGAAGATGGGGTTGCGCTCGCCCAGGCTGCCGTCGGCATTGACCAGGAACTTGGGCACCACGAACAGGCTGATGCCCTTGCTGCCCGCAGGCGCGTCGGGCAGCCGGGCCAGCACCAGGTGCACGATGTTCGGCGTCAGGTCGTGCTCGCCGGCGCTGATGAAGATCTTCTGCCCGGTGAGCCGGTAGCTGCCCTCGGGGGCGCCGGCCACGGGTTCGGCCTTGGTGCGCAGCATGCCGAGGTCGGTGCCGCAATGAGGCTCGGTCAGGCACATGGTGCCGGTCCACTCGCCACTGGTCAGGTGCGGCAGGTACATCGACTTCTGCTCGGGCGTGCCATGTGCCAGCAGGCACTCGTAGGCGCCGTGCGACAGGCCGGGGTACATGGTCCAGGCCTGGTTGGCCGAGTTGAGCATCTCGTAGAAGCACTGGTTGACCACGATCGGCAGGCCCTGACCGCCGTATTCGGGGTCGGCCGAAAGCGCCGGCCAGCCGCCCTGCACATATTGGGTGTAGGCATCCTTGAAGCCGTTGGGGGCGTGCACCTGGTGCGTGGCCTTGTCGAGCGTGCAGCCCTCGCCGTCGCCGCTGAGATTCAGCGGGAACAGCACCTCGGCGGCAAACTTGCCGCCCTCTTCCAGCACGGCATTGATGGTGTCGGCGTCGACCTCCGCGTGGCGCGGCAGGCGCTTGAATTCGGCGCTGACGTCGAACAGTTCGTGCAACACGAACTGCATGTCGCGCAACGGTGGGGTGTACTGGGCCATGGTGGGACTCCTGGTCAGACTGAAGACGGGGTGCGGGGAACGGAAAGGCGAATCAGCGGCGCGCGGCGCGCCCGCGTGGCGCGGGCGATGCCGGCGCGGCCGCGGCCGCGCCGGCCTCGGCCGCCGTGCGGTAGTGGGAAAGCACGTGCTCGAAAGCGGCGCGCGCGCGGTCCAGCGCACCGGGCGAACGCAGGAAACGCGCGTCGTGGTGCAGCGCCAGGATCAGCCCGTGCAGTTCGAACAGCATCTGCTCGGGGTCGGTGTCGGCGCGCAGGTGGCCGGCGTCCATGGCCAGGCGGATGGCGCGCGCCAGCGCCGCATGCCAGGACCTCACCATGCCCGCCAGCGCGTCGCGCACCGGGCCGGGCCGGTCGTCGAATTCCACCGCGCCGCTGATGTAGATGCAGCCCGAGTCCACCTCCACCGACACGCGGCGCAGCCAGCTCTCGAAAAGTGCACGCAGCCGCGGCTCGCCGCGCGCTTGCCTGATGGCGGGGAAGAACACTTCTTCCTCGAAGCGCGCGTGATATTCGCGGATGACGGAGATCTGCAACTCCTCGCGCGAGCCGAAGTGGGCAAAGACGCCGGACTTGCTCATCATCGTGACTTCGGCCAGCGCGCCGATGGACAAGCCCTCCAGCCCCATGTGCGAGGCCAGGCCGAGCGCGGCTTCCAGGATCGCGGCGCGCGTCTGCTGGCCCTTGTGCAAGGCCTTGGGCAGCGGCCGCGACGCGGCAGCAGCTTCGGGGACGGGTTGGGTGGACAGGCTCACGAGACTCGATTAAATACGAACGTTCGTTCTATTTTGCAGACTTCAGCGGCTGCAGCGCCATCCATGCCGTGACTTTTTCTAGGGTCACCGTCCTAGATGCCCTGGTCGGCAGCGAGTTTCGCGGGTTAACCCGCGGCTTCATTCGGATTTCTCCTCCCCTCAGCCGTCTGTCACGGCGATCGATTACGCTCGTGGTTATGGACGTGCTCCAGCTCGATGTTTCGGGCCGCCCGCAGGCGTGGATCAGTTCTCGCGAGGCGGCCGTTCTGTATGCCAGCGACGCCGTGGCGTGGACGCTCGGCCAGGCCTTCCACGTCATGCGTGGCGGCACCCAGCGCGCCACGGGGCTGCCCTCGCGCATCGAGCTGCATCCCATCGTGGCGGTGCGCGGCGCCATTCCCAGCCGCGCCTGGCGCCAGCAACCGGCGCTGACGAACCACAAGCTGTTCGTGCGCGACCGCGGGGTTTGCGCCTATTGCGGCCACCGCTTCCACTTCGACGACTTGACGCGCGAGCACATCGTGCCGGTGTCGCGCGGCGGCCTGGACGGCTGGATGAACTGCATCACCGCCTGCCGCGCCTGCAACGGCCGCAAGGGCAACCGCCTGCCCGAAGAAGCGCGCATGACGCTCATGTACCTGCCCTACGTGCCCAGCCTGCACGAAGACATGATCCTGCGCGGCCGCCGCATCGTGGCCGACCAGATGGACTTCCTGCTCGCCTCGGTGCCGCGCTCGTCCAGGCTGCACGGCTGATGGCAGCCCCGATGCACATCACCGTCATGGGCACCGGCGGCGTGGGCGGCTATTTCGGCGCACGCCTGGCGCACGCCGGGCAGGACGTGCACTTCGTCGCCCGCGGTGCGCACCTGGCCTCCATCCGCGAACACGGTCTGCGCGTGGAAAGCCCGCGCGGCAACCTGCACCTGCGCGAGGTGCAGGTCAGCGACGACGCGGCCCGCATCGGCAGCACCGACCTCGTGATCTTCGGCGTCAAGCTGTGGGACACCGAAGCCGCGGCCGCCGCCATCCGGCCGCTGGTGGGCGCGCACACGGCCGTGATCTCGTTCCAGAACGGCGTCGTCAAGGACGACATCCTCAAGCGCCTGCTTGGTGAGAGCGCAGTGGCCGGTGGCGTGGGCTATATCGCCGCCACCATTGCCGAACCGGGCCTGATCCGGCACACGGGGGCGATGCAGAAGCTGGTCTTCGGCGAGTACGGCGGGCGCCCAAGCGAGCGCTTGCAGCGTTTTGCCGAGGCCTGCGCCGCCGCCGGCATCGACCACGAACTCAGCCCGCACATCCGCCGCAGGTTGTGGGAGAAATTCGTTTTCCTGGTCGGCCTGTCGGGCACCACGGCCACGGCCCGCGTGCCCATCGGCCCCATCCGCAGCCACCCGCGCTCACGCGCCTTCCTGCACGACCTGATGGACGAGGCCGTGCAGGTGGCGCGTGCCGAAGGCGTGGACCTGCCGGCCGGATTCGCCGACGACCGGCTGACCTTCTGCGACCAGTTGCCGGCCACGATGACCTCGTCGATGCACCACGACCTGCAGCGCGGCAGCCGGCTGGAAGTGCCCTGGCTCAGCGGCGACGTGGTCGCCCGTGGCCAGCGCCTGGGCATCGCCACGCCGTGCAACCGCGCCGTCTTCGACGTACTTTCGCTGCACGCCGACGGCGCCCTGCCTGCGGCGGCGTAGTTCCCACGCCGGAGCCCGCCGGCGCTACAGCCGCACCGCGCGCCAGGCTGCATACGTGGCCGCCGCCGACAACACGGCACAGCCCACGATGACCGCGGCATAACTGCCGCTGGCGTCGAAACCCCGGCCCGCGAGCCAGGGCCCACCCAGGTTGCCCAAGGCGGCGCCGGTATAGAGCGCGCCGATGATCGACGACACCGCGCGCGCGCCGAACAAGTCCATGCACAGGGCCGGCATCAGCGAGACGATGCCGCCGTAGCTCAGACCCATCCACAGCGCGAAGAGCGCCAGCGCCGGGTAGCCGCCCGCCGCCAGCCACAGCGCCATGGAAAGCCCCAGCGAGGCCTGCGCCAGCACCAGCGTCAGCGGCCGGCCCACGCGGTCGGCCAGCGCGCCGATGGCAAAACGCCCGCTCAGGCTGCCGATGCCGATGAGCCCCACCAGGCCCACCGCCTGCGCGTCGGCCACACCCAGGTCGCGCGCCGCTGCCGACAGGTGCGCGAAGGGAATGAACATGGCCGGCGCCGCCAGCACGCACATCGCATACAGCCACCGGAACGAGCGACTGCGCAGCGCCTGGCCCAGCGGCGTGCCGGGCACGGTGCCGTCGGCCCGGCGTGCGGCGGCCGGCGCGCGCTTGAGCAGCAGCGTGGCCGCCAGTCCCAGCACCGCCACGCCCGCGGCCAGCGCCAACATGGCGCCGCGCCACTGCCACTGCGCGATGGCCGCCGCAGCCAGCAGCGGCACCGCCAGGGTGCCGGCGCCGATGCCGGCGCTGGCCAGCCCCCCGGCCAGGCCGCGCCGGCGCGTGAACCAGGGCTGCACGCAGCCGATGGCCGGCGTGTAGACGAGTGCGATGCCCACGCCCAGGCCCAGGCCGTAGGCGACCACGAGCTGCGTCATCGAAGTCGCCGCGCTGCCCGCCAGCAGCGCCGCGGCGATGCAGAGCATGCCGGCGCTGGTGACCAGGCGTGGCCCGAAGCGGTCGGACAGCATGCCGCCGAAGGCGCCGAGCACGAAATAGACCAGGCCCGACAGGCCGAACACCAGCGAGACCTGGGCCCGGCTGGCCTGGAACTCGGAGGCAAAGGACTCGAAGAAGGCGGCGAAGGAATACGAGACGCCGAAGATCACCGCCAGTGCGGTGAAGACCGCCCACACCACGATCCAGCCGTAGGCCGGCTCGGGTTCGGCCGCGACGCCACCGCTGGCGCCGAAACCAGCCGGGTCGGGCCGTTGTGTCATTGCGGCGCTCCTCGCAATTCGCGCACACGCACTTCCAGCGCGGCGGCATTCAGCACGCCGAAATGTGCACCCACCTGGCGACCACGCGCGTCGTAGAACAGCGTCGTGGGCAGGCCGCGCGAACCCACCGCGGGCCCAAGTTTCGCGCCCGCGTCCAGCAGCACCTCGCGCAGCGGCAGGCCTTCACGCGCCAGGTAGGCCTGCACCGTGCGCGCCGACTCACCCTGGTTGACGAAGACGAAGCCGACCCCGGTTTCGCGCTGCTGCGCCGCGGCCAGCAGGGGCATCTCCTGCCGGCACGGCCCGCACCAGCTGGCCCACAGGTTGACCACGACCGGGCGGCCGCGCGCCGCCGCGCGCAGGTCCCGCATCTGGCCGGTGTCGAGTTCGGCCAGCGTCACGGTCGGCATTTCGCGCGCCTGGCCCAGGCCCATGACCACGGTGGCGCCGAACCACAGCGCCGCGACCACGGCCGCGGCACCGGCCAGCGGGCGGCGCAGCAGCGGCCACCGGTGGCCGCGCCAGGCCAGCCAGGCGGCGCCGGCCAACGCGCCGCTGGGCGCGTGCCAGCCGCCATCGCGAATGTCCAGCGCCGCCAGCGGCGATGCCAGGTAGGCGCTGGCATGCAGCACCAGGTGCACGAGCCGCGCCGCCAGCAGGCCCAGCAGCGCGGCATGGAAGACGGCGTTGCCTGCGGCCTCGGCCCCTTTCGCACCGGCCGGCCTGGCGGCCCAGCGCCCGGCCAGCCACGAAGCCAGCCCAACGGCGATCAGCAGCAACAGCGGCGCCACCGGCAGCGCCAGGGGTCCGATCGAAATGGAAAGCATTGGGCGCAGGTTACCCGGTCTTGTCGAAGCGCAAGGCCCGCCGACGGCGGACTCCTGGCATCCGCGCACCATGAAAAGGCGCCTGCTTACCATTGCCCTGTTCTTGCCTGGCCCCACCGCTTTCGCCGCCACGACCCAGGGCGAGGTGCTCGAGGTGCTCGAGGTGCGCGATGCGGCCCCTACACCTATCTGCGCCTGAAGACCGGCACGAACGACATCCTGGTCACTTCCAAGGACGTGGCCGAGGTGGGCGACGTGGTGCTGGTCAAGGGCACGGTGCGCACCGACGTGCAGGTGGGCCCGGGCTGCGACGACGCCGTGCTGATCGAGAGCGCGTCGCTGAAGAAACAGCCGCGCGCCAGCGCCGCGGCGGCTGCAAGGCGTCTCAGCCGCCACCGCCACGGCCCCCACGGCCGCTTCGGCCGCTTCGGCGGCTGCCGGCCGGTGTGGGCGGAAACCGCCACCAGGCCACGGCCACGAGCACGCCGAAACCCGTGTAGGCCAGCGCGAACACCCACCACGGCGCCTCGTAGAAGAGCAGGGTCTGCAGCCAGTACGCGATGAAGCTCGTCTCGTAGGGGGCCAGGCCGGCGCGGGCGCGCAGCCACCACTCCAGCGTGGTGAGCGGGCAGGCGAGACCCAGCCACGACTCGGCCACCACCACCGCAATGGCCACCAGGTGCACCAGACGGAACCACGGGCGGTTCACCCACGGCCAGCCGCGCCGGTTGCCCAGCAGCACCAGCACCAGCCCGCCCACGACGAACAGCACCACAACCGCATGCAGCACCAGCACGGCGTCGGCCAGCAGCGCATAGGGCCAGGCAGCGGGCGATGGGGCGGAACTCGTCATTCGGTTTCGGCGGCGACCCCGCGCAGGAGCAGCCGCGCAGGGCCACGCAGGGCCACGCAGGCTGGCGTCGCCCAGCTTACCCGGCCCGGTGGGCCGCGGCCACCGCGGCGGGCCGGAAGCGCTGGCGCCCGGGCGGCCGGGCGGCCTTCCGGGGCCGCCGGGCTTCGGGTACGCTTCATCGTCAGTGGCCCAACCGCGAGCGCACCATGAGCCGACACCACGCCCAGCTGATACGCACCATCTTCCACGACCCGCCCAGCGGCAACGTGCACTGGCGCGAGATCGAGTCGCTGCTCAGGCACGTGGGGGCCACGCTGGAGCCGATCTCGGGTGCGCGCATCCGCATCACGCTCAACCGCATGGAAGGCTTGCTGCACCGGCCGCACCACAGCAATACGCTGGACGCCAAGTCGATCCTGCACCTGCGCGGCCTGCTCGCGCGCGGCGGCGTCACGCCCTCGCAATACGAGAGCGGCGGCGACGGGCCGACGTAGTGGCCACCGCGGCCAGGCTGGATAATTCGCATTCCACGTACCGACCCGCCCCGCCGCCAGGCGGCGACAGTGGCCTTGCCCCCGTGACCCGACCAACACCTGCCGCGCCCATGAAACCCCTTCCCTCCCTGCTCGCCGCCGCAACCTTGCTCGCCAGCGCGGGCCTGGCGCCGGCCGAACCCGCGCGCTCGCTGAACGACGCCCGTTCGCAGATCAATTCGGGCACCTGGCCCGGCATCACGCTGATCGAAACCAAGCCGAAGGCCGCGCCGGCCGAACCGCCGGCCGGCGCGGCGTCGGCCGGCGCGGCGGCGTTGACCACGGTGCCGGCTCCCGCGGCTGCGGCAACGGCCGGCACGGGTGCCAAGGCCGCAGACACCGCTACGCCGAGCCCGGCCAGCCGGGCGGCAGCGCCCGTTGCAGCGCCCCCTGCTCCGGCGGCGCCCGCAGCCGCCACCTCAGCGACAGCACCGGCCGCTGCCGCGAACTCGACCTCGTTTGCCGAACGTCTGCGTGCGCTGGTCGGGCCACCCAGCGGCGTGCCCATGAACCAGGCCACGCGGCTGGACTCGCCCGACCTCGGCATCGTGCTACCCACTGGTACGGCCTCCGCGGCATCGGGCGCGGCGAAATAGGCTGCGTTCAGACCCGGCCGCCACCGATGGCGCGCATGAATTCGGCGCGCCATTGGGCGTCTTCGTTGAAGCAGCCGGCAAAGGCCTGCGTCACGACGCGCTCGTCGCCGCGCCGGTCCTCGCCCAACAGCAGGCACAACTGCTCGGCCTCGATCACGCAGGCCGCGCCGCGCGCCTGGCCATGGCCGACCAGCGCGTCGGCAATGTCGCGCGTCATCCACTCCTGGTAGGTCAGGCGGTGGCCGATGGCGTCGACCATGCGCGCAATGCGGCCGAAGCCGTGCAGCCGCCCGCCGGGCACGTAGGCCACGTGGGCGATGCCGCGAAACGGCACCAGGTGGTGCGGGCACACGCCATGCACCGCGATGCCGCGCACCACCACCATGTCCTGGCGCGGGTCGGCGAAGCCGGTGCCCAGCACCTCGGCCGGGTCGAGCCCATAACCGCCGAGCAGGCGGTGCTCCCAGAGTTCACGCACGCGGCGCGGCGTGCGGCCGGTGTGGTCGCCGTCGGGCGCCATGCCGCAGGCACGCAGCAGGTCGGCCACCGCGCGCTCGAAGGCCGGGCCGTCGAAGCCGCCCGCGCGCGGGATGCCCAGGCTGCCCGCCGGCGGTGCGCCGTGTTCATGGTCGCAGGGATCGTGCATCGCGGCGTCTCCTGTGGCTGCTGGCCAGGCGTGAAGGTCCGTCGCCAACCATACCTCAGAGCTTCACAGGCTCTCAGCCGGGGCCAGTCGCGGCCAGGGCGGGCCAGATGGTGCTGCACAGACCACCGGGCGACGGCACCGCGGCATCGGTTCGTCGCCCGCAAGGCCTCGAGTAGAGTCGCGCGCTCGGTGCTGCACTCCGGACATGAAACCGCGCCGGGTACCCCGGAGTGCCGTTCACGAGACCGGATGCCGTTCCTCATGCATTGCCCATGAACTGGGACCACCCCCGACCCCACACCCTGCCGGTGATGCCGCAGCCCGGCGACATCGACGGCCTGAACCACACCAACAATGCCGTCTACGTGCAGTGGTGCGAAGTGGTTGCCTGGGCCCACTCCGAAGCCCTCGGCCTGGGCCTGGCCGACTACCGGCGCCTGGACCGCGCGATGGCGATCCGCCGCGGCGAATACGACTACCTGCTGCCCACGGCCGCCGGCGACGCGCTCACGCTGGGCACCTGGCTGGTCGCCAGCGACGGTCGGCTGGCCATGGAGCGCCGCTTCCAGCTGCTGCGCAATGACGACGGCGCCACCATCCTGCGCGGCCGCTGGCAGCTGGTCTGCATCGAACTGAGCAGCGGCCGGCCGCGGCGCATGCCGCCCGAGTTCTGCAACGCCTACCTGGGCGCAATGGTCGACCCGGGTGGCCGCGCCCCGTAGCGCCCGGCCGCGAGTTCCGGGCACGCCGACCCCGACCGTGGTGGACTTCCGTGGCCCGTGGCCCGTGGCCCGTGGCCCGCGGCCGACGGCCGCGCCCGGGCCACGCCGCTTGCGACAGAATGGTGCCCCTGATTGCACAGGAGTTGCCATGCCGATGTACGAATACGCCTGCCGCGACTGCGGCCGCGAGTTCGAGGCCCTGGTGCGTTCCGACACCGTGCCGGAGTGCCCGGGCTGCCATTCGAAGCGCCTCGACAAATTGCTGTCGGTGTTTGCCACCGCCGCACCCGCCGCCGAAGCCGCCCCTGCCGTCGCGGGGCCCTGTGGGTCGTGCGGCCATCCGGCAGGCCCGGGTGCCTGCGGCTGGCAATGAGGCCGCGGCACCGGCCAGCGCCCGCACGCGGGCAGCCACGCGCCTGGAGCGCTTCTGGGCGCGAGGCCCTCGCCGCGGCCCGCGGTCAACGCCAGGTGTGCCGGGGAACTTCGTGCGGGCCGTGGCCCTGCACCGGAAAGCGCCAGAACATGGCATGGCCCCACTTCATCGCCGGATGGGCCGCGGGGCCGGACTGACAGCGAACCCGGACAGGTTTTCATTCGAGACCTTTTTCGACACCGACTCGCGCCGGCAAAGCGGCTGCGGCAGAAAGCAGACGCCGGTCGCCGGCACGCGCTGCAGCCAACGAAGGCGCCCCGGCGACGCAGGCGACGCCGGCGTGGGCGCGACGTGCGGCGCGTCAATGCACACGCGGTCAACCACGGGCAGGATGCTGCCGTTGGAAGCCATGACGCCGGAGACCAAGATGACCGTGCCAAGCTCTGCGCTCTTCGTCCTGTGGGTGCTGGCCGGAATGGCCGGAATGGCCGGCGTGGCGACGGCCGATCCACGCCCGGGCGGACCACCCCCCGGCGCGGCGCCCGGTGGCGGCGGGCGGCCCGGCGGTCCGTCGCATGTCGTGCGGCCCCCGGTCGCAGCCGAGCCGCGCCACGGCGCCCAACCCGGCGTTGTTCATGGCCGCTGGTACGGGCCGAGCGTGCGCTTCTACTACGGCGGCCCTTACCGGGGCGGCTGGGGCTGGCCCGGCCAGGTCTGGCCCGGTTACTACAGCTACGGCAGCTTCTACGCGCCCAGCTACTACGGCTACGGCTACGGCTACGTACCGCCTTACTACGTCTACGGGCCGCAGGGGGTGGTCACGTCCACCGGTGGCGTGGTGTATATCGAGCGCGAGGCGGGCACGGTGTCGACGCAGCAGCCCGAACAGGCGCCTGCGCCCGCACCTGCGCCCGCACCTGCGCCCGCACTTCCTGCCGCACGAGAGGCCGCAGCCGCCGCGCCGCCGCCCGCGGGCACGCAGTGGTGGTATCTGTGCCGCTCGCCGCGCGGCGCCTACCCGTACGTGCGCGAGTGCCCGGGCGGCTGGGAACGGGTTCCCGCGGTGCCGCCGGACCTGGCAAAGTGAGGCCGCCATGGCCGGCAGCAACTGTCGTCTTGCCGGCGCGGCCCTCGCCGCGCTGACCCTGGCCGCCTGCGCCACCCTTCCCGCCGGCCCCAGCCTGCCGGCGCTGCCCGGCAGCGGGAAGAGCCCGGACCGGTTCGCGGCCGACGACGCGCGCTGCCGTGCCTACGTGAACTCACGCCTGGCCGGCGCCACGCCCACGGCGTCCGCCAACCAGGCCGTGGCCGGCAGTGCGGCCACCGGGGCGGTGATCGGTGCCACCACCGGCGCCGTGTTCGACGGCGGCTCGGGTGCCGCGGCCGGTGCCGCGGCCGGCCTGCTCATCGGGGCCGTGGCCGGCAGCGCCGCGCAGCAGGGCGCGTGGGCCGGTACGCAGCAGCAGTTCGACGGCGCCTACTACGCCTGCATGTACGCCCTGGGCCACAAGGTGCCGGCGCCCGCCGGCGAAGTGGCGCGCTACCGGGCGTGGCTCGAAAGCGCGTCGCCACCGCTGGCCGACGCGGCGCCGGGCGCGGCTCCCGGCCCATGAGCCAGGGGTTCGACCAGGTACTTGCTTGTCAGCGCCTCGAGCGCGGCGTCACTCAGACCCAGGCGCCGGTGCAGGTAGCGCCCCACCCCGCCGTGATCGGCCTCCACCGCGTGCAGGGCCGCGTCCAGGAAACCCTGCTGCACCCGCCACAGCACGGCCATCACCTCGGCCGGGATGCCGTGCCGGCCCGGTGGCGGTTTCTCGTAGACCGCGTTGGTCAGCAGGTAGTCCTGCATCACCACGCCGCGCGGCACGCCCAGCGCCAGCAACACCAGCGCGGCGGCGAAGCCGGTGCGGTCCTTGCCGGCGGTGCAGTGGAAGACCACGGGCGCTTCGGCCTGCAGCAGGTGTTCGAACAGTTCGGCAAAACGGTGCGCCTGGTCGTTGACCAGGGAGCGGTACAGGTCGGTCATCAGCCCGCTGACGATGGGCACGCTCAGCGGCTCACCGGCAGCCAGCAGGCTGTTCAGGCCTTGCACCACCGTGGGCTCGATGACCAGCGAGTGCTGCGTCACGCCAGGCAGTTCGTAGGGCGCGGCAGCACGCTCGGCCTGGCCGCGAAAGTCGAGGGCCCGGGCCAGACCCAGTTCGGCCAGAACCGACTTGTCGAGCGCCGTCAAGCCGCCCAGGTGGTCCGAACGAAAGAGCCGGCGCCAGCGCACGGTGCGCCCGCCGTGGCCGTGGTAGCCGCCCAGGTCGCGGAAGTTCGTCGCCCCCTGCAGGGGCAGCACGCGGTCGGGATGGTCTGGCATGGTGGCGATTCTGGCCGACCCACGCCGCACCCGGCGATCACCGGCATGGCGAGCATGAGCTGCCACCGGTCAACGGCCCGCCATCGAATCGCGTTCGAGGCGGACAGGGTCACCCGGCGGCAGAGCGGCGGAGCGGCGGAGCGACCCATGATAGGGTGATGGCAGCCCAGCGTCAGCCGTGGGGCGAGGATCGTCCTGGAATTCACTCTTGAACCTTCAGAACAAGCTCAACCCGCCCAGGCGCTTTCGCCGTGCCGTGCCCGGCCTGCTGTTGGCTTTGGCGCTGGCCACGGCTGCGATGGCGGCCACTGCTGGCGCGCTGGAGCGGTTCGCCGCCGAATACCGGGCCAGCTACAAGGGGTTTTCGGCCAGCGGCCGCATGACGCTCGAACCGCAGGGCGGCGAGCGCTGGAAGTACAGCCTGGAGGTCACTCACCCGATCGCTCAGCTGACGCAGACCACCTTGTTCGAGGAAGCCAACGGCCAGTGGCGGCCGCTTTCGGGCACCGACACTTCACTGCTGCTGATGAAGGAGATCCGCCGTCATGCCGTCTACGACTGGGCAGGCGCCCAGGCGCGCTGGAGCGGCGACGTGAAACCCGAACGCGCGGGTCCGGTGGCGCTTCAGCCCGGCGACGTGGACGGCCTGCTGATGAACCTGGTGCTCGTGCGCGACGTGGCCGCCGGCCGGCCGCTGCGTTACCGGCTCGTGGACGAAGGCCGGGCGAAGCCGATGGAATTCACCGTCAGCGGCCGGGAAACGATCACCATCGGCGGCCAGCCGCGCCAGGCGACCAGGGTGGTCAATGTCAGCGGCCACAGGGAGATGCAGGTCTGGGTGGTGGAAGGGCTGCCGCTTCCCGCGCGTGTGCTGCAGCGCAAGAACGGCAAGGACGAGATCGACCTCAGGATCATCTCGGTGCGGTAGCTGGCCGCCCTGGGTGCGTCTACCCGATTCAGCTCAAGCCGATCTCGATCCGCAACTGCACGGCCGCCGTGGCCGTGCTCGTCGGCTTGCCGATGCGTGCTGCGGGCACGCCGCGCGCGAGCAGATGGCGCTGCACCTTGAGCGCGCGCCTGGTCGCCAGCGGCACCGTATCTGCCGCGTCGCCCGGCGCGGCCAGCAAAACGAGCCGGGTCTGCGGCCGGCGACGCAGACTCTCGGCCACCTTGTCCAGCACGGCGGCCAGCGCCGGCTTGACCTTGTCGCGTCCCGGTTCGAAGCAGAACTCCCGGGGTACCGCCACGGTCACCGCACCGTCGGACCGCTGCGCGATGGCCACGGGCGTGCCCTCGAACCACGATTGCAGCCACTGGCGCTCGACACCCAGCGCCGCCTGCACGGCGGCTCGCTGCTCGGCCCGCTGCTCGGCTCGCGGATCGGCTCGCGGATCGGCTCGCTGCTCCACCGGCGGAGGCGGCCCGACCGGCGCAGGCGGCACCAAGACGGCACACCCGCACAGTGCAAGAGCGGCGACGAGAAAGATGGCGGAAGAACGCATGAATTTGGGGTCCGGCCCTCGGGGAAGCGCAGGCACGATAGCGGCGGTGTCACACATCCTACGATGCAGGTCAGGACGGCTGGGCGATCGGGCTGAAGTACACGGCAGGCTTCACCAGAGTCTGGCCGAGCGTGTTCACGCTGGCCGCCATGACGGCCAGCGTGGTGCTGCTCGGCATGGCCATGAAGTCACTGCCCGTCGGAACTTCTTACGCCATCTGGGTGGGCGTGGGCGCGGTCGGCACGGCCATCGTGGGCATCGTCCTCTTCGGCGAATCCGCCAATGCGGGCCGCCTGATCAGCCTGGGGCTCATCGTGGCCGGCATCGTCGGGCTCAAGTTGACGACGCCGGCATAGGCACGCTGCCGCCGGCAGGTGCGGACTCGCTGCGCCTACCGAACGACGCTGCCTTGTGCCGATGGACGTTGGTGCTGGATCGACTGCGGATCGCCGCGCACGACACACCGTTCCAGCGAGCCTTCCACGCGTTCGGCGGCCGGGTCGAAGTCGAGCGCATCGGCCTGCGTCATGCGGTGGCGAGTGATGAATGGGCGCCGGCTCACCTTGTCGGTGACGCGCCAGTGCCAGAGTTCGATGATGTCGTGCATGCACGAAGGCTACCGCGCGGCCGTGACGATGATGTGACCCCGACCGTAAGCGGTGGTGCCACCGGCCGCACCCGCTCGAGATCGCGGAGGGTTCCGCAGACGCGGTGGAGACCGAGGCCGAGGTCAAGGCGGCATCGGCCGCGCAACCTCAATGCATTGCTTCGAATCGAGGCGCATCGGCCCCGCCGATGCGCCCGCGCGCTTTCTACTTGCCGGGCGGACGGAACTTCGCGGCCACGGCGCCGGCACCCTTCATCGCATCGACCATCTGCCCCATGGTGATGAGCTCGGTCGATTCGACGGTGGTGAAGCCACCGCTGGCCATCACCACCATGCCGGCGAGCGACCCCGCAACCGCGTTGCCTTCGACGACGCAGATGACTTCGCCATTGCCTGAATACCACATGTGGTGAAGCTTGATGCCGGCGGCCTCGAACATCGCCCTGCCCGCGGCCTCGCGGTCGGACGGGTTCGCGACCATGCCCTTGAAGGCGTCCTGAGAATACTTGGCTCGGGTCAGATAGAGGCTCATGGGATCGTCTCCTGGTGGGTGGCACGCGCGTCGGGCAGGTGCGCCGCGCTCGCACGGTGCGTCGCGCTGGCGACGCCCACGCCGCTTATACGCGCCGCACCAGGAAATGCAATGGGTTCCCGACTAGCAGGTCTATCGAATGCCTGCGGCCCGCGCGCCTCGTCGGCTTTGCTCAGCCCCGCCGGTTTGGGGGATCGGAACGGGGTCAGAGATGCCGGCCGGTTCCCCGTGGGGCAGGACCGTAAGCCTGACGCCGTCCAGGTCCCCGCAAGCTGACGATATTGACTAGAAGTACTACAATTTTGTCAACTTCATCAAGGTGCTGCCCGATGAGCAAGACAACTTCTTCCGCCGCGCTTCAGGACGGCGTCCTGACGCTCCAGCCCTGGGCTCCCGGGGCAGGCACGGGGCCGCGTCCGTCTGCGCCTGGCCAGTCTGGGCACACCTACCTGATCCGGGTCCAGAGCGACGTGTTGTCCAAGGTCCTGGAAGCAGTCGTGCCGGTGCTCGGCCGGTTGCTGTCGGAAAAGACTTCCGAAGTGCGCGAACAGAAGCTCGAAGCCCTGGTCGACTTCATGGCTGGGCAGATGGTCGTGCCGAGTGCCGTCGATACCCAGATGGCACAGCGCCTTGCCGCGCGCCATGCGAGGGTTCTGAACGAGTTTGGTTTCGTCAGCGCAGAGCAGCTGGCTGATGCGAACCAGTCGCGCGCCGCGAACCGCAACGCGCTGGCCGACAACTGGAAGAAGCGCCGCCAGGTGTTTGCGGTTCGCCACCGGGACGAGTCGGGCAAGCAGCGCGAGGTCTTCCCGCTCTTCCAGTTCGACGACCACAAGCCGATCAAGGCGGTGCAGGGTGTGCTCGCAGCCTTTGGCGAGCGCAAGGCGCCGTGGAAGATCGCGCTGTGGTTCACTTCGAACAACGGCTGGCTGCAGGGGCAGGCACGACCGGTCGATCTGCTGGCCTCGGCGCCGGACGCCGTGGTGCAGGCGGCGCAGCGTGATGCGGCAGGGAGCGGCGCTTGAGTTGCAGGCCGCCGCCACCCGACCTCGCGAAGCTCGACCCGTTGATCGAGCCATGGCCGGCCGGGCAGTTGATTCACGTGATTCACGATGCGGCCTTCGACCCGCAGAGCTTCAATCCCGGCGTCGATGGCGCCGGCAAGCTGCGCAACCCGACACGCTTCGCGCCGATCCGAAGCGCCAAGGGGCGCGTCGTGCCCTACCTGTATGGCGGCTCGTCACGTGACGGCGCCATCTTCGAGACGGTGTTCCACAACGTGCCGATCGATGCGCCCGACAAGTTCGTGGACCTGAGCGACTTCGCGAATCGTGCCTACGGACAGATCGTGCCCCAGCGTGCTCTGCGCCTGGCCAATCTGACCACGGACGGTCTGCATCGCCTGAAGGTTCCCAAGTCAGAGCTGATTGCCAGTGCGCCCATCGACTATCCCGACACGGCCAAGTGGGCCGAAGCATTCCACCGCCAGTGCCCCGACTTGGACGGCCTGTTCTGGATGTCGCGCCAACGCGATCGCGACCAGGCGCTGGTGCTGTTCGGTGACCGTGTGGGCTCGGCGTTGACAGGCACGCGTGTGAGTGCTGCGCTGCGCGTCGACGATGCCTTGCGTCAGGCCGTCATTGCTCTGGCGCTGCGAGTCGGCATCGAGGCATCGTGATGCACGCGCAATGGAGTCAAGGACCGTGGCTGTCAGGCAAGACCGAATGCAAGACGTGCCAATCGACTCGGCAGTGCTGGCGGTGAGCCGGCCATCAGCGCAGATTACGAGGCAGATGCGCCAGCGGATCGAATGCGGTTTGCAGCAGGGCCCGACTCGTCCGGGATGAGCGGGCTCCAGAGCAGCCGGATTCGTCCCTTGTCGTCGAGGTGTATGAGCAAGCCGCGGGTGGTGCCGCCGAACAGGCTGTCGGCATCGGCGACGACGGGGACCACCACCTCAGGTCAGCCTGCGAGGATCTCGCCGTCGAGGTCCACGCCGAGTTGTCCGAGGGCGCGGCGGCGGCGTGTATGTTCGCGGCGGTGTCAGGCGGAGGACTTCAATACGTGTCGCTGGTTGCCCACCTGCTGGTGCATGGGGATGTCCCCCATTCAATGCGCGCCACGATATACGGGCGCGTTACGCCGACAAGCTCGGCCGCTTCCTGGGTGCAGAGCCCCGGGTCGGTTTCTGCGGCCGGCTGGGCCGTGGCGGACGTGCGCGAGCCTGCGACGGTCGGGTTCTGAAACAGGCGCATGAAGTCGCCCTTGATGATCTTGGCGAGGCTGGGCGACAGATGCACGTGGCGGCGCACCACTTCCACCAGCGGGTCGGGCTCGATGCTGATCTTCTGAGCAGGTATGGTTTCTATCTGTGATGTCTTGGCGGCGCGAGCGGTCACCGCGCGGCCGGCGGCACTCCTGTACAAGATCACCCCCGCGCAATGGATGCGCCGTGATGCCTGAATCCAGCTTTGCGAGGGATTGACCCATGACACACGAACGCGGTCGAATGCGGGCCCTCCTCCACCCGATCACGGTGCCTCTGATCGCCGGGATGAGGCATCCCGCCCAGTCGGACGAAGCCGCACTTGCGGCACTGATGATGCGTGCCTACGTCGGCACGATCGACTACGAAGGCGAAGACGAGGCCGATGCTCTGGACGAGGTGCGTCAGACCTTGGCCGGAGACAAGGGGGTGTTCCTGTGGACGGCCTCGCATGTCATCGAACGCGACGGCGTGCTGGCTTGCGCGACGCTCGTCATTCGCTGGCAAGACCAGCCGCTTGTGGCCTTCACGATGACGGACGTTCGCTTCAAGCGTCAGGGGCTTGGCCGAGCCTGCATGCTGCACAGCATGCAGCGACTGCATGCCGCCGGAGAGAGCGAACTGCATCTGTTCGTCACGCTCGCCAACCACGAGGCCGTCAGTCTGTACCGGAGCCTGGGCTTCGTGCTTCAACCGTGATGGAGCGCCGCTTCCTGCCCTCAACCCTGACCGGCTCGACCTACGCATTGCCGGCGATCAGCGCGGATCCGCCTTCCCGACGCATGGCGTGACCACGACCCCGGCACCACGGGCGCCCGGTTCGCCATGGTTCGGTCCGGCCCCAAAGCCGCACTGGCGATCGCCATGGCCGCTGCGATGCCCGCGCAGGCGGGTCGGCCATCTTCGGCAAATGCGGTCGTGGGCCTGCAATGGTCGGTACCGGCCATTCGTCCTGGACAGACCGACTCACGCTGACGGCCATCATGAGTAGACCCCAGTCATGAGAGGTTGTGGCGCGGCGCAGGCGGGCAAGCCGCGCCAGCGCTTGCGATCTGCAGTGCGACCACGCGCCGCACTGGACATAATCCAGCTTCAGGTGCAGCAGGCACAGGTGCTTGACCAGCTCAAGGCGGCACAGAATGCCGTGGCTGCGCGTGCGGCGCGCGCGGCCGACGGGTTCAAGCCCCGGCGCTGGTGCCGATCGACACACGTGTTGCGTTTCACCGAGACCCGGATCCTTCAGTCATGACCATAGTCGCCGACCTCACGACCGTTCGCTACTCTGGCGACCTGCGCGCCGACGCGCTGCTGGGGCAGATGGCCGACTGGAACTTCCTGTTGCCCGCCCGCACGACGCTGTACTACACCTTCGACCTCAGTGTCATCGAAGAGGCGACCGCGCCTGTCTTGACCGCGTTCAATGCGGCCCAACAGGCGGCCGCCATGCAGATCCTGGACCACGTGTCGAGCGTCTGCGGCATCGGTTTCGTGGCCACCCCGTCGGGCGCCGAGGCGGATCTGCACTTCGGTGCCTGCAACATCGCGGGAGACGAAGTGACCGGGCTGGCGACCACGCGCGAGAGCTGGTCCACCCTCGCCGACAGCGTGACCGACTATTCCGCCGAAGCGTTCATCTACCTGGACAACGCCGAGTTTGAGTCGACCAACGTCAACCCCACCGCGGGGTCGAGCGGCTACCAGACCCTGCTGCACGAGATCGGCCATGCCCTGGGGCTGGGGCACCCGTTCGACGGGCAATACCTCTTGCCGGCAGACGAGGACAACACCGACAACACGGTGATGTCCTACACCTCGGTGGGAGAGAACAAGACGACGTTCCAGGACTACGACCTGCTGGCCCTGCGCTGGATCTACGGCGAAGACGGCCTGCGCGGCAACTATGGCTTGAATTCGATCCACGGGCCGTCCCTGGAAGGCGACACCACGGCACCGACCGTGGCCACGTTCAGCCCGGCCGACGAGGCCAGCGGTGTCGCGCCCGGCAGCGACATCGTGGTCACTTTCAGCGAAGCGGTGCAGCGGGGTACGGGCAACATCACGCTGAAGACCGCTGCGGGCCAGGTGGTGGAGGCTTTCGACGCTGCCACCAGCGCGAATCTGAGCATCTCCGAAGGGTCGCTGACCATCGACCCCACGCTCGATCTGATTCCGGGCATGGGCTACGTGCTCGAAATCGCTGCCGGGGCGGTGCGTGACCTCGCCGGCAACGACCATGCCGGCACCGCGAGCTACAACTTCGAGACGGTCGCGAACGAGGTGACCGGCACGGCGCAGGCCGACGAGCTGACCGGCACGGTCGGCAGGGACAC
This sequence comes from Rubrivivax sp., assembly GCA_034522875.1. GTDB lineage: Bacteria > Pseudomonadota > Gammaproteobacteria > Burkholderiales > Burkholderiaceae_C > Rubrivivax. Next base: position 17,739 of record JAXHKY010000005.1, on the reverse strand, counting down.
GATGGCGGGGCTGGCGGGCAGCGACACGCTCACCGGCGGGGCTGGCAACGACGATCTGGACGGCGGCGCGGGCATCGACGTCGCCGTCTACAGCGGTCAACGCGCGGCCTACGGCGTGCACAGCACCGCGGGCGGCTGGAGTGTCATCGACAACGTCGGTGCCGACGGCCATGACGGTCTCACCGGCATCGAGCGGCTGCAGTTCTCCGACGCCCGGCTGGCGCTGGACCTGGATGGCAACGCCGGCAGCGTGGCCAGACTGCTGGGCGCCCTGTTCGGTGCCCAGGCCATGGAAGACAGCGTCCTGGTCGGCCAATACCTCAGTCTGCTGGACAACGGCGCCAGCGACGAGCAGATGGCAGCCGTGGCGGTGGCGTCGGAGCGCTTTGCCCAGCTGGCCGGTTCGCACGGCAACACCGACTTCGTTCGCCTGGTCTACACGAACGTGTTTGGCGTCGCGCCGAGTGCTGCCGAGCTGGCCACCTATGTGCCCCTGCTCGACGGAGGCACCCTGACCCAGGCCGCACTGGCGTTGCTGGCTGCGCACACGGCGCAGAACGCGGCGCGCATCGACTTCGGCGGCCTGAGTCAGAACGGCCTGGCCTACACCCTTGCCGCGCCCGGCACCGTGCAGTTCGGCACCGACGGCCCCGACGTGCTCACGGGCACCGTGGGTGATGACCATCTCTACGGCCTGGCGGGCAACGACAGCTTGACGGGCGGGCCGGGCAATGACTCGATCGAAGGCGCGGCCGGCACCGACCTCGTTGTCTTTGGCGGCCTGCGGACCGGCTTCACCCTTGCCAAAGGCGGCGCCGGCTGGACCGTCACCGACACCACGGCCGTGGAGGGCACCGACCAGCTGAGCGGCATCGAGCGGCTGCAGTTCGCCGACGTGAACGTGGCGCTGGACCTCGACAGCGGCGCGGGCACCGTGGCCAAGATCCTGGGTGCGGTGTTCGGCGAGGCGGCGGTGAACGACGAGGTCTACGCAGGCATCGGCCTCCATTACATCGACACCGGCATGAGCTACGAGGGCCTGATGCAGCTGGCCATCGATGCCCGGCTCGGCGCGGGCGCCAGCCACCGGGCGGTCGTGGACCTGCTGTACACCAACGTCATCGGCTCTGCGCCCTCGAACGACGAGATGGCCGAATTCGTCAACCTGCTCGACAGCCACGCGTTCACGGTGGCCGGCCTGGGCGTGTACGCGGCCGACTCGGACTTCAACGAGCTCAATGTCGACCTCGTCGGTCTGGCCCAGACGGGCCTGGAGTACGTTGCGTACTTCGAGGGCTGACATCGGCCCATCGGCATGCGGCACTGAGGGCGATCGAGGCGCAGCGCAAGGCTTGGGACCGTGCGGGCCCACCACTTCGGGGGCCTTGCGTGCAAGCCATCGGCCAGCAGCCCCGGCGGGCGCCCATTGGCGCCCCGAGCCACTGCGAGCGCCAGCGGTCGGAGAGAGCACGCTGCATAGGCTGGTGCGCAAGTGTGCCGCGACCTTCTTCGCCGAGGCTGGGAAGAGGTGGGAAGAGGTGGGAAGAGGTGGTTGAATTCCGTATCCTCCGAAAGCCACGGATTCCGTGGCGCCCGCTCGATGGAGCGGCGGCCTATCGACCTGGCATTGACCGAAACTGCACGGCGCTTCGGGACCGTTACCCGTGAGTGCCAACCCATGCGCCTGTCAACGCTCCACCTTCTGTTCGCCCTGTTGCTGGCCGGCTGTGCCGCCGTGCCACCGCAGGCCACCTTGCAGGCCCAAGCCGACCGCGTGCTTGACGAACTTGTGGACAGCACCGGCTTCAGCGGCGCCGTGGTGCTGATGCGCGACGGCCGTGTCGTGTACGAGCGCGCCATGGGCCTGGCGCAGCGCGACCCCGACCGACCCTTCACCACCGACACCGCCAGCGACGGCGGCTCGCTGGCCAAGACCATGACCGCCGCCGCGGTGTGGGAACTGGTAGCCGAAGGCCGACTGTCGCTGGACGACGCGGTATCGCGCCACGTGCCCGAGTACCCCTACGCGGGGCACACCGTGCGCCAGCTGGTCACGCACCGCAACGGCCTGCCCGACTACGGCGCTTTCGACCACGACTTCGCCCCCGGCCAGGTGCGCGGCGGCGCCAGGGACGATCGTGCGAACAGCGGCTTCAAGGGCGCGGGATGAATGGCGGGGTCGAACCCGCGCGGGTCGGGGTCATAGACAGCCATCATTCGATCAATGCCCTCGCCAAAGACAGCACCCGGGTTCGGCCGCGAACTCACAGTCCAGGCCATCAAGAGCGCCGGAGGGCAGACACCGGAGCGCCAGACCGACCGACACCCGCAGTAAGCTCCAGCCATGAGCACCCCCGCAATCGACGCTTGGCACCGTCTGGTGCAGGCACACGACCCTTCGGGCCTGCACGCCTTGCTGGCCGATGACGCGGTCTTCATCTCGCCAGTCGTGCACACGCCCCAGGTCGGCAAAGCCGTCACCGCGGCCTACCTGACCGCAGCCTTCACCGTCTTCTTCAACCCGACGTTCAAGTACGTGAGAGAGATCGTCGGCGAGCGCGACGCCATGCTGGAATTCGAGACGACGATCGACGGCATCCTGGTCAACGGCGTCGATATCGTGAAGTGGAACCAGAACGACAAGATTGTCGAGTTCAAGGTCATGGTCCGCCCGCTGAAGGCCGTCAACCTGATCCACGAGCGCATGGCGGCCATGCTGGCCAGCGCCGGACGCGCAAGGTGACGCCCAGCCCCATGCTTGTTCGGAGCGCCACGGCATGATGAGCTTGATCCGGTAGCGGGCACGAGGCACAGAGCGATCCATGAACCAGCAGACCTTGTCCGCCCTCATCTGGTCCGTCGCCGACCTCCTGCGCGGCGATTTCAAGCAGAGCGAGTACGGCCGCGTCATCCTGCCGTTCACGGTACTGCGGCGCCTGGACTGCGTCCTCGCCCCCACCAAGGCGGCGGTGCTCAAGCAACACGCCGCGAAGCAGGCCGCCGGCATCGCCTTCGAGCCCTTCGTCAAGCGCGTGGCCGGTCTGGACTTCTACAACGTCTCGTCGCTGGACTTGGGGCTTGTCATGGGCGACCAGGACAACATCCGCGCCAACCTGGACAGCTACATCCAGGGCTTCGCGCCCGACGTGCGCTCGATCTTCGAGCACTTCGACTTCGCGGCCACGGTCGAGCGGCTGCACAAGGCCAAGCTGCTGTACCTCGTCACCGAGAAGTTCGCCGGCTTCAGGCTGAGCCCGGCCGAGGTCGACAACGTGCAGATGGGCCTGGTGTTCGAGGAACTGATCCGCAAGTTCGCGGAACTCTCGAACGAGACGGCCGGCGAGCACTTCACCCCGCGCGAGGTGATCCGCCTGATGGTGGACCTGCCGTTCATCGAGGACAACGAGGCGCTGACCAGGCCGGGCGTGGTGCGCACCATGTACGACCCCACGGCGGGCAACAGAGCAGACGGTGGACGGGCGTTGGCGAATGGATCACCCGGTGCTCGGAAAACTGTCGGGACGACATCGTCGAGCACTTGAACAAGATCGCAACCAACATAGGTGGCCTTCTTGCTGAGGCTGAGAGGTCAGTTGAACTGCTCAGGGAACGCCGCTCCGCCCTCATCTCTGCCGCCGTCACCGGCAAGATCGACGTGCGCGGCCTCGTGGCGGGCGTGGTAAGCTGAACGATCATATCGACCATACTGGTCATTGGAGCCTGCGATGATCACCGAAACCAGCGCCGTCGCCTTTCGCCAGAACCTGGGCGAGATGCTCAACATCGTGCAGTACCGCAACGACAGCGTGCTGATCAAGAAGGACGGCAAGCCGGTGGCGGCACTGATCGATGCGCGCCTGTTCCTGCGCATACGCCAGATGCAGGAGCGTTTCGACGCGCTGTGCGACCGGCTGGCGCAAGGCCATGCCGGGGTGCCCCAGGCCGAGGGCGTGGCCGCCATCGACGCGGCAGCGAAGCGGGCGCGCCGCGAGACGGCGGCCGCCTGGCGTGCCGCTGGGCGGCTGCCTGCGCTGCCTGCCGAACCGGCCGCCAAACCCGCCCGCAAAGCCGCCAGGCCGGCGCCGCAGGCCAAGCCGAAGCGCAAGTCGGCCGCGCCGCGCTGAGCCCAAGACATGCGGCTGGTACTCGACACCAACGTGCTGGTGTCAGGACTGTTGTTCCCCGGCGGCCCGCCGTCACGGCTGGTGGCAGGCTGGCGTGCCGGCGCTTTCGATCTGGTGCTGTCGGAGTTCCTGATCGACGAGCTGGTGCGCACCAGCGCCCATCTGGCACCGCGCCTGAACGTGGCGCCGCACGATCTGACCGACTTCATCGACACGCTGCGCCTGCGCTGCGACCTGGTGCCGCTGGACCCTGACCTGCTGCAACAGGCTGCCGCGGCCGGCCTGCGCGACCCGGACGACGTGCCCATCCTGGCCCTGTTGATGGCTGGCGCGGCCGATGTCCTGGTGACCGGCGACAAGGATCTGCTGGCGCTGGCGGACCGGTTTCCGATCCTGTCGCCGGCCGCGTTCGAGGCCCGATTCATGCCATGACGCTGCACCGCGAAGTCAACCTCGAAGACGAGATCTGCGCCGACCTGAGCGCCGCCGGCTGGCTCCACGACCCTGCCGACGCCGGCCGCTATGACCGAGCGCAGGCCCTGTTCGTCGACGACACCGTGGCCTGGATCCAGGCCAGTCAGCCCGAGACCTGGGACGCTCTCTGCAAGAGCCACGGCACCGCCGCGCCCAAGGTGATTGCCGAGCGCCTGCGCAAGGCTCTCGACGCCCTGGGCACGCTGGCCGTGCTGCGCCAGGGCTTCGAGATGGTCGGTCTCAAGCGCCCGGTCGCCATGGGCCAGTTCAACTCGGCGCTGGCCATGAACGACGACCTGCAGGTCCGCTACGCCGCCAACCGGCTGCGCTTGGTGCGCCAGGTGCATTACTCGGTCCACCACGAGAACAGCATCGACCTGGTGCTGTTCGTCAACGGCATTCCGGTGGCGACAGTCGAACTCAAGAGCCACTATACGCGCCACGACACGCAGAGCGTGCAGGACGCGGTCTACCAGTACAAGACCGACCGCGAGTCGCTGTTCAAGCCCAGGAACGCGCCCGAACCGCTGCTGGCCTTTCCCGGTGGGGCGCTGGTGCATTTCGCCGTCAGCAACGCCGAAGCGGCGATGGCGACACGGCTGGACGGCCTGCACACCACCTTCCTGCCCTTCAACCAGGGCTTACGGGCGGCGCCGGCAACCCGCCGAAGGAAGGCATCGCCACCGACTACCTCTGGAAGGAGGTGTGGCAGCGCGACAGCTTCCTGCAGATCCTCGGCCGCTACCTGGTGCCGGTGAAGAACACCAAGAAGCAGCTGGTGGGCTGGATCTTCCCGCGCTACCACCAGCTGACCGTGACCCGCAAGCTGGTCGCGGCCGTCATGCGCGACGGCCCCGGCGGCAAGTACCTGGTGCAGCCCTCGGCCGGCTCGGGCAAGACCAACTCCATCGCCTGGACGGCGCACTTCCTGGCCGACCTGCTCGACGCCAGGGCCGCTGCAGGGGGTCGTTCAGTCGCCTGACTCTGCGGCAGAGTGCGCCACCCAGTCGCCTGCTCCGGTCATGGTTTCACATGCGCCGGGCGAGATACCGGGCGTATGGTTGGTCCGACATCACGATCACAATCACGATCCGTGGACATTGCTGCTATCGAATTCAACACACCACGGCTGGCCTTCCGCGCCTGGCAGTATCGTCATCGCACGCCGTTCGCCGCCATGAATGCGGACCCCGAGGTCATGCGGTACTTTCCTGCCCTGCTGTCGGCGGACCAAACGAACGCCGGGGTTGACATCTGGTGCCAGCAGTTCGCAGAGAAGGGCTGGAGCAACTGGGCAGTCGAGTTGCAGGACACGGGCGAGTTCATCGGATTCATCGGCTTGTCCGTGCCGCGGCGGCGGCTGCCGTTCGGCCCCTGCGTCGAAATCGGCTGGCGCCTGAAGCGATCGGCCTGGGGCCACGGCTACGCCACGGAAGGCGCAAAGGCCTGTCTGCAGGTCGGCTTCGACCAACTCGGGCTCGAAGAAATCGTCTCCTTCACTGCATTGAAGAATCTGCCGTCGATCGCGGTGATGAAGCGCGTCGGCATGAGCAATGCGCATGCCGATTTCGAGCACCCCGCCGTGCCGGCGGAGAGTTCCTTGCGGCCGCACTGCTTGTACAAGATCACCCGCGCGCAGTGGAAGCGCCGTGATGTCTGACCTTCGCGTCGCTCACTGCGGGTCGTTTCACCGAGGTCCAGGTCGCGGAAGGTTGGTGGAAGGGTGTCGTACAACGCTTCAGCCATGAACCTGCGGGCTAAGCGTCGACAGGGACTTCCCCGCGGCGATTTCGGCCCGCATCGTGAGAGCATGGCCGGCCACTCGGCCGCGGACTCAAAGCTCGGCAAGGCGCGCCGGTACAAGGCCCACGCAAAAGGAATCTCGCAGTGAGCATCGAGTTGTCCAGGGAAGCAAGATCGCAGGCCATCGCCTCCATCGAGCGCTACTTCAACGAGAACATGGACCAACGCATCGGGAACATTGCCGCAGGCGCCCTGCTCACCTTCTTCCTTCAAGAGATCGGGCCCACGGTCTACAACAAGGCCGTTGCGGAGGTTCAGGAGCGCATGCAGGCGCGCGTGCTCGAATTGGACATTGAGGTTCACGAGGAGGAGTTTCAGTATTGGCCCAGGCAGGTCAAGGCGATCAGGCCGCGCTCCACGCGATGAATCGACGAACCGCAGTCGCCGTTATGACCAGTGGCTGCTGGGGTTTGGCCCGGGCCGGCGAGACCCTGAAGGCGGTGCTCGCCGGACCCCAGCGTACGCCCGCTTTTGCCGAGCGGGACGGCTGGCGCCATCCGTACGAGACGCTGAGCTTCTTCGGTATTCGGTCCGACATGACTGTGGTGGAAATCAGCCCGGGCGGCGGCTGGTACACCGAGATCCTGGCGCCGTACCTGCGCGACCGGGGCTTGCTCATACTGGCCGCTGACGACCCCGAGTCAGGCTCACCGTACTACCGCCGCAGCGCCGATCGCCTTCGGCTGAAGCTGCGGGCCGACCCCGCCACCTACGACCGCGTGCGGCTGACCGTGTTCGAGCCGCCACACCGGGTACAGATCGCCGCCGCCGGCACGGTCGATCTGGTGTTGACCTTCCGCAATGTTCACAACTGGGCGGCCAAGGGCGACGACGTCGTCAGTGCCGTTTTCAAGAGCGTGCACGCCAGCCTCAAGCCCGGCGGGGTGTTCGGCGTCGTCGACCACCGCCTTCCTGCCGACCGCATCCAACACCCCAAGGCCGCCGGCGGCTACCTGCAGACGGCCTATGTCATCCGGCTGGCCGAGAGCGCCGGCTTTGCCTTGGCCGCAGCCTCCGAGATCAACGCCAACCCCCGGGACAGGGCCGACCATGAAGGCGGCGTCTGGGCACTGCCGCCAACCTATGCCAACAAGGACAAGGACCGCGCGCGCTATGCCGCTATCGGCGAGAGCGACCGCATGACGCTGAAGTTCGTCAAGCGCTGACCGCGGTACGCCGGTTCGCCATGGTTCGGCGTGGCCCCATCGCCGCCGCCGCACCCGCCACGGCCGAAAAACGGCCACCCCGACGGCTCGGCCATCTTCGGCTAATGCGTTGGTAGGCCGTGTTGGACTTGAACCAACGACCAAAGGATTATGAGAACAAGGATCGTTTCGTTTTGACGCGAGTAAGTTGAAGATTTTCAACGTCTTTTTTCTGGGTGTCGGCACTGGGTATCGAAAACCGAACCTATGCCGAACCTCTATGGATTTCGCTCGCTCGGTTGGTTTCTTTTCTCGATCCAAATCAACGAGTTACTTTTCACCGAACCGAACCGAACCCGAACTGACCCGCCGAATCTCGGGGTGGCCGTGTCGGGTGCGTCGAAAACCGCGGCCCGAGGCGCCTCCGGGCGCCCGGCGATGGGGGTCGCCATGCCCCGCCCGGGCGGGGGGCGCCCTGGGGCCGCCTGGGGCCAGCGTGGCCACCTCGCGCCGCCCGCGGTGTCCGGCGCCGTCGAGCCCCACCCCCCCTGCGGCACCTGCGCGCCCCAGATCATCACAACCATGCTTTCAACCAGCAGCGTCGGCGGTCAGCATCACCCTGAGGCCGTCGGCGATATTGCCCTTGCGTGCGACAGCAATGTGAGAGGTGCTGCCGTTCACGGTCGGTCAGTCAACTGACAGTGACGGCCACTTCCGGTCGTACGATCGATCAGAAAGTCGCGATGCCAATGACCGGTTTGAAAGTACAGCCGCCATAGGGCGACAGCCGGTTGAACGCGCCCATTCTCCAAAGCGGTCCATCGCGGTTTTACTGCCCCGATCGACAGCCGATGAATGCGGTACGTCAGCAGTTCGATTGGCCGAAGTGGCGCTGCAGACCCATTGAGATCAGTCGAACCCGGCGGAGGCAAGGTCAGCAAAGTGATGGTCATCCGACCGTGCAGACGAGCCGCCCTGTGGCGGGACTTGGCCACACGCGGATTCCCCTCAACAGCATCCTTAGACGTAACGTCGACGTGCCGGCCATCGCACCGGGTACTCACAGTTTCGACAACTGGCTGATCGACGCCACCGGCAGCCTGCTGTTCGACATGTACGGCTTTCCGGTCTTGCTGAGCTACGTCGATGAGTCCGGCGTGCGTTTCACCGAGCTCTTCGATGCCAACGCCGCAGGCACCCAAGCCGAATGCTCCGGCACCTTCACGGTGCGTTGGGAATGCCCGGTCGCCAGCTGCCTATGGTTCGACATCAAGGGCACGAGGGAAGTCGGCAGTCCTGCCGGCTATAACTTTTCGGACCCGTTCGCTGCTGGTGCGATCCCCGAACCGGCCACTCATGGCATGTTCGCGCTGGGCCTGGTGGCGGTGGGTGCAGCCCGGGCCAGGAGGCGCTCTCAGCCCCCGGCGCGGTACCTGCCGCCGCCCTCGCCGAGCATGGGGCTGTTCGCTTCGCGGATCTTGGCGGCCGCATCGTCGTACAGGAAGGGCAGGAAGGCGTAGCGGCGCCCCCGTTTCACCGTCGACACCGCGTGCAGCAGCGAGCAGGAGAACACGACGGCCCCGCCCGCCGGTGCCTTGTAGCTCCTGCGGCCGTACTCCGGAAACGAGACCTCTCCGCCGTCGAAGTCGTCGTTGAGGTTGATCGAGACCGCGAAGCGGCGGTGCGCCGTGCCGATCGTCGTGTTGTCGCGGTGCGGGCGGAAGTGCGCCGCCTCCGCCGAGTCGTAGCAGGCGACGATGAAGCGCTCGATGCGCGTCACATGAAACTGGTGCACCTTGAGGATCTCGGGCGAGACGCGCCGCTTGAGCAGGGCCTTGGTGCGGTCTATCACGGCCTTGTCCTTGATGACGTGGTCGCGCCGGCGCTTGTGCGAGTAGTCGACGTCGTCGACCGTCTTGCCGTCGACGTCGCGCATGAAGCCGGTGTCCTTGCCGCCGTGCGACTCGTATAGCGCAACGAGTTCACGGCAGAACGCCGGCTCGAACACGTTGGGCAGCACGAGGATCGGCGCGGCGACCTCGAAGCCGGCGAAGGCCGACGGCGGCGGCAGCCGCTCGACGAGGTCGAGCACCCTTGCGATGTCGCTGCGGTCGTCGGCGAACGCGATGACGTCGATGACGCGCGTCGTCGGGTCCAGGATCACCCATTGGCAACTGGCTGCGTCCGCAAAGGGCTCGGCGGCGCCCGCGGCGGCCGCGCCGTAGGCTTGGCTGACGGTGGCGTCGAAGTCCCAGAAGTAGCGGTAACCCGGAACGACGTCGGCGACGCGTTGCTCTGACTCGTCCGCGGGATCTAGGCTGACGCCGAAGAAGGCGGCCTTGCGGTCGTCGAAGAGATCACGTCGTGCATGCACGGCGTCGAGCGCGGCGCGAGCGTGCGCGTGGCTCGCCGACGCAAAGAAGCACAGCACGAGGTAGCGACCCGCAGCGACGTCGAATACGAAACGCGGCCGCGTGCTCGTGCGCTGGTGGAACCAGGGGGCAGGATCGCCCACGGACAACTTCACGTCGGTCGCCATCGTCTCCTCGATCGCAGCTTCGAAGGGCCAGACAGTGCCCAACCACGCACGCCCTTGGGCGGCGCAAAGCGGACTCGCAAAGCATAGCGCACAGGGCGTTCGACCACCGTGGACATGGCGCTTCGTGCGGCCAAGACCGGGCCGATGCAGGCGTCACGTGCCGCCAGTTCGCTGCTTCGGGCGGGCCACGACCGGGCTCGCGAGTGGGCCTGGCCGGCCGGGCGCTGCGTGGCGCCCGCATGCCGGTTTGCCTGTTTGCGGCGCGCGACTGCGGCCGGCGCGTCAGTGCATGAAGCCCAGGTTGCCGGTGGACGACGCCTTGGAAATCTCGGAGCAGACTGGAATTTTGATCCCCGGTGCGGCCGTCCGGTCGGTGGCCAACAGAACGCTCGCCGGAGGGCCAAGCCCTGGTCGAGGCCTGATCGGCGTACAGACCTTGAAGTTGCCGATGAGACGCCGCTGGCGATCGATGTCAGCTTCCTGGCAATCCGGCGTACTTACACTCCCGGCCACAAGCGGCCGGTCGCCACCTTGTACCGGAGAACGGACGGTCAAGGGACCTCCGAGCGTGGCGGCCAATGCGCGATGCCCCAGCCTCGCTCGCCTTCCATCCGTCCATGCGTAGGCGGCCTTTCCTGGCTCGGTCAGTGTCCCGCCTTTCCTTAAGAGCACCATCGCTCGATGGGATCGTCCTCGCATCGCGCGGGACGCGCCAAAATAGGCCAACTCCACTAACCATGACAGGTTGGTTCACCCGACGCAGGGCCTCGCAAACGCTGCCGTAGGGCAGTCGGAGCGAGCCGAATGCCAAGCCTTCCATGCAATTCCGCTCAACACCGCCGGATCCTGCCGAGTTCCCCCGCATCAGGCTACTTTGGCCCATCGCGGCCCCTGCGGCGATCCTTATCTTCGTTCTTCGCGTCGAAGGTTCGGGGCACCACTTGGGCATTTCTGGAGAGGGAGCCCTGGTGATCGCTGCCTTCTACCTCGCGCTCGCCATCGGAGCCATCGCGTCCATCGTGTCACTGTCGTCGCTGCTTCCCGCGCTTCGACAGCACGAAACCCTACGAACGAGAGCGAACCTGTTTTGCGTCGCCGCGTCGCTGGCGTTCGTTGTTGTTGCAGTGGGCGCCATCGTCGCAACCGCGATCAACTTGAGCCCGCCGTGAGAGCGCGCAGATCGCACTGTTTCTCGGCGAAGCCTGACGCCACGTTCAGGCAGGGCGCCGACAGCATGTCGCCGGCTTGACGCGAGCGTCAGGCAACAAAAGCCACCGCCCGAGATTCGCATGTCAGCTCTTCTGCTTTTCCCGGCACTGTTCGTCGGATTCGTGGCGATATCTCGTTTCATGCTCGGCCAGCTGTTCTTCGGTCATTTTTCAATGGCCGCGACCCTCTCTGGCCTTGCCGGGATGTTCTGCGCCGCCTTCGCGCTGAAGATGTCCTCGCAACCGACTTGGGCGCCTGTCAAGGTGTATTTGGCATGCGTGATCGCGCTGCTAGGAGAAGCCATAGAGGCAACCATTCACTATCTGCATTTCGACATACAGGGAAATTACTATGCTTGGCACATCGTCGGCCCGTACGCTGCATGCATCGTGCTTTTCGCCTACGTGGCTAGCAGGCGTCGGGCATTGGGCCGCACTGATGCTTGAGCCGCGCTCCAGTGCCGACGTGCGACGGCACGGCTAGGCTCGCACGTTGGTGGTCCGCTTTCCCAGGTGCCGGCACAGCCGCGGTGGTCAGCTGTGGGTCGTGCTGCGACGGCCAACCAATCGGATTCATCGCCGGAGAGCCGGCGTTGACGGCTCGATGCCCGTAAGCTGCCGCTCGCGGACGGGTCGTTTTGACTCGTGAGCGACGTTCACGACGCAGGGTTGGTCGACGCAAAGCAGTCCGTAGCGCGTGAGACACTGCGCCTACATGCGCCTGCCCGATCTGCTTGCCTCCCGCCGCGGTCGGTTGACGGCTTTTTTCTTTCTCTACATCACCGAGGGCATCCCGCTGGGTTTTGCGGCCACCGCGGTGGCCACGCAGCTGCGGAGACAGGACGTGGGGCCTGCGGAGATCGGCGCCTTCGTGGCGTCGTTCTATCTGCCGTGGGCCTTCAAGTGGGCCTTTGGCCCATTTATCGACGTCTTCACCAGCCAACGCCTGGGCAAACGCCGCGGCTGGATACTGGGCACGCAGATGATGCTCGTGGTCACGTTGCTATCGTGCACCTTTCTGGACCTGCCGGCGCAGCTGGGCCTGCTCACCGGCGTGCTGCTCATCCACAACAGCTTCGGCGCCATGCAGGACGTGGCCATCGACGCGCTCGCCGTGAGCACGCTGCACGAGGACGAACGCGGCCTGGCCAACGGCGTGATGTTCGCCGGCGCGGCCATAGGCACCGCGATGGGCGGCAGCGGCGTGCTCTTCCTGATGCCGCTGCTGGGGCTGAAGGGCGGCTTCGTCTTCGTCGCCGCCTGCATTGCGCTGGTCACGGTGTTCATCGTGCTGCCGCTGAAGGAGCCCGCCGCGGCGCCGGGCAGCGTTCGCGCGGCCGGCCTGGCCAACGCCGGGCGCGAGATGCGCAACTTCGCGGTCGAGGCCTTTCGCAGCTTCGTCGGCACGCGCGGTGCATGGTCCGGGCTGTGGTTCTCGCTGCTGCCGGCCGGCGCCATGGGCCTGGGGCTGGCGCTGCAGTCCAACCTGTCGGTCGAGGTCGGCATGGACGACGACGCCGTGGCCTGGCTCACGCTGTGGTCGTCGGTGATCAGCGCCGGCTGCATGGTCTTCGGCGGCTGGCTGTCGGACCGCTGGGGCCGGCGCCGCATGCTGGGGCTGTACCTGGCGCTGATGAGCTTGCCGGTGTTCTACCTGATGACGGTGCTGATCGAGCACCAGTGGATCTTTCCGGTGGCCTCCGATCTGCGCCGCACCGCGCCGGCCGCGCTGGTCACCGCGGTGTGGGTGGCCACGCTGCTGTACTCGGTGGGCCAGGGCCTGATGTACGGCACGCGCTCGGCCATCATGATGGACGTCACCAACCCGGCCGTCGCGGCAACGCAGTTCACTGCCTACATGGCGATGATGAACCTGGTCATCGCCTACAGCGCCACTTGGCAGGGCATCGCCATCGAGGCCCTGGGTTACCCCAAGACGCTGCTCGTCGACGGTGTAATCGGCCTCTTATGCCTGGGCGTGCTGCCTTTCATCAAGCCCAGCGCCACGCCGGCCGGCGATGGCGGTGGCGCGCGGCGCGCCCGCCTGCTGGCGCTGGTGCTGGCCGCAGGCTGCGTGGCCTGGCTGCCGTTCCGTGCCGGCGTGTTCGATTTCGGCGCGGCCGCGCCCATCTTCGAGACGCTGTTCACGCTGGTGTTTGTCGCCACGGCGGTGTTCCTCGCTGCCGGCGCGGCCACGCTGGGCACCAGCGCTCGGCTGGCGGGGCGGCTGGGCCTGATGCTGGCGCCATTGCTGCTGGCCATGTACCTGCGCCGCTGGTGGCCGCAGCTCGACCTGCTGTACTACGCGGTGCCGGCCGCCGCCGCGTTGGTGCTGCTGTCGCTGGTGCGCCAGCCCTGGCTGGTGCTGCGCATCAACAAGTCGGCCCTGGCCTGTCGCACTGGCCTGAACGCAGGCGCTGGGCACATTGAACCCTGATGGGTTCGGAATGGTTAAGAGGTGTACTGCAGAGGCTGTAACGCGCTGAAGCCCGCTGCGAAGCACAGCCGTGTAGACCGAGGTACGTGAGCACCTCCTTGATGCTTGGTGCTCCCGGGAGTCGCAGCGAAGGTTGTGCCTGTCGGGGAGCAGTCGCATATCAACGATTCCTGCTGCCCGAGTCAGGCCAAAGACGGGCTCGACTCGTCGCCGGAAAGCTGCCCCTCGCTGGAACGCCGAGCCTAGATCTTGGAACGCGTGGGGAAGGACGGCTTGTGGCCGTCAGTGTGAGTTGGAGGCGGCGCCAGGAAGCTGACTTTCGGCGCGATGGCCCTGCCGGCCAAAGTCAGCTTGCGGCGACCCCGGGGGAAACCCGGTCCCGGCCAGGAGCGGTCGCCAACGGCCGGCCGCTTCTGGGTGGCACTGGCCGCGTGCACGAGCTGTACCCCGTGCGCCGACGCTCAGAAAACGCGCCCGAACCACAGTAGCGACAGCCCTGTCCCCACCACGAGCACGATTGCCGCTGCCAGCGCCAGCAGCGCCGTCAGTTCGGTGTCGAGCTTGCGCATCTGCAGGCGCGAGCCAAGGTCCAGGTAGACGCTGCGCAGCGCCTCGGCAGTCTCGGCACGGTGGTACTCGCCGCCGGTCATTTGCGCCACATGACGCAGCGTGGGCTCGTCCAGTTTCAGGTAGATCGCCATCTCCTCGCCCATGGCTGCATGGCCGTCCGGAGTCCCCAGGCCGACGACGTGGATGCGCACCCCTCGATCGGCAGCCATCTTCGCGGCTTCCAGCGTGTCGACGCCCGTGGTGCGGCGGCCGTCGCTTAGCAAGATGATCGCAGCCGACCCGTAAGTGCCGGGTGCCACGGGTGTGATCTGCTTCGGCGGTGGTTTCTCTTTCCCGGCCCTCTCATCCAGGCTGCGCGCCTGGCTGCGCGGGCCGAATGTCATCTCGCCCAGGTCTATGCCATGGTCCGGAAACAGCTCGGCCAGACACACCACGATGGCGCTGCCAATGGCCGTGCCGAGCTGCATCTGGACGGCGTCGATCGCCGCGACGAGCGAGGGACGGTCGAACGTGGCCCGCTGGGCCACTTGGGCGGACCCGGCAAATGTGACCAAGCCCACTTCCATGCGCTGGGGCACCTCACTCAGGAACGCTTTGGCTGCTTCCTGGGCGGCGACCATGCGAGAAGGTTTGACGTCCTCCACCCGCATGCTCCTCGAGATGTCGATCGCTAGCATGATCGTGGAACTCGCCCAGGGCAACGTCACTGGCGCCGTCGGGCGGGCGAGGGCCAGCAGCAGCAAAGACAGCGCCAAGAACACCAGCGCTGGCGGAACATGCCGACGCCATTGAGGCCGGGTGGCCGCTCGAACGATCGTCAAGCTGGACAGCCTGAGCGCTGGCTTGCCGCGTCGGCGCAGCAGCCACAGGTAGAGCGCTGGCAGCAGTGGCAGCAGCAGCATCGACCACAGGTTGTCAGGCCACAAGAAGTGCATCGGCTCCACCGGGCGCAGTTTGAGAAGTAGTTCCGCGGGCGCGACGATCGCGCCCGCAGGACGGGCGTCGCTTACGGATTCTGCGGGAGCGATAAGAAGACTGCACGCATGGCCACCACCGGCGCGCGCCGGGATGCCGAGGACCGAAAGGCGCTGGAACAGCTGCTTCGTTACCTCACCCGTCGGGTGCTGTCCGAACGGCGGGTTCAGTGCCACACCGCCTGGTGAACGGCATCGAGGCCGGCCAGCTGCGTGCCCGCACGCCGTTGCGCGGCAGTTCCTGAGCGCAGCGCTTCCGCCTGGCGCGACAGGTGGCGCGCCGGATTGAGCTTCAGGCGGCCCGCCGCGCTCGCGCCACAGGCGACCCGCCCTGCCGCGCTTCATGCCGCCACCGCGACCGGCGATTCGACGCGCAAGGTCTGCCAACGTTGACGCGCCAGCGCATTCAGCACCAGCGCGGCCACGGCCGGGACGGCGTAGTACAGCAATTCCAGTTGCGACGCGGGATGCCTTCGGTCACGTAGAGGAAGAAGAAGGCGGTCAGGCGGCCGCGGCGGGTGCCGATCAGATCGGGCAGGCGCATGGGAGGGCATTGCGGCAGACCCTGCCGCTGCATCCAGATCAGGTCTGCAGACGGCTGAACAACGCGAAGTCCGACTTCTCGACGGCCGTGGCTGTCGAGTTAACAGGGATGTCGCGTAAGGTTCCGCGCCTTGAGCTCGTCGCCTCGAGTACCGGGCGTTCAGTCCGTGCCAAGCCGAACGGCTGCTGTCGGCGTTGACCACGAACAGGACGTCTCGGCCATTTGCCGTCGCCCACGGTCAGCAGCTTCACGGGAACCTGAAGATCTTTGCAGCGATCCTGGAGAGTCCTGTCATCGAGAGGATCCTCCCGAAGCTGGGGCTGCCAGCGCGTGCTCAACGCTGCAGGCGGCCTCACCATCAAGACCGCTCCGCTCCGCTCTGCGATCCTTGCACAAGGTCCTAGTCGACGGCCTGCCGAGAGCTACTTCATCGTGTGCGCCCGGCACCTGGACGTCGTGCTCAGCGAGCTGGCTGCCAAGGCCGCCACGCACCGCATACTTGCGCCTTGTGGCTTTCAATGAAGATGGCAAGCTTCATGGATGACCCGTCCTGTTTGTACATTTCCTCCGCGTACCAGTCTTCGGTCCGGACGTATTCCCAGCAGATCCGCCACTGAAATGCTGTAGCGCTTGCCGGGGAATTCAGTGTCGCGCGAATCGTCAGTGATCGGCGATCACCACGGTTGATGGCAAAAAATGCTTCCGCCGAACTGCCGAAGGTAACGTCGGAGCGGTCGGTGACTGGTGCAAGGCTCACTGTGGTGACTGCGTCGGGGCTCGGGGTGTAGAGCGTGACATCGAAGCGCAATGCGTCGGCTTCGGTCGCTATAAGGTCCTGGCCCACCTGCACATTCTCGACGACAGGCGGGTGTAGCGCGCGCCCAATCCGGTCCCCCAGCAGAGCGGGCCCGGTAACGTAGACCGCCCACAATCCACCGGCAACCAACATCGCCCCTGCGGCGCCGGCCAGGATGCGATTTCGCTTTCGATTGCGCCGCAGCGCTACCAGCTCCGCCACGGCGTTCAGCGTATCGGCAACCGGCTCGCCCGAAGGATCCAAAATGGACACTGCGCGCAGATATGGCGGGAGCTGCTCGACAGCGACTCGCTCGATGAATACGGGCAGCACAGTTCCGGAGGGGTGTGGCCAGCGCTTTTGCGCCTGGCCCAGTTCGGTCAACGTATAGGCGCCTTTGGCTACCGCCTCGTGACTGATGAGAAATATGAACAGGTGGGCGCGAGCGATTGCGGCCGCGATACGGTCATCGAATGTCTCACCTGGCGGCAGGGCATTGCGATCGAAGAACGTCTCCACGCCGAGATTTCGCAACCCCAGGTCAAGCCGGATGGCAAGGTCCCGGTGTTCGCTTGCATAGGAAAGAAAAGCTCTCACGCGGCATCGTCCAGAGCAGGATTAGAAGTCGGCCACCTCGCCGACGAGATGTGGGCGTTGCAAGACGCCGTGACAGACCACGCACACATACCACTCTACGGCATCCGCTTGATGAAGCTGCCTGCGCGCCGGGGTGTGTCGATATATAAGGTGTGGCAGACCTACGCGGCCCGTCACATGTAGAACGTAGCGGTACTGAAGTCCTACTCAAGCTCATCACGCCACGGCGCGACGGCACCAGGCAGCTGGTCATGTTGCCGCTGGAGTTCATGCAGCCGTCCATCGAACGGCCGGTTTGCGGCAGCCAGATCCGCTGGCCCTATGTCCGCAGTGGGTCGACAGCGTGAGTACGCGGCCTTCGCAATGCCGTGTTTCAGCCGGCACCCTCTCCCGGTCGATGCTGGCCACCTGCGAACGACCGCCGTCGTCAACGTCAATCTGTTCGAGGACTTCGGCGAAGGTCAGGTTCCAAGGTAGACCTGTCGCTCGGCGAGAAAACCGCCACCGGCTCCTGTGGGTCGACAGCGT
>JAXHKY010000004.1:0-113658 GCA_034522875.1 Rubrivivax sp. | reverse complement strand
GATGCCCGGCACGTCGAGGTGCAGGTGCTCGCCGACAGCCACGGCGGCGTGTGGGCGCTGGGCACGCGCGACTGTTCGATGCAGCGCCGGCAGCAGAAGGTGCTGGAAGAGGCACCGGCGCCCGGGCTCTCTGCGGAAGTCGAACAAGCCCTTTGCGAGGCCGGTGCGAACCTCGCACGCATCTCGGGCTACGTCAGCGCCGGCACCGCCGAGTTCCTGCTGCTGCCCGACCTGAAGACCTTCTACTTCCTGGAGATGAACACCCGGCTGCAGGTCGAGCACACGGTGACGGAGGAGATCTTCGGCCTCGACCTGGTGGGCCTGCAGATCGACGTCGGCCGCGGCGACCACCTGCCTACGCCCAAGCCGCCGGTGCCACGCGGCGCGGCCATCGAGGCGCGGCTGAATGCCGAAGACCCCGACCAGGGCTTCGCGCCGCGGGCGGGCCGGCTCGTGCACTTCGACGCCCCGCTGGGGCCGGGCGTGCGCGTCGACTCCGGCTACGTGGAAGGCAACGTGGTGCCGACGGTGTTCGATTCGATGCTGGCCAAGGTGATCGCCTGCGGCGCGTCGCGTCCGGCCGCGCTGGCGCGGCTGGAGACCGCCCTGCGCGACACCGTCATCGTGCTCGACTCGGGGCTGACCAACCGCTCGCTGCTGCTTGAGCTGGTTTCCGACTCGGTGTTTCGCGAGGGACCGGTCACGACGCGTTGGCTCGACCAGCATGTCGCCCGCCGCCCGGGCAGCGGGTCGCGCAGCCATCTCGAGGCGGCATTGGCCGCCGCCGTGCTGGGTGACTTCCTGCAGCTGCGGCGCGGGCATATCGCCAACTTCATCGAGGAAGCGCAGCGCGTCGTCCCGCACACGGTGCCGGAACCGGGACCGGTCAAGATCCGCTTCGTGCTCGGCACCCAGCCGCTGGAAGTCGAGGTGGGATCGATCGGGCCGCAGGAACTGCGCATGCGCTGCGGCGACTGGCAGGCGGTGGTGCGGTCGCAGGCCACCGGCAAGCGCACGCTTTGGCTGGAATTCGGCGGCAGGCGCTACACCGTGCAGCGCGCCTCGACTGCCGCGGAGGTGTACGTCGAGGTCGAGGGCGTGGCCCACCGCTTCCGTCGGGTCTCGGACGGACGCGTGCGCGCGGAATTGCCGGCTTCGGTGGCGCAGATCCACGTCCAGCCGGGCGAGCGGGTGCGTGCCGGCATGCGCATCCTGACGCTCGAGGCGATGAAGATGGAAACCATCATCGATTCGCCGATGACGGGGACGGTGCGGGCCGTGCATGTCAGGCCGTCGAGCCAGGTCGCCGCCGGCGAGGTGATGATCGAGATCGACGAGGGCGACTCGGGGGACGAAAGCCAGCCGGCCACCGGCACGGGCATCCACCTCGCCGCCCGGCGCGAGACTGAACTGGATCCGCTGCGCCTGGTGGAGGCGCGGCTGCTGGGATTCGATATCACCGCAGACGGACTGGGCTCGGCCCTGGCGGACCTGGAAGCCGATCCAGCGCCGCCGCGCGATCGCCTGCTGAAGATGCTGCGCGCCGCCGTCGTGCAGGAGCAGTTGTTCAAGAGCGGCCCCTTCGACGATGCCGTGAACGAAGCCAACGAGTCGAGCATGGATCAGCTGGCCTGGTTCACGCACCACCGTCGCTTCGACGACAAGAAGCTTTCTGAACGCTACCAGCGGCGGCTGGTGCGTTTCCTGGCCTTGTACGGCATCGACGAGCTCGTCGAGGGCGATGCGAGGGTCGCGCATGCGCTGTTGCGCCTGTTCCAGGCGCGGCGATCGCAGGACGACGCAAGCGCACTGACGCTCGGAGTCCTGCGCGCCCTGGCCCGTTCGCGGCCCGCAGAGCCCGAGGCAACGCCTACGGCGCTGGAGCAGCGCGTGGTCTTCGAAAAGCTCGCCAGCGAAGCCGTGCAGCGCGGCGATCTCAAGGTCGCCACCGCGGCGTGGAACCTGATCTATTACTGGCAGGATCTGCCTGAGTGGCAGGCGGACATTTCCAGGGCCGCCATCGAAGCCGAACGGCGTTGGGATGACCTGGCGGCCGCTGCTACGCCTGACGCGCGCGCCGCCGCCGAGCTGGCGTTGCGAGCCTTGCCGCTCGGTGCACTCGTCGGCGCGCTCTCAGGGGCAAACCCCGACACATCAACGGGGCCGGCCGGCCGCCACGAGCCGGCCCTCGTCCTGCGCCAGTTGCTGGCCCGCATCTACGAAATCGACGAGATCGAAGACACCCGGGCGCTGCAGGGGCGCCATCCCTGCCAGCGCCTGCGGTCCGCTGCTGGCGTGCAGGTGGTCGGGGTGCTGCTGGACGCACCCTGCGACGTTGCGGAGATGCTGGCCTTGCTGCCGGCCGATGCAGAGGCTGATCTGCTGCTGGCCTACGCGCCTGCAGCAGACGCCTTCGATGCGGCGGCGCGCATTCAGCGCCCGCGCTGGACGGCGTTGTGGGTGGAGGGTGGCGAGATGCGCGCCCGCACCTGGGTGCCTTCGGGCGACGCGATGGCCGAGCAGACCTTGCTGCGCGACTTCCATCCGGCACGCCCGGTAGCACGCAAGGTCGCCCGGTTTGCCAACTTCAAGCTCGAGCGCCTGGCCGCTCCGGCCGGGTTGCTGCTGCTGCGCGCCACGGCCACCGGCGAAGACAGGCTGATTGCGATCGCCGAGGTCGAGCGATTCGACCCGGTGATCGATGGCGACTTCGTCCGAGTACCCAGCTTCGAGCGGATGTTCCTCAACGCCGTTCAGGCGCTGCGTGAAGGCTGTCGTGTCGCCACAGGCAGGCCGCCGGCGTTCAACCGCATCTCGCTGTTCGTACGGCCCACGATCCTGCTTTCGCGCAGCGAACTCGATGCGCTGGCCCGGCGGCTCGGGCCGGCGACCTTCGATCTGTCGCTGCACAAGGTGGCGATGCATGGGCGCTTCACGCTCGGCGGGGCTTTGGGTGATATGCAGCCACCACGCGAACTGGCCGCCGAGTGGCGCGACGCCACGGCCCTCGGACCCCGGCTCGAAGTCGTGCTGCCGCGGCTGCGCCTCGTGCCGGTGATGTCGGCCTACGAACAGCAGGTGCTGGCCGCGAGGCGGCGGCGCCTGTTCCACCCCTACGAGGTGGTGAGCTGGCTCACGTCCAGCGAAGACATCGGTCGCATCGAACGCGGAGAGTTCGAAGAACTGGAACTCGACGCCCAGGGCAGCGCGCTGGTGTCGGTGCGAGGCCGTCCCGCCGCCAGCAACCCGACCGGTGTCGTGGTCGGGCTGATCACGAACTGGTCGGCACGCTTCCCGGACGGCTTGCGCCGGGTGCTGCTGCTCGGCGACCCAAACAAGGACATGGGTTCGCTCGGCGAAGGCGAGTGCCGGCGGATCATCGCCGCGCTCGACCATGCCGAGCAGATGGGCGTCCCTTTGGAGTGGGTCGCGCTGTCCGGCGGTGCCCGCATCGCCTTCGACTCCGGCACCGAGAACCTCGACTGGACCGCTGCAGTGCTGCGTCGCATCGTCGAGTTCACCGCAGCGGGGGGCGTGATCAACGTCCTGGTCGACGGGCCTTGTGTCGGCGCGCAGTCGTACTGGAACGCCGAAGCGACGATGCTGATGCACTGCCGCGGCACGCTGGTCATGACGCCGCGCGGCTACATGGTGCTGACGGGCAAGCGCGCTCTCGAGGTCTCCGGGTCGGTCGCAGCAGAGACCAATGAAGCCATCGGCGGACTCGAGATCATGACCAGCAATGGCCAGGCGCAGTACACCGCGCCAGACCTGAAAAGCGCCTACGAACTGCTTCTGCGCCACTATGAGTACACCTATGTGGCACCGGGCGAGCGGCGGGCGCGGCGTCGGGCCAGCGCCGACCCTGTCGGGCGCGATGTCACGGAATGCGCGTATGCGGGTGCCGGAGGCTTTGCAACGATCGGCGACCTGTTTTCCGAGAGCGGCAACCCAGGGCGCAAGAAGCCCTTCGCGATCCGTGAGGTGATGACCGCCGTGCTCGACCAGGATGCGCCGCCGCTGGAGCGCTGGAAAGGCCTGGCCGGCGGTGAAACGACTGTCGTGATGCATGGGCAGCTGGGCGGAAATCCGGTGTGCCTGATCGGCATCGAATCGCAACCGCTGCCGCGGCGCGGGCCACGGCCGGTCGACGGGCCGTCGAGCTGGATGAGCGGCACGCTGTTCCCGCATTCGTCGCGCAAGATGGCGCGCGCGATCCGTTCGGTCAACGGCCTGTGCCCGGTGGTCGTGCTCGCCAACCTGTCGGGTTTCGACGGCTCGCCGGAGTCGATGCGCGAGCGCCAGCTCGAATTCGGCGCCGAGATCGGCAAGGCGGTGGTGGAGTTCGACGGGCCGATCCTCTTCTGCGTCGTCGCGCGTTACCACGGCGGCGCCTACGTGGTCTTCTCGCGCAGGCTGTCGAGCCGACTGGACGCCGTGGCGCTGGAAGGCAGCTATGCCAGCGTGATCGGCGGTGGCGCAGCGGCTGCCGTCGTATTCACTCGGCTGGTGCGCGAGAGGGCGCAGGCCGACCCGCGGGTACTGGCGGCGCGCACAGCGCTCGCCGACGCCAGGCTCGCTGATCGCCGCAAGGTCGAAGAAGACTACGAGCGGGTGTTGGCGGACGTCGCGGCACAGGTGCAGACCGAGGTGGCGCGCGAATTCGACGCCGTGCACAACGTGGCGCGGGCACTCGATGTGGGGTCGCTCGATGCCCTCATGACCGCCAAGGAACTGCGTCCGTCGCTGTGCGCGCGCCTGGAACGCGTTCTCGAGGAACATCGAGTCAATTCCGCGGCGAAACGCTGAACTGAGGGTGCCTGCCGGCCCGGCCCAGGTCGGGCTGCGTCGCACGCCTGCAAGTCTTGCGCACGGGCTCCTGGTGCAGGCCCTCTGAGCGGGCTGGCATTGCGCCGGCCCGTTATCGGCACGAACGCAGTCGTCAGACCGTGATCGACTCGACGAGGCAGGTTCGCGAGCAGTGACGGATACCGCCCGCCGCGGAGACTTGACAGACAGCGATGGGTCGCCAGCGCCGGTTCGCACAGATCAGGAGCAGTCGCCCGGCCAGCCCGTGACGCCAACCGCCTTCGCGCCTCGTCGAACGGCGGCTTCTTGGATTTCGTCGCGGCGGTCGGGCGCCGCTCGACGGCGCCTTCAAAAGTACACCGGCCGCTCGACCAGAAAGTCGCGACGGGCGGCAATGGGTCGATTCCTGCCGCCTGCCCAGCAGCCGCTGAGCGGCCGCATCGGCCAACAGTGGTCGCAAAAGCGTCCGGCGGTTGATCAAAGCTTGAAGTCGTAGTCGATGGTCAGCGGCGCATGGTCGCTGAAACGCTGCTCGAGGTAGATCGACTCGCGCCGCGCCTTGGCGGCGATGCCCGGGGTGGCCAGGTGGTAGTCCAGCCGCCAGCCCACATTCTTGGCCCAGGCCTGGCCGCGGTTGCTCCACCAGGTGTATTGCTCGGGGTGCGGATTCAGCGTGCGGAAGACGTCGACCAGACCCCCTTCAGTGAGCAGCCGCGTCATCCACGCCCGCTCCTCGGGCAGGAAGCCGCTGTTCTTCTGGTTGCTGCGCCAGTTCTTCAGGTCGATGGCCTGGTGCGCGATATTGACGTCGCCGACGAGAATGAATTCGCGCTCGCCCTTGAGTTGCATCAGATGCGGGAAGACGCGGTCCAGGAAGCGGTATTTGGCGGCCTGGCGGTCCTCGCCGCTGGAGCCGCTGGGAAAGTAGGCACTGATGACGCTGAACTTGCGCCGAGAGGTGTCGAAACGGGTCTCGACCCAGCGGCCCTCGGCGTCGAATTCGCCGCCGTCGAAACCGGCCAGCACGGCACTGGGCGGCTTGCGCGCATACAGGCCCACGCCCGAGTAGCCCTTCTTCTGCGCAAACTGGAAGTGGCCGTGAAGTTCGCCCAGCCGGTCGAAGCGCCCGGCCACGTCGCCGGCCTGGGCCTTGACTTCCTGCACCCCCATACAATCGGCGCCCGCGTTTGCGGCCCATTCCACGAGCCCCTTGGAGGCGGCCGAACGAATGCCATTGAGATTGAGCGTGATCAGCCGAAAAGCCAAGATGGGAGCCCCATGCGATGAAGGTTGATGACCACGCCGCCCTGGCACAGGAATTCGTGCAGTTCGCCGTGCAGGCCGGCGTGCTGCGCTTTGGCGAATTCAAGACCAAGGCCGGCCGGCTTTCGCCCTATTTCTTCAACGCCGGCGGCTTCGACGACGGCGCCAAGCTGGGCCGCCTGGCGGAATTCTATGCACGCCGCCTGCTCGCCTCGGGCCTGCCCTTCGACATGATCTTCGGCCCCGCCTACAAGGGCATCACGCTGGCCGCTGCGGTGGCGGTGGAACTGGCGCGGCGCGGCCGCAACCTGCCCTTCGCCTACAACCGCAAGGAAGCCAAGGACCACGGCGAAGGCGGCCAGCTGGTCGGCGCGCCGGTGGCCGGGCGCGTTCTCATCATCGATGACGTCATTTCGGCAGGCACCTCGGTGCGCGAATCCATTGCCATGATCACGGCCGCCGGCGGCCAGCCCTGCGGTGTGGCGATCGCGCTGGACCGCCAGGAGCGCGCCAGCGACGGCGGGCGCGACGCCGCCTGGAGTGCAGTGCAGTACGTCACGCTGCAGTTGCAACTGAACGTGGCTTCGATTGCGACGCTGGCAGACTTGTTGCAGTATCTGCGCGCAGCCAGCGACCCCGCGCTGTGCGCCTTTGCCGGGCCGGTGCAGGCCTATCGCGAACGTTACGGAGTCTGAATGTTGGGCCACCTCGTGCGGCAGTCTGGCGCGCGCCGTCTCGTGGCGCTGGCGCTGTGCCCGTGGGCGCTGGCCACTGCCGCCCAGGCGCAGGCCACGACCAAGCCACCGGGCGGCATCTACACCTGCATCGACGACAAGGGCCGCCGCCTCACCGCCGACCGCCCGATTGCCGAGTGCACCGACCGCGAGCAGCAGGTGCTCAACCGCGACGGCTCGCTGCGCTCCGTGCTGCCGCCCACGCTGACGGCAGAGGAGAACGCTCAACGCGAAGTGCGCAACCGCAGCGCCGCCGAGGCGCGCGCCGCACAGGCCGACGCCGTGCGTCGCGACCGCAACCTGATGGCGCGCTACCCGAACGAGGCCGCGCACAGCCGCGCCCGCGAAGCAGCGCTCGACACCGTGCGCCTGGCCATGAAGGCCACCGAGATCCGCCTGCGCCAGCTCGCCTCCGAAGCCAAGCCCTTGAGCGACGAGGCCGAGTTCTACGAGGGCCGATCGCTGCCGGCCACACTGAAGGCCGCCATCGACGCCAATGAAGTGGCCGTGGAAGCGCAGCGCGCGGCCGGCACCAACCAGGTGGCCGAACTCGACCGCATCAACCGGCTCTACGACGCCGAGCTCGACCGCCTGCGCCGGCTTTGGGCCGGCGTCGTGCCCGGCTCGCTGGGGCCGCTGGCGGCCAACGGCGCCGGGGCTGACGGCGCGGCGCGCGCCACCGCCGCCAAGCCCTGAACCGTTCTGCCGTTCTGCCGTACGGCAGGTCCGTCAGCCGAGCTTGCGTCGCAGCAGTTCGCCGGCCTGCGCCGGATTGGCCTTGCCCGCACTGGCCTTCATGACCTGGCCGACGAGCGCATTGAAGGCCTTGTCCTTGCCGGCGCGGTATTCCGCCACCGACTTCTCGTTGGCCTTCAGCACCGCGTCGACGATGGCCTCGAGCGCGCCGCTGTCGTCCATCTGCTTCAGGCCGCGGGCCTCGATGACGGCGTCGACATCGCTGGCCGCACCCGACCACAGCGCCTCGAAGACCTGCCGCGCGCCGTTGTTCGACACCGTGCCGTCGGCCACGCGGCGGATCAACGCCGCCAGCGTGGCCGGCGCCAGCGGTGCGGCATCGATGTCGCGGTCCTCGGCATTGAGCCGCCTGGAGACTTCGCCCATCAGCCAGTTGGCCGCCAGCTTCGCCCAACCGGCCCGGCCAGGGCCGCCGCCTGATGCGCCACAAGCGTCGCGCAGCGTCTCGTAGTAGCGCGCGAAGCGCAGGCTCTGCGTCATCAGGGCCGCGTCGTCGGCCGGCAGGCCGTCGACCTGCCGGAAACGCGCGGCCATGGCGGCGGGCAGTTCGGGCATGGTCGACCGCACGCGTTCGATCCACTCCGGCGCAATCACCAGCGGCGGCAGGTCGGGGTCGGGAAAATAGCGGTAGTCGTGCGCATCTTCCTTGGTGCGCATGGCCCGCGTCTCGCCCGTGTCGGGGTTGAACAGCACCGTGGCCTGCTCGATGGCCAGGCCGTCCTCGATGCGGTCGATCTGCCACTGCACCTCGAAGTCGATCGCCTGCTGCAGGAAGCGGAAGCTGTTCAGGTTCTTGATCTCGCGCCGCGTGCCATACGGGGCGCCGGGCCGGCGCACCGAGACGTTGGCGTCGCAGCGGAAGCTGCCTTCCTGCATGTTGCCGTCGCAGATGCCCAGCCACACCACCAGCGTGTGCAGCGCCTTGGCATATTCCACCGCCTCGGCGCTGCTGCGCATGTCGGGTTCGGTGACGATCTCCAGCAGCGGCGTGCCGGCGCGGTTGAGGTCGATGCCGGTGAGGCCGTGGAAGTCCTCGTGCAGGCTCTTGCCCGCGTCCTCTTCCAGATGGGCCCGCGTCAGCCGCACCTTGCGCGGCGCGCCGTCGAGCACGAATTCGACCTGACCGCCCTGCACCACCGGGATTTCGTACTGGCTGATCTGGTAGCCCTTGGGCAGGTCGGGGTAGAAATAGTTCTTGCGCGCGAAGATCGACTGCGGCGCCACCTTGGCGCCCACTGCCAGGCCGAAGCGGATGGCGCGCTCCACCGCGCCGCGGTTGAGCACCGGCAGCGTGCCCGGCAGCGCCAGGTCGACGGCGCAGGCCTGCGTATTCGGCGCGGCGCCGAAGGCGGTGGAGGCACCGCTGAAGATCTTGCTGGCCGTCGAGAGCTGGGCGTGCGTCTCCAGTCCGATCACGACCTCGAAACCCCGCACCAGCAGCGACGACGATGTGGCGCCCGTCACAGCGGCCTCCGGGTGTGGAAGTCGGTGGCCTGCTGCAGCGCATGCGCGGTCTGCAGCAGCGTGGCCTCGTCGAAATAGTTGCCGATGAGTTGCAGCCCCACCGGCATGCCCTTCGATGCACCGGACACGCCGAAACCGGCCGGCACGCTCATGCCCGGCAGCCCGGCCAGGCTGGCCGGCAGCGTGAAGATGTCGGCCAGGTAGGCCTGCAGCGGGTCGCTGCCCTGCTCGCCGATCTTCCACGCCACGGTGGGCGCCACCGGGCCGGCGATCACGTCGCAGCCCTGCGACCCCTTGGCAAAGCAGGCCTGGAAGTCGTCGGCGATCATGCGGCGCAGCTTCTGCGCCTGCAGGTAGTAGGCGTCGTAGTAGCCGTGGCTCAGCACGTAGGTGCCGATCATGATGCGCCGCTTGACCTCGGGGCCGAAGCCTTCGCTGCGCGTCTTCTTGTACATGTCCATCAGGTCGCCGTACTGCGCCGCGCGGTGGCCGAATTTGACGCCGTCGAAGCGGCCGAGGTTGGAACTGGCCTCGGCCGGCGCGATGATGTAGTAGACGGGAATCGACAGCTCGGTGCGCGGCAGGCTCACGTCGACCAGCGTGGCGCCCAGCTTTTCCAGCTCAGCCAGCGCCGCGCGCACGGCGGCATTCACGTCGGCGGCCAGCGCGGCGGGGAAGAATTCGCGCGGCAGGCCGATGCGCAGGCCCTGCAGCGGCCGCGCCGCCGGGGCGCCGGCGCGCGGCTGCAGCATCTGCGCGTGGTAGTCCTGCGGCGGCCGCTCGGCGCTGGTGGCGTCGCGTTCGTCGAAGCCGCTCATGGCCGACAGCAGCAGCGCGCAGTCTTCGGCCGAGCGCGCCATCGGCCCGGCCTGGTCCAGGCTGGAGGCGAAGGCGATCATGCCGAAGCGCGAGCACACGCCGTAGGTCGGCTTGATGCCGGTGATGCCGCAGAAGCTGGCGGGCTGGCGGATCGAGCCGCCGGTGTCGGTGCCGGTGGCCGCCGGCACCAGGCGTGCCGCCACCGCGGC
Organism: Rubrivivax sp.; assembly: GCA_034522875.1. Lineage (GTDB taxonomy): Bacteria > Pseudomonadota > Gammaproteobacteria > Burkholderiales > Burkholderiaceae_C > Rubrivivax. The sequence goes on along the minus strand of JAXHKY010000004.1, from coordinate 103,604 downwards.
GGCCGAGCCGCCCGACGAGCCGCCAGGCACGCGTTGCGCATCCCAGGGGTTGCGCACGGCGCCGAAGGCCGAGTTCTCGTTCGACGAGCCCATCGCGAACTCGTCGCAGTTGAGCTTGGCCAGCAGCACCGTTCCGGCCGCGGCCAGCCGTGCCACCACGGTGGCGTCGAAGGGGCTGGCATAGCCTGCGAGCATCTTCGAGCCCGCCGTCGAGGCCAGCCCGGTGCGCGCGTGGTCGGTGACGAAGATGTCCTTGTGCGCCAGCGGCACGCCGGCCAGCGGCCCGGCCTGGCCGCTGGCCAGCGCGGCGTCGGCGGCGCGGGCCTGCGCCAGCGCGGCCTCGGCGTCGCTGGCCAGCACGGCGCCGAGGTGGGCGTGGGTTGAAAGACGTGTCAGCAGATGTTGCGCCAGTTCGGTGCTGGAAAACCGGCGTTCGCGCAAGCCGCGGCCGATCTCGGCCACGCCCAGCTCGTGCAGCTCGGCGCCGCTCATTCGATCACCTTCGGCACCAGGAACAGCCCGTTCTCGACCGCCGGCGCGCTCTGCTGGTTGGCCTCGCGCCGGTCGGCTTCGGTCACCACGTCGTCGCGCAGGCGCAGGCTCGCCTCGTGCACGGCAGACAGCGGCGTGTACAAGGGCTCCACGCCACGCGTGTCCACGGCGCGCATCTGCTCGACGATGCCGAAGAAGCCGTTGAGCTGTTCGAGCATCGGCGCGGCATCGGCGCTCGAGAGTTCGAGCCGCGCCAGGTGCGCAATGCGGCTCACGTCAGCCAGGGTCAGGGCCATTGGATGAAAGGTGATACGGGCTTCCGAAGGGGACTCGCACTGCCCGAAAATGCAGCGCCACCCCTCGGATGCGGGGGTTGGATACGCTATTATCCCCGGTTACTCGCATTCGCCTGCCGCGGGTGGCCGCGGCAGCCAGCTGTCACGACCACCGCCTGCCGGGAACCGCGGTTCCGAACACCTCCGATCCACGCGCCCAGCGGCCTGCCGCCGCCCTCGACCGGCCCGACACCGGCCCGACACCGGCCCCCTTAGGCCCTGCCAAACCTGTCCGCACCGTCGCCGCCCCGTCACGCCGCCAGCGCACACCGACCTGACTCGCCCATGTTCGCCGCCTCCCTGCGCCGCTATTTCTCCACCGACCTGGCCATCGACCTCGGCACCGCCAATACGCTGATCTATGTGCGCGGCAAGGGCATCGTGCTCGACGAACCCTCGGTCGTCGCCATCCGCCACGAAGGCGGCCCGCAAGGCAAGAAGACGATTCAGGCCGTGGGCAAGGAAGCCAAGGCCATGCTGGGCAAGGTGCCCGGCAATATCGAGGCCATCCGGCCGATGAAGGACGGCGTCATCGCCGACTTCACCGTCACCGAGCAGATGCTCAAGCAGTTCATCAAGATGGTGCACCCGCGGGGCATCCTGCGGCCCAGCCCGCGCATCATCATCTGCGTGCCCTGCGGCAGCACCCAGGTGGAGCGGCGCGCCATCCGCGAAAGCGCTCTAGGCGCCGGCGCTTCCGACGTCTACCTGATCGAGGAACCCATGGCCGCCGCCATCGGCGCCGGGCTGCCGGTGTCGGAAGCCTCGGGCTCGATGGTCGTGGACATCGGCGGCGGTACCACCGAGGTGGGCGTCATCAGCCTGGGCGGCATGGTCTACAAGGGCAGCATCCGGGTCGGCGGCGACAAGTTCGACGAGTCGATCATCAACTACATCCGCCGCAACTACGGCATGCTGATTGGCGAGCCCACGGCCGAACTCATCAAGAAGAGCATCGGCAGCGCCTTCCCCGGCAGCGAGGTCAAGGAGATCGAGGTCAAGGGCCGCAACTTGAGCGAAGGCGTGCCGCGCAGCTTCACCATCAGCTCCAACGAGATCCTGGAAGCGCTCACCGACCCGCTCAACCAGATGGTCAGCGCGGTGAAAAATGCCCTCGAGCAGACGCCTCCGGAACTGGGCGCCGACATCGCCGAGCGCGGCATGATGCTCACCGGCGGCGGCGCCCTGCTGCGCGACCTGGACCGCCTGCTGGCCGAGGAAACCGGCCTGCCCGTGCTGGTGGCCGAGGAGCCCCTGTCCTGCGTCGTTCGCGGCTGCGGCATGGCGCTGGAGCGCATGGAACGACTCGGGTCCATCTTCACCAGCGAATGAGGCGCTGACCGCGCAGTGCCGCCATGCCGTCATGCCGCTAGGCACGCTCGACCGCACGCCGCCGCCGTTCTTCCGCCAGGGTTTCTCGGCGCGCAGCAAGCTCGCCTTCTTCTCGGCGCTGGCCGTCTTCCTGATGGTGGCCGATACCCGCTTCCAGGTCGTGCAGCCGGCGCGGGCGGCGCTGGCCACGGCGCTGTTGCCGGTGCAACGCGTCCTGGCCGTGCCGGTGGACCTGTGGCACGGCGCCGGCGACTACCTGCGGGGCCTGGAGCAGGCGCAGGCCGCCGAGCGCCAGGCGCAGCAGCGGCTGGCGGCACTGGCCGAGCGCACCGCTCGCGCCGAACAGCTGGCGCAGGAGAATGCCGGCCTGCGCGCGCTGCTCGAACTGCGGCCGGCCATCGCCGTGCGCTCGTTGCCGGCCGAGGTCCTGTACGAGGCAGCCGACCCGTTCTCGCGCAAGGTCTTCATCGACCGCGGCGCCACGCACGGCGTGGTGCCGGGTTCCCCGGTCATCAACGAAGCCGGGGTGCTGGGCCAGGTGACGCAGGTCTACGCGCTGAATGCCGAGGTGACGCTGCTGACCGACAAGGACGCCGCCATTCCCGTGCTCAACACGCGCACCCAGCAGCGCAGCGCAGCCTTCGGCGGCGGTGCAGGGCGCGCCGGCGGCATGGAGCTGCGTTTCGTCTCGGACCACGCCGACGTGGAGGTGGGCGACCTGCTGCACACCAGCGGCCTGGACGGCGTCTACCCGCCGGGGCTGCCGGTGGCGCGCGTGGCCAGCGTCGAACGGCGCGGGGAAGCCGGCTTTGCGCGCATCACGCTCGTGGCGGCGGCACCTCCCGATGGCGTGCGTCACGTGCTGGTGCTGGAACCGTTGGCGCTGAAGCTCCCGCCGCAGCCGCAGGCGGCGCCCGCGGCGGACCCGCAGCGCGCCGAGCGGCAGCTCTCGACGCCGGCGCGACGCCCGCAGGCGGCACCGTGACCGCCCATGGCCGGGGAGGCTCCCGATGATCATGCCGCGCGGTTCCGACCAGCTGCTGCTGCCGGTCAACCCCTTCTTCATCGCCTTCACGCTGGCGCTGGCCCTGGGCTTGAACATGCTGCCGCTGGGGCGTCAGTCGGCGCTGCCCGACCTGCTGGCGGTGGCGCTGGTGTTCTGGAACGTGCACCAGCCACGCCGTGTGGGCGTGGGCATGGCCTTCGTCTTCGGACTGGTCATGGACGTGCACCAGGGTGCGCTGCTGGGTCAGCATGCGCTGGCCTATACCTTGCTGAGCTTCGTGGCCATCACCATCCACCGCCGGTTGCTCTGGTTCGGCATCGTCGAACAGGCGCTGCAGGTCTTTCCGGTCTTCCTGGCGGCCCACGCCGTGGCACTGGTGGTGCGCTTGCTGGCCGGCGACATGTTTCCGGGCTGGTGGCTGCTGCTGGCGCCCGTGCTGGAAGCCCTGTTGTGGCCCCTGGTGACGCTGCTGCTGCTGGCGCCACAGCGGCGCGCGCCCGACCCGGACCAGAATCGGCCTCTGTGAGCCCGCCCACGAACTGCATCCGCCGGCCGCCACGATGACCGAACTGAAAGACGTCGAACAGGAGGTCAGCCGTTTCCGGCTGCGCCTGTTGGCGGCCGCGCTGTTCGTGCTGCTCGCCTTCGGCCTGCTGGCGGCACGACTGGTGCACCTGCAGGTCTTCCGCCACGACGAACTGGCCACGCAGGCCGAGGCCAACCGCATCGCGGTCGTGCCCATCGTGCCCAACCGCGGCCTCATCGTCGACCGCAACGGCGTCGTGCTGGCCACCAACTATTCGGCCTACACGCTGGAGCTGGCGCCGCAGCGTGGCGCAAGCGGCGCGGCCGAGCTGGAGGCACTCATCGACGAGCTCGCCACCGTGGTCGAGATCGGCCCGCGCGACCGTCGCCGCTTCAAGCGCCTGCAGGAGGAGCTCAAGGGTGCCGACTCGCTGCCCATCCGCACCCGGCTCGGCGACGAGGAGGTGGCGCGCTTCATGGCGCAGCGCTTCCGTTTCCCCGGCGCGGACATCAAGGCGCGGCTGTTCCGCCACTATCCGCTGGGCGAGACCGGCAGCCACCTGGTGGGCTACATCGGCCGCATCAACCCGGCCGAGAAGAAGGCCATGGAAGACTGGGACGAAGCCGAGCAGGGCAACTACAAGGGCACCGACTACATCGGCAAGCTCGGACTGGAGCAGCGCTACGAACGCGAACTCCATGGCACCGCCGGTTTCGAGCAGGTGGAGACGAGTGCCGGCGGCCGCGCCGTGCGGCGGCTGAGCAGCCACCCGCCGACGCCGGGCAACAAGCTGGTGCTGTCCATCGACATCCGGCTGCAGGCGCTGGTGGAAGAGATGTTCGGCCAGCGCCGCGGTGCGCTGGTGGCGCTGGACCCGCGCAGCGGCGAGGTGCTGGCCTTCGTGAGCAAGCCCACCTTCGACCCCAACCTGTTCGTCGACGGCATCGACGTGGACAGCTGGCGCGAACTCAACGAGTCGCCCGACAAGCCGCTGCTCAACCGGGCGCTGCGTGGCACCTACCCGCCGGGTTCGACCTTCAAGCCCTTCATGGCCATCGCGGCTTTGAACAGCGGCAAGCGCAGCGCCGACGCCGTCATCAACGACGGCGGCAGTTTCCAGTTCGGCAACCACACCTTTCGCAGCCACGGCGACAAGGGCCTGGGCCCGGTGGACATGTACCGCTCCATCGTCAAGTCGAGCAACGTGTACTACTACTCGCTGGCCAACGAGATGGGTGTGGACCTCATCCACACGCAGCTCGAACCCTTCGGCTTGGGCGTGCGCACCGGCATCGACATGGACGGCGAGGTGACGGGCGTGCTGCCTTCCACCGACTGGAAGAAGCGCTACTACAAGAAGCCCGAGCAGCAGCGCTGGTATGCGGGCGAGACCATCTCGCTGGGCATCGGCCAGGGCTACAACAACTTCACCATGCTGCAGCTGGCCAGCGCCACGGCCACGCTGGTTTCGGGTGGCCAGCGCTACCGGCCGCGGCTGGTGCGCGAGGTCGAGGACGTGATCAGCGGGCAGCGCCAGCGCCTGTCCAGCGACGCGCTGGAGCCGCTGCCGCTCAAGCCCGAGCACGTGGCGCTGATCCGCAGCGCGATGCATGGCGTGACCCAGGAAGGCACGGGCACGCGCGTCTTCTTGGGCGCACCCTATGCCAGCGGCGGCAAGACCGGCACGGCGCAGGCCGTCGGCGTCGGCCGCAACGAAAAATACGACGCCGCCAAGCTCGAGGAATTCAAGCGCGACCACTCGCTGTATATCGCCGCGGCGCCCATCGAATCGCCCACGGTGGTGCTGGCGGTGGTGGTGGAAAACGCCGGCTTCGGCGCCGCCGCGGCGGCACCGATCGCGCGCCGCGTCTTCGACTACCTGCTGCTCGGCCACTGGCCCAGCGAGGAGGACATGGCGGCCACGCGCGAAGGCCGCTCGGTCGCACCCGTAGGCACACCGCGGGTGGCCGCCGAGATGCCGCTGCCGGGCCAGCCCTCGGCGGCGGACATCGCTGCCTCGGGCGCCGCAGCCAACGCGCCGCCGCCGGCACTGCGGCAGGCGGCCGTCGCGCAGGTGCCTGCACGATGAGCGCCAGCTTCGCGCCGCCTTCGCCATGGCCGCGGTTGAAGCGCATCTTCGGCGGCTTCGACGGCCCGCTGCTGCTGGCCGTGGCGCTGCTGGCCGCCGTCGGTCTGGTGGCCATGTACTCCGCCGGCTACGACCACGGCACGCGCTTCGTCGACCATGGCCGCAACATGCTGCTGGCGCTGGCCGTGCTGTTCGTGGTGGCGCAGGTGCCGCCGCAGAAGCTGCAGCAGCTGGCGGTGCCGCTGTACACCGCCGGGCTGGTGCTGCTGGTGGCCACCGCCGTGTTCGGCATCACGCGCAAGGGCGCCACGCGCTGGCTGGCGCTGGGGCCGCTGGTGATCCAGCCCAGCGAGATGCTGAAGATCGCCACGCCGCTGATGCTGGCCTGGTGGTTCCAGAAGCGCGAGGCCCAGGCCCGCCTGTTCGACTTCGTCGTCGCTGCGGCCATGCTGCTGGTGCCGGTGGCGCTGGTCATCAAGCAGCCCGACCTCGGCACCGCGCTGCTGATCCTGGCCGGCGGCCTGTACGTCATCTTCTTCGCCGGCCTGTCATGGGCGCTGGTGCTGCCCGCGCTGGCGGTGGGCGCAGTAGCCATCGGCGCGCTGGTGATCGCCGCCGACGCCATCTGCCAGCCCGGCGTGGACTGGATCGTGCTGCGCGACTACCAGCGCCAGCGCGTGTGCACGCTGCTCGACCCCACCAAGGACCCGCTGGGTGCGGGTTTCCACATCATCCAGGGCATGATCGCCATCGGCTCCGGCGGCCTGGCCGGCAAGGGTTTCATGCAGGGCACGCAGACGCACCTGGAGTTCATCCCCGAACGCACCACCGACTTCATCTTCGCCGCCTTCTCCGAGGAATTCGGCTTGGCCGGCGTGCTGGTGCTGCTGGCCTGCTTCGTCGTCCTCATCTTTCGCGGCCTGATGATCGCGGCCGAGGCGCCGACCGTGTTCACGCGGCTGCTCGCCGGCGCGGTGAGCATGAGCTTCTTCACCTACGCTTTCGTCAACATGGGCATGGTCAGCGGCATCCTGCCGGTGGTGGGCGTGCCGCTGCCCTTCGTCAGCTACGGCGGCACGGCGATGGTCTCGCTGGGGCTCGGGCTGGGCATCCTGATGTCGGTGGCCAAGAGCCGCCGTCTGGTGCAGAGCTGATGCAGCGCCAGCGTGCCCGAAGGTCGGCGCCGGCTCGCCCGGGATCCGGCCAGGCTCAGTGGTGAGAGCGGGGCGGGCGGGGGGGGGGGGGGACGGGGTGGGTTTAGGTCGGGGCCGGGCCGGAACAGGCGGGGGGGTGCCGCTGGGGGGGGGGGGGGCCTCCTGGCCCGGGGGCAAGGGGCAGCGGGAGCTCGGGCTAGGGGGGGGATTTGCAACGGGGGGGGGGGGCGTTTCGGGGGGGGGGGGGGGGGGGGGGGGAGGTTCACAGGGGCTCAGCGCTGAACGGGCGCCGGCAGCACGGTCGGTGCCGGTGCCGATGACGTTGCCGCCGCAGGGTCGGTCGTGGCGGCCGAAGCCGGCGCGGCTGCGGTCCTGCCCGGCAGCGCAAAGCGCACGGTGAACAGCGCGCCCGGAGCCGCCCCGGTCTCGGCGCCGCCTGGACGCGCATCGGCCACCGTGACCTCGGCGCCATGGCGCTGCGCCACCTCGGCCACGATGGCCAGGCCCAGGCCGCTGCCGTCGACTTGCGTGCCCAGGGCGCGATAGAACGGCCGGAAGACGGCCTCGCGCTCGGCCGCCGGGATGCCGGGGCCGCTGTCCTCGACCTGCAGCGCCACGGTCTGGCCCACAGGGTCGGCAACGATGCGCGCCGTGACGGTGCCGCCCGACGGCGTGTAGCGCAAGGCGTTGTCGACCAGGTTGCGCACCATCTCGCTCAGCAGCACCGGCTCGGCCATCAACCGGGTGCCGGCACTGCCGGGTTCGGGGCCTTCGTAGCCCAGGTCGATGCGCCGCTCCATGGCGCGCGGCACGAAGTCGCGCACCACGGCGCGCGTCACCGCCGCCAGGTCGACCGGGCGCCGGCGCGATTCCAGGCCGGCGTCCTCGGCACGCGCCATGGCCAGCAGCTGGTTGACCATGTGCGCCGCACGCTGGCTGGAAAAGGCAATCTGGCGCAGCGAATGCTTCATCGTCGCGGCGTCGGCGCGGCCGCTGTCGATGTCGCGTGCGGCCAGTTCGGCCTGCGTGCGCAGGCCCGCCAGCGGGGTCTTCAACTGGTGCGCGGCGTCGGCCAGGAAGTGGCGCTGGGTGGCGATGGTGCGGTCCAGCCGCTGCAGCAGGTCGTTGATGGCGCGCACCAGCGGCACCACCTCGTCGGGCACGTCGCCCTCGGGGATGGGGCTCAGGTCGGTGCTCTCGCGCTTGCGGATGCGCAGCTGCAGCCGGGCCAGCGGGCGGATGCCGCGTGACAACGCCAACCACACCAGCACCACCGCCAGCGGCAGGATCACGAACTGCGGCAGGATCACGCCCTTGATGATCTCGGTGGCCAGCGTGGAACGCTTGCCCAGCGTCTCGGCCACCTGCACCAGCGCTTCGCTGCCGCCGCCCTCGGCGGGCTGCGGCAGCCGCAGCCAGGCCACGCGCACCGGCTCGTCACCGACCTGGTCGTCGCGAAAACGCACCACCGCAGCGTCGGCCGGGCCTTCCAGAGGCACCGTCAGCGTCGCCTCGCCGGCCAGCAGTTCACCACGCCGGCCCAGCACCTGGTAATAGACGCGGTCCTCGTCGTCGGCACGGGTCAGCGCCGCCGCGGCGGCCTCCAACGCCAGGCGCGCGGCGTCTGGCGTACCGGCGCCGGGCGCCACCTGAACCTCGGTCTGGCGCGCCAGCACGCGTACCACCTCGGCCAGGTCGCGGTCGTAGGGGCGGTTGGCGATGGCCTGCGCGGCGATCCAGGTCAGGCCCAGGCTCATGGGCCACAGCAACAGCAGCGGGGCGAGCATCCAGTCGAGGATCTCGCCGAACAGCGAACGCTGCTCGTGGCGGGCCAGCATGGGATTCAGGCGCCTGTGGCCGGCGCCGGCAGCGGCGCAGCGTCAGGCGGCAATCTTTTCCAGGCAGTAGCCCAGGCCGCGCACGGTGGCGATGCGCACCGGCCCCTGTTCGATCTTCTTGCGCAGGCGGTGAATGTAGACCTCGATGGCATTGTTGCTGACCTCTTCGCCCCACTCGCACAGCCGCTCCACCAGCTGGTCCTTGCTGACCAGCCGGCCGGCGCGCTGCAGCAGCACTTCGAGCAGGCTGAGTTCACGCGCCGACAACTCCACCATCTGGTCGTTCAGGTAGGCCACGCGGCCGGTGGCGTCGAAGGTGAGCGGGCCGTGCTTGAGCAGGCTGGAAGCCGTGCCCAGGCCGCGCCGCGTGAGCGCGCGTACACGGGCTTCAAGCTCTTGCAGCGAAAACGGCTTGGCCATGTAGTCGTCGGCGCCCAGGTCCAGGCCCTTGACGCGCTGCTCCACGCTGTCAGCGGCGGTGAGGATGAGCACCGGCACGCTGCTGCCGCGGCCGCGCATCTTGCGCAGCACCTCGAAACCGTGCATCCTGGGCAGGCCCAGGTCGAGGATCACGAGGTCGAATTCGTGCGAGGCCAGCGCGGCGTCGGCCTCGCTGCCGGTATTCACCTGGTCGACGGCATAGCCCGAGGCACGCAACGAACGCAGCAGGCCGTCGGCCAGGACCTGGTCGTCTTCGGCGATGAGGATGCGCATGGGGTTGTCTCCTCTGGGCAGTGGCTGCGTGGCCACAGTCTCTGGGCGGGAAGACCGATTCTAGGCCGGCATGAGCGTGGTCGACATCAGGGGTCCAGCGCATCACCCCCCTAAAAAGAACTGTACGCATATCCAGCTTCTGACATAATCTGTGCTCACTCAGGAGGCCACCATGGATGCACCCGTCAAAGCGCTGAACACCGAAAAAGCCAAGGCCTTGCAGGCCGCGCTGGCGCAGATCGAAAAGCAGTTCGGCAAGGGCTCGATCATGCGCCTGGCCGACGGCGAGAAGATCGAGGACATCCAGGTCGTCTCCACCGGTTCGCTGGGCCTGGACATCGCGCTGGGCGTCGGCGGCCTGCCGCGCGGCCGCGTGGTGGAAATCTACGGCCCTGAAAGTTCAGGCAAGACCACGCTCACGCTGCAGGTCATTGCCGAGATGCAGAAGATTGCCGGCACCTGCGCCTTCATCGACGCCGAGCACGCGCTGGACATCCAGTACGCGCAAAAGCTCGGTGTCAACCTGCAGGAACTGCTGATCAGCCAGCCCGACACAGGCGAGCAGGCGCTGGAAATCGTCGACGCGCTGGTGCGCAGCGGCTCCATCGACCTCATCGTCGTCGACTCGGTGGCCGCGCTCACGCCCAAGGCCGAACTCGAAGGCGAAATGGGCGACAGCCTGCCCGGCCTGCAGGCGCGGCTGATGAGCCAGGCGCTGCGCAAGCTCACGTCGAATATCAAGAAGACCAACACCATGGTCATCTTCATCAACCAGATCCGCATGAAGATCGGCGTCATGTTCGGCAACCCCGAAACCACCACCGGCGGCAACGCGCTCAAGTTCTATGCCTCGGTGCGGCTGGACATCCGCCGCACCGGCAGCATCAAGAAGGGCGACGAGGTCATCGGCAGCGAAACCAAGGTCAAGGTGGTCAAGAACAAGGTCGCGCCCCCGTTCAAGACCGCCGAATTCGACATCCTCTACGGTGAAGGCATCAGCCGCCACGGCGAGATCATCGACATGGGCGTGGCCGCGCGCATCCTGGAAAAGAGCGGCGCCTGGTACGCCTACAACGGCGAGAAGATCGGCCAGGGCAAGGACAACGCGCGCGAATTCCTGCGCGAGAACCCCGACGTCGCGCGCGAGATCGAGAACAAGGTGCGCGAATCCGTGGGCATCCCGCTGCTGGGCGGCGACGCTCCCGCGGCCTGAGCGGCGGCCGTCGGCGCGGCAGGCCTGCCGCGAACCCGGCCCGCCAGACGCAGCAAACCGGCAAACGCAGCAACCCGGCGGACGGCAGCCTTGGCCTTCGCGACGCTTTCGGTCAAGGGCCGGGCACTGCGCTACCTGGCACAGCGGGAACATTCACGCGCCGAACTCGAGCGCAAGTTGGCGCGACATGTCGAAGATGCCGCCGACGCCTCGGCGGCAGAACAGATTGCCGCGGCGCTGGACGAACTCAGCGCGCATGGCCTGATCAGCGAGACCCGCGTCGCCGAGTCGGTGCTTGCGAGCCAGGCTTCGCGTTTCGGTGCCCGGCGGCTCAGGCAGACGCTGCAGGCCAAGGGCCTGGCACCGGCACTCGTGGCCGCCACACTGCAGCAGGCACGGGGCACGGAGTTGGAGCGCGCCCGCGAACTCTGGCGCCGGCGCTTCGGTGCCCCGCCGGCCGACGCGACAGAGCGGGCCCGTCAGATGCGCTTCCTGGCGGGCCGCGGCTTCGAAGGCGACGTCATACGCCGCGTCGTACGCGGCCTGCAAGACGATACCGACTTGTAAGGCAGAGCGTCGCAACCGCGTGCTAAATTTGCCGGCGCGCTGTTCCGGCGCCCATCGACCACCCCGATGCCCCTTTCGCCCGCGGCCCCTGCACGCCCGTCGACGCGCCACTGTCTTGTTCACCGCCACCCGCCATTGCCCGACCGCGGCGAGATCGCGGCCGCAGCGCCGCCGCCAGGCCACCGTGCCGCCGTGGGCGCAACCCCTTCCGATTGAGCCAAGAAGCGAGGAACCCCGATGAAGATCCATGAATACCAGGCCAAGGAGTTGCTGCGCGCCGCCGGCGTGCCGGTGCCGCGCGGCTATCCCGCCTTCACCGTGCGCGAGGCGCAGGAGGCGGCGCAGAAGCTCGGCGGCAACGTCTGGGTGGTGAAGGCGCAGATCCACGCCGGCGGCCGCGGCAAGGGCGGCGGCGTGAAGCTGGCGCGCGCGCTGGGGGAAGTGGAGCAGATCGCCAGCCAGATCCTGGGCATGCAGCTCAAGACGCACCAGACCGGCCCCCAGGGCCAGAGGGTGCGCCGGCTACTGGTGGAGGAAGGTGCCGACATCAAGAAGGAGTACTACGTCGCCGCGCTCACCGACCGCGCGACGCAGACCGTGGCCCTCATGGCCAGCTCCGAAGGCGGCATGGACATCGAGGAAGTGGCGCACAAGACGCCGGAGAAGATCATCAAGGTCTTCGTCGACCCGCTGGTGGGCCTGACCGGCGCGCAGGCGCTGGAACTGGCGCGCGGCATCGGCGTCCCCGAGGCCTCGCAGGCCGAGGCCGTGGACGTCTTCCGCAAGCTCTACGCCTGCTACATGGACACCGACGCCTCGCTGGCCGAGATCAACCCGCTGATCCTGGAAGGGTCGGGCCACATCAAGGCGCTGGACGCGAAGTTCAACTTCGACGCCAACGCGCTGTTCCGCCACCCCGACATCGTGGCTTGCCGCGACCTCGACGAGGAAGACCCGGCCGAAGTGGAGGCGAGCAAGTTCGACCTCAGCTATATCAGCCTGGACGGCAATATCGGCTGCCTGGTCAACGGCGCCGGCCTGGCCATGGCCACCATGGACACCATCAAGCTGTTCGGCGGCGAGCCGGCCAACTTTCTGGACGTGGGCGGCGGCGCCACCGCCGAAAAGGTCACCGAAGCCTTCAAGATCATGCTCAAGAACGACAAGGTCAAGGGCATCCTGGTCAATATCTTCGGCGGCATCATGAAGTGCGACACCATCGCCGAGGGCGTGGTCGCAGCCTGCAAGGCCGTGAACCTGAGCGTGCCGCTGGTGGTGCGCATGAAGGGCACCAACGAGGACCTGGGCAAGAAGATCCTGGCCGAATCCGGCCTGCCGATCATCAGCGCCGACACCATGGCCGAGGCCGCCACGAAGATCGTGGCCGCGGTGAAATAACGCCCAGCGAGAACACACCATGAGCATCCTGATCAACAAGGACACCCGCGTCATCACCCAGGGCATCACCGGCAAGACGGGGCAGTTCCACACCCGCATGTGCCGCGACTATGCCAACGGCAAGAACTGCTTCGTCGCCGGCGTCAACCCGAAGAAGGCCGGCGAGGACTTCGAAGGCATTCCCATCTTCGCCAGCGTCAAGGACGCCAAGGCGCAGACCGGCGCCAGCGTCAGCGTGATCTACGTGCCGCCCGCCGGCGCCGCGGCCGCCATCTGGGAAGCGGTCGAAGCCGACCTGGACCTGGCCATCTGCATCACCGAAGGCATCCCCATCAAGGACATGCTCGTGGTGCGCAACCGCATGAAGAAGAAGGAGGCCGCGGGCGGCAAGCGCACGTTGCTGCTCGGCCCCAACTGCCCGGGCACGATCACACCCGACGAGATCAAGATCGGCATCATGCCGGGCCACATCCACAGACCCGGCCGCGTCGGCGTGGTCAGCCGCTCCGGCACACTGACCTATGAAGCCGTGGCGCAGCTCACCGAGCTGGGCATCGGCCAGAGCTCGGCCGTGGGCATCGGCGGCGATCCCATCAACGGCCTCAAGCACATCGACATCATGCGGCTGTTCAACGACGACCCGGACACCGACGCCGTGATCATGATCGGCGAGATCGGTGGCCCCGACGAGGCCGAGGCCGCGCGCTGGTGCAAGGCCCACATGAAAAAGCCCGTCGTCGGCTTCATCGCCGGCGTCACCGCGCCGGCCGGCAAGCGCATGGGCCACGCCGGCGCACTGATCAGCGGCGGCGCCGACACCGCCGACGCCAAGCTGGCCATCATGGACGAGTGCGGCTTCACGGTCACGCGCAACCCGTCCGAAATGGGCCGCCTGCTCAAGGGCCTGCTGTAGCCGCCGCGGCGGGACCGTCGCGTCACGGGCCGCCTGCGGGCGGCCTGTTTCTTTGCCGCCGGCGTCAAGCCCGGCGCTGCGCACCGCGTCGGGACGGCAGCGCTGCCGCCGACGAACCGGCCATCGCCGACTAAACTCCCGCGCTGCCGTTCGCGCTCCCGATGACCACCCGCGCCCGCGAGGAAAGCCGTTCCGATGGACCCGTTCATGCACGCCGAGTTCTGGATCGCCGTCGGCCAGATCATCCTGATCGACATCCTGCTCGGCGGCGACAACGCGGTGGTCATCGCCCTGGCCTGCCGCAAGCTGCCGCCGAACCTGCGCACCAAAGGCATCCTGTGGGGCACGGCCGGCGCCATTTTGCTGCGCGTGGTGCTGATCTTCTTCGCGCTGCAGCTGCTGGCCATCCCCTACCTCAAACTCGTGGGCGCGGCGCTGCTGGTGTGGATCGGCGTCAAGCTGCTGGCCCCCGACGACGAGGAAGGCCACGGCAACGTCCAGGCCTCCGACCGGCTGTGGACGGCCATCAAGACCATCATCGTGGCCGACCTGGTGATGAGCGTGGACAACGTCATCGCCATCGCCGGTGCCGCCGAGAGCGTGGGCGGTGACCACAAGATGCCCCTGGTGGTCTTCGGCCTGCTGGTGTCGATACCGATCATCGTCTGGGGCAGCCAGCTCGTGATCAAGCTGATGGACCGCTTCCCGATGATCATCACGCTGGGCGGCATGCTGCTGGGCTGGATCGCCGGCACGATGGCCGTCACCGACCCCGCGATGCTCGTCCACGTGCCGACGCTGCCGCCGGGCCAACCCGGCGCGCTGCCGGAGGCGCTGGCCAGCGTGCGCTATGGCGCCGGCCTGGCCGGGGCGCTGCTCGTGCTGGCCATGGGCCTGCTGCTCAAGCGCCGCGCGGCCGCGGCCGCGCCCTGACGCCGCGCGGGCCGATGCGCGCCGAACCGCGCTCAGGCAGGTGCGTGGCCGGCTGGCGCCTGGGGCGCCAGATCGGCCAGGGCACGCAGAGCACGGTCTTCCTGGCCGAACCGGTCGCCGGCGGCCCGGCCGTGGTCCTGAAACTGGTCAACCTGGCCGGCGCCGACGAACGGGCCCGCCAGGCGTTCCTGGCCTGCGCCGACACCGCGCGCGGGCTCGTCCACCCGGGCATCGTGGCGGTGCTCGGCGCCGGCGTCGAAGACGCGCTCGGCTGGCTGGCCATGGAAGCGGTGCGCGGCATCAGCCTGGGCCGCTACACGCAACCCGCGCGGCTGCTGCCCGAACCGCTGGTCTTGCACGTGGCCGAGGTCGTGGCCGGCGCGCTGGAGCATGCCCACCGCCAGGGCGTCGTGCACCGCGACGTCAAGCCCGCCAACATCCTGGCGCACTGGCCCAGCGACACCATCAAGCTGGCCGACTTCGGCTTGGCACGAGCCGCCGACGCAGACCAGACGGCCACGGGAGTCGTGCCAGGATCGCCCGCTTTCATGGCCCCGGAGCAACTGGCCGGCAGCGTGCCCACGCCGGCCTCCGACCTCTACGCCCTGGGCGTGACGCTGTTCCAGCTGCTCACCGGGCACCTGCCGCACGAGGCCGAGACCCTGGGTGAGTTGCTGCGGCGCGTGTCCAGCCAGCCCGCGCCCGACCTGCGCACATGGCGGCCCGACCTGCCTGCGCCGCTGGCCGGGCTGGTGGCGGGCCTGCTGGCCATCGATCCGGCCTGCCGCCAGGGCGGCGGCCCGTCCCTGCAACAGGCGCTGCAACGAGCGTTGCAACCTGCACAGGGTGCCGACAGCGGTGCGAAGTCACGCTGAACTGCGGTTCGCACGCGAAGGCCGGCCCACCGAACCGATGCACAATCCACTCCCCTTCGCACCTGCGCCGCCGACTCCAGCCGTGCCCATGACGATCGAGATGCATGCCGCCGTGGACCCGGGGCGTTCGCGCAGCAACAACGAGGACGCGGTCTCCGTCGACGCCGAGGTCGCACTGGCCGTGCTGGCCGACGGCATGGGCGGCTACAACGCCGGCGAAGTGGCCAGCACCATGGCCACCGGCTTCATCCAGACCGAGCTTTCGCGTTGGCTGCGCGAAGCCGGCAACCAGGCCAGCGACGCCGAAGTGCGCCGCGCCATGGACATCTGCGTCGACAACGCCAATCGCGCCATCTTCAACGCCGCCAACACCAATCCGCAGTACGCCGGCATGGGCACGACCCTGGTGGTGGCGGTATTCCGCGACAAACGGCTGATGCTGGGCCACGTGGGCGACTCGCGCGGCTACCGGCTGCGCGGCGGGCGGCTGCAGCAGCTCACGCGCGACCACTCACTGCTGCAGGAGCAGATCGACGCCGGCCTCATCACGCCCGAGCAGGCGGCGTTCTCGGCCAACAAGAATCTCGTCACGCGTGCCGTCGGGGTGGAAGACACGGTGCTGCTGGAAACCCACCAGCACGAGGTGCTGCCCGGCGACCTGTACCTGTTGTGCTCCGACGGGCTGAGCGACATGCTCGACGACACCAGCATCGCCCAGGTGTTGCAGGCGCATGATGTGCTGGAATCGAGGGTTCAGGCGCTGATCGATGCCGCCAACGACGCAGGGGGAAAGGATAATATCTCCGTGGTTCTAGCGCGAGCCGCCGGCGAAGCGGGCGCCCCGGCGCGATCGTGGTGGCCGTTTCGTCGCTGAAGCTTTCGTCGTTGACAGACAGGGGCCACCGCTGCCGCGGCGGCACACCCGGCGCTTCAAGAGCGTCGAATCCGCTGCCCCTGGCGGCGGATTGAACCGAGGTCAGGCATGGGCAAGTTGGTCGTTTCGCTCGACGGCGTGGTCATCAAGGAAGTCCAGATCACCAAGGACAAGACCACGCTCGGGCGCCGCCCCTACAACGACATCGTGATCGACAACCTCGCCGTCAGCGGCGAACATGCCGTGCTGCAGATGGTGGGTTCCGATGTCTTCATCGAAGACCTGAACAGCACCAATGGCACCTACATCAACGGCAAGGCGATCAAGAAGCAGCTGCTCGCGCACAACGACACCGTCGAAGTGGGCAAGTACAAGATCAAATATGTGGTCGACGAAAGCGGCGACTACGAGAAGACCATGATCATGCGGCCGGGCGTCAACCCGCCGCCCCTGGGCTCGCAGCATCCGTCGCAGTCGGCGCACCCGGGGCTGGCAGGCCATTCCGGCTTCGGCGGCATGGGCGCCACGCCGGCGCTGCCCACCGCGTCGATCAAGGTGCTCAACGGCGCCGCAGCCGGGCGCGAGGTGACGCTGAGCAAGGTCGTCACCACCGTCGGCAAGCCGGGCGTGCAGGTGGCTTCCATCACCAAGCGGCCCACGGGCTACGCCTTCGCGCACGTGGAAGGCGT
Source organism: Rubrivivax sp. (assembly GCA_034522875.1). Classification (GTDB taxonomy): domain Bacteria; phylum Pseudomonadota; class Gammaproteobacteria; order Burkholderiales; family Burkholderiaceae_C; genus Rubrivivax. The sequence continues at coordinate 86,656 of JAXHKY010000004.1, read as the reverse complement.
TTCGCGGCCCAGCGTGAACGGCGTGCCGCTGGTCGGGGACTCGGTGCCCTTGCGCAACGGCGACGTCATCGAACTGGCGGGCACGCAGATGCAGTTCATCTTCAGGTAGGCCACGCGGCGCCGGCCCCCCCGTGGCGCCACGCGCCCTCGGCGTGACGGGATTCACGCCACCCGCGGCGCGCGCGCCGCAAGTGCAGGCGAATGTTGCATTGGTGGCTTGCGCCAGGGGATCGGCCGCATCAGCATCGGCACCTCAGATCACCGCCGACGCCACCCGCACCTTCTTCGCCATGCAGATCCGCGTTCTCGGTTGTTCGGGATCGATTGCCGCCGGCAGCCGGACCACGTCGTTCCTGCTCGACGACACCATCCTCATCGACGCCGGCACCGGCGTCGGTGACCTCACGCTGGACGAGATGGCCCGCGTCGACCACATCGTGGTCACCCATTCGCATCTCGACCACGTGCTGGCCATCGGCCTGCTGGCCGACAGCGTGACGCGCCGCCGCCGCGCCGCGCAGCGGCCGCCGGTGGGCGTGCACGCGCTGCCTGCGACCCTGGCGGCCTTGCGCCTGCATGTCTTCAACGGCGTCATCTGGCCCGACTTCACGCAACTGCCCGACAAGGCGCACCCGGTGCTGGCCTTTCATGCCATCGAGGTCGGTCAGGTGCTGGAGCTGGGCAGCCGCCGCATCGAGGTGCTGCCGGCCAGCCACACCGTGCCCGCCGTGGGCTTTGCGGTGCTGGCCAACGAAGCCGGCGCCGGCGCCTGGGTCTACACCGGTGACACCGGCCCCAACCCGGCGCTTTGGCACCGCCTGGCGGCACTGCCGATCGCGGCGCTGGTCATCGAGACGGCGTTCGGCGACGATGAAAGTGCGCTGGCGTCCATCAGCAAGCACCTGTGCCCGGCGCAGCTGCAGCGCGAACTGGCCTGCCTCGAACAGCCCGCGCAGGTCTTCATCACCCACATCAAGCCCGGCGAGGTGGCCGCGGTGATGTCGGAGATCGCAGCCCAGGTGGGCGGGCGGCACCGCATCAGCGCGCTGGTGTCGGGGCAGGTGATGGCGCTGCCGGGCTGACCCGGCTTGCTCAGCGGCGCATCCCTGCGCAAGGGTCGGGCCGCTCCTGCGCGGCCGTCAGCACCACGCGGTCGAAGTGGCCGCTCTCGCGCGCGCCCTCTTCCAGCAGGCCGATGGCCTCGCTCTTCGCGCGCGTGGCCGGGTCCAACCAGCGCGGCACGCCGGCGTCGGTGCGCACATGGCCGTTGCCGGCCAGCAGCAGCACGCCGCGCCCGGCATGCCGGTCCACCGCGGCAGCCATGGCCTGGTCACGCGCCACCTGCGCCAAAGCCATGCGCCGCGCGGTGGCGTCGTCGATCAGGCCGCAGTGGCTGCCTTCGATATCGGCCGCCAGCACCTGCAGCAGGTCGGGCGCCACGTCGGCGTCGAAACCGCTGGCCTGCAACCCGGCCGCCATCACCCGGCGCGCGTCCTCGCGCGACACATTGGCGGCCACGATCGGCAGCCCGTGCTGCAGCGCCAGCGCCACGAAGGGCCGGTAGAACCGCCACTCCCAGCCGGCACCACCGGCCGCGGCGATCACGGCGTCGGCATCGGGCGGTGGCGACTTTTCGCGCAGCGCGTCGATGACGGGCTGGCGCTCGCGGTCGAACTGCTCCATCACCAATGCCGGGCGCGCGCCGCCGGCCAGCAGCGACTCGAAGGCTCGCAGTCGCAGCGCGTGCTGCGCGGCGTTGTCGTGCACCTCACCGAGCAGGACCACCGGCTGTTGCAGGCGCAGCTCGGGAGGGGTTGGCGCGTTCGCGCAACCCGCGGCCGAAGCCAGCATGGCGGTCAGCCAGACCGCAGCAGCCAGGCGGTGCAACGATGCAGCAGCCGGCTGCGAACGACCGGAACCGCCCCCCGGTCGGCCCGGCGGGCCGGTGTCCGCGCGAAGGCGCGGCGGGTTGCAGGCGTGGCGAAGCATCTGGAGCAGTGGCTGGCAAGGCATGGCGAGGACGCAAATCCGGAACCGGCAAAGCTGCCGCGAAACAAGTTTAGGCCGCCACCTCCGCGACGCGCGCGCCCGTGCCGCGCCGTCCCCGCTTCGATCAGGGCCGCAGCCGGCGCGCGATGGCACCGGTCAACAGCAGCCCCAGCGCCGAGCACGCGGCGGTGGCCGGTCCCGTCCACTGCCAGCCGCCGGTCTGGCTGGCCACCCAGGCCACTGCCGGTGGTCCGGCGAACTGACCCAGCGCTGACCATTGCTGCACCCAGCCCACGGTGGTGGACAGCGTGGCCGGCCCCGGCGCCAGTCGCAATGCCAGCGCGAACAGCGTGGCCGGGATCAGGCCGCCGACGCCGGAGAAACACAGCACCGCCCCATACTTCAGCCAGCCTGGCAATCCACCGTCCACGCCACCGGCAAAGGCGGCCACGGCCGCCAGCGCCATGGTCCCGAAACCCGCCGCCAGCAGCCGCGGCGCCGGCACGCCGCGCTGCAGCAGCCGCCCCGACCCGATATTGCCGGCGATATTGGCCGCCGCGGCCAGCGCGGTGAGCACGGCGGTGGTGCCGCCCGCGACGCCGGCCTGCGCGTAGATGGCCGGCAGGAAGCCAATCACCGCCAGCCACTGCCCCGAATACATGGCAAAGGTCACGGCCACCAGCCAGGGGCCAGGCGCGGCCAGCGTCAGCCGCAGCCGGATCGCCCAGGTGCTTGCAGACACTGCGGCGGCCTGGTCCCTTGCTGGCGGCGGCGCAGGCCCAGCGGGTCGCGCCGCCGGATCCGCCGGCACCGCGCGCGCCAGCGTCGCTGCCATGGCCAGCGACAGGCCGCCCAGGCCCCACCACCAGCCGCGCCAACCCAGCAGCCCGATGAACAGCGGTCCGGTGAGCAAGGCCAGCGCGGTGGCAAAGGGCATGTAAGCGCCCCACACACCGAGCATCAGCGACACCCGCCCCGGTGTCACGAGTTGCCGCACCAGGCCCGGCGCCGGCAGCACGACCAGCAGGAAGCCCAAGCCCTCCAGCACCCGCAGCAGCATCAATGCCTGCACCCCGGTGGCTGCGCCGCCCAGCAGGCTGGCCAAGCCCAGCACACACAGGCCGGCGATCATGCTGCGGCGCAGCCCCAGGCCGTCGGCCACGGCGCCGAAGGCCAGGCCCAGCGTCATGCCGGCGGCTTGCACCAGCGACAGCAGGAAGCCGGCCTGCACCAGCGTCAGGCCCAGCGCCTCGCCCAGGGTGGTGATGGCCGGCGGCAGCTTGCCGATGTGCAGTGCCGCACAGACGCCAGCGGCAATGACGACGACAGTCGGCTCCATGCGGCGCGGGGACGATGGATCGATTTGCGACATCTCGCGGCGAGTATGAAGCCGTCGCGGTAGTCTCGCCCTTGTCACTCGCCATCTAGGAGGGGGTATGCCATTCACTCGCCATGGGTCCCGAATCCTCGCCGCCGCCGTGCTGGGCGCCGCACTGCTGCTGGGCTGCGGCACGACCGTGGTCAACCCGGTGACCGGGCGCGAAGAGCGCACGGTGATGGACGAGGCCACCGAGATCGCCGAGGGCCGCAAGGCGCACGAGCAGGTGCTGGCCGAATACGGCGCCTATGCCGACCCGGCTTTGCAGGCCTATGTCAGCGGCGTCGGGCAGAAGCTGGCCAAGCTGTCGCACCGCAGCCAGCTGCCGTGGACCTTCACCGTGCTCGACAGCACCGAGATCAACGCCTTCGCGCTGCCCGGCGGCTATGTCTACATCACCCGCGGCCTGATGGCCTACCTGGACAGTGAAGCCGAACTGGCCGGCGTCGTCGGCCACGAGATCGGCCACGTCACCGCCCGCCATGGCGCGCAGCGCGCCACGCGGCAGCAGGACGCCGGGCTGGGTGTGATGGCCGCCACGGTGCTGGGCGCGGTGCTCGAGAGCCAGGGTGTGGGCGGCGCCACCCAGGCCGCCAGCCAGATGTCGCAGGGCGTGGCCGCCGGCTGGCTGGCCACCTACAGCCGCGAACAGGAACTGCAGGCCGACCAGCTGGGCGCCGAATATCTGGCGCGCAACCGCTACAACCCGAGCAACATGGTCGACGTCATCGGCGTGCTCAAGAGCCAGGAGCAATTTGCCGCCGACCTGGCCCGGGCCGAGGGGCGGGCCGCACCGTCGGGCGCCAACTGGCTGTCCTCGCACCCCAGCAACGACCAGCGGCTGGCGGAGATTCGCCGCATCGCCGCCGGCTACCAGGGCGACTACGGCGACGATGGCCGTGCCCGCTACCTGAAGGCCATCGACGGCATGAGCTTCGGCGAGAGCAGTGCCCAGGGCCTGACTCGGGGGCGCCACTACTACCACGAAGAACTGGGCATCGCGCTCACCGCGCCGCAAGGCTGGCGCATCCAGAACACGGCCTCGGCCATCGCCTTGGTCAACGGCGCGGGTGATGCCGGGCTCGTCGTGAGGCTGGTGCCGCCCCAGGCCGGCAAGACGCACGAGGAGATCATCCGCAACCTCATCAAGCCCACGCAAGGGCGCGTCGAGCAGCGCCAGATCCACGGTCTTGCCGCCACGCAATTCACCGGCACGAGGCGCAACGACCAGGGCCAAGCCCAGGCGGTGAATGTGCTGCTGGTCAGCGGGCCCGGCAACCGCAACTACGCGCTCAACCGCAGCGCCCGCGACGCCGCGGCCTTGCAGCGAGCGGCGTCGGGGCTGGCCGAGGCCGAGGCCTCGTTCCGGCCCTTGGCCGCGGCCGAGCGCGCCGCGGCGCGGCCCTGGGTGCTGAAGTCGGTGCCCTTCCCGCGCGGCGGCTTTGCCGAACTGGCGCGTTCGTCGCCCCTGCCGACGCGGGCCGAGGCGCAGCTGAAGCTGCTCAACAGCGCCTATGCCGGGGGGGGTGAGCCGCGGCCAGGGCAGCCGGTGAAAGTCGTGCGCTAGGGTGCGCGCCCCAGTGCCGCCAGGCAGGCCAGGCGCCGCTGGCTGTTCTTCTCGAGCTTGCAGCGCCAGGTTGCGGTGGCGTGCTCGGCCACGGACTTGCGCCAGAGATCGCTGCGCTCGACCCCGCTGCGCACGACGAACTGGAAGGCCAGCAGCAGACCCAGGACTGCGATGAGAGCCGCGAGGCTCAGGCCTCGGCCCGGAGCGTGGCTGAGCATGATCAATGTCCCCTGTGGGTCTGCGGCCGGTGTCGTGCCTTGTCGCGGCTAGCGCGACCTGCCGCCCAGCAGCAGCAATGCGGCGCCGGCCACGATGGCGCCGATGCCTGCCCACAGCGGCACATTCACCGTTTCCTTCTCCTGCACCGAAAGCGAGAGGGGGCCGATCTGGGCCTCGTGCGTCTCGCGCGTGAAGCTGAAGCTGCCGTAGGCCAGGCCCAGGGCTCCAGCGACGATCAGTGCGAGGGCGGTCAGTCTGATGGCATTCATGGTCTTCACTCCGGTTTGGAAAAGGGCTGCGTCGGGCTTGTGCCCATCCGCTGGCAGCGAGCATGCGGCGTTGGGCACGGCGCGCGAAGCGGACGACACCGCCGCCGGCGGTCAGCGCCGTCCTACGCGGCGCGGGAGGCGCCACTGCATCGGGGCCGCCGTAGGCAGCGTCCTACAGGCAGCGGCGACAACGACCGAGGGCCCGGCCCCGCTTTGGCAGGCACACTCGCACGGTCGTCGCGGCCACCTTCGCGCTCCCGCTCGCGTGGCCCGGCTCCGTTGTCCCCCAGCCGCCCATGCCTGCGCCGCTCCACACCTACATCGTCGAAGACAGCCCCGTCATCCGCGAGAACCTCATTGCGACGCTCGAGGAACTGGTGCCGGTGCGCGTGGTCGGCACGGCCGCGGACGAAGCCACGGCGCTGCGCTGGCTGGGCGAACCCGGCCGGCATGTCGACCTGGTCATCGTCGACCTCTTCCTCAAGGCCGGCTCGGGCCTGGGTGTGCTGCGCGCGGCGCAGGCGCTGCATCCGCAATACCGGCTGGTGGTGCTGAGCAATTTCGCCACCCCCGACATGCGTCGCACCTGCCTGGCGCTGGGCGCCGACCGGGTGTTCGACAAGTCGAACGAGATCGACGCCCTGGTGCTGTACTGCGAGCAACTGGCCACCGGCGACGGTGGCGCGGCAGCGTCGCCGTGAAAACGAGACCCAGCTTATTGGATCAGGCCGTGCTTCAACGCGTAGTAGGTGAGGTCGCTGTTCGACGCCAGACCCATTTTCTCCATCACCCGCGTGCGGTAGGTGCTGACGGTCTTCACGCTCAGCGACAGGCTTTCGGCCATATGACCGATGGTCTCGCCCTGCGCCAGGCGCAGGAAGACCTGCAGCTCGCGCTCCGACAACTGTTCGTGCGCCGGCCGGTCGCCACCGCCGCCCAGCCCCTCGGCCAGCCGCTCGGCCACGCCGGCGCTGATGTACTTGCGCCCGCGCGCCACGGTGCGGATCGCCTTGACGATCTCCTCGGGGTCGCAGTCCTTGTTGAGATAGCCGCTGGCCCCCTGGCGCAGCAGCGTGGTGGCGTAGTGTTCCTCGGCGAAGCCGCTGAGGATCAGCACCGGCAGCTCGGGCTCGCGGGCACGGATGGCCGCCAGCGCGTCGACGCCGCTCTGGCCGGGCATGGAGATGTCCAGCACGACCACGTCGACGCCGCCCCGGCGCACGATGTCCAGCGCGTCGCGCCCGTTGGCCGCCTCGGCGACGACCTCGAAGTCGGCCTGGTCGGCGAAAAACTGCCGCAACCCGGCACGCACCATGGCGTGGTCGTCGACGATGGCAATGCGGATCATGTTCGGTGGCGGCGCTCCCTGGCGCATGATCCCATGTTTGTGGCCCGGACTTGAAGATGGATCTCGTCGCACTCCTCGGGCGCCGCACCTTCGTCTTTCCGCTGGCCTGCGCCGCAGCGCTGGCCATGCTGTTCATCAGCGAGAGTTCCTACTGGCAGTCGGTGGACACGCTCGACGAGCTCGGCGCCATGGCCATCACGCGCAGCGGCGTGCAGCGCCTGCAGCAGAGCATCGTGGACGCCGAGGCCGGCCAGCGCGGCTACCTGCTCACCGGCCGCACCGAGCACCTGCGGCCCTACCAGAAGGCGCTGGCCGACATCGACGCCGCCTTCGGCGTGCTGGACCGCTATTACGCCGGCCAGCCCGAGCCGGCGGCGGTGCTGGACAAGCTGCACTGGCTGACGGCGTCCAAGCTGTCGCAGCTGGCACAGGCCATCGGCAGCCGCGCCGCGGCGGGCAGCGTGGCGCCGGGCGAGATCGCACCCAGCGACATCGACCGTGAGCAGATGACCGCCATCCACACGCTGGCCGACGAACTGCTGGCGCTCGAGGACGCCCGCGTTGCAGCCGGCCGCAACGACCTCTACCAGACGCTGAGCGTGGGTCGCATCGGCGTGGCCGCGCTGAGCGCGGTCAGCCTGCTGGCGCTGTGGCTGTACCTGCGTCAGAGCAGCGCGCTCAAGCGCGAGCAGCTCACGCTGAAGCGAACCGTGCAGGCCGAACGCGACCGGCTCGAGGTCGAGGTACGGCGCCGCACGGCGCAGCTGACCGAGCTCACCCACCACCTGCAGACCGCGCGCGAGGACGAACGCCACCGCCTGGCGCGCAACCTGCACGACGAACTCGGTGCGCTGCTGACCTCGGCCAAGCTCGACGCCGCGCGCATCCGCTCGCGGCTGGCCGGCACCGCACCCGAGGCGCTGGAGCGGCTGGCGCACCTGGTGGAGACGCTCAATGCCAGCATCGCGCTGGGCCGCAGCATCATCGAGGACCTGCGGCCCTCGACGCTGGGCAACCTGGGGCTGGTGGCGACGCTGGAGATCCTGGCGCGCGAATTTGCCGAGCGCTCGGGCGTCAAGGTCGACTGTGCGCTGGAGCCCGTGGCGCTGGACGCCACCGCCGAACTGATGGTCTACCGGCTGGTGCAGGAGGCCATCACCAACATCAGCAAATATGCCAAGGCGCGTCATGTCTGGCTGGCGATGGCGTCGCACGACGGCCGGATCGAGGTCTCGGTGCGCGACGACGGTATCGGCTTCGACCCCTCGGTGCCCCCGCGCTCCGCCTACGGCCTGGTGGGCATGCGCTTTCGCGTCGAGGCCGAGGGTGGCCGGCTGAGCGTGGTGTCGGGGCCCGGCCAGGGCACGCGGCTGACGGTGACGCTGCCCGAATTGCCAGGGCCGGCGGGGCCAGCGGGGGCAGCGGGGCCATAGGCATAGGGACGCGGCCCCGTCCTACACGCTGCGGCGCCATCGCCCCACGCCGGCAGGGCCGGCCCGCCGATGGTCGCCGGCCAGCGGCCGCACGACACTGGTGCTGTCTGCTGCGGCACGTTGACTTTCCACCGGACTGCAGCTCCGGGCGGATCCCCGCCCCACAGCCCCAGGAGCCCACCATGCTGCACTACGCCGTCGTCTTCCTCGTCATCGCCCTGATCGCCGCACTGTTCGGCTTTGGCGGCATCGCCGCCAGCGCCGTGGGCATCGCCAAGGTCTTGTTCGTCGTCTTCCTGATCCTGGCCGTGGCCAGCTTCCTGTTCGGCGTCATACGCAAGGGTTGAGCGCGGGCCCCGATCTCCCGGGGCCGTGCCGCCACCGTCGACGCCATCCCCTCAGCGCTCACTACAAGGAAAAACCATGAACACCCCCACGATCTCGAACCTGACCAGTCCCCTTGCCGAAGCCTCCGCCCGTCTGCTCGACCGCACCAGTGAACAGGCCAGCACGCTGGCCCATCGCGGCCTGGACGCCGTGCGCGAAGGATCGCATCAGTTGCGCGCGAGCGCCCAGCACGCCTCCGACAGCACGGTGAGCTACATCCGGCACGAGCCCGTGAAGTCGGTGCTCTTCGCTGCCGCCGCCGGCGCCGTGTTGATGGGGCTGCTGATGTTCGCCGGCCGCACGCGCCACGGCGCCTGAAGCCGTCCGAAGCCCGACCCGCGCGCGATTCGCCACAACCCAACAAGATGGAGAAACCATGACACACAACAACCGGACCCCCCGCCTCTGGCTGCTCACCGCTCCGCTCGCAGCGGCTGCGCTGGCCTTGCTGGGCGCTTGCGCCAGCACCCCGCCGCCGACGGCCGAAATCGCCGTCGGCCGTGCAGCAGTGGAGCGCGCCAGCGGGCCCGCAGCCGCCGAAGCCCCGGTCGAACTGGCTGCGGCGCGCGACAAGATCACGCGCGCCAATGCGGCCTACGCAAACGAGGACTACGACCTGGCGCGACGGCTCGCCGTCGAGGCCAACGCCGACGCCACGCTGGCCGAAGCGAAGTCGCGATCGGTGCGCTCCGACCGCGCGCTGGCCGAAGTGCGCGAAGGCATCCGCATGCTGCGCGTGGAGATGACGCGTCAATGATCACTTTGCGCCCGAACTCAAGCCACCCGGCGGCCGCCCCGCGCCCGCCGGCATCACCCCGCTTTCTGGAGAAATTCATGATGAACCGCACCCTGATGGCCGGCGCCGTGCTGAGCAGCCTGATCCTCGGCGCCTGCGCCACCTCGCAGCCGCCGCCGACGGCGCTGGTCGACGCACGCACCGCGCTGCGCCAGGCCGAACTCGACCCCGCCGTGCTGACGCATGCCCCGCTGGAACTGAAGAAGGCCACCGATTCGCTGAACCGCGCCAACCAGTTGCAGGACCAGGGCGAGCCGGTCGACGAGATCCGCAGCGCCGCCTACGTGGCCAACCAGCAGGCCAAGACCGCGATGGCGATCGCCAAGGCCAAGTCCAACGACGTGGCCATCGCCGGCGCCGAAGCCGACCGCGAGCGTGCCCGCGCCGAAATGCTGGCCGGCCAGGCGCAACGGGCGCAGGCCGAGACCCGGGCCGCCCAGGCGCAAAGCAGCGCCGCTCAGCAGCAGACGGCCAATGCCGAACAGCGTGCCAGCGGCGCCGAGGCCCGCACCCTGGTCGCCCAGGCCGGCGCGGCCGACGCTCGCCAGCAGGCCGAGCAGTTGCAACAGCAACTGGCCGCCCTGCAGGCCACGCAGACCGAGCGCGGCATGCTGGTGACGCTGGGTGACGTACTGTTCGAGACCGGCCGCGCCGACGTCAAGCCCGGCGCCCAGGCGTCACTGGCCAAGCTGGCCGACTTCCTGCAGCAGAACCCTTCGCGCAGCGTGCTGATCGAAGGCCACACCGACAGCGTCGGTTCGGCCGCCTCGAACACCACACTGTCGCGCCGCCGCGCCGCCGCGGTGGACGTGGCATTGGAAGGCCTGGGCCTGGCCGCGAATCGCGTCACGACCGTCGGTTATGGCGAGGACTATCCGGTGGCCGACAACACATCAGCGACCAACCGCGCGCTCAACCGCCGGGTCGAGATCTACATCGCCGAGAACGACCAGCCGGTCAAGCAGCGGCGCTGAAGCGGGCGGCACGCCCCCCTGTGAGGGGGCCGACCCCACGCGCCGCCGTAAACACACGTTATCCCTCCAACCCCAATGACAGGAAATCCACCATGACTATCCGCCAATCACTCACCGCCCTCTTCGCCGCCACCGCCTTGCTGGCCGCCACCGGCTGCGCCGTCACCCGAGACCAGCAGTCGGTGGGCGCCTACATCGACGACAGCGCCATCACCACCGCCGTGAAGGGGCGCATGGTCGACAACAAGTCCGTCGACGCCGCCTCCATCAGCGTGGAGACGCTCAACGGCACCGTGATGCTTTCGGGATTCGCCAAGAACAGCGACGAGCGCACCGTGGCCGAAAGCCTGGCCTGGAAGACCGACGGCGTGAAGGCCGTGAAGAACGAGATCGTCGTCCGTCCTTGACCGGTCGCTGGCTCACCACGAAGGGTGCAGGCCCCGCGCCCGCCCCTTCGCTCACCTCGCACTGAAAGGAATACACATGAACTGGGACCGCATCGAAGGCCACTGGAAGCAACTCTCCGGGCAGGCCAAGGAACAATGGGGCAAGCTGACCGACGACGATCTGGACGTCGTCGCCGGCCGCCGCGAACAGCTCGCCGGCACGATCCAGGCACGTTACGGCGTGGCCAAGGAAGACGCCGAGAAGCAGATCGCCGAATGGCAGCGCAAGGCCAGCGACGCCTGGTTCGTGCGCAAATAGCCCGCCAGCTGCGCGTCCGGCCAAGTCCGGACGCCGTTGCGGGGCGGCGTGGCTGACAATCCAGCCCATCCACGACTGCTCGACACGCCACGGCCGGCCGCCATGCGTCCGGCGTGAGCCTCGGCAGCCGCCCCACCCGCCTGCCGCTGGATGGCCCTCTTCCCCCAAGGCCTGAGCCACGTCGACGCCCGTTGCAATGCGGGCGAGCGGCGCGCGCTGCACCAGCTCAAGCGCTGCCTGGAAGACGACTACATCGTCTGGCACGACATCGCCATCGGCCCCAAGGCGCGCCAGCCCGACTTCGTGGTGCTCAGTCCGCGCTGGGGCATCCTGCTGCTCGAGGTGAAGGACTGGCGGCCCGCCACCCTGGGCCCGGCCACGCGCGACGCCATCGAACTGCGCACGCCGCGCGGCGTGCGCACGGCACCGCACCCGCTGCGCCAGGCGCGCGACTACGCGCTGGAACTGGTGGACCTGATGAAGAACGACCCGGCACTGGTGCACGGGCACGGCCCCTTCGCCGGGCGCTTGCTGTTTCCGTATGGCTGGGGCGTGGTACTGGCGTCGATGCGGCGCGCCGACGTGGCCGGCAGCGACTTCGACGAACTTTTTCCTGCTGCGCGCACGCTGCTGCGCGACGACCTGGACGACGCGGTGCCCGCCGCCGCCTTCCAGCACCGGCTGTGGGGCATGTTCACCGTGAGCTACCCGCACACGCTGACGCTGCCGCAGCGAGACCGCGTGCGCTGGCACCTGTTTCCCGAGGTGCGGCTGCAGGCGCAGGTGGCGCTCGACTTCGGCGCCACGCCGGACACGGCGCCGCCGCTGCCCGACCTGCTGCAGGTGATGGACCTGCAGCAGGAGCAGGTGGCGCGCACGCTGGGCGAGGGCCACCGCGTGATCCACGGCGCGGCGGGTTCGGGCAAGACCATGATCCTGATCTTCCGCGCCCAGTACCTGGCGGCTGCGGCGCGCGCCGACCAGCCGGTGCTGGTGCTGTGCTTCAACCGCGCGCTGGCCGACCGCATCCGCCACCAGCTGCGCGAGCGCGGCGTGGACGAACGCGTGCAGGTGCGCACCTTCCACGGCTGGTGCCAGGACCTGGTGCGCAGCTACCAGCTCGACGTGCCGCCAGGGCTGAAGGGCAACGCCCACTTCACCGCGCTGGCGCGCGCCGTGGAGCGCGCGGTGGCGAGCGGCCGCGTGCCCGGCGGCCAATACCTGGCGCTGCTCATCGACGAAGCACACGACTTCGAGGACGCCTGGCTGCGCATCGCCGGCCGCATGGTCAGCCCGGCGACGAACAGCCTGCTCGTGCTGTACGACGACGCGCAGTCCATCTACCAGAGCAAGCGTCGCAGGTTCAACTTCGCCAGCGTGGGCATCGAGGCGCGCGGCCGCACCAGCATCCTGCGCCTGAACTACCGCAACACCACCGAGGTGCTGGCGCTGGCCCTGCACTGCGCGCAGGGCCTGCTGCAGGGCGACGGCCTGGCGCGCGGCGAAGACGAACTGCCGCTGGTGCAGCCGCTCAGTGCCGGCCGACGTGGCGCGCTGCCGGTGCTGGTGCAGGCACGCCACGCACAGGAGGAAGCCGAGCTGCTGGCCGAGCGCATCGCCGCCGCGCTGGCCGCCGGCATGGCGGCCAGCGACGTGGCGGTGCTGTGCCGCACGAAGTCGCTGATGCGGCCCATCGAAGCCGCGCTGGCGCGGCGCGGCGTGCCGCTGCAGTCGATGAACGCGCTCGCGTTCCGCCGCTTCGACTGGCGCTCGCCGAGCGTGAAGCTGCTCACCCTGCACAGCGCCAAGGGGCTGGAGTTCGGTCTCGTCTGCGTCGCCGGGTTGCAGGCGCTGCCGCTGCGCGACGAAACCCTGGAAGATGCCGTGCGGCTGCTGTACGTGGCCATGACGCGCGCCACGCGGGAGCTGGTGCTGTCGGCGCACGGCGGCTCGGCCGTGGTCGACCGTGTGCGCGACGCGCTGGCCGCGGTGGCGCGGCAGTTCAGCGCGGCGGCTTGACGGCGGGCCGGGAGGGCCGCGGCCCGGGCGCGCCCTGCGGGCGTGGCGGACGTGGCGGGCGACCATCGGCGCGCAGCTCCGCGCCGGGTTGACCGCCGGCCGCCCGTTCGCCCGCGGGTGCGTCGGGGCGGGCCTCGCGGCGCGGACCCGGTCTCGAGCGCTGCGGCGGGCGCGCCTGGCCGTGCGCCGGGGTCTCGGCCGCAGGTCGCATCTCCTGCGCCCGCTGCTCGCGCTCCAGCCAGGCCTGGTGGAGCCGGCCGTCGAGTTCGGCTTCGGGAATGCCCTTCAGGACGCAGAAATTGGCCCGCGTCAGCGTGCTGGTCTCGTAGGCGCGCAGCAGTGCGGCGCGCTCGCGCCGGGCCTGGTCTTCGGCGGCCTGCTGCTGGCGCGCCGCAGCCTCGGCAGCACGGCGCGCTTCGTTGGCAGCGGCACGTTCGGCGGCGCGCTTGGCCTCGAACAGGCCGCGGCGGCGCTCGAGTTCGGCGGCCGCGGCCTGGCGGTGCACGTCGTCGATGTCGCCGGCCGGCGCGCCGTCGAGGTCGAAGCGGTGCGGCAGGTTCACCAGCCCCTTCAGGTAGGCCGTGCTCGTGGTGTAGCGATGCAGGAAGGGCGATAGCGACTTGCGCGTGAAGACGCCGGGCGCGCGCTGCTGGATGTCGTTCTGGATGCGCAGCTTGATCGGCAGCGCACGGCCGGCGCCGAACAGCGCCGGGAACAGTTCGGCCAGGCGGGCGGCGCAGGCGGCGAGCGAGAGGTCGGCCGGCGCGGTGGCCGGCGCGGTGGCCGGCGCAGGAAGGGGCAGGAGTGCTGCTCTGCCCGCGGGGACTGCTTCGCTGGCCGGTGCCACGTCGGCGGCCAGTGCTGCTTCGCGGGCCGGCGCTTCCTCGGGCGCCGTGCCAGCCGCCGTGTCTGGCGCTGCCGGCGGCACGGCTTGCGCGGCCGCGGCCGGTTCGGTCGGGGCCAGATCGCTCGACAGGGGCGGCGTGGCGGCCGTCTCGGCATGCGGCGCCGGTTCCGGCACGGCGGGCTCGGCGGACTCGGCGGGATGAGGCAGATCGGACATGGCGAACGCGCAGCGAGTGGAGTCCGGCATTGTGACGGCAGCGCCCGCGCTCCAGCCCGCCGGCAGGTGCTTCAGGTCGGCAGCCACGTCGATGTCGGGCACGCCAGGCAGTTCGGTGTGGCGCAGGCCGGCGGCGGCCAGGCGCTCGCGCGTATCGGCCATGACCCGTGCGGTGCTCCAGGCCATGCCGTCGAAGAGGCAGCGCAGCGGGGGTGCCCAGCGGCGCAGGCCGATCAGCGCATAGCCGCCGTCGAAGGCCGGCACGAAGACGGCGTCGCACGACCGTAACGCGGTAGCCGCGTCGCGCAGCATGGCCGCGTCCAGAGCCGGGGCGTCGGTGCCCATCAGCAGCAGCGGCCCGGGGGCGGCCGCCCAGGCGGTTTCGAAGACACGCGCCATGCGCGCACCGAGGTCGCCTTCGCCCTGGGGACACAGGTCCACGCCATGCCCCAGGGCCAGCCGACCGAAGGCCGCGTGCGTGGTGTCGGGTGCCGCCCAGACCGCCACCGGTCCCAGGCCGGCGGCCACGGCCTGGGCGACCGCATGCTCCAGCAGCTGCTCGGCCAGCGCCGCCGCGCCCTCGGCGCCCAGGGCGGGAATCAGCCGCGTCTTGGCATACCCGGGCCGCGGCGCCTTGGCCAGCACGGCGATGCCGCAGCCCGGGCTCATCGGTAGGCCCGTGCCAGCGACTCGGGCGACGCGCCGCGCCAGTAGGCCCAGCGCAGACGCCACATCAACAGTATCGTGCGCCAGACGCCACGAGTCTCCCAACGGCGTCCTGACGTGAGCACACGCTCCTTCAGACAGACTGGTTTGGCGACCTTGCGCAGCCGCCGCGACAATTCCACGTCCTCCATCAGCGGCTGCTCGGCATAGCCCCCCAGGCGGCGGAACAGCGCCTTCTGCACGAAGATGGCCTGGTCGCCGGTGGCGATGCCGGTGAGGCGCGAACGCCAGTTCATGAGCGCGGCGATGACAGGAAACCAGGCCGACGCCCCGGCGATGCGCACGTCGAAGCGCCCCCATGCCGCCCCGCTGGCCAGCGCCGCGCGCACCGCCGCGGCCGCGCCGGGGGGCAACACCGTATCGGCATGCAGGAACAGCAATACCTCACCGCCGGCCAGCGCCGCGCCGGCATTCATCTGCCGTGCGCGGCCGCGCTCGCTGCTCGCCACGCGGTCGGCCCAGGGCGCGGCCAGCGCCGGCGTGCCGTCGCCGCTGCCGCCGTCGACCACGATCACCTCGTGCCCGCATTCGCGCAGCGGCGCCAGCGCCTGCAGCGCAGCGACCACGCCCTGCGCTTCGTCGAGCACGGGGACGACGATCGAAAGCCGCCCGGCGGCGGGCGTCTTGCGGGTTTGCGTGCCGGCCATGCCGCAGCATACTTGCCCGGCGCGAGCGGCCTGCCGACCCGGATTTGACCGGCTTCGAGCACGAATCGGCCTCAACGCTTACCCTTCGCACCCCTGCCCCTGCCCCTGCCGCCCCGAACCATGCCCATGACCCTGCCCCTTCGACTGAGCGCGCTGGGCGCCGCGCGCCTGCGCGGCATGTTGCGCGGCATCGAGAAGGAAAGCCTGCGTGCCCTGCCCAGCGGCGCACTGGCGCTCACGCCTCATCCGGCCGCCCTGGGCTCGCCGCTGACCCACCCGCAGATCACCACCGACTTCAGCGAAAGTCAGCTCGAGCTCATCACCGGCGTGCATGCCGGTGTGGAAGATGCCTTGGAGGAGCTGACGCGCATCCACCAGTTCGTCTACCGCACGCTGGCGGAGGCCGGCAACGAGCGGTTGTGGGTCGGCAGCATGCCCTGCGGGCTGCCCACCGACGAGACCATTCCGCTCGGCCGCTACGGTTCGTCCAATATCGGCCGCGCCAAGAGCGTGTACCGCATGGGCCTGGGCCACCGCTACGGCCGGCGCATGCAGACGATTTCGGGCATCCATTACAACTGGTCGCTGCCGGGCCTGGGCAACGACGAGTATTTCGCGCTCATCCGCAATTTCCGCCGCCACGCCTTCCTGCTGCTGTACCTGTTCGGCGCCTCGCCGGCGGTATGTTCCAGCTTCGTGGCCGGGCGCGACCACGGGCTGGAAACCCTGGGCGAATTCACGCGCTACCTGCCGCACGCCACCAGCCTGCGCATGGGCCGGCTGGGCTACCAGAGCGAGGCCCAGGCCACGCTGGCCGTCAGCTACAACAGCATGCAGAGCTACGCCGATTCGCTGCACGAAGGCCTGGTGCAGCCCTACCCGGCGTACGAGAGGATCGGCATCCGCAACCTGGGCGGCGAGTACAACCAGCTCGCCACCACGCTGCTGCAGATCGAGAACGAGTTCTACGGCACGATCCGACCCAAGCGCGTGATCCGCCCCGGCGAACGGCCGCTGCACGCGTTGCGCGAGCGCGGAGTCGAATATATCGAGGTGCGCTGCATGGACCTGGACCCGTTCGTGCCGGTGGGCATCGCGGCCGGCACGGTGAGGTTCCTCGACGTCTTCCTGCTGCACTGCCTGCTCGCCGACAGCCCGCCGGACACGCCCGAGGAGATCGCCGCCCTGGGCCGCAACCAGCACCACACCGCGACCCACGGCCGCGAGCCGGGGCTGCGGCTGGAGCGCCGCGGCGAGCCGGTGCGACTCACCGACTGGGCTGCCGAGCTGCTGGACCAATGCGCGCCCATCGCCGCCGCACTCGACGCCGTGCACGGCGGCAGCGCCTATGCCTACGCGGTGGCCTCGGCAAGAGCTCAGTTGGCCGAACCCGCGACCCTGCGATCGGCACGCGCGATCGCGGCGATGCAGCGCGACTTCGACGGCAGCTACACCGGCTTCATCTGCGCCCAGTCGGAGCAGACGCGCAACCACATGCTGGCCCTGCCCTGGAGCGAGCCGCACCAGGCGGCATTCGAGGCCATGACGCGCGTGTCGGTGGACAAGCAGCGGGCGATCGAGGCCGCCGACACGGCGGACTTCGAAACGTTCAGGCTCGCGTATCTTTCGGAAGAAACGCTGGCGCCGCAGTGCTGAGCGCCTTCGGCAGGGCGGGCTGGGCAGGGCGTTGGCGCGCAATGCCGCTGTGGGCGCTGGCGTCCCTGCTGGCCGCTGCGGGATCCGCCACCGCACAGACCGCCGGCCGGGCCATCGACACGGTCGACCTGGAGCGGCTGGCCAATGGCGTCCTGGGCATCATGAGCTACACCGTGGCGCCCGACGTCACCACCAGTTCACTGGCGATCGACAACGCGGCCACCGCCAACCCCGGCTTGACGATGACGCAGCTGGGCGGCGGCTTCACCTGGAGCCCATCCACCCCGCTGTACCTGGAGGGCAATGCCGCGTATTCGCGCTACGACCCGGTCTTCCTGGCCAGCGACGGCGACGAACAGCGCCCGGTGCCGGTGAATTGGCATGCGTTCTCGGTCACCGGCGGCGTGGGCTGGGACTTTCCTCTGGCCGCGAACTGGACGCTGCGGCCCATGCTCAACTTCACCTGGGGCTACGTCACCAGCGACCTCAATATCGTGAGGTGGTGGCTGGGGAGCAACACCGACGCCGATCTCGATTTCCTGGACCAAGGCAGGCTCAATGCCCGCGGCGTGGGAGGTTCGCTGATGATCGACTATGAGAAATTCGCGCCCGACGCCGACGTCGACCTGGAACTGCGCTACACGAACGTGAAGCTGCGCAACAGCGGCCCGTACGCCGACACCGTCGAAGGCCGCGCCTCGGCCGAAAGCGCCAGCCTCTGGGCGCGCCGGCGTGTGCCCACCGGCTGGGTGGTCTGGAAGCGACCGGTGCGCTCCGTGCTGGAAGGCGCCTATACGCGTTTCCTGGGCAGCCAGAAGGAAGTCGGCGTCGACCGCCTGGCCTCGGTGGGGGTCGGCATCGAATTCGACTCCAGTGCCTACGGCGTCTGGGCCACGCGCTGGCGCGGCATGCTGCGCTACAAATTCGGACCCGACATCGCCGGCTGGTCGCTGGGCCTGGCGGTGAGCTTTTGAACCCTGCCGGGTCGATCGACCCGAGCCGTGCACCAGCGCCGGCGCCGGCCCATCAGGTGGGCGTGAACTGCTCCCAGGCCTGCATGGCCTCGGCCGCGTACATGGCCGCCGGCCCGCCGCCCATGTAGACGGCCACGCCCAGTGTTTCCTCGAATTCGGCCTGCGTCGTGCCCAGGCGGCGCAGTGTCTTGACGTGAAAGCCGATGCAGCCGGCGCAGCGCTGGCTGACGCTGATGCCCAGCGCGATCAACTCCTTGTGCTTTTCCGACAGCGCCCCATCGGCCATGGCCGCCTTGGCCATGGCGCCGAATCCGGCCATGGTGGCCTGCTGCGACTTGCGCAGCGGCGCCAGGTGCTGCGTGATGGACTGCGTGAGCGCGGGGTAGGTGGCTTCGTGCATGCGGGTTCCCGACGGTGGTTGTGATACCCCGCACGGTAGCAGGCCCGGTTCCCGGCGGTGTGACCGAAGTCAACGTCTTGCCGCGTGCGCCCAAGGACCACGGGTGGAGACCGCCAAAGGTCTCGAAGCGGACGGCTGCACGGGTCCGGCCGAGGCGCAAGAGATCAGGTCAAGGGGTTGATTCGTCTGAAGAAACCCACTCGCCCGACTTCCCGCCCCGCTTCTCCAGCACCCGGATGTCACCCATGACCATGCCGCGGTCGGCGGCCTTGCACATGTCGTAGACGGTCAGCAGCCCCACCTGCACGGCGGTGAGCGCTTCCATTTCCACGCCGGTGCGGCCGAGTGTTTCCACCTGCGCCGTGCAGCGCACTTCGCTGCGTTCGCGGTCGAGCTCGAAGTCCACCGCCACGCGCGTGATCGGCAGCGGGTGGCACAGCGGAATCAGCTCGGCCGTGCGCTTGGCGCCCTGGATGGCGGCGATGCGCGCCACGCCGATGACGTCGCCCTTCTTGGCATGGCCCTGCGCGATGAGCTCGAACGTGGCCGGCTGCATGCGGATGACGCCGCTGGCGCGCGCCACACGGTGTGTCTCGGCCTTGGCCGCCACGTCGACCATGTGCGCCTGGCCCTGGGCGTCGAAATGCGACAGCGGCGAAGCGGGCGGGGGGGCGGCAGTGGCAGTCATGGCAGGGCAACATTCGGCAACATGGCGGTGTCATCATAGTGAGATGGAACGCGCGGGCCCGGCCCGGGCTCCAATTCGAATGACCCCATGTCTGGAACGCGCTTGAATCGACGCAGGAAGCCGCTGTGGCAACGCCTCACCGCCACGGCGCTGACCGCGCTGATGGCCTTGCCGGGCGCGGCGCAGGCCCAGGTGCGCCTGCCGGCGCTGGGTGAATCGGCCTCGTCCGACCTCACGGTGGGTGCCGAGAAGCGTCTGGGCGACCAGATCATGCTCATGGGCCGACGCGACCCCAGCTATTACGACGACCCGGTGCTGCTGGATTACCTGCAGTCGCTCTGGAACCCGCTGGTGGCTGCGGCGCGCCAGCGCGGCGACATCACCGCCGATACCGACGAGGCCTTCGCCTGGGAGATCTTCCTCATGCGCGAGCGCAGCGTGAACGCGTTTGCGCTGCCCGGTGGCTACGTGGGCGTGCACCTGGGGCTGATCGCACTGACCACGGCGCGCGACCAGCTGGCTTCGGTGCTGGCGCACGAACTCTCGCATGTCACGCAGCGGCACATCGCGCGCAGCATCGCTCCGCAGCAGACGGCCTCGATGGTGGCGCTGGCGGCCATGATCCTGGGCCTGATCGCCGCCAGCCAGACCGGCAATGCCGACATGGCCAACGCCGCGCTGGCCGGCGGCCAGGGCGCGGCCGCGCAGGGCCAGCTCAATTTCTCGCGCGACATGGAGCGCGAGGCCGACCGCGTGGGTTACGGCATCCTGGGCGCGGCGGGCTTTGCCACCGCCGGCATGGGCGCCATGTTCGAGAAGATGGACTTCGCCACCCGGCTCAGCGACAACGGCAGCTTTCCCTACCTGCGCAGCCACCCGCTCACCGTGGACCGCATCAGCGAGGCGCGCAGCCGCGCGCTGCTTGAGAGCGGCGCGCCCCCCGGCCCGCCGCTGCACCACGCGCTGATGCAGATGCGCGCGCGCGTGCTCATGGACGACAGCGTGCTGGCCTTGCAGCGGCTGGGTGGCGAGACTTCGTCGCCGCGGCTCGTGGACCGCGTCGCGGCGCTGTATGGCGGCGCCATGGCCGCCACCCTGCTGAACGACCACCCGCGCGCCGAGGCGCAGGCCAGCGAAGCGCTGCGGCTGGCGGCCGCGGCCACACCGCGCGAGCCCGCGGCCGAAGCCGCGCTGCACCTGCTGCAGGCCCAGGGCCGGCTGGCGCGCGGCGACGCCGCCGCTGCGCTGGCCGCGCTGGACACCATGCCCGCCGCCACCGGCAAGCGCCCCGCGCTGCTGCTGCGCGCGCGGGCGGCGGTGGACCTGCACCGCGCGGCCGGCGGCATGGGCGCGGCGACGGAAGGCCTGCGCCGCGTCACCGAGTCGCTGCAGACCTGGCTGGCCGACCACGCGCAGGACGCCGCCGCCTGGGAGGCGCTGGCCGCCACCAGCCAGGCGCTCGGCCTGGACTTGCGCTCCATGCGCGCCGGCGCCGAAGCGCGCGCGGCGGTGGGCGACCTCAGCGGCGCCATCGACCGCCTGCGCGCCGCCCAGGCGGTGTCGGGCAAGGAGGGCGGGCAGGACTTCATCGAAGCCTCGGTCATCGACACCCGGCTGCGCCAGCTCGTGGCGCAGCGGCGGCAGTTCGCGCTGGAAGCGCGCAACGGCAACTAGGCGCGCGGGCCCTGCGGCCAGAATGCAGGCCCAGGAGGCAGCGGGCATGCAGCGCATTCGGCGGTGGGCACGGGCAGCGTCAGCCGGGGTGCTGGTGGCCTGGCTGGGCCTGGCGGGGCCGGCGCTGGCGGCACGCGTGGCCAGCGTCTCGCCCGCGGGCGAAGTGGCCACGGTGCGCCAGGTGGTGGTGCGCTTCAGCGAAGCCGTGGTGCCGGCGGGGGACCCGCGGCTGCCGGCACCCTTTACGCTACTGTGCAACGGTGCCAAGCCACCGGGCGACGGCCGCTGGACCAGCGACCGCAGCTGGGTCTACGACTTGCGTGAGGTGCTGGCTGCCGGCAGCCGCTGCACGCTGCGGGCGAACCCTGCCTTCCAGCCGCTGGGCGGCGCACTGCAGGGCGCCACCAACTTCGGCTTTTCCACCGGCGCACCGGTGGTCGTGTCGGTGCAGCCCTATCCGGGTTCGCGCATCGACGAAGACCAGCATTTCCTGCTGCGACTGAACGGCGAGGCCGACGCCGCCAGCGTGCAGCGCGCGGTGTGGTGCGAGGTGGAAGGCCTGGGCGAACGGCTGCCGGTGGTGCTGGTGCAAGGCGCGGCACGCGAGGCGCTGCTGCGCCAGCGCTGGCGCGACGCCGACCCGCGCCACGTGCTGCTGCTGGCCTGCCAGCGGCCCTTCCCGGCCGAGGCCGGCGTGCGCCTGGTGTGGGGTGCGGGCGTGGCCGCGGCGGGCCAGACAGCGCTGGTTTCGCGCCGCGAGCAGCGTTTCGAGTGGAAGGTGCGGCCGCGTTTCCTGGCCGAATTCCGCTGCGAGCGCGAGAACGCGCAGTCGCCCTGCCTGCCGCTGCGACCGCTGGTGCTGCGCTTCAATGCACCCGTGCCGCGCGCGGCGGCGCTGGCCGTGCGGCTGCAGCCGGCGCAGGGCGAGGCCCTCGTCGCCACCGCCGAGGGCAGCAACGATTGGATCCAGGAACTGCGCTTTGCCGCGCCGCTGCCGGAGAACACACGCTTCACGCTCACGCTGCCGGCCGACCTGCGCGACGACGCCGGTCGTGCGCTGGCCAATGCCGCGGCGTTCCCATTGCCGGTGGCCACGGGCGGCCTGCCGCCGCTGGCCAAATTTCCGGGCGGCGGCTTCGGCATCGTCGAGGCCGGGCCCGAAGCCATGTTGCCGCTCACGCTGCGCCACGTGCAGGCCGACCTGGCGGGTGCGTCCACGGGCGGCCGTGTGGCCATCAAGCGGCTGCACGCGGCGACGACCGACGAAGCGCTGCTGCGCTGGATCACCCGGCTGCAGCAGGACCACGCCGCGCAGTTCAAGACCCGCGACACCTCGCTGCTGGCCGACGAGACCGAAGTGCGCCGCGCCGAACTGCCGCAACTGCCGGGCGGCGAGGCCCGCGCCACCGAAGTGCTGGGCGTGCCGCTGCCGCAAACCGGCTTCCACGTGGTGGAGGTCGAGTCGCGCCTCCTGGGCCACGCCTTGCTGGCACGGCAGGCGCCGATGTACGTGCGCACCGGCGCCCTGGTCACCAACCTGGGCGTGCACTTCAAGCGCGGGCGCTCCTCCAGCCTGGTGTGGGTGACCCGCCTGGACCGCGGCCGGCCCGTGGCCGGTGCGCGAGTGACCGTCAACGACTGCCGTGGCCAGCCGCTGTGGAGCGGCCGCACCGACGCCCAAGGCCTGGCGCGCATCGACCGCGGCTTCGACGAGGAGTTCGGCGACCGCTGCCTCAGCAGCGACGGCCACTTCGTCACCGCGCGGCTGGGCGACGACCTGTCCTTCGTCTTCGGCCGCTGGAACCGCGGCTTCGAGCCCTGGCGCTTCAACATTCCCGTGGCCGGCGGCACCCCGCCCGACTGGCGCGCCCACACGGTGTTCGACCGCACGCTGCTGCGCGTGGGCGAGACGGTGTCGATGAAGCATGTCGTGCGCGAAGAGACCGAACGCGGGCTGGCCTGGCCTGCGGCCGAAACGCTGCCCGGCGAAGTGGTGCTCACCCACGTGGGCAGCGGCAAGGAAATCGTGCTGCCGCTGGCCTGGCCGCCGGGACCGAACGGCGCAAGTCCCTCACGGGCCGCCGAAAGCCGCTGGGTGATTCCGAAAACCGCCGCCTTGGGCCTGTACGACGTGGCGCTGAAGCGCGGCGACGAGCGGCTGCCCAGCGGCAACCTGCGCGTGGAGGCCTTTCGCGTGCCGCTGGTCGACGCCCGGCTGGCCGCGCCGGCGCGGGTGCCGGTGGCGCCGGACGAAGTGGTCTTCCAGGCGCAGCTCAATGCCCTGTCCGGCGGGCCCGTGGCGGCGGCGCCGCTGCAGTTGTCGGCGCTCTTGCGGCCGGCCGTACCGATCTTTGCCGGCCATGAGGACTTCAGCTTCGCGCCGGCCCGCGGCGGCGATGGTGGCAATGCCGCCGAAGGCAGCGAAGAAGCGGACGAACGAGACCGCGGCGACGCCGACCGGCTGGTGGCCGACAAGCTGCCGGCGGTGACGAGTGCACAAGGCGCGGCGGCCGTGGTGGTGAAGAGTCTGCCGCCGCTCACCGGCCCCGCGGACCTGCTGGCCGAGCTGAGCTTTGCGGACCCCAATGGCGAGGTGCAGACCGTGGCCCAGCGCGTGCGGCTGTGGCCGGCCGCAGTGGTGGCCGGCCTGAGCGTGCCGCGCTGGGCGGGCTCGCGCGGCCAGGCCCGCTTCACGGCCGTGGTGCTGGACACCGCCGGCCGGCCGCTGCCGGGCCGCACGGTGGAAGTGGCGGGCCGGCTGCAGCAGACGATCACCACGCGCAAGCGCATCGTCGGCGGCTTCTATGCCTACGACAACCGGCGCCAGAGCCGCGAGCTTGGGGCGCTGTGCAGCGGCCGCACCGACGCCCAGGGGCGCCTGCACTGCGAAGCGAAGATGGAAACCAGCGGCGAGGTCGAACTGCTGGCGCGCGCGCGCGACGACGCCGGCCGCCTGAGCGAGGCCGCCGCCACGGTGTGGGTGAGCGCCGGCGGCGAGTGGTGGTTCGGGCAGGACGACGACGACCGCATCGACCTGCTGCCCGAGGCGCGCGAAGTCGAACCCGGCCAGACCGCGCGGCTGCAGGTGCGCATGCCCTTCCGCCAGGCCACGGCGCTGGTGACGGTGGAACGCGAAGGCGTGATCGATGCGCGCGTGCTCACACTCGGCGGCAGCGAGCCGGTGATCGAACTGCCGGTGCCGAAGGCGGCCGACCGCTCCTGGGCGCCCAACGTCACGGTCAGCGTGCTGGTGTTGCGCGGACGGTTGCGCGACGCGCCCTGGTGGTCGGCCTTCACCTGGGGCTGGCGCGACCCGGCCGAATGGTGGCGCGCCTTCCGCTACGAGGGCCGCGACTGGCGCGCACCCACGGCGCTGGCCGACCTGGCCCGGCCGGCGTTCAGGATCGGCGTGGCGCAGCTCACGGTGGGCCTGGCCGAACATCGGCTGGACGTGCAGGTGACGCCCGAGAAGGCGCAATACGGTGTGCGCGAGACCGTGAAGACCACCGTGCGCGTGAGCCATGCGGGCCAGCCGGCGGCGGGCGCCGAGATCGCCTTCGCCGCCGTCGACGAAGGGCTGCTGGCGCTGCAGGACAACCGCTCCTGGGACCTGCTCGGCGCGATGATGGCGCCGCGACCCTGGGGCGTGGAAACGGCCACCGCGCAGGGCCAGGTCATCGGCCGCCGCCACTACGGCCGCAAGGCGCTGCCGCCCGGCGGCGGCGGCGGGCGCAATCCCACGCGCGAGCTGTTCGACACGCTGCTGCTGTGGCGCGGCAGCGTGGTGCTCGACGCCAACGGTCAGGCGCGCATCGACGTGCCGCTGAACGATTCGCTCACCAGTTTCCGGCTGGTGGCGGTGGCCACCGCCGGCGCCGACCGCTTCGGCAGCGGCCGTGCCAGCGTGCGCGTCACCCAGGACCTGCAGCTGCTGCCCGGCCTGCCGCCGCTGGCGCGCCAGGGCGACCGCTTCGATGCCGGTTTCACGCTGCGCAACACCACGGCGCGATTGATGACGGTGCGGGCCACGCTGGCCGGGCGCAGCGAAGGCGGCGGCAGCGGGGACGAGGCGTTGAGCTTCGAAGCGCAGACCCTGACCCTGGCCGCCGGCGCCGCGCAGGAAGTGAAGTGGCGTGTGGCCGTGCCGGCGGGTGCCGCGCGCATCACCTGGCAGGCTGCGGCCGACGAGACGGGCCAGGGCGCCACCGCAGCCGCCCCCGCGCGCGACCGCGTGCAGGTCGTGCAGGCGGTGCAGCCTGCGGTGCCGGTGCGCACGTGGCAGGCCTCGCTGCAGCCGCTGCAGGGCACGTTGACGCTGCCGGTGGCGGCGCCGGCAGGGGCGCTTGCAGGGTCGGGCAGCGTCGTCGCGACGCTGCAGCCGCGCCTGGGCGGCGCGCTGCCCGGGCTGCGCCGCTTTTTCGAGACCTACCCCTACACCTGCCTGGAGCAGCAGGTCTCGCGCGCCATCGCCCTGCGCGACGCCGCGGCCTGGGCCACGCTGCGCGACGAAGTCGCCGGCTATCTGGACGCCGACGGCCTGGCCGCCTTCTTCCCGCCCGAACCCGGTGCCGCGCCGCGCGGCAGCGACCGCCTCACCGCGCACCTGCTGAGCGCGGCGCACGAAGCCGGCTGGGACTGGCCCGACGCGGCCCGCGAAGCCATGCTGGGCGGGCTGGCGGCCTTCGTCGAAGGGCGCATCGAGCGCCGCTTCGCCGCGCCGCGCGCCGACCTGGCCGTGCGCAAGCTGGCAGCGCTGGACGCGCTGGCGCGCCACGGACGTGCCACGCCGCGTTTGTTGGGTTCGGTGGGGTACACGCCCGCGGCCTGGCCCACGTCGGCGCTGCTCGACCAATGGAGCGTGCTGCGCCGCGTGCCAGGCATCCCGCAGGGTGAAGCCAGGCTCGCCGAAGTGCAGCGCCTGCTGCGCTCACGCCTGGTGGCCGGCGGCACGACGCTCAAATTCAGCACCGAGGCCGGCGACGACTGGTGGTGGCTGATGGACGGCCCCGACGCCAATGCCGCGCGCCTGGTGCTGGCCGCCACCACCGCGCCGGACTGGCGGGCCGAGCTGCCGCAACTCGTGAACGGCGCGCTGGCGCGGCAGCAGCGTGGCGCCTGGTCCACCACCACGGCCAACCTGTGGGGCGTGCTGGCGCTGGAGCGTTTTGCCGCCACCATGGAGAGCGTGCCGGTGGCCGGGCGCACCGAACTGCAACTGGGCGCCCAGGCCGGCACGCTGGACTGGCAGGCGGCCCCCGACGGTGGCGCGGTGACGTTGCCGCTGGAAGCTGCCGCGTCGGCGCCGGCCAGCTTCTCGGCCCGCCATGAAGGCGCGGGCCGGCCCTGGCTGACGCTGCAGACCCTGGCCGCCGTGCCGCTGCAGGCACCGCTGGCGGCCGGCTACCGCATCACGCGCAGCGTGAGCAGCGTGCAGCGCCAGCGGCCCGAGGCCTGGAGCCGCGGCGACATCCAGCGTGTGCGGCTGGAGATCGAGGCCGTGGGCGACATGGCCTGGGTCGTGCTGAGCGACCCGGTACCGGCCGGCGCCACGCTGTTGGGCGGCGGCCTGGGGCGCGACTCGGCCCTCGCCACGCGCGGCGAGCAGCGGCAGGGCATGGCCTGGCCGACTTTCGAGGAGCGTGCGCCGGAGGCCTGGCGCGCTTATTTCGAGTGGCTGCCGCGCGGGCGCCACGTGGTGGAGTACACGCTGCGGCTGAATGCCAGCGGCCGTTTCGGGCTGCCGCCCACGCGGGTGGAGGCCATGTATGCGCCCGAGACCTTCGGTGAGCAGCCCAATGCCGTGCTGGAGGTGATGCCGTGAGGCGCCTGGCCGCCGGCGCGTGCGCAGGGCTGCTGCTGGCGGCAGCGCCGGCCCAGGCGGTGCCGAACTTCGACGCCGTGCGTGCCGCGCATGCACCTTCCGACCTGCCGCTGCTGGACCGCCACGGCGCCGTGCTGCAGACCGTGCGCGTGGACGACAGCGTGCGCCGCGGGCCCTGGGTCACGCTGGACGACATTTCGCCCGCGCTGCGCGACGCCATCGTGCTCAGCGAGGACCGGCGCTTCTGGGCCCACGCCGGCGTCGACTGGCGCGCGCTGGCGGCCGGTGCCTGGACCACGGCCTGGAATTCGCACACGCGCGGCGCGTCCACGCTGACGATGCAGCTCGCCGGCCTGCTGGACGACGAACTGGCGCGCCCCGCGGGCGGGCGCAGCGTGGGTCAGAAGCTGACGCAGATGCACCGCGCCAGTCAGATCGAAGCCGCGTGGAGCAAGTCGCAGATCCTGGAGGCCTATCTCAACCGCGTGCCGTTGCGCGGTGAACTGGTGGGCGTGGCCGCCGCCAGCAACGTGCTCTTCGGCAAGCACGCCAGCGGGCTGGACGCCATGGAAGCGGCCTTGCTGGCCAGCATGGTGCGTGCCCCCAATGCCGCTGCGCCGTGGCTGGAGCGCCGCGCCTGCGAGGTGCTGCGCCAGCAGCAGCTGGACTGCGCGGCGCTGGCCATCACGCTGGCGCAGGCGCTGGCGCGGCGGCCGGGCGCGCTGCTGACGGCGCAGGGCGAGGCGCTGGCGCCCCACCTGGCGCGGCTGATGGTGCCGCCGGCGCCGCGGGGGCAGCGACAACCGGACCCACCAGACCGGCCAGGCCCGCAGCGCTCGTCTGCCGGCGAGCCGCTGCGCAGCACGCTCGACGCCAGCGTGCAGCGCGTGGCGCTGCAGGCGCTGCGCCGCCAGATCGCCGAACTGCGCGGCCGCGAGGTGGAGGACGGTGCCGTGCTCGTGCTCGACAACGCCAGCGGCGAAGTGCTGGCCTGGGTGGGCTCGTCGGGGTCGGCATCGAATGCGTCCGCGGTCGACGCGGTGCTGGCGCGGCGGCAGCCCGGGTCCACCGTCAAGCCCTTCGTCTATGCGCTGGCGCTGCAACAGCGGCTGATCACCGCTGCCAGCCTGCTGGACGACGCACCGTTGCAACTGGCCGCCGGCGCGGCGCTGTACCAGCCGCAGAACTACGACGGTGGCTTCAAGGGCGCGGTCAGCGTGCGCACGGCGCTGGCCAGCAGCCTGAACGTGCCGGCCGTGCGCGTGGGCGCCATGCTCGGGCCCGACGCGATGTTTGCCACCCTGGCGCAGGCCGGCCTGCGCCCCAGCGAAAGCGGCGGCTACCACGGCCATGCGCTGGCGCTGGGCAGCGCCGAGGTCTCGCTGCTGGACCTGGCCAACGCCTACCGCCTGTTTGCGCGGGGCGGCCTGTGGAGCCCCGCGCGCTGGCGAGCCGGCTTGCCGGCCGAGCCGCCGCGCCGCGTCTTCGACGCCGCCACGGCCTGGATCGTGGCCGACATCCTGGCCGACCCCGCGGCGCGCGCCGTCGGCTTCGGCCTGGACAGCCCGCTGGTCACGCGCGGCTGGGCGGCAGTGAAGACCGGTACCAGCAAGGACATGCGCGACAACTGGTGTGTCGGCTTCACCCACCGTTACACCGTGGGCGTGTGGGTGGGCAATGCCGGCGGCGCGCCGATGCACGGCGTGAGCGGCGTCAGCGGTGCGGCGCCGGTGTGGCGCGAGGTCGTGGCCCACTTGCATGCGCGCGCGCCGTCGCATTCACCCGCGCCGCCGCCCGGGCTGGTGGCGCAAGGAGGCGAGTGGTTCCTGCCCGGCACGCAAGCGCTTGCCGGCAGCGCGGCCGCAGCCGGCAAGGCGCTGGCCTTCGGCATCCAGACCCCGCGCGACGGCAGCGTGGTGCTGCTCGACCCCGATATTCCGCTGCAGGCGCAACGCCTGGCCTTCGTGGGCGCGCCGGGGCAGTGGCGCGTGAACGGGCGCGTGGTCGGCAGCGGCAGCGTCGTGCACTGGCTGCCGCGCCCGGGGCGGCACGTGCTGGAACGCCGCACCGGGGCCGGTACCGCCGAGGTGGTGGACCGCGTGGCCTTCGAGGTGCGTGCGGCACCACCGCCGGCACGGCGCGCACCGGGCGGCTGAGCGGCCTTCAGACCGCGTTCGGGTTGAACAGCCGTTCCACCGCCACGTCGATGACCATGCCGCACAGGCTGTACAGCAGCGAGCCGATCAGCGCCGCGGTGAAGCTGGCGACGTGAAAGCTGCTCAGCAGCGACGCCGCGGCCCAGAACATGAGCGCGTTGATGACGAACAGAAAGAGACCCAATGTCAGCAAGGTCACCGGCAGCGTGAGCAAGACCAGCAGCGGACGCACCAGCGTATTGAGCAGGCCGATCAAAAAGGCCGCGAACAGCGCCGAACCGAAGCTGTCGAGCACGACGCCCGAATACAGGTCGGCCACCAGCAGCAAGGCTCCGGCAAGCAGCACCCAACGCAAGATCATCTTCATGGACGCAGCATAACGTGGCGCGGACGCGTCTTTTACCTGGGAAAACCGCTTCTCAGCAAGATAGGCTGGCATTACCATCGCGGGTAGCCGATTGATCGTAAAGACAAGCCCCGAATACAAGGTTTGCGCCGCGGTCGGCACTCTCTCAACCACTGACGGAGAACCTACACATGGCAACTGCGAAAAAAGCTCCCGCGAAAAAGGCCCCGGCGAAGAAGGCGCCGGCCAAGAAAGCCGCCCCGGCGAAGAAGGCGGCGCCGGCCAAGAAGGCACCTGCGGCGAAGAAGGCCGCGGCCCCGGCGAAGAAGCGCGCCCCCAGCGCGGCCTTCATGAAGGCCATGACGCCAAGCGCCGCGCTGGCCGCCGTCATCGGCGACAAGCCGCTGCCGCGCACCGAGGTCACCAAGAAGGTGTGGGAGTACATCAAGAAGAACGATCTGCAGGACAAGGTCAAGCGCACCATGATCAATGCCGACGCCAAGCTCAAGGCCGTGGTCGGGGTGAGCCCGATCAGCATGTTCGGCATGACCAAGGAAATCAGCAAGCACCTGAAGTGAGTTGCTGAGCGGCACACGCCTCGCGGGGCCCGGGTGACCGGGCCCCGCTTTCGTTTCAGCCCTGCCTGGCGAGCCGACGCTCGACGAAGTCGAGCCGGTCCTGGCCCCAGAAGATCTCGCCTTCGATGACATAGCTGGGCGAGCCGAAGACGCCGACTTCGATGGCCTGCTGCGTGTTGCGCTCGTAGCGCGCCTGCACTTCGGGCGCACCCGAGGCGGCCAGCCGCTCGGCCGGCAAGCCGCATTCGGCCAGCAGTTCGGCCAGCGTGGCGTTGCTGGCCACGTCTCGCTCCTGCGCCCACACCGCGGCCAGCACACGGCCGGTGAGCTGCATGGCGGCATCGTGGCCGTCGGCCTGGTCGACGGCCACGATGAGCCGCGCCGCCGGGTCGCCCGGCACCGGAAAGAATTTCGGCTGCAGATTCAGCGGCAGGCTCAGCGCGTCCCGGAAACGCGCCAGTTCCACCAGCCGGTAGGCCTGGCGTTGCGGTGCGCGCTGACCCAGCGGCAGGCCGCCCGAGACCGGGAAGATCTTGCCCAGGTCCATGGGCTTCACGTTCACGGCGGCGCCAGCCTGACGCGCGATGCGGGCGAAGCGTTCGTGGCCGAGGTAGGTCCAGGGCGATTGCGGGGCCAGGTAGTAGTCGACGGTGGCCATGGGCGCGTGCTCCGGGTGCGGGGGCGGTGCAGTCTAGCCGGCGCATGGTGAAATGGCCGCAGGGAGCCCCAGCAGATGAGCCAAGTCCTGATCCACCAGTACCTCGCACAGCTGGACGTGCTGAAGAAGGTGGGCGGCACACACCGCGAAAGCGTGGTGCGCGAGGCCTTCAAGGACCTGCTCAAGGGCTGGGGCCGGCAGCACGACCTGGTCTTCATACCCGAGTACAAGCTCGACAGTGCGACCAAGGACACGCGCTTCGTCGACGGCGCGCTGCTGCACGAACTGCGTGTGCCCTTCGGCTACTGGGAGGCCAAGGACGCCAAGGACGACCTCGACGAAGAGATCGCCTTCAAGTTCAAGCGCGGATACCCGCAGGACAACATCGTCTTCGAGGACAGCACCCAGGCCGTGCGCATCCAGCACCGGCAGGAGGTGATGCGCTGCGACGTGACCGACGTGAAGCAGCTGGAAAAGCTGCTCAAGCTGTTTTTCGCCTTCGAACGCGCCGAGATCGCCGACTTCCGCAAGGCGGTGGCGCAGTTCAAGACCGACCTGCCGGCGGTGCTGGAGGCGCTGCGCGGCATGATCGAACACCAGCACGCCACCAACGTGGCCTTCGCCGCCGCGTCGGTACGGTTCCTGACCCACGCGCAGGAGGCCATCAACCCGGCCCTGACCGCTGCCGACGTGCGCGAGATGCTGATCCAGCACATCCTCACCGAAGAGATCTTCAGCAAGGTCTTCGACGACAGCGATTTCCACCGCAAGAACAATGTCGCCAACGAGCTCTACCGGCTGGAGGAGACCTTCTTCACTGGCGCGCTGAAGAAGAGCACGCTCAAGGGGCTGGAAGCCTACTACGCCGCCATCCGTGCCGCGGCGGCGCAGATCGGCAGCCACTACGAGAAGCAGACCTTCCTGAAGGTCATCTACGAGAACTTCTACAAGGTCTACAACGCCAAGGCGGCCGACCGGCTGGGCGTGGTCTACACGCCGAACGAGATCGTGCGCTTCATGATCGAAGGCGCCGACTGGCTGTGCGAAACGCATTTCGGCCGCAACCTGGTGGACCGCGACGTGCAGATCCTGGACCCGGCCACCGGCACCGGCACCTTCATCTGCGAACTGCTGGAGCACTTTCGCGGCCAGCCCAAGAAGCTGCAGCACAAGTACCGCGAGGAACTGCACGCCAACGAGGTGGCGATCCTGCCCTACTACGTGGCGAACCTGAATATCGAGGCCACCTACGCCGCCATCACCGGCGAGTACGAGGAATTCACGAACCTCTGTTTCGTGGACACGCTGGACAACGTGGGCCTGCACACCGCCGCCCACGGCACCACGGCCGACCTGTTCGGCAGCGTGAGCGAAGAGAACGTGGCGCGAATCAAGCGCCAGAACAGCCGCAAGATCAGCGTCATCATCGGCAACCCGCCCAACAACGCCAACCAGGCCAACCAGGCCAACGAAAACGACAACAACAAGAACCGCGAATACCCGGCCATCGACGCGCGCATCAAGCAGACCTATATCGCGCAGAGCACGGCGCAGAAGACCAAGCTCTACGACATGTATGCGCGCTTCTTCCGCTGGGCCAGCGACCGACTGCATGCCGACGGCGTGCTGGCCTTCGTGACCAACCGCAGCTTCGTCGACAGCCGCACCTTCGACGGTTTTCGCAAGACGGTGGCGAAGGAGTTTGCCGAAGTGTGGGTCGTCGACCTCAAGGGCGATGCGCGCACGAGCGGCGAACGCCGACGCCAGGAGGGCGGCAACGTCTTCGACGATCAGATCAGGGTAGGCGTGGCGATCAGCTTTTTCGTTCGCAAGGCGGGCACTTCGGGCTGCCGCATTCGCTATGCATCGGTGCGCGACTACGCCAAGAGTGATGAGAAACGTGAGTTCCTGGCAGCAAAGAGGTTCCGCGAGCACGCTTTCGAGGAAGCGCGACCAGATGTGAAAGGCAACTGGATTGGACTCACGACAAACGAGTTTGAAACATACTTGCCAGTCGTCCACGACTCTGACAAAGCCGTCTTCGCGCGCTTCGCCAGTGCCGTGAAGACCAATCGTGACGAGTGGGTGTACCACTTTGATCGCGGGGCGCTGCTGAACCGGGTTCAGTTCCTGATCGAGCGCTTCAACGCCCAGCGCAAAGTGGGGCTGCACGACCACCGGAACCTCGACTACTCGATCAAGTGGAGCAGTTCGCTGAAGCAGCGCACGCACGAAATACTGGTCGATGAGTCGCTGCAGATCCGCTCGGTCTGGCGTCCGTTCGTCTGCCAGTGGTACTACTCGGACAAGCCGCTCAGCGACCGACTCACACGCAACCACTTCGAGTTTTTCGGGCCTGACCTGACCCGGCGAACGCCCACGATCTACCTACCGGGCCCGCCGAGCACCCGCCCACCGCACGCGTTGGCCGTTGCTGGCGTAGCCGACTACCACGTCACTGGCGACGCCATCGCATTGCCTGCATCGCTGGCTGCGAACGCGCTCGACAGCCACGACAACATCACCGACTGGGCCCTGACCCAATTCCGCCAGCATTACCAACTCGGCCGCGGCAAGAAGGCCGAAGCGATCACCAAGCAAGCCATCTTCCACTACGTCTACGCCGTGCTGCACGACCCGCTGTGCCGCGAGAAGTACGCGCAGAACCTGAAACGCGAATTCCCGCGCATCCCGCTCTACGGTGACAGCCTGGCAAGCTTCGAACAATGGGCCGCCTGGGGCGCGGAATTGATGCAACTGCACATCGGCTACGAAGCCGTCGAGCCCTGGCCGCTGCAGCGCACCGACACCCCCGACACCAAGGCCCGCGCCGCCGGCCAGTCGCCCAAGTGCATGCTCAAGAGCCTGCCCGACGAAGGCCGCATCGTCGTCGACAGCGAAACGGTGCTGGCCGGCATACCGCCCGAGGCCTGGATCTACAAACTCGGCAACCGCAGCGCGCTGGACTGGGTGCTGGACCAGCACAAGGAGAAGAAGCCCAAGGACCCGACCATCCGCGAGAAGTTCGACACCTACCGCTTCAAGGACCACAAGGAACGCGTCATCGACCTGCTGGCCCGCGTGGCGCGGGTGAGTGTGGAGACCGTGCAAATCGTCGAGGCGATGAGAGAGGGGTCGCGCTAACCCCGATGCGGGTTTTCCCGCAATGCTGAACAATGCGTGTATGGAAGCGCAACGCATCCGCATCGCCCTGCACGACGAGTCCGGCGGCTACCCCATCTCGCCGCGCCGCGTACCGTTGGGCGTGCTGCGTGTGTTTGCCAAGGACGTGGATGAACTTCTGCGCGGCGATGCCGGCGATGTGGCTGCCAAGGAACTGGAAGTCGCCGTGACCGAGGGCTCGCTTGCCATCGAAACCGCACCGACCGCCAACCCTGGCCTGCTTCAAGACCTGCGAAGCCTGTGCGCCTCGCAGCTCATCGACGGCTTGAACGCGAAGCGGCGACTCGTGGTCGAGCGCTGGCAAAGAGGTGCGCGCTCTGCACGAAATGTGCGCTACGAGATCACGTCAAGCAGCCTGCCGGCTGCGGTGATCATCAGCGCAACTTCCGATTTCCACACCGATGATGCCGACCAGTGGGTACGCGTCGAGCGATATGTACAAGGCGAGGTCTTTGAACTCGGTGGTCTAAGCAGCGTCAACGCGCATTTGCGTCTGGCCGACGGCTCCACATTGTTGGTCAGCGCCGCCCGCGACACGCTCAGCAGCGATCCAAAGAACCGGCTCTTCAAGCAGGCCCTGGTCCGTATCGTGGCTGACTACAACGTCAAGACGCGGGAGCACCGCAATGCGCAGCTGATGGAGTTCGTGCCGCAGGACCGTTTGCTGGACGAAAACGCCATGGCGCGCATGTTGGAGCGCGGCAAGCGCGCCTGGGCCGACGTTCCCGATGCGGCCGCCTGGGTGGAGGAACTGCGAGGCAACGACGCTTGAGCGCGTTCCTGGTCGATACCAGCTTCCTGATCACCCTGGTAGATGACTCGCGCCCGCATCATGCGGACGCCATGCGCTACCTGCGCGAGGCGGTTGCTCGCAGCGCCACGCTTTACCTGTCGACCGTGGTCGTGGCGGAGTTTCATGCCAAGCAAGCCGTCACCGACCTGCCTCTGCGAAACTTGCGCGTGTTGCCCTTCAATATCGATCACGCCATGATGGCTGGCGAATTGGCATCGGCACTGCGTCGTGACGCTTTGGATCCACGTGACGCCGTGAAGGACGATTTGAAGCTACTGGCCCAGGCCGTCTGCACGTCAATTCCGTACATACTGACCGAGGACGAGAAGACGCTTGCCAAGTTTGCACGCCAACTGGAATTGGCCGGCCGATCCAGCGTGAAGACCGTGCTCTTGCGCGACGGCTTCGAACTGGCCTGGTTCAACAATGGCCAGCGCGGGTTTCCGGGCACTTGAGTGAAGCCGATGTCCACCCTGACGATCCGCCTGCCGGACGACAAGCATGAACGCCTGAAGGCGCTGGCCGAGAACCGGCGCATCAGCGTCAACAAGCTGATCGACGAGCTGGCCACCATCGCCATCGCCAACCACGATGCGCGGCTGCGCTTTGCCGCGCGTTCGGCGCGCGGCGACGTGAGCAAGGCCCTAGCCGTGCTGGAGCGCCTGGGCGACCTGTAGCCGGGGCACGTACCGGCTCCACAGCCTGCCGTGCTGCGGCCGTCATGCACCTGCAGGGTTCACTCCGCCAGCACGCCCTTTAGAAACCGCCCCGTGTGGCTGCCCTCGTGCGCCGCCACCTCCTCGGGCGTGCCGGCGATCAGCACGCGCCCACCGCCGGCCCCGCCTTCGGGCCCCATGTCGATGAGCCAGTCGGCCGTCTTGATGACGTCCAGGTTGTGCTCGATGACGACGATGGTGTTACCGGCGTCGCGCAACTGGTGCAGCACCTTGAGCAGCAGCCCGATATCGTGGAAGTGCAGCCCGGTGGTGGGTTCGTCCAGGATGTAGAGCGTGCGTCCGGTGTCGCGCTTGCTCAATTCCAGCGCCAGCTTGACGCGCTGCGCCTCGCCGCCGCTCAGCGTGGTCGCGCTCTGGCCCAGCCGCACATAACCCAGGCCCACGTCCAGCAGCGTCTGCAGCTTGCGCGCGATATTGGGCACGGCGCTGAAGAAGGCATGCGCGTCTTCCACCGTCAGTTCCAGCACCTGGGTGATGTTCTTGCCCTTGTACAGGATCTCCAGCGTCTCGCGGTTGTAGCGCGCGCCGTGGCACAGGTCGCAGGGCACGTACATGTCGGGCAGGAAGTGCATCTCGACCTTGATCACGCCGTCGCCTTCGCAGGCCTCGCACCGCCCGCCGCCACTGGATGAGCTGACGTTGAAGCTGAAGCGCCCGGCACCGTAGCCGCGTTCGCGCGCCGTGGGCACTTCGGCGAAGAGCTCGCGGATGGGCGTGAACAGGCCGGTGTAGGTGGCCGGGTTGCTGCGCGGCGTGCGGCCGATGGGGCTCTGGTCGACGTTGATGACCTTGTCCAGCGCCTCCAGGCCCTCGATGCGGTCGTGCGGTGCCGGCTCGGCGTGGCTGTTGTAGAGCTTGCGCGCGACCGCGGTGTACAGCGTGTCGTTGATGAGCGTGCTCTTGCCCGAACCGCTGACGCCGGTGACGCAGGTGAACAGGCCGACCGGGATCTCGACGTTCACGTCCTTCAGATTGTTGCCGCGCGCGCCCACGAGCCCCAGGCGGAACGGCGCAGCGCCGAAGCCGGTGGCGGCGCGCCGCCGCGCCGGCACGGGGATGCGCAGCGTGTGAGCCAGGTAGCGGCCAGTGAGCGATTCCGGGTTCGCTGCCACCTCGTCCGGCGTGCCCTGCGCCATGACGCGGCCGCCGTGCACACCGGCGCCGGGGCCCATGTCGACCACGTGGTCAGCGCTGCGGATCATGTCTTCGTCGTGCTCGACCACCAGCACGCTGTTGCCGAGGTCGCGCAAATGCTTGAGCGTGCCGATGAGGCGTTCGTTGTCGCGCTGGTGCAGGCCGATGCTGGGCTCGTCCAGCACGTACATCACACCCGAGAGGCCGCTGCCGATCTGGCTGGCCAGCCGGATGCGCTGCGCCTCGCCGCCGGAAAGCGTATCGGCACCGCGGTCCAGGCTGAGGTAGGTCAGGCCGACGTCGTTGAGGAAGCGCAGCCGCGAGCGGATCTCGCGCACGATCTTGTCGGCGATCTCGGCCTTGGCGCCGATCAGCAACAGGCCCTGGAAGTAAGTCAGGCTCTCGGCCAGCGTGGCGTGCTCGACCTCGTAGATGGGCCGGCCCTTTTCCCCACCGTGGTGCTGCAGGAAGACAAACCGCGCCTCGCGCCGCAGCCGCGCGCCGCCGCACTCAGTGCAGGGCTTGGCGGCCTGGTAACGCGCCAGTTCCTCGCGCACGGCGGGTGAGTCGGTTTCGCGCCAGCGGCGTTCGAAATTGGGCAAGATGCCTTCGAAGGGGTGCGAACGCTTGACCTGGCGCGTGCGCGCCTTGCCCTTGCCCCCGCCCACACCTTCGGCTTCGTAGACGAATTCGATGGCTTCGTCGCCCGAGCCGTGCAGCAGCACCTGCTGCGCCCGCGGCGGCAGTTGTTCGAACGGCGTGTCGATATCGAACCCGCAGTGCCGCGCCACGCTTTCCAGCAGCGAATGCGTATACGAATTGCGCCGGTCCCAACCCTTCACCGCGCCGGCGGCCAGGCTCAGGCTGGGAAAGGCCACCACGCGCTCGGCGTCCATCACCGTCACCTGGCCCAGGCCGTCGCAGGCCGGGCAGGCGCCCACGGGGGAGTTGAAGGAAAAGAGACGCGGCTCCAGTTCCGAAAGCGAATAGCTGCACACCGGGCAGCCGAATCTGCTGCTGAAGAGGTGTTCCTTGCCGGTATCGAGTTCCAGCACGATGGCGCGGCCGTCGGCGATGCGCAGCGAGGCTTCGAAACTCTCGGCCAGGCGTTGCTTCACATCGGGTTTGCTGCGCAAGCGGTCGATGACGACGTCGATATCGTGCTTCTCGGCCTTCTTCAGCGCCGGCAGTGATTCCGCTTCGAAGATGCTGCCGGGCTTGCCGTCGCTGCCGATGCGAAAGCGCACGTAGCCGCGCGCCTGCATGTCCTGCAGCAGGTCGGCGAATTCGCCCTTGCGGTCGCGTACCACGGGGGCCAGCACCATGAGCCGCGTGTCTTCGGGCAGCGCCAGCACGGCGTCGACCATCTGGCTCACGCTCTGGGCTTGCAGCGGCAGGTCGTGGTCGGGGCAGTAGGGCGTGCCGGCGCGCGCATAGAGCAGGCGCAGGTAGTCGTGGATCTCGGTGATGGTGCCCACCGTGCTGCGCGGGTTGTGGCTGGTGGCCTTCTGTTCGATGCTGATGGCCGGGCTCAGGCCCTCGATGACGTCGACGTCGGGCTTGTCCATCAGCTGCAGGAACTGCCGCGCGTAGGCGCTCAGGCTCTCCACATAGCGGCGCTGGCCTTCGGCATACAGCGTGTCGAAGGCCAGGCTGCTCTTGCCCGAACCCGACAACCCGGTGATGACGACCAGGGCGTACTTGGGAATGTCGAGGTCGATATTCTTCAGGTTGTGCGTGCGCGCGCCACGCACGCGCAAGGTGCGCAATTCCAGCAGTGACGGGGGTTGGGTTTCGCGGGTCATCGGGCGGCCAAGGGCAACCGATCATGATAACGACGCGGATCGCGCCGCGCACCTGCTCGCGCAGAGCGTGCGCGGGAAGACGAGGCTGGCGTTGGGCCGCGCGTTGTGTTGCGAGTCAGGCCGGTGCGGACAGCACGCGCAGGATCTCGGCGCCGTAACGTTCCAGCTTGGTGGCGCCCACGCCGCTGATGCCGGCCAGTTCGTCCAATGTCGCAGGCCTGGCCCGCGCCATCTCGGCCAGCGTGGCGTCGTGAAACACCACGTAAGCCGGCAGGTTGTGCTCGCGCGCGACTTCGGCGCGCCAGGCCTTGAGCGCGGCGAAGCGCTCGGTGCCGGTTCCGTCCAGCGCCAGCGGCGGCCGTGCCGCGCCGCCGCTGCTCGTGCGCGGCGCCTTCGCGGCCTTGGCGCGCGGTTTGGGGTCGGCCGGCACGCGCAGGTGCAGCGTGACTTCGCCGCGCAGCACGTCGCGCGCGCTGTCGGTGAGTACCAGGGTGTTGTATTCGCCCTCGGCGCGCAGGTGGCCCAGCGCGATCAGCTGGCGCAGCACCAGCCGCCACTGCGCTTCGCTCAGGTCGGCGCCGATGCCGAAAGTGGACAGTTCGTCGTGGCCGTACGACGCCACTTTCTCGCTGCGCTTGCCGCGCAGCACGTCGAGCAGGTGACCGGCGCCGAAGGCGCGTGGCGCACGCGCGCCGCCGAACTGGCGGAAGCGGTAGATGCACGACAGCGCCTTGCGCGCGGCGTCGGTGGCGTCCCAGGTGGCGGGGGCGTGCAGGCAGTTGTCGCAATTCCCGCAAGGGGTGCTTTCCTGTCCGAAATACGCCAGCAGCCGAACGCGCCGGCAGTCGTGCGCCTCGGCCAGCGCCAGCAGCGCGTCGAGCTTGCCGCGCTGCAGGCGCTTGAAGTCGTCTTCGGCGTCGCTTTCGTCGATCATGCGGCGCTGGTTGACCACGTCGGCCAGGCCGTAGCTCATCCAGGCGTCTGCGGGTAGGCCGTCGCGACC
Source organism: Rubrivivax sp. (assembly GCA_034522875.1). Taxonomy (GTDB): domain Bacteria; phylum Pseudomonadota; class Gammaproteobacteria; order Burkholderiales; family Burkholderiaceae_C; genus Rubrivivax. The sequence continues at coordinate 47,530 of JAXHKY010000004.1, read as the reverse complement.
CGCGCGGCCCGTCTCCTGGTAGTAGCTCTCGATATTCTTGGGCAGGTCCAGGTGCGCCACGAAGCGCACGTCGGGCTTGTCGATGCCCATGCCGAAGGCGATGGTGGCCACCATCACCACGCCGTCCTCGCGCAGGAAGCGGTCCTGGTGGCGGCGGCGCACGTCGGCATCGAGCCCGGCGTGGTAGGGCAGCGCGGTGAGGCCTTCGTCGGTGAGCCACGCAGCCGTTTCTTCCACGCGCTTGCGGCTCTGGCAGTAGACGATGCCGGCGTCACCCTCGTGTTCGTCGCGCAGGAAGCGCAGCAGCTGCTTCTTCGGCTCGTCCTTCTCGACGATGGTGTAGCGGATGTTGGGGCGGTCGAAGCTGGCCACGAACAACCGCGCGGCTTCGAGCTGCAGGCGTTCCTTGATATCGGCGCGCGTGTGGTCGTCGGCGGTGGCGGTGAGCGCCAGCCGCGGCACGCCGGGAAAACGTTCGTGCAGCGCCGACAGGCCCAGGTACTCCTCGCGGAAGTCGTGCCCCCACTGGCTGACGCAATGCGCCTCGTCGATGGCGAACAGGCTCAGCAGGCGGCGCTCGTGCAGCGACTCCAGCATGGCCAGAAAGCGCGGCGTGAGGATGCGCTCGGGTGCCGCGTACAGCAGCGTCAGGCGGCCGGCGAGCAGTTCGCGTTCGATGCGGCGCGCCTCGTCGCCTTCGAGCGTGGAGTTCAGGAAGGCCGCGGCCACGCCGACTTCGTGCAGCGCGCCGACCTGATCGTGCATGAGTGCGATGAGCGGGCTCACCACCACCGTCACGCCCTGCCCGGCGCGGTGGCGCAGCACAGCCGGCACCTGGTAGCACAGGCTTTTTCCCCCGCCCGTGGGCATGAGCACCAGCGCGTCGCCGCCGGCCACGACGTGGTCGACGATCTCCCGTTGCGCGCCGCGAAACTGCGTATAGCCGAAGACCTCGCCCAGCACCTGCAGCGGCAGGGGCGCTGGGGTGGTTTCGGGATCGGAGAGCACGGCGGACATGGTTGGGCAAGGATGGTAGCTGAGGCCTGGGCAGCAATGTCCCCGCCGACGGGTGCCCGCTCAAGGGTTGGCCTGTCTGGGCGATGGCAGGCCACGGGGCCGGCGCGATAATGGCCTCACACATCTAGCCACCCCCTACCGCAGCTTGGAGCAGACCATGGCCTCAGTCAACAAAGTCATCCTCATCGGCAACCTGGGGAAGGACCCCGAGGTGCGCTACGCCCCCAGCGGATCGGCCATCTGCAACCTTGCCCTGGCCACCAGCCGGCAGTGGAAGGACAAGACGAGCGGCGAACGCCAGGAGGAAACCGAATGGCACCGCGTGGCGCTCTTCGACCGCATGGCCGAGGTGGCCGGTGAGTACCTGAAGAAGGGCAAGTCGGTCTACATCGAAGGCCGCCTGAAAACCCGCAAGTGGACCGACAAGGACGGCGTGGACAGATACACCACCGAAATCATGGCCGACCGCATGGAAATGCTCGGCGGTCGCGAAGGTGGCGGCGGCGGCGGCGACGACATGGGCGCGGCCCCGGCGCCGCGCCGCGCGCCACCGGTCAGCAGCGCCGCGGCGCCGGCGCCCAAGCCCGCCGCCCGCTCGTCCACCGGCTTCGACGACATGGACGACGACATCCCGTTCTAGTGCGCATCGGGGTCTGGAACCGCGCCGCGGCGGCTGGCGCCCGGCCCCGCCGGCGACCCGGGGGTTGATACCCTAACGGGTATCTGCTAAGATACCTGGCATGGTATCTGAAGCAAGCCTCTGCAAGTCCGCGTCCGGCGCCCGCCGGCGTGTCGTGACGGTCGTCCTGACGGCCCTGTTCGTCGCCGGCACGGCGCTCGCCGCGCCACCCGCGGTGCCCACTGCGGTGGTCGGCACCGGAGCCGCCGGCGGTGGCTTCGAGATCGACGGCGCGCTGGAAGCGCTGCAGCAGAGCACGGTGGCCGCGCAACTGGGCGGCAACGTGCTGCAGCTGGCGGTGAAGGCCGGCGACCGCGTCAAGGCCGGGCAGTTGCTGGCGCGCATCGACGAACGCGACGCGCAGGCCGGCCTGGCGCGAACCGACGCCGCGCTGGCCCAGGCCCAGGCCGAACTGAGCAATGCGCAGCTGCACGCCGAGCGCACGCGCGAACTGCGCACGCAGGGCTTCATCAGCCAGGCCGCGCTGGACGTGGCTGAAACCCAGCTCAAGGCCGCGCAGGCCGGTGTGCAGCAGGCGCAGTCGGGCCGCTCGCAGGCGGCGCTGGCGCGCAGCTTTGCCGCCGTGACGGCGCCCTTCGACGCCATCGTGCTGGCCACGCACGTGGAAGCCGGTGAACTGGCCACGCCCGGGCGCCCGCTGGTGACGCTGTATGCGCCGGGTCGCATGCGCGCCGTGGTGCAGTTGCCGGCGTCGCGCACTGCCGCGGCGCGCGCTGCCGCCGGCGTGCAGGTGCAGCTGCCGGGGGGCGCCGACAGCCGCTGGGTGACCCCCGTGACCCGCGCCGAACTGCCGGGCACCGACCCGGTGTCGCAGACCGTGGAATGGCGGCTGGACCTGTCCGCCGCCGACAGCGCCGGCCTGACGCCGGGCCAGAACGTGCGCGTGCGCTTCGCCGGCGCCCCCGCCGCTGCCGCGAGCACGGCCACCCGGGGCCGGCTGACGGTGCCCGCCGCCGCGGTATTGCGCCGAGGCGAGCTGACGGCGGTCTACGCCGCACAGGACAGCCGCTTCGTGCTCAAGGCCGTGCGCCTGGGCCCCACGCGGGGCGGTGAAATCGAAGTGCTGGCCGGCCTGAAACCCGGTGAGCGCATCGCGATCGACCCGGTGCGCGCCGGGCTGGCCGGCGCCGTGCCGGCCGCGCAGTGAGCGCGCCCGCGATGAGCGAGCACTCCGTACCGGCCGGCGCCGAGGGCGCACCCGCCCTGGGCGTGTCGGGCCGCCTGGCGCGCGCCTTCCAGTCCAACGCGCTGACGCCGCTGCTGGCGCTGGTGGCGCTGCTGCTCGGCGTGTTCGCCGTGCTGGTGACGCCGCGCGAGGAAGAGCCGCAGATCAACGTCACCATGGCCAATGTGCTGATCGCCTTCCCCGGCGCCAGCAGCGCCGATGTGCAGAACATGGTGGCGCGGCCGGCCGAGCATGTGCTGAGTCAGATCGCCGGCATCGAGCACACGTATTCGGTCAGCCGGCCGGGCATGGCCGTGATGACCGTGCAGTTCGAGGTGGGCGTGCCCCGCACCGAGGCGCTGGTGCGCCTGTACGACGTGCTCAATGCCAACCAGGACTGGCTGCCGGCGGGGCTGGGCACGCTGCCGCCGATCGTGCGGCCCAAGGGCATCGACGACGTGCCTGTGCTGGCCGTCACGCTGTGGAGCCGCGAAGGCACCAGCGGCGTCGAACTGGAACGTGTGGCGCACGCCATGGAGTCCGAACTCAAGCGCGTGCCCGGCAGCCGCGAGGTGCAAACCATCGGCGGCCCCGGCCGCACCGTGCAGGTGACGCTGCAGCCCGAGAAGCTGCGCGAGCGCGGCGTGGACGTGCTGCGCCTGACGCAGACGCTGGCGGCGGCCAACCAGGCCATGCCGGCGGGCACCGTGATCGACAACACCGGCACCGGAGCGAATCGTTCGCTGGTCGTGGAGACGGGTGAATTCCTGCGCTCGGCCGCCGACGTGGCAGACCTGGTCGTGGGCGTGCACCAGGGCAAGCCGGTCTACCTGCGCGAAGTGGCACAGGTGGAAGCCGGCGCAGCGCAACCGGCGCGTTATGTCTGGTACACGCCGGGGGCCGGTGCGGCCACCGTCGCTGGCACCGCGGAAGCAGCCCCAGCCTCTGGCGCCGGCTACCCCGCCGTGACGCTGACGGTGACCAAGAAGCCGGGCGAAAACGCCGTCGACGTGGCACGCGCCGCGCGCCAGCGCGTGGACGAACTGCGCAATACCGTCATTCCCGCCGGCATCGAAGCCACCATCACGCGCGACTACGGCGCCACCGCGGCCGAGAAGGCCAACAAGCTGATCCAGAAGCTGGGCTTCGCCACCGCCTCGGTGATCCTGCTCGTGGGCCTGGCGCTGGGCAAGCGCGAGGCGGTCATCGTTGGCGCGGCCGTCATCCTCACGCTCACGGCCACGCTGTTTGCAAGCTGGGCCTGGGGCTTCACGCTCAACCGCGTGAGCCTGTTCGCGCTCATCTTTTCCATCGGCATCCTGGTCGACGACGCCATCGTGGTGGTGGAAAACATCCACCGCCACCAGTTGCTGGACCCGACGCGACCGCTGAAGGACATCATCCCGCTGGCGGTGGACGAAGTCGGCGGCCCCACCATCCTGGCCACGTTGACGGTGATTGCGGCGCTGCTGCCGATGGCCTTCGTGAGCGGCCTCATGGGGCCGTACATGAGCCCGATCCCGATCAATTCGAGCCTGGGCATGGCGCTGTCGCTGGCCATTGCCTTCACCGTCACGCCCTGGCTGGCGCTGAAGCTGATGAAGCCGCACGACGCGCTGGGCGACCATGCGCACGGCGCGCAGGCGCCCGGCCGCATCACTGCCGCCATGTCGCGCCTGTTCGCCGGCCTGCTGACGCCGTTCCTGGAAAGCGCACGCAAACGCTGGTTGCTGCTGGCCGGCATCCTTGTGGCGCTGGCGCTGTCGGTGGGCATGGCCGCCGTGCAGTGGGTGGTGCTGAAGATGCTGCCCTTCGACAACAAGAGCGAATTCCAGCTCGTCGTCGACATGCCGGCCGGCACGCCGCTGGAAGATACCGCCGCCGCGCTGCACGAGATGGCGGGCTTCCTGGCCCGCCAGCCCGAGGTGCTGGACATGCAGGGCTACGCCGGCACCGCCAGCCCCATCACCTTCAACGGCCTGGTGCGCCAGTACTACATGCGCGCCGACGCCGAGCAAGGCGACCTGCAGGTCAACCTGGTCGACAAGGCGCACCGCGACGAACAAAGCCACGCCATTGCGCAGCGCCTGCGGCCGGAGCTGGAGACGATCGCCAAGCGCCATGGTGCGCGGCTGAAGGTGGTGGAAGTGCCGCCCGGCCCGCCGGTGATGAGCCCGCTGGTGGCCGAGGTCTATGGCCCCAGCGAAGCGGGCCGCCAGCAGCTGGCCGACCGCGTGGCGCAGGCCTTTGCCGCCACGCCCGACATCACCGCGCTCGACACCTCGCTGCACGCCGACGCGCCGCGCGCCTTCCTGCGTGTGCAACGCCAGCGCGCCGAAACGCTGGGCATCCCGGTGAGCGCCGTCGCTGCCACCGTGCAGGGCGCCTTGTCGGGCAGCGACGCGGCCTGGCTGCACGACGGCCAGAGCAAATACCCGGTGCCGGTGCGGCTGCAGCTGCCGCGCGAAGCGCAGGTGGGGTTGGACGCGCTGCTGGCGTTGCCGCTGCGCGCTGCGAACGGGCAACTCGTGCCCTTGTCGGAACTGGTGCGCGTGGAACGCGGCGTGGCCGACAAGCCGCTGTTCACCAAGAACCTGATGGGCGTGAGTTACGTGTTTGCCGACGTCGGCGCCGGCGGCACCACGCCCGATTCGCCGCTTTACGGCCTGTTCGGCATCCGCGGCAAGCTCGCCGAGGCCGCGCTGCCGGACAGCGGCGAGCTGGGTGAATACTGGATCCGTCAGCCCTCGGACCCCTACCGCGAATACGCCATCAAGTGGGACGGCGAGTGGCAGATCACGTACGAGACCTTTCGCGACATGGGTGCCGCCTACGGCGTGGGCCTGATCCTCATCTACCTGCTGGTGGTGGCGCAGTTCAAGAGCTACAAGACGCCGCTCATCATCATGGCGCCGATCCCGCTCACCATCATCGGCGTGATGCCGGGGCACGCGCTTCTCGGTGCCAATTTCACCGCCACCAGCATGATCGGCATGATCGCCCTGGCCGGCATCATCGTGCGCAATTCCATCCTGCTGGTCGACTTCATCGAGCTGCAGGTCAACCAGGGCGTGGCCTTCAAGGACGCGGTGGTGAATTCGGCCGCCGTGCGCGCGCAGCCGATCGCGCTGACCGCCCTGGCGGCGATGACCGGCGCCGTGTTCATCCTGGACGACCCCATCTTCAACGGCCTGGCGATCTCGCTGCTGTTCGGCATCCTCGTCTCGACGCTGCTGACGCTGGTGGTCATCCCCGTTCTTTATTTCGCCTTCAACCGCCGCCAGCACGACGCGCGTGCCGAAGCGGTCGCGGCCTGATCCGTTTTCCCTTCCCCCAACCTTGAACCCTTTGGAGATTGACCATGACCGTTGACCGCCTCATCCGCATCCTTGCCGGCACCTTCATCCTGCTCTCGCTCGCCTTGGGCGTGGCCGAAAGCCCGATCTACGTCTCCGGCTGGTGGCTGGCCTTCACCGCCTTTGTCGGCGCCAACCTGCTGCAGTTCGGGTTTACCAATGTCTGCCCGCTGGGCTGGATCCTGAAGAAGATCGGTGTGCCCGAAAAGGCACCTGCCGGCGCGCGTTGAGCTCCCTGGAATCAACAACCGCGAAAAGGCGTTGAAAATGGCCCCCCTGACAAAACCAACCTGGGGGCCGTGCGCCATGTCCGAACTGTCCGACGCCAAGACCCGCGCCGACCTGCTGAACCGCCTGAAGCGGGCCGAGGGCCAGTTGCGCGGCATCCAGCGCATGATCGAGGAAGGCCAGCCCTGCATGGACATCGCCACGCAGATGGCCGCAGTGCGCAAGGCACTGGACAGCGCCTATGTGCGCATGACCGTGTGCTTCATGCAGCAGGAGCTGGAAGCCCGCCTGGGCGACCAGGCCGAGGCCGGCGAACGCATCGGCGGCGTGCTCGACGAGGTGCAGGAACTTCTCGCCAAGCTGCGCTGACCGGGTGCGACCGCTTCGGTGTCCGCGCCAAAAGACGCGATCGCGTGGGTTACACCGCGCTTTTTGTCGTCTTGGTTTCACGCAAGCCTGCCATGCTTCTGGCATGGAGGCCGGGCAATGATCGAATTCTTCCAGCCGCCGCGGCGGCTGAGCTGCGGCATCGTGATCGTCAACGACGCGCACGAACTGCTGCTGTGCCATGTGACCGGGCACGACCACTGGGACCTGCCCAAGGGCGGCGCCATGGCCGGCGAGACGGCGCTGCAGGCCGCGCTGCGCGAAACGCGAGAGGAATGCGGCCTGGACCTCAACGCCGAACAGCTGGTCGACCTGGGCCGGCTGCCCTACCGCGCGCGCAAGGACCTGCACTTGTTCGGCGCACGGCTGCCGCGGCTGGATACCCGCACGCTGCATTGCGAAAGCCGCTTCACCGACGGCGACAGTGGCGAGCGCTGGCCCGAGATGGACGACTTCGGCTGGTTTCCGTTCGCACAGGTGCCGCAACTGTGCACGCGCAAGCTCACCGCCGTGTTGTGCGAACGGCTCGACCTGCCGGCGCTGCTGGCGCGGTTGCAAAAGCTCGTGGAGCCGGCGCTGGCGGCTTGACGGCTGCTCCCGCGCGCTGCAGCGCGGCCCGGCTACATTCCGGCCTCGGCGCCGCATACCCAATAGGGTATATGATCCTTGTGGTCTGGAACTCTGTCCCGCGCCATGGCCCGCTCGCCCACTCCGCTCAAATTCATGATGCCCGGCTGGTATGCGCTGGTCATGGGCCTGGCCGGCCTGTCCTTGGCCTGGCACCGCGCGGTGCCGCTGCTGGGCGAGATGGCCGGCGCCTTGGCCTTGCTCGTCGGCGCGCTGGCGGCGACCGTGTTCGCGGTGCTGGCGGTGGCCACGGTGGTGCGCGGCCAGCGTTACCCCGAAGCCTGGGCCGAGGACCGCCGCCACCCGGTGCGGCACACCTTCATCGCGGCGCTACCCATTGCGGTGCTCCTGCTGGCCACTGTGGGCGTGTCGGTGGCCGGGCCGCAGCCGCTGTGGCTGGCGCTGTGGTGGGTGGGTGCGCTGGCGCAGCTCTTCGTCACCTGGTGGGTGCTCACGCGCTGGTGGCGGCCGGCGGCGCAGGGCGGCCTGCAATGGGCGGGCGTGACGCCGGCGCTGTTCATTCCCATCGTGGGCAACGTGCTGGTGCCGCTGGCCGGCGTGCCGCTGGGCCAGGCCGAATGGTCGGCGGCGCAGTTCGGCCTGGGCCTGCTGTTCTGGCCGCTGGCCACCGTGCTGGTGCTGGTGCGCATCGCCGTGCAGGGGATGTGGCCCGAGCGGCTGCTGCCCACGGCCTTCATCTTCATCGCGCCGCCGGCGGTGGTGGGCCTGGCCGTGCTGCAGTTCGGTGCGCCGCCGCTGCTGGCCTGGGTGCTGTGGGGCATGGCCATGTTCACGCTGCTGTGGGTGGGCGCGCTGGCGCCGCGCATCGCCAAGCTGCCGTTCGGCCTGCCGCACTGGGCGCTGAGTTTTCCGCTGGCGGCGATGGCCGCGCTGACATTGCGTCTGGCGGTGCCAGGCTCGACCATGGCGGTGCTGGGACTGGCGTTGCTGGCGCTGGCGTCGCTCGTGGTACTGGGCCTGCTGGCCGGCACCGTGCGTGGCCTGCGCGACGGCACGCTGCTGGCGCCCGAGCCGGTCGCCGCCATCCAGCCGGCGGCCGCCGGGCTGCCGTCGTCAGCGGCTTGAATCGCGCCCGGCAGCCGACACCTGCGCCGGCGCCGACGCCGACGGGTCGGCCCATCCGGCCAGATGAGCGGCGTCGGCCCACGACTCGACGATCAGCGTCCCGTTCACCCAACGCAGCCGGTTGAGTCCGGTATTCGGAATCTCGCAGACACGCAGGCCGTCCAGCGACTGGCCGTGGGCGCTGCGCCAGAGCATGTCGAGCACGCCACCGTGCGTGACCACGGCCAGCCGCGCGCCGAGCTGCGCCGCCGCCAGCTCGCCCACCGCGGCCATGACGCGGGCATGAAACTGGCGCAGGCTCTCGCCGCCGGGCAGGGCGTAGTCGGCGCGGTGCTCCAGCCAGCGTTGCCACAGGTCCGGGTGGCGGGCCTGGATAGTGGGCACGTCCAGACCCTCCAGCACGCCGAAGTTCTGTTCGCGAAAGCCCGCCATCGCCACCGGCGCCAGGCGCCAGACGGCGGCCAGCGGCGCGGCCGTCTCGCGTGCCCGCAACAGGTCGCTGCTGAACAGCGCGTCGTGGCGGTCGGCGGCCAGACGGTCGGCCACGCGCGCGGCCTGCGCCTGGCCGGTGGCGTTCAGCGGCACGTCGATCTGGCCCTGGAAACGCTGCTGGCGGTTCCAGTCGGTCTCGCCGTGGCGGATGAAGAGCAGTTCGGTCACGCGGCGGGGATCACTTCGCGAAGAGCTGCGAGCGGTCGCGGAAGGACTTGAACTCGAGCGCGTTGCCGGCCGGGTCTCGGAAGAACATCGTGGCCTGCTCGCCCACCTGGCCGGCGAAGCGGACATAGGGTTCGATGACGAACTTCAGGCCCTGTTCGCGCAGCCGTGCGGCGAGCGAGTGAAAGTGGTCCCAGTCGAGCACGACGCCGAAGTGCGGCACCGGCACGTCGTGGCCGTCGACCGGGTTGTGGTGGTCGCGGCTGGCGCGCGGCGGCGCCAGGTGGGCCACGATCTGGTGGCCGAAGAAGTCGAAGTCGATCCACTCGGCGCTGCTGCGGCCCTCGGGGCAGCCGAGCAGGCCGCCGTAGAAGCGCCGCGCAGCGGCGAGGTCGTCGACGGGAAAGGCGAGGTGGAACGGGGCGAGAGACGGCATGGTGGACAGCGCCATGGAAGCGGCGACGCGACGTGCACCACCGGAGCCGCTGATTGTGGCCGTTGCCGACGCGTTCTGCCGAAGGCTGGGGCCGGCGCCGGGCGAGCCCGCCGCCGGCTTCAACGCGCTCGATGAGCGGCGAAGTTCAGCAGACGCCGGAGGATCGATCGAACGACCCTCACCCCAACCCTCTCCCGCGAACGGAAGAGGTGCCCCCCTTCCCCCGGCATACGGGGAGAAGGTTGGCGTGACGGGGGTCGGCCCTGCAGTGGCCGCAGAAAAGGGGCGAGGGATCAGACTTCGATACGCGATGCCCAATACCCCGGTTCTCGGTGCTGATGCGCAATCGCAAAGATCCGAGGACCCGACTCCTCGCTGGGTTCGTACATCACTGTGTAGGGGAAGCGGTCAAGGTGGTAGACGCGCAAGCCGTAGTCCCCATGCGGCGCTCGATACTGGTTCTCGACCAAGAGGTCACGAACGCGCTCGAACTCTGCAAGAAAGGCCTCTGCCACTGTCCGGCTCGCATGCTCTGCGTAGTAGACGGCTGCATCGCCGAGTTCAGCCTCGGCGTCGGGATGGACCCAGTAGTTCAAGCGATGCGCGCACGGACACGGGCGAGTGCTTCGTCGCCCGGGACCATGGCGACTTTGCCCGAATGGACGTCGTCGCGACGGGACCTGGCGAGCTGCAACCAAGCGGCCTGTGCTGCAGATCTCGGCTCGAAGCTGGCGATCAGGCGCTCAACCAGCTTGGCTCGGTCTTCTGAGGGCAGGCTGAGCGCTTGCGCGGCCAAGTCCTCAACGGGGGTCGGCAGGGTAAATTTCTGTGGCATGGCCGAAAGCATGCCACAGCGCATGCGGCTGGCATAGGCGCTGTCCTGCTGCCCGACCTTTTTCCATTTCCCCCCACGCATGCGGGCCGCCGTCATCCGCGACGCTCAGGCGTCGCGTCAAGCAGCTCATACAACATGGTTTCCACCTATCCATCGTCAGGGCTGACGGACCCAGGGCAGGTGTCAGAAAGCTGTCAACCTGTTGCTAGCTGCGACGCTTGATCTCGGGCGCGACCAGGCTGGCGTCGGTGGTCACCAGCTCCAGCGGAAAGCGCCGCCCCGCCAAGTGGTCTTCCATGCAGCGCAGCACCAGCGGGCTGCGGTGGCGCGCAGCGCTGGCACGCAGCTCGTCGGGCGTGAGCCACAGCGTGCGCACGATGCCGGCGTCCAGCGCGCGGCCCGTCTGCACTTCGCCCACGCGGCCGCAATAGGCAAAGCGCAGATAGGTCACGTCTTCGCCCGTGGCCGGGCGCTGGAAACGCGAGAGGTAAACGCCCACCAGCGCTTCGGGGTCGAAGGCGCGCGCCGTTTCCTCCAGCGCTTCGCGCACCACACCCTGCAGCGGCGACTCGCCCGGGTCCAGGTGGCCGGCCGGGTTGTTCAGGCGCAGGCCTTCGGGGGTGTGCTCTTCCACCAGCAGGTAACGGCCGCCACGTTCGACGATGGCGGCCACGGTGACGGCTGGGCGGAATCTTTCGCTGGTCATCGGTCCACGATGGTAGCCGGCGCAGGACTCGTGCCGGCAGCCGCGGGCGGGTCTTGTGTTAGCTTCACGCGTTTGTCAACAACATCGACCTTCGCGAGGAGAAACCCCATGCGCATCGGAGTCCCGAAGGAAACCGCGGCCGGCGAGAAGCGCGTCGCGACCGTGCCCGAGGTGGTGGAGAAGCTCGTCAAGCTGGGCTTCACGGTGGCCGTGGAGAGCGGCGCGGGCGAGGCGGCGAATTTCGCCGACGACACCTATCGCGCGGCCGGCGCCGAAGTCGTGGGCACGGCGGCCGAGCTGTGGGCCACGTCGGACATCGTCTTCAAGGCCCGCCCCCCCAGCCCGGAAGAGGTGGGCCTGCTGCGCGAAGGCGCCACGCTGATCGGCTTCGTCTGGCCGGCACAGAACCCCGAACTGATGCAGCAGCTGGCGGCCCGCAAGGCCACCGTGCTGGCCATCGACAGCCTGCCGCGCCAGCTGAGCCGCGCGCAGAAGATGGACGCACTCACCTCCATGGCCGGCATCAGCGGCTACCGGGCGGTTATCGAGGCCGCCAACGCCTTCGGCCGCTTCTTCAACGGCCAGATCACGGCCGCCGGCAAGGTGCCGCCGGCCAAGGTCTTCATCGCCGGTGCCGGTGTCGCCGGCCTGGCGGCCATCGGCACCGCCGCCAACCTGGGTGCCATCGTGCGCGCCAACGATACGCGCGCCGAGGTCGCCGACCAGGTGGTTTCGCTGGGTGGCGAATTCGTCAAGGTCGACTACGAGGAAGAGGGCGCGGGCGGCGGCGGCTACGCTAAGGTCATGAGCGAAGGCTTCCAGCAGGCCCAGCGCGAGATGTACGCCAAGCAGGCGCGCGAAGTCGACATCATCATCACCACCGCGCTGATCCCGGGCAAGCCCGCGCCCAGGCTCATTACCGCCGAGATGGTGCAGAGCATGAAGCCGGGCAGCGTCATCGTCGACATGGCGGGCGAGCAGGGCGGCAACTGCGAGCTCACCGTGCCCGGCGAGGCCGTGGTGCGCCACGGCGTCACCATCATCGGCTACACCGACCTGGTCAGCCGCCTGGCCAAGCAGTCGTCCACGCTGTACTCGAACAACCTGCTGCGACTGACCGAGGAGCTGTGCAAGACCAAGGACGGCGTCATCGACGTCAACATGGAAGACGACGCGATCCGCGGGCTGACCGTCATCAAGGAAGGCAGCATCACCTGGCCGCCGCCGCCGCTGAAGCTGCCGGCGCCGCCGGCCAAACCGGCCGCCGCGTCCGCCGCCCCGGCAGCGAAGAAGGGCCACGGCCATGGCGCCGGCGAGCCGATGTCGGTGAAGGGCCTCGCCATCGTCTTCGGCCTGGGCGCGCTGGCCTTCGGGCTGGTGGGTCTGTACGCGCCGGCCAGCTTCCTGTCGCACTTCACGGTGTTCGTGCTGGCCTGCTTCGTCGGCTACATGGTGGTCTGGAACGTGACGCCGGCGCTGCACACGCCGCTGATGAGCGTGACCAACGCCATCTCGTCGATCATCGCCATCGGCGCGCTGGTACAGGTGGCGCCGCCGCTCACCGCAGCGGGCGCCGCGGACCGGCCGAACACGCTGATCCTGGGCCTGGCTGTCTTCGCGCTGGCGCTCACGGCCATCAACATGTTCGGCGGCTTTGCGGTCACGCGGCGCATGCTGGCGATGTTCCGCAAATAAAGAACCAGAACGAGGAAACGGAAATGACTTCAGGCCTGGCCACGGTTGCCTACATCGCCGCCACCATTCTCTTCATCCTCAGCCTGGGCGGGCTTGCCAACCCCGAGACGGCGAGGCGCGGCAATCTTTTCGGCGTCATCGGCATGACCATCGCCGTGCTTGCCACGGTGCTGGGCCCGCGCGTCACGCCGTCCGGCTATGCCTGGATCATCGGCGCCCTTGTCGTCGGCGGCAGTATCGGCCTGTTCGCTGCGAAGAAGGTGCAGATGACGCAGATGCCCGAGTTGGTCGCGGCCATGCACAGCCTGGTGGGCCTGGCTGCCTGCCTGGTGGGCTTCGCCAGCTATATCGACACCTCGACCATTTTTCCGACCGCGGCCGAGAAGTCGATCCACGAGGTGGAAATCTACATCGGCATCCTCATCGGTGCCGTCACCTTCTCGGGCTCGGTCATCGCCTTCGGCAAGCTGTCGGGCAAGATCGGCGGCAAGCCGCTGCTGCTGCCCGGCCGCCACTGGCTCAACCTGGCCGGTCTGCTCATCGTCATCTGGTTCGGCCGCGTCTTCCTGAATGCGCACGACATCCAGTCCGGCATGCTGCCGCTGCTGGTGATGATGGTGATCGCGCTGCTCTTCGGCGTGCACATGGTCATGGCCATCGGCGGCGCCGACATGCCGGTGGTGGTGTCCATGCTCAACAGCTATTCGGGCTGGGCCGCGGCGGCCACCGGGTTCATGCTGAGCAACGATCTGCTGATCGTCGTCGGCGCGCTGGTGGGATCGTCGGGCGCCATCCTGAGCTACATCATGTGCCGGGCGATGAACCGCAATTTCATCAGCGTCATCGCGGGCGGCTTCGGCACCGGTGGCGGCACGGTGGCAGCGGCGGCCGGCGGCGCGCAGCCGGCCGGCGAAGTGACGCCGATCAGCGCCGTGGAAACGGCCGAGCTGCTGCGCGAGGCCAAGAACGTGATCATCGTGCCGGGCTACGGCATGGCGGTGGCGCAGGCCCAGCACACGGTGTTCGAGATCACCAGGCACCTGCGCGAGAAGGGTGTGAACGTGCGCTTCGGCATCCACCCGGTGGCCGGCCGCATGCCCGGCCACATGAACGTGCTGCTGGCCGAGGCCAAGGTGCCCTACGACATCGTGATGGAGATGGACGAGATCAACGAGGACTTCCCCACCACGGACGTCTCCATGGTCATCGGCGCCAACGACATCGTCAACCCGGCGGCGCAGGAAGACCCCACCAGCCCCATCGCCGGCATGCCGGTGCTGGAGGTGTGGAAGGCCAAGACCAGCATCGTCATGAAGCGCAGCATGGCCAGCGGCTACGCCGGGGTCGACAACCCGCTCTTCTACAAGGACAACAACCGCATGCTTTTCGGCGACGCGAAGAAAATGTTGGACGAGGTGCTGGTGGCGCTGAAGGGCTGAGCCGTCCTGGCGGCGGCTCAGGCGCTGTAGCGGTCGAAGTCCGGCGCGCTGGCGCCGTCGGCGCTGTCGCCCAGCAGGTTGAGCTCGCTCAGCGGCATCGCCTTGCGGTGGCCCTTGCGCATGTACAGCTTCTTCTGCGCCTCGGCAGGCAGGTCGGTGATGGCGATGACCTGGCGGCGCAACAGCACGTCGATCAGGTCTTCCAGGACGCGGATGAAATCGGCATCCAGCCTTTCGTAGGCGTCGGCGCCGCTCGGACCCAGGAAGTCCTGCACCTCGGGATGCTCGGGGTCCAGGAATTCGCAGGGGTGGCCCGGGGCCTGTCGGTGCAGGCTGGCCAGCGTGCCGTCGGCGGCGCGAAAGACATAGGGCATGGTGGCGGCAATATAGGGCTGCGCCGGTGGCGGCGGGCCCCGAACAGCGTCGCCAATCCGGTCCTGTTCGGCGCCAGCCCCGGCGGGTGGCGGCAACGGCCATGGACAATGCGCGGCTTCACGACCCGCCCTCCGGCGCCCGGGGCGACCCGGCGCGAGCAACCATCACCATGCTGCCCCCGATCCATGAGTTGCAGGCGTCGCTGTCCCGGCCGGGCAGCCACCAGGCGCTGATCGAGCGCGTGCTGTCCGAAGCCGCGGCGCCTGCCGCTGCCCATGTCTTCACGGCTCTCTTCGCCGACGAAGCCCTGGCCGCCGCGCGAGCCGCCGACGCGCAGTTCGCGCGCGGCGAGCCGCTGCCGCCGCTGGCCGGCCTGCCGGTTTCGGTGAAGGACTTGTACGACATCACCGGCCGCACCACGCTGGCCGGTTCGGTGCTGCGCCGGGGCGCGCCGCCGGCCGGCCGGGACGCCGCAGCAGTGGCGCGCCTGCGCCAGGCGGGGGCCGCCATCGTGGGCACCACCCACATGACCGAATTCGCCTTCTCGGGTGTCGGCATCAATCCGCACAACGGCACGCCGCGCAACCCGGCCGACCCCTTGCTCGCGCGCATTCCCGGTGGTTCGTCTTCGGGTGCGGCGGTTTCGGTGGCGCTGGGGCTGGCGGTGGCCGGGCTGGGGTCCGACACGGCGGGTTCGATCCGCATTCCGGCGGCGCTGTGCGGCCTGGTCGGCTTCAAGAATACGCAGAACCGCACGCCGCTGCAGGGCGCCTATCCGCTGTCGTTCACGCTCGATACGGCTTGTGCCATGGCGCGCTGCGTGGCGGACTGCCTGGTCGTCGACGCGGTGCTGGCGGGGGCGGCGCTGCCGCCGGCGCCGCGCAGCACCAGCGGTGTGAAGGGCCTGCGCCTGGCGCTGCCGCAGACGCTGCTGCTCGACGAGCTGGAGCCCGCCGTGGCGCGCGCCTTCGAGCGTGCACTGCAGCGCCTGGCCGCCGCGGGTGCGGTCGTTACCGAACTGCCGCTGGCCGAGCTGGCCGAGATCGCGCAGATCAATGCCCCCGGCGGCTTCTCGCCGGTCGAAGCCTACGCCCTGCACCGCGAAGCCCTGCGCACGCAGCGCGATCGGTTCGACCCGCGCGTGGCGGCGCGCATCGCGCTGGGCGAAGGCGTGAGTGCCGCCGACTACATCGTGATGCAGCAGCGCCGGCGCGACTGGATCGCCCGTGTCGGCCAGCGCCTGCAGGGCTTCGACGCGGTGGTGTGCCCCACGGTGCCGATCACCGCGCCGCCCATCGCCGACCTGGTGGCCAGCGACGACGCCTTCTTCCACGCCAACGCCCTGCTGCTGCGCAACACCTTCGTCGCCAATTTCCTGGACGGCTGCGCCTTCACGCTGCCCTGCCACGCGCCCGGCGAGCTGCCGGTGGGGCTGATGCTCACGGCGCCGGGCGGACGAGACGCCGAACTCGCCGCCGTGGCGCTGGCCGTCGAGGCGGCGCTGTCGTCGCCCCGCGAAGCGCCACCGCAGCACCGGCCCGGCGCATGACGATCCGCCTGTTCGTGGACACGCCGCTGCTCGCCGGTGCCGAGCTCTCGCTGCCGCCGGGCGCCGCACGCCACGCCCAGGTGCGCCGTGTGCAGCCCGGCGATACGCTGCTGCTGTTCGACGGCTGCGGCAGCGACTGGCCGGCCGGCGTGCTGAAGGTGGGCCGCAGCGAGGTCCGTGTGCGCATCGGCCTGCCGGTGGCCGTGGCCAACGAATTGCCGCGCGAAGTGACGCTGGCGCTGGGCATGCCGGCCAACGAACGCATGGACATGCTGGTGGAGAAAGCCACCGAACTGGGCGTGGCGCGCCTTCAGCCGCTGCTCACCGAACGCACCGTGCTGCGCCTGGGCGGCGAGCGCGCCGAGCGCAAGCGCGAGCACTGGCAGGTCGTGGCGCAGGCCGCGTGCGAACAGTGTGGGCGCGCCCGCGTGCCGGTGGTGGAACCGGTGCGTCAGCTGGCGGCATGGCTGCCGCTGGCGCCGCGGGGCCTGCGCCTGCTGCTGAGCCCGGACGCGCAGGCGCACGGCCTGCCCGGGCAAGCCGCCCACCTGGCCCCTGGCGCAGCGGTGTGCACCCTCAGCGGCCCGGAAGGCGGCTTCACCGCGGCCGAAGAAGCCGCCGCCTCGGCCGCCGGGTTCGTGGCCACCGGCCTGGGCCCGCGCGTGCTGCGCGCCGAAACCGCACCGCTGGCCGTGCTGGCCTGGCTGGCGCTGCAGGGCGACCTTCCCGCCCGGCCCTAGCGGCGGCGCAGGGCGCGGCACAGGCCGGTTTCCAGAGCGGCCTGCCCAACCCGCGCCGAGCCCCACCCGGATCCGCTATGCCCGGCGGCCGAACGCCGGGTCGATGCGCAGCCACGCCGCGGCAGCGAATGATGGCAGCGTGGCCACGCAGGTCCAGACGAAGAACGCCGTGTAGCCCAGCCGTTCCTGCAGCCAGCCCGCCCCCATGCCGGGCAGCATCATGCCCAGCGCCATGAATCCGGTGCACAGCGCGTAGTGCGCCGTCTTGTGCACGGCCGAGCCGTCGGCGCCGCCGGCCACCATCAGCATGAAGACCATATAGACGGTGAAGCCCAGGCCGTAGCCGAACTGCTCCAGCGCCACCGCCGCGCTCACCAGCGCCAGGCTTTGGGGTTGCCACAGCGCCAGCGCCACGAAGACCGTATTGGGCAGGTGCATGCACAGCACCAGCGGCCACAGCAGCCGCTGCAGGCCATGGCGTGAAACAAGCCAGCCGCCGAGCAGGCCGCCGACAGTGAGCGCGGCCACGCCCACGGTGCCGTAGGCCACGCCCACTTCCTGCGTGCGCAGGCCCAGGCCACCGGCCGCACGCGGGTCCAGCATGAACGGCGTGACCAGCTTCAACAACTGCGCTTCGGCGAAGCGGTACAGCAGCAGGAAGGCCAGGATGCGCCCGATGTCCGGCTTGCGGAAGAAGGCCAGGAACACGGCCACGAAGTCGGCGCGGAAGTGGGCCGAGCGCGGCGCCGCCACGTCGGCCGCCGGTCGCGGCAGCACCCAGGCGTGGTACAGCCCGGCCACCACGAACAGCCCGGCCAGCAGCCAGAACACCTGGACCCACGCCGCCGCCGGCGCGCCGCTGCGCTCCTGCAGCCAGCCCGCCAGCACCACCAGCCCGCCCTGGCCGGCGATCATCGACAAGCGATAGAAGGTGCTGCGCACGCCCACGAAAGCCGCCTGGGCGCGCTGCGGCAGCGCCAGCATGTAAAAGCCGTCGGCGGCAATGTCGTGGGTGGCCGAGGCGAAGGCCATCAGCCACAGCACGGCCAGCGTGAGCTGCAGGAATTTCGGCGCCGGCAGCGCCAGCGCCACCATCGCCAGCGCCGCACCCAGCGTGAACTGCAGCGCCACGATCCAGCGCCGCTTGCTTCCCAGCAGGTCGACCAGCGGGCTCCACAGCGGCTTGATCACCCACGGCAGGTAGAGCCAGCTCGTATACAAGGCGATCTCGGTATTGGAGACGCCGAGGTTCTTGTACATCACCACGGCCAGCGTCATGACCACCACGTAGGGCAGGCCCTGGGCGAAGTACAGCGTGGGGATCCAGCGCCAGGGGCGGGCGGAGTTCATGGGGGGACAGGCGGAGGCTCGGTCGAGGCGGTCGATATTCACACGGAACCGCGCGGCCGCGGCCGGCGCAAACGGTGCTGCCCTTTCATGAGCGGGCGACACAACGTCGCGCGCCTGCCACGAATGGCCTCACGAAACGGGCGCCAGGCCCTCGATATTGGTATTCCCGTATGGGCCGCACGGCGCATGGCGGCAACACTTCGCCGCCATGCGGGCCGCGGGCGTGCGGGCCGCTCCACCGAGGGAGGGGCTTTCATGAAACTCAGCGTTCTGGTCGGCAGCCTGGTGCTGCTCGGCATGGCCACCCATGCGCTGGCCCAAAGCGGCGGGCAGCGCGTCACCATCACCGGTTCCAGCATCAAGCGCATCCAGAGCGAGGGCGCACTGCCGGTGCAGACGATCACGCGTGAGGACATCACGCGCGCCGGCATCAGCAGCACCGAAGAACTGCTGATGCGCCTGCCGGCCAACGGCACCGGCGCCGACAACCTGTCGTCCAATGTCGGCATCCAGCTCGGCACCACCGACCGCAACAACAACGGCAACAGCAGCGCCAACCTGCGCGGCCTGGGCGCCAACAGCACGCTGGTGCTGCTGAACGGCCGCCGCGTCTCCACCCACGGCGCCAAGGGCAACGCGGTCGACCTGAATTCGATTCCCCTGGCCATGGTCGAGCGCGTGGAAGTGCTCACCGACGGTGCCTCGGCCATCTACGGCGCCGACGCCGTGGGCGGTGTCATCAACTTCATCCTGCGCTCCGAATACAGCGGCTTCGAAGCCACCGGCCTGCTGGACGTGACCCAGGAAGGCGGCGGCAATTTCTACCGCGGCCAGTTGCTCGGCGGCTGGGGCAGCCTGGCCAACGACGGCTTCAACGTCATGGCGGCGCTGACGCTGGACAGGCAGGAGATCCTGGGCGGCAACGAGCGTGCCTTCTCCAACGGCTTTCAGCCTGCGCGCGGGCTCTCGCCCGACACCACGGGTACGCCCTTCGCCACCCACACCGGATCTTCCGGCACGGCCCTCGGGTCCACCTTCACCCTGCCGAGCACGGGCGCGCAGACCTACAACCGCGCCAACCTGCTCAGCTTCCAGGGCAATTGCGACAGCGTGCCGGGCATGTCGCAGTACCAGTCCGAGCTCTGGGGCAGCCCCGGCTTCCGCTGGGGCTGCGCCTATGACTACGGCGGCTCGGCGGTGCTGATCCAGCCGGTGGACCGCGTCAACCTGGTCGCCCGCGGCGCCTTCATGCTGAGCAACGAGCATTCGATCTTTGCCGAGTTCGTGGGTTCGCAGACCACCGCCACCAAGCAGTTCGAGCCCTACCAGATCACCACCACCGGCAGCATCGCCGGCGCCCAGTATCCCGCGGGCGGGCCTTACTACCAGGACCTGTCGGCCTACATCCCCAGCTTCGACGCCACCAAGAATATCGCCTACCGCCTTCGCTGCACCATCTGCGGCGGCCGCACGATAGAGACCACCACCGACGCCTACCGCCTGCTGCTGGGCGCCGAAGGCGTGGTCTTCGGCAACTGGGACTACAAGCTGGGTATTTCCACCGCGCAGAGCGAGGCCGAATCCGTGCTCGGCCCGGGCTATCTGTTCACCGACTCCATGGTGGCGGCGCTGGGCAGCGGTCTCGTCAACCCGTGGCTGGCGCCCGGGCAGTCCCAGACCCAGGCCGCGCTGGACCTGATCCAGGGTGCCAGCGCCCAGGGCACGCGGCTGTTCGACGGCAAGTCCACGCTGCTGCAGTTCGACGGCACGATTTCCGGCGAGCTGATGAAGCTGCCGGCCGGGGCCCTGGTCGGGGCCTTCGGCTTCGACATCCGTCAAGAGAGCTACCAGTTCAGCGACGGCTCGCGCACCACGCGCCCGGTCTACCAGGCGCCGTTCGACGCCGAGTTCCCCAAGGTCGAACGCGACATCGCGGCCGTCTTCGCCGAAGTCGCGATCCCCATCGTCAAGAACCTGGAAGCCTCGCTGGCCGTGCGCAGCGACAACTACAGCGACTTCGGCACCACCACCAACCCCAAGGTGTCGCTGAAGTGGGTGCCCATCGATCAACTGCTGCTGCGCGGTTCGTACAACACGGGCTTCCGCGCGCCCAGCTTCTTCCAGCTCTACGGTGCGCAGGGCGACGCTCCCGTGCCGGGCAACATCGCCGACCCGGTGCTGTGCCCGCTGGGCCCCACCGCGCCGGGCGCCGACCTGTCGGTGTGCGCGATCCGGCCCAACGCGCGCCAGGGCGGCAACCCCGGCCTCGACCCCGAAACGTCCAAGCAGTGGACGATCGGCTTCGTGGCCTCGCCGGCGCCCTGGGTGAGCTTCAGCGTCGACCTGTGGGAGGTCAAGCGCGACGACCTGATCTACGAGCTGACGCCGCAGCAGGTGGTCAACAACTACACCACCTTCCCGAACGCGCTGGTGCGCGGCACCGACGGTCGCCTGGACGGCCCGGGCGGCTATATCCGCGCCGGCTTCATCAACGCCGACGGCGACATCACCAGCGGCGCCGATGTCAACGTCAGCTTGAACGGCCTGATCGCCGGCGCACGCTGGGTGGCCACGCTGGACGGCACCTACATCGACAGCCACCGCTCGCGCGTCTTCTCCACCGACCCCTACGTGGAAACCGCCGGCCAGTGGGATTCGCGCGACCTCTTCCCACGCTGGAAGCACGAGGCGCGCATCACCTACATCCGCGGCCCGTGGAGCGCTTCGCTGATGCAAAGCTATGTGCACAGCTACATGGACGAGGTGCCGGTGGGCGTGGTGCCACCGGGCTTCGAGCCCAAGGTCGACAGCTACACGGTCTACGGCATCTCGGCCAACTACACCGGCATCAAGAATACGAATGTCACCGCCGGCATCAAGAACCTGTTCGACCAGGACCCGCCCTTCACCGCCCACAACCTCGACTTCGCCGCCGGCGCCGGCTGGGACCCGCGGGTGGCCAATCCGCGCGGCCGCGCCTTCACCTTGCAGGTCAACTACAAGTTCTTCTGACCTGGGCGCGTTCGAGAGGAGGTCCCCGGGCGCGCGCCGCGTGAGTGCATGACCCCGAACGACAGCCTCGCCCAGGGTCTGCTGCAAGCCGTACGGGCGCAAGACTTCGGCGCCACGGCGGACTTCTGGCGCGGCGGCGCGGTGGTGGAAGCCTTTCCGAGCATCGACCTGGCGGTGGTGGACTTCACCCGCCATGGTGCTGGTGCTGGTGCTGGTGCGGGTGCGGGTGCGCCGCGCCGCGCCAACGTGCTGTTCTCGCGTGAAGTGCCGCAGGGGCTGGCGGCCGACATCGAGGGGGCTGCCGGCGCCGTTCGCCACCTGCGCTTCGACGCCGACCAGCGCGATGCCAAGCTCGACTCCGCACCGTGGCTGCCGGGCGCCGACTGGTCGCGCCTGGCGTGGACGCCGATCGACCCGGCCCAGGCCCAGGCGCGGCAACGTTTCGTCGCCCCCTACCCGGCTTCGCTGCTCAAGCTGATGGTCGCCGTGGGCGTGGGCCTGGCCGTGCAGCGCGGGCTGTGCGGCTGGCCGGCCGCGCTGGCACCCATGATCACGGTCAGCGACAACGACGCCACCGACGAATGTGTGGCGCTGCTGCACCGCGTGGGCCTGCTGGCGCCGCAGCGCGACAACTCGCTGAACATGCTCTTCGCGGCCTGGGGCCTGCGCACGCTGCAGCTCAACGACACCACGGCGCGGGGCGGCTGGCGCAATGGCGAAGGGGCCGGCGTGGGCCACATCCACATGACGGCCTGGGACACGGTGCGGCTGCTGTGGCTGCTGGATGCGCGGGCGCCGCCCGCACCCTGGCTGGACCCCGCCGCGCCCACCCTGCGGCCGGCGACCCGCGAGCTCCTGCATTCGGTGCTGGAGCGTCAGCAACTCGACGAGATCCTGTCCAGCGGTTCCCTGCGCGGAGTGCCGGGTTGGGTGCGCGGTCTGCCCGACGCACCGCAGTTCGCGCACAAGACCGGCACCACCGACAACTATGCGTCCGACGCCGGCATCGTGGCGGGCGACGGCCGCCACTACATCGTGGCCGTGCTGACGAATCTGGGCCTGCGCTACGCGCCGCACGAGCGCTGCGCCACCACCTGGCGGCTGCCGGCGCTGGGTGCGGCGGTGCACACCTTGCTGCTGCCACAGCCTGCTCCCCGCCAGTGAATCTGAACGCCTCGGTGTGTGGCCGGGGCGAGGAGGACACCGCCACCCCTGCGGTCTTTGCCGGCCGCGCAGAATTCGCACCCATGGATTCACTCTCGCAGATCGGCCTGGGGGCCGCCGTGGCCGTGGCCGTGATGGGCCGGCGCACGGCAGTGTGGAAGGCGGCGATGTGGGGCGCGGTGGCCGGCACGATGCCCGACCTGGACGTGTTCATCGACCACGGCAACCCCATCCACAACATGGTGCTGCACCGGGCCGAGACCCATGCCCCGTTCTGGCTGACGCTGTTCTCGCTGCCGCTGGCCGCGGCTGTGGCGCGCTGGCATGGCGAGTGGCCGCTGTGGCGGCGCTGGTGGCTGGCACTGTGGCTGGTGCTGGTGACGCACCCGCTGCTCGACACCATGACGGTCTACGGCACGCAACTGGCGCTGCCTTTCAGCGACCACCCCTTCGGCGTCGGCAGCGTCTTCATCATCGACCCGCTGTACACACTGCCTTTGCTCGTCGGCGTTGGCTGGGCGCTGGCCGGGCGTGGTGCGGGCCGCGGCCTGCAGGCCAATGCCGCCGGCCTGGTGCTGAGCACGGCCTACCTGGCCTGGGGCGTGGCGGCGCAGCAGCAGGTAAGCCACATTGCCCGCGCCGCGCTGGCTGCGCAGGGCATTGCCGCCGACCGTGTGCTGGTCACGCCCACGGCCTTCAATTCGGTGTTGTGGCGCGTGGTGGCGGTGGCCGGCGATCACTACCACGAGGGCTTCTACTCGCTGCTCGACGCCACAGCGCAGGTCACGTTCGACCGTTTCGACCGCGGCGCGGCGCTCGCCGACGAACTGCGGGGTGTCGACGGCGTGCAGCGCATCGCGGCCTTCAGCAAGGGCTTTTACAAGCTGCATGAAGACGGCGCGCGCGTGCTCGTCAGCGACCTGCGCATGGGCCAGGAGCCGACCTACGTCTTTAGCTTTGCGGTGGCCGAGCGGCAGAGCCCGGCGCGGCCCCTGGCCATGCCGCAGCAGCTGGGCGTGCGGCCGGACATCGAACGCGGCCTGCCCTGGCTGTGGCGGCGGGCCCTGGGCGAGCCGCTGCCGCCACCGCGCTGAGAGCGCCCCCAGGCGGCGCTGCCGCCGCCCCCCGAGGGGGCATGAGCAAAGTAACCAAGTGACATTTGCTCATGGGCGCTGAAGTCGCGCGGCGGCTGCGCAGACAATCGTCTTCCCGCCACCTCCGCCCCATGCCCATGACCGATTCCTCGCCGCGCCTGGCGGCCCTCGGCCCCGCCGTGCAGCAGACCCGGCTGCAGTCCCTGCCGCTCATCGCGCGCGGCAAGGTGCGCGACCTCTATGCCGTGGGCGCTGACCGCATGCTCATGGTCGCCAGCGACCGGCTGAGTGCCTTCGACGTGGTGATGAAGGCGCCCGTGCCCGGCAAGGGCCGGCTGCTGACGCAGATGGCCTTGTTCTGGTTCGACGAACTGCGCGCCATCGTGCCCAACCACCTGAGCGGCGAAGCGCCGGAAAGCGTGGTCGCACCCGATGAAGTACCCCAGGTGGCGGGCCGTTCGATGCTGGTGCGGAGGCTCAAGCCGCTGCCCTGCGAAGCCGTGGTGCGGGGCTACGTGGCCGGCTCGGGCTGGAAGGAATATGCCAAGCAGGGCACCGTGTGCGGCATCCCCTTGCCCGCGGGCCTGGCCATGACGACGCCGTTGCCGGAACCCATCTTCACGCCCGCCACCAAGGCCGCGGTCGGCGACCACGACGAGAACATCTCCTTCGACGCGCTCGTGGCGCTGATCGGGCCCGAGCGTGCGGCCGAGCTGCGCGACACCGCGATTCGCCTGTACCGCGCGGCCAGCGCCTACGCGCTTTCGCGCGGCATCGTCATCGCCGACACCAAGTTCGAGTTCGGCCTCGACGAAGGCGGCCGGCTGACGCTGATGGACGAGGTGCTGACCCCTGATTCGTCGCGCTTCTGGCTCGCCGACGCCCTGCGCGAAGGCCGCATCGAGGCGCTGGACAAGCAGCCGCTGCGCGACTGGCTGGCCTCCACCGGCGTCACCGGCGGACCCGAGCAGGCGGCGCTGGACCTGCCCGACGAGGTGATCCTGGGCGTGCACGAACGTTATGCGCGCGCCTACGAGATGTTGTGCGGGGGCGACGAATGAAAGCCGGCGCGCCGGTGCCGCTGTCCGTGCGCAGCCTGCGCGCGCACTGCTTCGCCGGTCTGGCGCCGGGGCCGCGGCTCATCGTCACCGGTGCGGTGCACGGCAACGAGACCGCGGGCACGCAAGGCATCCAGCGCGTGTTGGCGCAGATCGAGGCGGGCGAGATCGAGATCGTGCGCGGCCACGTGACGTTCGTGCCGGTGTGCAATCCGCTGGCCTTTGGGCACGGCCGCCGCATGGGCCAGCGCAACCTCAACCGCCGCCTGCAGCCCACCGCCACGCCGCAGGACAACGAAGACCGCATCGCCAATGTGCTGTGCCGCTGGCTGGCCGCACACGACGTGCTGCTCGACCTGCACAGCTTCCGAAGTCCGGGCCGGCCTTTCGTGCTGCGCGGTCCGGACGACAACCGCGGCGAGCTGGAGCCCTTTGCGCAGGCCCAGGCCGAGGCGCGGCTGGCGGCGCATGCGGGGCCGAACCGTGTCGTCGACGGCTGGATGGACGCTTATGCCGAAGGCGTGGCGCGGCGCCGCGCCCGCGCCCTGACCCCGGGCGCGGTGGCCGAGGACCCGAGCTACGGCGTGGGCACCACCGAAGCCATGCGCAGCCAGGGCGGCTATGGCATCACGCTGGAATGCGGCCAGCACGACGATCCCGCGGCACCCGACGTCGCGGCCCACGCCATACGCCAGACGCTGGCGTTGCTCGGCCTGACCGATGGGCCGCTGGCGCCGCCGGCGCGGCCCTTCGAATGCCTGACGCTGGCCGCGGTCGTGGACCGCCATGCCGAAGGCGACCGCTTCGTGAAGACCTGGACCAGCTTCGACGCGCTGGCCGAAGGTGAACTGATCGCGCTGCGCGCCGATGGCAGCGAAGTGCGCGCGCCGCGGCCGGGCTATATCGTCTTCCCCGACCACGGCGCGCTGCCGGGGCACGAGTGGTTCTACCTGGCGCAGGCGAGCTCGCGACCACTCTGAACCGCGCCGCCGGCGCCGCCCATTGAAAAAGGGGTGCGACTCGCGTCGCACCCCTGCGCAAGGGCTTCAGGGCCGCCAGATGATCAGGCCGCCGGCGCCGCGACGCGCTTGGCGCGCACCGGGGTCTTGCGCGGCGCCTTGACGGCGCGCTTGGCGGCCGTTTCGACGGCCGCTGCGGCCTCGACCACGGCGGCTTCGGTCTTGCGGCTGACGCGGGCCGCCGTCTTGCGCGGCGCGGCCGCAGCGGCACGCACCGTCTTCACGACTTCACGCCGGGTCTGCGTGGCCTTGCGCTGCGTGCGCTGAACCTGACGCTTGGCACCGGCCTTGGCCTCTTCGGCCACCGTCTTGAGGCTCTTGCCGCGGGCCACGCTGGACAGCGTCTTGGCGCCTTCGTTGACCTTCTTCGACACCGCCAGCGCCACCTTGGCGGTGGGCATGCTCATGCGCGCCGCCGCCTGCAGGCCGTTGGCCAGGATGGGCGTCTCGACGCCGGCGGCAAAGTCGGCGATGCGATGCACCTGCCGCGCGGCGCCGTCGGAGCCGATATCGACCGCCTTCTCGGCCAGGCCGGAGACTTCGTCGACGCCCTTGACGGTGAATTCGCTCACGCGGCCGCGCGCCTGCTGCATGGCCTTCGTCAGGCGCGGCACGAATTCGCTGGTGCGCGGATCGACACGCTCTTCCAGGCTGCTGTTCACGGCCTTGATCAGGCGGTGGCTGCCGGTGCGGTAGGCACGCGCGGCCAAGCTCGCGGCGTGACGGTAGTTCTCGATCGTCGCCAGGGTGACGCTGCTGAGGGTCTGGATGGTCATCTGTTTCTCCGTGGGTTGCTGTATTCGGGTCTTGGGACTGGGGCCTCTGGCTGCAAGACAGTGTCGAGAACCAGCCCTGCCACGAACGAAAGTATTCACCCACGGACCTAGGGAGCGACACCCAATGGCGCCGCAAACGCCTAGGGTGTGCACTCAAAAACAGCGGCACCCGCGGCCGCAGCGCGGCATCAGGCGCGCGGCGGCAACGGCCCCGCCGCCAAGCGCGGCCGCGGGCCGAAGTCCGGCCTGGCCACCCCTTGGCGCGCGACCCTCTGCAAAGCCTCGGCCAGTGCCGTGGCGAGCTGGCGGTCGCGCGCGGGCGCATTGAAGGCGTCGTGCTGCGGTGCGTTGTCCACCACCACCTGCGGGTCGGTGCCGTAGTTCTCGACACCCCAGCCGACGTCCTTGAACCAGAACGAATATTCGGGCTGCGTGACCTCGGTGCCGTCGACCAGCGCATGGCGCGGCCAGATGCCGATGACGCCGCCCCAGGTGCGCTGGCCGACCAGGGTGCCGATGCCCATGAGCTTGAAGCCGTGCGAGAAGATGTCGCCGTCGCTGCCCGCATGTTCGTTGGTGAGCGCGACCACCGGGCCGGCCGGGGCTTCGTCGGGGTAGCTGGTGGGCCGGCCCCAGCGCGCCACGTTCCAGGCGATGCGCTTGCGCGCCACCTTCTCCAGCAGCAGTTCGGAGACATGGCCGCCGCGGTTGTAGCGCACGTCGACGATGAGCGCGTCGTGGTCGCACTCGGTGGCGAAATAGCGGTGGAACTCGGCAAAGCCGGCCGACATCATGTCGGGCAGGTGGAAGTAGCCGACGCGGCCAGCGCTGGCTTCGTGCACCCAGGCGCGGTTGGCCTCCACCCAGGCGCGGTAGCGCGCCGGGGTCTCGTCGGCCAGCAGCGTGACCAGGACGTCGCGCCGCGCGCCTTCGGCGCCGGCCAGCGTCAGCGCCACCTTGGCGCCGGCCTGGTGCACCAGAAGCGACTGCGGCGGTTGCTTCGGATGCACCGGCTGGCCGCCCACGGCGACGATGCGTTCGCCCGGCCGCGCCGCCACGCCCACGGCGTTGAGCGGAGAGTCGGCCATGGCATCCCAGGGGTCGCCCTGCACCGTGGCGGCGATCTCCCAGCCGCCTTCGACCGCGCGCAATTCGGCGGCCAGGTGGCCCAGCGGCACGGCCGGCGGCTTGCGGTGGTCACCACCCATCTCGTAGGCGTGCGAGGTGCCCAGTTCGCCCTGCAGCTCCCACACCAGGTCGGAAAATTCACCGCGCGTGGCCACGCGCGGCAAGAGCGGCGCGTAACGCCGGAACATGGCCGGCCAGTCCACCCCCGACATGTCCTCGACCCAGAAGTGGTCGCGCTGCAGCCGCCACACCTCGCGCAGCATCTGCGCCCATTCCTGCGCCGGCTCCACGGCCAGGCGCACGCGCGTCAGGTCGATGTGGCCGCTCTTGCGCGAAGGCTTGGCGTCGCCCGGTTCGGCCTTGTCGTCGGGTGGCTTGGTGGCGTCGATGGCGCGCAGCTTGTGGCCGGTGCGCACCAGCAGCGTGTGGCGGTCGGCCGCGAGCGTGAAGCTGTCGGCCTGCGGCAGCAGGGTCGTGGCTGCGGCGGTGGCGAAGTCGAAGACCTCCAGCGTGCCGGGCGTTTCCTTGTGGCCGCCACGGCCATGCGCGCCGGCGATCGGCAGCGTGGTCCAGACCACCTTGCCGCCGGCCACGCCGGCGATCTGGCCGAAGCGGCCCTCGGCCACCGGAAAGGCGGCGATGCGCTGCGCCAGGCCCACGGCGTCGATGGGCGGCAGCGAGGCTGCGGCGGCGGCCTCCTTGCGCTCGTCGGCGCCCGGTGGTGTTTTCATGCCCTTCGGTGCCGGCTCGAAAGGTGGTGGTCCACCGGCCTGCAGCGCAATCAGATAGGGCCGCGCGGCACGCGGAAAACTCAGTTCGAACTGCACCGCGTCGTACACCGGGTCGAAGGTGCGCAGCGACAGGAAGTACAGGTACTTGCCCTCGGGGTCGAAGGCCGGCGCGTAGTCGCGGAATTCGGGCTGGGTGGCCAGCAGCGGGCGGCCGGTGCCGGTGGCGCTGACCGCGCACAGCTTGATCGCCGTGTGCCGGGTGCTGGTGGCACAGGTATAGGCCAGCCAGCCGCCGCAGGGCGACCACACGGGGTCTTCGATGCGTGCGAAATCGCTCTGGTCGACCAGGCTCAGCCCGCCGGTGTCGACGTCGCCCACCCAGAGCTGGTTGCGGTGGTTGGCAATGGCCACCTGGCGCCCTTGCGGCGCGGCGCGCAGCGCGGTCAGGCGGCCCAGGTCCCAGGGCAGTTCGCGTACGGTGCCGCCACCGTGCACTTCCAGGCGTTCTTCGCCGCTGGCGTCGCTGGCCGCCACCAGGGTCTGCCCGTCGGCCAGCCACTGGCCCAGGCGGCGGCGCGCCGGCCCGCTGCCGTGGCGGTGCACCGCGCCTTCCCACAGCGCCATGGTGAAGATCTGTCCACGCGCCTCCAGCGCCAGGCTGTGTCCTTGCGGGTGCAACTGCACGCCGTGCAGGTGCTCGGCCACCGGCACGAATCGGCGCGCGGCCTGGGTGCGGGCGCTGGGCACGTCGATCTCGAGCCGCTCGCTGCGGTCCTTCGCCGGGTTGAACAGCCACAGCTCGGCGCCACACTGGTAGACGATGCGCTCGCCGTCGCTGGCGGCATGGCGGGCGTAGAAATCGGCATGGTCGGTGTGGCGGCGCAGCGCGCTGCCGTCGACGGCGCAGGAATAGAGGTTGCCCACGCCTTCGAAGTCGCTCAGGAACCAGAGGCGGTCGCCGACCCACATCGGCGAGGTGATATTTCCCTGCAGTTCGCTCATGCGGCGAAAGTCGCCGCTGCCGGTGGCGTCGACCCACAGGTGGCCGGCGGTGCCGCCGCGGTAGCGTTTCCAGCGCGCCGGGTCGGCGGTATTGCGGCCGATCACGCGCGCACCGTCGGGGCCGAAGGCGAGGTGGTTGACCTGCCCCAGCGGCAGCCGCTCGGGTGCGCCGCCAGCGGGTGACAGCGTCCAGGCGTGCCAGTTGCGGAAGAACGGCTGGCCGTGGTTGCTGCAAAAGACGATGTGGCCTTCGGGCGTCCAGCCGCGCACCGCCCCTTCACTGCCCAGCCAGGTGAGCCGCCGCGTCGCGCCGCCGGCGGCGGGCATCAGCCAGACCTCGCTGTGCTGCTCGTCGCGGCCGGCATAGGCCAGCCAGCGGCCGCAGGGCGACAGGCAAGGCGTGGCCGGCTCCGACAGGCCGGCGGTGAGCCGCTGCGCGGTGCCGCCGGCGGTGGAGACGCGCCAGAGGTCGTCGTCGCTGACGAAGACCACGGTGTCGCCGTGCAGCGAGGGCTGGCGCAGGTAGGCGGGGGGCAGGGTGTCCGGTGTCATGGCAGAGGCCTGAGGCGGTTGGCAGGGAGCCGGGATGATCCCATGCAGGCCACGGTCGCGCCCGGCCGCCGCACCCCCTGAAGTGGGCCTCCCCCCTTCGAAGGATGGCAGGCGCGACGGTGGCGGCGAATATCGCGGCCACGCCACCGACGGAGCCAGGACCATGCACTTCGACGAATGCCATGAAGGCGACTACCGCATCTATGTCGGCGCGCTGGATGCGCCGCGCGGCCAGGGCTACATCGCCGCGCTCGTCGTCAGCCGCGTCGGCGGCGTGCCGGCCGCGCCGCGCGAGGCCTATCGCGACGACAGCCTGGCCTGCGGCTACCGCTGGCCGTCGGCCGAGAAAGCGATCGCCTATGCCATGAACCGGGCACGCGAACTCGTGCGCACGCGTTCGCGCATGCTGGCCTGCTGACATCAAGCGCCCCCCGCAACGACAGACGCGCCAAACGCACCAGACGCCCACGCGGCGCCTTTCGCGCCGCGCCAGGCCGTGCGAGCGCCTCAATACCCCGGCGGCCGGTGGTGAAACCAGGGCCGTGCCTGCTCCAGCTGCGCCGCCAGGCGGAACAGCATCGCGTCGGCACCGAAGCGCGCCACGCCTTGCACGCCCACCGGCAGCCCGGCCTCGTTCCAGTGCAGCGGCACCGACATCGCCGGCTGCCCGGTGGCATTGAACAGCGGCGTGAACGGGATGTATTCGAAGGTCTTGGCGGCCAGCGGCTTGATCACGCCCAGCGCGCCGAGCAGCCAGCCCGCATCCAGTGCATTCACGAGGTGCATCAGCCGCTGCTCGGCGCGGCTGGGCTGCAGCGCGCCTGTCAGGGCCGGGGGCGCGCCCAGCGTGGGGGTGAGCAGCACGTCGTACTGCTCGAAGAACGGCGCCATGCGGCGCGCCGCCAGTTGCAGCCGCTGCGCCGCCGCGGCAAAGGCCGCTGCGCTGAGCGAGCGGCCGAGCAGGCCCAGGCTGTAGGTGGCCGGCTCGAAGTCGGCCGCACGCGGCTTGCGCCCGGCCAGGCGCGCCAGATGCTCGATCTCGGCCCGTGTCTCGCCCGCGAGCACGGTGACGAAGGCCAGTGCGTCGGCCTCGGGTTCGATCGGCGGCACCGCCTCCTCGACCTGGTGTCCCAGCGACTCCAGCAGGTGCGCCGCCTGTTCAAGCGCGGTCATCACGTCGGCGTGCACGGTGCCGTGGCCGAACAGCGGCCGGCTCGTGAAGGCCACACGCAGGCGGCCGGGGTCGGCACCGACCTCGTCCAGGAAGGGCCGCGCCCGCGCCGGCGCCGCATAGGGCGCACCGGCATCGGCGCCCGCGGTGGCGTCCAGCGCGGCGGCGCTGTCGCGCACCGAACGGCTGATCACGTGCTCGACGACGAATCCCTGCCAGAGCTCGCCGAACTCGGGGCCGGTGGGGGTGCTGCCGCGGCTGGGCTTGAAGCCGAACAGCCCGCAGCACGAAGCCGGGATGCGGATCGAGCCGCCGCCGTCGCCGCCGCTGGCCAGCGGCACCATGCCGGCCGCCACCGCCGCCGCCGAGCCGCCGCTGGAGCCGCCCGGCGAATGTGCGGCCGACCAGGGGTTGCGCGTCGGGCCATAGAGCCGCGGCTCGGTGTAGGGCGAGAGGCCGAATTCGGGTGTGTTGGTGCGGCCGGCGATCACCAGGCCGGCAGCACGCCAGCGGCGCACCATCTCGCTGTCATTGGGCATCGGCATGCCGGCCAGCAGCCGGTTGCCGTAGGCCGTGGGCTCGCCGGCCAACGTGGCCAGCAGGTCCTTGACGAGAAACGGCACGCCGGCGAAGGGCGCGCCGCGGTCCACCTGCGCGGCCTCGGCGCGCGCCGCCTCGTAGCGCTTGCGCACGACGGCGTTGAGCGCCGGGTTGTGCGTCTCGATGCGGGCGATGGCGGCTTCCAGCAACTCGGCGGGGCTGACTTCGCCGCGTTGCACCAGTGCGGCCAGGCCCAGGCCGTCGTATCGTGTGTATTCGGCAAACGGCGTCATGCACGGCGTCCTTTCGGCGGCCATGGTGACACAACGGCCGGCGTGCAAGGCGCCGCGGTGCCGGCGCGTCATCGGTTCCAATGCAGGCTGGCCGGCGCCGGTACCGGGACGCCGAACCCGCCGACCCATCGAACCCGAAACCTGCACCGTGGACTACCCCCGCTACGACCCCGCCTCGCCCATCACGCCACTCGGCGCGGCCGAACTCGACGCCCTGGACGCGTTGCTGCAGGCCCTGCCGACCGACGGCGCGATGACGATCGACGGCCTGGACGGCTATCTCACCGCGCTCGTCGTCGGCCCGCCCGCGGTGCTGGCCACCTTGCCGACCGCCGACTGGCTGCCCTGGGTATGGGGCGGCGACAACGAAGCCGGCCCGGCCGGGGCCGCGCCGTCTTCCTCATTTCCCTTTGCCAGCAAGCGCCAGCGCAAGACGACGGTGGTGATGGTGCTGCGCCACCTGCGCCACCTGAGCCAGCAACTCGGCCAATCGCCCGCCACCTGGGAACCCATCTTCAGCATCGCCGAGCAGGGCGGCAGCGAAGGAGCCGAGGAATGGGTCGATGCGCGCGACTGGTGCACCGGCTTCCTGCAGGCGGTGGACCTGCGGCCCGAAGCCTGGGGCGACACCTGGCAGGACAGGGCCTCGGCGCCCGTGCTGGCGCCCATGCTGGTGCTCGGCGGCGGCCTGGAAGGCGTGACGCCCGCGGCGGACGCCGACGCCGATCTCGACAACCCGGCCGTGTGCGACCGCCTGAGCCGCGTCGTGCCCGAAGCGGTGCTGCACCTGCTGGCGCGGCACGCACCGCAACCCGCAACCGCAGGCCGATGACGACCCGCGGGCGTGTCGTGGTCGGCCTGTCCGGCGGTGTCGACTCCGCCGTCAGCGCCTGGCTGCTCAAGCAGCAGGGCTTCGACGTCGTCGGCCTCTTCATGAAGAACTGGGAGGACGACGACGACGGCGAATACTGCTCGAGCAACGTCGACTTCGTCGACGCCGCGGCGGTGGCCGACGTCATCGGCATCGAAATCGAGCATGTGAATTTCGCCGCCGAATACAAGGACCGCGTGTTCGCCGAATTCCTGCGCGAATACGCCGCCGGCCGCACCCCCAACCCCGACGTGCTGTGCAACGCCGAGATCAAGTTCAAGGCCTTCCTCGACCATGCGCTGCGGCTGGGCGCCGAGCGCATTGCCACCGGCCACTACGCGCGGGTGCGTGAACGAGGCGGCCGCTTCGAACTGCTCAAGGGCCTGGACCCGGCCAAGGACCAGAGCTACTTCCTGCACCGCCTGACCCAGGCGCAGCTGGCGCAGACGCTGTTTCCGGTGGGTGAACTCCGGAAGACCGAAGTGCGCCGCCTCGCTGCCGAGATCGGCCTGCCGAATGCGACGAAGAAGGACTCGACCGGCATCTGCTTCATCGGCGAGCGGCCGTTCCGCGACTTCCTGCAGCGCTACCTGAGCCACGAACCCGGGCCCATGCTCGACGAGCGCGGGCGCGAAGTCGGCCGCCACGTCGGCCTGAGCTTCTACACGCTGGGCCAGCGCCAGGGACTGGGCATCGGCGGCGTGCGCGAAGGCGGCGGCGAACACGCACCCTGGTTCGTGGCGCACAAGGACCTGGCGCACAACACGCTGCACGTGGTGCAGGGGCACGAACACCCCTGGCTGCTGTCGAACTGGCTGCAGGCCGACAACGCGAGCTGGGTCGCCGGTGAGCCGCCCGGCGCCGGGCCACTGGCGGCCAAGACGCGCTATCGGCAGGCGGACGCCGCATGCACGTTCGAGCCCGGGGACGGCGGCTTCGTACTGCGCTTCGACACACCCCAATGGGCCGTGACACCCGGCCAGAGCGCCGTGCTCTACGAAGGCGAGGTGTGCCTGGGCGGCGGTGTCATCGCAGGCTCCGAGCGGCCTCCGGTGGTGACTGCCGTGGCGCACGGCAAGCCGCGCCGGCGTGCGCGCTGACGGGTACCCACTCGCCAGCGGACCCGCCGGCGGCTGCCGGACAATGATGAGGTTATTCCCTTCAGCCCCTTCATGACCGAAACACTTGCCAATGCCGCCGACCCGGCGCGCCCGCGACTGGCCGCCCTGACCCGCGGCACGCCCCCGGCACGCCGGCACCGCCGCTGGGCCTGGTGGCTGGCGGCGGCGGCCCTGGTGGCGGCCGCTGCCGCGCTGTGGACCACGCGCAAGACCGAAGTGCAGGCCAGCAACGTGATGACCGCCTACCCCTCGGCTCAGCATGCCTTGCTCACCGCGTCGGGCTACGTGGTGGCGCAGCGGCGCGCCGCGGTGTCGAGCAAGGCCACCGGGCGGCTGATCGAATTGCGTGTGCGCGAAGGCAGCCCGGTCAAGGAAGGTGAACTGATCGGCCGCCTGGACGCCAGCGACGTGCTGGCCGCGATGCAGGCGGCCCAGGCCGGGCAGCGCCAGGCCGAAGCCACGCTGCAGCAGGCCGAAGCCGGTGTGCGCCAGGCGCAGGTGGAGCGGGCCAATGCCGAGGCCGAACTGCAGCGCGTGCTGGAGTTGCGTGCGCAGGGCTTCGTCTCGCCGCAGGCGGTGGACACGGCGCGGCGGCGCACCGATGCCGCCCGGGCCGGCGAGGCATCGGCGCAGGCCGGCATCGCGGCAGCGCGCGGCAATATCGCTGCCGCTGCGGCGCAAGTGCAGGTGCAGGCGGTGAACCGCGCCAATACCGAGATCCGCGCGCCGTTCGACGGCGTGGTGCTGGTGAAGAACGCCAACGTGGGCGACATGATCACGCCGTTTTCCAGCGCCGCCGGCGCGCAGGGTGCGGTGGTCACGATGGCCGACATGGGCACGCTGGAGGTGGAGGCCGACGTCTCCGAGAGCAATGTCGGACAGATCACCATCGACATGCCGGTGGAGATCACGCTGGACGCCCTGCCCGAGACGCGCTTTCGCGGCAGCGTGGTGCGCATCGTGCCCACCGTGGACCGTGCCAAGGCCACGGTGATGACCAAGGTGCGCTTCGATCAGCTCGACCCCCGCGTGCTGCCCGAGATGAGTGCCAAGGTCGTCTTCCTGAAGCAGCGCCCGACCGAGGCCGACCTGCAGCCCGTGCTGGCCGTCAACCCGCGCACCGTGGTGCAGCGCGAAGGCCGGCCGGTGGTGCTGCGCATCGCCAACGGCGAGGTGCTGGAAGCCGTGCCGGTGACGCCGGGCCGCACGCTGGGCGACCTGCTGGAAGTACAGGGTGGCGCATTGAAGAGCGGCGAGCAGTTGGTGCTGACCCCCGGCAACGAGCTGCAGTCCGGCGCCCGCGTGGCCGTGGCCGGCAAGTGACCGCGGCCGCCCCGGCCAAGCCCAGCCCCAACTTCTTGACCGCATGCACGACGCCGACGCGCCGCTGATCCGCATCCGCGGCCTGGCCAAGAGCTACCACCGCGGCGAGCAGGACATTGCCGTGCTGCTGGGCATCGACCTCGACGTGGCGGCCGGCGAATTCATTGCGCTCATGGGCCCCAGCGGTTCGGGCAAGAGCACGCTGCTGAATCTGGTGGCCGGCATCGACCAGCCCAGCGCCGGCACCATCGAGATCGGCGGCGTGGATATCGCCACGCTGGGCGAAGGCGAACTGGCCGACTGGCGCGCATCGAACGTGGGGTTCATCTTCCAGTTCTACAACCTGATCCCGGTGCTCTCGGCCTTCGAGAACGTGGAGCTGCCGCTGCTGCTGACCGGGCTTTCGGCGCGCCAGCGCCGCGAGCGCGTGGCCCAGCTGCTGGCACTGGTGGGCCTGAGCGACCGCGCCGACCACCTGCCGAGCGAACTCTCCGGCGGCCAGCAGCAGCGCGTGGCGATTGCGCGTGCGCTGGTCGGCGACCCGACGCTGATCGTGGCCGACGAACCCACCGGCGACCTGGACCGCAGCACCGGCGAGGAGGTGCTTTCGCTGCTGGAACAGCTGGTGGCCGAACTGGGCAAGACCATCGTGATGGTCACGCACGACCCCAAGGCCGCAGCGCGCGCGCACCGGCTGGTGCACCTGGAAAAAGGCGTGCTGGTGGACGGGCTCGCCGCCTGACGCTGCGCAACGACGCCCCCACTGACGCCCCCTGAAGCCGCCGCACGCCGTAGCCCCGATGTTCCTCTTTCGCCTGCTGCTGAAGAACGCCTTCCGTCACCGCCTGCGCACGCTGCTCACGATGCTGGGCCTGGTGGTGGCGGTGTGCGCCTTCGGGCTGCTGCGCACCATCGTCGACGCCTGGTATGCCGGCGCCGAAGCCAGCTCCAGCACGCGGCTCATCACGCGCAGCGCCACCTCGCTCACGGTGCCGCTGCCGCTGGCCTACGCCGAGCGGCTGCGCGCGGTGGACGGCGTGGACCGCGTGAGCTGGTCGAACTGGTTCGGCGGCATCTACATCACGCAGCGCAACTTCTTCCCGCAGTTCGCGGTGGACCCCGCCACCTACCTGCCGCTGTACCCCGAGTTCCGCTTGAGCGAAGCCGATCGCGTGGCCTGGCAGCGCGACCGCCAGGGCGTGGTGGTGGGCGCGAAGCTGGCGCAGAAATACGGTTGGAAGCTGGGCGACAACATCCCGTTGCGCGGCACCATCTACGGCGGCAACTGGAATTTCACGCTGCGCGGCATCTACGAAGGCGCCGACGCCTCGGTGGACGAAAACCAGATGCTCATGCACTGGGCGCTGATCAACGAAACGGTGCGCGCCCGCAGCGGCCGCGGCGACTTCGTGGGGGTCTTCGTGGTCGGCATCCGCGACCCGGCCAATGCCGCAGCCGTTTCCGGGCGCATCGACGCGCAATTCCGCAACTCGCTGGCCGAGACGCTGACCGAAACCG
This sequence comes from Rubrivivax sp., assembly GCA_034522875.1. Taxonomy (GTDB): domain Bacteria; phylum Pseudomonadota; class Gammaproteobacteria; order Burkholderiales; family Burkholderiaceae_C; genus Rubrivivax. The sequence continues at coordinate 10,809 of JAXHKY010000004.1, read as the reverse complement.
AGAAGGCCTTCCAGCTCAGCTTCGTCGCCATGAGCGAAGCCATCCTGGTGGCGCTGCAGGCGGTGAGCAGCATCATCATCGTCATCATCATGGCGGTGATGGCCAACACCATGGCCATGACGGCGCGCGAGCGGCTGGCCGAGTACGCCACGCTCAAGGCGCTGGGCTTCGGCCCCGGCTTCGTGGTGCGGCTGCTGTTCGGCGAGAGCCTGCTCATCGCATTGATCGGCGGCGGCGCCGGCCTGCTGCTGACGCTGCCGCTGGCGGCGGCCTTCGCGCAGACGGCCGGCTCGCTGTTCCCGGTGTTCCGCGTCTCGGCCTCGACGATGGGGCTGCAACTGGCCGCGGCCTTGCTCGTGGGCGTGGTCGCCGCGGCCTGGCCGGCATGGAAGATGAGCCGCATCGACATCGTGGCGGGCCTGAGGCACGTGGCGTGAGAACCCTGCCGTTGAGCTACATCGCGCGCAACCTGCGCGTGCGTCGCGTCACCACCGTGCTCACCGCCGCCGGCATGGCGCTGGTGGTCTATGTCTTCGCCACCGTGCTGATGATGACCGAGGGCATCCGCGCCACGCTGGTGGCCACCGGCCAGCCCGACAACATGATCGTGCTGCGCAAGGGCGCCGGTGCCGAGATCACCAGCGGCATCAGCCGCGAGCAGGCGGCCATCATCGAGACGCTGCCCGGCCTGGCCCTCGACGCCCGCGGCCAGGCCCTGGCGAGCAAGGAGCCGGTGATCCTGAACAACCTGCCCAAGCGCGGCAGCGGCAAGCCCAGCAACGTGACGCTGCGCGGCACCAGCGCGGCCGGGCTGGCGCTGCGGCCGCAGGTGAAGCTGGTGCAGGGGCGCATGTTCCGGCCCGGCAGCAGTGAAGTCATTGCCGGGCGCGCCGTGGCCGCCGGCTTCCAGGGCGTGGACCTGGGCGCCACGCTGCGCTTCGGCGGCCGCGACTGGGTGGTGGTGGGCCTGTTCGACGCCGGCCGCAGCGGCTTCGACTCCGAGCTCTGGGCCGACGGCGAACAGCTGATGGCCGCCTTCCGGCGCCAGAGCGTCAGTTCGGTGATCGTCAAGCTGGCTGATCCGGAGAATTTCGAGAGCCTGCGCCAGCTCATCGAGGACGACCCGCGACTGGGGCTGGAAGCCAAGCCCGAGGAGCGTTTCTATGCCGAGCAGAGCGAAGCGCTGGCCAATTTCATCCGCATCCTGGGCACGGCGCTGGCGGTCATCTTCTCCATCGGCGCGGTGGTCGGCGCCACCATCACCATGTTCGGCGCCGTGGCTTCGCGCGTGGGCGAGATCGGCACGCTGCGCGCCCTGGGCTTCCGCCGCACGGCGGTGCTCACCGCCTTCCTGGGCGAGTCGCTGCTGCTGTCGCTGCTGGGCGGCGTGGTCGGCGTGGCCGCGGCGCTGGGCATGCAGGCGGTGGATGTGTCGACCACCAATTTCGCCACCTTCGCCGAGCTGGCCTTCCAGTTCCGCATGACGCCCGCGATTGCCGGGCAGTCGATGGCATTCGCGCTGGCCATGGGCTTCGTTGGCGGCTTCGTGCCGGCCTGGCGCGCGGCGCGGCTGAAGATCGTGGACTGCCTGCGCGCGGCCTGATCCCGGCCTGAGCAAGCCGGCCTTGCCGCGCACCCCACGCGAAGGACGGCACAGGTGGGCACGGCGCCTGCGCACAATAGCGGTCATGCGCCTGCTCGCCCGCGACTCCGACACCGAACGCTGGTTTTCGGTGCTGCTGCGTTCCCTGCACCTGGCCGGCGTGGTCTGGCTGGGTGCGGCGGTGCTGGGCGCGCCCGCCGGGCACGGCGGCGCGGCACTGCTGGTGCTGGCCAGCGGAGTGCTGATGCTGGCGATGGACCTGCGCGCCGGCCGCATCGCCCTGCGCGAGGTGGCCGGTGCGGCGGTGCTGGTGAAACTGGCACTGGTGGCGTGGATGGCGCTGGATGCGCGGTTTGCCGTGCCCATCTTCTGGGTCCTGGTGCTGGGCTCTGCAGTCACCTCGCATGCGCCCAAGGGCTTTCGCCACTGGCCCACGCCACTGCGCAGCAAAGGGCGCCCGGCGTGAACGGCGCGGCCGGCGCCGCACCCGGGCGCGGGCACCGCGCCGCGGTGCTGACCGCGCTGGCGCTGGTGCTGCTGGCGACCTGGGTGCTGTGGCGGCTGCTGGGTGCCGCCGTGGCCGGTGCCGACGGCCGCCGTCGCTGAGCACCCCCCGGCACCGGCCCGCGCTGTGCTGTGCGGTCGGGCCGGCGGCCCGAAATAGCATCGGCGCCAGCGCTGCCGAATCAGCCCACGCCAGGAGACCCCCCGAATTGCCCACCAACACCGTACATGCCCGCATCGAAGGCCCGGTCGTCATCATTGGCTTCGGCTCCATCGGCAAGGGCACGCTGCCGCTCATCGAACGCCACCTGATCTACGACGCCGCGCAGCTCATCGTTATCGACCCCAGCCCCGCAGCCGCCACCTTCCTGGCCCAGCGCCGCATCCGCCACCTGAACGTGGCGGTGACGGCCGAAAACCATGCCGAAGTGCTGGCGCAGCTGTTCCCGCCGCAGCGGCGCGGGCCGGGCTTCCTGGTTCACCTGTCGGTGGATACGTCGTCGCTGGACCTCATGCGCTGGTGCCGCGCCAACGGCGTGCTTTATGTCGACACCGTGGTCGAACCCTGGGCCGGCTTCTATTTCGACACCCGCGACAACGCCGCCCGCACCAACTATGCCTTGCGCCAGGCCGTGCGCGACGAGAAGTCGCGCCACCCGGGTGGCCCCACGGCGGTGAGCTGCTGCGGCGCCAACCCCGGCATGGTGAGCTGGTTCGTCAAGGAGGCACTGCTGCGGCTGGCCGCCGACACCGGGCGCCCCACCGCGCCGCCCGCAGACCGCGCCGGCTGGGCGCGGCTGATGCAGTCGCTGGGCGTGAAGGGCGTGCACATTGCCGAGCGCGATACCCAGGCGCGGCGCGTGCCGCGCCCGCGCGGTACCTTCGTCAATACCTGGTCGGTGGAGGGTTTCATCGCCGAAGGCTTCCAGCCCGCCGAGCTGGGCTGGGGCACGCACGAGACCTGGATGCCGGAGAACGCGCACCGCCACGAGACCGGTTGCCGCGCCGGCATCTGGATCGAACGCCCCGGCGCCATCACGCGTGTGCACACCTGGTGCCCGACGCCGGGGCCGCAGTTCGGCTTTCTGGTCACGCACAACGAGGCGATCTCCATCAGCGACTACTACACCGTGGGCGACCCGGCCGCGCCCGAATTTCGCCCCACCTGCCACTACGCCTACCACCCCTGCGACGACGCGGTGCTGAGCCTGCACGAGATGTTCGGTTCCGGCCGCCAGCAGACGCGGCACGAGATCCTGGCGCCCGACGAGATCGTGGAAGGCGGCGACGAGCTCGGCGTGCTGCTCTATGGGCACGAGAAGAATGCGCTGTGGTATGGCTCGCGCCTGGGCAACGAAGAGGCACGGCGCCTGGCGCCGTACCAGAACGCCACCGGGTTGCAGGTGACCTCGGCCGTGCTGGCCGGCATGGTGTGGGCGCTGGAGAACCCGGCCGCGGGCATCGTGGAAGCCGACGAGATGGACCACGAGCGTTGCCTGGCCATCCAGCGCCCCTACCTGGGGCCGGTGGAGGCGCACTACACCGACTGGACGCCGCTGCAGGACCGCTGGGAGCATTTCGCCGAGGACATCGACGAGAGCGACCCGTGGCAGTTCAGGAACGTGCTGGCGAGTTGAGGGAAACCGACGCCAGGCGAGTGGAAGAGGTGCGGTCGACACTGCTGGCGGAGAAACCCGTGCTGGGCTCCGGTTGGGGTCAGGGGCGGCAGAAGCTCAAGGCGAGTTGGGCATCGCGCTGTCCGCCAAAAAATGACGCGAGAGTGCAGCGATCAGGCGTACGAGCCTTCTCTGACCGTCCACCCCACGCTTCACCTGGATGGTCGAGGCCATGCTCACTTAGACAGACTTTTGAGCCCGCTCCATGCTTCTCCAGCAGCTTCTCAGGCTTTGTGGAACTGAAGTACGGCAGGTATGACTTCGAACGGCGGCACTACGCGCTGCTGGGGCTGACGTGCACCTACGGCATCGAACTGCTGCCGGACAACATTGCCGAATGCCGCGCCAACCTGCTCGACGTCTTCGCCGAGTACCTGAATCTCGTTGAAGCGGACGATCTGTATCGTGCTGCCAGCCATGTGCTGTCGCTCAACCTCGTGCATGGCGATGCGCTGACCATGAAGAACAGCGTAGGCGCGCCCATCACCTTTGCCGAGTGGGGCTACCTCGGCGAGGGCCGATACCAGCGGCGAGACTTCAGGTTCAACGTTCTGACGGGTTCCGCGGCCCACAGCGAGACAGGCTCGCTCTTCGCCCAGCACGGGATCTTCACGGCCAAGACCCGGCCGCCGATGACCGTAGGCGATCTGGCTGCAAGGTGTGTGCGTGTGGAACCTGCGCCACAGCCCAAGGAGGCCGCGTGACGGGCGTGGCTTGATAATTGACGATGCCTATCGTCGGGATGAAGGCAATCCAATTGCCCAATTTTGGGTCGACCCCAACAATCTGCGTTGTCAACGAATTTCTTCTTCCTTCAACCCTCGTCAACCCAGGAGATTGTTCATGTCCCTCATCAACACCCAAGTCAAGCCCTTCAAGGCCACCGCCTACCAGAACGGCAAGTTCATCGAAGTCACCGAGCAGTCGCTCATGGGCAAGTGGAACGTGTTCGTGTTCTACCCGGCCGACTTCACCTTCGTCTGCCCCACCGAGCTGGAAGACCTGGCCGACAACTATGCCCAGTTCAAGGACATGGGCGTCGAGGTGTACGGCATTTCCACCGACACCCACTTCGCCCACAAGGCCTGGCACGACACGTCGGACGCCATCAAGAAGGTGCACTACCCGCTGATCGGCGACCCCACCGGCACCATCACCCGCAACTTCGACGTCATGATCGAGGAAGAGGGCCTGGCGCTGCGCGGCACCTTCCTGATCAGCCCCGAAGGCCTGATCAAGACCGCCGAAGTGCACGACAACGGCATCGGCCGCGACGCCAGCGAACTGCTGCGCAAGGTCAAGGCCGCGCAGTACGTGGCCAAGCACCCGGGCCAGGTGTGCCCGGCCAAGTGGCAGGAAGGGGCGGCCACGCTGACGCCGTCGCTGGACCTCGTCGGCAAGATCTGACGCCACCCCGCCGAGCGCGGGCCCTGCGGCCCGCACCTTCTTCGACAGGATCCTTCAGGGCCCTGTCGACAGCATCTGCCGAAGCGGGTGCTGTCGACCGGGCCGGGCAAGACGCGCCCATCACCATTTAAAGCAAAGGAAAACCGCCATGTTGGACGCCAACCTCAAAACTCAGCTCAAGACCTATCTGGAACGCGTGACGCAGTCGATCGAACTCGTCGCTTCGCTCGACGACCGCGCCGGCTCGAACGAGATGCGCGAACTGCTGGAGGACATCGCCGGCCTGTCCGACAAGATCGATCTGCGCCTGGACGGTCAGGACGCGCGTCGGCCCTCCTTCTCCATCAGCCGTGCAGGCCACGACATGGGCGTGCGCTTTGCGGCCATCCCCATGGGCCATGAGTTCACGTCGCTGGTGCTGGCGCTGCTGCAGGCCGGCGGCCACCCGCCCAAGGTGGAAGCCGACGTCATCGCGCAGATCCAGGCCCTGCGCAACGACGACGGTAGCGACTTCATCTTCGAGACCTACATGTCGCTGACCTGCCACAACTGCCCCGACGTGGTGCAGGCGCTGAACCTGATGGCGGTGCTGAACCCGCGCGTGCGCCACGTGGCCATCGACGGCGGGCTGTTCAAGACCGAGGTGGAAGCGCGCCAGATCATGGCCGTGCCCACGGTCTACCTGAACGGCCAGGTTTTCAGCAGCGGTCGCATGGAACTGGGCGAGATCCTGGCCAAGGTGGACACAGGTGCTGCCGCGCGCGACGCGGCGCGCCTGGCCGACAAGGCGCCTTACGACATGCTCGTCATCGGCGGCGGCCCGGCCGGTGCCGCAGCGGCGGTGTATGCCGCGCGCAAGGGTATCCGCACCGGCCTGGTGGCCGAACGCTTCGGCGGCCAGACGCTGGATACGATGGCCATCGAGAACTACATCTCGGTGCTGGAAACCGACGGCCCGAAATTTGCCGCCGCGCTGGAAGCGCAGGTGCGCAGTCTCGACGTGGACCTGATGAACGGCCAGCGTGTGGCAGCCCTGGAGCCGGCCGCCACGCCCGATGGCTTTGTCGGCGTGACGCTGGCCAACGGCGCCGAGCTGAAGAGCCGCACCGTGATCCTGTCCCCCGGCGCACGCTGGAAGAACGTGAACGTACCCGGCGAGGCGGAGTACCGCACCAAGGGCGTGGCCTACTGCCCGCACTGCGACGGCCCGTTGTTCAAGGGCAAGAAGGTGGCCGTCATCGGCGGCGGCAATTCGGGCGTGGAAGCCGCCATCGACCTGGCCGGCGTGGTGGCGCACGTGACGCTGCTGGAATTTGCCGACCAACTGAAGGCCGACGCGGTGCTGGTGAACAAGCTGAAGAGCCTGCCCAACGTCAGCATCCACACCAGCGCGCAGACGCTTGAGATCACCGGCGACGGGCAGAAGGTGAATGGCCTGCACTACAAGGACCGCGTGAGCGGCCAGGAGCACGCGGTGGAGCTGGCCGGCGTCTTCGTGCAGATCGGACTCGTGCCCAACACCGAATGGCTGAAGGGCAGTCTGGAGCTGTCTCGCTATGGCGAGATCATCATCGACGCGCACTGCGCGACCAGCGTGCCGGGCGTGTTTGCCGCCGGCGATGCAACCACCGTGCCCTTCAAGCAGATCGTCATCGCCGCGGGCGAAGGTTCGAAGGCGGCGCTGTCGGCCTTCGACCACCTGATCCGGCAACCGGTTGCCGCCTGAGCGCGGCCGTCGCGCTGCAGCGCGGGTACGACGCAACGCAGGAAGACAGCAACGCAGGAACGCAGAGGCGCAGAGGCGCAGAGGGCGCAGAGAAATTCCAGGACTTCCTGAGTTTCCTCTGCGCCCCCTGCGCCTCTGCGTTGCGTCTTCGTCGGACTGCCTGACGCCGCTTCAGGCGTCGCTGGGCGCCCGGCTCTCCGCGTTGTTGGCTGCCACCAACTGGCGCAGCATGCGCATGAACTGATCGCGGTCGCGCGGCGGCAAGGGTTCCAGCATGCGCGCCTGCGCTCGGTGCATCGCAGGCGTCAGCGCCTTGAGCAGCGCATGGCCCTCGTCGGTGAGCGAAAGCAGCCGCACACGGCGGTCCTCGGGCGTGGTGTTGCGCACCAGCAGGCCGCGCGATTCGAGCCGGTCAACGACGCCGGCAATGGTGGAGGTGTCCAGCCCGATGCTGCGCGCCAGCGTGCGCTGGTCGATGCCCGGCGTGTTGCACACCGTCTGCAGGGCCCCGTACTGAACCGGCGTGATGCCGTGTGCCTCGGTCTCGTGCAGAAAGATCGCCACCGCGATCTGCTGCAACCGCCGGATGTGGTGGCCGGGCAGGGATTCAAGGTCGACGGGCGCTGCGGGGCCGGGTCGGTTCTGCTTGCTCATCTTGTCTCGGTCTCCGCCCAGGAGGGGCGCGCGCGATAGTATCACTGTGCTGATGATGCGTATGCTGACGACAGGCCACGGCGCGCACATTCAGCGGCAGCAACAGCAGTAACAGCAGCCACAGCAGCCACAGCAGCCACAGCGCGATCTCAGGGTTTTCCCTAAATACGAATCGCATGCCGGACTTTATACTGACGATCAGTGTACTGACGATATGCACACCATCGAAAAGGAACTCCGACATGAGCGCAGCGACATCCTCTCTCCCCGTGCTGGTGGCCGGCGGCGGCATCGGCGGCCTGGCGGCGGCGCTGGCGCTGGTGCGCCGCGGCTTTCACGTCCAGGTCTTCGAGCAGGCACCCGAGATCGGCGAGATCGGCGCCGGCATCCAGCTCGGCCCCAACGCCTTCCACGCCTTCGACGCCCTGGGCGTCGGCGACAAGGCGCGCAGCCGCGCCGTCTTCACCGACCGCATGGTGATGCACGACGCCGTCGACGAGAGCCGGGTCGGCGAGATCCCCACCGGCGAGGCCTTCCGCGCCCGCTTCGGCAACCCCTACGCCGTGATCCACCGCGTCGACGTGCACCTGTCGCTGCTCGAAGGCGCACAGGAGACCGGCCAGGTCGAATTCCGCACCAGCACGCGCATCGTCAACGTGGCGCAGGACGCCAGCGGCGTCACCGCCTACGACCAGAACGGCAAGGCCTGGCGAGGCGCGGCGCTGATCGGCGCCGACGGCGTGAAGTCGGTGGTGCGCGAGCAGTACGTGGGCGACCCGCCGCGCGTCACCGGCCATGTGGTCTACCGCTCGGTGGTCGACAAGAAGGACTTCCCCGCCGACCTGCAGTGGAATGCGGCCAGCCTGTGGGCGGGCCCGAACTGCCACCTGGTGCACTACCCGCTGCGCGGCGGCGAGCAGTACAACGTGGTCGTCACCTTCCACAGCCGGCAGAAGGAGGAGTGGGGCGTCACCGAAGGCAGCAAGGAAGAGGTGCAGAGCTATTTCCAGGGCATCTGCCCGAAGGCGCGCCAGCTCATCGACCTGCCCAAGAGCTGGAAGCGCTGGGCCACTGCCGACCGCGAGCCGATTGGCCAGTGGACCTACGGCCTCACCACACTGCTGGGCGACGCCGCACACCCCACCACGCAGTACATGGCGCAGGGCGCGTGCATGGCGCTGGAGGACGCGGTGACGCTGGGCGAGGCGCTGCGCGTCAGGGACAACGACTGGACCGCGGCGCTGGACCTGTACCAGCGTTCGCGCATCGCCCGCACCGCGCGCATCGTGCTGTCGGGCCGCGAGATGGGCCGGCTGTACCACGCCAAGGGGGTCGAACGCCTGGTGCGCAACAGCCTGTGGCAGGGCCGTACGCCCGAGCGCTACTACGACGCGCTGGAATGGCTGTACGGCTGGAACGTGGGCAACTGCCTGGCCGCCGACTGAACCCTCACCCCACAAGTCCACCGCACCGATCGAGGAGACACGACATGCAAGACAACGACCGCTTCACCACCCTGGGCCGCCTGGAAGACCTGCCGCAGGCCTACCGCGACAAGCTGACGCAGCTCAATCTGGTGCCGCTGTGGCCCAGCCTGCGCGCGGTGCTGCCGCCGCACGTGCCGACGCGCCGCACGCAGGCCACGCACTGGTCCTACCAGAAGCTGCGCCCGCTGCTGCTGCAGGCCGGCGAGCTGACGCCGATCGAGAAGGCCGAACGCCGCGTGCTGGTGCTGGCCAACCCCGGCCACGGCCTGGAGAAGATGCAGGCCAGCGCCGCCATGTACCTGGGCATGCAGCTGCTGCTGCCGGGCGAATGGGCGCCGTCGCACCGCCACACACCGAATGCCGTGCGCATGGTGGTCGAAGGCGAGGGCGCCTGGACCACGGTCGACGGCGAGAAGTGCCCCATGAGCCGCGGCGACCTGATCCTCACGCCCACCGGCCTGTGGCACGAACATGGCCACGACGGCAAGGAACCGGTGGTCTGGCTCGACGTGCTCGACCTGCCGCTCGTGTACTACATGGAGGCCAGCTACCACATCGACGGCGAGCGCCAGACCGTGCTGCCGGGCCGCGGCGACCGTGCCTACACCCGCGGCGGCCTGGTGCCGACGCCGGTGTTCGCGCGTGGCGACAAGGCCTACCCGATGCTGCGCTACCCCTGGGCCGACGCCCGGGCTTCGCTGCTGGCGCTGGCCGCCGACCGGCCCGAGCTGGACGCGGTGCAGCTGACCTACGCCAACCCCGAAACCGGCGCCGACGCGCAGAACATCCTCGGCTTCTACGCGCTGATGCTGCGTCCGGGCCAGACGCTGCGGCTGCCGACGCGATCGCCGGCAATGGTGTTCCATCAGATCGAGGGCCGCGCGTCGGTCGCCGTTGCCGACCAGGTCTTCACGCTGGAAGCCGCCGACACCTGCTGCGCCCCAGGCTACACCGCGGTGACGCTGAAGAACCTGTCGGCCGGAGAGCCCGCCTTCGTCTTCATCGCCGACGAATCGCCGCTGCACCGCAAGCTGGGCGTGTTCGAAGTGCGCGACTGAGCGCCGGCGCCTCCACGACGCACCCCCACATACAAGGAATCGCATGACCTCCTACCTCTGGACCCCGCCGCCCGTGCTGTCGCTGCCCGTGCGGGGCAAGGCCGAACGCCTGCCCATCAACCGCCTGTTCTTCGTCGGCCGCAACTACCACGCGCATGCGGTGGAAATGGGCAAGCCGGTGGACAAGTCGGTCGAGCGGCCGTTCTATTTCACCAAGTCGCCGCAGACGCTGCTGGAAAGCGGCGCCACCACGCCCTACCCGCCAGAGACGAAGAACTTCCACTTCGAGATGGAGCTCGTGGTGGCCATCGGCAAGCCAGGCTTTCGCGTCAAGGCCGAAGACGCGCACCAGATCATCCATGGCTATGCCGCCGGTCTGGACATGACGCGCCGCGACCTGCAACTGGTGGCGCGCGACAAGGGCCGGCCCTGGGACCTGGGCAAGGACGTCGAGCACAGCTCGGTGTGCGCCGAAATCGTGCCGATGCCCGGCGTGGTGATCGACCAGGGCGAAATCGCACTGGCTGTCAATGGCGCCACCAAGCAGAAGTCCGACGTGGACAAGCTGATCTGGAACGTGCGCGAGATCATCGCCGACCTGTCGCTCTTCTATCACCTGCAGCCCGGCGACCTGATCTACACCGGCACCCCCGAAGGCGTGGGCGCGGTGGTACCGGGCGACCGCATCACCGGC
>JAXHKY010000003.1:0-391967 GCA_034522875.1 Rubrivivax sp. | reverse complement strand
CAACCTGCTCGACACCTTCCGCCCGGGCACGCCGACTACACCCACTTGCGCAAATACGGCTTGCGCGACCGCGTGGGGGTGGCCGATCGTCGGCGCGCCTGAACTGCGCCGATGGGGTCGGCGCTGGCGCGGTGGCGCGCAAGGGCTGCCGCGCGAACGCCACGCACCACCTTCAGCGGCTGGATGAGAGCGCTCTGGGCGAGATCGAGATCCCGTTCGAGAGCGCCGAGCACATTGCGCACAACCCGCTTCTTCGCCGCCAATGCCAGCATCGTGGCCGCGCTTGGAAGCGCACATGGACGCATTGCGCCGCGCCGGCGACTCCTGCGCGCGCGCATCGAGGTCCGTGCCCATGGCATGCCGGTGGGCCTGGGTGAGCCGCTGTTCGACAAGCTCGACGCCGATATCGCGTACGCGATGATGGGCATCAATGCGGTCAAGGGGGTCGAGATCGGCAGCGGCTTCTGCGTCGTCACCCAGCGCGGCAGCGTGCATGGCGACGACCTCAGCCCGAGGGCTTCCGCGGCAGCCGCTCCGGCGGCGTGCTCGGCGGCATCTCCACTGGCAGGACCCGGTGGTGCGCATCGCACCAAGCCCTCCAGCTCGATCCGCCTGCCGCGCGGCTCGATCGACCGCGCCGTCGCGCCGACGACGGTGGAAACCCATGGCCGCCACGACCCCTGCGTGGGCATCTGCGCGATGGCCCATCGCCGAGGCCATGCTGGCGCTGGTGGTGATGGACCACCTGCTGCGCCACCGCGTGCAGTGCGGCGACGTGGCAGTTGCCGAGCTGCCGGCGCTGCCCGCGGCGGCACCTTGAGGCTGGACCTGGCGCAGCGGGTGCACGCGCCTCGGGCGGCCGACGTGGTGCCGCCGCAGGTGTCGGCGGCGGTACCGCGTCGAGCCACCGCTGCCGCGGCTTCGCCGCGCTGTTGTTCATCTAATTCGCGACCATCGGGCTGTTCATACCGTACGCGCCGCTGTGGTTCCAGTCGCTGGGCTATTCCATGCTGGTCATCGGCGCGATCGCCGCCGGCAGAAGCTGGACGCGTGTGCTCGGGCCGATGCCTGGGGCTGGTTCGGTGACCATAGCGGCGCGCTCGTCGAGCTCGTCTGCGCATTCGCGGCGGCGGCTTCGCTGCTGGCCGCCGCCGGTTTGCTCGGCGTGCGCGAGGCGGTGGCCGGTGGCCGTGGTCACGGCGCTGCTGTTCGCGGCCAATGGCGGCGTCATCCCCTCGCACCGAGGCGATGCTGGCGCACCTTCTCAGCACGGGGGGCGGCTTCGTCGATGCCGCGTGCTACGGCCGCGTGCGGCTGTGGGGCTCGGTCGGTTTCATCACCTCGCTGCTCCACGGCCTGCGGCGCCTTGCTCGAATGCTTCGGCATCGGTGCCTTTCCGGTCTTCGTGCTCGCCGTCAACGGCTCACGCCGCCGCCGCGCCGCGCCTGCCGGTTACGCGCGACGATGCGCTTGTGCACGACGCGCGCCGCGCCGCCGGTTCTGCCGCTGCTGCGCCGGCCCGAGGTGGCCCTGGTCTTGGCTCCATCTTCTTCACCGTGCTGGCGCACACCAGCCTGTACGCCTTCTTCTCGCTGTACCTGGTGTCGCTGGGCTACGGCAAACCGGCGGTGGGCGCGCTGTGGGCGGTGGCGATCGCGGCAGAGATCGCCTTCTTCTGGATGCAGGGCCGGCTGTCGGCATGGCTGGCGCCGCCGCGCTGGCTCCAACTGGTGGCGCTGGTGACCACGCTGCGCTTCGTTGCCGTGGCCGGGGCCGGCCATTCACTTCTGGTGCTGGTGCTGGCGCAGGCGTTGCATGCCGTGACTTCGCTGCGACCACACGGCCTGCATGATGCTGGTGCAGCGCTTCTTCCCGGCCGGCTGCGCGGCCGCGGGCAGGCCTTGTATTCCGGTACTGGGTCTACGGACTGCCGGGGTGCTGGGCGGCGTGGGCGGCGGCTGGCTGGATATCGCGGCTGGACTTCGCCGCTGTTCTGGCGCCGCTGCAGGCTGCGGGCTGGCGGCCTGGATCTGCGCGCACGTGCATGGCGCGGCGGCTACAGGCGAAGTCGAGCGACCGCGCAGCGGCCTACATCTGCGGCGCGCGCGGGCATAACCCTTCGATCAGGCCCGCGGCAAGTTGCCCGAGCCGTGCTCGAGGACTGTTCGCAACCCATGGCCGAAGCCGCTGCGCCCGAGACGCCCTTGTTGCCGCGCGCGAAGCGCGGCCCAGCCGAAGCGGCCGCCAGCCAGGCCTACCGCTGGCGTGCGCTGCTCGTTGTCCTGACCTCTGCCGTGCTGGCGCTGGGGCTGGTGGCCCATGGCTGGCATCTGCTGCGCACGCACAACGTGCTGGACGCCAACGCAGAGTTGATCGAAGCCGTCAGCGCCCAACGTGCCCACGCGCAGCAGATCGGCCGCCTGGCGGCACTCGTTGCCGCCGACGCGGCCGGGCGTCGACAACATGCCAGGTCGCTGCTGGCCGCGCTCGACACGGCCGCGGAAGAGGCCACCGCGCTGAACGAGCGGCTGTCCCGCCAGCGGCTCCTGGACGCCGGGCATGGCACGGCGGCGACGCAGGCCTGGCAGGCCTGGCAAGCAGCGAGCGAACGTCTGTGGCGCCGCAGTCGTGAGTTGCTGCGTCAGACCGAGGCCGGGGACGGCGCCAACCTGCTGCCCGCCATGCTCGCCGTCCAGGCCGAAAACACGCCGGCGGGGGCGGCCGCGCATCGGCTGGACTTGGCCTTGCGTGCGGAGGCCGGCCGCCACAACGCGCGCCACCAGAACGAAGACCTGCTGGGGCTGCTGCTCGGCGCGGCCTTCCTGCTGTTGCTGGGCCTGGTGCTGCTGCAACCCACGGCGCGTGCCATGCGCCGGCAGGCGGCCCGACTGCAGGAACAGGCCGCCGAATTGCAGCGGCTGGCGCTGGTGGCCGAGCACACCACGGCGCTGGTGCTCATCACCGACCCGGACGATCGCATCGTGTGGGTCAACGACGCCTTCGCCCGCGTGGCCGGCTGGCCGCTGACCGAAGCCCGGGGTCAGCGGCCTGGCGAACTGCTGGCCAGCCCGCACGCCGACACCGAAGCGCTGGCACGTGTGCAGCAGGCCGTCCAACGCGGCCGCGGCGTGCGCCACGAGTGGCTGCACCGCTCGCGTGACGGCCGCGACCTGTGGCTCGACGTGGACGTGCGCCCGCTGCACGGCGACGACGGCGAACTTTCGGGCTTCGTGCGCGTGGCCACCGACGTCACCGGCCGCGTGCAGCAGCAGAGCAAGCTGCAGGCGCTGTGGAAAGGTCTGCCGGCGGGCGTGTTGGTGCACGCTTCCAAGGGCGAGATCGTCGAGGCCAACCGTGCCGCCGAACAGTTGCTCGGCCGCCCGCTGGCCGAGCTGCTGGGCCGCGATGCCTTCGACCCGGGCTGGCGCGCGCTGCGCGAGGACGGCAGCGACTATCCGGCCCAGGATCTTCCCGTCACACGCACGCTGGCCAGCGGCCAGCCGCTGCGCAACCAGACCGTCGGCATCCGCACGCCGCAAGGCGAACTGCGCTGGCTGCTGCTGAACACCGAACCGCTGTTCGACGCCCAGGGCCAGATCAGCGGCGTGCTGTCGTGCTTCGGCGACGCCACCGAAAGCCGGCGGCTCAACGAGCGGCTGACCAGCAGCGCGCGCACCGATGGGCTGACGCACCTGCCCAACCGCGCGGTGGTGATGGAGCGGCTGCAGCGTGCCATCGACCACGGCCGCCGCCACCCGGGCTACGGCTTCGCGGTGCTGTTCATGGACTTCGACCGCTTCAAGCAGGTGAACGACACCCTTGGCCACGGCGCCGGCGACGAACTGCTGCGCCAGGTGGCGTCGCGCCTGCTGCAGGCCTTGCGGCCGGGCGACGCCGTGGCGCGCCTGGAAGATGCGTCGCGAGCGGGTGACGCGTCGCATCGTGACGATTCGTCGCACGTGGCGGCCCGCATCGGCGGCGACGAATTCGTCGTCGTGCTGGACGGCGTCAGCGACGAACAAACCGTGGCCGTCATCGCCGACCGGCTGTTGGCGGACCTGTCCGAGCCCTACCTGCTGGGTTCGACGCCGGTGCAGTCCGGCGTCAGCCTGGGCGTCGTGCTGGCCGTCGGCAGCAATGCCACGGCCGACGAGGTGCTGCGCAACGCCGACACCGCCATGTACGAGGCCAAGCGCGCCGGTCGCGGCCGCTGGGTGCTGTTCGACGATTCCATGCACGAGCGCGTGGTGCGCGCGCTGGCGGTGGAATCCGACCTGCGTCGCGCCTTGAAGGAAGACGAACTGTTCGTCATCTACCAGCCCGTGGTGGACCTGGCGACGCGCTTGCCCGTGGGCGTGGAAGCACTGGTGCGCTGGCGCCACCCGACCCGCGGACTGGTGCCGCCGGTGGAATTCATCGGCATCGCCGAGGAATCCGGCCTCATCGACGCCGTGGGCTCCTTCGTGTTGCGCACTGCCTGCCTGCACTTCGCGCGCTGGCACAGCGAACTCGGCGCGCTGGCGCCGCGGCACCTGGCGGTGAACCTGTCGCGGGCGCAGCTCAAGCGCGGCGACCTAGTGCACGAGGTGCGCGACATGCTGCAGGAAGCCGCCATGCGCCCGGAGCAACTGCAGCTGGAGATCACCGAGAGCCTGGCCGCGCAGGACGAGCAGGTGCAGGCCACGCTGCGCGGGCTCAAGTCGCTGGGCGTGAAACTGGCGCTGGACGACTTCGGCACCGGCTATTCGTCGCTGGCCTGCCTGCACCAGATGCCGGTGGACACGGTGAAGGTGGACCGATCCTTCGTGCGCCACGCCGAGACGGTGGAATACCACCGCGTGCTCATCGAGGCCACCATCCGCGTCGCCCGCGCCCTGGGCATGACCACGGTGGCCGAAGGCATCGAGACCGAGGGCCAGGCGGCGCTGATGCTGGCGCTGGAGTGCGACCGCGGCCAGGGTTTCCTCTATGCGCGGCCGCTGGAGGCCGCCGACTACGAGGCCTGGGTGCGGCAGGAGCGGGCCACGGCGATGCCGGCCTGACGGCCGGGCCGGCTGCGCCTGCACTTCGTCGGCCGCTGGTCGCACTTCGTCGCAAGCGGTCCACAAGCGGCGCGGGATCGCCGACACTCCCACCGTTCGCACGACGAGCGTGCAGAACGGCCGGAGGCTGGTGCGATGAACAAGAAGTGGCTGGTCGGGGGCACGGCGCTGGTCTTGCTGGCGGGCGCCGGCGTGGCCCTGTGGACCGGCGTGCTGCCGGGACCGGACGGGCTGGCCGCAGCCCGGAGCGAGGCGACGGCCGGCAAGGGTGGCAAGAAGGACAAGAAGCCCGACCCGCCGCTGGAATTCGTTCCGCGCGAGGTGGTGCAGCCGGTGCTGGCGCGCATGCCGCAAGCGGTGGAATTCTCCGGTCCGCTGGTGGCGCCGCAGACCTCGGTACTGCGCGCCAAGGCCTGGCGGCACGCTGGTGGCACTCCACGTGGCCGAAGGCCACCGGGTGCAGGCCGGGTCAGGCGCTCGGCCGCATCGACATGGCCGAGACGAGCAGCCGCGTGGCCGAGCGCAGCGCCAATCTGGCGTCGGCACGGGCCACCCTGGCGCAGGCCGAGCGCACCCATGCCAGCAATGAACGGCTGGCGGCGCAGCAGTTCATCAGCCCGATCGCGCTGGAGAATTCGCGTGCCGCGGTGGACACGGCCCTTGCCGCCCTGCACGCCGCGCAGGCGGCGCTGGACACGATGCGCGTCGGACTGCGCGACGCCACGCTGGTGACGCCGATAGCCGGCATCGTGGCCAAGCGCCACGCCCTGCCGGGCGAGAAGGTGGCCGTGGAGCAGCCGGTGCTGACCATCGTCGACCTGGCGCGGCTGGAACTGGCCGGCAGCGTGGGCACGCACGAGGTCGGCCGCCTCTCGGCCGGGCTGCCGGTGCAGGTGCAGGTGGAAGGCGCGGCGCAGCCGGTGGCTGGGCGAATCGCGCGCATCGCCCCGGCGGCCGAGCCGGGCACGCGGTCCATCGGCGTGACCATCGAACTGGCCAACCCCGGCGAGACCCTGCGCGCCGGCCAGTATGCCCTGGCCCGCGCCCTGCTCGCCGATGACCGGGACCGGCTCACGCTGCCGGCTGCCGCGGTGGGCACCGCTGCCGGCCAGGACCATGTCTGGCTGATCGAGAACGGCACCCTGGCACGCCGCGCGGTCACCCTGGGCCGGCGCGACGAGCCGCAGGGGCGGGTGGAGGTGCTGCAGGGCGTGACACCCGAGAGCCAGGTGCTGGCGGCGCGCTTCGACAACCTGCGCGAAGGCGCCAAGGCGCTGGTGGTGGCGAACAAATCACCGGCCGTGGCCTCCGCCGCGGCGCCCGCGCCGACGGCCGTGAAGTGAGCCGGGGGGCCAGCCCATCATGTGGATCACGCGCGTCTCGATCAACAACCCGGTCTTCGCCGCCATGGTCATGGTGGCGTTGTGCGTGCTGGGCCTGTTCAGCTATGCCAAGCTGGGCGTCGAGCAGATGCCCGACATCAGCTTCCCTGGCGCCTGGATGGAGGTGGAATACCCCGGCGCCACGCCCGAGGCGCTGGAGCGCGAGGTGCTCAAGCCGCTGGAAGAGGCCGTCAACGGCGTGGCCGGCGTGCGCAAGATCATGGCCCGCGCCTTCGAGGGCCGTGCCGACCTGAGCATCGAGTTCGGCCTCGACGCCGACATGGACCGCGCCATGCAGGACGTGCGCGACCGCGTCGCCGCCGTGCAGTCGCAGCTGCCACGCGATGCGCGTGCGCCGACGCTGGCGCGCTGGAACAACGACAACAACGAGCCGGTGGTAACGCTGGCCCTGCTCAGCCCGACGCGCAGCCCGCGCGAGCTCTCGATCCTGGGCGAGAACGAGGTCGGCAAGCGGCTGCAGCGCGTGGACGGCGTGGCGCGCGTCGAGATCAACGGCCTGACCGAACGCGAGGTGCGCATCGACCTCGATCCGCTGCGCCTGCGCGCCTACGCCGTGACGCCGGCGCAGATCGCCGCCGCGCTGCGCGCAGCCAATGCCGACCAGCCGGTGGGCCTGCTCAGCAACGGCATGCAGGACACCCTGCTGCGCGTGGAAGGCCGGGTGCGCGACCCCAAGGCCTTTGCCGACGTGGTGGTGGCGCACCGCAACGGCCTGGCCTTGCGGCTGGCCGACCTGGGGCAGCTCAGCGAACGCGAGCGTGAACCCGACTCGCTGGCGCGCGTGAACGGCCAGCGCGCCATCAATTTCAACGTCTTCAAGCAGCAGGACGCCAATATCGTGGCCACCGGTGATGCCGTGGAAAATGGCCATGGAGGAAGTGCGCCAGCGGCTGCCGCCCGACGTGGAACTGCGCCTCATCAACGCCAGCAGCGACTGGGTCAAGGGCAGCCTGGACGGCCTGCGCAGCACGCTCATCGAAGGCGCGTTGCTCACCATCGCCATCGTCTTCCTGTTCCTGCACAGCTGGCGCAGCACCATCATCACCGGCCTGACGCTGCCGATCGCGGTGATTTCCAGCTTCATCGCCGTCTACGCCTTCGGCTTCACGTTGAATTTCATGACCATGATGGCGCTCAGCCTGTGCATCGGCCTGCTCATCGACGACGCCATCGTGGTGCGCGAGAACATCGTGCGCCACGTGCACATGGGCAAGGACCACCGCACGGCAGCGAGCGAAGGCACGCAGGAGATCGGCCTGGCGGTGATGGCCACCACCTTTGCCATCGTGGCGGTGTTCGCGCCGGTGGCCTTCATGGGCGGCATCATCGGCAAGTTCTTCTACCCCTTCGGCATCACCGTGGTGGTGGCGGTGCTGGTGAGCCTGTTCGTGAGCTTCACGCTCGACCCCATGCTGAGCTCGGTGTGGCAGGACCCGCCGTCGGCGCGGCTGAAGACGCTGCCCGTCATCGGCCACGCCATCCGTGGCACCGACCGGCTGATGGATGCCCTGCACGCCATCTATGGCCGGGCCATCCGCTGGATCTTTTCGGACCGCCGCTGGCGCGTGGGGCTGCCCGTCTACGGCCACGGCTTCGGCACCGACGGCCGGCGCGCCAAGGCCGGCCCGCGGCGCTGGCGCAGCGCCACGCTCACGCCGCGCGGCGTGGTCATGGCCGTCGGCACCGGCAGCTTCCTGGCGGCGCTGGCGCTGGCGCCGCTGGTGGGCAGCGAATTCGTGCCCCAGACCGACCAGAATTTCACCCAGCTCGCGCTGAAGATGCCGGTGGGCAGCAGCCTGGAGCGCACCGACGCCAAGGTGGCGCAGGTGGAGGCCATCGTGCAGGCCCTGCCCGAGGTCAAGCACGTCAGCACCTGGATCGGCGGACCGGGCCAGCGCAATCAGGCCTGGCTGAATATCGCGCTGGTCGACCGCAAGGAACGCCGGCGTTCGCAGAAGCAGGTGGAAGACGCCATGCGCGAAGCCATCGCCAAGGTGCCCGGCACCGATGCCAGCGTGGGCTTCGACCGACCCATCTACGTGGCCATCCTGGGCAGCGACCCCGAAGGCCTGGCGCGGCTGGCGGAAGACTTCGCCGAGAAGGTGAAGAAGATCCCGGGCGCGGTGGACGTGGAAACCAGCGTGCAGGCCGGCATGCCGGCCTATGCCGTGCGCCTGAAGCCCGGCGCCGTGCGCGAACTGGGGCTCACCGCCAACCAGGTGTCCAGCAGCCTGCGCGCCTATGTCAACGGCGAGGCGGCCACCACCTGGACCACGCCCGACGGCAACCAGGTCGACGTGGTGCTGCGGCTCGAAGAAGGCCGGCGCGAACGCGTCGACCAGCTGCAGTCGCTGCCGGTGGCCTTCGCCGCCGACGGCACGCCCATCACCCTGGCCAGCGTGGCCGAGATCGAACGCATCTACAACCCGCAGAACATCCGGCGCCAGGACCTGCAGCGCCGCGAAGGCATCTTCGCCGGCGTCAAGGACCGCAGCCCCGGCGACGTGGGCGACGACGTGCAGAAGCTGATCAAGGAAACCACGCTGCCGCCCGGCTACAGCTTCGATATCGGCGGTCAGATGCAGCAGCAGGCCGAGGCCTTCGCCGGCTTGCTCGGCGCCATGGCGCTGGCCGTGATCTTCATCTATATCGTGCTGGCCAGCCAGTTCGGCAGTTTTCTGCAGCCGATCGCCATCATGGCCAGCCTGCCGCTGGCGCTGATCGGCGTCATGCTGGCGCTGCTGCTGTGGCGCAGCACGCTCAACATCTTCAGCATGATCGGCCTCGTCATGCTGATGGGACTGGTGACGAAGAACGCCATCCTGCTGGTGGACTTCGCCAACCATGCGCGCCAGGCCGGCGCCAGCGTAGCCGAAGCGCTGCTGCAGGCCGGGCAGACGCGCATGCGGCCGATCATCATGACCACCGCGGCCATGATCTTCGGCATGCTGCCGCTGGCGCTGGCGCTCAACGACGGCGGCGAGATCCAGGCGCCGATGGGCCGCGCCATCATCGGCGGCCTGATCACGTCCACGCTGCTCACGCTGGTGGTGGTGCCGGTGCTGTACAGCTACCTGGTGCGCGACAGGAAGTTGCAGGCCTTGGCGCCGCCGGTGCTGGGCGGCAGCGCAGCGGGGCCGCTGCCGATGCCGGCCGACCGGAACTGAACGGCCGGGCGGCCCGCGTCTCAGGTTTCGTCGGGCGGTTGGGTCTCTGCATGGCTGTCGCGCTGCGGCCGCCTGGCGCTGGGCCGGGCGTCCTGGCGCAAGCGCTCCAGCAGGCGGCCGGTTTCGCCGTCGCTGGTGGTTGGGCGGGGCTGTCCGCTTCGCCGTTCGATCAGCGGGTTGCGCACCGGGGCCGGGTCCTGGTCTGCCGGCGCTGGCGTCTCGCCTCGCCACCGCCGTCCCGGCGGCTGGGGTTGCGTCAGCACGCGCCGGGCCAGTCCCAGTGCCAGCAAGGCCAGTACGGCCATCAGCGCCACCAGCACGTCGCGCGACTGCCGGGCCTGCGACACGCGGCCCGTCAGGACTTCGGCCAGCACGTCGCGCGTGGCGTCCAGCAGCCTGAACTGCGCCTGCAGTGCGGCCTCGCCGGCGAGCGCAACGTCGGCGTCGGGCTGCTCGCGCAGCAGGGTGAAATAGCGGTCGGCGGCGGCGCCGGCGTCGGCCGTGGCCGCCGCCAGCGCGGGGCGCGGCACCGACGAGTTTTCGATCACCTCGTTCAGGCGTCCCAGGCTGCGCGCCAGGGCGGCTTCGGTGGCGGCCATCTGGCGCTCGTCGGCGGGACGGCCGGTGGCCCCGGGTGATCCGAGGGCGGCGATCTCGTTGGCAAGCCGCGGCAGGCTGCGCGTCATCACCGAAGCCAGCATCGCGGCGCCGGCGTCGCGGTGGCCGCCCAGCCCCGTGGCGTCGGCCACCAGGTCGATGACCTGCAGTGTCTGTTCCACCAGCAGTCGGTGACCGAGATCGCTCTCGGGCGCGTTGACCTGGCGTCGCTGGATCTGCCGCGCCAGCCGCGCCCAGTCTTCACGCAGCGCATTGGACTCCTCCACGGCGCGGTCGGTGGCCACCACCACCAGCGCGCCGGCGAGCTGCGCCACGCGCTCGTCCACGTCATCCTGGCGCAAACGCCGCTCGGCCTCCAGCGCGGCCTGGCCGCGCAGCACGCGGCCGGCCACGTCGCGGTGCACCAACAGGCTGCGCTGCACCGCCACCGACCGCACCACCGGGTCGAGTCCGGCCTGTTCTTCCATTGCCGCCTGCAGTTCGGCACCCTGGTAACGCAGCACCTGGTACAGCGGCAGCGCCACCATGGCCACGCCGACGGCACTGAGCGCGGCGAGCTTGAAGCGCGAAGGCGGGCTGCGGGTGGGCAAGGTGTCGGGCATCGGCGCGGGTGCTGGCACGGCGGCAGGGGGTGGCGGCTTGGGGCCCACCGTCTCTACTGCGATATCGGCTGCCCGGCCCCGAGGTTGAGCGCTACAGGTGCCCGCGCGGCGTGGCACCGCGCGGGCGGCCGGCAATTGCGCAACCCGTCACGCACCTGCAGGCCCAGCGCGGTCCGCC
Source organism: Rubrivivax sp. (assembly GCA_034522875.1). Taxonomy (GTDB): domain Bacteria; phylum Pseudomonadota; class Gammaproteobacteria; order Burkholderiales; family Burkholderiaceae_C; genus Rubrivivax. The sequence continues at coordinate 380,957 of JAXHKY010000003.1, read as the reverse complement.
CTCACCTCGGAGCCTGTGAAGTATTCCGGCGCGCCCGAGCGGGTGTGGCGGAATATTTCACAGGCTCTCAGCACTCGACGATATTCACCGCCAACCCGCCGCGCGCCGTTTCCTTGTATTTGGTCATCATGTCGGCGCCGGTCTCGCGCATCGTCCTGATCACCTGGTCCAGACTCACGAAATGCGTGCCGTCGCCGCGCAGCGCCATGCGCGCGGCATTGATGGCCTTCACGCTCGCGATGGCGTTGCGTTCGATGCAGGGAATCTGCACCAGCCCGCCCACCGGGTCGCAGGTCAGCCCCAGGTGGTGCTCCATGCCGATCTCGGCGGCATTCTCGGCCTGCTCGGGCGTGCCGCCCATCACCGCGCACAGGGCACCGGCGGCCATGCTGCAGGCCACGCCCACCTCGCCCTGGCAGCCGACCTCGGCGCCGCTCAAGCTGGCGTTTTCCTTGTACAGGATGCCGATGGCGGCCGCGGTGAGCAGGAAGTCGACCACGCCGGCATCGTTGGCCCCGGGGACGAAGCGGGTGTAGTAATGCAGCACCGCCGGCACGATGCCGGCCGCGCCGTTGGTCGGCGCGGTGACGACGCGGCCACCAGCGGCGTTTTCCTCGTTCACGGCCAGTGCGTACAGGTTGATCCAGTCCAGCACCTGCAGTGGGTCGCGCAGGGCCTGCTCGGGGTGCGCCGTGAGCGCTTCCCGCAGTGCCTTGGCGCGCCGCTTGACCTTGAAGCCGCCGGGCAGCACGCCGGCGGTGCGGCAGCCGCGCTCCACGCAGTCCTGCATCACGCGCCAGATCTTCAGCAGGCCGGCGTCGATCTCGGCGTCGCTGCGCCAGTGACGTTCGTTGCGGCGCATCAGCTCGGCGATGCTGCAACCCAGGTCCCGCGTGAGCCGCAGCAGGTCGCCGCCGCTGTGGAAGGGGTGCGGCAGTGCCGTGGTATCGGGTGCGATGGCCCGCTGCCGGCGGCCGTCGGCAGCGATTTCTTCGCTGACGACGAAGCCACCTCCCACCGAGTAGTAAGTGCGGCTGGCGATCTCGACGCCGGCGGCATCGAAGGCCGTGAAGCGCATGCCGTTGGCGTGGAAGGGCAGGGTCTCGCGGCGGAAGAACCTCAGGTCGTCCTTCTCGGCGAAGGCCACCTCGTGGCGGCCGAGCAGGGGCAGGCGCCGGCTGCCGCGGATGCCGGCCAGCAGCGCCGGCACGGCATCGACGTCGACCGTGTCGGGTTCGTGCCCGGCCAGGCCCAGCAGCACGGCCTTGTCGCTGCCGTGGCCCTTGCCGGTGGCGCCCAGCGAACCGTAGAGCTGAGACTGCACGCGCGCCGTGCGCTCGAGCATGCCGTCGTTGGCCAGCCGCGCCGCGAACAGCCTGGCCGCGCGCATCGGCCCCACGGTGTGCGAACTGCTGGGTCGGATGCCGATCTTGAAGAGGTCGAAGACCGACACCGCCATGGCGTCAGCCAGCGTATTCGCTCAGCGGCACGCAACTGCAGAACAGGTTGCGGTCACCCCAGACATTGTCCACCCGGCCCACCGGCGACCAGTACTTCTGCCGCCGCAGCCCGGCCACCGGGTAGGCGGCCAGCTCGCGGCTGTAGGGGTGCGTCCATTCGGCCTTCATCAACGCCGCGGCGGTGTGCGGCGCATGCTTGAGCGGGTTGTCCTCGCGCGGCCATTCGCCGCTCTCGACTCGCGCGATCTCGGCGCGGATGGCGATCATGGCGTCGCAGAAACGGTCCAGTTCGGCCAGCGGCTCGCTCTCGGTGGGTTCCACCATCAGCGTGCCGGCGACCGGGAAACTGAGCGTGGGCGCGTGGAAACCGTAGTCGATGAGTCGCTTGGCCACGTCTTCGGCGCTAATGCCGCTGCGGTCCTTCAGCGGCCGCAGGTCCAGGATGCATTCGTGCGCCACGCCGCCGCCCTTGAGCGTGGCGCTGCCGCCGCTGTAGAGCACCGGGTAGTGGTCGGCCAGACGTGCCGCCACGTAGTTGGCCGAAAGGATGGCCACTTCGGTGGCGTCGCGCAGGCCGTCCGCGCCCATCATGCGGCAGTACATCCAGCTGATCGGCAGCACCGCGGCATTGCCCAGGGGGGCCGCGCTCACCGCACCGACGCTGTGCTCGCCGACCAGGCCCCCGACCCCGCCAGGGGTCGCCGCCGCTCCACTGCGGTGCGCCGGCAGGAAGGGCACCAGGTCGGCCACCACCGCCACCGGTCCCACGCCGGGGCCGCCGCCGCCGTGCGGGATGCAGAAGGTCTTGTGCAGGTTGAGGTGGCTGACGTCGCCGCCGAACTCACCTGGTGCGGATACCCCCACCAGGGCGTTCATGTTGGCGCCGTCGACGTAGACGCGCCCGCCATGGCGGTGCACCAGCGCGCACAGTTCCTTCACGCGCACCTCGAACACGCCATGCGTGCTGGGGTAGGTGATCATCACCGCGGCCAGATTCGCGCTGTGCTTGTCGCACTGCGCCTGCAGGTCGTCCATGTCGACGTTGCCCATGTCGTCACACTTCACTACCACCACGCTCATGCCCGCCATCATCGCGCTGGCCGGATTGGTGCCGTGCGCCGACTCGGGGATGAGGCAGATGGTGCGGTGGCCCTCGCCGCGCGACGCGTGCCAGGCGCGGATCACCAGCAACCCGGCATATTCACCCTGGCTGCCGGCGTTGGGCTGCAGGCTCACGCCGGCATAACCCGTGGCCTGCGCCAGCCAGGCGCAGAGCTGGTCGTTCAGTTCCCCATACCCTGCCAGCTGGTCGCGCGGCGCGAACGGGTGCACCTGCGCGAATTCCGGCCAGGTGATGGGGATCATCTCGCTGGTGGCGTTGAGCTTCATCGTGCATGAGCCCAGCGGGATCATGCTGCGGTCCAGCGCCAGGTCCTTGTCGCTCAAGGACCGGATGTAGCGCAGCATTTCCGTTTCGCTGTGGTGCGTGTTGAATACCGGGTGCGTGAGGTAGGCGCTGGTGCGACGCATCGTCTCCGGGATCATCGGCTGCACGCCCTTCTCGAACGCGGCCATATCGGGCAGCGCCTGACCGGGGCGGGCGAACAAGCGCCACAGCGCAACGATGTCTTCGCGCGTGGTGGTCTCGTCCAGGTTGATGCCGATCATCGTGTCGCCCCACTCGGGGAAGCGGCGCAGGTTCATGCCTGCGGCAACCGCCCGCGCGGCGATGGCCGCCGTGTCTGCGCCAGTGTCGATGACGATGGCGTCGAAGGCCGTTTCGCTGCGCACGGCCACACCCAGGTCGCGCAGGCCCTGCGCCAGCACCGCGGTGTAGCTGGCCACGCGCTGCGCGATGCGCTTCAGGCCGGCAGGTCCGTGGTACACGGCATACATGCTGGCCATCACCGCCAGCAGCACCTGCGCCGTGCAGATATTGCTGGTGGCCTTCTCGCGCCGGATATGCTGTTCACGCGTCTGCAGCGCCAGCCGGTAGGCGGGTGCGCCGTGCACGTCCACGCTCACGCCCACCAGGCGGCCGGGCAGGCTGCGCTTGAATTCGTCGCGGCAGGCCAGATACGCCGCGTGCGGGCCGCCGCCGCCCATGGGCACGCCGAAGCGCTGCGTGCTGCCCAGGGCGATATCGGCGCCCAGTTCGCCCGGCGGCGTGATCAGCGTCAGCGCCAGCAGGTCGGCGGCCACGATGAAGGCGGCCTGGTGGGCGTGGATGCGTGCCGCCTCGTGCCGCAGGTCGTGCACGCTGCCGTCGGTGGTGGGCAGCTGGATGAGCGCGGCGAAGTAGTCGCCGCCGGCGATGAGGCTGTCCCATTCGGCTTCGGAATTCGCCAGTACCACCTGCAGGCCCAGCGGCGCGGCGCGGGTCTGGACAACCTCGATGGTCTGCGGATGGCAGTCGCCAGCCACCACGAAGGTGTGACTCTTGTTCTTCACGCTGCGCTTGGCCAGCGTCATGGCTTCGGCCGCGGCGGTGGCCTCGTCCAGCATGGAAGCGTTCGCGATGGCCATGCCGGTCAGATCACAGACCATGGTCTGGAAGTTCACCAGCGCCTCCATGCGGCCCTGCGAGATCTCGGCCTGGTAGGGCGTGTAGGCGGTGTACCAGGCCGGGTTCTCCAGGATGTTGCGCAGGATGACGCCCGGCGTAAACGTGCCGTGGTAGCCCTGGCCGATGAAGCTCTTCAGCACCCGGTTCTTCGCCGCCATGCGCTGCAGTTCGGCCAGCGCCTGCGCCTCGCTCAGCGGCGCCGGAATGGCCATAGCCTGGCTGCGCGCGATGGCGCGCGGCACGATGGCGTCGATGAGTGCACGTCGTGACGCCGCGCCCACGACCGACAGCATGTGCTGTTCGTCGACGGCATCGGGCCCGATGTGGCGGGCGACGAATTCGGCGGCATCTTCCAGCTCGCCCAGGGGTTTCAGGGAGGACATCAGCATCGTGGAATTCCAGGCAGGCGCAAGGGCAGTCGTGGTCTACAGGGTCTTCAGCAGCGCGTCGTAGGCCGGCGGGTCCATGAGCTGGTCGAACTCGGCCATGTCGTTCACGTGCACGGTGAAGAACCAGCCGTTGCCCAGGGGGTCCGTGTTGGCCAGCGACGGGTCGGCGCGCAAGGCCTCGTTGACCTCGATGATCTCGCCGCCGACCGGCATGTAAAGGTCGGCCGCGGCCTTCACCGACTCGACGACGCCGGCGACCTCGCCCTTCTTGTAAGTGCGACCGACCTCGGGCAGTTCGACGAAGACCACGTCGCCCAGAGCCTCCTGCGCGTGGTGCGTGATGCCCACGACGGCGGCTTCGTGGTCTTCGATATTGATCCACTCGTGGTCGGGTGTGTACATGGTGGTCATCGGCAGGCTCCTCGGGTATTTGTCGACGGCGTCAACGTTGGTAACGGTGGGGGTGGAAGGGCATGGGTGTCACGCGCATCGGCAGGCGCTTGCCGCGCACTTCGGCGTAGACCTCGTGCTGCGCCTGGGCATGGTCCAGCGGCAGATAGGCCATGGCAATGGGTTGGTCGACGCTGGGCGCCAGCGTGCCGCTGGTTACCGTGCCCAGCTTGTGACCGTGCGCGTCGAAGAGGGCCGTGCCTTCGCGCACCGGCACACGTTCCAGACCGACGAGGCCGACGCGCTTGCGCAGCGGGGCGCCGGCGAGCTGACCCTCGATCGCCGCCGCGCCCGGGTAGCCGCCGGCGCGCGCGCCACCGGGGCGCCGCACCTTCTGGATGGCCCAGGTGAGCCCGGCTTCGACCGGGGTGGTGGTCGCATCGATATCGTGGCCGTACAGGCACAGGCCGGCCTCCAGGCGCAGCGTGTCACGTGCGCCCAGGCCGGCGGGTCGGACTTCGGGCTGGGCCAGCAGGACCTCGGCCAGCGTGGTGGCCTGTTCGGCCGGCACCGAGATCTCGAAACCGTCTTCGCCGGTATAGCCCGAGCGGGTGACGAAGCAGGGCACGCCGGCCAGTTGGAATACGCCGCCGCTCATGAAGACGAGCTGTGCCACGCCGCCGTTCAGCCGCGCCAGTGCGGCAGCGGCCTGTGGACCCTGCAGCGCCAGCAGCGCGCGTTCGGGCATGGGTACGACGGCGCAGCGGTGGCCGATGGACGACTGCATGTGGCGCAGGTCGGCGTCCTTGCAACCGGCGTTGACGACGAGGAACAGGTCGCCGAAGGCGGTGCCCGCATCTTCGCTGACGCCGCCGGGATCGGGGCGCACGATCATCAGGTCGTCGAGCAGGCCGCCGGCGGCATTGGTGAAGAAGGCGTAGCGCTGCCGACCCACGCCGAGGTCGACCACATCCACCGGCACCAGCGTTTCCAGCGCCACGGCGGCGTCGGCGCCGACCAGGCGCACCTGACCCATGTGCGAAACGTCGAACAGCGCCGCCGCTTCGCGGCAGTGCCGGTGCTCGGCGATCAGGCCGCTGGGGTATTGCACCGGCATGGCATAACCGGCAAAGGGCACCATGCGTGCGCCCAGGCGCAGGTGCAGGTCGTGCAGCGGGGTCTGGAGCAGGGGGGTCTCGACCATGGCGGAATCCTTCGAGGGCATCAGGCCGCGCGCCGATGTTGGCGCACGGGGCCCTCGCTGTCCGCTTTACCTGAGAGATTCGGTCAGCCCCGGCGGCTGGCCTTGCCCCTTCGGTGGGTTGCAAGGCCTTCAAGCCATGCAGCCTCTCTCCAGTGAGGAAGAAAAGTCAGTCCTTTTGCCTGAGCGTTCGAGGGCTTGCCTCTGCGCCTTCGGCGGCTTCGGTGAAGAAGCTCTCTCCTGACGAAGCCCAGTGTAGCAGCGGCCCCGGGGCTTACGGCCGAGCGGGGAGGCAAGGCATGATGCGCTCTCCCCGTTGCGAGCCCCGAACATGACCGACACCCTTCACGCCGACCGCGATGCCGCCGCGCAGGCCATGTCGCACCTGATGCAGTCCCACCGTTCGATCCGGGAATTCGCCCCGCGCGACATTGAGCCCACGTGGCTCGACGCCGTGCTGGCCGAAGCCTTCGCCGGCTCGTCTTCCAGCGGCAACCTGAACATGGTCTCGGTGATCCGCACGCATGACCCCGCGCGCAAGGCGAAACTGTGCGAACTGCACTTCGGCCAGCCCATGGTGAATCAGGCGCCCTGGGTGCTGACCTTCTGCGCCGACACCTTCCGCACCCGCCAGTGGCTGGCGCAGCGCGGCGCGCGCCTGGGCTTTGCCGACTTCATCAGCTGGCACGTGGCCGCCTTCGACGCCATCATCCTGGCGCAGACCGCGGCGCTGGCGCTGGAAAGCCACGGCCTGGGCATCTGCTACATGGGCACCACGCTGCACGCCATGCGCCAGATCGCCGATTTCCTGCAGTGCCCCGAAAACTGCCTGCCGGTGACGAGCCTGGTGGTGGGCTGGCCGGCCGAGGCGCCGGCGCAGCGCGACCGCCTGCCGCCGGCGGCCTGGATCCACGACGAGGTCTACCAGCGGCCGACGCCGGCCGACATCGACACCCGCTTCGCCGAGCGCGAGCGCCACGGCCGCGAGCGCTACCTGGCCATGGGCCCGGAGATGGTGCAGCTGTGGCAGGAGCACGGCATCGAGTCGCTGGCGCAGTACTACACGAGCAAGATCAAATACGACCCCGACCGCTTTGCACAGGACTCGGATCGGCTGCAGGCCTTGCTGGTGGAGCGCGGCTTTCTGCGCTGAAAGCACGTGCCGGCCCCGCCGGGGCGGTGGGAATCCCGATACGCCCCATGCGGCGCAGCATGTAAGGTATGCAGCTTTCTCGCAGCCCTTCGCCTTCAAGGAGACTTTTTCAATGCGTATCGTCCGTTGGGTGGCCGTCGCCGCCACCGCCGCCGCGGCCCTGACCAGCACGCTGGCCCTGGCGCAGCAGCAGTTCGTCAATATCCTCACCGGCGGCCAGGCCGGCGTGTACTACCCGCTGGGTGTGGCCTTGTCGCAGATCTACGGCAAGGCCATTCCCAATGTCAAGGCCACGGCACAGGTCACCAAGGCCTCGGCGGAAAACCTGAACCTGCTGCAGGCCGGCCGCGGCGAACTGGCGCTGACCCTGGCCGACTCGCTTTCCAACGCATGGCAGGGCGTTGAAGAGGCCGGTTTCAAGACCAAGCTCGACAAGCTGCGCGGCCTTTCGGCCACCTACAGCAACTACATCCAGATCGTGGCCAATGCCGACTCGGGCATCCGCACGCTGGCCGACCTGAAAGGCAAGCGCGTCTCGGTGGGCGCCGCCAAGTCGGGCACCGAACTCAATGCACGTGCCGTCTTCAAGGCCGCCGGGCTGAGCTACGCCGATCTGGCCAAGGTCGAGTACCTGCCCTTCGGCGAGTCGGTGGAACTCATCAAGAACCGCCAGCTCGACGCCACGCTGCAATCGGCCGGCCTGGGCGTGGCTTCCATCCGCGACCTGGCGACTTCGGTGAAGATCGTCGTGGTGGCGGTGCCGGCCGATGCGGTGGCCAAGATTGGGGACGCGGCCTACCAGCCGGGCGTCATTCCCGCCGGCACCTACGAAGGGCAGACCGCCGACGTGGCCACTGCGGTGATCCCCAACTTCCTGGTCACGCACAGCGGGGTTTCCGACGAACTGGCCTGCCAGATGGCCAAGGCGCTGTACGACAACCTCGACACCATGTACGCCGCGCACAATGCGGCGAAGGCCATCAAGCGCGAGAACGCCGTCAAGGGCATGCCGGTGCCGCTGCATCCGGGCGCTGAACGCTACTATGCAAAGTCGACCTGCTGAAGAAGTGAGCGTTGCGTGAGCCGGTGCGGCAGCCGCCGCTGCCGGCACTCCCCATGACGACCTCCGCCCCGGACACCGCCGCCGCCGAGGCCGCGCACAACCCGCTGCCGCGCGCCATCTTCGCGGTGGCGATCGTCTTTTCCAGCTTCCAGATCGTCACCGCGGCCTTCAGCCCCATCTCCAGCCAGGTGGTGCGGGCCATCCACGTCGGCTTCGCGCTGCTGATGATCTTCACGCTGTTTCCGCCGAGCTGGGGCCGGCGGCGATTCACGGCGCTGGCCTGGGCGCTGGGGTTGACGGGCTTCGTCGCCAGCTTCTACCACTGGGTGTTCGAGGCCGACCTCACGTTGCGTGCTGGAGAAATGACGCAGGCCGACATGGTCATCGGCCTGGTCACGCTGGCGCTGGTGTTCGAGGCCGCCCGCCGCGTCATGGGCTGGGCGCTGCCGGCCATCTGCCTGGGCTTCCTGGCCTATGCCTTGTTCGGCCAGTACCTGCCGGGCCCGCTGGCGCACCGCGGCTACGGCTTCGACCAGGTCGTGAGCACGCTCACCTTCGGCACCGAGGGCATCTACGGCGTGCCGGCCTATGTGTCGTCGACCTACATTTTTCTCTTCATCCTGTTCGGCGCCTTCCTGGAACAGGCCGGCATGATCAGCCTGTTCAACGACTTCGCCATGGGCACCGTGGGCCATACGCGCGGCGGGCCGGCCAAGGTAAGCGTGGTGACCTCGGGGCTGATGGGCACCATCAACGGCTCTGGCGTGGCCAACGTGGTGACCACGGGGCAGTTCACCATTCCGCTCATGAAGCGCTTCGGCTATTCGAGCGCCTTCGCCGGCGGCGTGGAGGCCACGTCGAGCATGGGCGGGCAGATCATGCCGCCGGTGATGGGGGCGGTGGCCTTCATCATGGCCGAGACGATCAACGTGCCCTATATCGAGGTCTGCAAGGCCGCCATCATTCCGGCCATCCTGTATTTCTGCACGGCGTTCTGGATGGTGCACCTGGAGGCCGGCCGCAAGGGCCTGACGGGCCTGGCCAAGGAAGACTGCCCCAATCCGTGGACGGCGGTGCGCCTGCGCTGGTACCTGCTGCTGCCGCTGGTGGGGCTGGTGGCGCTGCTGTTCTCGGGCTATACGCCGCTGTTCAGCGGCACCATCGGCCTGGCGCTGACCGTGGTGCTGATCTTCGGCGCCGCCTTGCTCAGCGGCGTGGGCAGCATGCCGCTGCGCGTGCTGTTCTGGGTGCTGCTGGGCTTTGCCTGCGCCGGCTTCCTGGAATTCGGCGTCATGACCTTCTTCGTCGTCACCGCCGTGCTGGTGGTGCTGATGCACCTGCGCCGCACGGGTGGCAGCGCCATGCGGCTGGCCGTCAATGCACTGGCCGACGGTGCGCGCCATGCGCTGCCGGTGGCCATTGCCTGCACGCTGGTGGGTGTGATCATCGGTGTCATCAACCTCACCGGCGTGGCGGCCGAATTCGGCGGCCACATCATCGCCATCGGCGAAAAAAGCCTGTTCCTGGCGCTGCTGCTGACCATGCTCACCTGCCTGGTGCTGGGCATGGGCATCCCCACCATTCCGAACTACATCATCACCAGTTCGCTGGCCGCGCCGGTGCTGCTGCAACTGGGCGTGCCGCTCATCGTCTCGCACATGTTCGTCTTCTATTTCGGCATCATGGCCGACCTGACGCCGCCGGTGGCGCTGGCGGCCTTCGCGGCCAGCCCGATCGCCAAGGAGACGGGGCTGAAGATCAGCATGCAGGCGCTGCGCGTGGCCATCGCCGGCTTCATCGTGCCCTATATGGCGGTGTATTCGCCGGCGCTCATGCTGCAGGGCGACAGCTGGGGCGCCACGATCTTCGTCGTCTTCAAGGCGCTGGTGGCGATCGGGCTGTGGGGCTGCGGTGCCATCGGCTACGGCGTGACGCGGCTGAACTGGGCCGAGCGCGTGTGGGCCATCGTCGCGGCTTCGTTCCTGGTCGTCGCCTTGCCGTGGACCGACGAGGTGGGACTGGGTGCCGCGGCGGCCTTTCTGGCCTGGCACCTGTGGCGCCGCCGCGTGCAGGGCCGCACCACGGTGGCCGGGCAGGCTTGAGCGGGGCCGCACTCGGCATCTGCCTGGCGCTGGCCGGCGCGGCGCCGGGCGCTGTGGACGACACCGCCGTCTTCGTGGCGACGCAGCGTTTCACGCTGGCCTGGACGCATTCCATCGAGCGCGTGCGCTGGGAGGAAGACTACGAGGTGCACGCCGCCACGGCCAACGCCGAACCCGTGCTGCGCGCCGTGATGTCGCGCGTGCGCGGCTCGGCCGCCGGCATGGAGCCGGGCCCCGACGCCGTGCTGCGCAACGGTTGGTACGAATACCGGCCGGTGCGGCTCGAGCACGCCGAACTGTGGCTTACGCGGTCGACCTACACCGCCGACTACGAGCTGTGCCTGCCGGGCCAGGCTTGCCGGCCGCTGGCCGCGTGGCTGCCCAGCGACGGTTGGCGCACACGTCTAAAAGCCTGCCGTGGCGGGCGGTAGCATGGCTGAATGAACGACGACAGCCTGCGCCGCATCCTTCAGACCTGCAAGACGATTGCCGTGGTCGGCCTCTCGCCCGAATGGCACCGGCCCAGCCATTTCGTCGCCAAGTACATGCAGGAACAGGGCTACCGCATCATTCCGGTCAACCCGAACCACCAGAGCATCCTGGGCGAGCGCTGTTATGCGCGGCTGGAGGACATTCCCGAGCCGGTGGACATGGTCGACGTCTTCCGCCGGCCCGAAGACGTGCCGCCGGTGGCCGCCAGCGCGGTGGCCATTGGCGCCAAGTGCCTGTGGCAGCAACTCGGCGTGGCCAGCACCGAGGCCGACGCCATCGCCCGCGCGGCCGGGCTCGATTCGGTGATGGACCGCTGCGTGAAGGTGGAGCACGCGCGGCTGCTGTAGTCGGGCGCCGGCCGCTCGCCTGACGCCTGGGCACGGCGCCTTTAGCAGCGTAGCATGCAGCTTCAAACCAAGGAGGCTGCCCGTGTCCATCTTCGACCACCGGCTGGACCGCCACGCCGCCAATTGGGCTGCCTTGTCGCCGGTGAGCTTTGTGGAGCGCAGTGCCGAAGTCTTCGGCGACCTGCCGGCCGTCATTCACGGCGCGCGCCGCCTGAATTGGGCGCAGTTGCGCGAGCGTTCGGCGCGGCTGGCAGCGGCCTTGCGTGCCATGGGCGTGGGCCGCGGCAGCACGGTCAGCGTGATGCTGCCCAATACGCCGGAGATGGTGGAGGCGCATTACGCCGTGCCGGCGCTGAATGCCGTTCTCAACACCCTGAATACGCGGCTGGACGCACCGCTGCTGGCCTGGCAGATGAACCACTGCGAGGCGCAGGTGCTGATCACCGATCGCGAATTTGCGCCGGTCATGGCCGAGGCGCTGCGGCTGCTGCGCGCCGACCATGGCCGCAGCCCGGTGGTCATCGACGTGAACGACAGCGAATATGCCGGCACCGGCGAAAGCATCGGCCAGCACGACTACGAAGCCCTGCTCGCCGCCCACGAACCGCTGGCGCACCTGGAGGGCCCGGCCGACGAATGGGACGCCATTGCCGTGAGCTATACCAGCGGCACCACCGGCGACCCCAAGGGCGTGGTCACGCACCACCGCGGCGCCTACCTCAATGCCGTGTGCAATGCCGCCACCTGGACCATGCCGCACTTTCCCCGCTACCTGTGGACGCTGCCCATGTTCCACTGCAACGGCTGGTGCTTCCCGTGGACGGTGGCCATGCTCGGCGGTGTGCACATCTGCCTGCGCCGGGTGGAGGCCCCGGCCATCCTGGGCGCGATGCGCGAGCATGGCGTCGACCACTACTGCGCGGCGCCGATCGTGCACAACCTCGTCGTCAACGCCGACCCGGCGCTGCGCCAGGGCATCACCCAGCGTGTGCGGGCCATGGTGGCCGGCGCCGCGCCGCCGGCGTCCATGATCGAAGGCATGGCGGCCATCGGCTTCGACCTCACGCACGTGTACGGCCTGACCGAGGTCTACGGCCCGGCCGCAGTGGCCGTCAAGCGCGATAGCTGGGCAGGCGCCAGCCTGTCGGAGCAGGCGCGGCTGAACGGCCGCCAGGGCGTGCGCTACGTGCTGCAGGAAGGCATGACGGTGATGGACCCGGAAACCATGACCGAGGTGCCTGCAGACGGCCAGACCATGGGCGAGATCATGTTCCGCGGCAATATCGTCATGAAGGGCTACCTGAAGAACCCCAAGGCCACCGACCAGGCCTTTGCCGGCGGCTGGTTCCACACCGGCGACCTGGCCGTGATCGAGCCCGACCGCTACGTGAAGATCAAGGACCGCAGCAAGGACATCATCATCAGCGGCGGAGAAAATATCAGTTCCATCGAGGTCGAGGACGCGCTGTACCGCCACCCGGCCGTGCTGGCCTGCGCCGTGGTGGCCAGGCCCGACCCGAAGTGGGGCGAGACGCCGGTGGCCTATGTCGAGGCCAAGTTCGGTGCTGCCGTGACGGCGGCCGACCTGGTGGCCCACTGCAAGACACTTCTGGCCGGCTACAAGGTGCCGCGCGAAATCCGCTTCGAGACCATCCCGAAGACGAGCACTGGCAAGATCCAGAAGTTCCAGCTGCGAGAGCGTGCCAAGCTGCCGATGGCCACCGAACAGGACTGAACAGGAGGCGCACCCGACCATGTCCACACTCGAACCCCTGGTGCTGCAAGAAGCCGACGCACGCGGCATCGTCACCCTGACGCTGAACCGCCCGGCGGCTTTCAATTCGCTGTCGGAAGCCATGCTCGAAGCGCTGCAGACGGCGCTGGACCGCGTGGCCGCAGACGAGACCGCACGCGTGGTGGTGATCCGCGCCGAAGGCAAGGCCTTCTGCGCCGGCCACGACCTGAAGGAGATGCGCGCCGAGCCTTCGCTGGACTACTACGAGCGGCTGTTCGCACAGTGCGGCCGCATGATGCTGACGATCCAGCAACTGCCGCAGCCGGTGATCGCACGTGTGCACGGCATCGCCACCGCCGCCGGCTGCCAGCTGGTGGCGGCCTGCGACCTGGCGGTGGCGGCGCGCGAAGCGAAGTTCGCCGTCAGCGGCGTCAACCTGGGCCTGTTCTGCGCCACGCCCAGCGTCGCGCTGAGCCGCAACCTGGGGCGCAAGGCGGCGTTCGAGATGCTGGTCACGGGCGACTTCATCAGCGCCGAGCAGGCGCGGGAGAAGGGGCTGGTGAACCGCGTCGTCGAAGCCGACCAACTGGACGCCGAAGTCGAGGCGCTGGCCACGCGCATCGCCGCCAAGCCGCGCGTGGCGCTCGCTTTAGGCAAGGCGCTGTTCTACCGCCAGCTGGAGACTGGCGTCGAAGCCGCCTACGAAGACGCTGGCCACACCATGGCCCGCAACATGATGGACGGCTCGGCGCTGGAAGGCGTGCAGGCGTTCATCGAGAAGCGCAAGCCTGACTGGCGCTGAGGTTGGCGGTGCTGGCTGGCGGCGCTGGCTGGCGGTGGGCGGTCATTGTCGAGTGTGCTACATTTGCAGTACGAAATTGTGATACTTTCGAGAAGCGTCGAGACACCCCATGACCACGACCCAGGAACCCGTCACGATCAGCATCCGAGCCAAGGCGGGCCAGCGCGATCTGATCGATCAGGCCGCGGAGCGACTGGGCCGCAGCCGCTCGGAATTCATGCTCGATGCCGCCTGCAGACAGGCCGAGGATGTGCTGCTCGACCAGACGTACTTTGCGCTCGATGCGAAGAGCTTCGCCGCTTTCCAGGCCATGCTCGACAAACCGCCGGCACCAACGGACCGCCTGCGCCGCACGCTCAAGGCCCGTGCACCCTGGGCCGCGGTCAAGGGCAAGACCGCGCGCTGACGGCATAGATGCTTTCGGCACCCCAGCCGCTGGCCGCCCATCACCACCTGGCCGATTTCGCCAGCGGCGAGCCCTCGCTCGATGACTGGCTGAAACGCCGCGCGATGAGGAATCAGGCCAGCGGGTCGTCGCGCACCTACGTCGTTTGCGAAGGCGAAGCGGTCATCGGCTATTACTGCCTGGCGGCCGGCGCCATCGGCCACACCGAAGCGCCTTCCACCCTGAAGCGCAATCGGCCCGACCCGGTTCCGGTGCTTGTGCTGGGCCGCCTGGCTGTCCACGAGGAACACCATCAGAAGGGAATCGGCACGGCGCTGCTGAACGACGCTATTCGTCGCGCGCTGCAGGCGTCCCAGATCGCCGGTGTGACCGCGTTGCTGGTTCACGCGATTTCGGAACAGGCGCGGCGCTTCTACCTCTCGCGCGGCTTCATTGCATCTCCCGTCAAGCCCATGACCCTGTGCCTGATGCTGGCCACGGTCGAGCAGGCGCTGCGCGACGCTTGACGGCGTCGAACGGGCCGCGACGACCTGGATTGGAGCCACGCTCACCACCGCTGTTTTGCGGCAGCGTTGCGCGAGGAGGTCATTGACGGCAGGACCATGGCGGACCTGGCGGCGGCGCATGGCGTCTAGGGCCCCAGGATCATCAAGTTCTTCGTGCAGCACGGCATGCTCGGTACTGCCGAGCCTGTGCCGCAGCGGCGTGCGGCCGGTGCGTTAACCGCGCAGAGTCGAACGGCTGCGGCGATGACTCGCCGCCGTCACGCTGCCAGGTGTTTGGGCAACTTCAGGTCCACCACGATCGCGGACCAGGGCACGTGCACCCGGCCGTCTGCCGCGCGCTCCACGGCCGGCCACTCGGCCAGCGCGGCCACATCGGCATGCACGTTCTTGTAGTCGCGTTGGAGCTGGCGTGCCAGTTCGGCCGTCGTGAGCGGCCCCGTCTCGCGCAGCCTGGCGATCAACTCCCAACGCTTCGGGGTGAAAACCGAGAGCATCTGGCCGACCTGCGAAAAGCCGACGCCGAAGTGAGGCTGGGGTGTCTTGCCTTGCTGCAAGGCCTGCATGGCCGCGCCCGCACGCGCCAGGCTGTTGGCGACGGACTCGCCCACGGTCACATTCAGCACCGCGTCGGCAGGCAGCGTCGTCGAAGGCTTGCTCATGTCGAGGCCTTCACGTCACGCATGAAATCCGCCTGAAAGGGCAGTCACGTCGACGAACGATCGCGATGTCTCGACTGAGCCTTCTCATCGCGCCCCGGCAAGCAGGCTCTCATAGGGAATCTGCAAGCCGTCGTGGAGTTGCTTGACCATCCGCAGGCTCAAGGGACGCTTGCGGTTGAGCACCTCCGAGACCCGGCCACTGGGGCCGATGTAGGGCTCCAGATCGCGCGCTGTCAGCCCTTGCTGCTCCATCCTGAACTTGATGGCCTCGACGGGATCCGCCGGACCAAACGCGTAGTGCTGGTTCTCGTAGGCTTCGATCAGCGTCACGAGCACGTCTCTCTCGTCGGCCTGTGCTGTGCCTTCGTCGGCCTGGTAGATGCCTTCGAGACGACGGAACGCCGCACGCAGGTCGTCGTCGGTGCGAATCGGCTTAATAGTCATTGACGGTCTCCACGTTGATCCTGTCGTACTGTTCATGGGTGCCGATGAACTTCACCCAGGCGATTCCGGCGCGGTACTGCATTTCGACAACCAGACGGTACTTGCCGCCGCCGACGTTGAAGACAACGCGGTTGTTGCCGCACAGGCTGGCATGAGCGTAGGGGTCCTTCAGCGCCTGCGGTGAGGTCCAGGTGGCCTTGAGTGCCTCCTCATGCCAGCTTTCCAGCGGGCTGCGCGCATCACCGCGTCCAGGCTGCTGCCAGAACCGTTTCAACGTGCTCTTGGCAATGACCCGCACTTTGGCCTCACCTCCCATTTTGGGAGAAGCGTAGTCGATGATCAACCGAAGATGAACAGGGCCTGCCTGCACCTGCGCACGACCTGTGCCCGCAGGCGGCGGCTTACGATGGCGGTATGACCATGCCAACACGCATCCCCGGCCGCCGCTTCCTGCACTCGCCCGGCCCCACGCCCGTGCCCGACGAAGTGCTGCACGCCATGAGCCGGCAGCCCATGGACATGGGCGACCCGCGTGTCGACGCAGTGATCGCGGCTTGCGAGCAAGGCCTGAAGCAATTGCTGCAGACCGAGGCCGCCGACGTCTTCTTCTACGCTTCCAACGGCCATGGTGTGTGGGAGGCCGTGGTGCAGAACCTGATTCCGCCGGGCGGTGCGGCGCTGGTGCCGGGCACCGGGCACTTCTCCGAATCCTGGGCCGTCCAGACCGAGGCGCTGGGCCGCCGTGTCGTGCGCACGCCCTGGCACGAGGGCCTGCCGATCGACCCCGCCGCGGTGACGCAGGCGTTGCGCGAAGACCGCCAGCACGAGATCGCCGCCGTCTTCGTGGTGCACACCGACACCTCCAGCGGCATCACCAGCGACCTGGCGGCCATTCGTGCGGCGATCGACGCCGCCGACCACCCGGCACTGTTCGTCGTGGACGTGGTGGCCTCGCTGGCCGCCGAGCCTTTCGACATGGATGCTCTGCGCGCCGACGTCGCCGTGGGCGCCTCGCAGAAGGGGCTCATGTGCCCGCCGGGCGTGGGCTTCGTGGCCGTCAACGCAGCCGCCTTCGCGGCGGCGCTGCGCAACCCTGCGCCGCGCGTCTACTGGGACTTCGTGCTGCGCAAGAGCGAGCTTTCGTACCGCAAATTTTGCGGCACGCCACCACAGAACCTCATGGCCGGGCTGCAGGCGGCGCTGGGGCTGCTGCACCGCGAGGGGCTGCCGAACGTGCTGGCGCGTCACCGCCAACTGTCCGGCCTGGTGCACGCGGCCGTGGACGGCTGGCGCGAGGGCGGGGCGCTGGATTTCTTCGCCCGCGAGCCGGCCAGCCGCTCGGCGGCGGTGACCACGATCACCGTACCGCCGGGCACCGATGTCGACGCCCTGCGTGCCGTGGCGCGCGAGGACTTCCAGGTCGCCTTTGCCGGCGCCCTGGGGCCGTTGCACGGGCGCGGATTTCGCATCGGCCACCTGGGCGACCAGAACCCGGCCGGCGTGCTGGGCTGCCTGGCCGTGGTGGAGGCGGCGCTGCGCGTGCAAGGCATCCCGGTGGGGGCGGGCGGCGTGCAGCGCGCGGTGATGGCGCTGGCGCTGGCGCAGATGGAGCGCGGCGGGGCGCGATGAGCCGGTCGGCACAGCCCGTGAGCCGTGCGGGTCGCCGTCAGGGGTGGGGTGGTGCCGCCACCAAGCGCACGCGCACGCCGGCGAGCGCCACCACCTGGCCCGCGCGGATCTTGCAGGTCTTGCGCAGTTCCACCTGACCGTTCACCTGCACGCGCCCGTCGGCCACCATGGCCTTGGCCATGCCGCCGCTGGGTGCCAGCCCGGTGGCCTTGAGCAAGGCGTCGAGCGTGATGTACTCGCCGCGCAAGGGGAAGTCGATCTGCTGCATCAGCGGCAACCAGGGCGAGCGTCTTCACCCGCCGCCGCGGGGTCGCGGTGCGGCGGCGCGGCCTTTGCGGCGTTTGCGGCGCGTGCGGCGTGTGCGGCCAGAATCGCGATATGAGCGACATGACTTCGCCACCCGCGGCGCCGCCACCGAGTCAGCCGCGCAACCCGCTGCACGGGCTGACGCTGGAGGCCGTCGTCATTGCATTGGTGGCCCACTACGGCTGGCCTGGGCTGGGCGAGAGGATTCCGCTGCGGTGCTTCACCAGCGAGCCCAGCGTGGCCTCGAGCCTGAAATTCCTGCGCAAGACGCCGTGGGCGCGCGAGAAGGTGGAGGCGCTGTACCTGTTCATGCTGCGCGAGTTGCGTCGTTCGCAGCGGCAAGATCGGCAATGAACCCCGCTGTGCGCTGCGCTCACAGCCCGGCGAGCATCGTCCGGCACGGGCGGATTCGCTGCGCTCACATGCCCGCGTAATTTGGCCCGCCACCGCCCTCGGGCGTGACCCACACGATATTCTGCGTCGGGTCCTTGATGTCGCAGGTCTTGCAGTGCACGCAGTTCTGGGCGTTGATCTGCAGCTTTTCCCCGCCGCCTTCGGCCGGTACGAATTCGTACACGCCGGCCGGGCAGTAGCGGCTCTCGGGGCCGGCAAATCTGTCCAGGTTCACCGCCACCGGCACTGAAGCGTTTTTCAGCGTCAGGTGCGCGGGCTGGTTCTCCTCGTGGTTGGTGTTGCTCATGAACACCGACGACAACCGGTCGAAGGTCAGCACGCCGTCGGGCTTGGGGTAGTGGATCGGCGCCACCTGTGAAGCGGCATGCAGCCGCGCGTGGTCGGGCGTGCGGTTGCGCAGCGTCCACGGCGGGCTCTTCATGCCCAGCTTGGGCAGCAGCCATTGCTCCACGCCGGCCATCACCGTGCCGACGGTGTTGCCTTTCTTGAACCAGGCCTTGAAGTTGCGCGCGGCCTTCAGTTCGTCGTGCAGCCAGCTCTTCTCGAAGGCTTGCGGGTAGGCCGTGACCTCGTCGCCAGCGCGCCCCGCTTGCAGCGCTTCGGCAATCGCTTCGGCGGCCAGCGCGCCGCTCTTGATGGCCGCGTGGCTGCCTTTGATGCGAGCCGCATTCAGCGTGCCGGCGTCGCAGCCCACCAGCGCACCGCCGGGGAACACCAGCTTGGGCAGCGCATTCAGGCCGCCGGCGGCGATGGCGCGCGCGCCGTAGCCCACCCGCTTGCCACCTTCCAGGTGGACGCGGATGGAAGGGTGCGTCTTCCAGCGCTGCATCTCCTCGAAGGGGCTGATCCAGGGATTCTGGTAGTCCAGGCCGGTGACCAGGCCCAGCGTGGCGAGACCGCCCTCCAGGTGGTAGAGGAAACCACCGCCGTAGCTGTGTTCGTCCATCGGCCAGCCGGCGGTGTGCACCACCAGGCCCGGCCGGGCCTTGGCGGGGTCCAGTTCCCACAGCTCCTTGATGCCCAGGGCGTAGGTCTGCGGGTCGCGCCCGGCGGCGAGGTCGAATTTCGCGATCAGCTGCTTGCCCAGGTGGCCGCGCGCGCCCTCGGCGAAGACGGTGTATTTGCCCAGCAGTTCCATGCCGAGCTGGAAGCCTTCGTGCGGCTCGCCGTCCTTGCCGATGCCGAGGTTGCCCGTGGCTACGCCGCGCACCGCGCCGTTGTCGGCGTACAGCACCTCGGCGGCGGCAAAACCGGGAAAGATCTCCACGCCCAGCGCCTCGGCCTGCGTGGCCATCCAGCGCACCAGCGCCCCCAGGCTGATGACGTAGTTGCCGTGGTTGTCCAGCGCTTCGGGGATGAAGGCCTGCGGCACGCGGCGGGCACCCTTGGCGTCGAGAAACAGCACCTCGTCGGCGGTGACCGGCTGGTTCAGCGGCGCCCCTTGCGCCTGCCAGTCGGGCAGCAATTCGTTGATCGCGCGCGGGTCCATCACCGCGCCGCTGATGATGTGGGCGCCGGGCTCGGAGCCTTTTTCCAGCACCACCACGGAAAGACTGCCGTCGATCTGCTTCAGCCGGATGGCGGTGGCCAGGCCGGCCGGCCCGGCGCCGACGATCACCACGTCGTACTCCATCGCCTCGCGCGGGCCGTACTGGGCCAGGATTTCTGCTGGGGACATCGAGTCTCTCCGTTGCTCGAAAAGATTCTAGGAGCAGGCATGGCACGCTCCTTAGGCGCAACCTCCTAACCGGCCGCTGCCGCGGCGGGCGCCGGAGCCGGATCGAACCGGGGGCGCGAGCGTGCCGCAAAATGTTCGTGCAGGAGGCCCACGATGCAACGATTCACGATCTCGCTCGACGATGCGCTGGCGCAGGAGTTCGACCGCCTGATCGCACAGCGCGGCTACGGCAACCGCAGCGAGGCCGTGCGCGACCTGCTGCGCACGCAGCTCGACCGCCAGCGCGAGACGGCGAACCCGAAGACGGCCTGCGTGGCCACCTTGTCCTACGTCTACAACCACCACGAGCACGAACTGGCCGAGCGACTGATGTCGCTGCAGCACGAGCACCACGACCTTACGGTCTCGGCCATGCACGCCCACCTGGACCACGAGCACTGCATCGAAACCGTGATCCTGCGCGGCCCGGCACAGGCCGTGCGGCGTTTTGCCGACAGCGTGATCGCCGAGCGCGGCGTGCGCCACGGCGCGCTGAACCTGATCGTTGCCGACACGGCGCATGAACACCGGCATGCCGACGGCACCGTGCACCGGCACCTGAAACCGCGGCACTGAGGGCGCCGCCCCGAGGCCCGGTGTTCAGGGCGCCGCCTGGAACGCGCGCCACCCGACGCGATGCCGGCGCGCGGCGAGGGTTTCCGTTGATCCACGTCAACACGACAGAGTCCGACGTATGAACACTTGCAGACTTGTCATACGAACGCGAAGACGGACCTTGCGCCTTCGCCGGTTTTGCTGCTCTCGTGGGAACCGCCATGCACGACCTGCCCGCCGACTGGAGCGCCCTGTGCGCCATCGTCTTTCTGCTCGGCCTGAAACACGGCTTCGACGCTGACCACCTGGCCACCATCGACGGCCTGACGCGCTTCAATGCGCGCCACGGCCGGCCGTTCGCGCGCTACTGCGGTGCGCTGTTCTCGCTGGGCCACGGCGCGGTGGTGATGGCCATCGCGCTGGCCATCGGCCTGGCCAGCGAACGCTGGGAGCCGCCCCTGTGGCTGGACTCGCTCGGCGCCTGGATCTCGATTGCCTTCCTCACCGCTTTGGGCATCGTCAACCTGCGCGCCGTGCTCGCCGCCGAACCGGGGCAGGTGGTGTCGCCCGTGGGGCTGAAGGGCCGCTTCCTCGGCCGCCTGAACCACGCCCGACGGCCAGGCGCCGTGGCGCTGGTGGGGGCGCTGTTCGCGCTGTCGTTCGATACCGTCAGCCAGTCGGCGCTGTTCGCCCTGACGGCCACCCAGTTCGGCGGTGTCGAACATTCGGTCTTCCTGGGCGCGCTGTTCGTGCTGGGCATGCTCGTCACCGACGGCATCAACGGCCTGTGGATCTCGCGCCTGATCGCGCGCAGTGACCAGCTCGCCGTCATCGCCTCGCGCGTCATGAGCCTGGCGGTGTCGAGCGTGAGCCTGCTGGTGGCTGCGCTGGGCGCCGCGAAGATGGTCTCGCCGTGGGTCGAAGACTGGGCCGACGGCAAGGAACTCGTCTTCGGCGCCGTCGTCGTGGCCGTGATTGGCGGCAGCTACCTGCTGGCGCGGCAGCTGGCGCGGCGCCAGGTGCCCGCGGTGGCCGCGGCCTGACTGACTCGCGCGCGCTGCGCCGAGTCATCCAGCGTTCGCTCTTCATTGATCCATCTTCACCGAAGGGTTCGAGGTGTCGGTACGGTTATGACAAATCATAAGAAACGTGAGAAACATGTCCGCCCTGCCATGTTGGCCGTGGCGGCCTGGGTGGCCAGCGGCGGGCTGGCGGCGCAGGAAGCGACGCTGGTGGCCGCGACCCAGCAGGTCGAGATCACCGGCCACTACGACAACGCCGTCGGCACCAGCGACGCCGCTTCGCAGGGTGTCATCGGAGCCGCGCTGCTGAGAAGTCGACCGGCCCAGCGCCCGGGCGAGGTGCTGGAATTCATACCCGGCATGATCGTCACGCAGCATGCCGGCGACGGCAAGGCGAACCAGTATTTCCTGCGCGGCTTCAACCTCGACCACGGCACCGACTTCGCCACCCGCATCGCCGGCATGCCGGTAAATATGCCCACGCATGCACACGGCCAGGGCTATACCGACCTGAATTTCCTGCTGCCCGAACTGGTGCAGCGCATCGAATACCGCAAGGGGCCGTATTTCGCCGACAGCGGCGACTTTGCCTCGGCCGGCGCGGCCGATATCGTCTACCGCACGCGGCTCGACGCGCCTTTCGCCAGCGTCACGCTGGGCGAGAACGGTTACCTGCGCGGCGTCGGTGCCGGCTCGACCGAGATCGCGCCCGGGCTCAGCCTGCTGGGTGCCGTCGAGCTGATGCGTAACGACGGCCCATGGACGGTGCCCGAGGACCTGCAGCGGACCAACGCCCTATTCACCCTCAGTGGCGGCACCGCAGCGCAAGGCTTCAGCGCCAGCCTGATGGGCTACGACGCCAGTTGGACTTCCACCGACCAGATCCCGCAGCGCCTCGTCGACGCCGGCAGCTACATAGGTCAGACCTTCGGCCGCTTCGACTCGCTCGACCCCACGGCCGGTGGTACGACCTCGCGCTACAGCCTGTCGGGCGAATGGCACCGGCGCGGCGATGCCGGCACCACGCTCGTCTCGGCCTACGCCATGCGCTACCGGCTCGACCTGTATTCGAACTTCACCTACCTGCTGGAACGGCCGGACACCGGCGACCAGTTCAACCAGCGCGACAGCCGCAGCGTCTACGGCGCCGACGCCAGCCACGCCTTCGGGCACACGCTGTTCGGTCTGGACGCACGCAGCAGCTTTGGCGCGCAGCTGCGGCAGGACCGCATCGATGTCGGGCTGTTCGATACGCAGGCCCGCCAGCGCGCGGCCACGACGCGGGAAGACAAGGTTCGGGAGACGCTGCTTGGCGTCTATGGCGAGGTCGCGGCGCAGCTCGCGCCCTGGCTGCGCGGCGTGGCCGGGCTGCGTGCCGACCACGTGCGCGCCGAGGTCGACGCGCTCACGCTGCCGGCCAACGGCGGCAGCGCCAGCGACACACAGTGGTCGCCCAAGCTCAGCCTGATCGCCGGGCCCTTCGAGAAGACCGAGCTGTTCTTCAATGCCGGGCGCGGCTTTCACAGGAACGACGCCCGCGGCACCACGGCGGCCATCGACCCCAAGAGCGGCGACGCAGTGGACAAGGTGCCACCGCTGGTGGCCTCGCGCGGCATGGAGCTCGGTCTGCGCACCGAGGCGCTGCCCGGGCTGCAGAGCTCGGTCGCGTTGTGGCAGCTCGACTTCGAATCGGAGCTCGTCTATGTCGGCGACGCCGGCGCCACCGAGGCCAGCGCGGCCAGCGAACGCTACGGTGTCGAATGGAACAACCGCTGGATTCCCATGCCCTGGCTGCTGGTGGACGCCGATTTCGCCTGGACCCATGCGCGCTTCGACAACGGCGACCGCATCCCCAATGCCGTGGACGAAGTGGCCTCAGTGGGCCTGACCGTGCGCGACCTGGGGCCCTGGTCGGCCAGCCTGCAGTGGCGCTACCTGGGCACCGGCGCGCTGATCGAGGACAACAGCGTGCGCTCCCTGTCGTCGCTGACGACCAACCTGCGCCTGGGCTGGCGATTCGGCCGCGACGCCGAGCTCACGCTGGATGTCTTCAACCTGCTGGACCGCGAGGTCAACGACATCCAGTATTTCTACGAGTCCCGTGTGGCGGGCGAGGCGGCGGGCGTCGAGGACAGGCATGTGCACGCGGCCGAGCCGCGCAACTTCAGGCTCACGCTGCGCGTCGGCTTCTAGCTGGCCTGCGGGGCCGATCCTCCCAGCGTCTCGTCTTTGGCAAGCGCGCCAGCCCTTGGGTCCAACCCCGTGCCAGGTCGGCAGTGACGGCTTGGGTACGATCGCGGCCAGAGGCATGGACCGAGCGAGGTGAACGATGGGCATGGACGTGGTGGACTACGAGATCAAGGGCGCGGAGATGCAGTTCGTCGAGGTCGAGCTCGACCCGGGCGAGGCTGCGGTGGGCGAGGCGGGCAGCATGATGTTCATGGACGCCGGCATCGGCATGGACACCGTCTTCGGCGACGGCAGCGCACAGCAGGGCGGCCTGTTCGGCAAGCTGCTCGGCGCGGGCAAGCGGCTGGTCACGGGCGAGTCGCTGTTCACCACCGTCTACACCAACAACGCGCGCCAGAGGCAGCGCGTGGCCTTCGCTGCGCCCTACCCGGGCAAGATCCTGCCGATGGACCTGCGCCAGTTCGGCGGCCTGCTCATCTGCCAGAAGGACGCCTTCCTGTGCGCCGCGCGCGGCGTCTCGCTGGGCATCCACTTCCAGCAGCGGCTGTCGGCGGGTTTCTTCGGCGGCGAGGGCTTCATCATGCAGAAGCTCGAAGGCGACGGCCTGGCCTTCGTGCATGCCGGCGGCACCGTGGAGAGGCGCGAGCTGCAGCCCGGGCAGACGCTGTTCATCGACACCGGGTGCGTGGTGGCCTTCACCAGCGGCATCAACTTCGAGGTGCAGTACGTCGGCAAGATCAAGACAGCGCTGTTCGGCGGCGAGGGCCTGTTCTTCGCCAAGGTCACCGGCCCCGGCACGGTGTGGCTGCAGAGCCTGCCGTTCTCGCGTCTGGCGTCGCGCGTCTTCGCCGCCGCACCGCAGACCGGCGGCGGCCGCCGCGAGGAGGCCTCGCTCGGCGGCCTGGTGGCCGGCGGCGGGCTGCTCGGCGGCATTCTCGGCGGCGACCGTGACCACTGAAGCGCCCTCCCAACCCCGGCACATGGAGGTCGGCCTGATCATCGTCGGCGACGAGATCCTCTCCGGCAAGCGCCAGGACAAACACCTGGCCAAGGTCATCGAACTGCTGTCTGTGCGCGGGCTGGCGCTTTCGTGGGCGCGCTACGTGGGCGACGACCGGCCGCGCATCACGCAGGCGCTGCGCGATGCCTTCGCCGGCGACGACCTGGTGTTCTGCACCGGCGGCATCGGTGCCACCCCCGACGACCACACGCGCCAGTGCGCTGCGGCAGCGCTGGGCGTGGCGCTCGAACTGCACCCCGAGGCCAAGGCCCTGATCCTGGAGCGCATGCGCGACGTGGCGGCCGAACAAGGCCTGCCCTTCGAGCCCGACAGCGCCGACAACCTGCACCGGCTGAACATGGGTGTCTTTCCGGCCGGTGCCACGCTGATCCCCAACCCGTACAACAAGATCGCCGGCTTCAGCGCCGGGCAGGTGCACTTCGTGCCGGGCTTTCCGGTGATGGCCTGGCCGATGATCGAATGGGTGCTGGACCGGCGTTATGCCCACCTGCACGGCGGTGCACGCACCGTGGAGCGTTCGGTCATCGTCTTCGGCGCCATGGAAGCCAGCCTGACGCCGCTGATGGAGGACATCGAGGCCCGCTTCCCCGGTGTGAGGGTGTTCAGCCTGCCCAGTGTCGACCATCCGCAGTGGGGCCGCCATATCGAACTGGGCGTCAAGGCAGCGACCGATCCGGCGGAGGCCTTTGCCGCACTTCGCGCTGGTCTGGATCGGAGCGGCGTCAGGCTGGGCTCCGAAATGGTGCGCTGATCGCATCGGTATTGCACAGTCCTGGTGCGTTGCCGCGCACTGGATGCATGCGCGACGCGATGCGTGCGGGGTGCCGGGCCCTTCGGAAGCCGGCATGCTTTCTGCTAAATTGAGGTGCATCCCGCCGGGGTTCATCCCGGCTCGAGCCCACATCCCAATCCCAACCCACGAGCCCCGCTAGGAGAGATTCCCATGGCAAAGACCGTTGCCGACGTGATGAAGATGGTGAAGGAAAACGAAGTCAAATTCGTCGACTTCCGCTTCACCGACACCCGCGGCAAGGAACAGCACGTGTCCGTGCCTGTTTCGCATTTCGACGAGGACAAGTTCATTTCCGGCCACGCCTTCGACGGTTCGTCGATCGCCGGCTGGAAGGGCATCGAGGCCAGCGACATGCTGCTCATGCCCGACCCCAACACCGCCAACCTCGACCCCTTTTTCGAGGAGCCGACGCTGATCCTGAGCTGCGACGTGCTCGAGCCCGGCGACGGCAAGCCCTACGAGCGCGACCCGCGCAGCCTGGCCAAGCGCGCCGAGGCTTACCTCAAGAGCAGCGGCATCGGTGACGCCGCCTTCTTCGGCCCCGAGCCCGAATTCTTCATCTTCGACCAGGTGCAGTGGCACATCGGCATGGACGGCTGCTCGGTCAAGATCGGCTCCGAAGAGGCCTCGTGGACCACCAACAAGGACCTCGAGGGCGGCAACATGGGCCACCGGCCCACGGTCAAGGGCGGTTATTTCCCGGTGCCGCCGGTCGACAGCTTCCAGGACATGCGCTCCGAGATGTGCCTGCTGCTGGAACAGTGCGGCATCCCGGTGGAAGTGCACCACCATGAAGTGGCCGGCGCCGGCCAGAACGAGATCGGCACCAAGTTCAGCACCCTGGTGCAGCGCGCCGACTGGCTGCAACTGCAGAAGTACATCATCCACAACGTGGCCCATGCCTACGGCAAGACGGCCACCTTCATGCCCAAGCCCGTGGTCGGCGACAACGGCAGTGGCATGCACGTGCACCAGAGCGTGTGGAAGGACGGCAAGAACCTGTTTGCCGGCGACGGCTACGGCGGCCTGTCGGACTTCGCGCTGCACTATATCGGCGGCATCATCAAGCACGCACGGGCGCTGAATGCCATCACCAACCCCGGCACCAACAGCTACAAGCGCCTGGTGCCCGGCTTCGAGGCGCCGGTGAAGCTGGCCTACTCGGCGCGCAACCGCTCGGCGTCGATCCGCATCCCCTACGTGGCCAACCCGAAGGGCCGCCGCATCGAGGCGCGTTTCCCCGACCCGCTGATGAACCCCTACCTGGGCTTCGCGGCGCTGCTGATGGCTGGCCTGGACGGCGTGGAAAACAAGATCCACCCCGGCGAGGCCGCCACCAAGGACCTGTACCACCTGCCGCCGGAAGAAGACGCGAAGATCCCCACCGTCTGTGCCAGCCTGGAACAGGCGCTGGAGTACCTGGACAAGGGCCGCGCTTTCCTGACCAAGGGCGGCGTCTTCACCGACGGCTACATCGACGCCTACATCGAACTGAAGATGCAGGAAGTGCAGCGTTTCCGCATGACCACGCACCCGCTCGAATTCGACATGTACTACTCGCTGTAAGCGGCGACGGCGCCTGGCGCATGGTGAACGGGGCGGACCCAGGGGTCCGCCCTTCGTCGTTTTAACCTTCTTCGCGCCGCCTATTGAGCCCTTTGGTCCCTCTCGGCCTTGCCCGACAATGCGCCCATGGCGACTGCAACGATCCCTGTTCTTCGAGCGCATGCTCGGCGGGCCCTGGCCTGGGCTCTTGCCGCCTGTGCCGCCTTCCCGCCCGCGGCGCAGGCCCAGGAGCGGCCGGTCTATCGCTGCCCCGGTCCGCCGGTGCTGTATACCGACGCCATCTCGCCGCAGGAAGCGCTAGCGCGCGGCTGCCGCACCATCGAGGGCGCGCCGGTGACCATCGTGCAGACGCCGCGCGGGCGCGCGCCGGCCTCGGCGCCGGCTTCTGCACCGCGCCCGGCCGAGGCCAGGGTCGACCCGGCCGCGCAGCGCGCGCGCGACAGCGATGCCCGCCGCATCCTGAACGACGAGCTCAGCCGCGAGCAGGCGCGCCTGGCCGAGATGCGCCGCGAATTCAACAACGGCGAACCCGAACGCCGGGGCGACGAGCGCAACTACCAGCGCTACCTGGACCGCGTGGCCGAGATGCGTGCCGCGCTGTCGCGCAAGGAAGCCGACGTGGCCGCCCTGCAGCGCGAACTGGCCAAGCTGCCGCCGCAGTGAGCGAGGTCGCGCCGCCCATCCCCTTCGAGGCCTTCGACCAGCTTGCCACCATGGTGGCGCTGGTGCGCGCCGACGGCGGCTGCCTGCTGGCCAATGCCACGCTGGAAAATACCGCCGGCCTGTCGCGCCGCGCGCTGCAGCGCGGCAACGTGCTGGACTGGCTGGCCGACCCGGCCCAGCTGCGCGACACGCTGCAGGCCGTGGCCGGCGACCACGTGACCACCAGCCGCTTCGACGCGCAGATGAAGCGCCAGGGCGCCGGTGGCGGTGAACTGCCGGTGCACGTGATCGTGTGCCAGACCGACTGGCCGGGCTGCATGCTGGTGGAGATGATCGAGATCGAGCAGCAGGTGCGGCTGGATCGCGAGGAGCGCACGCACGGGCTGGCCCAGGCCAACAAGGAGCTGGTGCGCAACCTGGCGCACGAGATCAAGAACCCGCTGGGCGGTATTCGCGGTGCCGCGCAGTTGCTGGCGATGGAGGTGAATTCGAAAGAGCTAACCGAATATACGCGCGTCATCATCCACGAGGCCGACCGCCTGCAGGCCCTGGTCGACCGCCTGCTGGCGCCGCACCGGCGGCCGCAGGTGGTGGCCGACGTCAACATCCACGAGGTCTGCGAGCGCGTGCGCTCCCTGATCCTGGCCGAGTTTCCGCGCGGGCTGGCGGTGGCGCGCGACTACGACATCTCGATCCCAGAATTTCGCGGCGACCGCGAACAGCTCATCCAGGCCGTGCTCAATATCGTGCACAACGCCACCCAGGCGCTGGGCGAGCGCATCGCCGCCGGCGATGCGCGCATCCTGCTGCGCACGCGCGTGGTGCGGCAGGCCACCTTCGGCCGCCAGCGCTTCCGTCTGGCACTGGAATTGCATATCGAGGACAACGGACCGGGCGTGTCCGAGGCGGTACGCGATCGCATCTTTCACCCGCTGGTGTCGGGGCGCGAGGGCGGCTCCGGCCTCGGGCTGACGCTGGCGCAGACCTTCGTGCAGCAGCATCACGGCACGATCGACTGCGAAAGCATGCCCGGACGCACCGTGTTCAAGATCCTCATCCCACTGCCTTGATGAACCACAGGCCAGCATGAAACCCATCTGGGTCGTCGATGACGATCAATCCATTCGATTCGTGCTGGAAAAGGCGCTGCAGCGAGAGGGCTTCAGCGTGCGCAGCTTCGCCAGCCCGCGCGAGGTGCTCAAGGCGCTGGAAGACGATGCGCCGCAGGTGCTGGTGAGCGACATCCGCATGCCCGGCGGCAGCGGCATCGACCTGCTCACCGCAGTGAAGCAGCGCCACCCGGGGCTGCCGGTGATCATCATGACGGCTTATTCCGACCTCGACAGCGCCGTCTCGGCCTTCCAGGGCGGAGCCTTCGAATACCTGCCCAAGCCCTTCGACGTGGTCAAGGCGGTGGAACTGATCCGCCGCGCGGTGGACGAAAGCCTGCGTGAGGACGTGGCCGACGCGGCACAGGCGCAGATGCCGGAAATGCTGGGCCAGGCGCCGGCGATGCAGGACGTGTTCCGCGCCATCGGCCGGCTGAGCCAGAGCAACGTCACGGTGATGATCACCGGCGAGAGCGGCACCGGCAAGGAACTGGTGGCGCGTGCGCTGCACAAGCACAGCCCGCGTGGCGACATGGGCAACAAGGGCCCGTTCGTGGCCATCAATACCGCGGCCATTCCGAAGGACCTGCTGGAGAGCGAACTCTTCGGCCACGAGCGCGGCGCCTTCACCGGCGCGCAGACCACGCGCCGCGGCCGCTTCGAGCAGGCCGACGGCGGCACGCTGTTCCTGGACGAGATCGGCGACATGCCGTTCGACCTGCAGACACGGCTGCTGCGTGTGCTGAGCGACGGCCAGTTCTACCGCGTCGGCGGCCACCAGCCGCTGAAGGCCAATGTGCGCGTCATCGCCGCCACGCACCAGAACCTGGAAGAGCGCGTGCGCCAGGGCAACTTCCGCGAGGACTTGTACCACCGCCTGAACGTCATCCGGCTGCGCCTGCCGCCGCTGCGCGAGCGGCGCGAGGACATCCCGATGCTGACGCGCTTCTTCCTGGGCAAGAGCGCCAAGGAACTGGGCGTGGAGGCCAAGCGCATCACCGACGCCGCACTGGCACGACTGGCCACCTTCGATTTCCCCGGCAACGTGCGCCAGCTGGAAAACCTGTGCCACTGGCTCACGGTGATGGCGCCGGCGCAGGTGGTGGAACCCAAGGACCTGCCGCCCGAGCTGCTGGGTGCTCCGGCGGCGCCACCCGCGATGACCGCTGCGGTCGACGCCGCGGTCGCCGCGTCGCAAACGACGCCGCCGGCCCCGACCCCGGAGACGATGCCGGCAGGCGCGCCCAGCTGGCTGTCCGACCTGGAGCGCGAGGCGCGACGGCGACTGGAAGCCGGCGAGCCCGAGGTCTGGGAGTCGTTGACCCGGCTCTTCGAAAGCGGGCTCATCCACACCGCGCTGGACTTCACGCGCGGGCGCCGCATCGAGGCCGCGCAACGCCTGGGCATCGGCCGCAACACCATCACGCGCAAGATCCAGGAGCTGGGACTGGAGGATTGAGGGCTCGGCAGGGGCATTCGCCTCGTGCCGCCCTGCGCACCTGCCCGCCGGCTGGCCTTCCTCGATGCGGCTGTCACGGGCCCAAGTCCTGTTGTCCTACAGGCAGCCTGCCGCCGTTGCGGCATGCTCCATGAACCATGCCCCAACCGCTGCCGGATCCGTCTGCCCAGAGCCCTGGCCCGCCGCAGAGAGACGAACACGCCTCGTTGCCCGCAGCCGGCCGCGCAGGGGTCGCCACGATCACGCCGCGGGCGCTGCTCGACCTGCTCAGGGGCGCCGGGTCGGCCTGGTTCGCCGACCGCGTGCCGACCATGGGCGCGGCGCTGGCCTACTACACGCTGTTCTCGATGGCGCCGCTGCTGCTGATCGCCACTTCGGTGGCGGGCGAGGTGTTCGGCACCGACGCCGCGCGGGGCGAGATCCTGGCGCAGTTGCGCGCCCTGCTCGGCGAAGAGGGGGCGGCTGCCGTGGCCGCGTTGCTGCTCAATGTGCAGCGCAGCGGCCAGTCCACGCTGGGCACGATCATCGGCGCGCTGCTGCTGACCATCGGCGCCACCAGCGTGTTCGCCGAATTGCAGGACTCGCTGGACCATATCTGGCGCGTCGAAGCGCGGCCGAGCGGCGGCACGCTGTGGCAGGTGCTGCGCGCGCGGCTGCTGTCGTTCGGGCTCGTGCTGGGCGTGGGCTTCCTGCTCATGGTGTCGCTGGCCGCCAGCGCCGCGCTGGCGGCCTGGGGACGCTGGTGGGCGCCGGTCTTCGGTGGTGCCTCCCCGTGGCTGCCGTGGGCCAACCACGGCCTGGACTTCGTGATGACCGCGATGCTCTTCGCCGCCATCTACAAATGGATGCCGCGCGCGCGCATCGGCTGGGCCGACGTGGCGCTGGGCAGTGTGCTCACCGCGCTGCTGTTCACGCTGGGCAAGGTCGGCATCGGCTGGTATATCGGCAGCAGCGTCGTGGCCAGCGGTTTTGGTGCCGCCAGCGCCATGGTGGCGCTGCTGATGTGGGTCTACGCCTCGGCGCAGATCTTCCTGTTCGGCGCCGAGGTGACCTGGATCTATGCCCAGCGCCACGGCTCGCGCCGTGGCCTGGCCGCTCAAGGCCCGCGCTGATCGGCGCAGAAGGCCGCCAACGCCGCCAGCACGCGCTGGGTCGCCTGGTGG
Organism: Rubrivivax sp.; assembly: GCA_034522875.1. Taxonomy (GTDB): domain Bacteria; phylum Pseudomonadota; class Gammaproteobacteria; order Burkholderiales; family Burkholderiaceae_C; genus Rubrivivax. The sequence goes on along the minus strand of JAXHKY010000003.1, from coordinate 349,635 downwards.
GCGGCGGCCACGCCGGCCACGGGGTCGTCGCCGGCGGCGGGCACACTTTCGTCGAACTCGCGCCAGGCCAAGGCCTGCCGGGTGGCGGTGTCCAGCAGCACGGCACGCAGGGTCAGGCGGACATGGCTGGGGCGGGTGCTGAAGTCCTGCTGCAGGCGGATCAGTTCGGTCTCCAGCCGCAGGCCGCCGCTGGCCGCCGAAGGCGCCATCAGCACGACGCGGAAGGCGCGGCTGTCCTGCAGCGCGCGCACCATCAGGGGCGCCAGCATCTGCGCCGGCGGTTGAACCCACTCATGGAAGGCGAAAGCCTCCAGTTCCTGCGGGCGGCGCAGGTAGACCATGCGTGTGCTGTCGTGGCCCGGCGCGGCGCGTGGCACCTCCACCACGAGCACCGGCCCGGCGGCGGCCGCCGCGGCCGCGCGCGGCGCCGGGGTTGCCGGCGTTGCCGGGGTTGCGGGCGCGCCGTCGAGCGTGAAACGGGCGGGTGCCGTCGGTGGCGACGGCAGCAGGGTGCCGCTGCAGCCTGCGAACAGCACGACGATCACGGCCAGCGCCGCCAAGGGCTGCCGCAGCCCGGCGAAGGCCCGCCAGCGCGGCGCTCTGGAAGCGGCGACGTGCCTGCCGCGTGGAGGGTGTGTCATGGTCGTGGGCTTTCTCCAGGGCCGGGTCGCGGGGCCGGGCTGCCCAGCAGCAGGCTGCTCGGGCTGCCGGCGGTCTGCTCGCTCAGGCGGCGCAGCGAGGCTGAGAGCTGGGTCAGTTCCGTCAGCAGTCGCGCCAGGTCGGGCAAGGTCTCGGCGCCGAGCTGCTGCGCGCTGCTGGCGGCCGCATCGGCGGCCAGGCCGGCGCGTGTGCTGGCGCCGCTGGCGACCTCGGCCAGACGCTCGACGGCCAAGGCGCTGGCGGCGATGCGGTCCAGCGTCGGTGCCAGCCGTTCACCGGCCTGGGCCGCCAGGCGAGCGGTGCGCGCCGCATCCGCAACGCCCGCACCCAGGGCGGCCTTCTGAGCGGCCAGCGCATGCGCCACGGCGGCGGTATCGGCCAGCAGGGCCTTCAGCGCGACGCGGTTGTCAGCGTCGAAGACGGCATTGAGGTTGTTCGAGGTGCGGTCCACGTTGCCCAGCACGTTGGTCAGCACGTTTTCCAGCCGTGCCCCCAGCGACAGCTTGAACGGGATCGTCGGCGGCACGCCGTCGGCGCCGGCCAGTAGTGGCTGCGATCCCGCGCTGCCGCCGCTGAGTTCGATGTAAGCGATGCCGGTCAGGCCCTGCGTCTTCAGCACGGCCAGGCTGTCCTGCTTGATCGGCGTGCCGCGGTCGATGAGGAAGTGCAGCCGCACCTGCTGCGAGTTGCGGGGGTCGATCTGGATACGGCTGACCTTGCCGACGTCTACGCCCAGATACTTGACCGGCGCGTCGACGTTCAAGCCCGCCACCGATTCCTTGATGACCGCCTGGTAGGTGTTCATCGCCTGCTGGCCACCCAGGCCGGCGGCCAGCCACAGCACACCGGCCACCAGTGCGGCGCCGAGTGCCAGCACGAAGAGGCCGACGAGCGAGTAGTTGACTTTGTCGTCCATGGGGCCTTGTTCGGTGTCAGGCTGCGGCCGGCCGTACAGGCTGTGCAGGCGGTGGAGGCGGTGCAGGCAAGGCATGAGGGCGCGGACCCCGCCGGTCGGCGAAATAGGCGCTCACGATGGGGTGCTCGTGCTGCGACAGCGCGGCCATCGTGTCCAGTGCCAGCACGCGGCCTTCGCCCAGTACCGCGACACGGTCGCTCACGCGCCACAGCAGGTCCAGGTCGTGGCTGACGATGACGATCGTCGGCCCGAACAGCGCCTGGGTGCGCAGGATCAACTCGTCGACGCCGGCCGAACTGGCCGGGTCCAGACCCGAGGTGGGTTCGTCCAGGAACAGCAGTTCCGGGTCGAGCGCGATGGCGCGCGCCAGTGCCGCTCGCTTGAGCATGCCCCCACTCAGTTCGCCGGGCAGCTTCAGGCCGGCCTCGGGCGGCAGGCCGGTCAGCGCCAGCTTCCATTCGGCGATCTCGTCGATCAGCGCGTCGTCGAGCGCGCTGAACTCGCGCAACGGCAGGCCGACGTTCTGGCGCACGGTGAGGGCGCTGAACAGGCCGCCGCGCTGGAACATCACACCCCAGCGCTGGCGCAACGCCAACGCCTGCTGCGCGTCGAGCGTGGCGATATCGTCGCCGAACAGGCGGATACGGCCCGACGTGGGCCGCTGCAAACCGATGATCTCGCGCAGCAGCACCGACTTGCCGGCGCCGCTGCCGCCGGCCAGACCCAGGATCTCGCCACGGCGCACGCTCAGGTCCAGCCCCTCGTGCACGCTGTGGCTGCCGAAGCGGGTGCAGATCTGCTGCAGTTCGATGACCGGCGTGTCGGCAGGGTCCATCTCACAGGCCCAGCAGGTTGAAGGCGACCGAGAACAGTGCGTCGGCCACGATCACCAGGAAGATGGCCTGCACCACGGCCAGCGTCGTCTGCCGGCCCACGCTGTCGGCGCTGCCCTGGGTGCGAAAACCCTGGAAGCAGCCGATCATGACGATGATGAAAGCGAAGACGAAGGCCTTGCCGACGCCGATGAGCAGCGCCGAGCCCTGCATCACGCGGCCGAAGCGGTCGGCGAATTCGGCGAAGCCGATGTCCAGCTGCGAGCGCGCCATCACCATGCCGCCGAAGACCCCCGTGATGTCGGCAAACACCGTCAACAGCGGCAGCGCCACGGCCAGCGCGACGATCTTGGGCAGCACCAGGCGCTGAAGAGGGTCGATGCCGATGGTGCGCATGGCGTCGACCTCTTCGGTGACGACCATGGTGCCGATCTGCGCCGCATACGCCGACCCCGAACGCCCGGCGATGATGATGGCGCCGATCAGCGGCGCGAATTCGCGCAGCATGGCGTAGCCCACCAGTTCCACGACGAAGATATTGGCGCCGTAGTGGCGCAGCTGGTCGGCGCCCTGGTAGGCCACCACCACGCCGAGCAGGAAGGCTGTCAGGCCGATGATGGGCAGCGCGTCGAAGCCGCCGATCTCGATCTCGTGCAGCACGCTGCGCCAGCGCCACTGGCGCGGGTGGCGCAGCACGCCAAGCCCGGCCACGGCCACCTGGCCGACGAAAACCACGAAAGCCAGCGCTTGTTGGCCGCCTTCCACCGCGCGCCGTCCCGTGCGCTGCAGCAGGTTCTGGCGCGGGGCCTGCGGCACGGCGTGGTCTGCGCCGGCCTGCACTTCCTGCATCAGGCCCAGTGCCCGGGGCGGCCAGCCCTGCAGCGTGGGCCTGGCGTCGTGGGTGCGCAGCCAGCGCTGCAAGACCCAGGCGCCGGCGCTGTCCAGCGCGACGAGCCGGGAGCCGTCCAGTGTCTTGGGCGCGGTAGCGGCGGCATCCTCGGCATCAGCAGCATCCGCGGCGCCTGCGATCGGCGCCTGCGCCATCGGGCCCAGTCCCCGTTGCGTCCAGCTGCCGCCCAGGTCCCAGGCGCCGTCCTGCGCCGGGCGCAGGGTGGCGGGCGCAACAGGGGAGGGGGCGTCGTCGGGGTGGGCGGGCGTTGGCATGCGGCAGCGAGATTGCCGCTCGCCCAGAAAGCCGTCTGTCCGCTAACGCACACTGCGCGGCGAAGGTGCGGCAGCGGACAGACCGGCATCGTCCCCGCGACTAGAGTCCGCGCGTTGCCTCCAGGAAAACCATCCGACTGCCGATGCCCCGCCGCACCCTGAAATGGCTGGCCGCCTTCCTGGCCGCGGTGCTGGTCTTGCCCTTGGGGGCCGTGCTGTGGGTCGCCGTCTTCGGCTGGAACTGGGCACGCGGACCGCTGCAGGACCTGGCCCTGCGGCAGACCGGTCGCGTCCTGCAGATAGCTGGCGACCTGGATCTGGACCTGGCCTGGCCCGCCCCGCGTGTGCAGGCGGCGGCCGTGAGTTTTGCCAACCCGTCGTGGGCGGCCGCGCCGCAGCTGCTGACGGCCGACGTCGTGGATGTCAGCGTGGACCTGCGCCCCTTGCTGGCCGGCCGGCTGGTGCTGCCCGAGGTGCGCTTGACCCAACCCCGGGTATTTCTGGAGCAAGCCAGCGGTGGCCGCAGGACCTGGCTGCTGGACGGGGCACAGACCGACGAGACGGCACGTTTCTTCATTGGCCGGGTGCTGCTCGACCAGGGTGAAGTCGAATATATCGACACGGCCCGCCGCACGTCGATCCAGGCCGAGCTGTCGACGACCGACCTGCGCGTCACCGACGCGGCGCCGGCGGCACGCGCGCGCAGCCTGGTCTTCAAGGCCAAGGGTCGGTTCCTGGGCCAGGCCCTGGCCGCCAGCGGCAGCGGCGGCGCCGTGCTCGCCTTGCGCGACGAATCGGAGCCCTATCCGCTGCAGGTGCAGGCCACCATCGGCAAGACCAGTGTCAAGGCGGACGGCAGCGTGACGGGCCTGCTCACGTTCACGGCCGCCGACCTGCAGCTTTCGTTGCGTGGCGACAGCCTGGCGTCGCTGTACCCGCTGATCGGCATTGCGCTGCCGCCCACGCCCGCCCACCGCAGCACGGGCCGCCTGGTGCGCAGCGGCGGGCAGTGGCGCTACGAGTCCTTCGCCGGCCAGATCGGCAACAGCGACCTGGCGGGCACGCTGAGAGTGGACACGGGCGGCGTGCGCCCCGTGCTCAGCGGCGCGCTGAGCTCGCGCCGCCTGGATCTGGCCGATCTCGGCCCCGCGGTCGGTGCCCGCCAGGACGTGGCTCCGCCCGCGGCGGAGAGCGCTTCTGGCGCGTCTGCGGCGAAAGTCGCTTCCAGCGCGCCGCCAGCGCGCGTGCTCCCTGACCTGCCCTTCGACACCACGCAGTGGGCCACCCTGGACGCCGACGTCACGCTGGATGCTCGGTCGCTGCTGCATGCCAAGGCGCTGCCGCTGGAAGATTTGCAGCTGCGCCTGCGCTTGAACGACCGCGTGCTCACACTCGACCCGCTGACCTTCGGCATGGCCGGTGGGCAACTCAAGTCGCAGGTCACCCTGGACGGCCGGGCCGAGCCGCTGCGCGGACGCGCCAAGGCGCAACTGCGCGGCCTGAAGCTGAGCCTCTTGCTGCCGACGGTGGACCTCAGCAAGACGAGCATCGGGCAGCTGTCCGGCGAGATCGACCTCGCCGGCCAAGGCGCGTCGGTCGGCCGCATGCTCGCCACGTCCGATGGGCGCCTCAGCCTGGTGGCGCAGAACGGCCAGATCAGCCGGCTGATGATGGAACAGGTCGGGCTGCACCTGCTGGAGATCCTGCGCCTGAACCTGACCGGCGACCAGACGGTGGCGCTGAACTGCGCCGTGGCCGACTTCCGCGTCAGCCGCGGTGTGATGAAGGCGCAGGTCCTGGTGCTGGACACGGCCGTCAATACGCTGCTCGGCAGCGGCGATATCGACCTGGCACAGGAGACCCTGGACCTCACCCTGGTGCCGCGCACCAAGGTCAACAGCCTGATCGCCTTGCGCAGCCCGATCTACGTCAAGGGCCCGTTCGCCAACCCGGTGATCGAGGTCGACACCGGGCAGGTGCTGCTGCGCGGCGCCGGTGCGCTGGCCTTGGGCCTGGTGAACCCGCTGCTGGCGCTGATCCCGCTGGTCGAGGCCGGGCCCGGGCTGGACAGCGAGTGCGGCAAGCTCGTGCGTCAGGCGCAGTCAGCCAAGCCGAAGACGGGGCCCTGATCCGGGCCGTGATCCGAGCCCTGAGCGCAAGCTCGTGCGGGTGCCACGGCAGTGCGCGCCCAGCGGCCGCTGCGCAAGCGCTCGCGCCTTGGCGCGCGGCGGTGCTCAGCGCTGGAACTGCCTGGCTGCGAAGGCCCAGACCATGCGCGAAGCGTCGGGCCCTTGCCCGTCGCTGAAAGGCTGGCTGGCGGCACCACCGCTCCAGGCATGCGCCAGCCGGCCGACCTCGACCAGCGTGGCCACGGTGCTGCCCCGGTGCGTGAAGTCGGTCACCGACATCGGGTAGCGCCGGCCGCGCTGCACCTGGCGCGGTGCGCCAGTGCGCGCGCCGGCGGCTTCGGCCCACACGCGCACGGCAGCGCGGCCGTTCCGGGGTGACACCACGGCGTCGGCTGCACCGTGAATCACCAGCAGCGGCGGCCAGCTCGCCGCCATCGCCACCGCCGTGGCAAGCAGCGGCTGCGTCGTGCGGCGTCCGTGCATCGCGCTCAGGGCCGACAGCGTGGAATGCGCCGTACCGGGCGGGATGCCCGAGTGCATGACCACGGCCCTGAAGCGCTCGGGGTGCCGCGTCACCAGCAGTGCGGCCATGCTGGCGCCGGCCGACAGCCCGGCGATCGCCACGCGCGAACGGTCCGCCGGGTAGAGCAGGCAGACCTGATCGATGGCCTTCAGGATCAGCGCCGCTTCGACATAGGCGCGGCCGGAACCGGTATCGAACCAGTTCCAGCAGCCCTGGCTGTTGGCCAGCCGGTCCTGTTCGGGGTAGAGCACGAGAAAGCGCTCGCGCTCGGCGACGCGGTTCATGCGCGTGCTGGCGGCGAAGCTGTCTGCGTCCTGGTTGCAGCCGTGCAGCATCACCAGCAGCGGCAGGCGTTCGCCGAGTTTCACGCCGGCGGGTCGATAGAGCTTGAAGCGCCGCGCGCCGGCAGCGCCCAGCGCGATGCCGGGCAGCCAGGCACCTGCGCCGGCCTGCGGTTTGCGCCTGTTTACGGTGGGCTTGACAGCGGGCCGCAGCGCGCGCGCGCCGGACTTCACCGCCTGGCGGGTGAGCGCGAGCAGGCTGCGCTGGAAGGTCTTCGCCCAGGGGTTGATGCGCACGCGTCGTTTCATGGTCCGGGCCGCGGCCTGCGGCGGCGTGGAAGGTTCAACGTGCCAGCGCCTGCAGCACCAGGGCCAGCAGTTCCTGCGGCATCGTCGCTTCGCCCAAGGCACCGGCCGCGCGCGCGGCAGTGGCCAGCGCCGCGCGCCGCAGGCCGTCGAAGCTGCCGTGGTAGTAGACGACGGGCTGGCCATGGCCGGCCGCGCGCATCGCGGTCAGCACGCGCAGGCCCGCCAGGGGTCCGTCGGCTTGCCGCGTCCAGTCCGAGATGACGAGATCGAAGGGCCGCGCCTGTGCGGCCGCGGCCGCCAGCGCCGCCAGGGCTTCGTCGGTGGAGCGCACCGGCTCGACCTCGATCTGCAGCCGCGCCAACGTGTCGGTCTCGGCGCGGTTGTTTGCCGGGTGGTCGTCGACCCACAGCACGCGCGGCGGGCGCGGCGTGTCGATCAGGCGCTGTGCCTGCGCACGCAGGGCGCCGGCGTCGGGCGCCGGCCCGCCACGTGCGGCCGTGGCTTGCTCGATGCGCTGCACCACGTCGCCCACGACACGTGCGATCGTGCGCTCGACCGCGGCCTCGTGCGGCGCGGCCAACTCGGGCGCCGCGGCCCGCGGAGCGGACAGTGGCACGCTGGCCGGCGTGGCGGCCGGCGCCACCCTGGGCGCCTGGCTGCGGGCCGGAGTGGGCATGGGCATGGGCGTGGGCAGTTGCGGGCGCCGCGCGCGGATGCTGTTGACGGTGGCACGCAGGCCGCTGGCGACGTTGGTCCAGGCTTCGTCGCGGTTGGCCCAGGTCGTCACCGGCTTCAGGTCGCGCGGCAGGCCCTGCGGCTTGAGCAGGTCGACGAAGGGCATGTCCTGCGCGTCTTCGGGCTGCAGGTCCACCGGGCGCAACAGGATAGGCACCACGGTGGCCGCGCCTTGCTGCTGGCGCTGCATGGCCAGACCCAGTTCGACGCCCATGATGTAGTCGCTGGCGATGAAGTCCTTGCTGATCAGCAGCAGCACCAGGTCGGCCTGGCGCAGGTGCTCGTCGATCTCGTGGCTCCAGTCCTGGCCGGGCACGATGGCGCGGTCGTGCCACGAGCGGATGACGCCGCGGCGCTCCAGGATCGCCAGGTGGTCCTGCAGCTCGCCACGCAGCGGCTCGTCTTCGTGCGCATAGCTGTAGAAGAGGGTGACGGGTGCGGGCGTGGCGATGTCCGGCTTCATGGTGCGAACGAGCGGGGTGCCCGCCTCCGAGGCTGTCGACGGCGCATTGTCGGGGGCTGGCGTGTCGGCGTGTTGGCGTCTCGCTCGTTCGGTCGTTCGCTCGTTCGGTCAGTCCGTCACTTCGGTCAGTTCCACGACCACCGGCGCGTGGTCGCTGGGCCGCTCGTTCTTGCGTGGCGCCTTGTCGATGTGGCAGGCCTGCACACGCGGCTGCAGCGCCGTGCTGACGAGGATGTGGTCGATGCGCAGGCCCTGGTTCTTGCGGAACGCGAGGTTGCGGTAGTCCCACCAGCTCCAGCTCTTGGGCGGCTGTTCGAAGAGGCGGAAGGCGTCCACCAGGCCCAGCGCCAGCAGGCGCTGGAACTGGGCCCGCTCCTCGGGTGTGCAGTGGATCTGGCCGGCCCAGGCCACGGGGTCGTAGACGTCGCGGTCTTCGGGTGCGACGTTGAAGTCGCCCATCAGCACCAGCTGCGGGTGGCGCGACAGTTCGGCTTGCACCCAGTCGTGCAGCGCGTCCTGCCAGCGCATCTTGTATTCGAACTTGTCGCTGTCTGGCGCCTGGCCGTTGGGGAAATAGGCGCCGATGACGCGAACGGGCCCCAGCGAACTGGCCACCGTACCGGCAATCACGCGCGCCTGTGCGTCGTCGAAACCTGGGATGTTGTGCACCACCTCGCCGGCCGGCGCGCGCGAGAGCAAGGCCACGCCGTTGTACGTCTTCTGCCCGAAGCACTGCGCCTGCCAGCCCTCGGCCTGGAGCTCCGCGTGCGGGAAGCGGTCGTCGGTGAGCTTGGTTTCCTGCAGCACGATGGCGTCCACCGGGTGGGCAGACAGCCATTCCAGCAATTGCGGCAGGCGCACGGCGAGCGAGTTGACGTTCCAGGTGGCGAGCTTCATGATTCTGAAAATCCTTTTTATATCAATTACTTGATAGCTTCGTTTGTCATCTAGCTACGCACATAGCTACACAAGAACTCACCGCGTCGCTCCACTCTGCCCGCCGTGCTGCGCTTGCGGCGGCTTGGGCGCGGCGTCATGCGGCCCCATCAGTGGTCCCACCGCTCATGTCTTGCCGGCAGGCTGTTCAGCAGCGTCCGCGTGTCGCGCCAGGCCGGCATGACCTGATCCATCAGCGCCAGAAACTTCGGGCCATGCGTCCGTTCAATTAGGTGGCACATCTCGTGCACGACGATGTACTCGAGACACGACTTGGGCTTCTTGGCCAGTTCCGTGTTTAGCCGCAGGGTCCGGGCGATCGGGTTGCAGCTGCCCCACTTGGTCTTCATCTGCTGAACATAGAACCCGTGCACCTCGACGCCCAGGCGCGGCGCCCAGGTCGCAATCATCCCAGACGCCTCGGCCTTCAGGATCTGGCGATACCAGTTCGACACGATCGCCTTCCTAGTCGCCAGGTCCGTGCCGGGGCGAACGCTCACCAGCAACCTGGAATGACGGAGCTCCACGGTCGCTGGCACATCTACTTCGACCACCTTCAGCAGCACCCGTCTCCCCCCAAAGGTAGTGGCTCTCACGGTCAAGATACTCGCGCGGGCTCTCCCTCTCCTGCTCACGCAGCTTCTTCTGCTGCTGCTTGATCCACCCGAGCTTCGAGATCGCAAAGAGCCTGATCGTGTCCAGCTTCATCCGCACGGGCGCCGCCAGCCGCACCCGACCGGTCGGCAGGTAGACGCTCAGATGGATGTTCTGGATGTCCTTCTTGACGACATCCAGCACCACCCCGCCCAGCTCGATCTGCGTGACCATCAATACCTTTTCTGCGCCTTGATAGGTTGGCGCCGACCGAAAACTGAGTCGTTTTTGAGGGTAGTGCCGATCCAAAACTGAGCCAGGTGAACAACCTACCCTGCTGTCTTTTTGTGCAGCAGAGGACGAGGAGTGATCACCATGGACATGATTGGCAGGATCCGGCGTTTGCATAGCCGGAAGAACAAGTCGGAGCGCGAGACCTCGCGCATCACGGGGCTGTCGCGCAACACGGTTGCGAAGTGGCTGCACGGCGAGGTCGATGGCCGGCCGAAGTACCGGCGCGGTGCGCAGGCAAACAAGCTCACCGTATTTCACGAGGCGCTCGAGCGGGCGTTGAAGGCCGACGCCCGGCGGCCCAAGCGCGAGCGTCGAACGGGTAACGCGCTGTACGCCAAGATCAAGACGGCTGGCTACGACGGTGGCTACACGCGAGTGACCGACTTCATCCGAGCCTGGCGCCAGGGCGAGGGCCAGGGGACTGCGGTCAATGCCTTCATCCCGCTGGCCTTCGAACTCGGCGAGGCGTTCCAGTTCGACTGGAGCGAGGAAGGCCTGGTGGTAGGAGGCATCTACTACCGGGTGCAGGTTACCGGGCGCAGATCTCGCACATGAAGCTGTGCGCGTCGCGGGCCTTCTGGCTGGTGGCCTACCCCAGCCAAGGCCACGAGATGCTTCAGGCTTGTCGCGTTCCCCGCCTTCCCCACCTGCGGTCAGCGAGCAGCGACCGACCTGGCGCACCGGCGGCAGGTCGATCAGGCCCTGGCGGTGCAGCATCAGCATCATGCGGCGGCACACCATGTCGCGCAGCGCGCCGTCGGGCTGCACCCAGTTCCAGGCCTCGCACAGCTTCTCCGACAGGCGCCGGCGGCTGCACTGCGGATTCTCGACAACGAGCTGGCGAATGAACACCACGTCGGCGACGGTGATGACGCGGTGTCGGTAGCTCAAGGTTCCCTGCATGCGCCACTCGGTCGGCGAGCTGGAGCTGGAACGCAAGTCAGGGGAAACGCCGAGGGCCGGCCCCAAAGGAGAACCTACGCGGTCGCCTCACCGGAAATCAAGCAACCCTACCGGAGGGACACGATGTAACGCAGCAGAACGCGCCTCACGGCGTCGGATCGGTCGAACTCGTCCTGGATGGCCTGTGCACCGATGCGAAATCCTCGACCCGCGATCAGCACCGCGCTGCCCTTGGTCGTGCTGTCGGCACCCAGGTGGAGCGAGATGCCGACGACGCCTTCGTTGCCCACGACAGCGATCTCGGTCGACGCGCCACCGGCCACCGTACACCACCGTACACGGCAGCGAGACGACGGCGCTGGTGGGACAGTACGCATGGTGCCGAGTTTTGCCCGGCTCGTGAGTCAAATCAATCGCAGGCGCATGTTGTGTTCGATGGCGCACGGACGTCGTGGAGCGAGGAGTGCAGATTAAGCCTTGCTGCCCTTCGGGCTGCAGCGGCAAGCAGAGGCTTGAAAACAGGCGCAAAGAGCCGCTCGCGCAACATCACAGGAGGTCCATATGAACTGGGATCGCATCGAAGGTAACTGGAAACAGATGACGGGCCGCGTCAAGGAGCAGTGGGGCAAGCTGACCGATGACGATCTGGACGTCGTCGCCGGCCGGCGCGACCAGCTCGCGGGCAAGATCCAGGAACGCTACGGCACGGCCAAGGACGAAGTCGAGAAGCAGCTCAGTCATTGGGAGAGCAAGGCGGACGACTCCTGGTTCGTGAAGAAGTGAGTCGAACACACGGTCCGCGCGGGTGCGCGGGCCGCTTACAGCAACCGGATTGAAAAGGAAACAACGATGACCACGAACTACGTCACACGCGACAATTTCGGCATGTACGCCAACGCCAGCGAAGGGCCGGGCCCGTCGCTGATGGGGGCCGACACGCTGCTCGGCAACGATGTCTACAACCGCGACGGCGAGAGCCTGGGCGACATCAAGGAGTTCATGATCGACATGGCTTCGGGCAAGATCGCCTATGCGGTGCTGTCCTTCGGTGGCCTGCTCGGCATGGGCGACAAGTTGTTCGCCGTGCCCTGGGCGGCCTTGAAGCTGGACACGGCGAACAAGCGCTTCATCCTGGGCGTGCCCAAGAACGTGCTGAAGGACGCTCCAGGCTTCGACAAGAACCGTTGGCCGTCGATGTCTGACAAGACCTGGGCCAGCGGCGTGCACACGTTCTACGGCACGCCGTTCCAGGCCGATTGATCCCGGGCTGGGCATGGGGCGGGTCATCGATCCGGCCCATGCCTGCCAAACCCAAACGAGGAAACGTCATGAACAAAGACCAAGTCAAGGGCACCGTCAAGGAAGCCGCAGGCAAAGTGCAGCAGGCGGCCGGCAAGATGATCGGCAATCCAAAGCAGGAGGCCAAGGGCCTGGCCACGAAGCTCGAGGGCAAGGTACAGAAGAAGGTCGGCGATGCCAAGGAATTGCTGAAGGACGCGAAGAGCAAGCTCTGACGGCCATCCGCGCGCGACCGAGGGTTGCGCGCCGGCCGATCGGCGGGGCACCCGGTCGTGCAACCCGAGCTCAGTCGACCAGCACGAAGTCGATATAGCCGCGTTCCACGTTCGTCGAGACCAGCTTGACCCGAACCTGCTGGCCCACTTCGAGCCCGCGCGGACCGGACTCGAGCCGGCCCTCGGCGGGCGGCGCGAAGATGCGCACCCACATGTCGGTGGCCGAACTGCCGGTCACGATGGCGTCGTAGGACTGTCCGACATGCGACTCGAGCAGCAGCGCGGCCTCGGACTTGCGCATGCGCCGCTCCACCTTCTGGGCAGCATCTTCCTGCACCGTGCAGTGCTCGGCCAGTGCCTGCAGTTCGTTCATGCTGTACGGCGGCGGGCCATCGGCGAGAACGGCCTTGACCATGCGCTGCGTGATCAGGTCGGGGAAGCGCCGGTTCGGTGCCGTGGAGTGCGTGTAGTCGCGCACGGCCAGGCCGAAGTGGCCGATCGGCGGGCCCCCCGGAAGCTCCACCACATAGTCACCTGAGCCCATCAACTTGACGATCACCAGCGACAGATCTGGAAAGCGCAGGGGGTCGGCCCGGCGACGCTTGGCCAGGAAGGCGGCGAGTGCCACCGAGTCCGGCGTCTTCGGCAGGCTCTCGCCGTACTTGCCGGCCACCTCCACGATGCGCAGCCAGCGTTCGGGCGAACGCACCACCCGGCGCAACGAGGCGCCGGCGGCAGCCGCCAGGAAGCGGGCGCTGCACTCGTTGGCGGCGATCATGAACTCCTCGATCAGCTGGCGGGCGCGGTTCTGAACCTGCTGCCGCAGGTCGACCACGCGTTCGCCCTCGAATACGGCCCGGGGCTGGAAGGTCTCGAGCTCGAGCGAACCCTGGGCATGCCGCCGCACGCGCAGTTGCTGCGCGACCGCGTCCTGCGTTCGCAACTGCACGCCGAGCCCGGCCACGGCACGTGCCGCATCCGGCAACGGGCCCTGGCCGTCGATCCAGGCCGACAGCGCGTCGTAGGCCAGCTTCGCGTGGTTGCGCACCTGCGCCCGGTAGAGCGTGGCCTGCGTGATCGACGCGTCGGGTGCGACGACCATCTCGGTCACGATCGCGAGCCGGTCCTGGCCGGGGTTGAGCGAGCTCAGGTCTGTGGACAGGCGCTCGGGCAGCATCGCGAAGATGCGGGCCGACGTGTAGACGGACGTGGTGTTGGTCCAGGCGTGGCCGTCGATGGCCGAACCCTTCTTCACCAGCGCATCGACATCCGCCACCGCCACGAAGATCTTCACCGCGCCTGCGGCCAGCGGCTCGCAGGCCGTGAGCTGGTCGAGGTCGAGCGAGTCGTCGTTGTCGATCGAACACCAGGGCAGCGGGGTGAGATCGCGGATGCCCGGATCATCGTCGCGACCGGGTCCCGTGATCGTGGCGAGCTGTGAGTGGACGGCGGCCGGAAACTCCGGCTCCAGCCCGCGCTCGGTCATCACCTCGGCGGCAATGCGGGCGAGGTCGCTGCGATTGACACGACGAGCTTGCGCCATGCGGGCCTCCTGTTCCTGCCATGCTGGTCAAGTGCAAGGCCGCAGGCAAGCCCCATCCATCCCCGCCTCAGAGGTCCAGCGCTTACGGTGCCTGCGCTGAAGCGCGCAGGCACCCTGCCGGCTTCATGACCCGCGGCCGCGGCCGAATACGAATGTGGCGACGGCCAGGATCAGGAAGATGACGAAGAGGATCTTCGCGATGCCTGCGGCGCTGGCCGCTATGCCGCTAAAACCCAGCACGGCGGCAATCAACGCAATCACCAGAAAGACGACAGCGTAATGCAGCATGTCTATGCTCCCGGGCGGCTGCTGGGTGAGGCACCCGCCCTTCGAGATTTCACACACCTGAGCACGTGGCAGGAAGCTGCTTGCTGTCCGTGCGGACCATGAGCAGCGTCACCCGGCCTGCATCCATCCATGCTCAATCCCGTTGCCGGGCTCAAGGACGAATGAGGATCTGGTTCTTCACCGACTTGACGCCGTTGACGTCGCGCGCAATGCGCTCTGCCGTGTCCTTCTCGGTGCCAGTCTTGGCGAACCCGGACAGCATCACGTTCCCATTGAGCGTTTCGACGCTGATGCTGGTGCCGGCGACGTTCGGGTTGTCGAGCATGCGGCTCTTGACCTGGGTCGTGATCGTCGCGTCGTCGATATAGGCGCCAGTGCTTTGTTGGTCGCGGATCACCGCACAGCCGGCGGTGGTCAGGACGGCCACAGCCATGGCGGCGGCAGTAAACGTGGTGCGGATTTTCATGATGTGCCTCACTGAATATGGAAAGGACCTTTCCACCTCCATGAGAGCCTACGCTGCGGGTGCGACGCGGTCTGTACGCTGTCGCACACAGCATGCAGGTCACTGGCCCAGCCGTCACGGCAACGAAGAAGGCCTGGCCGCGGCTCGGCCGGTGGCAGCCACCTGAACGCAACGCCGGCCGGTGCCGTTTGCGCTGACGCAAGCTGACCGGGCTGCCGTGCGCTCAGGGTTCATCCAGTTGTTTCCAGTCGTCGAAAGGTGTCGGGCATCGGGGGATCTGGATGACAGTGACGGGCAGACGGTCACACACGTGCCGTTGGCGGGCTTGGGTTCTTCTCGGCGGCCTTGGCGTCTCTGCCTGGTCGCCCGCACAAAGCCAGGCGGTTCTCGAACGGCTGGGAAGTCTCGGCCCGGACACCGGCATCTTGGGCCGCCATCTGCCATCTGGCGCGCGAGGAAGCCATCGTCGAAAGCCCGCTGAACATCAGCAACCGCGCGCTGTTGCTGCAGGACGGCCCGGCCGCGTATTGGGCGATGCTTGCGGCCATCGGGGAGGCCCTGGACCACGTCAATATGCAAACCGACATCCTCGACGGCGACGAGGTCGGCCAGCGCTTTGCACAGGCGCTGGCCGACAAGCAGCGCCAAGGTGTCCAGGTCGACCTGACTCACCACAGTGTGGGCACCCTCGCCACGCCGAAGGCCTTTTTCGATCGCCTGGCCGACAGCGGCATCCGGGTCCTCGAGTTCAACCCGATGAATCCACTGCGGGCGCGCAAGGACCGGGAATTGAACCGGCGCGACCACCGCAAGCTGCTCATCGCCGACGGGCGCACCGCCTTCATGGGCGGCATCAACATCAGCAGCGTGTACTCGAACGGCTCGTCCGGCCCGGGCACGCCTTCACGGCAGGGTGCCGGGCCGGCCTGGCGCGACACCGACCTGCCACTGCAGGGCCCGGTGGTGGCCAAGTTGCAGAAGTTATTTCTGGGCACCTGGCAAAGCCAGCAGGGCGATGCGCTGGCGCCGAGGAACCATTTTCCGCAGCCCGACAGAGCCGGCGGCGAGGTGGTGCGCGCCATTGGCAGTTCACCCGACGAACCGTTCAGTCTGATCTGCGCGACGCTGCTCTCCGCCATCGGCAGCGCCGAAACCGGCGTGTGCATCACGAATGCCTATTTCGCCCCGAACCCGCAGCTGCTCGCGGCGCTCGAGGCCGCGGTCCGGCTTGGCGTCGAGGTGACGATGATCCTGCCGAGTCAGACCGATTCGCGGCTGTTTCTCCACGCCGGCCGCGCCCATTACGACCAGTTGCTGCGCTCGGGCGTGAGGCTTTTCGAGCGGCGCAGCGCCATCCTGCATTCAAAGACGGCGCTGGTCTAAGGCGTGTGGGCCACCGTCGGATCGACCAACCTCGACTGGCGCAGCTTCCTGCACAACCACGAATTGAAGGTCGTGGTCCTGGGCATACGTTTCGGCGGTCGGCCGCAGGCGATGTTCGAGCCGGGTCTCGCCGCGTCCGATGCCTTCGCGCTCCAGGCGTGGGAGCGTCGCGCCTTGACCTGCGCCTGAAGCAAATGGTTCGGCCGGGCCTGGGAGTACGGGCTGTGAGTCCGTTGACGGCGTTCCGCCGGCCGTTACCCGCATATGTTCGCTGACGCACGGTGAACGGGCGCACCAGGCGCGACCATGCAGTCCTTGCATCGCGCGACGGAGGTGGGTCATGGCAGTCTTCAACTTCAACTTCGGCGAACCGGCAAACCGCCGCGCGGGCAGGCCTGTCGCGCCCGGATCCAGCCGCCACAGCGGCGGCGTGGCCCTCAGCCCCGGGCTCCGTCCCGCGCTCAGCCCCGACCTCCGTCCCGGGTATGACCCGGCCGCGAAGCCGGTGGATGCGTCACTCGCCGAATACGCTCCGCGCGTCATGGTCGTCGACGACAACCCGGTCAATCGCATGCTGGCTTGCGAACTGCTCTCCCTGTGGGGCGTCAAGCCGCTGCTGGCGGAGGACGGCAGCCAAGCGGTGGCCCTGGCCTGCGAACGCCCGCTGGCGCTCATCCTGATGGACCTGCAGATGCCCGTACTCGACGGGCTGGGGGCGACATTGCAGATCCGGCGCTTCGAAGCCGAACGGAGCCGGCCACGGGTTCCCATCGTCGCCTACACCTCGGCCTTCTTCGGCACCGACCCAAAGCGCCTGCAGCACTTCGGCCTGGACGGCTTGCTGGCGAAGCCCTGCGAAGTGCATGAGTTGCATGAATGCCTGTTGCGTTGGTGTCCGGCGATATCCGCTGCCGCCGCCGTTGCCTTTGCCGATACGCGCGATGGCGTTCGCGACCGGGTCGACGCGCTGCGCTGAGCCACGAGCCCACCTTGCTGGAGGAAATATGCCGATTCGCCCACCGAAAACCCCGCCGGCCCGCCCGGCGAAGACCGCCGCCGAACCGGCGCGAACGCTGGCGCAGGCGAAGGCCGACTTCACGGCCGAGGGTTCGCCGCCGCCGGGCCAGGCCGCCGGTGCAGCCCCTGCGCTCCCGGGGCATGAGGCACCCGCCTTGCCGCCAGCCAAGCGGTCGAAGAATGCAGCCCACGCCCGCCGCCCGCCGCCTTCGCAAGCCGGGCCCGAGCGACGATCGAGCAAGCGCAACCCGGCAGCCTGGCGCGGGAATGGCTGATCGACAAAGCGGCCCGGCGTCCATGACGCACGCCGCTGCCAGCGGCCCGGCACGAAGGAACACCCAACACGTCGCTGCGGGCCGGCCGCCGATCCGCGGTCTTCAGGCATTGCGCACCGATGCCGACCGCGCCACGTCGGCATCGTGAGCCCAGCGACCTGGCAGACCGTTCTGCGCTGGGCGTGACCCGCTTCCTGCGCTTCCTGCGCTTCCTGCGCTTCTTCGCCGACACCTTGTTCGCCAGACGTTACGGCCACGGGGCGATCGTGCTCGAGACGGTGGCGGCCGTGCCCGGCATGGTGGGCGCGATGGCCCCCATCTGCATTCCCTTCGCCGCAGGGTCGGCGACGACGGCTGGATCCACGAGACGCCGGCGCAAACCTCGAGCCCCCGAGCTCCGGCCTGTGACGTCTACTTCAAGGGCTTCTCTTCGGTAGGCACCGGAGCCGCCTCGTCCGGAACCTTGGGCTTGTCGGATTCGTGGTGCTCCAGGGAAGTCTTCTTGCCAAGCTGCGGGGTCTTGTCCGCACCCGGGGCAATTTCTTCGCCCTGGTGCTTCTTCGCTTGCCGGACCTTCTTGTCGTGGGCAATGTTGCGCGGGTCGGTCATGGCCTGTTCTCCTGAAATGGGCTGAGCCACATCGTCGCCTGAGAGCCGCTTAGCCCAGGTAGGACAAGCCGCCGTCCTGGTTCGGACGACACCGGCATCGGGTCCGCCCGGGTCCGCCCCGCGAGCCGCCTGGCTTCAGCCGCCCGGCAGCGCGATGACGAAGCAGCTCTCGCCCGCCAGGTCCACCCAGCGCAGGCGCTCGCCCACGGCCAGCCATTGCGCGCCCGCAGCGGCCAGCCCGCTGGCCGCCAGCGCCTGCTCGGCGGGCCCGCGCAGCAGCACGAATCGCATCGTGCGCGCGTCGCGTTTCAGCGTCAGTTCGGCGCGCGGCCAATGCGTCGGCAGGCAGGGCTGAAACGACAACTCGCCACCGCGCAGTTGCAGGCCGAAGATCGACTCCACCGCGGCGCGGTGCAGCCAGCCCGCGGCGCCGGTGTACCAGCTCCAGCCGCCGCGTCCTGCCCAGGGCGGCTCGGAATAGACGTCGGCTGCCACAGCGTAGGGCTCTAGCCCGTACACGGGGCCCTGCACCGCATCGGCCGAGCGGTGGGCGGGGCTCAGCCAGGTGAACCAGCGCCAGGCCAGGTCGGCGCTTTCGGCACTTTGCGCGCTCACGGCACTCTCTGCGCCCTCCGCGGCCGTGTCGCCCGTCGTGGCGGCGAGGCGGGCCTGCGCCATCACGGCCCACACGCTGGCGTGCGTGTACTGGCCGCCGTTTTCACGCACGCCAGCCGGGTAGGCCTGGATATAACCGGCACTGGGCACGGCCTGCGCCAGTGGCGGGTACAGCAACCGCACCAGGCCCATGCTCTCGTCGGCCAGGTGCGCCTGCGCCGAGGCCATGGCCTGGCGCTGGCGGTCCGGCGGCGCCACGCCCGAGAGCACGGCCCAGGCCTGGGCGATGAGGTCGATGCGGGCCTCGGCGTTGGCGTGTGACCCCAGCGGCGTGCCGTCGTCGAAATAGGCGCGCGTGTACCAGGCGCCGTCCCAGGCCGTGCCCAGTAAGGCGGTGCGCCAGCCGGTGGCCGCGTCTTCCCAGCGTTGCGCACGTTCCCCTTCGCCGCGCGCGCGGGCCAGCGGCGCAAAGCCGGCCACCAAGTGGCACAGGAACCAGCCCAGCCAGACCGATTCGCCCCGGCCTTCGGCGCCGACGCGGTTCATGCCGTCGTTCCAGTCACCGCTGCCCATCAAGGGCAGGCCGTGGCTGCCGGTGCGCAGGCTGTGGTCGATGGCACGCGCGGCGTGCTCGTACACGGTGGCGAATTCGGAACTGACCTGCGGCGTGTAGTAGCTGTCTTCGGCGTCATCGGGAATGGGTGGCCCTTCGATGAAAGGCATGGCTTCTTCCAGCACCGCCGCGTCGGCCGTCACCTGCAGGTAGTGCAGGCAGGCATGCGGCAGCCACAGCAGGTCGTCGGAAAAGTGCGTGCGCACGCCGGCGCCGCCCGGCTCGTGCCACCAATGCTGCACGTCGCCTTCGGGAAACTGGCGTGACGCGCAGCGCAGGATCTGTGCGCGCAGCAGGCCGGGCGCGGCCCAGGCCAGGGCCATCGTGTCCTGCAACTGGTCGCGGTAGCCGGTGGCGCCGCCGGCCTGGTAGAAGGCCGCCTTGGCCCACAGCCGGGACGACACCAACTGGTACAACAGCCAGCGGTTGACGAGGGCGTCGAACAGTGGGTCGGGAGTGGCCACGCGGGTGGCGCCCAGCAATTCGTCCCAGCCGTCGCGCACGGCGCGCAGGCGCGCCGGCGGCGCCACCGCCGACGCGGCCACGGCGAGCTGCCGCGCCGCCTGCGGGCTGCCGGCATAGCCCAGCAGGAAGGTGAGTTCGGCGTCGTCGCCGCCGGCCAGATCCAGCGGTGTCGACAGCGCGGCGCAGGGGTCGAGCCCGCTGCCCTGGGTCTGCAGCCAGTGGTCGGGCAGCACCGGGTGGCCGCGGGCGTCGAAACACTCGCGCCGGTCGCAAGTCCAGTCGTGAAGGTCGCTCCCAACGCCGGCCAGCGCCAGGAAGGCCGTGCCGCTGCCAAAGCCGCCGGCCTGTTCGCGCTGGGTTGCCGTCAGCACCAGCAGCTCGGCGTCGTCGGCGCCGCCCAGCCGATGCCGGTATCGCGCCGTGTTCACGGTGTGGCGGTCTGCGCGCGCGGCGCCCATCAGCCACTCGGCCAGCGCCGTGATGCGCAGGCGCTGCGTGCGCCGACCGGCGTTCGTGACGTGCAGGTGCATCTGCTTGACAGCCAGCACCGGGTCCACGCACCAGGTGACGCGCACCTGCAGGTCGCCGCGCCGGTGCACGATGCTCGTGCTGCCCTGGCCGTGCGTCACCTCGTAGGACAGGCGTGGGTCGCCCCAGGTGCCCGGGGCGGCGTTCCAGACCTCGTTGCTGCGCAGGTCCTGCAGCAGCAGGGTCTCGGACGCCGGGTCCGCGACCGGGTCGTTGCGCCAGGCCGTGACCTGGTTGAGCCGGCTGTTGCCGGCCCAGGTGCAGCCGGCGCCGGCCTCCGACACCAGGCTGCCGAAGTCGGGGTTGGCCAGCACGTTGATCCACGGCCGCGCCGGGCGGGTGGTGGCGCTCACGCCGAAGCCGAACTCGCTGCCGTCGGCGGCGAACCGGCCCACCGCCGCCGCCGCGGCCGTGCTGCCGGCGCCGGCCGGCACCAGCGCCGTGGTGGCCACGCCCTGGCGCGCCTGCAGCGCGTGCTCGTGCAGCGTGGCCCAGGCCTGCACGTGGTGCGGCAGGGGCCGGCCGTCGGCCTGCAAGCTGACACGGGCCACGCCGCGCAGGGCCGCCAGTTCGCCGGCCGACAGTTCCTCGGCGCTGAACAGGTGCAGGCCCACGCGCTCGGCGGCAGGCTGCGCGGCGCTGTCGGCGTTGTGGCGGTCGCGCAGGGCGCCGACCTCGCGCTGCAATTCCATCTGGTAGCTCGGTGCTTCGGAGCTCACCACCACCAGGTCGCAAGGCAGGCCGCCGTGAGCCCACAGGCGCAAGGCCCGGGCCAGCGAGCGCAGAAGCCCCAGGCCCTGCAGCGCACCGGCCGCTACCAGCAGCAGCGGCCGCTCGCCCGACAGGCCCAGCCGCCACAGCAGCCGGCGGTCGCAGGGTGCGCCGTCGGGGGCCGTCTGCACGCGCGTCAACCCCAGCAGCATGGCCGTGGTGAGCGTTTGGATCGCCGCCAGGTCGTCGCTGCCGATGCGCAACGTGCGCAGCCGGATGCCGGCCAGCGTGGCCGACATCAGCGAGGCGCGTTGAACCCGGCCGGGCTGGCGGTATTTGTCGATCACCGCGCGCAGCGTGGCGCCGTCGTCGCAGGCCGCGGTGGCAAAGGTCAGGCGTGCCCGGCCGCCGGGCGGCACGACCAGGCGTATGGCGAGCACGCACACCGGGTCCAGGCCGGTGTCCAGAGCGGTGTCCAGCGACCACGCCGACGGCGTGGCCGGCAGGGCGCGCAGGGTGGCCTGCGGCTGCGCGGCCGCACGGTTGCGCCCCAGCCAGCGCGCGCGGTCGGTCTGGCCCCGCAGCGCCACCACGTCGGGCTCGCACTCGGTGATGAAGTGGGCCGCGTGCAGGCCGCTCTCGCCGGCCAGCCGGGGGGTGCGTTCGAAGACCAGCGCCTGTGCCGCCGGCCGCCATTCGGCGCGCACGAAGAGGTTGCTGAAGGCCGGGTGGGCCTCGTCGGCGCGCGCGTCGGCCAGCGTCACCTCGAAGGCCGAGATCAGTTCCAGGTCCAGCGTCTGCGTGCCCGGGTTGCGCAGTTCGACCTGGCGGAATTCGATATCGTCCTCGGGGCTCACCCAGACCGTGATGCGCGTCTGCAGCTCGGGCCAGGTGGCGTCCAGGCACACGCGGTCGGCGTGGAAGACGCCGCTGTAATGCGCCGCCGCGTCGGGGGCCGGGTGCTGGGTCAGCGACACCAACGGCCCGCCCGCCGCGCGCCGCAGGTACATGAAGCTGCCGTATTCGTCGCGCAGCGCGTCGTCGCGGCTGCGGGTGATGCCCACCGCGCCGCGGCGGCTGTGGCCCGCGCCGTTGGCGCGCAAGGCCACGTGGTAGCGGCCGTTGGACAGCAGTTGCGTCGGCTCCACGGCCTGTGCGCCGGCCTGCACCTGACGCTGCAGGGTCGGCGCACGCCGCTCGGCCGGCGGCGGTGCCGCGGCCGGTGCCGCGGGCAGCTGCGGCACCTCGCGCGGGGCGCGTTCGTGCAGCAGCGAGCCGAAGGCCTCGACATGGGCGTTGGCCATGCCCCAGCGCTGCGCCACGCCGCCCAGCAGCACATTGGCCAGGGCCACGATGCTCATGCCCTGGTGGTGCGCCATGAAGGTCTCGACGGGGGTCATGCGGTGGCTGCCGTCCTGCCGCGCCCGGAGTGAAGTCCAGGGCCTCGATGAAGCCCATGCGGCCGCGTGCGTGCAGGCCCTGCAGCGCAGCGAAGTTGCGGCAGGCCGCGGCGGCGTCGAGCTGGGCTGCCAGCGCGGTGGCATAGGGCGCCACCACCAGTTCGTCGGGCGGCGTGCGCCGCAGCGCCAGGCGCGGCACGCCTTGCGGCGCGTACTGGTAGGCCAGCGTGTGGTCGCGCCCGGCGTAGGCCGACTCCGAGATGCCCCAGGGCACGCCGTGCGCCTGCGCAAAGGCGATCTGCTCGCGCAGGGCGGCCCGGGTGGCGTCGCGCAGCACGCTGCCCTGCGGCTCGGCCAGCACCAGCGTGGGCATCAGGTATTCGAACATCGAGCCCGACCACGAGCGCAGGCCCGCCGTGGCGCCGACGGCGAAGAAAGGCCGCCCCAGCGCGGCCCAGTGGCGCACCGGGACGTCGCCCTTGGCGATGGCCAGCAGGCTCGTCAGGCGCGACTCCGAGGCCAGCAGGTCATAAAAGCTCGCGTCCAGCTCCTGCTCGGCGACGCGATAGCCGATGTGCAGCAGGTGTCGCTGGCGGTGGTACAGGAAGGCGTAGTCGGGCGCCCAGGCCAGTTGCTCGCACTGCCGGGCCACGGCCAGCAGACGGGCCGTGCCCTCTTCCTCGTCGGGCTCGGTGGTCAGCTCGCGGCAGGCCTCGGCCACGGCCAGCAGGTGACCGCTGAGGTTGCCGCTGTCCACGGTGGATACATACATCGGCAACAGCGGCGTGGCGCTGGCGGTGTCGTACCAGTTCAGGAAGTGTCCGCGGTGGCGCTGCAGCTTGGCCAGGGTGGCCAGCGTGGCTTCCAGCCGCAGCAGCAATTCCAGCGTGCCGATCCAGCCGAACTGGCGCGCGCAGGCCGTGCTCAGCAGGTACAGCCCGATATTGGTGGGCGAGGTGCGGCGGGCCAGCATCTCGTGCGGCAGCGTCTGCAGGTTGTCGGGCGGCAGATGGTGGTCGTCGGCCGTGACCACACGCTCGAAGAAACGCCAGGTGTCGCGGGCCACGCCGTGCAGCAGGGCGCGGTCTTCGGCGTTCAGGGCGGCATCTGCGCTGGCGGCGCGCGGCCGGCTGGCCGCCCACGACCACAGCGGCCCCGCCGCCCACAACCCGCACAAGGCCACGGCCCAGGCCGCGGAGGGCGCATTGCCCACCCACTGGGCTGCCAGCAGGGCCGCCAGCAGGGCCAGAGCCGCCAGCGGCACGGCGCGCTGCTTGCGCCAGGCGCCGGCCAGCGTGGTCTGGGCGGCGGCTTCGGCGGCGGCTGCGGTCGTCCACTGCAGCAGGTGGCGGCGGCTCACGGCCATGCGGTACAGCGTGCGGGCGATGGCATCCACCACCAGCAGCGCCTGCTGCAGCAGCAGCGCCAGGTGCCACAGCCCGGCCACGCCCGCGCGCGCCGCGTCGGCCGCGGCGCCGCGGTAGAAATGCAGCTTGGCGATATCGTCGCGGCTGGGCGCGAAGCCGGCCACCGCACCCATCAGCGGGCCGGCGGCAAAGGCCGCCAGTACCAGCAGCACGGCGCTCAGTGGCGACAAGCTGCCGCTGGCCAGCACCAGTACCAGCAAGGCCAGCGAGGCTGGCGCCACCAGCGAGCGGCGCAGGTTGTCCAGCATCTTCCAGCGGTTGACGGCGCGCAGCGGGTAGCGCCGGTACTGCAGCAGGAAGGGCAGCAACTGCCAGTCGCCGCGGGTCCAGCGGTGCAGGCGCGAGGCCGCCACCTCGGCATGGAAGGGTGCGTCCTCGACGAACGAGATGTCGGTCACCGCCGCGCAGCGCGCCAGTGATCCTTCCAGCAGGTCGTGGCTGAGCACGCTGCCTTCGGGCAGCCGTCCGCCCAGCACGGCATGCGCGGCCTGCACGTGCAGCAGGCCCTTGCCGGTGAACGAGCCTTCGCCGAAGACGTCCTGGTAGACCTCGGAGCTGGCCGCGCTGTAGGGGTCGATGCCGGTCTGGCCGGCGAACAGCCAGTGGTACGGCGTCAGCTCCTGCGGCGCCGGCAGAGGGGTCACCAGATGCGGCTGCAGGATGCTGTAGCCGCGCTGCACGCGGCGGCCGTCGGCGCTGAGCTGCGGCGCATTCTCCGGGTGCGCGGCCACGCCCACCAGTTCGCGCAGGCTGCCCGGCGGCAGATGCGTGTCGCTGTCCAGCGTCACCAGGTAGGCGGTGCCGGGCGCCACGTGGGAGAGCTCGCCAAGGTCGACGAACGCCTGCCCCGGCACGCCGGCCAGCGTGGCGATGAGTTGTTCGAGCTTGCCGCGCTTGCGTTCCCAGCCGATCCAGCAGCCTTCGGTGGCGCAATACTGGCGCTTGCGGTGCAGCAGCAGGAAGCGCGGCGCGGCACTGGCTGAACCGGCTGCTCCGGCTGCATCGGCTGCATCGGCTGCATCGGCTGCATCGGCTGCATTGGCTGCATTGGACTTGGCCGCTGCGCTTTCGTTGAGCTGGCGGATCTGCTGCACGGCATGGGCCAGCAGCGCTTCGTCGGTGGCGGCCTCGGCGTCGGGCGCGTCGGCCCAGTCGGTGAGCAGCGCGAACTGCGTGTGCGCCTCGGCGTTGGCCAGCGCATGCAGGTGCAGGCGGTGCGCCAGGCGCGCCGTGCCGGCGGTGCTGGTCAGCATGGTCGGCATGACGACCATGACGCGGTGTTCGGGCGGGATGCCCGCAGCCAGCGCCAGGCGCGGCATCTGCTTGGGTCGCGCCGATTCGCTGATCAGGCGGTGGAGGACGGCCACCACCGCTTCGGATGCCGGCAGCAGCATCAAGGCGGCCGTGAGCGCGCCGATCCAGGTGGCCAGGTCCGTGTCGTGCCGTTGCAGCATCCAGGCCACCAGCGCCAGTGTGCCCGCGGCCACGACGGACAGGTATGCGGGCAGGGCGACCCGGCGCCAGGCGCGCCGCGACCACGGTGCCGGGCCGGCGTGTTGACCCAGCGCCCGCGCCAGCGCCGGCCGCCCGGCGCCTTGCAGCCAGTGGCCGGCCAGCGTGCCGGGCGCGGCCGCGGCCGCCGTTCCCGCCGTTCCCGCTGTTCCCGCTGTTCCTGCTGTACCCGCTGTGCCCACCAGGGCGCCGGTGCCGACCGCGCCGTTCATGGCGTCGGCTCCCACGGGCTGCATCAAGCTCAGCAGCGCGCGCGCCACGGCCAGTTCGCTGCAGTGGCTGCGGCGTGCCAGTTTTTCGATGTCGTGCAGCGTCTGGTCGCGGGTCGTGGTGTGTTCCGCGGCGAACAGCGGCGATGTCAGCATGAGCCGCATCAGCGGGCTGCTGCGGGCCACCAGGTCGGGCCAGTCGGCGTCGCCAATGGCGCGCAGCGAGGTCACGGCGTTGCCCACGCTCAGGTTGTCGGCGGTCTGGTCCGCGGCTTGCTGGCGCTGCAGGCCCTGCAGCCCGGGCCGGTGCGCCTCCAGCCAGGCCTGCACCGCCGGCGCCAGGCCGGGCACGGCCTGCGGGCTCGCGCCCAGGCCGCGGTCCTGCAGCCGCTGCATCACCTGCACCGCGAAGGCCGGGCCGGCGCCGCGCTGCACCATCAGCGCATGCACCTCAGCCAGCGGCGTGCCGGCGCCTTGCGCGATGCGGTCGCAGCACAGATTGGCCACCTCGCGCGCGGCCTTCTGCGTGGCTGCGCGTTCGGCCAGGCGGCGCAGGTTTTCCACCAGCACCACGCGCAGGGTGGTGGGCAGGGCCCACATCTCGCCCAGCTGCAGTTCGCGGCTTTCCTGGTAGGCAACCAAGTAGCGCAGTAGCAGGTCGGCGTCGAAGGCACTGTCGGTGTGCGCCACGAAGGCCCAGGCCACGCCGTAGACGCGGGGCAGCCCGGCCAGCGGTTCGTGTTGCAGCACCGGCAGGCGGCGGAAGTAGCCGCGCGGCAGTCCCTCGTGAACGGCGTCGATCTGCGTCTGGATGAGGTGGAAGTTGTCCAGCAGCCACTCGGCCGCCGGGCTGATGTCGTAGCCGGTGGCGGCGTGGGCGGCGATAAGGCGGTGCGCCTGCCTCAGCATGCGCACGTTGGCGCGCAGGCGCGGAAAGAAGCCGGAGCCGGTCAGCCCCGGGCGTACCGCGGCATGGGTCAGCCCCAGGCTGCGGCCGTGCTGGGCAAAGCGTTCCGGGCCGAAGATCTCGGACCGCACCGGTGCTTCCACCGCGCCAGCGGCGGCGTCGAGCAGGCGGCACAGCTCGCGCGGCGCCTCGGGCAGCAGGCGCTGCAGACCGGCAGCGGACACGGCCTACAGCACCATCAGCACGATGGCGATCAGTGCCGCCGTCAGGGCCAGCGTGGTGACGAAGCGCGAGGCCACCATGCCGTGCAAGGCCTGCGCCGCGCATTGCAGGCTGCTGAAGCGGCTGCTGTCGGCGCGGCAGCGCGACACGTGGTCACCCAGCGCGCTCAGATCCATCGGCGTGGTGTCGGCGCTGTGGCCGTAGGAAGTGGTGCTCCAGTAGGGACCAGTGATCGGTGCCCCGGTCTCGTGGCTGCTTGTCATGATGGGCTTTCTAGGGGCGCAGCGCGTGCGCGCCACGCAAGAGGCGCCGAAGCGCCCGGTGACTTCTCTTGTACTGGATGGACGGGGCAGGGTCTGTGCGCTGTCGAACCGTGGCCGTCCTTGCCAGTCCCTCGCGCCTCGGGCGGGCAGGTCTCGTGGTCAACGGGCAGCGCCTGTGTGCGCTGCCAGACGGTGAGCGCCATGGAAACGCCGCAGACTGCGCTACACGGTACCGCTGAAGCGTGTTCCGGCGCCGTGTCTGCGCCCCGCGAGGGCTGCGGGCTCAGCTGCCAGCCCAAGGAGACTCCGCTTGGCCCCTGCACAGAACCTCCTCGTCGAGCACCTGCCCCGGGCCGACCGTCAACGCCTGCTGGCACGTTGCGAGCCGGTGGCACTGGTGTTGGGCGAGGTGCTGTGCGAGCGCGGCGACCCGGTGCACCAGGTCTTCTTCCCGCTGGACGCCGTCATTTCACTCGTGATGCAGATCGAGAATCACCCGAGCCTGGAAGTGGGCATGGTCGGGCGCGAAGGCATGGTCGGCGCGCCGCTGATCCTGGACGTGAGCGTGATGCCCTTGCGCGCCGTGGTCCAGGCCACGGGCACGGCCTGGCGCTTGACCGGCGCGGAATTCCAGCGCGAACTGTCGCTGAGCGTGGCCCTGCGGCGCGTGATCCAGCGCTTCATGTACGTGCGCGTATCGCAGATGGCGTCGGCCGCGGCCTGCCTGCGCTTCCACCTCATCGAGCCGCGCCTGGCGCGCTGGCTGCTGATGAGCCAGGACCGCGCACAGGCCGCGCATTTTCACCTCACGCACGAATTCCTGGCCTGCATGCTGGGAGTGCGGCGCGTGGGTATCACGGCGGCGGCGGGCGCCTTGCAGCGTGCCGGGCTGATCGCCTACCACCGGGGCGAACTGCGGGTGCTGGACCGCCCGGGGCTGGAACGGGCGGCGTGCAGCTGTTATGCCGCCGATATGGCGACCTACCGGCAGCACCTGGGCAGCGCCGTGCACCTTGCCGCGAGCGAACGCCGGCCCACGATGGCCTGATGCTGCTGACTCCGTGGCGCCCGCGCGGCGAAACTGACCACGGGACCTTTCGTGCGCCAGCGCACCGATGGCCGCGGCCGAAGTGCCTACGCTGCGCCAGCGGCTTCTTGGTCGCGTGGGAGAATTTTCATGAGCCTCGGAACCATCCTGTTGATCGTCCTGATCCTGATGCTGGTCGGTGCGCTGCCGACCTGGCCGCACAGCAAGAGCTGGGGTTTCGCACCCATGGGCGGGCTGGGCCTGGTGGTCCTGGTGGTGCTGGTGCTGGTCTTGATGGGTCGCTTGTGAGCCAGAGGCTGATCAAGGTACCGCATGCGCCGCCAGCAGGCGGTCGTATTCGCTCTTCACCACCGAATAACACTCGCAGCTGCGGCGCTCCAGACCGGGCCGGTCGAGCACGGTGATATGGCCGCGCCGGTAGCGGATGAGCTCCGATCGCTGCAGCGACAGCGCGGCCTCGGTGACGCCTTCGCGGCGCACGCCGAGCATCTGTGCGATGAGTTCCTGCGTCACCACGATTTCGTTGCCCTGCAGCCGGTCCAGGCTCAGCAGCAGCCAGCGGCACAGCTGCTGGTCCACCGAGTGGTGGCGGTTGCAGACCGCGGTCTGCGCCATTTGCGCGATCAGCGCCTGCGTGTAGCGCAGCAGCATGCGCGACACCAGCGCCGAGCGGGCGAAGGCCTCGGCGATGGTCGGCCCCGGGATGCGATAGGCCGCGCCGGCGCTCTGCACCACGGCCTGGCTGGGCGTGGAGCCGCCGCCCATGAACAACGAGATGCCGACGACACCTTCGTTACCGACCACCGCGATCTGCGCCGTGGAGCCGTTCTCGGTGACGAATTGCAGCGACACGATCGCCGAAATCGGAAAGTAGGCGTGGCTGAGCGAGGCGCCCGACTCGTACAGCACACGTCCCAGGGGCAGAGCCACCAGTTCGAGCTGGGATTGCCAGCGCTGCCATTCGCTTTCAGGCAGCAGCGCCAGCAGCCGGTTCTGTCGTGGGTCGGGTGCCGGTGGCTGCGGCGCTGCCTTGGGCGCAGAGCGCGGCGCCCCTGCCGGAGCCGCAGGGGCGGTGTGCGCGGCCTGGGAGGCGTTTGAAGAGGACTTCATGCCGCCTGCCCGTCCAACGCGGTCGCCAGGGCGTCGGGGTTAGCCACCAGGGGCAGCGAGACGATGAACTGGCTGCCGCGCCGGGCACCCGCACTCTGCGCGACGATGTCGCCGCCATGCGCTCGCACGAGGGCACGCGCCACCGTGAGACCGATGCCCAGGCCGAGGTCGTTGTAGCCCAGCGCATGGGCGTCCTGCACGAAGGGTTCGAAGATGCTGGGCAGCGAGTCCGCGGTGATGCCGATGCCGTTGTCCGATACCGTCAACGTCAGCGTGTCGCTGCCAGCCACCACCGACAGGCTGATGCGGCCTCCCTCGTGGGTGTGTCGCGAGGCGTTGTCCAGCAGGTTGTCCAGCACCTGCCCCAGCCGTGACGCGTCGCCCAGCACGCCGAGCACGCCGGTCGGGCGGTGCGACTCGAAGCGCTGCCCGCGCGCTTCCATCTGCGCCTGCTGTGCGGCAATGGCGGCGTCGATGACCGGACCCAGATCGGTCCAGTGGCGCTCGAATTCCCAGCTGCCCGGGCCGGTGGCCGAGGCATCGACGAGGTGGCCGACCAGGCGGGACATGCGCGACAACTGCTGCGCCACGATGCCCTGTACCCGCGGCAGCAGCAGCTGTTCGGCCGGCAGTTGGCCGAGCATGGCGCTGGTGATGCGGATCGGCGCCAGCGGGTTGCGCAGCTCCTCCGCCACCGCCGCCATGAGCGCCACCTGCCGCGCCTGGGCGCGTTCGGCAGCCGCCAGCAGATCCTGCGCGGTGAGCGCGCCCAGCACCAGGCGTTCATTGGCTTCGCGCAGCTGGGCATGCCGTCGCTCGACCGTGGCGCTGTCGTTGCCGCTGCTGCTGCCACTGCTGCTGCCGCTGCCATGGACCGTGCGTCGCGACGGCGCCCGCTTGGCTTCGTACATGGCGGCGTCGGCGCTCGCGATCAGGGTCGCCATGTCGCTGCCGTCTTCGGGATAGAGGGCCATGCCGATGCTGGCCGCGATGCTGATCTTGCGCCCGTCCAGTGTCACGGGCGCGCCGATGGCGGCGATCAGCTTGTCGGCCACGGCGTGCGCGTCGGCGGGCTGGTCCACATCGACCAACAGCGCGATGAATTCGTCGCCACCGTGGCGGCTGACGGTGTCCACCTCGCGCACCAGCGCGCGCATCTGGTCGGCCACCAGGCACAGCACCAGGTCGCCGAAAGCGTGGCCGTGGCTGTCGTTGAGCTGCTTGAAATTGTCCAGGTCCATGAACAGCACCGCCAGCCGTGTCCCGTGGCGCTTGGCGTTTGCAATGGCCTGTTGGCCGCGGTCGATCAAGGCGGTGCGGTTGGGCAGGCGCGTGAGGGGGTCCCGCAGCTCGTTCTGCTTGACGCCTTCGAGTGCCTGCGCGGCCGCGTCGGCGTTGTCCTGGTGGGCCATGGCGGCCACCACCAGCCGCTGGTTGACCTCCACCAGCCGCGCCACCTGGGTGTTTTCGAGCCGTGTTTCGGCCTGCACCACGTCCTGCAGCAGACGCACCAGCAGTGCCTGCATGGCGTCGACCCGCACGCCCAGTCGGGCCAGCTTGCCTTCGGCTTGGGCCACTGGCGTGGCGTTCGGATCGGCGTCGGTCGCGTTCACAAGGCAGTGATGTTCGGGCGTTGCATGCGCGGCACTTCAGCGGTCGCGTGACGAAGGTGCCAGCGGACCAGCGAGCGGCTTGCGCGTGGGCCGCCCGCCGAGCAGGCCCTCCTGGTCGGGCAGCATGGCGCCGATGCGGATGCCGTCGTCGCCGATGCTGTATTCGCGCAGTTCGTTGGTATGGCCGCTGGCGCGAACTTTCACCACGGCCATCACACGCAGCAGCCGGCTGTCGACCTCGATATAGCGCTGCACGATGATGGCGTCGGTGAGGAAGGCCGCGCCGTAGGGGCTGAAGCGCAGGTCGGTGTAGCGGTCTTCCAGCTCGGACGTCATGAGCACCGTGACGCCCGCGCGCGACAACGCCGAGACCAGCCGCAGCAGCGATTCGCGAAAGTCGGCCTGGAAGGTGGGCGCCAGCGCGAGTTCGAGGCCGCTGAGCGAGTCCAGCACCACGCGGCTGGCCTGGCGCTGCCGCACTTCGTTCAGGATCAGCAGCACGACCTCGTCGATGGACAGGTCGGGCTCGCGGCTGTCGATGAGGCTGACCTGGCCCCGCGCGACGAGTTCGCTGAGCAGCGGGTTGCGCGACCGGTTCGGGTGCTGCTCGAAGGCGGCCAGCACACCGAACTCGCCGTTGCGCGCCCCTTCGGCCAGGAACGACGACGCCAGGATGCTCTTGCCCGAACCCGACGGCCCGGCCACCAGCAGCGAATAGCCGCGTGGCAGGCCGCCGCCGAGCATCTCGTCCAGCGCCGGCACGCCCAGGCGCGCGCGCCCGCCGTGCACCGCCGCGGCGGGCGCCAGGCCGGCAGCAACCACCGCCTGCGCCGGCGCAAAGATGCGCACGCCGCTGGTGTCGATGCGGAAGGTGTGCAGGCCCGGCAGCGTGGCCTGGCCGCGCATCTTCATGATTTCCAGTTTGCGCACCATGGAATTGCGCTGCACGCTCTGGCGCAGCCAGATCAGGCCGTCGGCCACCGTGAACACCGGGTTGGCGTCGGTCTCGCTGAAATATTCGCCGATCAGGAAGGTGGTGGCCTGCCAGCTCGTCATCAGCACGCCGAGCTGCTGCACGAACATCTGCAGCCGCGTCGAAGGCGATGGGCCGTGGTCGCTGGCCGAGACCACCGAACGGAAGGAGTCGACGAAGACCAGCCGCGGGTCGTGAGCGGCCACCTCGTCGACGATGCGCTTGAGCACGCGCTCCAGGTCGCCGTCGGCCGCGTCTTCCGACAGGCTGACGAAGCGCACGCGGTGGTTGATGGCGGTGTGGTCGAAGAAGTCGAACTGCTGCTGGTAGCGCAGCATCTTCAGCGGCGGCTCGCCGAGCACGGTGAAATAGATCGCCGGCCGCTCGGGCGTGGCCAGCGCGAACATGATCTGGTGTGCCAGCGTGGTCTTGCCACAGCCGGGCTGTCCAGCGATGAGGTTGAAGCTGAACTCGGGCAGGCCGCCGCCGAGCACCTCGTCCAGGCCCGGCACGCCAGTGGGCAGACGGTTGATGGTGGCTTTGGAGCTCATGGCGCGTTGTCCTGTGCAGGCGGACTGACCGCCGGGTGGACCCAGACCGACTGAAGCAGCTGGGCGGTGAGCGCGGGGCCCACCAGGCTGGCGAGCAGTTGCTCGAAAGAGCGGAAGAGTGCGGTGCCGGCGGCAGCGGCTTCGGCGGCCGGCTGCTGCAGCAGGGCCGCGCGCAATGCCGTGACGTCGACGGCGGCCAGCACGTCGGATTGACTGCCGGCCAGCCAGGGATGGGCGGCTGCGGAGAGCCTGAGGTTGCGGTTGTAGAGCGCGGCCACGCCGCGGTGCCCCAGGATGGGGTGCAGCGCGAGGTCGATGTCGCGCCAGACAGTCACGATCGCATCGGCCAGTTGCTCCGCATTCGCCTCGGCCGGCACCCGACCCACCAGCGGCGGCAGCCAGGCTGGACCTGCTTTGCTTTCCAGTGACATGGCGGACGGCCTGCTTGATTCGCGGTGGTTTGATTCGCAGTGGTTGATGTTACGCGCCTGCGGCGAGCGCCCGGTCCATGCTCGCTGGGACAGCGACACGGCAGGCGCACTGCAACGACGAGCCCGCGACAACTCCGCTAACAGGCAATCAGCTTATCGGCAACGGAGGCGTGCCGTCCGTTCGGCACCGTACACAGTGTCCGGCGTGCGCGATAGGCGTACTCGCCCCGCGGCTGCGACGGTGATCTGGCGGCGCCGCCACGTGGCTTGAGATCGTCCGAGGTCCAACCTCGGGAGCCTCGTGTGCAAGCCATCGGCCGGCAGCCCCATCCTGCGATCAAGGCACCGGACGGCGCCCCGGTCCACTACGAGCGCCACCGACCGGAGCAGACCACGCTGTACCACCTGGTGCAGCAGCACGCCGCCACCTTCTCTAATCAGGCTGAGGCCACAGCCGGCGCCGACCTACCGCAGTTTGTGAAGGATGAGTTCGACGCCTTCCTCGAATGCGGCATCCTGGCCCACGGCTTTCTGAGGCTGCGCTGCGGTGAGTGCGGCCACGACGAGCTGCTCGCGTTCAGCTGCAAGCGCCGCGGGTTCTGCCCCTCATGCGGTGCGCGGCGGATGTCGCAGACCGCGGCGCACCTGGTGGACCATGTCATCCCCCATGTGCCGGTGCCGGTGCCGGTGCGGGCGTGGGTGCTGTCGCTGCCGATTCCGTTGCGCGTGCTGCTCGCCGCGCAGCCCGAGTTGGTCACGCCGGTGCTGCAGGTGGTGCAGCGCGTGATTGCGCGCCATCTGCTGGATGCTGCCGGGCTCAAGGCCGACGACGGCCATGGCGGCGCGGTCACGCTGATCCAACGCTTCGGATCGGCCGCCAACCTGATGGTGCAGCCACAATGCCCTCGTTGTGCAAGTGATTGATTCGTTTAGAACAGGTGCACCTGTTCGGCCGACGGATCCCTCTGCAGCACCAGCCTGCCGGTGCTCTTCAGGTGCTTGATGATGCCCGCCACCGGCTCGGCGTCGAGGTCCGCCCGTTTGATCTCCAGCGGCGCATAGGGCGCGACCTGCTGCACCGGCAGCAAGTTGGCCTGGATCAACCGCATCAGCGTCGTATCGCTGACGCCGGTGTGTTTCTGGGCCTGTGCCAGGTTGAGGATGTCGGGATCGACCGCCGCTGGTGCAGCAATGTGGTGCTTGCGCCGCACGGTGGCCACGCACGCCTGGGTCCAGCGATTGCCCTTGCCGGTGTGCCGACCGAGCTTGCTCAGCACCCTTGCGATCTCATCGTCACCATAGCGCGGGGCCATGCGCGTGATGAGATCGACGTCTTCAGTCGCCGTCTTGTGTACGACGGCGCCCGACATGGGCTTGTTCATGCTGAAGCTGGTGTGGCAGCCACCGTGCCCGTGGATGACCATGTTGAGATGCTGCGCCGCATCGATGTCGACCACGATCTCGTTGATCAGCGTGCGCGCGATGCGCTTCTTCAACGTCATTGGACAGGCGTCGCTGTTCCAGACTTCGGTGAAGTGCCGGCCGAGCTCGCGCAACGTCAGCTCATCGGTCGGCGTCAATGCAGTGACTGCGTCCATCAGCGCGTCGAGATCTTGCGCGATGCGCTGCTGTTCCTCGAGCTTGGTGTTCCAGCGTTTTTCAAGAACTTCGGCCACGAGACGATGCATTGGAAGTCACCTAAGTCTCATGACCCGGCTGGGTCATGAGACTTGGCTTGAAGGCAACGAGGCTTCTGACCCGATCTTCAGCCGCGAGGCGCTGGTCTTCGTCAAGTCCACGTACATCCCCGACACGCCCGCCGGGCATGCCGAGGTCTCGCCGCCGCTGAGCGATTGGCAGGGCTCGCCGCCGCTGCTGGTGCAGGCCAGCCGCAGCGAGATGCTGCGCGACGATTGCGCGGAAGCGTTCGTGGAACGGCGCCAGTGCCGCGGCCGACAGGAACGGGTCGAGCGCCGCACGGAACGCCGTGTGCTCGTCACCGTCCAGGCCATTGGGCACGTGCAGATGGACCGAGACGGCGCTGCTGAAGCCGGTGTCGTCGAGCGCCGCGGCGCGCACGTCGGCGTGGCGCAGCAGCACGTATTCGCCGCTTACGGTACGGATGACCGCATGCCGGGGCCGCAACGCGTCGGTCAGTTCGCGCAAGTCGCGACCGGCCGGCGCGACGTCGACGGGAAAATGATCGCTCTCGGCGTCCTCGCCAGGCGCGGCGGCGGCACCCAGCCCGGGGCCAGGCCGCTGAAATTCATGCCGCGCACTTATGGGCCGGGCTCGCGCAGTCCCCAGCGCTTCATGCGGCGGTAGACCGTCATGCGCGCCACGCCGAGCTGGTGCGCAACCTGGGTGACGTTCCAGTGCGCCGCGCGCAGGTACTGCGCCAGCAGTTGCGCCTGCGGCGGCAGCGCGTCGTCGCCGTGCGGCATGGCCGCATGCAGCAGGCCGTCGGGCAGTTCGGCCAGACCGATGGTGCCGCCGGGGCCGGCCATCGCGGCGGCGAACGCCAGCACGTTGTGCAGCTCGCGCAGGTTGCCGGGCCAGGGCCAGGCGCGCAGGCAGGCTTCGGCCTGCGCGTCGAGCCGCGGCGGCGGCTCGTGCGCGGCGAGCATGCGGCCGATCAGCCACGGCAGGTCGCGCCGCTCGCGCAGCGGCGGCAGCGTCAGGTGGGCACCCGCCAGGCGGTAGAACAGGTCGTCGCGAAAGCGGCCCTGGCGCGCGCGCGCCGTCAGATCGGCATGGGTGGCGGCGATCACGCGCAGGTCGACCTTGAGCGCACGCGTGGCGCCGATCGGCAGCACCTCGCGCTCGGCCAGCACACGCAACAAGCGCGCCTGCAGCGGCAGCGGCATGTCGCCGATCTCGTCGAGAAACAGCGTGCCGCCGTCGGCCTCCTGGATCAGGCCGCGCTTGCCCTTGGGCGCAGCACCGCTGAAGCTGCCGGGCAGGTGCCCGAACAGTTCGCTCTCGATCAGGTTTTCCGGGATCGCGGCGCAGTTCACGGCCACGAAAGGCTTGCCGCTGCGCCGGCTGGCGGCGTGCAGCGCCTTGGCGAAATATTCCTTGCCGCTGCCGGTCTCACCCGTGATCAGGATGCCGACCGGGGTGTCGACGAGGCGCGCCGCGCGCCCGATCTGGCGGTCGAGCACCGGGTCGCCGCCCGACAGCGCGGCCAGCGGCCCGGGCACCGGCGGCTCCACCGCCGGGGCCGACAGCGCCACGCTGGCGCGCGCCGGCGGCGGCACGGCGTGCAGGAACAGCACGCGCCCGCTGCGCGCCAGGTTCACCGCCTGCCGGCTGCCCGGCGCGGCGCGCAGATAACGGCCCAGGTCCTCGAAACGCGCGCTGAAGAACTGTTCGAAGGGCAGGCCCAGCACGGTGCTGCCGTGCTCGGCCTGCAGCATCAGCTGTGCCGCGCGGTTGTGGCCGATGATGCGGCCGGCGGCGTCCAGCGCGACGAGATGGTCGGGGCTGACTTCGACGAATTCGGGGCTGGGGTGCAGCTTGAGCACCCAGTCGCGGCGGAACCAGCGCAGGAAATTGGCATTCTCGATGCGGTTGGCATAGACCGTCACCAACTGCAGCGCCAGGTGCTGGCTGCGCTTGGCCTGCGGCGAGGTCAGCGCCGAGATGTCGAGCACGGCATTGAGCCGCCCCAGCGGGTCGAAGACCGGTGCGGCGGTGCAGGTCAGCGGGATGTGGGTGGCGTCGAAGTGGTCGCCCTGGTGCACCGTCAGTGCCTGGGCCGCGGCGATCGCGGTGCCCACGCCGCAGGTGCCGGCGTGCTGCTCGCTCCAGTCGCTGCCCAGGTACAGGCCGGCGCGGCGCAGCGTGGCGTCGAGCTGCAGGTCGCCGATGAAGTCCACGG
Organism: Rubrivivax sp.; assembly: GCA_034522875.1. GTDB lineage: Bacteria > Pseudomonadota > Gammaproteobacteria > Burkholderiales > Burkholderiaceae_C > Rubrivivax. Next base: position 313,319 of record JAXHKY010000003.1, on the reverse strand, counting down.
TGACACCGCGGGCGTCGGTCAGCAGCACGCAGTAGCCCATGCCGGCCACCTGCTGGTAGAGCGACTCCAGGCCGTGGCGCCCGATGCGCAGGAATTCCTCGATGCGCTCCTGGTGCTCGCGCACGCGCTGCGACGGCAGGATCACGGCTTCCTGCATGCGCGTGGGGTCCAGGCCGTGCTCGTGCACGCAGCGCGCCCAACTCGCGGCGATCACCGGGTCGGGCGCGTCGTCGGCCAGCGGCAGGCCTTCGCCGGCCAGCCGCATCACGGCATGGATGTGCGCGCGCTGCGCGCTGCTGCTCTCCATCGCGGTCTCCTTGGCCTGGAGGCTTCGATGGGGCATTGTGGATCAGGTCGCCAGCTTGCGGCCCAGATGCTGCTCCACGCGCGCCGTCTTGGTCTTCAGCCGCGGCGCCGGGCCGCGCCGCCAGTCGACCTTCAGGTTCACCGCAATGCGCTCGGCGTCGGTCTCCAGCGTGCGAAAGCACGCCGTCACGACCGCCATCACCGGGTCCCACTCGCCTTCCAGGATGGTGCCCATCGGCGTCAGCTGGTAGGGCAGGCCGCTGCGGTCGATGACGTCGAGGATGCGCGCCACCGCGGCGCTGACGCTTGTGCCCTGGCCCAAGGGGGCCATCGAGAATTCCAGCAGAACCATTCAAGTCTCCTCGTTCAACAGCAGAGTGCCGAAGCGCTCGGCGAGCACGGTCAGCGTGCGCGCTTCGGCGTCGCGCGGGTCGGGCAGCTCGTGCGCCAGACAGGTCAGTGCGTCGGCACGGTAGCGCACGCCGCTGCCCAGCGCCTGCTCGAAGGCGTTGCAGCGCGCGGTCAGCGCCGCCGGGTCGGCGTCGATCACGATCACCGCGTGCGCCATCACCACGGTGCGCGGGCCGAAGCGCTTCCAGGCCTGCGCCGTACCGACGAACTTGCGCCCGCCAATGGCAAGGTTCCAGCGCCCGTCGCAGAAGGCGCCCGGCACCTGGCCCGGCCGTGCCTGCACGCCCAGGCGCACGAAGGCTGCCGCCATCTCGCCGCACAGCGCCGGGTAGACGGCGTGCATGCCGTGGGCCGCCGCACCGACCGCTGCATCAGCCGCTGGCCAGACCAGCGTGAGGTTCCAGACCCCCGGCCCCTGCGGCACCAGGCCGCCGCCGCTGGCGCGCACCTGCACGCCGGTCTTGTCCACCGCCGCCCAGCCGGGCAGCGCGGCGCAGCGCCGCGGCACGACCAGGCCCGCCGGCGCCGTCCACAGGTGGGCCGCTGCCGGCCCGCCGTCGGCGCAGCGCGCCAGCCACGCGGCCTCGGCGCCCACGCCGTCGGCCAGCGGCTGCCGGTGCAGCGTGACGAAGCCGAAGGTCGGGAGCGGCGACACCCGGTGATCATGCCGCGGCCTGCGCGCCCAGGTGGTCCAGCAAGAGGGCGTTGAAGGCCGACGCGGCCTCCATCATCGGCATGTGGCCGGCGCCGGGCAGCCGCTGCACGCGCGCGCCGGCCGGTGCGGCGTCGGCCTGTGCCGCCGGGATCACCGCGTCCTGCTCGCCCCAGACCAGCAGCGTGGGCAGGTCTGCCGGCAGCCGCGCCACCGGCCGGTCGGTCTGCCGGCCGCCGCCGAACAGCGCGCCGCCCAGCTCGCCCAGCAGCGCGTCGACGCCGTCCAGCCGCTTGTACTTGAGCAGCTCGTCGAGCATCGCGCGGCTGACCAGCGAGGGGTCGGCGAACAGCTTTTCCACCACCGGCTTGAGGTCGCGGCGCGACGCGGCGGCAACGAAGCCGGCGGTGTAGCCGGCGTCGATGGTCTCGCCCAGTCCGGCTGGCGCCACCAGCACCAGCGAGGCCACGCGCGCCGGGTGGTCCAGCGCCATCTGCGCGGCGATGGCGGCGCCCATCGAGTGGCCCACCGCGTGCACGCGATCGACGCCCAGCGCGTCCAGGAAGGCCGCAACGAAGCCGGCCAGCGCCGCGTACGAGGTACCCGGCAGGCGCAGCGCCGACTGTCCGTGGCCCGGCAGGTCGAGCGCGATCACCGGGTGCCGCTCGGCCACCGCGTCGAGGTTGAACAGCCAGTTGCCGAGGTCGCCGCCGAAACCGTGCAGGAACAGCACCGGCACGCCCTGCGCCGGCCCGCGGCGGGCGTGGCGCACGCGGATGCCCTGCACCTCGGCCGTCTCGAAGGCGGGGCCGGCGTCGTCTTCGCCTTCACCGGCCGCCGGCACTTCGTAGGCAGCGACGAAGGCGTCGATGTCGGCGTCGCTCACGTCCGGCTCGGCCAGCACCGCCAGCAGCGCCTTGACCGGCAGCGTCTCGCCGGCGCGCGCGATGCGGCGCCGCAGCAGCCCGGGGTCGGGCGCCTCGGCGGTGTTGCTGATCTTGTCGGTCTCGACGTCGACGACCGGCGTGCCCACGGCGATGCGCGCGCCTTCGTCGACCAGCCAGCCGGCGATCGTGCCTTCGCGCATCTCCAGGCCCCACTTGGGCATGACCAGCGGCGTGATGCGGGCGTCGGCCATCAGGCGCGCCTCCCGGCCAGGGTGCGCTTGACGGCGGCGACGATCTGGGCCGCGCTCGGGATATACAGGTCTTCCAGCACCGGCGAGAAGGGCACCGGCGTGTGCGGCGCGGTGACCATCTGGATCGGACCCTTGAGCGCGCCGAAGGCCGCCTGCGCCACCTGCGCCGACACGTCGGCGGCGATGCTGCAGCGCGGGCTGGCCTCGTCGACGCAGACCAGATGGCCGGTCTTCTCGACGCTCTCGATCACGGTGTCGATGTCCAGCGGGCTGAGCGTGCGCAGGTCGATGACTTCCAGCTCCACGCCTTCCTTGGCCATCGCGGCGGCGGCGTCGAGCGCGCGGTGCACCATCAGGCCGTAGCCGACGACGGTGGCCGAGCGGCCTTCGCGCACCACCGCGGCCTCGCCGAACGGCACGGCGTACAGCGCCTCGGGCACCTCGCCCTCGAAGCCGTAGAGGTTCTTGTGCTCGAGGAAGATCACCGGGTCGTTGTCGCGGATGCTCTGCACCAGCAGCCCCTTGGTGTCGTAGGGCGTGCTCGGGCACACCACCTTCAGCCCCGGGATGTGCGTGAACAGCGGCGTCAGCATCTGGCTGTGTTGGGCCGCGGCGCGAAAACCCGCACCGCACATCGCGCGGATGACCACCGGCGTCTCGGCCTTGCCGCCGAACATGTACCTGAACTTCGCTGCCTGGTTGTAGATCTGGTCGAAGCACACGCCCATGAAGTCGACGAACATCAGCTCGGCCACCGGGCGCATGCCGCAGCAGGCCGCGCCGATGGCCGCGCCGACATAGGCCGACTCCGACAGCGGCGTGTCGAGCAGGCGGTCGCCGTGCTTGGCGTACAGGCCCTTGGTGACGCCGAGCACGCCGCCCCAGGCGTCGCGCTCGCCGTCGCCGCCGGCGCCGCCGACGATGTCTTCGCCCATCATGATGACCGACGGGTCGCGCGCCATTTCCTGGTCCAGCGCCTCGTTGATCGCCTGCTTCATGCTGATCTTGCGTGCCATGTCGGGTTCTCCTTGGCGGTTCAGTATTGGACGTAGACGTCGGTCAGCAGGTCGGCCTGCGTCGGCAGCGGTGCCGCCTTGGCCTCGGTGACGGCGCGCTCGATCAGGCCCAGCACCTCGTGGTCGATGGCCTGCAGCTCGTGGGCAGCGACGACGCCGGCGCTGGTGACCGCGGCAGCGAACTTCTTCAGGCAGTCGTTGTGCTCGCGGTTGTGCTCGGTCTCGCCGGGCGCGCGGTAGGTCTGCGCGTCGCCCTCGAAGTGGCCGTGGAAGCGCACCATCTTGCATTCCAGCAGCGCCGGCCCGCCGCCGCGGCGGGCGCGCGCGATGATCTCGCCGGCGGCTTCGTACACGGCGAAGAAGTCGGTGCCGTCGACGGTGACGCCGGGCAGGCCGAAGCCGGCGGCGCGGTCGACGTAGCTGTCGACCGCCACGCCGTAGTCGCGGCTGGTGCTCTCGGCATAGCCGTTGTTCTCGACGATGAAGATCGCCGGCAGGTTCCACACCGCGGCCAGGTTCAGGCTTTCCAGGAAGGTGCCCTGGTTGCTGGCGCCGTCGCCGACGAAGCTGATCGCCACGTCGCTGGCGCCGCCGGCCTTCTGTGCGCGGTATTTCGCCGCCAGCGCGGCACCGCAGACCAGCGGCGCGCCGGCGCCGAGGATGCCGTTGGCACCCATCATGCCGCGGCCCAGGTCGGCGATGTGCATCGACCCGCCCTTGCCTTCGCAGGCGCCGCCCTTGCGGCCGTAGATCTCCTTCATCATGGCCACCACGTCCACGCCCTTGGCGATGCAGTGGCCGTGGCCGCGGTGCGTGGACGCGATGCGGTCGCCGTCGTGCAGGTGCATCATGATGCCGGTGCCGGCGGCCTCTTCGCCGGCGTACAGGTGCACGAAGCCGGGGATGTCGCCGCGGCCGAAGTCGATGTGCAGCCGCTCCTCGAATTCGCGGATCGTGCGCATCGTGCGGTAGGCCTGGAGCAGCTGCTCGCGGCTTTGCGGGAAGGGTTGACCTGACATGCCTTGTCTCCTTGTGTTCAGGGTGGGGGGGAAATCGGGGGCAGCGGGGCCAACGGGGCCACCGGCAGGCGGAACAGGCCGTCGCGTGCGGCCACGGCCATGGCGCGGGCCACGTCCAGCGTCGTGAAGGCGTCTTCGCGCAAGCACATCGTCACCGGCGCGCCGGGCTCGAAGGCCAGTTCGCGTTCACCGTCCAGGGCCACCGTGCCGGCGCTGGCACGCACCGGCAGCGCCACGCCGGCGGCCATGCGCTGCCAGCCGGCCACCGCCACCGTGCGCACCATGCCGGGCGCGATCGGCACCTGCAGCAGCACCCGGGCCTGCGCCACGCTGGCCGCGAGCTGCACCGCCAGGCCGCCCGGCTCGCGCCGGCCCACGGGGTCGAGCAGGCCGCCGATGGCCGACAGGCCGATGGCCTGCGGTTCGGCAAAGGCCAGGTAGGCGGCGTCCAGCGATTCGGTCTTCCACAGCGCGCGTGCGCCGACGCTGCGGTCGTGCGTGACCACGGCGTCGACGATCGCGATGTCGTGCTGCGTGCCGGCACATACCTCGACCAGCTTGTTGGGCACCAGCACCTCGGCGGCCGCCAGCCGGCCGGCGCACAGCAGGCCGGCGGCCAGCCCGGTGATCGTGGGTTCGCGCAGTTCGGGGAAGGCATTGTTGGTGCCGGTGGACAGGCCTGCAATCGGCGGCCGCGGGCCGCTGCCCGACACCAGTTCGCGCACCACGGCGCGGTGGGTGCCGTCGCCGCCGAGCACGACGATGACGCCGACGCCGGCGCGGCACAGCAGCCGCGTGGCGGTGAAGGTATCTTCCACCGACGAGACCGGGTCCATCGGCAGCCAGTGCACCGCAGGCAAGGACGCGTCGCCGCGCCGCAGGTGGCGTTCCAGCAGCGCGCGGATGCCGCCGCGGTCGGGCATCAGCAGGGCCTGTTCGACACCGGCTGCGCGCGCCGCCTGCAGCACGCGCAGCACGATATTCACGCGGTCGGTGATCTGCAGATTGCCGGCGTTGGCGACGACGCGGCGGATGTCACGCGCCGAGACCGGGTTGGCGACGATGCCCAGGGGAAGAGCGGTTTGCACGACCTGCCCAGCGCAAGCCGCGTGCCAGGGGTGGCGCAGCCGGCCGGTCCCCGTGGCCGCTGCGGGTTGACACGCAGGTCCGGCGACGTCACGGGGTGACACGCTGTCACACCCGCTGTCACACCCACCTGGATTGGGCGCAGCGCGCCGCGCCGCCCCGGCCTTCATCCCCGGCGCGTTCCAGGTGGCGATTGCCATGTTCGCGGGCATTCCCAAACTGATCGAAGCCTTTCGCAGCGGTGTCGGAGTGGGCTGGCACGAGCAGCATCCGGCGTTGTTCGTCGGCACCGAGCGCTTCTTCAGGCCCGGCTACATCGCCAACCTGGTGAGCAGCTGGATCCCCGCGCTCGAAGGCATGGACGCCAAGCTGAAGGCCGGCGCCAAGGTGGCGGACGTGGGTTGCGGCCATGGCGCGTCGACGATCATCATGGCGCAGGCCTACCCGAAGTCGCGCTTCCACGGCTACGACTACCACGAGCCTTCGATCCGCCATGCCCGCGACGCGGCCGTCAAGGCCGGCGTTGCCGATCGGGTCAGCTTCGACGTCGCGCGTGCGCAGGACTTTCCCGGCAAGGACTTCGACATGGTCGCGGTGTTCGACTGCCTGCACGACATGGGCGACCCGGTCAGCGCGTCCAAGCATGTCAAGCAGGCGCTGAAGCCGGACGGCACCTGGCTCATCGTCGAGCCCTTCGCCAATGACGCGCTCGAGGACAACCTGAACCCGGTCGGCCGCATCTACTACTCGGCATCGACATGCATCTGCACGCCAGCCTCGCGTTCGCAGGAAGTGGGCCTGTGCCTGGGTGCACAGGCCGGCGAGGGCCGCCTGCGCGCTGTCGTCAACAAGGGCGGCTTCAAGCATTTCCGCCGCGCCACGCAGACGCCCTTCAATATCGTGCTGGAAGCGCGGCCTTGAGCCGTCGCTGGATTGCTCCGCGCCGGCGGGAGTTGGACTTCTTGGGGTGTCAATCGGATGGAAAAGGTCGGCAGGATTGGTTGAGGCGCTCCCTGGTTGGACCGTGTGGTGCGTTTGCGATACATTGCACCCATGAAGACCGCGACCATCCCTTCCGTGCGTGTCGAGCCCGAGTTCCGGGCCGAAGTCGAATCGGTGTTGGCCGAGGGCGAGAGCCTGTCGGAGTTCGTCGAGGCATCGGTACGCGCCAGCGTCGAACGCCGGCGCGTGCAGGCCGAATTCATTGCCCGTGGCCTGCGCTCGCGCGACGAGGGCAAGCGCACGGGTGACTACGTCGATGCCGACGATGTTGTCGCTGGTCTGCAGCGCAAGCTGGATGCCGCGCGCGCTCGCCTCCCCAAGACCCGCAAGTGACCTTCAAGGTTCGACTGACCCGCGGGGCCAAAGCCGACCTCGATCGCCTGTTCGAGTTCGTGCTCGAACGCGAGTTGGAGCGAGACGGCGGCGATCTGTCGCTGGCCGAGCAGGCTGTGGCCGCGATTCGCGCAGGCTTCACGACGCTGAAGACATCGCCGTTCACGTGCCGCAAAGCCGGACAGAGCCCCTTCCTGCGCGAACTGATCATCCCCTTCGGGCGAACGGGCTACGTCGCGCTCATCGAGATCGAGTCGGCGACCGACGTGGTGGTCGTTGCCGTCCGCCACCAGCTCGAGGACGACTACCACTGACGCAGCGGCCTGGCCCGCCACGCGCGCCAGCGTCATCCTGACCGGATGTGGCTGGACCTGCGGGGCCCGGTCGAGATGTTCCGTCCGGTTCTGCGACCGCAAGCGCCGAAGTTGCCGGTGCGAGTGCTGTCGCCTCTGTTCTTGCGTGGGTGGATCTATGATCGCAGGGCGACCGCGACAGCGATCAGATGAATACGATGAGAGTGCCGGCACGAGACCGGCGGGCAAGATGGTTCGGGGGCCGGCGATGATGGATCTGCAGGTCGCCCCCGCTCAACCGGGCCGGTCAGAGGGACGACACCGATGAGTGCTGGGGCTGGGCCGTTTTTTGCCGCTGGCGCGCGGTCTGCCGGGCTGCCGAAAGCGCTGGCGCTGGTTGGCGCCGGGGTCTTGGCGTCGATCGTCGCGCTGTCGATCGACATGCGCCTGAGCTACCTGTTGCTGTATGCCTGGTTCGGCATCGGCTATGGCGCGCTGCTGCAATACGGCCGCTTCTGCATGGCCTCGGCGGTGCGTGACCTGTTCGCGGTGCGCGTGCCGCGCATGGCGGTCGGCATGATGATCGCCGTGGCGCTGTATGCGCTGGTGTCGGCTGCCGTCACGCTGGCGGGTTTCGGGACCGTCGACCCCGACCCCGTGGGCTGGCACATCCTGGTCGGCGCGGCGATCTTCGGCTTCGGCATGGTCTTCACCGGTGGTTGTGCATCGGGCTCGCTGTACAAGGCGGGCGAGGGCAACGTCGGTTCGATGCTGGTGATCGTCGCGATCTCGCTGTCGCAGGCCGTGGTCGTGACGACCGGTGGCTGGTTCGATCGGCTCGTGCCGGCATCGTGGACGGCCACCGCTGCCGCTGCCGAAGACGTACCCGCCGAGGTCACGGTCACCCAGGGCTGGTTCGACCAGTTCAGCGCCGGCTATCTGTGGACTCTGGACGCCGCCACGCTGGCCGAACGCCTCGGGCTGGACGAATCCCCCGTTACTGCCGTGGCCGTCAATACGCTGTTCGTGGCCCTCGTGCCGGTGCTGCTGCTGCTGGTGCTGCTGTATGCGGTGTATTTCCGTCCGGGCTACATGCGCCGCGCGAAGATCGCCTCGCCGACGCTGCGCCAGCACCTGGCTGGCGTCTGGGCGATGTGCACGGCGTCGCGCAATACCGCATGGGCGGGCATCGGACTCGGACTGCTCGCCGGTGCACACGTGTGGGCGACCGGGATGCTGCGCGCCCACTACGGCATCGAGAATTTCGGGGAGTTGCTGGCGGCGATGGACCATCGCTCCGGACTCTCGCTGAGCGGCACGGTCTTCGACCCCGGCTACTGGTACATCACGACACAGGAGGCCCAGTGGGGTGCCTGGGTGCTCGAGTCGCTGGGCGTGTCGATGCGCGACAACGTGTACTTCGGCATGTTCAACGGCATCCCGAACCCGCTGCTGAATGCGCCGGGCTTCATGTCGATCGGCATCATCGTCGGTGCGGCGACGATGGCGCTGCTGCGGCAGGAATTCAAGTGGAAGCTGCCCAAGCTCGAAGGTGCCGTCTTCGCGCTGATCGGTGGCACGTTGATGGGCATCGGCGCACGCGTCGCCAAGGGCTGCAACATCGGAGCCTTTTTCTCCACCGTGACGAATGGCGATCCGAGCGGCTGGCTGTTTTTGCTGGGCATGGCCGCCGGTGCCTGGGTGGGGGTCAAGCTGTTCGCCTGGTGGGTGGACTGGCAGGCGGCCCGGCAGGGTGGCGATCTGACGTTGTAGCCGCCGGGCGGCGAGTTTCATGCACGACTGACGAGGAGACGAGATCATGGCCGTGACCTTCAACCAGACCGGCGCCGGCAAGTGGACGCTGGACGTGCGCGGCTACGCCTGCCCGCAGCCGCAGATGTATACGAAGAAGGCGCTGCAGAAGCTGGGCAGCGGCGACGAATTGACACTGGTCTTCGACAACCCGTCTTCGGGCGAGTCGATCCAGGCCATGTGCGACTCCGACGGCAACGACATCATCGAGCGCGCCGACGGTGGCGGCTCGTTCAGCTGGACGATCCGCAAGACCTGAGGGCGATGATCTTCGGCCTCGTCGTCACCGACCGTGCGTATGCCGCGCACGCAACCGAGCTGCTGTCGGCGGCCGTCGCACGCGGCTGGGACGCACGCTGTTTCCTGACCGACACCGGCGTGCTGCTGCTGCAAGACCAGGCCTTCGTGGCCCATGCGCGCAGCCGGCCGGGCAGCGTGGCCTCGTGCAAGCACAGCATCGAACTGCACATTCCCGAGGGCCTGGACCTGTCGGTGCTGGACGGCGCGGTCGTCATCGGCGGCCAGTTCCAGGGCGCTCGCCTGGCCAGCGCGGCATCGGCGATGCTGGTGTTGTAGTCCACCAGCGAAATCCGGGGCGAAACGAATGGCCGAACCGAGACGTTTTCTGGTCGTGGCCATGGGCAACCGCATCGAGGCCTTGCGGGTCGCTGTCGGGCTGACCCTGTCCGATGCGTCGCTGCAGGTCGTCGTGTGGGGCGAGGCGCCGAGTGAAGAAGGCACGAGTGACCACTTCGAGGCCCTCGAGTTCGGTGACGTTCCGGTCGCCGTGCTGCCAGCTGGCGACGAGGCGTCCTGGGACGAACTCGCGCGCCATATCATCGACAGCGAAGTGGTCTACTGCCTGTGAAAACCCCGCGCCGCATTCTGCTGATCGACCCGCTTGGCGATGGCCACGACGCCGCCGCGGTGCCACTGGCGCAGGCCCTGCAGCGTGCCGGCGCGCAGGTGCGCCGGATCTCACTGCCTGGGCAGGCCGAAGCCGTGCTCGACGCCATCGAGCAGGGATGGATGCCGGTGGCGCTGAAGCCCGTGGCGGCCGCGGCACAGGCTGCGCGGCAAGGCCACTGACTTCCGCGGCTGACACTGGGCGGCCAACCAAGTCGCGCGAAGGGCAGGCAAGGCGCACACTAGCGCGAGGTCCGGCTCCGCCTTCGCGGCGGCGTCGCGCTTTCGGCGCGGCCAGCCCGCGGCGTGTGTTTTCCGGCCGCCAGCGACTCCAGGATCGGGCAGTCCGGCCGGTCGTCGCCGCGGCAGCAGTGCACCAGATGTTCCAGCGTGGCCTTCATCGCCAACAATTCTTGCGCCTTCCGTTCCAGGTCCGCGACATGCGCCATGGCCAGCGCCTTGACCTGGCGGCTGGGCCGCCGGCGGTCGTGCCACAGGCTCACGAGTTCGCCGATCCCGGCAATGGAAAAGCCCAGGTCGCGCGCGTGGCGGATGAAGCGCAAGGTGTGCACGTCGCCTTCGCCGTACTGCCGGTAGCCGGCGTCGGTGCGTGCGGCCGCGGGCAGCAGGCCCACGGCTTCGTAGTGGCGGATCATCTTGGCCGAGACGCCCGAGGCCTGCGCAGCGTGGCCGATATTCATGGTGGGCATGGCCGCTCCTCTCAGGCCGCTGCGGGGCGCGGCGCCTCGGCGGGCACCGTGGTCGCCGCGGCCGTGGCGGTGGCGCGCCAGCGGCGCAGCAGCAGCGCATTGCCGACCACGCTGACGCTGCTGAAGGCCATGGCCGCGCCGGCGATCACCGGGTCCAGCAGGCCGGCGGCGGCCAGCGGAATGCCGACCACGTTGTAGGCGAAGGCCCAGAACAGTCCGCGGCGGATGGTGGTGACGGTGCGGCGCGAGACGTCCAGCGCGTCGGCCACCAGCCGCGGGTCGCCGCGCATCAGCGTGATGCCGGCGGTCTCCATGGCCACGTCGGTGCCGGTGGACAGGGCGATGCCCACGTCGGCGGCGGCCAGCGCCGGTGCATCGTTGATGCCGTCGCCGACCATCGCCACCACGGCGCCGTTGGCGCGCAGCTCCTGCACCACGGCGGCCTTGTCGCCGGGCAGCACTTCGGCGCGAAAGTCGGTGATGCCCAGTTCAGCGGCCACGGCGGCGGCGCTGCCGGCGTTGTCGCCGGTGAGCATCATCGTCTGGATGCCCAGGGCGCGCAGCCGCGCCACCGCGTCCCGCGCCGCGGGCTTGACGGCGTCGCCGAAGGCGAGCAGCCCCAGCACGGTGGGCTCGTCGCCGCTGCGCCGCAGCAGCCACGAAACGGTGCGTCCCTGGCGCTCCAGGTGCTCGGCCTCGGTGGCCAGCAGTGCGGCGTCTGCGCCCCATTCGCGCAGCAATCGGCTGCTGCCCAAAGCCACTTGCTGGCCGTCGATCGAGGCTTCCACGCCCCGCCCGGGCAAAGCCCGGGCTTCATGGATCTCGGGCAAAGCCCGGGCTTCATGGATCTCGGGCAAAGCCCGGGCTTCATGGATCTCGGGCAGCGCCCGGGCTTCACCGGCCGCAGGCAAGGCCGCGCCGTCCTGCGCACCGCGCCACCGCGCCATCACCGCATGCGCCAGCGGGTGGTCGCTGCTTTGCTGCAGCGTCGCGGCCAGGCGCAGCACGTCGTCCTGCGACCGGCCTGCCGCGGCCCGCACGGCCACCAGCGCGGGCCGGCCTTCGGTCAAGCGTGCCGGTCTTGTCGAAGGCCACGGTCGTGACCGCATGCGCCACTTCCAGCGCCTCGGCGTCCTTGATCAGGATGCCGTGCCGCGCCGCCACGCCGGTGCCGACCATGATCGCCGTCGGCGTGGCCAGGCCCAGCGCGCAGGGGCAGGCGATCACCAGCACCGACACGGCATTGATGATGGCCGGCTCCCAGCCGCCGCCCGCCAGCAGCCAGCCGCCCAGCGTGAGCAGCGCGATGACCAGCACCACCGGCACGAACACCGCACTCACGCGGTCGACGATGCGCTGGATCGGCGCCTTGGCCGCCTGCGCCGATTCGACCATGCGGATGATGCGCGCCAGCGTCGTCTCGGCGCCCACGGCCAGCGTCTTCACCGTGAGCGCCCCTTCGGCATTGATGGCGCCGCCGGTGACGCGGTCGCCCACCGTCTTGGCCACCGGCATGCTCTCGCCCGTGATCAGCGACTCGTCGACATGGCTGCGGCCGGCGACCACCTCGCCGTCCACCGCCACGCGCTCGCCCGGCCGCACATTCACCAGGTCGCCCCGTTGCACCTGTTCCACCGGCACTTCCAGCTCGATGCCGCCGCGCTGCACGCGTGCCGTGGCCGGGCGCAGCGCATTCAGCGCCCGGATCGCGTCGGCCGTCTGCCGCTTGGCGCGCCCTTCCAGCCACTTGCCCAGCAGCACCAGCGTGATGACTGCCGCGGAAGCCTCGAAATACAGGTGAGGCATGCCGTCGTGGCCCGCGTCTTGCCACAGCAGGTAGACCGACAAGCCGTAGGCGGCCGAGGTGCCCAGCGCCACCAGCAGATCCATGTTGCCGGCGCCGGCACGCAGGGCCTTCCAGCCGGCGCGGTAGAAGCGCCAGCCTAGACCGAATTGCACCGGCGTGGCCAGGGCCAGCTGCGTCCAGCCGCCGAGCATCCAGTCGATGCCCAGCCATTGCAGCAGCATGGGTGCGACCAGCGGCACGGTCAGCAACACGGCCAGTGCCACCGGCCACCAGTCGGGAAGTTGGGCCGCGGCCGGCGCCTTGACTGCCAGTGCGGCATCGTGCGCCGCATAACCCGCCTTGCCGAGCGCCGCCACCAGCGCCGACAACGGCACCGCCGCCAGCCGCTCGACCGTGGCCTGCTCGGTGGCCAGGTTCACCGAGACCGCCGTGACGCCTGGCACCTTGAGCAGCGCCTTCTCGACGCGGCCGACGCACGAGGCGCAGGTCATGTCTGCGACGCGCAGCGTGGCCGTGGCCATCGGCACCTCGTAGCCGGCCTGGCGCACCGCCGCCACCAGCGCCGGGGCGGTGACCTCCGGGCCGGACAACACCGTGGCCTGCTCGGTGGCCAGGTTGACGCTGACGGCCGCAACGCCGGGCACGGCGGCGAGCGCCTTCTCGACGCGCCGCACGCAGGAAGCGCAGGTCATGCCGCCGACCTGAAGCCGGAGTTCGGTGGTCTTGCCATCGGCGGCAGCCGCTCTGGCGGTCTGGGTGTCCATGGGCGCTCCGCGCTGGGGCATGCAGAATGGGGGACGTGGATCCTCGACGTTCCAACCGTGTCAAGGTCAAGCGCCGGTGGCGTGCCCCGGTGTCGTCGACAAGGTCATCGCAGCAGTCGCTTGACCTTGCCATCATGGCAAGGTGCAAAGTATGCGTTACCGGTTCACCGTTCCAGTTCGGCATTCAACGTCCCTCAAGGAGCCCACCATGATTGCCTTCGAAGTGCAGGACATGACCTGCGGCCACTGCGTCCGCACCATCACCCAGGCCGTGCAGGCGCTGGACCCGAAAGCCCAGGTACAAATCGACCTGGCCACCCACCGCGTGGCCATCGAAGCCGCACAGGCCGATGCCGCGGCGCTGGGGGACGCGATTCGCGAAGCGGGATTCACGCCGGTGGCGGCCAAGGCCTGAGAGCCTGTGAAGCATTCCGCCACACCCGCTCGTGCGCCCCAAATGGCGCCGCTCGTCGTTGCAAATGCTCGCCGTAGCCCGAGCTACGGCTGCGCTTTGCGCCTAGATCGACACCATTTCGGGCGCCCGCTCGGGCGCGCCGGAATGCTTCACAGACTCTGAGCCGCCTCCGGGGGTGGGCAGGCTGGCGGGCGTCGGCGCCGGGGCCGCAGGGCCGGGCTCGTGGCGATAATGCCGCTGACCATGATCGCAACCCCGGCCCTGTCACTGCCGCAGCGGCTCAAGGCCGCCACCGCCGAGGAGCACCGCCGCGTCGAACGCAGCGGCGTCATGGCCACCCTGCTGCGCGGGCGCATCGAGCGCCTGGCCTACCTGGCGCTGCTGCGCAACCTGCAGGCCCTGTACGCGGCGCTGGAGCCGGCCCTGTTGCGCCAGGCGGCACATCCCGCGGTGGCCCCCGTGGTGGTGCCCGAACTGTTCCGCCGCACCGCGCTCGACAGCGACGTGCAGGCCTTGCAGCGCGAGGCCGACCCGCCGCCGGCGGCGCTGCACCCCGCCACCCTGGCCTATGTCGAGCGCCTGCGCGAGATCGAAGCCACGCAGCCGGAACTGCTGGTGGCCCATGCCTACGTACGCTACCTGGGCGACCTCAGTGGCGGCCAGCAACTGCGGCGTGTCGTGAGTCGGGCCCTGGCGCTGCAAGGTGCGGCAGGCACACGCTTCTATGACTTCGGCGACAGCGCCCGCGTGGGTGCGCTGGCTCTGCGCTTTCGCGCCGCACTCGACGAGGTCGGGGCACGGGCCCGTGACGCGGACGCCATCGTGGCCGAGGCGGAAAGCGCCTTCGTCCGCCACGGCCAGCTCTTCGAGCAACTGGCTGCCGCAGGCTGAGAGCCTGTGAAGATATGAATCGGGACGGCCGCCCCGGCCCCGGCACCGACCTCAATCCGGCGGCTGGCCCGATCCCCGGAGGCGTGCATACAGCCGCGCCGCGCGCGCGGTGGCGGCTTCCACCTCTTGCAGCAGCGGCGCCACCACGGGCCCCGCGCCGCCGTCGGCGATGTCCATCGCGGCCAGGCTGGCGTTGGCGATGATGGCGCCGAGCACGTCGTTGCCGTCGGGTGTGCCCTGGCCGCGGCCGGTGCGCGACAGCGAGCTTTCCAGCCGCAGGCGTGCTGCCTCGGCGCGCTTGTGTTCGCTGAGGTCGTTGAAGATGAAGATGAAGCCCAGCAGCGCACCGTCGCGTGCCGGCACCGGCTCGCCGCGCACCGACACCGGCAGCGGCTCGCCGTGGGGCCGCCGCAGCGCCATTTCGCCGCGCCAGGCGCGCTGTTCGGCGCGCACCTGGCCCATCATCTGGCGCACCAGGGTGGGCTGCACGAACAGCGCCAGCAGCGCTTCCAGCGTGCGGCATTCGTCGGGCTCGCGCCCGGCCAGGTGGTAGAAGGCGGCATTGGCGTAGAAGGCGTGGCCGGCGGCACTGGCCACGACCACGGCTTCCTTCGAGTCGGCCACCGTGGCGCGAACCTGCGAGAGCTGGTGCTCGGCGATCAGCAGCCGCACCGCATTGACCTGCACGATGATGTCGACCAGTGCGTCGCCGAAGGCACTGGCCAGCGCCAGGTCGGCGGCCGTCCAGGGGGCGGCGGTGCCGCGAACGATCTCCGACCAGGCGGCGAAGGAACGCCGCGGCGACAACTTCAGCGGGTCGTTGTCGATCATCGGCTTGGTCGGGTCGCCGGCCCAGGTGACGCTCTGCAACTGCTCCTTGCGCAACCACAGCAGGTAGTCGGGCCGCACCGCCGACAGCCGCACGGCCAGCACGCCGCTGGCGGTGGGCGTGACGGACGCCAGTGCCGGGTGGTCGCGGCCCACGGCCGAGCAGGCGAAAGGCGAGGCGCTGTCGGCCTGCGTGTCGATCCATTGCACCAGCGCACGCAGCTCGGGCGTGGACGGCACCTCGCCGCAGGTCAGCAGTTCACCGTCCTGGAACAGCGCCGCGCCCGTGGCTTGCAGCGGCTGTTGCAGCAGGCGCGGGTTGCGTACCAGCGCCAGCCGCCAGTCGCCTTCCGTGGAAGTGGCCTCGATCAGCCGCTGCTCCAGTCGCCGTACCTGGATCGCCACCTGCGCGCGGGCGTAATTCTCGATCGCCGCGATGCGTGTGGCGATCACCTCGGCCAGCAGTTCGACGGCAGTGCGCACTGCGAAGCTCACGTGCCGCGGCGCATAGTGGTGGCAGGCGATCAGCCCCCACAGACGGTCCTCGCGCACCAGCGAAACGACGAGCGTGCCGGTGACGCCCATGTTGCGCAGGTATTGCAGGTGCAGCGGCGACATGCTGCGCAGGAAACTCAGCGACATGTCGAGCTCGCCGCCGCCGCTTTCGCCGCCGCCCGACAACAGGCGCGGCACCAGCGGCACCGGCTCGTAGTTCACGTCCACCAGCACGCGCACGCGGTTGCGCAGGTAAAGTTCTCGCGCGCGCTGCGGGATGTCGGTGGCCGGGTAGTGGTGGCCCAGCAGCGATTCGAGCCGCGGGTCGCGCGCCTCGGCGATGATCTTGCCGTGGCCGTCGGGGTCGAACTGGTAGACCATCACGCGGTCGTAGCCGGTGAGGTCGCGCACGCAACGCACCACGCCGTCGGCCAGCAGGCCCACGGACGAAGCCTCGCTGAAGCGCTGCACGGCCAGCGCCACGCGCTCCAGCAGCGCCGCGCTGCCGGGGACCACCGACTCCGCGCCAGTCGCGCCGGGCGACAGGGGCTCGAGTTCCACCACCAGGGCGTCGGTGCCGACGCGGTGTGCCGCACCCTCGAAGGCGGTGCTGCCTCCCGGTCCGGGCAGCGTGCAACGCAAGGGCTGCGGCTCGCGCAGGTCGCTTGCGGCGGCCAGGCTGCACAGGCTGGCTTCGAGATCGCCACCAATGTCGGCCAGGCTGGCCAGCAACAGCGAATCCAGCGGCCGCTGCAGCAGCGCGCCGGCATTGCCGCTGGCCTGCACGATGCGCCAGCCCGGCTCACGCACCACCAGCAGCAGCCCGTGCGGCTGGATGGACCCAGCCAGGTGGATGAGCTCGCGCTCGCAGTTGGTCAGGTCGGCCTGGCCGAACGCGGGGCTGCTGGACACGCCGTGTCGCCTGCGTCAGGCCGCTGCGCCGGATTCCGCGGGTGCGGCCTGCATGCTTGCCAGCGCCGCCGGCGTGGTGCCCAGCAGCGCTGCGGCCGCCTCGGCGTCGCCGTGGCAGCGCGCGAGTGCCGCCTGGGCCAAGTGGCGCTGCGTGAGGCGCTGCGCCTGCAACAGTAACTGGTCCAGCGTCTCGCAGCCGATGCCGGCGGCGAGTTCGGCGATGGCCTGCGCGAGTTCGCCACTGGCGGCGGGCGTGGGCGAGGGCCCGACACTGGCACCCGGACGCATGGTGAAGCCGAAGCAGGCCTGGTCGCCGTCAGCCAGCAGGGCGGCCGAGACCTGCAGTTCGGTGACGTCCGAGCCGGAGCGGACCGCTGCACCACTGAGCCTGGCGATGCCGTTCTTGTGCACGTCGGCCATGAGCGCTGGCACGTCGTTGGCGGCATGGCCCAGCCAGTCGGCAATGGGTCGCCCGCGCACCGTGGTTTCGTCGCTGGCCCGCACCAGGCGCAGGAAGGGCGGGTTGGCGGCCAGCACCTTGCCGCCGGCGTCGGTGACGACCACGGCTTCGCGCAGGCGTTCGGCGCGCCAGGCTTGCACGCGCAGGGTTTCAGCGCCGCCGGCGCTGGCGACGCCCAGCGGGCGCACGCGCAGCAGCAGTCGCATGCCGTCGCGGGCGCGGAAGGGTGCCGCGGAAATGACCATGGCGTGGCTGTCGCCTGCCAGCCGGGCATGAATTTCGGCCGGCCGGCCGGTGCTGCGCGCGTTCAACAGCAGTTCGCGCACCGGCCCGCGCGAGGCCGCGTCGAAGGGCTGCAGCGCAGGCTGGCCGCACAGCGGCGCGCCATGGGCGAGCAGGTCGGAGGCGGTGGCATCGGCCTCGACGATGAGCAGCGTGAGCGCGTCCACCACCAGCACGGCGTCGGTGGCCACCTGCGCCAGCAGGTCGTGGTGGGTCTCTTCGTGACGCGCCTTCCAGTAGCTGCGCTCCAGTTCCTGCTGCGTGTCCTGGAAACGCTGCTGGATGGCAGCAATGGCGCGCAGGTCGCGCCCGACGGCGAGCACCGGGCCACCCTTGCCCAGCCGCAGCGCGGTGTAGGCCACGGGGATGTCGCCGCCGCTGCCGCCGCCATGGTTCACCTCGCGCCGACGCGCCAGGCCCGAGGTCGCGGCGTCGTTCAGCAGCAGTTCGATCTTGCGCCGGGTCTCGCCGGTGACGGTATCGGCCCATTGTCGGCCCACCCAGCGCTCGGCGGCAGGGGCCATGGGGGCGCTGGCGCTCTGTGCCACGCGCGTGATGACGCCGCTGTCATCGATCACCAGCGCAATGTCGCTGGCAAGCGAGACGAACACTTCGGCCAACTCTGCGGCGCACCCGGAGAGGGCGATCAGGTCGGCCGGCTCACGTGCTCGGCGGTTCACGGCGATCCTTCGGTTCAGGGTGCTGAGGCAGGACGGTCTGTATCGACTCCCGGTGATTGTAGGTCGGTGCCCGGTGAAACCCCAGGCTTTCCGGCGCGGCCGCGCGGTTCTGTCTGCTACACGCGCGCCAGGCCCAGCAGGTGCGCCACGTCCTTGAAGAAGATGCGCACATGCGCCATCGGCTTCTTGCGCACCAGTTCCTTGTTCATGTAGGACTCGAAGGTGAGCTGCTGCACGTCGCGGTCGCGGCAGATGCTGACGAAGCGCTCGCGGCGCTTGTCGCTGCTGTACCAGAAGCGCTGCATGATGCCCAGCACCCAGAACACGCGGCCGTGGGCTTTCATGAAGCGCTTGCGCGCGCCGGCCAGGGCCCGGGCGTCGCCGCTGGCCAGGAATTCGTGCACCGCCTCGGCCGCCATGCGGCCACCGAACATGGCGTAGTAGATGCCCTCGCCGGAGGCCGGCGCCACCACGCCGGCAGCGTCGCCGGCCAGCACCACGTCGCGGCCGTTGTCCCAGCGCGGCAGTGGCTTCATGGGGATGGGCGCGCCTTCGCGGCGCACGGTTTCCAGGCCAGCCAGTCCGCTGGCCTGGCGCAGTTGCGCGGTGGCGTGGCGCAGCGAGAAACCCTTGTCGGCGCTGCCGGTGCCGATGCTGGCGGTGTCGCCGTGCGGGAAGACCCAGCCGTAGAAGTCGGGGCTGAGTTCGCCGCGGTAGACGACGTCGCAGCGCTGCGCGTCGTAGCCGGGCAGGCCCTCCTTGGGCACGCGCACGATCTCGTGATACGCAAAAACGAAGGGCGTGCGCTCGGCCCCGGGCACCGCCTGGCGCGCGACCTTGGAACGTGCGCCGTCGGCGCCGATGACACAACGCGTGCGCACCGAAGCCGCCAGGCCGTCCGCCGGGCCGTCATGGGTCTGGGCGCGGAAGTGCACGATGCAGACGCCGTCGTCGGTGTGCTCGATGCGCTCGAAGGTGCCGCTGGCGCGCACCGCACCATGGCCGGCCGCGCGTTCACGCAGCCATTCGTCGAAATGCTCGCGGTCGACCATGCCGACGAAGCCGCCTTCGATGGCGATGTCCACGCGCTGGTCGGCCGGCGACACCATGCGCGCGGTGCGGATGCGCGCCACCAGCAGGTGGTCGGGGATGGCGAAGTCCTTGATCAGCCGCGGTGGAATCGCGCCGCCGCAGGGCTTGATGCGCCCGGCGCGGTCGAGCAGCAGCACGCTGTGGCCCTGGCGGGCCAGGTCATCGGCGGCCGTGGCGCCGGCCGGGCCGCCACCCACCACCACGACGTCGTAACCGCGGGCCGTTGTCGATGCATTCATGAAGATCCTCCAAGAGGCGGGCTCGGCAGCGGCATCGCCGTGCCAGGGGTGGAACTGGGCACGGGGCGTGCCGCGGCGGGTTTCATGGCGATCTGGGCGGCCAGCCACGCGGCGGCCATGAACAGGCCGGCCTCGAGCAGGAAGACCGAGGCATAACCCAGGGCCTGGCTGCCGAGCAGCCAGCGCGCCAGGTCGCTGAGCGCGGCGCCGAACAGGCCGCCGACGGCGAAGCCGATGGCCTGCGCGGCGCCCCACAGCCCCATGCGCGTGCCCTCGCGGCCTTCGCCCCGGCCGCCGGCCAGCGCCATCATCGAGCCGATGGCGGCAATGGAAAAGGCGCCGTTGGCCGCGCCGAGCAGGAAGACATTCAGCCGCAGCGGCCAGTGCGGCGCCAGCATGCCGGCCAGCACCAGGCCGAGCAGCGCCACGGCCGAGGCGATACAGCCGCCTGCCGTCCATTGGCGCAGCGACCCGAAGCCCACACCCGCGATGCGCCGGCCGGCCAGGGCGGCTAGCAGCATGCCGGCCAGCGTGCCGCCGTGCTGCAGGCCCGAGAGTTGGGTGGACTCGCCCGGTGTGAAAGCGAAGACCGAGCCGGCGAAGGGTTCCAGGATCAGATCCTGCGTGCTGTAGGCCAGCATGGCGACGAAGACGAAGATCGTGAAGCGTCGCGCCTCGGGCTCGTGCCACACCTGCGCCAGCGCCTGGCGGAAGGGCTCGGCCTTCGGCCTGGCCACCGCTGCCGCGGCGCCAGCATCACCCCGGCCCTCGATGCCGGCCAGCGCCGCCAGCGTCACAAGCACCGCCACGCCCGAGACCACGGCCGAGACCATGATCAGCCGCGCGGGCGAGTACGGGTCCAACCAGTGCCCGGCCAGCCCGGCGGTGACGGCGAAGCCGACGATCATCATCACCCATACCAGCGTGGCTGCCGGGGCGCGGCGCGAGTCGTCCACGCGCTTGGCCAGCAAGACCAGTAGCGACGTGCCCCCCGCGCTGACCCCCAGGCCGACCAGCGTGAACGAAAGCACCGCCAGCGCGATGCCGACCGTGCGATCGCTGGCCATCCACGCGGTGGCCACGGCGCCGCCCAGGCCGCCCAGGGCCAGGACGACCATGCCGCCGACGATCCACGGCGTGCGCCGGCCGCCGATATCCGAGCCGAAACCCATGCGGGGACGCGAGGTCTGCACGGCATAGTGCAGCGCCACCAGCAGCCCGGGCAGCAGCGCCGGCAGCGCCAGTTCCACGACCATCACGCGATTCAGCGTGGAGGTGGTCAGCACCACCACGGCACCCAGCATGGCCTGCACCAGGCCCAGGCGAAAGATGGAGAACCAGCCGAAGTCGGTGGCCGGCTTCATGCCACCGCCGCCGATCGCAAGGCAAACGCGCTGACCATCATGCCGGCCACGAACAGCGGCACGCCGAAGCCGCTGTAGAAGAGGGCGCGCTGCACCGGTCGGCGCGTGAACCAGGCCATCAGCACGGCTTGCGCCAGCAGCAGCGCGGCCACTGCCGCGGCATGCCAGGGTGTGCCCCACAGCACCAGCAACGCGATGACGGCGACCTGCGGCACGGCCATCATCCAGCAGGCGGTGCGTGCCGCGCCATCCACGCCCAGACGCACCGGCAGCGAACCGATGCCCATCTGGCGGTCACCCTGCACCGACTTGAAGTCGTTCAGCGTCATGATGCCGTGCGCGCCCAGGCTGTACAGCGCGGCCAGCGCCAGCGAGTGGCCGCCGGGCATGGCGCCGCCGGCCATCACCGCGGCGCCCGTGACCCAGGCCAGGCCTTCGTAGCTGAGGCCGCAGGCGGCATTGCCCCACCAGCCGTTGACCTTCAGCCGCAGCGGTGGCGCGCTGTAGGCCCAAGCCAGCAGCAGGCCCACCGCGGCGGCGCCGAAGCCCCAGGGGCCGAGCGCCAGTGCCACCAGTAGCGACAGCGCCGTCCACGCCACCGCGATATACAAGCCCCAGCGTCCCGGCATGCGGCCCGAAGGGATCGGGCGCTGCGGTTCGTTGATGGCGTCGACCTCGCGGTCGAACCAGTCGTTGACGGCCTGGCTGGTGGCGCACACCAGCGGTCCGGCCAGCAGCACGCCGATCAGCACCAATGCCCAGCGCTCCGTGACTGCCGCACCCGACGCGACCACGCCGCAGGCAAAGGCCCACATGGGTGGAAACCAGGTGATCGGCTTCAGGAGTTCGGCAACCGCCGAAGGCGCTGGAAGGGCCATGAGTGACTATTACACATGACACTTTCAAACGTCAATCTATGTTTACACCGGCCGTTTAACCCTTCACGCCCGGTGCGCCGAGGCTGGCGCTGCAGCCCTGGCCAGCGGCGTCAGCTTTCTTCGTCGGTACTCGGGCTGCCCAGGCCGTAGCGACGAAGCTTGACGTACAGGCTCTGGCGCGACAGCCCCAGCAGCAGGGCCGCCGAGGCGCGGTTGTCGTGCGTCATGCCCAGCGCCGTCTCGATGCACAGCTGCTCGATGAGGTCGGTGGTCTCGGAGACGATGTCTTTCAGCGGTGTGCGACCCACCAGTTCGGTCAGCTCGCTCACCGAGCGCGGCATGGCCAGCGCGCCGGTCGGCGTGTCGGGCTTGAGCCGGCGCTCGATGTCGCGCAGCGCGAAGGCCATCAAAGTGTGGCCGCCGGCGTTGAGCACCGCCGCCGAGATCTCGATTTCGGTATTGCCACCGTATTCGCCACGCATGCTGGTGATGAACAGGCCCACGGTGCCGCGTTGGCGCAGGTTGCTGATGAGCACGCCGAGTTCGATGCCGGTGCGGCCGACCCAGCGGTCGATCGCCTGGCCGCGCGCCTGCTCCTCGGCGCTGAGCTGGGCCAGCGCCAGGAAGGCGCGGTTGGCTGCAAGCACCTTGCCAGCGGGGTCGCAGAAGACCAGGCCGTCGGGCGAGCTCTGCATGAAGGCGCGCAGCATCGCTTCGTTCACCGGGCCTTCGGCCTGGCCGGCTCGGGCGGCGCGGCTGCGCAGCCCGGCCCGGCCGGCTGCAGGTTCGGTGTGCACCGGTGCCAGGCGCACCAGCACGAAGGCGGCCTCGTCCTGGCGGAAGACCGAGGCCGAGACGGTGACCTCGCTGCCCCCGGCCAGCCGAGCACGCATCGGGTCCTGGCGGCCGACCGAACGTGCGGCGGCCAGCAGGTTCTGCAGGCGCTCGGCATTGCCGGTGTCGAACAACGCCGACAGCGTGGCGCCCACGAGCTTGGCGCGCGTGCTGGCGCACAGTGAGCGCGCCACCGGATTGGCCTCGAGCACCTTCTGCGTCAGCCCGTCGACGATGAGCACCGCCTCCGACGAGGTCTCGAACAGGTGCCGGTAGCGGGTCTCGGCCTCGCGAAAGCGCCAGTAGTCGCGCTCCATGGTCTGTTGCGCGTCGACCAGCCGGCGCTGCAGCGCCACCATGGCGCGCAGGTCGCGACCGAAGGCGATGATGCAGCCTTTGGCATGAGGGCCCGGGTCGTCGCGGATGCGCACCGCCGAGTACAGCAGCGGCAGGTCGTCCCCGCCCTGCAGAGGATGGTTGACCTGGCGCCAGCGTGCGGTGGCATCGGCAGCCGACTGCGCGTCGCGCAGCAGGGCCTCGACCTTCTGCCGGCTTTCCGTCGTCACCGTCTGCACCCAGGGCCGGCCCAGCCAGGATTGCGTGCCGTGGGCGCCGAGTTCGGCATTGGGTGACATCACGTCGACGATGGTGCCTGCGTCGTCGAGCAGGAGCGCAATGTCGCTGGACGCGCCGACCAGCCGTGCAGCCGTCTTGGCGTCGAGCGCGCCGAGGGCGGACGGGCCGGCAGGGGCGAGCGGCATCAGGGCGGGGCCAGGGGCTACCGGTATGGGTTCGAGCGGTTCAAGCCTTTGGGGCACGCTGCGCAGACGGGCGCGGCTAGCGCCTGCAGGCCCCCGCGGCCAGCAGTCGGTCGGCCACTTTCGGGGCCTCGCGCCCGTCCAGCGCCGTAGCGTCGGCGCCCACGTGGGTCAACCACTGCGGGTGCAGCGTGAAGATCGGTCCGCCGCACAGCACCACGATGTGGCGGTTGCGCGAGGACTCACGAACCGCCTGGATTCGGGTGCGCAGCCACTCGAGCCGCAGTTCGCTGCCGATGGAGAAACCCACCACGTCGACCCATTCCTGGCGCGTGCGCGCCCCCGGGTCGTCCACCGCACCGCCCACACCGCCGATGACTTCCCAACCGTCGCGGCGGAAGAATTCGGCCACCATCGACAGCCCGAAGCTGTGTTGCTCTTCGCGCGGCTGGGCAAACAGCGCGCGGCGGCCGTTGGGCGGGTGCGCCACTTCCGTACCGAAGGCCGGGCTCAGTTCGCGCAGCAGGCACTGCAGCCGGCCCAGCGCCACCGTCACGGTGGCGAAGTCGCACTGGTCGTCGTTCCACATTTCGCCCAGATGGCGTGCCGCCGGGGCCAACAAATCCAGATACAGGGTTTCGACCGGCAGGCCGCGCCTGCGCATGCGGTCCAGGGTGGCGGCCACGGCCTCTTCGTGCTGGCCGACGATATCGGCCACCAAGTCCTGCACATCGTCGGCCGTGGGCCGGGGAGCCGTCGCGCGCATCACATCGGCGGAACGGTGGGCCTGCACCAGCCGTGGAATGACGTCGGATTCGATCGTCCTGGCCAGCCGCGAGAGCCGCTCCCGGGCCGCGATGCTGGTGGTGCCCGGGCCCGCCCTGTCGGCGTCGCCCTGCGTCTTGACCCAAGCGGCCGGCCCGTCCGGGCAGTCGTGGGCCAGTGAACCCTGGGGTGAGTTACCTCGCATCGATGTCTCCCGCGGTTGCTGGCACTCTAACTCCAAACAGCTGGATTGCAGCACTGGTGTGCACCCTGGCAACGCCGACGACAGCAAGGAAAGCGATCGTGTCGGGCCCGCACTGCAGGCTTCCGCCTCCAGCGGAAGAACCGACAGGGGACTGCGCACGGGCGACTCGAAAACTGTTGAGCACCGAGGCCGGACGGCCGTCAAAACCGGCCGCATCGGTGTTTCCACCCTTGCGGCGGACTGCGCAGTTGCAGGCATCAGGTCTCCTTCAAGCGCCACGGGGGCGGAGCAGGCAGCGGATCGGGCAGGGCAGCCGCATCATCCGATCGCACCGGATAAGTGTCAATCAGAAATTACGTCAGTCTCGATTGACACATCGATTCTGAAGCTCTAGTCTCGTCGCCATGGATGGATTTCAGGGCACTCGGGGGGTGGACGGCAGGCAGCCCGCGGCCGCCCCTTCGCAGCGCCGCGCCGCGCGGCCGCCGCTGTACACGCCCGCCGAACGCCAGCGCCGCGACCGTTCGCCGTGGACGCTGGTGCAGGGCGTGCTGGCGCCCGTGCAGTTCATCGTCTTCGTCGTCAGCCTGGCCCTGGTGCTGCGCTGGTGGGCCACCGGGCAGGGCTACGAGGCTGCCACCGCCTCGGTGGTCATCAAGACCCTCACCCTGTACACGATCATGGTCACCGGCTGCATCTGGGAGAAGGTGGTTTTCGACCGCTGGCTTTTCGCGCCGGCCTTCTTCTGGGAAGACGTCTTCAGCATGCTGGTGCTGGCGCTGCACACCGCCTACCTGGTGGCGCTGGCCACCGGCGCGCTGGACGCCCGGGCGCTGATGGGGCTGGCGCTGGCGGCCTATGCCAGCTACGTCATCAACGCCACGCAATTCATCCTGAAGCTGCGCGCGGCGCGGCTGGACGAAGCCGGCCGGCGTGCCGCGCCCTCGGAAGGAGTGGCGGCATGACCGGCGCCGTGATTCCCCTGCAGCCTGCCGCCACGGGCGGCTGCAGCGACGCCCCGGTGTTGCGTGAACGCGGCCAGCGCGAGGTCTTCTGCGGCCTCACCGGCATCGTGTGGCTGCATCGCAAGATCCAGGACGCGTTTTTCCTCGTCGTCGGCTCACGCACCTGTGCCCACCTCATCCAGTCGGCCGCCGGCGTGATGATCTTCGCCGAGCCGCGTTTTGCCACCGCCATCATCGACGAGCGCGACCTCGCCGGCCTGGCCGATGCGCAGGACGAACTCGACCGCGTGGTGACGCGGCTGCTGGAGCGCCGCAGCGACATCCGCATGCTGTTCCTGGTGGGTTCCTGCCCTTCCGAGGTCATCAAGCTGGACCTGTCGCGCGCCGCGACGCGCCTGAACCAGCGCTTCGCACCCCAGGTGCGGGTGCTCAACTATTCGGGCAGCGGCATCGAGACCACCTTCACGCAGGGCGAAGACGCCTGCCTGGCTTCGCTGGTGCCCGGGTTACCGGCGCCGGTGTCGGTTGTCGGTGCCGAGGCCTCGCTGGTCGTCGTCGGTGCGTTGGCCGATGTCGTGGAAGACCAGTTCACGCGCCTGTTCGCGCAGATCGGCCTGCCGCGTGTGGCCTTCCTGCCGGCGCGGCGCAGCGACGCCATGCCGGCCGTCGGGCCGGGCACGCGCTTCATCCTGGCGCAGCCCTTCCTGGCGGATACGGCAAGAGCACTGGAAGCGCGGGGCGCACGCCGCATCGCCGCCCCGTTCCCCTTGGGTGCGGAGGGCACGACACGCTGGTTCGAAGCCGCTGCGGCGGCTTTCGGCATTGCTGCCGGGAAGGTGGCCGAAGCCACGGCCGCCTCGCGACAGCGCGCGGCGGCCGCGCTCGCCCGCCAGCGCGTTGTGCTCGAAGGCAAGAGAGTCTTCTTCTTCCCCGATTCGCAGCTGGAGATCCCGCTGGCGCGTTTCCTGGCGCGTGAACTCGCCATGCAGCTCACCGAGGTCGGCACCCCCTACCTGCACCGCGAGCACATGGCCGACGAGCTGGCGTTGCTGCCGGGGGGCACGCGGCTCAGCGAAGGCCAGCATGTCGACAAGCAGCTCGACCGCTGCCGCGAAGCGCAGCCCGATATCGTCGTCTGCGGCCTCGGACTGGCCAACCCGCTGGAAGCCGAGGGGCTGACCACGAAGTGGGCGATCGAGCTTGTCTTCACCCCCATCCACGGCTACGAGCAGGCCGGTGACCTGGCCGAGCTCTTCGCGCGCCCGCTGCGGCGGCGCCAGTTGCTGGCCGCCTGACCATGCAGTTGACGCTCTGGACCTACGAAGGCCCGCCGCACATCGGCGCCATGCGCATCGCCACGGCCATGCGCGGCTTGCACTACGTGCTGCACGCGCCGCAGGGCGACACCTACGCCGACCTGCTGTTCACCATGATCGAGCGGCGCGACCGCCGCCCGCCCGTCACCTACACCACCTTTCAGGCGCGCGACCTGGGCGGCGATACGGCCGAACTCTTCAAGACCGCCGCGCGCGAGGCCTACGAGCGCTTCCAGCCGCAGGCCATGATCGTCGGTGCGTCGTGCACCGCCGAGCTGATCCAGGACGACCCCGGCGGCCTGGCCGCCGCGCTGAACCTGCCAGTACCCGTGGTGGCGCTGGAATTGCCGGCCTACCAGCGCAAGGAAAACTGGGGCGCGGCCGAGACCTTCTACCAGTTGGTGCGGGCGCTGTGCGGCAAATCGGTTCCGGCGCCCGGCACGAAACGCGAACGCCCCGAAGGCCAGCGCGCCCGCTGCAACGTGCTCGGCCCCACCGCCCTGGGATTCCGCCACCGCGACGACCTGCGCGAGGTGATCGACCTGCTGGCCCGCATCGGCGTCGACATCAACGTCGTCGCGCCGCTGAATGCCACGCCGGCCGACCTGCAGCGCCTGGGCGACGCCGACTTCAACGTCGTGATGTACCCCGAAGTGGCGATGCCCGCCGCGCAGTGGCTGCTGCGCAGCTTCGGCCAGCCGGTGGTGAAGACGGTGCCGATCGGCGTCGGCGCCACGCGCGAGTTCATCGAGGAAGTGGCGGCGCTGGCGGGCACCGACGCACAACCGCTGCTCGACGACCCGCTTTCGCGTTCGACCTGGTATGCGAAGTCGGTCGATTCCACCTATCTCACCGGCAAGCGCGTCTTCGTCTTCGGCGACGCCACGCATGCCATCGCCGCCGCGCGCGTGGCGGCCAGGGAACTCGGCTTCCAGGTCGTCGGCATCGGCACCTACAGCCGCGAGTTCGCTCGCGACGTGCGCGAGGCTGCCAAGCTCTACGGCTGC
The DNA here is from genome assembly GCA_034522875.1 of Rubrivivax sp. Taxonomy (GTDB): domain Bacteria; phylum Pseudomonadota; class Gammaproteobacteria; order Burkholderiales; family Burkholderiaceae_C; genus Rubrivivax. Next base: position 285,678 of record JAXHKY010000003.1, on the reverse strand, counting down.
GAGGCGCTGATCACCGACGATTACCTGGACGTCGAGGCGCGCGTGGCCGAACTGCAGCCCGAACTGGTGCTGGGCACGCAGATGGAGCGCCACATCGCCAAGCGCCTGGGCATCCCCTGTGCCGTGATTTCGGCACCCATGCACGTGCAGGACTTCCCGGCGCGGCATTCGCCGCAGATGGGTTTCGAGGGCGCCAACGTGCTCTTCGACACCTGGGTCCACCCGTTGATGATGGGGCTGGAAGAGCATCTGCTGACGATGTTCCGCGGCGACTTCGAATTCCACGACGGCGCTGCGCCCTCGCACCTGGGTTCGGCCAAGGCGGCAGCGGCCGCACAGCCCGTGGCCGCGCAGCCCGCATCTTCAGCGCCGCCGGCTGAATCTGCCGTGCCCGCCGGACCGATCGCCGCGCCGCCAGTCAACGTACCCCTTCCCGCCATGCCGTCGGGCGAAGCCCTCGTGCTGCGCTGGGCCGCCGAAGCCGAGAAGGAACTGCACAAGATCCCGTTCTTCGTGCGCGGCAAGGCCCGCCGCAACACTGAACGCTACGCGCAAGACCGCGGCGTGGCCACCATTACCGTCGAGACCCTCTACGATGCCAAAGCGCACTTCAGTCGATAGCGCGGCACTTGCGGCACCCGCCGTACCCACGCGCGTGGTGCTGGTCACGATGGACAGCCACCTGGCCAGCGCCGCCGAACGCGCCAACCGCACGCTGGGCAAGCTGCTGCCGGGGGTGACGCTGAAGGTGCACGCGGCGGCGGAGTGGGGCGACCAGCCCGACGCGCTGCAGCACTGCGTGGACGATATCGCCCGCGGCGACATCGTCATCTGCACCATGCTCTTCATGGAGGAGCACTTCACGCCGGTGCTGCCGGCGCTGAAGGCGCGCCGCGACCATTGCGACGCGATGGTCTGCGCCATGTCGGCCGGCGAGGTGAGCAAGCTCACGCGCATGGGCAAGTTCGACATGAGCGCGCCCACCAGCGGGCCGATGGCGCTGCTCAAGCGGCTGCGCGGCAAGCCCGCAGCCGGCAAGAACGGCGCCCCGCAGGGTGCCGGCGAAAAGCAGATGGCTATGCTGCGTCGCCTGCCCAAGCTGCTGCGCTTCATTCCCGGCACGGCGCAGGACGTGCGCATCTATTTCCTGGTGCTGCAGTACTGGCTGGCCGGTTCGCAGGACAACGTGGTGGGCATGGTGCACCTGCTGGTGGACCGCTACGCCAGCGGCGCGCGCAAGGCTTTGCGCGGCGCCGAGAAGCCGGCCGAGCCAGTGGAGTATCCGGAACTCGGTGTCTACCACCCGCGCATGGCGCAGCGACTGTCGGAGGACGTGGCGGCACTGCCTGGGGTGGCCAGCACCGGCAAGAACGGCACCGTGGGCCTGCTCCTGCTGCGCAGCTACCTGCTGGCCGGCAACAGCGGCCACTACGACGGCGTGATCACGGCGCTGGAAGCGCGCGGACTGCGCGTCATCCCCGCCTTCGCCACCGGGTTGGACGCACGCCCGGCGGTGGAACGCTTCTTCTTCGAGCATGGCACGCCCAGGGTAGACGCCGTGGTTTCGCTCACCGGTTTCTCGCTCGTCGGCGGCCCGGCCTACAACGACGCCGAGGCGGCCGAGGAGATCCTGGCGCGCCTGGATGTGCCTTACCTCTCCGTCACACCGGTGGAGTTCCAGACCTTGCAGTCCTGGGGCGGTTCGGTGCGCGGCCTGATGCCGGTGGAAGCCACCATGATGGTGGCGATTCCCGAACTCGACGGCTGCACCGGCCCCATGGTCTACGGCGGCCGCGCCGACGCCGGCCACGCTGCCTGCACCGGCTGCGTATTGGCCTGCACCTTCGAAAGCTCGGAGAACGAACACGACATGCAGGTGTGCAGCGAGCGCGCCGACGCCCTGGCCGCGCGCGTGGCCAAGCTGGTCGCGCTGCGCCGCACGGAGCGCAGCGAACGCAAAGTGGCCGCCGTACTGTTCAACTTCCCGCCGAATGCCGGCAATACCGGCACCGCGGCCTTCCTGTCGGTCTTCGAATCGCTGCACAACACCTTGATCGCGATGAAGGCCGCCGGCTACACGGTGGACCTGCCGGCCAGTACCGACGACCTGCGCGAACGCATCATCCACGGCAATGCCGAGCGTTACGGCGCCACCGCCAACGTGCATGCCCGCATCCCCGCCAACGACCACGTGCGGCGCGAGCGCTGGCTCAAGGAGATCGAAGCGCAATGGGGCCCGGCGCCCGGCCGCAAGCAGAGCGACGGCAACTCCATCTTCGTGCTCGGCGAGCGCTTCGGCAATGTCTTCGTCGGCATCCAGCCCGCCTTCGGCTACGAGGGCGACCCGATGCGGCTGCTGTTCGAGCACGGCTTCGCGCCCACGCACGCTTTCTCGGCCTTCTACCGCTGGCTGCGCGAGGATTTCGGCGCCCACGCGGTGCTGCATTTCGGCACCCACGGCGCGTTGGAATTCATGCCCGGCAAGCAGACCGGCATGTCGGCCGGTTGCTGGCCCGACCGCCTCATCGGCGATCTGCCCAACCTGTACCTGTATGCGTCGAACAATCCGTCCGAGGGCACGATCGCCAAGCGCCGGGCCGCGGCCACGCTGATCAGCTATCTCACGCCGCCGATCGCGGTGGCGGGTTTGTACAAGGGCCTGATCGACCTCAAGGCTTCGCTCGAACGCTGGCGTTCACTGCCACCGGAGTCGGCGATCGAACGCAACGCGATGCTGCCGCTGCTGCAGTTGCAGGCCGCCGAGCTCGAACTCGCTTCCCCTGAGCCGGCCTGGTCGGTGCCCGCCGAGCAGGAAGTGGCTCGGCTGACCACGGCGCTGATCGAACTCGAAACGACGCTCATCCCCTACGGCCTGCATGTCGTCGGCCAGGTGCCGACGCCGGCCGAACGTACCGAACTGCTAATCGAGGTGGGCCGCGCCGCTCACGCCGTGGACGTGCCGCGCGCCGCCATCGAAGCGCTGGTGGCCGGCGCAGGCGTCGATGCCGCCCTGCACACCGTGCTGCACGCCCACGACGCCACGCTGCGCCCGGTGCTGGAAGCGCTGGACGCCACTGCCAAGCTGCTGGCGCAGGACCATGAGCTGGCCGGCATCCTGCACGCGCTGGACGGCGGCTACCTGCGCCCGGCCCCCGGTGGCGATCTGCTGCACAACCCCAAGGTGCTGCCCGCTGGCCGCAACCTGCACGGCTTCGACCCGTTCCGCATCCCCAGCACCTTTGCCGTGCAGGACGGAGCTCGTCAGGCCGACCGCCTTCTGGCGCGTCACATGGCCGACGGCAACGACTTTCCGGAATCCGTGGCGCTGGTGCTGTGGGGCACCGACAACCTGAAGAGCGAAGGCGGCCCCATTGCGCAAGCACTGGCGCTGTTGGGTGCCAGGCCGCGCTTCGACAGCTACGGTCGCCTGGCTGGCGCCCAACTGATCCCGCTGGTAGAACTGCGCCGCCCGCGCGTGGACGTGGTCATCACGCTGTCGGGCATCTTCCGCGACCTGCTGCCGCTGCAGGTGAAGTTGCTCGCTGAAGCGGCCTTCCTGGCCGCTTCGGCCGAGGAACCGGAAGCGCAGAACTTCGTGCGCAAGCATGCTCTGGCCTTCCAGGCCGCCCACGGCGGCGATATGGAAACCGCGGCACTGCGCGTCTTCGGCAATGCCGAAGGCGCCTACGGCGCAAATGTCAGCAGCCTCGTCGACTGCAGCCGCTGGGACGACGGCGACGAACTGGCAGAGACCTTCACCCGCCGCAAGGGCTTTGCCTACGGCCGCGGCGGAAGGCCGGTACAGCAGCCGGCGCTGCTGCACTCGGTGCTGGCGGGGGTGAACCTGGCCTACCAGAGCCTGGATTCGGTGGAACTCGGCGTGACCACCATCGACACCTATTTCGACACCCTGGGCGGCATCAGCCGCGCCGTCACGCGCGCCAAGCGCAGCGAGCAGGTGGCGGGTGGTGTGGCGGTGGCCGAGGCGCCGGTCTATATCGGCGACCAGACACGCGGCGAAGGCACGGTGCGCACCTTGTCGGAACAGGTGGCGCTGGAAACGCGCACCCGCATGCTCAACCCCAAGTGGTACGAAGGCATGCTGGAACACGGCTACGAGGGCGTGCGCCAGATCGAGACCCACCTCACCAACACCATGGGCTGGTCGGCCACCACGGGGCAGGTGCAGCCCTGGGTCTACCAGCAGATGGCGCAGACCTTCGTGCTCGACGACGCCATGCGCGAACGCCTGGCGCGGCTCAACCCCACGGCCAGCGTCAAGGTGGCCAACCGTTTGCTCGAAGCGCAGCAGCGCAAATACTGGACGCCCGACGCCGAGACGCTGGCTGCACTGCAGCGTGCCGGCGAAGAACTGGAAGACCGCCTCGAGGGCGTTTACGAGAAGGTTGCCGCATGACCGAGACCATGACCGAGACCATCACCGAAACCATTGCCCTGCCGTTCCCGAAGGCCAGGAACGGCGCCGCCCGCAGCAGCGACCGCCATCTCGACGGCGAGGGTAGCGTGCAGGTGCAGCTCGACCCCAACGTGAAGATCGGCACCGCCAAGGTGTTTGCCATCTACGGCAAGGGCGGCATCGGCAAGAGCACGACGAGCAGCAACCTCTCGGCGGCGTTCTCCAAGATGGGCAAGCGTGTGCTGCAGATCGGCTGCGACCCCAAGCACGACAGCACCTTCACGCTGACGAAGAAGATGCTGCCCACGGTGATCGACGTGCTGGAAACGGTGGACTTCCACGCCGAGGAACTGCGCGTCGAGGACTTCGTCTTCCCCGGCTACAACGGCGTCATGTGCGTCGAAGCCGGCGGCCCGCCGGCCGGCACCGGCTGCGGCGGCTATGTGGTGGGCCAGACGGTGAAGCTGCTCAAGGAGCACCACCTGCTGGAAGACACCGACGTGGTGATCTTCGACGTGCTCGGCGACGTGGTCTGCGGCGGCTTCGCCGCGCCCCTGCAGCATGCCGACCGCGCACTCATCGTGACCGCCAACGATTTCGATTCGATCTTCGCGATGAACCGCATCGTGCAGGCCATCGGCGCCAAGGCGAAGAACTACAACGTGCGGCTGGGCGGCGTTATCGCCAACCGCAGCGCGGCCACCGACCAGATCGACAAATACAACGACAAGATCGGCTTGAAGCTGGCCGCGCATTTTCCCGACCTCGACGTCATCCGCCGCAGCCGCCTGAAGAAGAGCACGCTGTTCGAGATGGAGTATTCGCCCGAACTCGAGGCGGTGCAGAAGGAATACATGCGCCTGGCCGCCGCGCTGTGGCTGGGCGGCGAGCCGATGTCGGCGGTGCCGATGAAGGACCGCGACATCTTCGACCTGCTGGGTTTCGATTGAGGCCGCCACCATGAACACCGCCACCTACCAGCACCGCCGCGGCGAGATCGAACACTATTTCGACCGCACGGCGGCCGACACCTGGGCCCGGCTCACGAGCGACGCCCCCGTGGGCCGCATCCGCGCCACCGTGCGCGCCGGCCGCGACCGCATGCGCGCCACGCTACTGTCGTGGCTGCCCGAAGACCTGCGCGGCCGCCGCATCCTGGACGCCGGCTGCGGCACCGGTGCGCTGGCCATCGAAGCCGCGCGCCGCGGTGCCGAAGTGGTGGCGATCGACCTGTCGCCCACGCTGGTGGCGCTGGCACAGGAACGGTTGCCGGAATCGCTGGGCGCGGGTTCGGTGCTGTTCTGCAGCGGCGACATGCTCGACCCCGCGCTGGGCGAATTCGATCACGTGGTGGCGATGGACTCGCTCATCCACTACCGCGCCCACGACGTGGTGGCAGCCCTCTCAAAGCTGGCCGCCCGCACGCGTCACTCCATCGTCTTCACCGCCGCGCCGCGCACGCCGGCGACGATGGTGATGCTGACCATGGGCAAGCTCTTTCCGCGCAGCGACCGCTCGCCGGCCATCGAGCCCATCGCACCGGCCGAATTGCGCCGGCTGATGGTGGCCGACGCGTCACTGGCGCACTGGCATACCGGCCGCTACGAAGATATCGCCGCCGGCTTTTACAAGAGCCAGGCCATGGAGTGGAAGCGGTCGTGAAGCTGCTCGACCGCCTGGCACCCGCGCAGCGCGAGCAGCTCGCGAGGTTGTTGCCGCGCTTGTTGCCGTTTGCCGACGCGGCCAGTGCGGACTTGCCGTTGCCCCGGCTGCTGCGGCTGAGCCTGTTCCAGGTCTCGGTGGGCCTGGCCATGGCGCTGATGGTGGGCACGCTCAACCGCGTGATGATCGTCGAGCTGCACATGGCGGCCTGGCTGGTGGCGCTGATGGTGGCGCTGCCCATCCTGGCCGCACCCTTCCGGGCCTTCGTGGGTTTTCGCTCCGATACCCACGCCTCGGCCATCGGCTGGCGGCGCGTGCCCTATATCTGGATCGGCACGATGCTGCAGTTCGGCGGCCTGGCGATCATGCCCTTTGCGCTGCTCGTGCTCACGGGCGACGGGCAACTCGGCATGGCCTGGGTCGGGCAACTGGCAGCCGGCCTGGCCTTCCTGCTCGTCGGCGCCGGGCTGCAGACGACGCAGACCACGGGCCTGGCGCTGGCCACCGACCTGGCCTCGGAGGACTCGCGCCCGCGCGTGGTGGCGCTGATGTACGTGATGCTGCTGCTGGGCATGGTGGGTGGCGGCACGCTGTGCAGCGCGCTGCTGGCCGACTTCTCCGACAAGCGCCTGGTGCAGGTGGTGCAGGGCGCGGCCATGCTGAGCCTGTTGCTGAACCTGGTCGCCGTCTGGCGCCAGGAAGCGCGCAATCCCTCGCGCCGACGCAGCAAGGCCGAACCGGCGCCGGCCTTCGGGCCCATGTGGCGCAGCTTCATCGCGCAGAAGCAGGCGCGGCGCTTCCTGTGGACGGTGGCGCTGGGCACCATGGCCTTCAACATGCAGGACATCGTGCTCGAGCCCTACGGCGGCGAGATCCTCAAGCTGAGCGTGGGCGCCACCAGCGCGCTCACCGCGATGATGGCCGCGGGCGCGCTGGTGGCATTTGCCCTCTCGGCGCGGCTGCTCGGGCGCGGCGGCGACCCGTTTCGCGTGGCTGCCGCGGGGCTTTTGCTTGGCCTGCCGGCGTTCGCAGCGGTCATCTTTGCCGCGCCGCTGGAGTCGCCGCTGCTGTTCCGCGCCGGCGTCACCTTGATCGGTTTCGGCGGCGGTCTCTTCGCTGTCGGCACGCTGACCGCGGCGATGAGCCTGGACCGCCCCGAACATGTCGGCCTGGCCCTGGGTGCCTGGGGTGCCGTTCAGGCCACGGCGCTGGGCGCGTCGGTGGCAGCCGGTGGTGCCGTGCGCGACCTCGTTTCCGGCCTCGCCACGCAAGGTCTGCTGGGCGAGGCACTGGCCACGCCGGTCACAGGCTACAGCTTCGTCTATCACATCGAGATTTATCTTTTGTTCGCTGCGCTGGTGGCCGTCGGGCCGCTGGTGCGTATGTCGCGGCGGCCAGTGCGGCCCGCCACGCCACCGTTCGGTCTGGCCGACTTCCCCGGCTAGGCACGCTTGCCCGAAGGAGCAATTCCATGGAAACCGGTGCCATCACCTCGTATGTCGACGTCGCGCAGCTCGTGCTGTATGCGTTCTGGATCTTCTTTTTCGCCCTGATCTACTACCTGGTGCGCGAGGGCCACCGCGAGGGCTACCCGCTGGAGAAGGAAGAAGGCCGCAGCAGCGCCGTCACGGGTTGGCCGATCCCCGAGCCCAAGGTCTACAAGCTGGCGCACGGCGGCGAGGCGGTGGTTCCGAATGCGCCGTCGACGCGGGCCTTGAATGCCGAGCCGGCCCATGCCTGGCCCGGTGCCCCGCTGGTGCCCACGGGCGCCAACCCGATGCTCGACTGCATTGGCCCCGGCTCGTGGGTCGAACGTGCCGACGTGCCTGACCTGGACTTCGAAGGCGCGGTCAAGATCCTGCCGCTGCGCCTGGCCACCGATTTCCGCATCTCGGAGAAGGACGCCGACCCGCGCGGCCTGCCTGTGGTGGGCGCCGACGGTGAAACCGGCGGCACGGTGGTCGACCTCTGGGTCGACAAGGCGGAAAGCCTCTTCCGGTATATCGAGGTCGAACTCAATGGTGGTGCGCGGCGCGTGCTGCTGCCGATCAATTTCGCGCGCATCCGCAAGGACCGTGTCACGGTGAAGTCGATCCTGGGCCACCAGTTCGTCGACGTGCCGGCAACGAAGAGCGCCGACCAGGTGACGCATCTCGAAGAGGAAAAGATCATGGCCTATTACGGCGCCGGCACCTTGTATGCCGAACCCGCCCGTCTGGACCCTCTCGTTTGAACTTCATGGAGCCCGCATGAAAGCCACGCATCGACATACCACCCACGGCCACGAGCACGAATTCGAGCCACAACGCGGCCTGCCCGAGCCGCTGCCGGCCGGCGAATCGCTGTTGTGGCAAGGCAGCCCCGAATGGCGGCTGCTGGCACGGCGCGCCTTCCACGTGCGCAAGCTGGTCGCCTATTTCGGGGTCCTTCTGGTGCTGCGGGCCGGCTTTGCCTACAGCGACGGGGCCACGCCGCTGGAAGCCGCACGCTCGACCCTGGGCCCGGCGGTGCTGGCCGGCATTGCGCTGGCGCTGGTGCTGCTGATGGCCTGGCTGTCGGCGCGCGGCGCGGTATACACCATCACCGACAAGCGGGTGGTGATGCGCATCGGCATCGTGCTCACGCTCACCTTCAATATCCCGTACAAGCGCATCGCCGCGGCCGGGCTTCATTTGGACACCGGGGGCGCCGGCGACCTGCCGTTGACGCTGCTGGGGTCGGACCGCATTGCCTGGCTGCACCTGTGGCCGCATGCGCGGCCGTGGCGGCTGGGCAAGCCCGAACCCATGCTGCGCTGTGTGCCGCAGGCGGCAGGGGTGGCGCGCCTGCTCACCGAAGCCTGGTCGCAGGCCACGGGCGTGGCCGCCGCATCGGCGGTGCGCCCGGCGCCGGTGCCGAATGATCCAGGCCATGGCCAGCCGGCTCTGGCGCGGGGCTGAGCAGCGGCCCTTGGGCTTTGACGCAGGATGCACATGACCCCCCCCAACCGCACCGATCCGCCCGCCGCCGACACCATGCCGCGTGGTCCATTGCTGGCCATCGGCGCGGTGCTGCTCGTGGTGCTGGTCGGTGTGGCCGGCGTGCGGCTGTCGGGCACCGATATCCGTGAACCCGACGCGCAGGCCGTGGTCACGCGCAGCCTGCGCTTCGAAGACCGACCCGACGGCAGCGTGGCCGTTCTCGACGCCACGACCGGCCAGCAGATCGACGCCGTACAGGGCGAAGCCGGTTTCCTGCGCGGCACCCTTCGCGCCATGGCGCGCGAGCGCCGCAAGCAGGGCCTGGGTTCAGCGCCGCCTTTCGAACTCATCGCGCGCGCCGACGGCCGCTTGACGCTGGCCGACCCGGCCACCGGCGAGCGCATCGATCTCGAATCCTTCGGCCCCACCAATGTGGCCACCTTCGCCCGCCTGCTCACCGCCCAAGCTTCAACGGCCGAGAGCCGCTGAAACCCCCAGGAGTTACCCCATGACCGCTGCCCAGATCATCGCCACCCCCGACGAAGCCGCGCGCAAGGCCAAGGAAAATACGCTGCTCAGCCCGCGCTTCTACACCACCGATTTCGCGGCCATGGACCGCATCGACGTGAGCCCCATCCGCGCCGAGTGGAACACCATGATGGCCGAGTACGAAGGCGACAACAACCACGACCATTTCCAGCGCAACGAGCAGTTCGCCAAGGAAGTGGCCGAGGTCTTCTCGCAGGTGTCGCCCGAATTGCGCAAGGAATTCCTGGAATTCCTCATCACTTCGGTCACCTCGGAATTCTCGGGCTGCATCCTGTACAACGAAATCCAGAAGAACGTCAGCAACCCCGACATCAAGGCGCTGATGCGCTTCATGGCGCGCGACGAATCGCGCCACGCCGGCTTCATCAACAGCAGCCTGAAGGACTTCGGCCTGGGCCTGGACCTCGGCGGCCTGAAGCGCACCAAGGCCTACACCTACTTCAAGCCCAAGTACATCTTCTACGCCACCTATCTATCCGAGAAGATCGGCTACGCGCGCTACATCACCATCTTCCGCCAGCTCGAAGCCAACCCGGACAAGCGCTTCCACCCCATCTTTCGTTGGTTCGAACGCTGGTGCAACGACGAATTCCGCCACGGCGAAAGCTTCGCGCTGATCATGCGCACGCAACCCGCACCTGCTGCGCGGCGCCAACGTGCTGTGGATCCGCTTCTTCCTGCTGGCCGTGTACGCCACCATGTACGTGCGCGACCACACGCGGCCGATGCTGCACGAGGCGATGGGGCTGGACAGCACCGAGTACGACTACAAGGTCTTCCGCATCACCTCGGAAATCAGCAAGCAGGTCTTCCCGGTGTCGCTGGACATCGACCATCCGCGTTTTCGCGCCGGCATGGAGCGGCTGTTCCACATCCAGACCCGCATCGACGCGGCCAAGGCGCGCGGCGGCCTGTTCGGCAAGCTGCAGCAGGCGGGCTGGGCCGTGGCCGGCGCCGCCACCTTCGCGCGTCTGTACTTGCTGCCCGTGAACAAACACGAGTTGCCTACGCAGGTGCGCGTGGCACCGGCCTGGTAGGCGCACGCCGCAGTGCCCGAGACCCTGCTGTCCGAACTGGCGCTGGCGGCGCTGTTCGCGGTCTTCATCTGGTGGTTCAGCACCGGCCTGGTGCTGCTGCTCGACCGCATGCCGCACGGTGCCTTGCGCTGGGGCCACTGGCTGTCGTCGGCATTGGCCGTGGCGGCCTTCATGGCGCTGGCACACACGGCGCGCGAGCTCAACGTGGCCAACGCCTACTGCGCCTTCACCTGCGCGCTGCTGGTGTGGGGCTGGCATGAACTGAGCTTTCTCAGCGGCTGGGTCACCGGCCCGCGCAAGACCGCGCTGCCGCCTGGGGTCGTTGGCCTGCCGCGCTTCGTGGAGGCCGTGCGCGCCATCCTGTGGCACGAACTGGCGATCATCGGCGTCGGTCTGGCCTTGGTCGCCATCACGTGGGGCGAGCCCAATCAGGTCGGCACCCACACCTTCCTGGTGTTGTGGGTGATGCGCACCAGCGCCAAGCTGAACCTCTTCTTCGGCGTGCGCAACCTCAGCGAGGAATTCCTGCCGCCGCACCTGGCCTATCTGCAGAGCTTCTTCCGCCGCCGGCCGATGAACGCGCTGCTGCCGTTCTCGGTGCTCTTCGCCAGCGTGGTGCTGGTGTCCATCGTGACGCAGGCGGCGGCGCCCGGCACAACACCGGCCGCGGTGGTCGGCGCGGCACTGGTGGGCACCATGCTCGCGCTGGCCATCCTGGAACACCTGCTGCTGGTGCTGCCGATTCCGTCGACCGCGTTGTGGCGCTGGGCCCTGCGCAGCGACGGCGCCGCGGCAACGCCGCCCGCGGCCGCATCGCCACTCAAGGAAGTGACCTTGGAAGCCCGCCCATGAAGACCTTGTTCGCGCCTGTCAGTCCGGCCGTGCCTGCCGGCCCGGGGGTTCCGCCGGCGTCCGGCGCCAGCCATTCGCAGGCCGGACCCGCGCCGCGGGCCATCGTCATCGGCAGCGGCTTCGGCGGGCTGGCCGCCGCCGTTCGGCTCAGCGCCAAAGGGTATCGCGTGCAGGTGCTGGAAAGGCTCGACCGCCCCGGCGGCCGTGCCGGTGTCTGGCGGCAGGACGGCTTCACCTTCGACGCCGGCCCCACCATCGTCACCGCGCCCTTCATGCTGGAGGAACTGTGGGCTCTTTGCGGCCGGCGCCTGGCCGACGACATCACGCTGATCCCGACCAGCCCGTTCTACCGCATCCGCTTTGATGACGGCACGCACTTCGACTACGGCAACGATGCCCAGGCCAACCGCGAGCAGATCCGCCGCATCAACCCGGCCGACCTGCCGGGCTATGAACGTTTCGTCGCCGAGGCGGAGAAGTGCTACCAGCTGGGTTTCGAGAAGCTCGGTGCCATCGCCTACGACAGCCTGGGCGACCTGGTGCGCGCCAGCCCCAATCTGGTCCGCATGCGCGGCTGGCGCAGCCTGTATGGCATGGTGGCCAGCCACATGAAGCACCCCAAGCTGCGCGTGGCCTTCAGCCTGCAGTCGCTGCTGATCGGCGGCAACCCCTTCAACGTCACCAGCATCTACAGCCTGATCAATGCGCTGGAACGCCGCTACGGCGTGCACTGGGCGATGGGCGGCACCGGCGCGCTGGTGCGCGGCCTGGTGAACCTGCTGCAGCAGCGTGGCGTGCCGGTGCGTTGCAACGCCGAGGTGCGGCGCATCCATGTCGAAAACGGCCGCGCCACGGGCGTGGAACTGGCCGACGGCGAGCGCCTGGCGGCGGACATCGTGGTCAGCAATGCCGACACGGCCTGGACCTACCGCCATCTGGTGGCGCCCGAGCACCGGCCGCACTGGACCGACAAGCGCATCGAAAGCAAGAAGTATTCGATGAGCCTCTTCGTCTGGTATTTCGGCACCAACAAGCAGTACACCGAGGTGCCGCACCACACCATGGTGCTGGGGCCGCGCTACGAAGGCCTGCTGAAGGACATCTTCGAACGGCATCACGTTCCGGACGACTTCAGCCTCTATCTGCACCGCCCCACGGCCAGCGACCCGGGCATGGCGCCGGCCGGCCACGACGGCTTCTACGCGCTCTCGCCGGTGCCGCACCTGGGCAGCGGCACCGACTGGGCGGCCACGGCCGAGTCCTACCGCAAGCGCATCGAACACCGGCTGGCCACGACCGTGCTGCCGGGCCTGGGCGCGCACATCGTGACCTCGCGCGTGACCACGCCGCAGGACTTTCACGACCGGCTGCTTTCCTACAAGGGTGCGGCCTTCGGCATGGAACCCCTGCTCTCGCAGAGTGCCTATTTCCGCCCCCACAACCGCAGCGAGGACGTGGCCGGGCTTTACATGGTGGGCGCGGGCACGCACCCGGGTGCCGGTGTGCCCGGCGTGCTGATGTCAGCCAAGGCGCTGGAAACGGTGGTCCCCGATGTCAAGACCTTTGCTTGAAGTGGCCGCAGCCCCGGCCGCGCTGGTGGCGCCTGTCGCCGTGCGCACCCAGGGTGCCGGCACGCCCGTGGCAGCGGCGCGAGCCTACGACCTGGGCGCCTGCCGCAAGCTCATGCGCGGCGGCTCCAAGACCTTCTTCGCCGCTTCACTGCTGCTGCCGGCGCGTGTGCGCGAGCCGGCCAGCGCGCTCTATGCCTTCTGCCGCCTGGCCGACGACGCCATCGATTTGGGCGCCGACCCGCATGCGGCGATGCGCGACCTGGAGCACCGGCTCGACGCCATCTACGACGGCCGCCCCGGCGCCGTGGACGCCGACCGCGCACTGGCGCAGGTGGTGCACCGCCACGCCATACCGCGCCTGCTGCTGGACGCGCTGCTGGAGGGCTTCCTGTGGGACGCCAATGGCCGCCGCTACGAAACCCTGCAAGACGTGCATGCCTACGGCGCCCGCGTCGCGGGCACGGTCGGCGCGATGATGGCGCTGGTGATGCGGGCCGCCACGCCGCAGGCGCTGGCCCGTGCATGCGAACTGGGCGTGGCCATGCAGCTGACGAATATCGCGCGCGACGTGGGCGAAGATGCGCGCAACGGCCGCCTGTATTTGCCGCGTCATTGGCTGCGCGAAGCCGGCATCGACGCCGAAGCCTGGCTGCGCGCGCCGCGGTTCGACGCGGCGATCGCCGCTGTCGTCGAACGCCTGCTGCGGGAGGCCGACGCGCTGTACCGCCGAGCCGAACAGGGCATTGCCGAACTGCCGCGCGACTGCCGCAGTGCCATCCACGCCGCACGCCTGGTCTATGCCGAGATCGGCCACCAACTCAGGCGCGACGGCCTGGATTCGATCCACCGGCGCACGGTGGTGTCGGGTTCACGCAAGCTCGCGCTCATTGCCCGCGCGACCGGTGCCGCCATGCTGGCACCGCCCCCGGTGCAGGCCGACATCGAGGCCTTGCCGGCGGTGCAATTCCTGGTCGACTCGGCCGCGGCGGCGCTGCCGGCCGCTGCGCCGGGGGCGAAGCGGGCGCCCAAGCGGTCGACGGTTCCCGACCGCTCATTCGACGAACGTGTGGTCTGGTTGATCGACCTCATCGAACGCCAGACCGCGCAGGGCCGGGTGCTGCAAGGCCGGGCGGCGCGCTAACAGCGCCACTGCGCGCAGCCGAAGGCGCCTGCATGGGCGGGAACCTGCCTAACCTGCCTATCGTCCTGATCGAGGTGGTGCTGATCTTCGGCGGCGTGCTGGCTTTTGCCTGGTGGCAACTGCACGAGATCAAGGTCGACCAGCGCAAGGCGGCGGCCGAGCGGGCGCAGCGTGAAGCGCGCGAAGCGCTCGAAGCGCGTGAACGCCCGGACGAGGTCATGGCAGGCCGTGCCACCAGCAAACCCGCGAGCCCCGCGAGCCCCGCGAGCCCCACCGCCCCACCGCCGGCCGATGCCCACTGACTTCGTTCAGTCAGGCGCCGGCTCAGCCGCTCCCGAGCGCACGTTGTGCACCGACTGCGGCATCTCCCGCAGTTCGGACCCCCGGCGCTGCGGCCGCGCCTGCCAGTTCATCCGCCCCGACTACCCGGCGCTGGAGTTGCGGGTGCACGGCCGCACACGCGACCCGGCGCGAACCGACGAATCGCATTTCGGCCCCTTCCGCCGCATGCTGCGCGCCACCTTGGCCACGCCGCGCACTGGCGCGCAGTGGAGTGGCATCACCACGCGGCTGGCGGAGCGGCTTCTGGAAACCGGCGCGGTCGATGCCGTGCTGACCATGGCCGCCGACCCGCAGGACCGCTGGCGGCCGGTGCCCGTGCTCATCACCGACCCCGCCGACCTGGCCGCCTGCCGCGGCATGCGCATGGGCTACGCGCCGCTGCTGCAACTGCTGGAGCCGGCGCGCGACCGTGGCTTCAAGCGGCTGGCGGTGATCGGCATCCCCTGCCAGGTCTATGCGCTGCGTGCGCTCGAAGCCGAACTCGGCTTCGAGCGGCTCTACGTCATCGGCACGCCGTGTTCGGACAACACCAGCACGGAGCGTTTCCACGAATTCCTGGCCCTGATCTCGGACCAACCCGAGACCATCACCTACCTGGAGTTCCGTGCCGACTACCACGTGGAAGTCCGCTGGGCCGACGGCCGCAGGAAGGCCATTCCCTTCCTGATGCTGCCGCTGTCGCAACTGCCGAACGACTTCTTCCCGCTCACCTGCCGCACCTGCGTGGACTACACCAACGTGCTGGCCGACATCACCGTGGGCTACATGGGCGGCGAGGGCGAGCAGTGGCTGCTGGTGCGCAACGAGCGCGGCGAGGAGCTGCTGCGCCTGCTGGGCGACGAGGTGCTGACCCGCGCGCCCGGCAGTGCCGGCAAGCGCGCCGGTGCCGTGAAGGGCTTCCTGGCCAATGTGCAGCGCGCCGCCGGCGGCCTGCCGCTGCGGCGCATGCCGAACTGGCTGCGGCCGATCGTCGGCTGGCTGATGCCCAAGGTGGGCCCGCGCGGCCTGGAATTTGCCCGCGCCCGGGTGGAGATGAAGGCGCTGGAAACCGTGGTCCACCTGCGCCGCGAAATGCCACGCAAGATGAAGAACATGGTGCCCGGCCACGTCTGGCCGCTGGTGGCGCCGTACGGTCTGGAGCCTGGGGAGGAAGAAGTGATGCGGTGATGCTATGATGCGCATGCACCAAAGAAGTGACGTTCAAAGCGAGACACCATGCGAACCACACTGGAAATCGACGACGACGTCCTGCAGGCTGCCAAAGACCTTGCGCGCCGCCAGCAGCTCACCGCAGGGCAGGTCATATCCCGGCTGTTGCGCGAACGGCTGAATGGCCTCGGGCCGGAGGCAACCGTGGCTGAGGCAGCGCCGGCCGTCAACGCCGCGGGATTCCGGCCGTTGCCGTCGCGTGGCGTGCTGGTCAGCAACGAACTCGTGAATGCCTTGCGCGATCGCGAGGGCGTCTGATGCGTGCGCTGCTGGACGTCAATGTCCTCATTGCGCTGCTCGACCCCGACCACGTTCACCACCGCAGCGCCACCAGGTGGCTGGTGCAGAACCTGCACTCGGGCTGGGCCAGTTGCCCGCTGACGCAAAACGGCTGCATCCGCATCATGTCGCAGCCGGCCTACCCGAATGGCGCTCCGCCCGGGCGCATCGCCAGTCGCCTGCGCGAAGCCATGCACACGCCGGCCCACGAATTCTGGCCAGACGATCTCGATGGTGTGGCGTCGACCGCGCTGGACTGGACGGTGATCCTGAGTTCGCGCCAGCTGACCGACGCCTACCTGCTGGCACTGGCCGTGCGCCGCGGTGGCCGTTTCGTCACGCTGGACCGCGGAGTGCCGCTGGCTGCGGTCGAAGGTGCGCAGCCGCAGAGCCTGGTGGTGCTGGACTGATCCGGTCAACCCCCGAACTTCAACACGTCAACGCATCAGGAAGCGCAGCAAGCGGTCGGCCACTGCGCCATAGGGCGGCATCAGGAATTTCACGTTGGGGAACTTCCCCTGGTAGAACACCGGCCGCAGCTTGGAAAAGGTGTTGAAGCCTTCGCGGCCGTGGTAGTGGCCCATGCCCGATTCACCGACACCGCCGAAGGGCAGGTCGTGCTGGCCTACGTGCAGCAAGGCGTCGTTGACCGTGACACCGCCGGACATCACGCGGTCCAGCAGCATCTGCAGCGTGGCGCGGTCTTTGCTGAAGGGGTAGATGGCCAGCGGCCGCGGGCCGGCGTTGACGGCAATCACCACCTCTTCCAGCGCCTGGTAGCCGCGGATCGGCAGGATGGGGCCGAAGATCTCGCGCTGCAACAGCTCGCTGTCGGGCGGCGCGCCCAGCACGAGGTGCGGGTTGATCTTGCGCGCAGCGGCGTCGAAGGCCGGGCCGGGCAGCAGCGGCAGTAGGGTGGCACCGCGTTCGCGCGCGTCGTCCAGCGCCGCCAGCAGGCGGTCGAAGGAACGCTGGTCGATGATCGAGGTGTAGTCGGGCGAGGCCAGCGTGGGGTAGCGCGCCGGCACGATCTCGCGCGCCGCCTGCACGAAGGCGTCGATCTTGTCCTGCGGCAGCCACAGGTGGTCGACCGTGGTGCAGATCTGCCCGGCGTTGAGGTATTTGACGAACAGGATGCGCTCGGCCGCCAAGCCGATGGGAAAGTCGTCGCACACGATGGCCGGCGAGCGCCCGCCCAGTTCCAGCGTCACCGGGCACAGGTTCTGCGCCGCCGCACTCATCACCAGGCGGCCGGTGGCGCCCGAACCGGTGAACAGCAGGTGGTCGAAGGGCAGCTTGGAGAATTCCACGCCCACGCCGCCGGTTTCGTCGAACACTTGCAATTTTTCGGGCGGGAAATAGGCCGGCAGGCGTTCGATGAGCAGTTTCGCCAGGTGGCGCGAGTTTTCGCTCATCTTCACCATGGCGCGGTTGCCGGCGGCGAAGATGGCCGTCAGCGGCACCAGGCTCAGGTTGAGCGGAAAGTTCCACGGCACGATCACGCCCACCACGCCCAGCGGCTGCGGAATGACGCGGTTGCGGGCGCCGAAGAAGGCCCGCAAGTCCACCGCGCGCCGTTGCGGGCGCATCCAGCCGCGCAGGTGCTTCAGCGTCTGGTGGATGCCGTCGAGCACCGGCAGCACCTCGGCCAGCAGCGTTTCGTGGCGCGAGCGGTGGCCATAGTCGGCGCTGATGGCGTCGCACAGCGCGTCCTGGTTCTCGCGCACGAAGCGCTCCAGCGTGCGCAGGTCGGCGCGGCGCTCGTCCAGCGTGGGCACGGGGTGAGCCAGGTAAGCCTGGCGCTGCAGGGTCAGGGCGGTGGCCAGGGTTTCGGCGAGCGTGGGCATGATGGTCATCGAAGAAGAATAGACCATGGGTGGCCCCTGGGCCTAGGCGCAGCGACCTACAGTTCGCGCGGTCGATCGCGAGTGGCGGCTGCGTACTCGGCCAGGTCGGCCGCTGCCTGCGGCAGCCGGCGCTTCACCCGTCAGACCACCGTCATCACCACCAGCCAGGCCAGCGCTGCGGCGACCACGGGCGCCGGCCGCTTCGCCAGGCGCCACAGGGCGAGGAACAGGAACAGGCTGTACGGCACCGGTGCGAAGTGCAGGGCCATAGCCACGGCGCCGGGCGCACCCATGGCCAGCAGGGCCAGCGCGCCGAAGCTTGCCGCGAGATTGAGTACCGTGCCCACGGCCAGCATGTCGCGCCAGAACAGCGTGGACCATGCGACTTTGCCGCGCCAGCGGAGGGCGAAGAAGCCGTCGGATGTCAGCAGGGCGGAGAACCCGTCATGGACATGGCGGCTTCATGAAGCGGAGAAGGCGGCGTTCTCGACGCCGCTGACGCGCATGGCGGCGAGCAATGCCTTGTCGGCGGTGGCCACGGGCAGGCGGCGGCGCAAGGCCAGCTCGAGATAGGCTGCGTCGTAAGCGCTCAAGGCGTGGCGAGCAGCCAGCTCGTCGATCGTCGCCATGGTCACGGCCTCGTGGTCCACACGCACGCGCAGGGCTTGGGCACGAGCCACCAACTGGCGGCACTTGGCGTCGTCGATGCGGCGCCGGCGCTGCGCGCTGAGCAGCAGGTTGCAGATCTCAAGCGACCACACTTCCGGGAACCAGATGTCGCGGTCCGTTGTGGCTTCCAGCGCAGCTTCGGTGTAGGGCGTGGCTTCGTCGGAGAGGAACCACGCAGCGCTGACCGACGCGTCGACCACCAGAGCGCGGCTCACCGTCGGCCTTCGGCGATCAGGTCACGGATCTTCAGTCCGCCCAGGCTCACACCTTCTCGTGCCGCACGCAGCGCAGCGATGGCCTGCAGGGAGGCCGCCGCATCGCCGTCGCGAGCCGGTGGCGCCAACTGCGCCACGACCTTGCCGCGGCGGGTAATTTCGATGACCTCGCCGGCCACTACCCGGTCGATCAATTCCGAAAAGCGGTTCTTGGCTTCGAACAGTACAACAGCAGTCATGAGCTTTTTCGGCAATACGATGGGCTCAAAAAGTATAGCTAGATGTCTAGCTAGCCATCTAGCTGAACCGATTTGCATGCTGTCCGGAATCCATGGGCGCGTGTAGGTTTTGCCTCCTCGCCAGTGGCGGACCCGAAGACGGACGACCCGGTTTGATCGCGTTGGCGCGAAACATGTGGCCCACCCGAAGAAGACGGGCTGGAGCAGGCCCTCTTTTTGTTGGCGTGGCGACCGTCAAGCCCGCCGCGGCATGCGAAATGGCAGCATGCCCTGCATCGGCAGCGACACCAGGCGCTTCACGTCCAGGGTCTCGTGCATGGCGGTCACGCGTTCACCCAGCACGCCAGCTTCGAGCACCGAGCGCACGTAGAACGGCGTGTCCTCCAGCGTCTGCGAAACGCGCGCGGGTTCGGCGGTGTCGCCGCGCATCGTGCGGCCCAGCCACCATTTCGAGCGCGGCAGCGTCTGCCGCGGCGGCGCTTCGAAGGCGCTGGCCCGGCCGTCGGCGGCGAAGCGTTGCGCGATCACACGGCCGCTGTCGGCAGCTTCGCCGGGCCCGGGTCGCACGTCGTAGATCACCGCCGTGCTGCCGTCGCTCAGCAGCGCGCGCGACCAGTCCCATTCGTTAAAGGCGTTCTCCACCGGTTCGTCGCCTTCGTTGGAGTCCAGGTAGGCGTGGCCGCTCCAGCGCAGGCCCGGTTGCTCGAATTGAACCTCGATGCGCGCGCAGGGTGCGATCGGCCCCCAACGGTGGCGGCCGGCGGCGTCCAGCGCGGCCGTGAAGCCGCACAGACCCTGGGGATGCAGCCGCACCCGGCCGCGCACGCGGCGCGGCAGCGGCACGGTGATCTCGTCGATGTCGACCACCAGCGACTGGCCGTCCCAGCGCAGGCGGCTGGGGCCGATGGCCAGTTCAGCGGCATTGCGCGACAACTGGTTGCGGCCGCGCTCGGTCATGGTCCAGCGGCTGGTGTCCTGGCCATACAGCGCCACGTTGAGCGCGACATGGTTCTCGGGGTCGGCCGCGCCGCGTGAGCGCGCCAGCCGGTAGTAAGGCGAGAAGACGCTGCCGACGAAGGCGATCAGCGTCAGCCCGTGCCGGCCGTCGTCGCTGAGGGCGTCGACATACCACCAGAGATAGCCGCCCGGCGGAACCGGCTGGTCGAATCGAGGTGCGCCATCAGCGTTTCGGCCGCCAACCGGCCCGACATCGCGGCCATCGGCACGCCCGGGCCCGGGTGCACACTGCCCCCCGCCAGGTAAAGGCCCGGCAGCGCGCTGACTGAGCCCGGCCTCTTGAACAGCGACATCCAGCCGTGGTTCGCCGCGCCATACAGTGCCCCGCCCGTGGCCGGAAAGAGCTGGTGAAACTGCGCCGGCGTGGTGGTCACCACCTGCTCGGGCTTCGGGTCGATCTGCAGGCCGCAGCGCTGCAACAAGGCCAGGCTGCGGGACAGGCATGGGTCGGTCTCCAGGGCGTCGAAGGAACGGCGGTCGCCGTCGGCAGGGGCGTTGACCAGGCACAGCAGGCGTTCGGGGCCGGCGGGCAAGGTGGCATCGTCGGTGCGGTCCTGCGCACAGACGTACACCGTGCCGTCGCGCGGCAGTCGGCGGTGGCGGAAGACATCGTCGAATTCGCTGCGGTAGTCGTCGCCGAAGAAGACGTTGTGGCGCACCAGGGGCAGGCCCTCGGTGGGCGTGTGCATGGCCCAGGTGAGGGCCGACAGCGAACGCTTTGCCAGTGGCACCGGGCGCGCTGCATGTGCAACCTCGTCGCCCAGCAGGCCTTGCGCCAGCGCGCTGGCGTCGCCGTTGAAGACCACCGAATCGGCCAGCACCTCGCGACCGTCGGCCAGTTCCACACCGCAGGCGCGGCCGCCACGAACGACGATGCGACGGCACGTCTGGCCAAAGTGCAGCGTGGCGCCCCGCTCGCGTGCCAGCTGCGCCAGCGCCCGCGGCAGCGCGTGCATGCCGCCTTGCACCGACCAGACGCCGCTTTGTTCCACGTGCGCGATCAGCATCAGCGTGGCAGGCGCCTGCCAGGGCGTTGCGCCACAGTAGGTGGCGTAGCGGCCGAAGAGCTGGCGCAGGCGCGGGTCGTGGAAGTGGTGGCCCAGCCGTGCCCACAGCGTGGCGAACGGACCCAGGCCGGTGAGCGTGGCAAGTCCTGCCGGGCCCAGGTCGCGGATCATGCGCAGCACGCTGGGCCGCTGCGATCGGATATGCGGGCCTTCCAGCCGTTCGTAGACGCGCCGCGCCTCGGCGCAGAAAGCCAGATAGCGGCGGCCCTCGGCCGGGCTGGAGAACTCGGCAATGGCGTCGGCCGAGGCCTGCACGCCGGCATGCAGGTCGAGCTGCTGCGCGCGGCCATCCGCTTCGGGACGCCACGCATGGCGTGCCAGCACCGACAGCGGTTGCAGTGCCACCAGCGACTCCAGCGAGCTGCCGGCTTCGGCCAGGATCTGGTCGAACACCCAGCGCATCGTGAACACGGTGGGACCGGCGTCGATGTGTACCCCGCCCACATCCAGCTGCCTCATCTTGCCGCCCGGCTCGGCCGCGGCCTCGACCAGCGTCACCTGCAAGCCCCGGCTGG
Source organism: Rubrivivax sp. (assembly GCA_034522875.1). Classification (GTDB taxonomy): domain Bacteria; phylum Pseudomonadota; class Gammaproteobacteria; order Burkholderiales; family Burkholderiaceae_C; genus Rubrivivax. The sequence goes on along the minus strand of JAXHKY010000003.1, from coordinate 264,090 downwards.
CCAGCAGCAGTGCACTGACCAGTCCGCCGATGCCGGCGCCGACGACGACGACACGGTGGTCGTGTTGCGGCGTGGCGCTGGCGCGGCGCTCGGGCGCTGCGAACGGATCAGCCATAGGTCCGGCCCTTCCAGCAGCCGCTGAGTTGCAGCAACGCAAAGCGCACGAACATCGACTCGCTGAAGTGGTTCTGCCCGTAGGCGGCGCGGATGGCGGCCAGGTGGGCGCCGCTGCGGGCGTAGGCGTCCATCGCGGCCTGGCTCTCCCAGATGCTGAAAGTGGCCTGGCGCAGCAACGGCGCTTCACCCAGGCCCATGGCGAGCAGACAGCCCCGGGCTCGTTCGAGCGCGGCTTCGGCGGGCGGCGAGTTGCGCCAGAAGGCCAAGGCCTTGTGCGGCCGGATCGAAGCGCGCGTGAGCGAAGCCACCGGGCCGCTGGCGGCGGGGGTCGCGGTGACGGCCATGCCCTGGCCGTTCCAGCTGCCACGGCTGGACGTGGCGCGCAGCTTGGCAATGCACAGCTCGGCGGCATGGGTGCGGTAGGCCTGCATCGTCGTCGAGCGGGTGAGGAAAGCGTCGGCACCGCGCTCGTCGTCGAAGATCATGAACAGGCCCTGACGGCGCAAGCCGGGTCGCAGCCCGAAGCCGCCGCGGTGGCCGCTGCCCAGAGCCTTGGCAAATCGCAGGCCGGGGAGGTGGCGAAGAGGCAAGCCGCCGAGCACCACGCGTGACCAGCCCCAGAGCAGCGCTCCGGGTGCCAGTTCGATCAGCAGCAGCACGGCCACGGCGTCGGCTGGCGCCGGGGCCTTCGCGGCGTCTTTCGCCGCAGGGCTTTCGGCGCCGTGCTGCTGCGTCGAGCTGCCGGCAGCGAGCCTGTACACGGCAGTAACGCGGGCCTGTTCAAACATCGAGTGATGCTGCAATGAACCGGCCCGGGCCGCAACCCGGTAGCTTATTTGACCGTGACCTCGACGCGGCGGGCTGCCGGATCTTCACCAGCCAGGTTGGCTTCGGCCTGCACGGGTTTTTCCAGCACCACGCGGCTGGTAGCGATACCGGCGCCGACCAGCGAGTCGCGCACGGTGAAGGCGCGCTGCTTGGCTAGTTCCTGGTTGGCCGCCAGTTCCCCGGCGGCCGAGTGGTAGCCCGAGATCGAAGCCTTGGCCTTGGGCTGCGACACCAGGGTGGCGACCACGGTCGAGAGCCCCTTGGCCTGTTCGGCGTCCAGCGTGGCCGAACCGACGCCGAAGTAGAGCACCGAGCGCATGGCCTCGGCCATTGGCGCCGGCAGACCGTCGCTGGGGGCACCCAGGGTGAGGAGGGCCGGATAGTCCTTGGCCATGGGCGCGCCGTACAGCGGCTTGTACACGCCCTGGTGGCAGGTAGCGCAGTTGATCTTTGCCACGTCCCCGGTCGGACCCAGGCGCGCCGCCGGGAAGCTGGCGGTCAGGGGCACGATGTACTCGTTGTTCAGGTTCCGCGCCATGCGGATGCCGTGCCAGGCCGTGGTGCGCTGCGGCGGCACGCCTTCCCAGGTCTTGAAGTTGCGCGTGTTGTGGCAGTAGGTGCAGTTCACGCCCAGGCTGGTGGACATGTGCATCATCAGGCCGTAAGTCTGCTCGGTCTGCGCGATGGAAGCCACGTGCTCGCTGGGCAAGGCTGTGGCGCCGCCCACGCCTATGGTTTGTGCGCCCAGCAGGTAAGTGCTGAACGGGTCGTAGGGCAGTGAACTCAGCCCAACGGTCTTCAGCGGCGTGTTCTGCCCGGCCTTGTCGCCAATGAAGTTGGCATTCGCGCGCGGCGGCTCGGGGGCGAACCAGACATTGTCCGGCACGGCCTTGCCGCGGTGGCAGGTATAGCACGTGACGCCCGTCGCGGCCACGTGCGTCTTCCAGTCGGCATTCACGTGCTGCGTCATCTGGATCATGCGGCGCGCCACGACCTTGGTGTATTTGCTGTCGTCGGCCAGGTTCTCGGCGATGTGGCAGTAGTTGCAGCCTTCCACAGGGGCGATCCAGGCTGTGATGGCCACCATCTGGCGCGTGAATTCGCCGATGCTGAGGTGGCCCAGCACCTGCACGTTCTTGTAGATCTGCCCAGCCTTGGGGCCGTCGGGGCTGGCAGCTTCAGGTGCCACGGGCGCCTGGTTGGCTTCGGCCACGGCCACGGCGGTGCGCGGGTTGTAGACCAGTTCCATGCCGGTGCCGCGGTAGCCGCGCTGCACGCTGTCCACGGGCGGGCGCTCGCAACCGGCGAGCAGGGTGGTGGCCGCCACCAGGGCGACCAGTGCCGTTTTAGCAAGTGCATTCATCACTTCACCCCCTGCAGCAGCGTGGCCGGATCGACCGCCGCCGGGAAGACGGCCGGGTAGGGCGGCGCTACGCCGTGTTTAAGGGCCCACAAGTACCAGTTGTCGACCACCGTGCCGGTGAGCAGGATGCCGATGCCGCCTGCCAGCGGGCACAGCACCGCGAACCACCATGCCCAGCGGTGGATGGATTCGGTGGTGGCGTTGAAGCCCATGGTCCAGCGCCAGAACAGCGCCGCGCGCTCGCTGGCGGTGCCGCGGTCGACGATCTGCTCCAGTTCGCGTTCACCGCCGAAGCGGCTGACGGCCAGGATGGTGGCGCCGTGCATCGCGAACAGCAGCGTGGCGCCGTACAGGAAGACGATCGATAGCGCGTGGAACGGGTTGTAGAACAGGTTGCCGTAGCGAATGGAGAAGGCTGCCGTCCAGTCCAGGTGCGGGAAGATGCCGAAGGGCACCGCCTCGCTCCAGCTGCCCATCAGCACCGGGCGAATGAAACCCAGCACCAGGAACAGCCAGATCGCCGCGGCAAAGGCCCACGCCACGTGCGTGCCCATGCCTAAAGCGCGGGCCCGCGTGTACATGCGCAACCACCACAGCAGGATGGATGCGGTGAGAAGGCCGCCGGCCATGAGCCACCAGCCACCCTGGTTGAGCGGCGGCAGCGAAAGGCCGTACTCAGGCGACGGCGGCTCCAGCGACAGCCAGAACAACTGGCGGATGAACTGGACAACGTCCCAGTTCACCTGCGCCAGCATGTTGAAGCCGATGATGTTGAAGGACGCGACGCCCAAGATCAGCGACGCAATGCCCAAGGGACCCAGATAGATGGGCCCCACCTGCGGCATGCCGATGCGGCCGAACAGGCGCACCTGCGGCAGATCCGTGCCGGTACGCGGGCTGTTGCCCCGGCCTAGCGGAACACCCAGGTTGTCGGGCCCGATGGCCTGCACCTGCGTGAAAAGGTTCTGGTACTCAATCATGTCTTTGCTCCTGCGCGTTCATTGCAGCGGCCATTGCGACCAGATCGGAAGGTTCAGCCACCAGCCCCACCACTCGGGCCAGCCGCGGGTCCAGAACGGGCCGCTGATAACGATGCACACGGCGCTCCAGAAGCCGGCCGACAGCGCCAGGAACAGGCCCAGGCGGTGGATGCCCAGGGCACCGATGGAATAGCCGATGGCGTCGCGGAAGAAGGTGTCTTCGTAGTCGGCCGTCTTCATGGCCTCCCCCTTCTTCGGGTTGCTGGCCGAGAGGATCAGCCCGCCGTGCAGTGAAAGCGCGAGCGTCGTGGTGAAGAAGAAGGTGATGGCGAGCATGTGCGCCGGGTTGTAGTGAAAGTGCAGATACTGGTAGCCCACGTTGGACACCCAGTCCAGGTGGCTGAAGATGCCGTAGGGAAAGCCGTGGCCCCAGGCACCCATGAGCACCGGGCGTATCACCACCAGGGTGACGTAAGCCAGGATCGCCATGCCGAAGGCCCAGGGCACGTGCAAGCCCATGCCCAGCTTGCGGCAGATCTCGGCCTCGCGCAGTGCCCACGACACGAAGGCGCCGATGGCGCACACGGTGATCAGCTGCCACAGCCCGCCTTCGAGCAGGGGCGCCATCGCCAGGCCATAGCTCAGGTCGGGTGGCGCGATATTGATTTGCCACAGGTTCCAGGTGGGGCCCTGCGAAGCGCCCCACAGGATCAGCGCCGTGCCCAGCGCCGAGAAAAAGAGTGTCGTCACGCCGAAGAACCCGACGTAGAACGGACCGACCCAGAAGTCGAACAAGTCGCCGCCGACGAGGGTGCCCCCGCGGACGCGATACTTTTTCTCGAAACTCAACATGGCCATTTTCTGATCCTCCGTCCGCCGGAGCTGCCTTGTGCAGGCCCCCGTCGGCGAGTTGTTCTGGCGGCAGGAGCAGCAGGCCCTCTCGGGCGCGGCCGCCCCCACCTTCCGATCCGCGCGAGCGGACTACTTCTTGAACTCGACGGAAGCCACGGCGACCGGCATCGGTGCGACCTGCACCGCTGCCGTCTTCATGGCCAGTCTGGCCCGCGCATTCGGGCCGTCCATCCAGTTGAAGGTGCTCGTGCTGAGCAGGATGAGGTGAATCATCACTGCCAAGCCGAACAGAAAAACCGCGAGTGCAACCATCGTTCGCACCGGGTCGAAAAGACGCCAAATTCTCCACATGATTCCAAGCTCCTAAGTTAGATGCGCCATGAAGGTATAGACCGCAGCCTTCACACCGCCATTCAATGACTTCACACCTTCTGCCCCCGGCAGCCAGGTCCGCCAGTGCCAGCCCAGCAACTGCCCGGCAAGGGCAATGGCCATGAACAAGACGAAGCCCAGCGTGAAGATCAGCCAGTAACTGCGCTGGTCGGCCAGCACGGGCTTGTGCAATGTGTCAAGTGGTTGGTTCATGTCGGTTCCCTTCGTCGGGTCAAACGTTCAGGTGTTCAGAGCCAGGGACGCCAGATCCACACGAGGATGTGCGCGACCACGGCAATTGCCATGAAGCCCACGAAACCCTGCATGTAGTACTTGTGGAACTCCTGTGCCTCGTCGTCGGTGAGGCCCGAGATCGAGCCCTTTCTTTCAGCCATAGGGAAATCCTCCGAAATCGGCCTTGCGGCCACATGCGCACAAGACCCGCGCACCATGGGCCACCCCGGCAAGACGCCGGAATGTCGGGAGCGACCGGCGGAGCCGGTCGTCGAAAAGTGGGAAGCCGCGGTTCATGCGGTTTCCTTGTTGCCGAGCAGCCGCTGCACCAGCGCCACCGTCACGCGCTCGGCGCCGGCGGCATGGGCGGCGCGTTCGGCGCGGTCGCGCAACTGCTTGGCCGCCGAGATCTGCACCAGCACCGGCTGCGTGGCGACAAAGCGGCTGAGCGCCGCCTGTGCCTCGTCGTCCCAGGGCCTGGAATCGCCACGGCGCGCCGGCGTCGCGTCGACCTTGTCGAGCTCGGTGCCCAGCGGCAGGATGTGGAACAGCGCGTCGAAGAGCGCGTTGCAGAATTCCTGCACCAGGTAGGTGGCCCCCGCAAAGCCCATGAAGGGTGTGCCGGTGTGGCGGCGGATGATGGCGCCGGGGAAGGAGGCCGGCACATACATCGGCCGCGGCCCATGACCGGCCGTCGTCTCGGCCAGGTACATGCGTTCGTTGACGCTGCCGAAGAGCACCAGCGGTGCCTTCTCGTGCACGAGCTTGCGAATGGCCTCGTTGTCGGTCTTGGCCCCGGCCACGCGCGAGACGGCAAAGTGGCACGGCAGCCCGAGCTCGTCTTCGAGGAAGTGGCGAATGCCGCGCGTGTAGGTCTCGTTCGCCACGACCGCGAAACTGGCGGTGCCGAAGAAGTCCTGCGTCACGCTGCGCCACAGGTCCCAGATCGGCTTGATGGTGGTGTGCTTCTCGCGTTCGATGAAGGGTTCGGGGTCCAGGTGCAGCAGTTCGCCCAGCTGGCGCAGGAAGGCCGTGGTGCTGTGCAGGCCGATGGGCGCCTGCAGGTAGGGCCGCTCCAGCGCTTCGCACAGCAGGCGGCCGAATTCGCGGTACATGCAGACATTGACGTCGGCGTTGACCAGCTGCGCCACGTCGGCGAGGTGGCTGCCGAGCGGGAACACCATGTTCACCTCGGCGCCGATGCCTTCGACCAGGCGCCGCATCTCGGCCAGGTCGCTGGGCATGTTGAAGGTGCCGTAGCAGGGGCCGACGAGGTTGACGCGCGGCTTCTCATGGGCCGGCCGCTCGGCGAACGGCGTGCGCTGCGGCACCTTGCGCAGGCCGTATTCGGTCCACAGCCAGTACATGGCGCGATTGGCGCACTGCCACTGGTCTTCGTCGATGGTGCGCGGCAGGAAGCGTGCGATCGTCGTGCCCTCGGGCGTGACGCCGCCGCCGATCATCTCGGCGATGGAACCGGTGACCACCACGCTGGGCAGGTCGGGGTCGAGCACGGCATGGGCGCGCTTCATCGCACCTTCGGTGCCTTCGCGGCCGAGCTGTTCTTCGGCAAGGCCCGTGACGACGATGGGCAGTTCGTGCGGCGGCAGCGCGTCGGTGTAATGCAGCACGCTGGTCACCGGCAGGTTCTCGCAGCCCACCGGGCCGTCGATGACGACCTGCAGGCCCTTGATCGCCGTGAACACATAGACGGCGCCCCAGTAGCCGCCGGCGCGGTCGTGGTCGATGACGTAGCTCATCAGACCATCTCCTCCGCCTTGCGCTTCTTCATCAGCTTGATGACCTGGCGGCGTGTTTCGGCGCGGAACTCCGGGCGCTCCTGCGGCACCTCTTCCCAGACACCGGACTTGTCACCCGAGCCGACGTCGCCGAAGAACTCACGCATGATCTGGAAGCGCGCCTTGTTGGCGATGGCGGCATTGATCACCTGTGCCAGCGAGCCGGCGCCCATCACGCCCATCAGCGGCCGCGCCGAAATGAGGTTGGTGAAATACAGCGCGGGAATGGTGGCCTGCTTGGCCGCCTGCACCACGGGCGTGGTGCCGATGGCGAGGTCGGGCTTGAACTCGCGCACGGCGGCGATGTCCTGTTCGAGCGAGGCGCGGTATTGCACGTGCACGCCGCGGGCCTGCAGCCACTCGAGGTCCGGTGCCGACCACGGCGTGCGCGGGCACGCCGTTCCAACATACGGCACTTCGGCACCACTCTCGATGAGCAGCCGTGCAACCAGCAGTTCAGAACCTTCGTAGCCGCTGACGGTGACACGGCCCTTGATCGGTGTCGCGGCCAAGGCGCCCTTGATGGCGCGAAGCCACTTGTTCTTGGCCGCATCGATCATCGCCTGCGGCACGTTGCAGGCGCGACCGATGGCCTGCAGCCAGGCTTCGGTGCCGTCGTGCCCCACGGGCGCCGAAGGCACCACGCAGCGGCCGGCGGTTTCGAATTCGCGCACGCTGGCGGTGTAGAAGGGATGGATGGCAGCCACTGCGGCGCAGTCCAGCGCGGCATACAGTTCGCGCCATTCGCGTGTGGGCACCACCGGACCGGCGGCCAGGCCCATGGGCTCGAGCATCATGCCGATGCCCACCGGGTCGGCCGGGAACATCTCGCCCAGCAGCGTCACTGTGGGCTTTTCGGATACACCACCGCGCGGCGCCGTCACCGGGCCCGCTTCGGCTTCGCTGCGCGCGTACTTCAGCATGGCGCCGGCGAGCACGTCCTTGGCTTCGGCATGCGTGGGCACGCCGAAACCCGGTACGTCGATGCCGATGATGCGCACGCCATTGATCTGCTTGGGCAGCAACTGCAGCGGCACGCCGCTGGCCGTGGGCACGCAGAGGTTGATGATGACGACGCTGTCGTATTGCGCCGGGTCGGCCTGCTTGTAGACCGCCTCGCGGATGTCCTCGAACAGCTTGCCGGTGACCAGCGATTCGCTGTTGAACGGCACGTAGCCGACGCTGCGGCGCGCGCCGTAGAAATGCGAGGTGAAGGTCAGGCCGTAGACGCAGCAGGCGCTGCCCGACAGGATGGTGGCGGTTCTGCGCATGCGCAGCCCCACGCGCAGCGAGCCGAAGGCCGGGCACATGCTCTGCGGCTGGTCGTGCGGGCCGGCGCCTTCGGGCAAGGGGTAGTCACGGGCGTACTGCTGCAGCACCTCGGTCTTGCCGGCGGCAGAGGCCGCGGCGAGCATGGCGTCCTTGCCCGAGTGACAGCCCAGGCCGTCGGCCTGCAGCGCCTCGGGGTGGGGTACGGCCGGCGCGTTCATGATCAGGCGGCGTCGTAGATGACTTCGAGCGTCGGCTTGACGATCTCGTTCTTGCCGACCATGTCGAAGACCGTCGCCGGCTCCATCTTGAAGTCGCGCCCGGTGACCTCGGCCGAGAACAGGCCCAGCAACTGGTCCTGCGTCTGCGGTTTCGGGCGCACGGGCGGTGCCTCGGCGACATTGGTGGCCAGCGTCTCGAACAGGCTCGCCCAGGGCGTGCCCGGCCGTCCGATGATTTCGTAGGACGCGCTCTTGCGGCGGATGTCCTCGTGCGCGGGAATCGCCGCCAGCACCGGGATGCCGGCCGCCGTGGCAAAGGCCTGGGCCTCGCCGGTGCCGTCGTCCTTGTTGATGACGACGCCGGCCACGCCGACGTTGCCGCCGAGCTTGCGGAAATATTCGACCGCGCTGCAGACGTTGTTGGCGACGTAGAGCGACTGCAGGTCGTTGCTGGCGACGACGATGACCTTCTGGCACATGTCGCGCGCAATCGGCAGCCCGAAGCCGCCGCAGACCACGTCGCCCAGGAAGTCGAGCAGCACGAAGTCGAAACCCCAGTCGTGGAAGCCCAGCTTTTCCAGCGTCTCGAAGCCGTGGATGATGCCGCGCCCGCCGCAGCCGCGCCCCACTTCCGGTCCGCCGAGTTCCATCGCGTAGACGCCGTCGCGCTTGAAGCACACGTCGCCGATGGACACCGCTTCGCCAGCCAGTTTCTTCTTCGAGCTGGTCTCGATGATGGTGGGGCAGGCCTTGCCGCCGAACAGCAGGCTGGTGGTGTCGCTCTTCGGGTCGCAGCCGATGAGCAGCACCTTCTTGCCCTGCTGCGCCATCATGTAGCTCAGGTTGGCCAGCGTGAAGCTCTTGCCGATGCCGCCCTTGCCGTAGATGGCGATGATCTGCGTGGTCTTGGTGGCGGGCGCGGTGGCCACCGGATCCGGCTCGATCGCGGCTTCCTGCTTCAACCGTTCGTCACGCATGAAGATGACTGGTGAGGCGGGCGCATTCATTGGCAACTTCTCCAGTCGAGGACCATCTTCAGACAGCCGGAATCGCCGAACGCGGTGCGGTAGGCGGCGTCGGCATGCATGGGTTGGTCGTGGTGAGTGATCAGGTCGGCCAGCGACAGGCGCCCGCTCTCGGCCAGTTCGGCCACTGCCAGCAGGTCGGGGCGCTGCCACTCGGCGGCGCAGCGGATCTGCGCCTCGCGCATGAAGGCGGGCGCGAAGTTGAAGTGCAGCGCTTCGGTGTAGAAGCCGGCCAGCACGATCTCGCCGCCCGGTGCCAGGTGGCGCACCAGGTGGTCGAGGATCTGCGAGTCGCCGCTGACGTCGTAGATGGCGTGGTAGTCGCGCCGGACATCCTGCGTCGGGTCGACGACCGTGTAGCCCTGCGCGCCCGCGGCCCGCGCGGGGTTGGTCTCCCATACCGTGGGCGGCGTGAAGCCGGCCACCACAGTCATGCGCGCCAGCAAGCGGCCGAGCACGCCGTGGCCGACGATCAGGTCGGGCGGGACGATGGGTGAACGTTTGCCGGCGCCCGAGACCGCGTGGTAGGCGGTGGCGGCCAGGGCCAGCAGCACGGCCTGTTCGCCCAGCGTTTCCGACACCGGCACCACGCGCGAGTCACCCACCACGATCCTGGAAGCCGCGCCGCCGAACAGCCCGCGGACCTCGCCGTAGCAGCGGGCGCCGGGCACGAAGACACGTTCGCCGACCCGGTGCTGAGCGTCGGGGCCAACCTGGACGATGCGGCCCACCGATTCGTAGCCCGGCACCAGCGGGTAACCCATGCCCGGAAAGCTTGGCATGCGGCCGTTGAAGAGCAGCTTTTCGGTGCCGGTGCTGATGCCGCTGAATTCGATGTCGACGACGACGTCGTCGTCACCGGGCGGGGTGAGCTCCAGGCTGCTGAAGGCGATGTGCTCGGGTTGCTCGAGCACGATGGCCATGGTTTTCATGGACGTCTCTTCTCGGGTGGGGTGCCAGGCGCGCAGAACATCAGCGATCGCAGGTGCGTCGGCGAGGGGCGGATGGACGTGCAGGTGTACATGCGGTGTCATCTTATGCAGACAGACAAAAGTGTCAAGAAAAATAGACACCTGATTCGCTCGGGGTTTACGTGTGACCTGGAGGCGTTTGCCGTCACGGCACGGGCCCCTAGCACCGTGGCAGGTATCAGCTGCGGGCGTGGCCGGGCTTGCGCGCCACCAGCACACCGACTTGCAACGGAATCGGCGTTGGCCGTTCGCGCACCTGCTCGAAGCCGGCCTCGATCAGCAGCGCCGACAATTCCGCTGCCGTGCGTGCCCGGCCGCCGCGCATGGCCAGCAGATACATGCCGAAGTAGGCATCGCCCATGCGCGCCGCGCCGGGGGCACCGGCCATGGGCTCGGCCAGCAGCAACGTGCCGCCGGGTGGGAGGGCGAGGAAGGCGGCGCGCAGGATGGTCAGCGCGCGCGCGTCCGGGTGGTCGTAGATGACGCGGATCAGCGTCACGAGATCGGCCCCGGCGGGCAGCACGTCGCGCGTGAAGTCGCCGCCGAAGACCTGGGCGCGATCGGCCAGGCCTTGCGCGGCGAAAGCCTCGCGCGCAACCGGCACCACGCCAGGCAGGTCGAACAGCATCAGCCGCAGGCCGGGCGCGCGGCGCGCTGCGGCGACGAGGAAGCGGCCCTGGCCGCCGCCCACGTCGAGCAGGCAGCGGTGGCGTGCCACCGGGTAGGCGTCCAGCACTTCCTCGGCCACCAGGGGCTGCGAAGCCGACATCAGCGCCGAATATTCGTTCACCTCGCCGGGCGGCAACTGGCCCGGGGCGTCGGCCGTGGCATAGGCCCAGTAGCGCGAAAGTGCCGGCGGCGGGCCTTCGCCGCGCAGCAGGGCCAGCGGGTCCTGCAGGTCGGCATACAACACGGCATGGTGCTCGACCATGGCGGTGATGGCCTCGTTGCCCACCAGCGGCGCGCCCAAGGCGCCCAAACCCCAGCCGCCGCCGCTGCGCAGTTCCACCAGGTCCAGCGCCGCAGCCGCGGTCAGCAGCCGCTCCAGACTGGCGGTGCCCAGCCCCAGGCGCGCAGCCAGGTCGGCGGCGGTCTGCGGGCCGGCTGCCAGCAGCTCGAACAGCTTCAGCCGCACGCAGGCCAGCAGCACCTGTGAATAGACGAAGCCGGCCACGAGGTCGAACAAGGCCCGAGCGCGGCGACGTGCGATCGGCCGCATGAACCAGGAGCGCGCGGCACGGCGCTGGAAATCGGGGCTGGTGAGCACGCGGTCGCGCCAGGCGCACCAGCGGTCGTGCCAGCGATCGTGCCAGCGTTGGTGCCAGCGCTGGTGCCATGGCGCGGCAGTCATGGGCGGTGTGGCGGCGACGCCAGCCGGGGACTCCGCCGTGGCGGGTCGTGCGGGCATGTCAGCGTGTCGAGATGCCGAGCACGGTTCGCAAGAGGCACCTCATGCGGCCAGGGCCACGACGCGCACCGTGTCTTCGGGCACCAGCCGCGCGGACTCGGAGCGCACGATGGCGCGCAGCAGGGCCGCACCATCGCATTCGGGCACCGCCTCGATGGCCTGCGCCACCAGGCGGTCGAAATGCGCGATGGCGCCGCCCAGGCCCAGCTCCGACGCCGAACTGGGACGGTGCAAGGCCACGTCGCGGCCTGGGGGTTTGCCCATCACCTCGATGCTGGCAGCCACGTCGCGAATGTCGTCGGCCACCTGATAGGCCTCGCCCAGGTACAGGCCGAAGGCGCGCCAGGGGGCCGGGTCGGCACCGGCGGCCAGGGCGCCCACTTCCGTGCACGCGGCGAACAGCGACCCGGTCTTGGCGCGCTGATAGGCCGCCAGCGCCACATAGGGCTCGCACTCGTAGGCCTGACCGGCGACGATGCCGGCCGGTGTGCCCACGCCGCGGGCGATGGCGGTGAGCACCGGCCCCAGCCGCTGCGGCTGGGCGCTGGCCGCTGCGGCCACGATCTGGAACGAGAGCACGATCAGCGCGTCGCCCGTGAGCACCGCGATGCGTTCGCCGAAGCGTGAGTGCACCGAAGGCATGCCGCGACGCGTGGGTGCATCGTCGAAGCAAGGCAGATCGTCGTGGACCAGCGAAGCGCAGTGCAGCAGTTCGATGGCCACCGCGGCGGCGTCGGCCAGCTTCGCGTCGTCGTCACCGCAGGCCTGCGCCACGGCCAGGCACAGCCGCGGACGGATGCGCGCGCCGCCCGGGAAGACCGCATGACGGATGGCCGCGGCCAGCAGCGGCGGTCCGCCTGGACCCTCGCCGGCGGTCACCGCGGCGGCAAGTGCCTTCTCGATGCGGCGCAGCGCGGCCAGCGGCGAACGGTCGGGCCGCTGCGGCGGTCCGGCGCGGGTGCCGCGGGGGCTTGGTGCTTCGCCGCCGCTATCGACGGCCCGGGGGCGGCGTTGAGTGTCATGTAAATTGGTCATTAACGGTTGTCAACTAAACAAGACACATCTAGCATAGGCAGATGCGCAGCCGGAGTCAACGAGACTTTGCCCAGCCCTCCTGCCCTGGCCCCGACGGCCCGCGGGGCGGGCGATGACGGTCCTGGCCATCGGCCTGAACCACCACAGCGCGCCGCTGGACGTGCGCGCGCGTTTTGCCTTCACGCCCGAGCGGCTGCCCGCGGCGCTGCACTCGCTGCGCGCGCGCCTTGCGCGCACCGCACCCGAGGCCACGCTGCTGTCCACCTGCAATCGCACCGAGCTTTACGTGGCCGCCAACGACAGGGTCGCCGGTGACGCGGCCGCCGACCTGGCGCAGCCGGCCTTGGCCTGGCTGGCCGAGCAGGGGGGTGCTGCCGGCGCCCGGCTCACCGACCACGCCTACGTGGCCGAGGGCACGGCGGCGGCCCGTCATGCTTTCCGCGTGGCGGCCGGGCTCGACTCCATGGTGCTGGGCGAACCGCAGATCCTGGGCCAGATCAAGCTGGCGGTGCGCGAGGCCGGCCTGGCCGGCACCCTGGGCTGCACCTTGCACCAGCTGTTCCAGCGTTCCTTCGCGGTGGCCAAGGAAGTGCGCAGCGCGACCGAGATCGGTGCCCACTCGGTGAGCATGGCCGCCGCTGCCGTGCGCCTGTCGCTGCAGCTCTTCGAAGACCTGGCGCAGGTGCGTGTGCTGCTGGTCGGTGCCGGCGAGATGATCGAGCTGGCGGCGGCGCACTTCGCGGACCGCAAACCGCTGTCGATGACGCTCGCCAACCGCACCGCCGAGCGCGGCCAGGGGCTGGCGCGACGTTTCGGCGCACAGCTGCTGCCGTGGGCCGAGCTGCCGCTGCGCCTGCATGAATTCGACGTCGTCGTGTCCTGCACGGCGAGCACGCTGCCGATCATCGGCCTGGGTGCCGTCGAACGCGCGCTGAAATCGCGCCGACGGCGGCCGATGTTCATGGTCGACCTGGCCGTGCCGCGCGATATCGAACCCGAGGTGGCGCGGCTGGCCGATGTCTACCTGTACACGGTGGACGACCTCTCGGCGCTGGTGCAGACCGGCGGCGAAAAGCGCCAGGCCGCGGTGGCGCGTGCCGAGGAGATCGTCGACGCCGGCGTGCGCGGCTTCGCACACTGGTTGGACCAGCGCGCGAACGTGCCACTGATCCGCGCCTTGAACGCCCAGGCCGAGACCTGGCGCGCGGCCGAACTGGAGCGCGCCAAGCGGCAGCTGGCCCGCGGCGAACCCGTGGAAGTCGTACTCGGAGCGCTGGCACGTGGACTCACCGCCAAGCTGATGCACGGTGCGATGACCGAACTGCGCGGAGCCGACGGCGAACACCGTGAGCAGATGGCGCTGGCCGTGCAGCGTCTGTTCCTGGGTCAGCCGCAGCGTCCACCGGCGCCACACTGAGCGCGTCGCGGCTTGGCGCCGCACCGCTGCGTTCGCCTTGGCACACCACGGCAAGTGCGCGTTAGAGTGCGGTCCCGATTCGTCCCGGTGTCGTCGTACCCTTGAACCACCCCTCGCCCATGAGCGAACCCTTTGCGCTGCTGATGACCGATGTCGTCGACAGCACCCGGCTCAACGACGAGCTGGGCGACACCGTCATGGTGCCGCTGTGGGCGGCTCACGATCGCGCCGCGCGCGAGCTGGTGCGCCGCTGGCGCGGTCGCGAGATCGGCCGCAGCGACGGCTTCCTGCTGCTGTTCGGGCGCGCCGCCGATGCGCTGGGGTTCGCGTTCGACTACCACCGCAGCCTGTCCGCGCTGGACGTGCCGCTGCGGGCGCGCGTGGGCGTGCACGTGGGCGAGGTGACGCTGCGCGAGAACGCCCATGCCGACCAGGCGCAGGGGGCCACGCCGTTCGAGGTGCACGGCATTGCCCTGCCGCTGGCGGCGCGTGTCATGGCCGCCGCCGCGGGCGGGCAGACGCTGCTCAGCGCTGCGGCCGTGCAGGCGCTGGGGCCGGTGCCGCAGCCGCTGCAAAGCCATGGCCTCTGGCGCTTGAAGGGCGTGTCGGAGCCCGTGGAGCTGTTCGAGATCTGCGCGCCCGGATCGAGCTTCTTGCCGCCTGGGGATTCGGCCAAGGCGTATCGCGTGGTCCGGGTCGGCGAGGCCTGGTTGCCGGCGCGCGAGCTGCCGCACAGCCTGCCGGCCGAGCGCGACAGTTTCGTCGGCCGCCAAGAGGCCCTGCAGGTGCTGGCGCGCGGCTTCGAAGACGGGACGAGGCTGGTCACGCTGCTGGGCATCGGCGGCATCGGCAAGACCCGGCTCGCGCTGCGCCATGCCCGCGGCTGGCTGGGCGACTACCCGGGTGGCGCCTGGTTCTGCGACCTGTCGGCGGCACGCAGCGTGGACGGCATCGTGCACGCGGTGGCACAGGGCCTGGAGGTGCCTCTGGGCCAGGGCGACCCGGTGCAGCAACTCGGCGCAGTCATCGCCGCGCGCGCTACCTGCCTGGTGATCCTGGACAACTTCGAACAGGTGGCGCGCCACGCCGAGCAAACGCTGGGTCGCTGGCTGGAAGCGGCGCCGCAGGCGTCATTCATCGCCACCAGCCGCGAGGTGCTGGGCATCGTCGGCGAAAGGGCGCTGGTGCTGGCGCCGCTGGCGGGCGACGAGGCGGTGCAGATGTTCTGGCAGCGCGTGCAGGCCGCCGGCGTCGACGACCGGCTGAGCGACCAGGACGAGGCCTCGGTGGCGGCGCTGGTGGACCTGCTCGACCGGCTGCCGTTGGCCATCGAACTGGCAGCGGCGCGCGCTCGCGTGATGCCGCCGCACATGCTGCTGCAGCGCATGGGCGAGCGTTTCAGGCTGCTCACCAGCCGCGGCGGCCGTCGCGACCGCCAGGCCACGTTGCGGGCCACGCTGGACTGGTCCTGGGACCTGCTGGCGCCGGCCGAGCAGTCCGCACTGGCGCAGCTGTCGGTGTTCGAGGGCGGGTTCACGCTCGCGGCGGCCGAGGCCGTGGTCGACCTGGGCGATTTTCCTGGCGCCCCCTGGGCGGGCGACGTCGTGCAGACGTTGCTGGAGAAGTCGCTCGTGCGGCGCCTGGACAGCCAGCGTTTCGACCTGCTGCGCAGCGTGCACGACTATGCCGGCGAAAAGCTGGCCGGGTCCGGGCCCGGCGCTTCGCTGCCGGCCGCTGCGCAACACGGCGCCTGGCAGCGGCACTGGCAGTTCTTCGCCGGCCTGGACGAACAGCAGTCGCGCGCCGATCGCTGCGTGGAGACCGACAACCTGGTGCTGGCCTGTCGGCGTGCGGCGCTGGCCGGCGCCGCAGACGCCGGCAGCGCCTTGCTCAACGCCTGGGCGGCGCTGTGTCTGACCGGGCCTTTCGCGACCGGCGTCGATCTGGCGCAGGCGGTGGCTGCGACGGCGCCGCCGTCCAGCCGCCAGCGCGCAGCGGCCGAGCGCGTGCTCGGGCATGCGCTGCACCTGCTGGGCGACGCCGAGCGCGCCCGCGAGCACTGCGAATCGGGTCTGGCGCTGGCACAGGCCGTCGGTGACGGTGTGCTGCAGGCGCAGTTGATGTGCCTGATCGCGAACCTCGATCTGGGCCGCGGGCGCCCGGTGCAGGCGCAGCACATGCTGGAGTCCGCATTGACCGTGGCGCAGAGCTGCGGCGATGGCCCGGCGCAGTTCCTGGCCTTGAATGGACTGGGCCGGTTGCACGTCAACCAGTCTCGCTTGGCCGCGGCGCAGCAGTGTTACCTGCAGGCGCTGGTGCTGGCCGATGCGCTGCGCGACCGCCGCTGGCAGGGCGGCTTGCAGGGCAACCTGGGCAATATCGCGCATGCCCAGGGTCGCAGGCAGGAGGCCCGTGACCACTATGCGCGCGGCCTGGCGTTGGCGCGCGAGGTGGGCGACAGGCAATGGGCCGGCAATGCCCACTGCAACCTGGGCCTGGTGCTGCATGAATTGGGCGACCCTGTGGCAGCACGGCGTGAGCTCGATGCGGCGCTGGCCTTGGCGCGGGCCGTGGGCCACAAGCGGCTGGAGGCGATGACGCTGACCAACCTGGGTCTGGTCGCCGAAGCCCGGTCCGACGATCGGGCGGCGCTGTCGCATCACGTCGAAGCCGCTGCCGCCGCACGGGCACTCGGCGACCTGCCGCTCGAAGGCCAGCTGCGAGGCTATCTGGGTCTGGCGCTGGCCCGTCTGGGGCGCGGCGTCGAGGCGCAGCAGGAACTCCAGCGCGCCGAGTCGCTGCTGGGGGACTGCAGCGACCCCCTGGGCCTGGGCTTGCTGTTGTGCCAGCGCGCCATGGCGTGCGCGCTGTCGGGCGATGCCCCGTCCGGACGCGCCCTGCTCGAGCGCGCGCTGGCGCTGCTGGAGCCGCTGGGGTTGGCCGAGGACGCCGAAGCCAGCCAGGCGCTGGCGGCGGCACGCCGGCTTCTGGGCGCTTGAACGAAGGGCCGCTTCGGCGACCCGATGGCGGGCGTCAGTCGTTGTGGATGACGGGGTCGATCTGGTCGCAGATCTTGCCGTCCTTGATGACGAACACTTCGTGCTCGAAGCTGGACGCCGGTGCCTTTTCCTTGAGTTTCCAGGTGAACGTGCGGCCGTCCTTGGACACGCTCGGCGTCTCCCACACTTCGTCGCGCGGGCGGCGCTTCAAACTCTCCGGCTTGATGTAGACATCGGCGAACTTGTAACCCTCGGGCGCATTCAGCTTCCAGCTCACGAACGTGACCCCCTGGCGCGCCAGCACATGGAGTTCGCTGTACGGGATGAGGGTCAGGCAACTCTTGCCGAACTCGACGACGGCGATCGGGATGTCCCGGCATTCGGGGTAGCCCCGCTCCGGCGGTCCGGGTGGCACGGACGGGCCGCCACCCTTGCGTTCGCAATGGAAGGGTTTCTTCGTTGAGGTGATCTTTGGCGTGCCGGGCCCGCCGGGCTCCGGCGGGTTGATGCTCGTGCAGGCGCCCACCGACAGCGCCAGCATGGCCAGAAGCAGCGACTTCATGGAAAGTCCTCCTTTGATGTGGCCGGCTGCGGCGACGCGCATCGCGGCGCCCGCCGGCCGCTGCGCAGCATACGCTTTCACGGCCCGTGTGGGCCCCTCCAGCGCTCCGGCCCATCGGTCCGGGTGATGAGCGGCGACGGGCGTTTCAGGTCGACCGCGCGGCAGCCCTCGCGCGGGGTGTGGCGGCCGGTTCGGCCTGCGCCAGCAGTCCAAGCAGAAGTTCGACCACTGCGCGCGGCTGCTCCTCGTGCGCCAGGTGCCCCAGGCCGGGCAGCACCGTGAGCGTGCCCTTCGCCGCCGGCGCCAGCATCTGCTGCACGTACCTGGCGTTGGCTGGCGGCACCGTGCGGTCGCGCTCGCCGGCGATCTGGTGCAGCGGCACGGAAAGCCGCGGCAGCGCTTGCTGCAGCGTGTGCAGGTCCCAGCGCGCCATCATCCGCAGCGCTCCGGCGACATGGCGGGGGTTGCTCACCAGGCGCCGGTACAGCGCCGCACCTGAGGCGTCCAGCGTCGAACCGGTGCTGACGATGAGCCGCTGCAGCGCCACCGGGTCGCCGGCGCGCCAGGCGAAGAAGCGCGGCACCAGCGGGTTCAGCGCCAGCAGCTTGGCCATTGGCGAGAAGACCTGGCCCGCCAACCCGTGCAGCGGCAGCAAGGCCCCGTTGAGGCTGACGATGCCGTGCAGACCCGCAGCGTCGTCGAGTGCCATGCGCACGGCAATGGCGGCGCCGGCCGAGTGGCCCACCAGCCAGGTCGGCGTGGTGCCGATGGTCGCCAGCAAGGCCCGCACGCCGCGCGCCATGCCGGGCAGGGTGGCGCCGTCACCGTGCGCGGCGCGGACGGCCGGCCCGCTGAAGCCATGGCCCGGCAGGTCGACGGCGATCACCCCGGCCTGCGGCGCCAGCAGCGGTGCGAGGTCGCGCCACGAGTGGGTGGAAGCGCCGGTGCCGTGCAACAACAGCAGCGTCGGCGCGTGGGCTGTCGGCGTGGGCCAGGTCTGCACATGCCAGCGCTGGCCGGCGGCAGTGACGAAATGGCTGCGTTCGTGGTGCGGCCAGCTCGGGCCTTCGCGCTGCCAATCCACCCGGGGCTGCCTTCCCGTCAGCCGGCCTGCCGCGGCAGGGCCTGCACGGCCGCCGACAACTCGGCGGCGCCGGCGTGCGGCAAGGCGCGGTACAGGGCGTCCATCTCGCGCGCCAGGCGCAGTGCCGAGGCGGCGGGTTGCGGCGAGGTGTCGACCACCAGCGCGGTGAGCCGCAGGGCTCGCAACTGGCGCGCCGCGAGCAGCGCGTCAGCCTCGGCATGGGCGCGCCCGGGTTCGCCGTCGCGCGCGATATTGGCGCGGCCGTCGGTGAGCAGCACGATCACCGGCGAGGCGCCGCTGCGCCGCACCTGCTCGGCCAGGCGGCAGGCGGCTTCCAGCCCCGCCGCCAGCGGCGTGCCGCCGCCGCCGGGCAGCGCGGCCAGGCTGCGCTTGGCGCGCACCAGCGAGCGCGTGGGCGGCAGCAGCACTTCGGCGCCGCGGCCGCGGAAGGCGATCACCGCCACCTGGTCGCGGCGCACGTAGCAGTCGGCCAGCAGCAGGTTGACGGCGCCCTTGGCCTCGGCCAGGCGGTGCAGCGCCGAGGAGCCCGAGGCGTCGATGACGAAGATCGTGGCCGTGCCCGCGCGCTGCTGCAGGCGCGACACGCGCAGGTCGTCGGCCTGCACGTGGATGCTTGCGTGCTGGTGCCTGGCCGTGGCGCGGCGCAGCCTTTGCCAGGGTGCAGCGGCGCGCAGGGTGTCGATGAGGTCCAGGCGCGCGCCGCCGCGCGGTTCGCCCGCGCGCGAACCGACCGGGCGGCCGAAACGCGGCGAAGCCGACAACGCCCCCACGCGCCCCGGCGCCCGCGCGCGTTCGCCACCGGGCAGCGAAGCCAGCAGACCGGCGGGCAGGCTGGCCAGCGTGGCGGCAACGAGGCGGTCTTCCAGGGCACGTGTCTCCTGGTCACGGCGGTCGTCGCGGCCGGGTTCTTCGCGCTCGTCCGATGGCGGGGCGGGCGGCGGCGGTTCCTCAGGCGCCGATTCCTGGTCGTCGGCGGGCGGCAGCACGGTGGCGCGGGGTGCCAGCACCAGCCGCGCCGCCATCAGCGCGTCGTCTTCCTGCACCTCGTCGTGGCCGCCCAGCGCGGCCAGGGCGCGTGCCGCGCGCAAGGCCAGCACGCTGGCGCGCAGCGAGGCCACGCCCAGCCGCAGCGCGATGCCGCACAGCGCCTGCGTCATTTCATCGCCCAGCGTCACGGCGGGCCAGCGCCGGCGCGCGACGGCGATCTCTGCGGCGCTGGCCGCGGCATCGCCGCACTGGCGCAGCGAGAGTGGCGAGAGATCCACATGGAAGGCCAGCCGGTCGGACAGCGCACCGGGCGGCGGTGCGTCTTCGGCGGTGCCTTCGTCGAAGGCCACCACGCCGATGCGGCAGGGCCAGCGCTGGCTGCTGCCGTCGCGCTCGAAACCGACCTCGCCCTGGTCCAGCGCCGAAGCCAGCCGCGCCGCGGTGCCCAGCGGCAGCCGCTCGGCCATCGGCACCAGCACGATGCCGCCATGGCTTTCGGCCAGCAGCCCGCGCTGTGCCACGGGGCGACCAAGCTGCAACGTGGCGGTGAGGTCCAGGCCGCCGAGCAGGCGTTCATCGGCAATGCGCGCCGGCATGCGGCGCAAGCGTTCGCCGTGCGGCAGCAAGGCCTGGAGTTGGCTTGTCCAGAGGTCTCGCACGGGGCCGGCGGCGGCGCGCACGACCACGCCACCCAGGCCCGACGGGTCCACGGCGCACAGGGCAGCGGCCCAGGCGGCGTCGACCCAGGCCGGGTCGGGGTCGGCGTTGGCGGGGCCCAGCGTGTCCAGCCTGTCGGCCGTGCCCGTGGCCGCCTGCGCTTTCAGCGCGTGCGGGGCCGGTGCCGCACCCGCCGGCTTCACGCCGCGAACACTTCGGCCAGCACGCGGTCGACGCGCGCGCCGGCGTCGGTATCGTCCAGCGGGTCGCGGCGCAGGCGGTGGCGCAGCGACGGCCGGGCCACGCGCTGCAAATGGCTGTCGGCCACGGTGTCGTCGCCGTCCAGCGCCGCCAGCGCACGCGCCGCGCGCATCAGCGTGAGTTCGCCACGCAGGCCGTCGGTGCCCAGGCCGATGCACAACTCGGCCGCGCGCTCCAGCACGGCGTCGGGCACGGCCACGCTGTCGAGCCGCTTGCGCGCGCCCACGATGCGGCGGCGGGTGCGTTCGTCGTCGGTCTGCCAGCGCTGCAGGAAGGCCTCGGGGTCGCGCTCGAAGGCGTCGCGCCGGCGCACCACCTCCACGCGTGCGGCCAGTTCGGTGGGCGTGCGCACCTCCACCGCCAGGCCGAAGCGGTCCAGCAACTGCGGCCGCAATTCGCCTTCCTCGGGGTTGCCGCTGCCCACCAGCACGAAGCGCGCCGGGTGGCGCACGCTCAGGCCTTCGCGCTCCACGACGTTCTCGCCCGAAGCGGCGACGTCGATCAGCAGGTCGACCAGGTGGTCTTCCAGCAGGTTGACCTCGTCGATGTAGAGGAAGCCGCGGTGGGCGCGCGCCAGCAGCCCGGGCTCAAAAGCCTTCACGCCCTGCGTGAGCGCGCGCTCCAGGTCGAGCGCGCCGACCACCCGGTCTTCGGTGGCGCCCAGCGGCAGGTCGACCACCGGCACCGGCGCCAGCCGCGTCTTGGGGCGGCCGCCGGCCTTGAGCGTGGCGCAGTCGGCGCAGGCGCTGCCCTTGTCGGCCGGGTCGCAGCCGTAGCGGCAGGCGGCCACCACCTTCATCGGTGGCAGCAGCGCGGCCAGCGCGCGCACCGCGGTGGACTTGCCGGTGCCGCGGTCGCCGAAGACGAGCACGCCGCCGATGCGCGGCTCCACGGCGGCGATCAGGATCGCCAGCTTCATCTCGTCCTGGCCGACGATGGCGGAAAACGGAAAGACGGTTGCCATGCAGATGTGGAGTTAGGGTGCGGGCTCTTCGGCGGCATGCCGGCGTGCGCGGCGAACCGCCAGGATGGCCAGCAGGGCCAGCGCCGGCACGGCCAGGCCTACCAGCAGGTCGGGCTCCAGCCTCAGGCCGCCGGCCTTCAGCCCCTTGGCGACATAGCCCACCAGGCCCGCGAGGTAATAGACGATGGCCGCCACCGACAGGCCTTCCACCGTCTGCTGCAGCCGCAACTGCAGCTTGGCGCGGCGGTTCATCGACGACAGCAGCGCCTGGTTCTGGCGCTCGCGCGCGATATCCACCCGCGTGGACAGCAGGTTGCTGGCGCGCGCCACGCGCGCAGACAGGTCGACCAGCCGCTGCGATGCCGTGTTGCAGGTGGCCACCGCCGGCGTGAAGCGGCGCGACATGAATTCCTCGATCGTCTGCACGCCGGTCAGCCGCGTCTCGCGCAACTCGGCGATGCGCCGCATCACGAGTTCATAGTAGGCCCTGCAGGCGCCGAAGCGGAACAGGCTGGCGGCGATGCCGCTCTCGATCTCGGCAGCCAGCCGCGTGAGTTCGTGCAGCAGTTGCTCGTCGTCGCCGCCGCCCAGCGCGATGCCGTCGGTGAGCGTGGCCAGTTCGCGTTCGATGGCCAGCATGCGCGGCGACTGGCGGCGCGCGATGGGCAGCGCCAGCAGCGCCAGCGTGCGGTAGGCCTCGACCTCGGTCAGCCGCTGCAGCGTGCGCCCGGCCTGACCCTGGGTGAGCTGGCGGTCGAAGATGAGGAAACGCGAGAAGCCGTCGTCGTGGATGCGGAAGTCGGTGTAGGCCGAGGCCGCGCCTTCGGCAATGCGCGAGCCCGCCACCGTATGGCCGGCGAAATGCGCGGCGAGCTCGGTCACGTCCAGTGGCTCGGCGGCGCCGTGCAGGAAGTCGACGTGCACCGCGGCCACCGTGGGGCCGGGAATGCCGGCCAGCCAGCTCGATGGCAGCAGCGCTGCAGCCGGCTCGGTGAAGGGCCGCGCGGCGGCGCCGGCCACGATGCAGAGATAGCCCGAAAATTCGCCGTGCCGTTCCCACTTCAGGCGCACGGCACCGATGTCGCAGCGGAAGTGCGTGGCGTCGGCAGACGGTGGAACGACACCGTGGCGCTGGCACAGGCCGGCCAGGTGGGCCTGCTCGCGTGCGCGTTCGTCGGCGTCGATCTTCACGGCCACATAGCTGGCGCGCGCCGGGGTGGCGACCGTCTCGGGCGGCCGCGCATGCACCTCTTCGGCCAGGTTCAGCCGTTCGGGGTGGTTGGGGGGGAACATCGGCATCGGTGAATCAGGGTTCGTGCAGCGTCCACGCCCGCGGTGCCGCGCAGTATGTCATTGAAATCTGACGCCGCAGAGTGTCATACAAACCTTGCACCGGCGTCCGGACGGCGCCGGTAGGTGGCAAAGCGATAGGGTACGCCGGCGGCGGTGACGGCTTCGCGGTTCGACAGGCGATCGAAGCGCGAGCGATCCCACGCCGGGAAGAAGGCGTCGCCGTCCAGGTCGGCGTCGATCTCGGTCAGCACCAGCGTCTGCGCCAGCGGCAGCGCCTGGGCATACAGCTGCGCGCCGCCGATGACGAAGGCGCGTGGCGCGTCGGCCACACGCGCCAGCGCTGTTTCCAGGTCGGGCGCGAGCTCGGCACCTTCCGGGCGCAAGGCGGCATTGCGGCTGACGACCACGTTGCGCCGCCCCGGCAGCGGCCGAAAGCGCGTCGGCAGCGAGTCCCAGGTCTTGCGGCCCATGATCACCGGGCAGCCCAGCGTGGTCTCGCGGAAGTGGCGCTGGTCGGCCGGCTCGTTGAACAGCAGCGCATTGCCGCGCCCGATGGCGCCGTTGCGGGCGACGGCGGCGATGATCACGATCTCGGCGGGTTGATCCATGAGCGGGGCGACCCGGCAGCAGGTGCGCAGGTGCGTGAGTATGGGGTGGAGCGGGTGGCTGCTTCGACCCCATGCTGATCTTCGACGCCTGGGCCTGGGCGCCAATGGTGCAGCGGGTGCGGTCGGTCGCGGCGGAGCCCTGAATTCACGGTCTCGGGCGCATGTCGGTCACAGCGGCGCGGGCTCGGTCGTCGCATGGGGGAGGCGGTGTGAGATGGGGAGCTGACGTACGCCGGCACGATGGGCATCGCCCGGCGCTGATCGTCATGCCAACGAGTGCTCCCGCTGGCGACGAACGGTCACCGCCGTCCCGTTTC
This sequence comes from Rubrivivax sp., assembly GCA_034522875.1. Lineage (GTDB taxonomy): Bacteria > Pseudomonadota > Gammaproteobacteria > Burkholderiales > Burkholderiaceae_C > Rubrivivax. The sequence goes on along the minus strand of JAXHKY010000003.1, from coordinate 240,446 downwards.
GGCCCTGCGTTGGATGGGTGATGCAGACGCGCGACGGAAGGGCCGAACTGACTTCGACCGCGTTCCGGGATGCGGGCCAGGTTTCATGATTCAGGACAAGGCGCCGGATCATGGAAGACTTCCACGTTGAGGCCTTCACCATCACCGCGGCCTCGCGCCCAGGTTGATGCAGCGTCCAACCGGCCGCGGGCCGCTGCGGATCGCCAGTTCGAAACCCTCGTGCACGAGGTCGAGTTCGCGCGAGGTGTACTCGACCTCGACGGCCGTTTGCCGGTGCCCACCACGCACTCGTAGACCTCGCGCCCGGCCTCGATGATCGAACGAGTGCGCGTGGTGCGTTCGAGCCGCACCACGCCGAGCTCGCCGTGGTGCGCCGCGAGACGGCTGAACTCGTCGTCGCGGCCGTCGCGCGGCGGCATCCTCATTTCCTGGGATTCAATCGGCTTGCCGGGCCACCGACACTGAACTTGCCGACCACTCCGCCGTGCGTCCAGCCCAGCGGGCGGCCGGTCGGGAACCTTGGGCGGTCGGCACAACGGCATGGCAACCGAAGCGAGGAATACATGAACCGCAAGCCGCCTCGAACGAACCTCTGGACGGCGGTGCCGATCCGGTGCGCCCTGTGGGGCCTGCCCGTGCTGCTGGTCGTACTGGGCCACGCGCCGGCACTCGCGATCACGACGGAGTGCAGCGTCAACGTGCTTTCCGCCTACCAGACCGCAGTCAAGCGCGGCTGGCGGTTCAGCTGTGGCGCAGCGGCCGGCATCCAGCGCGGCTTCGTCACCTATCCGCCCGACGCCATCGGCTGCACGTACAAGACCGGCGTTCTGCTGCCGCCACCCCCACCCGTGGGAGGCAGCGCCTCGCTGCTGCTGTTCCAGGGGCAGAGCAACACGCAGCTGAAGAACGGATGGACGCTGAAGCAGTTCGAGATCGTCGGCGGCCAGTACGAGCCGATGAGCACCGGCGACACCCTGGTCGCCGCCTGGATCACGCCGGGCCAGCCGAACCGCACCTACAACTACAAACTGAACAAGCTTGTGATCCGCAAGCTCGGCAGCGGCAGCTGCGCACAGGCGATCGAGCAGGCGTTCTGACCGCGCCCGGGGCCGGGCGTTGACCGGCCCGCCGCTCAGCCGCCGATCGTGTAAGAGGCGTGGAAGCTGATCGATTTGGTCGGTCGGTGGTTGTGCTCGTTGGCATCGAGGAATTTGCTCGTGTACGACAGCCGGTACACGTATGTGCCCGACGTGGGCGGCGAGTTTTCCACAAGGCGCAGCGTCACCGAGCCCTTCGGCGCCAGCGCGTGCAGCGTCACGGAGCCGGCGCCGCCGATCGAGAGGGAGCCGGCGCCGTCGATCGAGAGGGAGCCGGCCTGCGCCGGGTTCTCGGGTTGGCGCACGAGGCTCACCTGGTTGGCCGGGCAGTCGCCCGTGGTGCCGACGTTGCTGAAGCGGATCTGCCACGGCAGCGGCTTCGCGCCGTTGTGCGTGCTGCCCGTCGGCGCAATGAACTCGGCCTTCAGGTCGCAGGCAGTGGCGACGGGGAGCGCGAAGGCCGCGACCAGAGGCAGCCATCGGTGAGCAGTTGGCCATGGTCTTCTCCTTGCGCAAGCTGTGGTTCTGCGATGGTCGGCGCTGGCAGAAGGCGCCGCGATCCCAGGAATCCGGCAGGCGCTGACGATTTCCTGGGATCGACCCGCGCGCGGGCGGTGGCGACGATGACACCACCTTCACCCCCGCATCGAAAGGCCCAGCATGAACGACCCGAAACCTCGCCGCCGTGCGCCGTGGCACCCCGCTGCCAGCGCTGTCGCGCTGCTCGCCGCGCTGCACGGCACCGCCTGGGCGCAATGCGACCTGAAAGCCGACGTCGTATTCCCGAGCGGCTCGCTGGTCGGTGGTGGCAGCGCGCTGGCGTGGAAGCTCAGCTTCGCGAATATCGCCGCGAGTGGCAGCTGCGCGGCCAACCAGGTCCGCCTCAACCGCTACGCGGGCACCACCGCCAGCGGCTCGGCCACCACGGTCGGCGGCAGCGGCAGCTGGCAGCCGCTGCCGGCCCTTGCGCCGGGTCAGTCGGTGCAGATCGACTTCAGCGAGGCCAGCCCGCCGACCAGCGGCACGCACACCTACAAGCTTGCCTACGCGTCACCGCACAACGACGCGAACAACGGCAACCACCACACCACGAAAACGGTCGAGTTCACCGCATCGGCGATCGCCTCGAAGCCGACGGACCTGCGTGTGCTCAGCGTGGGCCCGACCGAGCCGCTGCGCATCGGCAGCTGCAATACGGTACGCGTGCGCGTGGGCAACGCCGGCGGCAGCTACTCGGGGCTGCCGGTGCTCGCGCTGCGTGTCTACCGCCCGGGCCTGCCGAACAACGTGGCCGACAGCAAGACCGTGCCGATCGGCGAGCTCGCAGCAGGCCAGACGCGCGAGTTCCGGATCGACCGCGTGCGCGTGCCGCAGGACGGCCCCTGGCAGGTCGGCGTCGTCGTCGACGCAACGCAGCTCGTCGCCGAGAGCAGCGAGACCAACAACCACGGCAGCTTCACCGCGAACGACCTGTCCGCGGCCTGCCCGGGCTGAGGCCTGCGGTACGCAGGTTTGTCTAGACGGCCGAATACGCCTGCGGCAACATCGCAGCATGATGCCATCGCGCCCCCGCCGATGAAACTCAGGGCCACACCCGCCGTCGCGCGCTGGCTGGTGCTGGGCGCTCTGGTGCTGCTGCTTGCGGCCGCTCTGGCCATAGTGATGGGAGCGCGCCGCGGGGACGCCGGTCCGGCGTCGGCCGCGACCGCCTCTGATCCGCTGGCGCTGGCGCTGGACCGCTCGCTGCAGCGCGCTACCCGTCGTGCCCCGGCACCGGCGCTGGCAATTCGCCCCCTGACCATCGTGGCGGACGATGCAGGACTGGCAGCGATCAGCCATGAACTCTGCAGCCAGGCCGCCGACGGGCTGGCGCGGCTCGGTGAGATGCGGGTCACTGCCTGCGAGTCGACACGGGTCGCGCTCGCTGCCGGGCTCGACGACCTCAGCCTGGCGCGACTGTTGGCCGTGGATTACATGGTCAAGGGCCGCGCCGAGCGCCAGCCCGACGGTCGTCTGCGCATCGAAGTGGGTCTGCACGAAGTTTCGACTGGTCGTGTGCGCTGGCGGGACGACGCCACCCGCACGTCTGCGGAGCTGGCTGCGCTGCCAGAGCAGATCGTCGCACGCACACGCGCCAGTCTCGGACTGGGGGGATCGACGCCCACCGGGCGCGATGCTGCGCTCCCGGCGCCGGTCTACGAAACCTACCTGCGCGCGGTGCAGGTTGCAGCACGCGGCTCGCCCGCCGACCAGCGCGAGGCGCTGCGACTGATGGGTGAGGTGCTTGCGGTGGCACCGCACTATCTGCCGGCTCGCGTCTCGCAGCTCTCGTTACGCGGCACGGCTTTGCGCTTTCCCACCGCCGCCGAGCGCGAGGATGCGGCCGGCCAGCGCGAGGCGCAGCGCCGGCTGATCGACGACACGGCGGCCCTGGGCGCCGAGATCGTGGCCAGCGCGCCGCAGGATCCGCGCGGCCGCGTGCTGCTGGCCAACGTGGCAGTGCAGCAGCGGCGCTGGCGTGAAGGTTTCGAGCATCTGGATGTCATCGCGGCGCAGCCCACGCGCGCGGCGCAGCAGCTGCGAACTGCCGCGCATCTGCATGCGATGGCCGGCTACCTGCGCACGGCGCTGGCGCTGGCGCTGGAGGCGGGCCGGCTGGACCCGTTGAATGCCGTCAACCACCAGGCGCTGGCTCTGTTCCACGGCTTGCTGGGCGACACCGCGGCCATGCGCGAGAGCGCGCGCATCGCGCAGGAACTCGGCGACCGCATGGCGGTGGTCTACAACGGCATCGCTGCTCTGCGCGAAGGCGACTGGGCGCTGGCCGAGGCGGCCACCGTCGAAGGCCTGCGTGGCGCCGGCGTCGACGCCGGCTGGGTTGCGGCATTCGTCCGCGGTGCCGCCGACCCGGCCGCGCGCGAGACTGCGGCGGCGCAGATCGAGGCGCTGCCAGCGCCGTTACAGCACGGCATGGCGCAGTTCCACTGGTACCTGGGCTGGCTCGGCGACACGCCGCGAACCTTGCGCGCGGTACACATCAACCTTCATGGGCGGCCCGTCTCCGTCTGGCTCTCCAACCTCTGGTGGCCAGAATTGGCCCATCTGCGGCAGGCGCCGGAGTTTGCCGCCGTGCTTGACGACGCCGGTCTGCCTGCGTTGTGGCAGCAGCGCGGCGCGCCCGAGCGCTGCGCCGCGCGCGCAGGCGGTGGCTGGGAGTGCGGCTGAGCCGCCGCGTCAGCCGCGGCCTGCCGCCCACGTCACGACGACGCGTGCGCCGGCACCCGGCTGGCTGTGGATCGTAAGGTGGGCGCCGATCTCCTGCGCCCGCCGCTCCAGGTTCTTCAGCCCGCGGCCGCCCTGCACCGCCTGCGGGTCGAAGCCGCCGCCGTCGTCGCGCACCTCGATGCGCACGCCGCTGCCGGCGTCGGCCGCGGCGCCGATCCACAGCGTCTGCGCGTGGCCGTGGCGGATCGCGTTCGTCACCGCCTCCTGCAGCATGCGCAGCACGTGCAGCACACGCGCCGGCCCAAGGCCGGGCACCTCGGGCAGCAGCGGCACGTCCCAGTGCAGTTCGACCTTCGCTGCACGCAGCCGCGGCGCGAGCCGGTCGTGGAACATCGCGAGCACCGCGTTCAGGTCGTCGTCGACCGGCTCCAGCGAGTCGACCATCAGCCGCATGTCGTCGAGCGCAGCGCGCACCACGTTGGCCAGTTCGGCGGGGCCGCGCCGGTCGGCCTCGATCATCGCCAGCATCGACACCAGGTGGCCGCCGACGCCGTCGTGCATGTCGCGCATCAGCCGCTCGCGTTCGGTGGCCAGGGTCTGCGCACGTTCGAGTTCGCGCACACGCCCGAACTGCGCCTCGAGCTCGGCGGTGCGCGAGCTCACCATCGCCTCCAGGTCGATGTTCAGCAGTTCCAGGGCGTTGAGCGTCTCGACGAAACGCAGCAGCAGCATCCAGCCGGCCACGCCGAGCAGCGCGCCGAGCGCGAGCGGCATGCCCAGCGCCGGTGCGGCGGGCAACGCGGGCAGTGCCGCTGCCGCCTCGGCGAACCCGGCCGCGGTAAGCATCGCGCCGGGCACGAGGCGGCGTGCGTCGCCGTCGCGCCAGCCGGCCACGAACCACCACGCGCCCGCCACCGCACAGCCGAGCATCGCCAGCGCACGCACCGCGTCCTGCGCCAGGCCCGGCGGCGCCCAGGCCGCCGCGGCTGCCGCGGCGGCGAGCGCGGCACCGCCGGCCAGCCAGCGCGCGGTCGGTGGTGACGCCGCGCCGCCGGAAAGTCGCGCCGCAAAGGCCAGCAGCGCCGCGGCCAGCAACGCCAGCGCGGCCAGCCCGAACGCGTCCCACCACGGCGCCGGCCACGGGGGCTCGACGACCAGCTTCGCGAAGCCGGCCACGGCCCACGCCAGCGAGGCTGCGGCGAGCAGCGCGTAGTCGGCCTCGCGGCGGCGGTAGAACCACAGCACGCCCATCATCAGCCCGAGCATCGCCGCCGCGGCAGCGAGCACCTGCGGCAGGGTGACGACAAGCGCAGTGCGCCAGCTGGCCAGCGTGCGCAAGCTCGTCTCGGCGCCGAACGCGGGCGCCGGCATCGTGCCGTGGCGCGGGTCGGCGGCCTTGACCAGCACGTAAAGCCGGTTCTGGCCGGCCTGCCACCAGGCCACCGGTGCGCTCAGCAGCAGCGGGCGCGCGCCGAGCACCGCGACCGGGTCGCTGAAGCGACCGCCCGAGCCGAGCAGCCGGCCGTTCAGGTAGGCCGCGGCGTTGTCGGCGACGCCGGCAAGGTAGATCGCCTGCGCGTCGCGCGGCGGCTCGGCCAGCGGCAGGTCGAAGCGGTACCAGACGGTGCGGCAGCCGGCGCAGCCGTCGGCGTGCCAGCGGTGCGGCAAGGCAACCGGTCGCGCGCGCAGGTCGTCGATCGTCTCGGCGAACTGCGCTTCCTTCACCAGCAGCGAAGCCGGCGGCGCGCTCGCGCGGTCGACGGCCCAAGGCAGCAAGGTTGCGGCCGCGGCCGCAAGCAGCGCCAGGGCACGCCGTACAGGCGGCGTCACGGCCTTGCGTTCGGCAGCAGCCCGAGCTGCTGCGCCTCGAACACCGCCTCGCCGCGTGAATTGACCGCCAGCTTGCGATAGATCTGCTTGATGTGCGAGGTGACGGTGTTCGGCGACATGGCGAGCGTCTCGGCGATGCGCTGGTAGGACAACCCCTTGGCGATCAAGGCGAGCACCTCGCCCTCGCGCGGCGTCAGCGGCGATGCGGCCGCAGGCGCCGGTGCGCTTGGCGCGGCGCGGAATCGGCGCAGCAGGTGGCGCGCGATCGCCGAGCTGATCGGCGATTCGCCGGCCAGCAGCCGGGTGATCGCCATCGCAATCTCGTCGCCGCTGGCGTCCTTCAGCAGGTAGCCGGTGGCGCCGGCCTCGATCGCGGCCACGACGTGCGCCTCGTCGCCGAACACGCTGATCACCATCGCCTCGGCCTCGGGCGCGATGCGCCGCGCGGCGCGGATGAGGTCGATGCCGCTGCCGTCGGGCAATTGCAGGTCGACGAGCAGCACGTGCGGCGGCTCGTGGCTCGCCAGCCAGGCCAGCGCGCTCTTCAGGTCGCCGAACGCCGCGGCGAGCGACAACGCCGGGCTCGATTGCACGATGCCGGCGAGCCGCTCGCGCGTCGCCGGGTCGTCCTCGAGCAGCAGCACCGGGTGCATGTCAGCGGTTCAGTTGGGGCGGGCCATGTTCCCAGATGGGCGCGGCCCGCGCAAGCTGCGTGGCCGGTGCCGCGGCGCCGCTGCGGCGAGACGGCAGACACTCGACGCTGCGCAAGGTCACGCCCGGGGGCAGCATGCCGTGGGCAGGCTCGACCGCGTCGCGCGGCAGCTGCCGCGGCGCAGCGCCGTCGAACAGCAGGCGCAGGTCGTGCGGGCCGTGGTTGTTCACCCGCAGCACGCCGGTGGGCAGCTGGCGGTCGATCTCGCCGACGCTGAGCACGCGTGGCGGCGTGGCCGGCCCGGCATCGCGCACCGTGTACCGGCACTCGCCGGCCGCCCGCGCACTGCCGGACAGCAGCAAGGCGGCGGCGAGGCCGAAGGCGGCAAGGCGGGCAGCAGGCATGACGGGGCCCAGTGTGGCGGGCCGCGTCGCCGCGTCCGATCCCAGGAATTGGGCAGGCGCCTGCCGGCTTCGGGGGATGGGTGGAGCGATACGCGCTGCCCAGACTGGCGGCCATGTCCTCTCCACGGAGTTCCGCGATGCCCACTCTGCGCCCCGCACTGGCATTGACGATCCTCGGGTTTTCGAAGGCCACGGTGCCCGCCATCGTGGCGCTGGTCCTGATGCTCGCCATCGCGTCGCCGCTGCGGGCGGCCTCGCCGGCGCCGGCGCCGGGTTCCGCGAGCCCGGAAGTCAAGGCCCTGGCCGCCGGACAGCCGCCGACGCTGTCGAATTTTCGCGCCGACGAAGGCGTGCCACTGACCTGGGACAAGGACGTGGCACTGACCTGGACGCAGCAGGGATTGGTGAAGGAATGGCGGGTGTCGGCCAACAGCGGCTTCCTCGGTTCGCCGTGGATGGCGCTGCCGGCGGCGCAGCCGTACAAGTGGATACTCGGCTCGAATCCCGGCGACGGCACGCACTACATCTACATGCAGCTGCGCAACGAGCACGGCGAGAGCGCGGTCGCAAGCACCTCGATCGAGTACCGCCAGCCGCCGAAGCTCAGCGCCTACAGCACGATCACGCGCGTCGCAATCACCGAGATGCAGTTCGACGTGCGCCTGACCTTCCAGGGCAAGCTGACGCGCTGGGCGCTGACTGCGACCTCGAGTCCGCCGAGCGCTTCGGCCGCTTGGAAGACTCACGCGCAGGCGATCGCGTCTCCCGCGACGGCGGTGCTGGATTTTAAGTTCTACCCCTACGTGAGCGAGTTCGACCGCAAGCTCGTCAGCGGCAGCACGGTAACGACCTGGCTGCACGCGCAGCGCGACAACGGCCCGATCGACAGCCGGCAGCTCGACTTCGTCTACACCGGCCCGCAGCGCACGTTCTGGCTCGACGTGCAGCAGACGCGCGCCTTCGTTCAAAGGCTGGGCGAGCGCTCTCGCATCGGCAAGCAGCTCCTCACCGCCGCTGGCAGGTGCGAGGTCTTCAGCAACGTCAACGGCAGCTACATCTGGGGCCCGGTGGCGCAGGGCTTCTACGTGGTTGGCTCCCCGCCAATCATCAAACCCATGCGTTGCCGCTTCAATGTGTTTGACAACAAGGCCCTCGCCCCCGGCTGGACGCTCGCAGCGGATTCGGTGCAGCTCATGCAGGGCAGCTGCCGGATCGTCACCCGCACCGGAGGCACCACACCGAACCTCGCGCTCGAGATCCAACTCGACCAGGTGCTGGGCAACACGGGCGGGGACAGGTACGAGAGCTGCCACGTGGAAGGGCTCAGGCTCGATGGCCCGTGGAGCGATGTGACCCAGCCCTGGTTGCTCGCGATCCCCTGAACTGCAGTCCGGCCAAGGAAGCACCCATGAACCAGATTCTTCACTCCCGTTGCAGGCACTGGCTGAGCGCGCTCCTGCTCGCCGCGTCCACGTTGATCCCGGCATGGGCTGCGCAGGCGCCGCCGCCCTCGCCCCAGCTCGGCAATCAGCCGAGCTTGGCCGGCGAACTGTCCGCGCCCACACTGGAACTCAAGACCGTGACGCTCGCTGGCGCGGGCTTCGGTGACGAGGGCACCGCGCCGGCCAAGACCTACAGCCGCGACATCCAGGTCACGGTGCAGACCGGGATCGTGACCGCCACGCACGCGCAGGTCGCCGAGACGACCGAGTTCCTCGGGCGCTGGCGACCGTTTCCGACCGGCGGCAAGCTGGAGCACCGGCTCTCGGCCGGCGAAGGCAGCAAGACCGTGTACGTGCGACTGATGCGCGAGGGAACGCCGCAGCAGACAACGCCCTGGAAGAGCGCGCAAATCACGCTGCATGTGCCGCCCGCGATTGGCAACTTCAACATCGACAACGGCGCCGCGCAGACCTCGGATCACGGGGTGCAACTCGGCTGGACGATCAACGGCACGGCGACGCACTACCGCGTGCATACGCAGGCCGCGATGGGCTCGGTCGCCTGGCAGGCGCTGACTCCGGCGAGCATGGGTGGCATCCCCTACACCCTGGCCTCCGGCCCCGGCGGCCCGCGCCCGCTGTTCCTGCAGGTTCGCCGCGATCTCAGCGCGCCGGCCGCTGCCAGCGCGAGCATCCAGCTCGTGTGCATCGGCCCCAACGGCAAGGTGTGCAGCGGCAACGGGACCTGCGTCAACGGCCAGTGCGTGTGCAGTGCCCTCGACCACAGCGGCAGCTTCTGCGAAACCGTCTGCCAGCGCTGCTACGGCGCCATCGGCAACAACTGCGGCGTGGCCGACGGCTTCAATTTCGGTCTTTGTGTCGGCAACCTGTGCATGATCAACGCCGGAAGCTGGACGCACGACGAGTGCTGCATCGCGCAGCGCCGCAACGGACCGGCACCGCAGTCTCAACAGGGTTCGTGCTCGCCGGCTCCCTTCGGCCCGCCGCCGCACGTTTGCCAGGCCGAGTTCAACAAGGCCGCTGCACACGCCGCGGACCCAGGGCTGACCTGGACGCGCACCGTCAACACCAGCGCGCAGCGCTGTACCACCACCACCATGTCGGTGGACCACTCGGCGATGTGCAATCCATCCGGCGGCACGCTGTCGTGCGGCGATCAGCGCATGTGTTGCAGCCGCAGCGCGCGGCCGACGGCACGGCCCGGCGTGTGTCGCTGCGACTGACGCGCGGTCACCCGGGTGCCGCAGGCGCTGACGAGTGCGCGCCATTCGCTGCTGCGTGTCGACGCCATCGGCCCCGCTGCGACACCGGCCTTCGGCACCGCGACCGCATCGCGGCGCAAATGACTTTCGGCACACCAGCCCTGCTTCGAATCGCAGCGCGGGCAGGCCGAGTCGCGGCTCGCGCAGCTGCTTAGCCAGGCGCGGTGAAACCACAGTTTCGCTGCCTGCGCATCAGTCGCAGCGCCAGCGTCCGTCTGCCGCACGACGGCACAGGTCCGGCGCACCACGCACCTCCCACAACGCGGTGAGCCCGAGGTCGGCCATCGCATCCACGAACGGCGCTGCCTGGCGCACGGGGGCCAGTTCCGGCCACCAGAGATGCTGCGTCCAGGCGGCAGGTGGCAGGCGGGCCAGCTCGCGCACGCCGTCGAGCGCACGATCGTGCGCGCCGAGCATGGCGTACTCGAACAGGTACTGCGCGAAGTGCTGGCGCGTGCCGGCATCGTGACCATCGAGCAGGCCGATCGCGGCGGCACGCTGGCTGGTGTCTGACAGGCCGCCAACGAAGGTGGGTACCCAGCCCGCCGACCACTTGCCGCCCAGCCCGATCCACCCGGCGTGGGCCACCTGCACGGCCGGCCAGTCGGCGCGGCGCGCGGCTTCGAAAGACGAAGCGTAGCCCAGGGCGGGATGGCCGATCGCCTGCGCGAGTGCCAGCGCCTCGATGAACATCGGGTCCCCGCCGGGCACCGAGCCGGTCGCGATGACGAGGACCTCGATCGCCTCGCGGTCGAGCGCGTTGTCCTGCAGGGCCAGCAGCGCCTGCTGGCGCGCGGTGGCGACGTAGCCGGCATGCAGATGCAGCCGCGCGGACAGCCGCATCACGCCCGGGTGGCGCGGGTGGCGGGCCACGATCGAATCCATTCGTTCGAAGGCCGCAAGCCACCGGCGCTGAAAGAAGTCGTGGTTGATCAGCAGCGCCTGCGCGCGCAGGTCCGCCGGGTCGGCGGCAGCGAGCCGCCGTGCCAGCTGCAGGCCGTCTGCCTGGACGGCCTGCCGAGCGGCGAGCATTTGCTCGGGGGTCTGGCGATCGTTGGGGTCTGCGTTGCTGGCCAAGCGTTGGCGAAGCCCCTGTCGCAGGTACAGGGTGGGCACGTGGTCGGGCTGCTCGGCCAGCACCTGGTTGGCCAGCGTCAGTGCCTCGCGCCAGCTGTCGACCGACTCGCGACGCGCGAGCCGGGATGCGCTCAGGGCCTTGTCGTAGTTGTCGGCGTTCAGGGCCGGGGGTGGCGGCGCGGCCTGAGGCTGGCCGAACACTTCTGCCGCCGCCGCGGCCACGCGCAGCGGCAGGTCCTGCAGACCGCCCGGGCCGACCTCCTGCCGCCACTGCCACGCGTCGCGACCGGCTGCCGCCTCGCGCAGGGTCAGGTGCACGCGCGTTCGTCGACCGGCCAGCGCTTCAACCTCGCCGGCAAGCACATGGCTGACGGCCAGCAGCCGCGCCAGGCGCGCGTCGTCCAATTGCGCGGCCACCGCTGCCTGCGCCGTTGCGCAGGGCAGTACCCGCAAGCCCGGGAACCGTCCGATCTGCGTCACCATGGCATCGCACAGCAGGTCGCCCAGGGCAGCGTCCTGCGGACCGCCGGCAACGGCAAACGGCCGCACCACGATGCCGGGCGCCACCTGCGCCGGGCGCCGCAGCAAGCGATCGAAGGCCTCGGCGAGTGGATCGGCGGGCGTCACGGCGGTCGGTACCGGCCGCTTCCCGGACGGCCACAGCGCGACCGCGACAGTGGCCAAGGTTGCGACGGTGACGAGCAACCCGATCACCAGCGTGGTGGCGTGTCGGTGGCTCAACGGGTTCGGCTTCATGGGGGGTCGATGCCTCGGTGTCGTCCGCGGCTGCGGCACGCGCAAGTTTGATGCAGACGCAGGGCCTCGAGACCCCCGGCACGGGGTCTCACGCTCCCATGTTTTGGGTAGGAGCCTGCCGGATTCCCGCGATGGTGGGTGCCGGCATCGACGGCGACAGTCGACCCGACCACCCGGAGCAAAGCGTCGACATGCATCCAATTCCTTCACGCCGCCCGTCTTCATCGGCGGTGCTGCGCCTGCGCCGTCGGCTGTGCCGACTCGCTGCCGCGGGCCTGGCGGGAGTGGCGGGAGTGGCGGGAGTGGCAGGGGCCGCGGTCGCGCAGCCGATCAGCGCCGAGTTTGCGCAGCGCTGGGTGGCGCACGACGAGCCGCTGGAGCTGCGCGTCGACGCCGATTCAGCGTTGCGGCTCGCCGAACTGCGCTTCTTCGCCGGGACGAGCGACGTCACCGCGCTGCTGCGCCGCCCCGAGCCGGCTCGTGTGGTGATCGAACCCGCCGCCGGCGGCTGGGCGGCGGGCGAAGGCGAATTCGTCGTCTGGCGTGTCGCCGACGAGCAGTGGCAGGAACTGCTGCGCGTGCCGCTGCGCGTGCGCACCGCCACGGGCTTCGACACCAGCCAGACCAGCCCGACCGCCGAACTGCAGCTGCAGTCGCGCGCCGCGGAGAATCGCAATGACGGCCAGCCGGTGTCGCCGCGCGGCACCGCGAACGACCTCGCCGGCCGCGGCGGCCTGGCTTGGACCGGTACCCGCGGCGACTGGCGCACCGAGGCGCAACTCAACCTCGCCGGCGCGAGCTTCCGCGGCGCAGCACTGCGCTACTCGCAGCTGCAGGACCGTGCGCCGAAGCTCGACCTGGCCGACTGGCGTTTCGTGCTCGCCCGCGGCGACCATGCGATCGAAGCCGGCCATGTGCAATGGGGCAGCCATCCGCTGCTGATCCAGGGTTTGTCGACGCGTGGCGTGGCGGCGCGCGCGCGGCTCGCCCCGTGGCTCGACATTGGCGCGAGCGCCTTGCAGGGCAAGCCGGTGACGGGCTACGACGACCTCGTCGGCCTCAACGACAGCGAGCAGCGCAGCGATTCGGTGACGCTGGGCGTCGAGTTGATCGCCGACCGCCCCGGCGGGCTGCGCGCCGAGCTGACCTGGGTCGATGCCAGCCAGCGCCCCGAGCGCGGCTTCGAAGTCGGCGAGGTTGGCGACGCCGAGCGCAGCCGCGGACTCGGCCTGCGCCTTCTCGGCAGCAGCCCCGAGGGCCGTGTGCGTGGCGAACTGGCCGTCGCGCGTTCGCGCTTCACCAACCCCTTCGACCCGCTGCTCGCGTTGGGCGACGAGCTGCAGCCGGTCGCGCCAGTCACCGCGCTGGCCCATGTGGCCGACCTGCAGGTCGAGCTGCTGCGCCAGGCCGAGGTCGGCAGGCACAAGCTCGACTTCGGCGTCGGCATGCGCCACGAGCGTGCCGCGCCGCTGTACCGCAGCATCGGCGCGTTCGTCACCGCCGACCAGGCGCTGACGCGGCTTCAATGGCGCGCCGCGATCGCCGGCGCGCAGCTCACGTGGCAGCTCGCGCGGCGCGAGGACAACCTCGACGGCATCGCGACGGTGCTCGCCAACCGCACCGACGAGAACGGACTCACGCTGAACCTGCCGCTGCCGGCATGGTTTGCCGCCGAGGCCGGCGCAACGTCGGCGTGGCCGACAGTCGCTGCGACCTGGCAGGACGTGCATCAGCGCGCCATCAACACGCCAGCGACCGAGGACTCGGGCATCGCCGCGACGCACCGGCCGGACCAGAAAAGCCGCTCGCAGCAGCTGAACCTCGGCTGGTCGCTCGGCCCGGCGTCGCTGGCCTACACGCTCGCCCGCTCGAACCAGGACAACCGGCAGCCGGGCCGGGAGCGCGCCGACTTCCGCAACCTCGGCCACCAGGTCTCAGTGTCCGGCCCGCTCGGCGACGCCTGGCGCGCGAACCTGGCCTTGAACCGCAGCCGCAACCTGGCGGCCGAGACCGGCCTCGTCACCTGGACCACCGGCGGCTCGTTCGGCCTGGATTGGCAGGCCAGCGAACGCCTGGCGGTTGCGGCGAACATTTCGCACAACCTCGGCGACGACTCCGATGACCGCAACGTGGCGCGCAGCACCACCGCACAGCTGCAGACCAACTGGCGCTTCGATCTGCCCGGGCCGGGTCCGAAGCTGCCCGGGCAGGCGTACCTGCGTGTCGCGCGCCAGGGCGACACGAACCGCGACCGCGTATTCGGCTTGGCCAGCGACTGGCGCGCGTGGTGGGTGGACATCGGCGTTTCGGTGGCACTGCAATGAAGGCGGAGACGGCAATGCGCAAGCTGATCACCTGGCTGATCGCCTGGCCCCTCGTCTGGCTGCTCGTCCCCGGCGCCGCTGCGGTAACGGCAGTGAACCCGTTCGGCGTCAACGTGCGCTCGAACGGGCCCACGACGGTGTTCCTGACCTTCCAGAACCTCGAGCCCGGCGAAGCGCCGGTCGAGGCCTTCTGGTGTGGCGAGCTGCAGCCGGCGCTGATGGCCGTTGACCCGCTGCTGCAGGCGCCGATCGCTGTGCAAGCGAGCAACCCGTGCGTGCCCGGCACCGTCTACGGCCAGCTGCCACTGGCGCTCGACCGCTCGCGCACGAGCCAGAGCGGCGCGTTCGCCAACCTGACCGACATCATGACGATCCCGGCGTCGGTGGCGCGCCGCGCAGTGCAGGACGCCCGCGCCGGGCTGAACTCGGCGTTCTTCTACGTACGTCGCTTCAGCGGGCCGTCGGGTGACCGCTTCGTCGTCGTCACCTGCCGGCTCGCCGGTGGCGGCGCGCGCGTGCCGCTGGCGCTGACCGACGTGCGCATCGCCTTCGATGCGCCGGGTGCGGCGCCGGTGGTCGCCGTGGTGGCGCGCGGCACGCCGCCGCCGAAGTTCTCGGCGCGCATCCAGTACAACGGCAGCGGCACGCTGCGCGGGCGCTGGGAGGTGGTGCAGCCCGGCGACCCCGAGCCCACGGACGACGACCTGCTGACCGAGGCGACGCTGCCGGTCGAGCGCCGTGCGCTGCAGCGGCGCTGGACGCTCGTCGAGCGCTTCGAGCTGTTCCTGCCGCCCACGGGCGACGCGACGCTGCCCGGGCCCGACCCTTTGCTGTTGCCGAGCGCCGCCGACGGGCCGTACAAGCTGCTGCTGCGCGTCGAGGCCAGCGACGACCGCGAGGCAACGTCGAACACCGGCGGCGGCCGGCTCGCGATCGCCGGCGGCGTGGCCGGCTTCCCGCTGCCGGTGTTGCGCTACTACGTCGGCGAGGGCGCATCGATTGGCGCGCTGGCAGCGGCACCCGCCGCGCTGATGCTGATTGCGCCGCCCGAGGCCGCGGCGGTGTCGGGCGCGCCGCCGTTGTTCAGCTGGATCGACCCGAACCCGGCCGGGCTGTTGCGGCTGGAGGTGCACGACGCCGAGCGCGAAGTGCTGTCCGCGTTGCTGCGACCGGGCACTGGGCAATACCTTGCACCGCCCTGGTTTGCCGAGCAGCAGCGCGGCAAGCCGCTGCGCTGGCGCGTGCGCGCGCTTGACACCGAAGGCCGCACCAGCGCGGCTAGCGAGTGGCGCGCGCTCGAAATCCGCTGAACCGAAGTCCCTGCCACCCCGCCCTGCAACCACCCGAGGAGATACCGTCATGAACGCCAACCGCTACCCCGCCCTGATTGCCGGCCTCATGCTTGCCCTGCAAGCCGCCGCGGCCTGGGCACAGCAGCCGGACCTCGCCGTGCAGAAGGTCGAGTACATCGGCGGCGCCAAGCATGGCGCATGCAACACCGCGCGCATCACCGTCTTCAACCACTCGACGACACCAGTGACGGCCGACATCCCGGTCGTGCATGCCGTCGACCTTGGCGAGGGCGAGCTCGCCCGCATCGGCACGATGGCCGGCGGCATAGGGGGAAAGACTGCGAAGTCGATGCAACTGTCGAACGTCGACCTCGCCACGTATGCGGTGAATCTGACACAAGTGTTCGTCGACCGCGCCAACACGATCCCGGAGAGCAACGAGGCGAATAACGCGTTGATGACCGCGCCGCAGATCAGCGGCCACTGCGCGAAGCTGTCGGTCGCCGACGTCAACGCGAAAGAGGGCAAGCCTCTGCGCTTCGTGATCAGCCTGTCGCCGACCACCGATCTGCCGGTGAGCGTCGACTATGCGGTGAGCAGCAGCGCTGCGCAGGCCGGCACGGCCTGCGGCAGAGGCGCCGACTTCGTCGCCGCGCAAGGCAAGCTGCAGTTCTCCAAAGGCGAGTCCAGCAAGACGGTCGCGGTGGAGACCTGCAGCGACGCGCAGAATGAGGGTCTCGAAGGCGTCAAGCTGACGCTCAGCCGGTCGTCGAACGCGGAGCTGGCCAAGGCCAGCGCCACGGGTGCGATCACCGACTGATGCCAGCCACCTGGAGAAGACCATGCACCACCTTGCTCGCGCGCTGGCAAGCCTCTCCTGGCAGGCGCTGCCCGCGGCGCAGCCATGGAAGTTCATGCTGCCGTGTGGAGCGCAGGACGAACAGAAGTCGATCGCGATGCAGTTGCGTAACGAACATGGCCAGAGCCCGATCGTCTACGCGATGATCGAGTTTCGCCTGGCCACCATCGGCATGCGCGGGCCGTGCACCGAGGGTGGCAGCGCATGGGCGGCGATTTCTTGATGCGCCGCGTGTTGCGTGCTGCCATGGCGGCTGTGCTGCTGGCCGTCGCGGCGCTGGCCGTCCGCGCCGAGCGCATCGACGACCCGCAACTCGGTATCGCCCTCGACGTGCCCACCGGCTGGACGGCGAAACGGCTGCCGCAGGCGCTGCTGCTGGGCTCGACAACGGTACCCGGCATCGTGCTTGTCGCCGGCCACGAGCATGCCGACCTCGACGCGGTGCGGGCGCAGGCGCGGCAGGGCCTCGACGACGGCGCGGGCACCGCGCTGCGGCTGCACGGCGAGCTGCGCGACGTCGAACTGGCCAGCGGCCGTGGCGTCGCCGGCGAATTCCGCGGTCGCTTCGACGGTGTGCCGGCCACCGCCTACGTCGTCGGTCTCGTCAACCCGCACGGCGAAGGTCTGACGGTGACTGCCGTCACCGAGCAGGCGAAGTACGGCGCCGCACACCGTGAGGTCGCGCTCGCGGTGGCGCGCAGCGTGCGATTCTCGCTTCCGCGCGAGCCTGAAGCGGTGGCGGCGTGGCGCGGCGAACTGGCCGGCCGCCGCCTGGCCTACCTCGGCTCGTACTCGAGCCGGGTCGGCGGCAGCACCGGCATGCAGATGCGCGACGAGTTGCACCTGTGCGGCGACGGTTCTTTCGCGCGCCAGTCGAGCAGTGACGCGTCGTTCGACAGCGGCGGCGCATTCGGATCGAGCCGCTCGCGCGGCGCGGCCGCGGGGCAGTGGAGCGTGGTGCAGGGCGCCGACAAGTCGAGCGTATTCCTGCGCCTGCAGTCCGCCGACGGGCGCCTTCAGGACATGCGCCTCGCGTTGCGCAGCGACGGGCACCTGAACCTCGACGGCAGCCGCTGGTTCCGATCGCGCAGCGGGCGCTGCGGCTGAGCTCGCGCCATGTGCGCCGTCAGCCGTTGGCGAGAGTTCGGTTTCTCGCGCCGGCAGTGCGCTGCCTCGTCGCCGCGCGCCGAGACACCATCGGCCCAGGCGCGCTCGTGCGACGCGGGTTCCCGGGCTCACGGCAAATGGCGCGGATCGGTAGAGTTCGCGCGGGTTGTGGCGTGATTGAAGGGGCACCCAGGGGGGAGCGCAAGATCAGGGGCGAGGCGATGCAGGTGCGCACGCCAGGAGGCGTGGTCGAGGTTCGCTGGGACGAGCGCGGCACAGCCACGGCGATGGGCCAGCTGGCCTTTTCTTGCCGAGTCTCTGGAAGCCACGGGTTTGTCCGAAGAATGGCTTCGAACGTGCCCGCTGACGTACAGCAGCCCGAATGCGCCGGCGCTGGTGGATGTGTTGGACACATGGATGCTGTCGATCCTGGACGGGCACTGGCGCTACGCGCACGTCGGTGCGCTGCGCGGTGACGGCGTGGCCGCCGTGGTGGCGATTGCCTGAGACCCCGCAGGCGGGTGAGGCGCAGACACCCTGATCAGTCCCGGGCGCTCCCGAAAGTCGCGATGAACATTTCGACGAAACGCACGGTGCCCGTCAGCGTCAGCGTGACCGTGTGCAATCCGCCGTCCTCGACGGTTACCTGCAGGTCGTGATCCCACGCCATCGCGTCGTCGATCGGGCCGTGGGAATCCAGGAACCGATGCCATGCCCAGCCAAGCACCTGCTGCACTTCCGCGATCACGGCTGCATGTTGAGCGGTCGCCGTGGAGGCCAACGCTTCAAGCGACGAAACGCCGTCATCCAATTCGGCGACATCGAAGGTCAGGAAGTGCATCCAGGTTTTTTTCGTTGGCAGGCATGAACAGGCATCCGGGCGGGCGCCGAAAGGAGGAGGGTCTGCGCCGACTCTCGAAACCAAGCATCGCCGATGGCTCGGAAAGCTGCCTTCCGCCAGTGCTGAGCCAGGCGCGGGGGTGGTCTTCGGTCGCGACATCGCCGCATGAAATGATGCGGCATGCCGCTGAGCCCCGAAGACCTGCAAGACATCGCCACACGTACCCTGGCGCACTACGAGCAGCACGCCCAGAGCTACTGGGAAGGCACGCGCGACCACGATGTCAGCCAGAACATCGCGGCGCTGCTGAAGCACATGGCCGGGCCTGCGCCCTTTGACCTGCTGGACTTCGGCTGCGGTCCCGGGCGCGATCTGCAGACCTTCACGGCCCTGGGCCACCGCGCCGTCGGTCTGGAAGGCGCGCCCAGCGCGGCGGCGCTGGCGCGCGCCCATAGCGGCTGCGAGGTGCTCGAGCAGAGCTTCCTGCAACTCGACCTGGGGTCTGAGCGCTACGACGGTGTGTTTGCCAATGCCGTGCTGTTCCATGTACCCAGCCAGGTGCTGCCGCAGGTGCTGCGACAACTGCATGCCTGCCTGCGACCGGGTGGCGTTCTGTTCAGTTCCAACCCGCGCGGTGATGGACAGGAGGGCTGGAGCGGTGAGCGCTACGGCGCGTTCCACGACTGGCCGACTTGGCGCGCCCTGGTGACGGCCGCCGGTTTCGACGAGTTGGACCACTTCTACCGTCCGGCGGGTCTGCCGCGGGATCAACAGCCCTGGCTGGCAAGTGTGTGGCGCAGGCACTGAGGCCGGCCAAGGTCGGCGCGAATTCTCGTGGACTTCGCCGGCACTGAGGATGTTCGCGGAGTCGCGCCAGCGGCGCCATCTCGGCCGTCATCGAACACGCCGTTTATCCGGCTCGCCGGTAGGTCTGCAGCGATTCCGGCCGCTGGCCATCGGACGGCGAACTCACACTGACGGGTACCAAGCGGTCGCTGGGGCTGGAAACCGCAGCTACGTATGATCAATTGTATGATGTATAGCGGCTGTAAGCCTCGCGTGAAGCCACCAGCGCCACGCCACTGACCGCTTCACTTTCGCTTGAAATTGCGGTGCTGGACCAAACCGGGCATGCGACCGCCGAGATTGCCAGCCGCGAACCAGTCCTTAGGGTTTGTTAGCAAACAACCTGAACCTTTACCCCGATCGGATGCAGTAGTTCCAGTCGCCACGGAAGTCTGCGAGTTCGATGGGTACGCTTGCGAGGTCTACTTTGCTGACGACGACTCCCTTCGGATATGAGTTGGTATCCAGTTCAGCACGCACCGTCAGTCCGCTGCGTGTCTTGGTGCCGGCGATCAGGTTGACGATGACCTCGTGGCTGATGAGCGGCTTGGCGCGTCAGTTCATTGTGATGAAGGAGAACAGGCGATGCTTGATATTGTTCCACTTGCTGGTGCCCGGAGGGAAGTGGCAGACCCGAATGCTCATGTCGATCTCGCTAGCGAGACGGCTGAGCTCCAGCTTCCATAGCCGGACCCGGTGACCATTGCTGCCACCGCCGTCGGCCGTGATGATCAACTCGCGTGCATCCGGGTAGCCGGGCTTGCCCATCGCGTACTACCAGCGCCGGATGGTCTGAACCGCAAACGTAGCCTGACCCAGCCTTGGTCGGCGCCGATGTCGTAGACGCCGTAAGGACTGGCGCGCCCGAGTTCGGCATCGACGAAGTCGTGCACCTTGACCTGCTCGGGCTCACCCGCTGGGCGCCACTCCTGGCCGGCGTTCTTGAACGCCCCCACCAGTTCCTTCTTCTTCGTGTCCACTGAGATCACCGACTGCCCCTGCGACAACGCCTGGGCCACGGTGGCGTTGATGTAGCGGAACTGCGCGTCACGATCCGGGCTTTGATTGCCCTCAAGGACCTTGGCGTTGCCCTGCAGGCTGAATCCCTGGGCCTTGAGCAGTTCGCCGACCACCACGTGGCTGACGGTGTGGCCCTGCGCATTGAGCTCCTCGGCCAGCACACGAAGGCTCTTGCAACTCCAGCGCAGCGGCGACTCGGGGTCGCCTCGCGTGCCCGGCTCGACCAGTGCGAGCAGGTCCGTCACCAGCGTCGGATCCTTGTGCGTCAGCGGTTTGCGATCATCCCCACTGCGCCGTACCGATCCCGCGGCAGCCAGCGCTGCACCGGGTAGAAACTCGTTGGACTTGCCTTCAAGCTCCAGCATGCCCGCCATGATGGTGCCGCGTGTCAAGCCCGTTGCAGCCGCCACGTGCGAGATGCCGCCGCGCCCGATGACCTTGGCCTCGACCGCCGCGTACGTGCGCCGCTGTCGCTCGTCCAGACGTTCTCGCATTAACTCCCAGCGCTCCTCGATCGGCGACCCATCTGGCATGGGCACCAAGCCTAGCCGGCTATACAACAATGCACAAATTATTTGCTAACGAAGCCTTAGCGGATGCGGTCATAGCCACGGCACCGACACAGCCAACCGCCATATGAATTACAGCGGCGAAATGACCACTTGCGTGGTGCCGTCGCGCCAACGGGTCTTGAGCTTGAGCACCCCTTGCCCGTCGGTCTTGGTTTGTACGTGTTCGTCGGCCAGCGCCGGGCGCGCGATGTAGCTGCACAGTTGCTCCAACGCCTGGCGGACGTTGACGCCGTCGCGCACCTGCACCAGTCCGGCGGCGATCTCGGCCTTCAGCAGCTGCGTCCTACACTCGCGACGTCGGCAAATGCGACAGCGAGCTAATTCACGAGCACATAGGCCTTGCGGACGCTAGCCGGATTGCCGATCTGCTTCACGCAAAAATCGGCCACGTTGGCACGTGCAATGATGCCGTTGCGCCACTGTGATGGCTGATCGAGAGCCCGGTAGCGTCCCGTGCGCGCGCCGCCGGTCAACACGCCCGGGCGCACGATCGTCCAGTCCAGCGTTGTCTCCTTGATCAATTGTTCCTGGATGCTCTTGTCCGCATACGCGCGCCCAAACACCGCATGAAAGGGCAGCCGCTGCAGCGCGCTGATGCTGTCCCGGCTGTCGCCTGCGCCGAATCCGGTTACACAAATCAGACGCTTGACGCCTTGCGCCGCCATTGCGGCAACTAACACTTGGGTCGCATCGGAGAACAGATGCACTGGCGCGAACAGTTCCGTGAAGCCTACGCCCAGCGTCTGTATCACGACATCCACGCCTTGCAGCGCAGCCTCGACATCCTCGCGGACGAGCGCGTTGCCACGCACTTTCTCGAGTTGCGGATGCATTAGATTGATGCTGGTGGCGGATCGCGCCAGAGCGCGCACCTGATGGCCAGCCTCGAGCGCATTGCGGACGGTTTCCAGGCCGATGCCTTTGCTCGCCCCGATGATGAGTACATGCGCCATGATCAACCTCCGTTTGCCATCAATCAGTCGTGTGCGAACCTTGGAATGACGCGACGGTTCCTCCCGGTGCCGCTCGACGCGATTCGCGCGGCGAGCCATGATGCACCCCAGACTGCCAGCTGCAACAAAGCCGGGAGAGACTAACAGAGCAACAGATCCCCGTAGTGGTGAGCATCGTCGAAGTCCAGCGCCGCGGCACTGTCCTGCGCCAAAGCGAGATCGACGTGAACTGTTTACTCCTGCCCGAATTCTGCCCCCTGGTCAATGCAGTGCAGCGCCAAGAGGCTTTGTGATGTTGGCGGTCTGCGTTGCCAACTTGGCACCCAAGACGCTGCGTTCGGCCACGTGGACGACCGACCAAGTACCCGTAGTACTATTAAGGTTGCTTTGTGACTGATCGGTCGCAAAGCGGCCGGCACTGTCAAATCAAGAGCGGAAAGCGCGGTACGACTCAGCAAAGCAGTCCAGGTTGCGCGCGCGTTGCTGTCTTGGCGGAGGCGGTCCCAGACAAAGGGCTCGAGTTCCAGATGACCAAACTTCCTGGAGACGATCGTGTACGTATTTCAATTGCTATTCGTATCGAAAGACGGCCTCGCCGCGTTGGCTTCGGTGTCCTTGGCGAGAATCGTGTTGATTTTGACCCTGGGGACCTTGGCGTACAAGGCGCGCCAGCCAGCCCGTTGAGGTCTTCGCTGCTTCGAGCCACAGCGAAGCATAACAAAATGTGCCACACGTCAAGTCGACGATGTATCGACATCTTCGGTCGCAGTGCAGGATGACCTGAATCACTTGACGCGGGGATCTGGGAAATTCAACCCAAAGGAAAGACGATGAAAGCGCTTCTGACAAAGTATTGGCAAGGGCTTCCGGACTTCGACTGGAGCCACATTCTCCTTAGGCTTCCGCTGGCAGCAATGTTCATTCAGCAAGGAATGGCCAAACTGCCATTTGACCCTGCAGCAGGGGCAGGCGTCGGACTGCCAGGGCTTGCATGGTTCGTTGTGGTGGCAGGTGAGTTGGGCGCAGGTTTTGGACTGCTCGTTGGTGGCGTTCTCAGCCTGTACAAAATCCGCGATCTGCCGTTCGCGGCAGAGTTTGGCGATCTGTTGACGAGATTGAGCGGCATCACGATGGCGTGCATCATGACCGGAATCATTTGGGTTATTCTGAAGCCACAAAGCCTCTGGCTTTTCATCACGACCGATTATCTGCACTTCAGTCTCTGGGTCGGCGGCGTGTACTTTGCTTTGCGTGGAAACTGGGCGGTCGCTACAAGAAAGAAACAACTTCCGTGGGCAGCAGCGCAATCGGCGCAGGTTCACGAGGCGCGGTGAAGACTGTCGCTTGCTTTGAAGGCACGGCGTCGACGTTACGCCCATGACTCCGAATAGCACAACCCGCAGCGACGAAGTCGCACGATTCAATGGTCTCGCCGCCACTTGGTGGAACCGCACCGGTCTGGTGCGCCCACTGCACGTGGTCAACGAGTTGGGTCTCGGCTACGTGCTCGAGCAAATCGTCCAAAAATTCGGACGTCCAGTCGGTGCGCTGTAGGGTTTACGCATTGCCGATGTCGCATTACGCGACGATGAGTTCTTCGTGGCTCTGCTGCTTCTTGAGGTCGTCGAACACGTCGACGATGCGAGAGTTTTCGTGCGCGATGCGTTAGCGCACCTGGCACCGGGAGGGCTGCTTATAGCGTCGACAATCAACCGCACGTTGCTCAGCTACGTGGTAGCGATCGTCGGCGCCGAAATGGTCTTTCGAGTGTTGCCCTGGGGCACGCACCACTGGACGGAGTTCGTCAGACCCGATGAGTCAAAGCAAGCTGCAAGCGCGTGCGGGCTGACCCCTAGCGAGCGCCGTGGCATGGCCTACTTCCCTGCCGTACATCGCGCATGGTGGACGCGGAGCCTCTCCGTCAATTACATCGCCAGCTTCAACAAACCTGGCGCCGACATCGCTCAGCGCCGCGTCAACGTCTGATCGGTATCGGTCGGTAGTGGGTAGGCGTCGGCCACATACGCCTGCCCTTTCATCACCCTGACGGTGAAGTAGCCGAGCTCTGGGGTCAACACCACAATCCAGTGCAGCACGACAACGCCGAACATCGTGTAGTCCCACAGCAGCAACGCGGCTGCGGCGGCGCTGCACTCAGCGGCGGCCGGTGCCAGCGCGCGATTCAAGGCTGCCAGCCCCAGCGGCAGCAGCGTGCCCCACAGCTTGGTGGCCGGCAGGCGCCGCAAGATCTGATGCTCCCATCCCGGCGGCGACCGCATAAAGCCAGGGGAGTCTGTTGAACAGGTTCATCCTGATCTCGCAATGATGAAAAGCCGGATGCTCGTGCGGCCCAAAGTCGGGACAACGGGCCTTGGCGGTCTGCTTGTGACGCCTGCAACACAACACCGGCGCGCACACTCGGTAGCATTCAGCCTGCGGCCGTGCGACGCGGCATCAGGTTGAAGACCTTCCACTGGCGACCGCGACCAGACAGCCGTTGATGCGCCAGCCAGCGCCGGCCTGCTGCTCCACACGATCCGGATCTGCGGATCCACGTCAGACAAGCTGACCATGGCCATAGACCATTGACCGTAGCGCCTCTCGGCAATGCTCTCGCAGTGGATCAACTCCAGGTCCTTGTGGCGCGGATCCGCAGAAATACGTGCATACAAGCGCGTCGCTGCTGAACGCTCGCCTTCCATTATCTGCAGGAAGACGCCTCGTCCCATGCACAGCACTCCCGTGATCCCGTTCTCGGCGTTCCACACATGTGCCTGCTGCAGGACCGTATCAGTCAGCAATGGCGTCTGCGCTTCCGCAGGCTTGCTCACCCAAATCAGACGATTCATCATGGATTGAGTCCCTCGAAAACACGGGATGTCGGCGCGAGAGCGTTGGGGTTCCCTGTGTCCAACCGCAGCTCGCGGCCGGCTGGCCGTCAGTTACTCCAGCACATGCCTGTGCGGTCCTCGGTGTTCAGGTGCGCGGCTCCGAAATGCCTTCATGAATCATCAGGCGCCGCAGAACCTCTTCGAGGAATTCACGACAGTGACCGCTGGCGCTGTACATCATGGCGTGCATCGCTGCGTCCTTGACGTTGGTGCTTTCACATTCAAGGCTGTAGCGCTCGAACGCGGTCAGCTTGATCAAAAGGTCTGCAAGATGGTTTGGGCATTCGCATTGCACCTTCGAAGGCATTTGGCTAAGCTGTAACAGAAACGCATCGGCGTAGCGCCGTTCTGGCGCTGAATGCATCAGCATCTCTGAAAACGCCGTCGGCGGCACAGGATCAACAGCCAGCCCGAGCTGACAGATGCGGGCCAGTTGAGCCGGGTCCGTGGGTGCTGTCAGCGCAATCACGTTGGCGGCATCAAGTCGGGCCAGTAATTGGCGATTTGCGAAGCTGTAGACCACGATGACCATGGGAACCTTCGTCGCCGCCCGCAGCGCTCGAACGATCGAAGGCAAAGCGTGGCTCACCACCGGTGCGTCGATGATGACTGCGTCCGCTGAAGGGAAGGTCTGGAAATCGGCATCGGGCTGTTCCGGCAGCGAAGACTTGTTCCCCAGGAGCCGAACATCCGAACGCTCCTGCCATGCCGCCTTCAGCATTGCAGCCAAGGGCGCGCCGAACACAAGGACCTTGCAGGCCCCTTCACGCGCCTTGGTCACACCGACAGACGCCTCCTGGAACCTCGCCTTGATCTGGCGGTCCGATAACGGGGCGAGGGTGCCGATCGCATGCCCTGCATCCACAGCCGCCTTGATCAGGCGCAGACGTTCGATGTCGGCGCGTTTGTACAAACGCACATTGCCTTCGGTGCGCGTGGGCTGCACCACAGCATGGCGAGCCTCCCATACCCGAATGGTCGGCACAGGAATGCCCGTGATCTTGGACACCGTGGCGATGCGATACAGCCCGTCGCTTGGGGGCTCAACAGGCACTGCGGGAGATTTCATTGATCGGGGGGTCCTGGTTGCCGCTGGTCAAGCGGTCGTAGTGCGTCGTTGCGCATCCGGTCTAGGGTTCAGTGTATTGCCGTCACGGCAGCGGCAGTCCCGCTCGCCGCGCTCTTTCCAGTAACACCACGTGAGGTAGCGTCAACGCGGCCAGACCAACGAATACGACTTGCATGACCCAGGTCTGCGCCGATGTGCCGATCGACTGCCAACCCAGCGCTGCCGTCGCCACCAGCGCGGTGAGCACCACAAACACTGCCAGCGTCGGCCACAGTGCCATCGCCAGGGTCTGGCGAAGCTCGCTCGCCGGGAAGCTGCCAAGCGTCCGCAGAATGTGGCGCGGGCTGTGCATCGCACAGAAGTAGACAGTGAACGAGAGCAAGGGTGGCGCCGACACGGCCACGGCCGCAAGCGCGGTCAGCTCCAGTGCCGCGAGCCGTGATGTCAGGGCCAGCAGAACACCCGCCACCACTGTCGCCCCCAGCCAGGGAAGCGCCATCTGGGCCAACACCGGCGTAACAACCGCCGCGCTGGCCGGGCCCGCCACCATGCCCAGCAGGCGCTGCAATTCATGGGCATGCATCAGGGCTGGCAGGACGATGATGACGCCACCGTACAGGGCGCGTGTGACCCAGACAGTGCGCGCTGGCAGATCGCCCCCGAAGTGAAGTGCGGAAACGAGCAAGAAGCCACACAGGAACAGCGTGGGCTCAAGCGCCCAGAGAGCCACGACAAGCGCTGCCAGGCCGACATACGCCAATGAGAACGCGGCCCAGCCGAGCAGGCCCTTGACGCCCAGCAGCTTGCGAGCAAACACCGCATCCAGGGCCCCATGGGGCATGCCGAGCACGGCGATCAGCGCGGCCGCCAGCCACAGTTCATCCATGGGCGCCAGGCTTGAGCCGTCCAACCCGACAGTGACCCACGCCAAGACAAATGCAAGGGCACAGGCCAGCGCCAGCACGCTGAACACCCCACCCTGCAGCCGCAGGCCTGGGCTCATGTGAGCTGCGTCCGTACCATCCTGCGCGGTACCGAGCGCATCAGCTGGCCGAGGAACAAGCCCGTTGGCAAGGCAGAAGCTACCGCAGCGCGATCCCACAAGGTGGGACGGTCGCTGAGAAAGCGAACGATGCGTGGGATAGGAGCTCGGCCGAACAAGCGCATGAAGAGCTCGGGTCCGCGCTCTGGGTGGTTGCGCAGCACATCCAGAAACAGCCGGTCCATGAACTGGGTCAACAAGGGATCAGGCGCGTGCCCGACCGGGTCGTGCCCGCAACGCAAAGCTGCGCTGCAGTCGTCTGCCCAGCGCTGAATGCGCTGGAAGGCATAGCCCGTGGCGGGGCGGGCCGCGCCGCTCATCAAGCCGACGCGCCAATGGCCGGGGCCCAGTTCAGTAAGTGGGGCCGCGATGCCCATGGGCAAGATGCCCGACTCGGTGCGCACAACCGTATGGGCCGCACCCGCACACAGCTGTTGCACGACCCGCTGTTGGCGGTGCAACAGATCGGCGGGCGTGTGCGGCCGCGGGTCAAAGAAGGTGGTCTCGATCAAGGCGCGGTGGCTGGTCAGCGGCAGCAAGTAGGTGAAGGCCACCGCACCAGCGACTTCGTCCGCAAAGTTCATCAATTCAACGCGGTTGTTGTTGAACACCGGGCGGTCGCACACCACCTCGTGGCCCAGGAACGACTGCCACAGCGATGCATTGCCAAGCCTGGGCACCATGGACGGGCGTGTGTCGATGACCCGCTGGGCGGTCAAACTGCCGGTTGTCGTCTCGACACGCCAGCCATCTGCCACAGGCTGCGGTGAGCCCAGCACCCGAACCCCAAGATGCAGCTGCACGGCAGGGTTGGCATGGGCAGCGGCCACGGCGTGCCGGTAAAAGTCGCCCGCTTCCAGCAGCTGGTAAGGCGTGCGGCTGCAGTCAACACGCACCTCGCGGCCTTGCGATTGCAGTGCCACCGTTTCCCAGCTGCGCTTGACAAGCGCCTCAAAGCGGTGGGGCCCTGTGCGCCAGAAGCACCAGCTGCGGTCGTGGCGGTAGGCCGGGCGCGATTCCAGCACCGTGACGCGCCGGCACAGACCCGGCTGCTCAGCCAGCCGCAGCGCCAGGCTCAGCCCGGCGCAACCGCCGCCCAGCACCAACAGGTCCAGCTCAGCGGCCAAGGTCGGCCCCCATCGCCCAGGTCGGGCCTGCCCGCTGCTGCCGATGCAGCGTCTGCCCATGGGTCAGGGCCTCGGCGGGCCGTCGCCGCGGTGCGGCGGTGCCGCTGAATGCGCTCAATGCGATGGCGGCCTTCGCCGCAGTCCCCACGCGTGCGCGGGCAGACCAGCAGTCGAACTCACGCCGCCGCAGCACCACCCCGATTTCGCGGTATACGCGTGCCGCCACCAGGATGCCGGCGCGCGCGCCCGCAGGCAGGTAACGCAGGCCCTGCTCGCCACTGGCGTAGTGGCGGTCGGCCACATCCAGCAGCGTGCGCATCGCGTGCATGGCGTTCGCCCGCACCTCACCCACGGGTTCGATCAGAGCCGCGGGTTCGACAGCGCCCACCAGGCTGGCCGGCAGATAGCGGCGGCCCAGCAATGCATCGTCCCGCACATCGCGGCAGATGTTGGTCAGCTGCATCGCAATGCCCAGGTCAATGGCGTGTGGAAGGGCCTCCGGCGTGGCGACATCCAGCGCGGCTGTCATCATCAGGCCGACCGTGCCCGCAACGCGGTAGGCGTAACCCAGCAGCTCGTTCAGGTCAGCCACACGCACGGTGCCCAGGTCACTTTCGATGCCCTGGATCAGGTCCAACGGGATGGCCGCAGGGATGCCGCACTCGTGCATCAACATCAACATGTCACGCGTGGCAGGGTCGCTGCACTGACCCGTGTTGAGCGCGACGCGAACAGCCGCGAAGGCTGCGTGGGCGGCCATCTTTGAAGGCCCTTCGTCTGCCAGATCGTCCATCAGCCGGCACCAGCCATACAGCCGTGTCGCGCGCTCGGCATGCCGGGCGCTCAACAGGCGCCGTGCCAAATGAAAGCTGTGACCACGTTTTGCCAGCAGTGCGTCGGCGACCGTCCAGGCGGGTTGAGCGGCCAGCGGAGTGCTTGCGGCTGGGCGAACCGGCGTCATGCGGCCTGCTGCTCCTGGCGCGCGACCAATGCAGCCGCGGGCACTAGCGCATCGACCACCTTGGCCGAACACAGCACACCGGGCAGCCCGGCGCCCGGGTGGGTGCCTGCGCCGACCAGGTACAGGTTGCGGATGCCTTCGGCGCGGTTGTGGAATCGAAACCAGGCCGACTGCCTGAACAGCGGCGCCACCGAAAAGCCGGCGCCGTTGACACTGAGGTAGTCGTGCTTGAAGTCCTTGGGCGTCATGCTGAACTCGGCGGTGATGGTGTCGGCCAGCCCGGGCAGGATGGTGCGGTCCAGCGCGGCGACGATGCGGTCGCGCAGCCGCGGCCCTTCCACCGCCCAGTCGATGTCGGCTTGCAGGTTGGGCACGGGGCACAGCACATAAAAGCTGTCGCAACCTTCGGGCGCAAAGCTGGGGTCCGTGGCGGTGGGCCGATGCACGTACAGCGAAAAGTCGTCGCTCAAGACCTTCTGGTTGAAGATCTCGTCGAGCAACTCGCGGTAGCGTTCGCCCAGCCAGATGGTGTGGTGGGCCACATCCGGGTAGGTGCGGCGCGTGCCGAAGTACATGACGAACAGACCCATTGAATAACTCGCTGCTGACAACTTCAACTTCGAGGCCCAGGCCTGCTTGGACTTGGGCACCATCGACGTGTACAGGTGGGCTGCATCGGCATTCGACACCACCAGGTCGGCCGGGATCACGCGCCCGTCGGCCAGTTCCACCCCGTTGGCCGCACCGCCTTCCACGCGGATGCGATTGACGGTGGTGCCCAGACGAATCTCGACCCCGCGACGCTCCATCAAGGCGCCCAGTGCGCGCGTGATGGCCCCCGTGCCGCCCATCGCGAAGAACACGCCGTGCGCGCGTTCCAGGTAGTGGATGAGGCCGTAGATGCTGGTGGTGTCGAAAGGATTGCCACCCACCAACAGGGGCTGGATCGAGAACGCCTGCCGAAGCTTGTCGTTTTTCAAGAATGTCTTGACCATCCCCCAGACGGTGCGGTCACACCGCAGCCGGATCAGGCTGGGGATGACACGCAGCATGGTGCGGAAGCGGTCAAAGGGTTTGTCGGAGAGTTCGGTGAAACCGACATCGAAGATGCGCTTGGAATGCTCGAGCAGGCGCAGGTAGCCTTCGCGGTCGGCGGCACAGATGCGGCTGATTTCTGCCAGCGTCTCGTCCAGCGTACCGCCGTAGTCGAAGTGGTCGCCGTCGGCGAAGCAGAAGCGGTACCACGGCTTTAGTGGTACCAGTTCGACGTGATCGGAGAATCGTTCGCCGAACAGCGCAAACAGCTCTTCGAACAGGAAGGGCGCGGTGATCACGGTCGGGCCCGCGTCGTGGCGGAAACCCTCGCGCTCGAAGACCCGCCCCCGACCGCCCAGCTGGGTGCCGCGGTCGATCAGCGTGACCCGGTAGCCTTTGGCGCGCAGGCGCAAGGCCGCGGACATGCCGCCAAAGCCAGCACCGACGACCAGTGCATGCGGTGCCATGGCCACCCATCGAGGCATTGGGCTGGACCCCGGCTTGGGCGCGGCCCAGCTCCCCACGGGCAATCTCGCGAGTTCAGGATTCATGGTGGATGCCCTTTGGAAAATGCGGAAGATGCGGAATACGAAGTCGGCCGCCGCGAGAGCGGCGGCCGTCATGCAGCGGTTACCCTTTAGTGGTCAGTGAGCGACTGCCGCCTTGGGGACCCCCGCCTCCACTTCGGTCTTCCGTACGGCGATCATGTAGATCAGTACGCCGAACACTGCCTTGGCGACGATGTCCGCCACGGTGTAGCCCACCTGCACGGCAGTGGTTGCGGCCCCGCCGGTGAAGCCGATCATCGGGAACACAAACACCACCGGATAGAACAGCCAGGAGGCCACCGTCAGCGTGCGTGCTGCGCTCACCAGCGAACGGACTTCGTTGGGCTGCGAAGCGATCGAAGCCTTCAGTCCTATGTACAGGTCGTAGACGATGATGATGAACGGCACCATCGCCAGCGACCACCACAGCCAGCGGGTGCCCGGGTCCGACGAGATTTCACCGGGGTAGCCCAACACGACCATCAGCGCGGCGAGCAGTCCCAGCTTGGTCGCCTTGGCGCGGGTTTCTGCGGCCGACAGGCGCATCACGAGGATCAACTCGACCAGCAGCAGGGGCACGGTCAGCAGCCAATCGACATAGCGGTAGGCGTCATTGAACTTGGTGCCGGTCTGCTGCATCGTGCCGTCCACCAATGTGTACGCGCCCTCCCAGCTGGCGAAGATGCGCACGTAGTGATACAGCGCGATCAACGTGACCAAGCCGGTAACGGTCAGTGCCGTTCGGTAGGGTGGCGCCACCTGCGAGCGGCCCAGGAAGAAAAAGACGGTGGCCGCTCCCATCACGGCAATCGTGAGTGAGAAGGCGTTGGAGACGAGGCTGAACTGCCCCAGTGAGATGACATCCATGGCGATTTGCTCAAAGTTGTTGACGGAGAGAATGTAAAACGCGAAGAGCATGTGAAGAGTCCGAACATCGTCGCTACCACTACAGTGAGGTGGGTATCAAATGCGGAGGGGGAGAGCGAAACGCGGAGGGCAAGAGCGCAGCCGCGGCTCGCTGCAGCTCGGACGCCACTGAGCCTGGGCAGCCGTGGACGCCAACGCTGGCCACTGTCCCGTGGCAGCAGGAGCGGTGACGCGCGCACCAGGCTCGTGTTCTCCACGGCGGAGTCGGCCATACTGGGTCGAATCAAACGACTGCTCCAGAAAGCCATGAAACCCCTGCGACATCACATCGCCGTCATTGGCGGCAACTTTGCCGGTCTGACCGCCGCCATCAAGCTGTCGAAACGGCATGCCGTGACGGTGATAGACCCGTCGGCGCACTTCGAGTGGATGCCCAACATCCACGAGATCCTGTCGAGCGTGAAGACGCCGCAGGGCCTGCGGCTGGACCGGGCGGCCATCGTGGAGCAGGCCGGGCACCGGTTCCTGCAGGACCGGGTGACCGAACTACACCCGGCCAGGAAGCGCTTGCGCACCGCCGGGGGCCACGAGCTGAGCTTCGACGCCTGCATCGTCGCGGTGGGCGCGCGGTGGAACACGCACGACATCCCGGGCGTTGACCGCCACGCACTGCCTTGTCGCAGCATTGCCGATGCCGTGCTGATCGAGCAGCGGCTGCGCACATTGGTGCAGCAGGGCAGGCCGCTTCACATCGTGATCGTCGGGGGTGGCATCTCGGGCATCGAGGCGCTGGGCGAGATCCTGCGCCGCTACCGCGATGTTCCCAGCCTGTCGGTCGAGGTGGTCGAAGCCGGCGAGCGGCTGCTGCCCGGACTACCCCCCGTGCTGGACGCCGACCTGCGGCGCCTGTGCCACCCCCATGCAGTGCAGTTCCATACCGGTGCCCGAATTGCCAGCGTATCCGCCAAAGGGGTTCACCTCGACGATGGCACGCGGCTGCATTCAGAACTGACCCTGTGGACGGCGGGGCTGACAGCGCCCGAGTTGCTGCAGCAATCGGGCCTGGCACGGCCGCCGCACATTTGGGCCGACGTGCATCAGACGCTTCAAAGCCGCCACGCCAGCAGAACGTTTGTGATCGGGGATTCAGCGCAGCTTCCGAATGCGGTGCCCAAGCAGGCCTACAACGCCATCGACATGGGCGAGCTGGCGGCGATCAACGTCATCCGTTTACTCGAGGGCGCACCCTTGAAGCCCTATCAGCCAAGTAGCAAGCCGGTGCTGATCGCATTCGGCGACCTCGACACCTACATGGTCGCCGGCAGGACCGTGCTCGCGAGCCAGGCCCTCGCGGGAGCCAAGGAGGGCGTGTTCCAGCTCTTCATGACGCAGATGGCGCCTTGCGACGTGCTGAAGTCCTTGCCGGCCGTGGGCGAGCGGCTGTGGCAGAGCTGGCGCCGGCTTGCCTGGCCACAACTGCTGACACTTACCGATTTTCGCAAGTTGCCCGACCGCAGGGTGGTCAGAGTTCTGTAGCCGGGGGGGGGCGGGTGCCATGCAGTGGTCCGACTGAACGGCTTCAAGGCTGCGCGACAGCACAGCAGGCCTCATGAGTTGATTCCAAATCTTGTTGGCTTAAACTGTCGCTGAGCACGGCGGGGTCGAGGGAAAAGGCATGATCCGAGGCGAGGCGAGCGCGACGATCCGGCAGCCGGTATCCACGGTGTTCAGCTTCATCGTTGAAGACTTCCTGACGAACTACCCCCGTTGGTCGCCTGAAGTCCAGTCACTGCGACCACTAAGCGAAGGCGTGCTGCGGGTCGGTTTCATGGCCGAGCAAACCCGCGTTGACCAGGGCCGGCGGTCAACCTCGACCTTCCGTGTGACGGCGTGCGACCGCGACCGCCGCTTGCAGATCACCGGCATCTCGCAACCATTCCGGCTGAGCTTCGAACTCGACGCCGTCGGGGCGACGACGAAGCTCACCTTCTCCTTCGAGTTGTTGAAAGTCGACTTTTTCATGCGGCCTTTCGAGAAGCTCATTCGCTTGGCGATCGCGGATGGAGCGCGAGGGGTTGTCGGCAATCTCAAACAGCTGCTCGAAGCTCAGTTACAAACTACGCCCCAAGCCCTTTCGCAAACGCCAGCTGCGCCTGATCAGACACCACCTCAACTGAGGCAGACCATGGACTTTCTCGCTACCAAGGATGACGCACTCATCCCCTTCGTCCTCGCCCAAATCCTGGACACTTGCGTCAATGGCGTCACGCTGTCCGACCCGGATCAGGAGGACACGCCGATCGTCTATGCAAATGCCGCCTTCGAGCGGATTTCGGGATATTCGCGGGCGGAGATCGTGGGTCGCAATTGCCGGTTTCTGCAGGGCAGCGACCGCGATCAACCAGAGCTTGAAACGATCCGCTCGGCTCTGAAGGAGCATCGCGGCGTCGAGGTGACTCTGCGCAACTACCGCAAATCGGGCCAAATGTTCTTCAATTGCTTGTCGATCCGTCCGCTCGTCGATCGCAACGGGCGGCTGGTCTACTACCTGGGCGTTCAGTACGACATCACGGCGCAAGTCAGCGCCAACGCCGAGATCGATCGCCTGCGCCTGCAATTCGGCGACCTGCAGCGCTGAGCTCCGGCGCGAGCCGTGCGTCCGCGGGCGCGGCTGCGGGCGGACCGGCACCGGACTCGCACGGGGCGCCGTGTTGGGCAGGGAACGTTGCGGCTCATGCTGACGGCAATCCGGGCCGCGCCCCTCGCGGCGAATCAAACGACGTTGGCGCGCAATTCGGCAAGCGGGTAATGAGTGCCGCGCCAGTCGATCCCGTCGTTGCGCAGCGTCAGCCACGTCGCGCGCACCATGAGATAAGCGCCGAACAGCGCCAGCGGCGGGAGCAGCACGCCGGCCCACCAGGCCGTGCCGAAGCCGCGCGACGCAGCGGCGCCCTGCCACAGGAACAGCACGACGCTGCCGAGGTTCAGCCACCACGCGAGCCCGTCAGTCCACAGCAGTGCGAACGGCGGCAGTGCGAGCAGCAGCACGTGGCCCAGCACGCCTACAGCGACGAGCCACGTGCGGTATTCGGCCCCGGCGTACAGGTTCTTCATCAGGCCGTCACGCACCTGCCGCCAGCTCGCGTACCACTCGACTTCGATCACGCCGCGGCCTGCGACGAAGTCTTGCCGGAACCCCGCGCGCTTCAGCACCTTGCCGAGCTTCAGGTCGTCGTCCGGACGGAGGCGGATCGGCTCGTGTCCGCCGACCGCCCGATAGGCCGCCGCGCGCACCATGTTGAACGCGCCGATGCCGACGTGCGCGCGGCTGCGCGGGTTCCGGGCGCGCCACGGCCGGACGTACAGCGTGAACATCAGCCCGAAGTACAGCGTGAACTGGTTGACGAGGCCCGGCATCACGGTTCCCGGCGATGCGGCCAGGTGATCGAGCCCGTGCCGCTCGAGATGCGCGACCGCGCGGTCGAGCGTCGACGGCGCGAACACCACGTCCGCGTCGGTGAACACGAGGATCTCGCCGGTCGCGGCGCGCGCGCCGAGCATGTTCGCGTGGTTCTTGCCGAGCCAGCCCGGCGGCAGCTCGCGCACGGTCACGACGCGCAGATTCGGGATCTCCCGCTCGAGCCGCATCAGTATCTGCGGCGTCGCGTCGGTCGAGCGGTCGTCGACCAGCACGATCTCGTAGTCGGGGTAGTCCTGTCGCGCGAGCGAGCGCACGGCGGCTTCGAGATTGCGCTCCTCGTTCAAAGCCGGGGCGATGATCGAGACGCGCGGCGCGCGCTCGGCCGACGTGCGGCGCACGACCTCGGCAAGGCGCACGATCCGCGAGTTCGCGTAGCCGAGCACCAGCGTCGCGCCGAGCAGCAGCGTGAAACTCACGGTGGAGAGCCAAATCCAAAGAGTGTCCATCGGATTATCGTAGCGAAGCAAGTAGCCAGGCAGGCTGGTGAAGGCTGGAATTGGTACAGATCGGTGGGCCGGCTGGTGCTCACCATGCGACATGCCGAAGCCGGCCCGCGCTCTCGATGCTGCTGACGTGTCCCGGGTCATCGAGATGACCTGGGAGGAGCGTACCGCCTTCGAGGCGATCGAGACCCAGTTTGGACTGGACGAAGCCGCGGTGATCGCCTTGATGCGTCAGCAGCCGGAGCCGGGATCATTCCGCCTGTGGCGCGACCGCGCACAGGGCCGGAAAACAAAGCATGCTGCGATGCGACCGATTGCCTTGAAGGGTGGCTATCGGCATCAGGCGCGCCACCGAACGCCGCAGCGCTGACGACCGCGCGTCAAGCCTTCGGCAGCTGGACGCGGTTACTGGATTGCAGTTGACATGGGGCTTGACCTGGCTTGGCATTCAGTACATCGAATCAGTGCCGTTTTTCAGCTTTCCACGTTCCGCCGTAGCGGTACGACGGTCGGCTTTCAACCTTAGCCCGGCAAAGAGAACAAATCAGCAGCCAGTTGTTCGGAGCATCATGCACGACACGGTACAGCGTGGTACTGACCACTTGACAGAGCGCGCAAGCTTTGACGCGGGTTCGGGCGGGTGTGGGCATTGCATGATTGTCTCAGTCTGCGGTGATGCCGGTCGGCCGCCCGGGTGCCTGCGACACCAACCGGAATGGGCAGCCGTCGGTTTCCCATCGCGGTTCCAAGTTGAAGCACAGCGCCTGACCTTTTGAGGTCAGGTTGATAGCTTGTGGAAGCTGACCACGGTCTGCGTGAAAACATCGCCCAGGGTTTGCCGAACGAGCGTGCCGCGTTTGTATGTCAAGGATGTTGGCCAAACGGTCGAGCTCATCCTGGCTGAAGACGCCGAGGTCAATACGCATTCATGCGCTCCTCGTCCCTACATGCATCCGACGGCATCGTAGGTGGATGCCAAGCGTGAGTTGCCTGAAGCGACTAGGGTTGCTGTCATGCCGCCGAAGGGTCGGCAATTGACAGTGAGCGCTGGGTTAAGGGGCCATCAAGCTGCCCCTCGGTGACGTTTGCCGCCGGCCGACTGGCAGTCGGGGTAGACGCCAGGCTGCGGTCGCTCGTTGACCAGGGGATAGGCGCACCGAGAAACTGAAGGTCAGCCAACCGGTGCTGCAGCCTGCGGATGAGCCCGGGGCGGGTCTCCTCGGCCGCTTCGGTGCACCCTGACTTTCTCCCTGCGATTGTTGCGCACCGGCTTGCAGTGCTTGGAAAGCACCCGACGGCCGCAGTAACCCTTCAGCCCCGCCTCTGAACGAAAGGGTCTAAGGTCGTGACGTTCGTTCAATTCACACGCTGAAAGTTAATTGGTGAATTTCGGATAAAGTTTTTTTGACAACCGAGGAATTTCACATGCATGACATCATCGATACTGCAGTCGCCGCTGGCTCGTTCAAGACTCTGGCGGCTGCCGTCACGGCCGCCGGCCTGGTCAACACCCTGAAGGGCACCGGCCCCTTCACCGTCTTTGCGCCCAGCGACGAAGCCTTTGCCAAGCTGCCCGCCGGCACGGTGGACAGCCTGCTGAAAGACATCCCCAAGCTCACGGCCATCTTGACCTACCACGTTGTCGCCGGCAAGGTGATGGCCGCCGACGTCATGAAGATGGACGGCCAGACGGCCACCACCGTCAATGGGGGCGGGTTGAAGATCAGCACCCAGGGCGGTGTGAAGCTCAATAGCGAAGTCAATGTCGTCAAGACCGACATTGGCTGCACGAACGGCGTGATTCACGTCATTGATTCGGTGCTGCTGCCGGCAGCCTGATGTAGAGCGCTGCCTCGGCAGCGCTCAAAGCCCAAACCCGCCGGCCCGTTTCACAGACCAGCGGGTTTTTTCTTGTCGGCGCGCGGGCGTGGCCTGCAACCAGACGCGCCACGGTTTGCCCCTGGGTTTCC
Source organism: Rubrivivax sp. (assembly GCA_034522875.1). Lineage (GTDB taxonomy): Bacteria > Pseudomonadota > Gammaproteobacteria > Burkholderiales > Burkholderiaceae_C > Rubrivivax. Next base: position 203,432 of record JAXHKY010000003.1, on the reverse strand, counting down.
AGACGCTGCATGCGCAAGCCCTGGGCCTTATCCCGAGGTGCCTGCCAGTCGGCCCAACGGGTACCCGTGTTTCCCGTGTCAAGCGCAAGACCGCTTTGGCGAGACGGTACCGCGCACCTCGTGAGGTCGCCGCTGGAGTTCACGCAGCGGCTGGTTGCGCTTGTGCCACGGCCACACCTGCCTCTGAGTCGTTTGGTGTCCGCATAACTTCGCTCCGCGAAGTGAGCGGACCCCCGCTGAGCGCACCGCGGCACACTGGCCTCGAACGCTAGGCTGCGCTCGCAGGTAGTGCTGCAAGGGTCGTTTCGAGCATGGGTGTTTTTTAACGCCCTCCGCAACGCCCAAGACGAGCTCGGGACCGGCCCGCGGTACCCTCGGAATGGCCTGTGATAGCCCAGATTGCGGCGCACGGCGGATGTTGCAGACCGGAGTGCACCTCATGGATCACATCATCCTCCACGTGCCGGTGCGTCAGTGGGTGCTGTCGTTGCCGATCCCGCTGCGCGCGCTTCTGGCCGCGGAGCACGAGCTGGTCACGCCGGTCCTGCATGTGGTGCAGCGCTTGGCGATGGGCAGAACCCCCAGCGCTTGCGGTTGACTTCGGGCGGCTTGTCGTGCCCGTACTCACTGCAGCGCAGGCGTAGGAGACCCGTGCGCCAGGATGCCGCACTCGAGGAACGGATCGAACTCATCCGCAAGCCCTGAAGCAGACCTTGACATGCGATCTGCTCCAAACTCTCAGATGTCGATTCGATCCATGCACTGCGCCGCAGGCACTTCGGTCAATGGTCTAAGGAGCAGGATGTTCACGCGTTTGCTGACATGGGTGGTCAGTGTGGTGCTGCTGACGCTCGGGATGGCGGCACACTTTGCCGCCGCGCAGGCGCCGTCGCAGCGCCAGGTGGTGTACGTGGTGCCCATTGAAGGGGTGATCGATCTTGGGCTGGCGCCTTTCGTGGCGCGCGTGCTCAAGGACGCCGAGCAGGCGGGTGCGGCGGCGGTGATCCTTGAGATTGACACTTTCGGCGGCCGCGTCGACGCCGCGGTGCAAATTCGTGACGCACTGCTGGAATCGAAGTTGCGCACGGTGGCCTTCGTCAACAAGCGCGCCATTTCCGCCGGTGCGCTGATCGCACTGGCCAGCGAAACCGTGGTCATGGCGGCCGGCAGCACCATCGGCGCGGCCGCACCGGTGCTGGCGGGTGCACCTGGCGGCGCAGCCCAGCCGGTGCAGGAGAAAACCGTGTCTTACGTGCGCAAGGAGTTTGGCGCCACGGCCGAGACACGCAAGCGGCCGCAGGCGCTGGCCGAGGCCATGGTCGACGCCGACGTGGAGGTGGCCGATGTCATCGAAAAGGGCAAGTTGCTGACGCTGACCACCGATGAGGCCTTGAAGCTGAAGGTGGCCGACTTCCGCGCCGACAGCATCGAGGCGGTGCTCGAAAGACTGGACCTGGCCGGCGCCGAGCTGCGCCCGGCGACACCACATTGGGCCGAGGAGCTGGTGCGTTTCCTGACGCACCCAGTGGTCAGCTCGTTGCTCATCAGCGCTGGCATGGTCGGCATCCTGGTCGAGTTGCGCACACCCGGCTTTGGCTTCGCCGGTGGCTTGGGCATCGGCAGCCTGGCGCTGTTCTTCTACGGCCACTGGCTGGTACAGCTGGCCGGATGGGAAGAGGTGCTACTGGTTGCCGGCGGGCTGTTACTGCTGGCGCTGGAAATCTTCGTGCTGCCCGGCTTCGGCATTGCCGGGGGACTGGGCATCGTTGCGCTTTTGGGTGCGCTGGCGTTGAGCATGACCGGGCCGGGCGACACGGCGGCGGTCATCGTCGAGGCCGTGACGCGCATCTTCATCGCCCTGTCGGCGGGCCTGGTGGCCAGCCTGGTGCTGATGCGCTTCGTGCCCACGCTGCCGTTTGCGCGCCGCCTCGTCCTGCAGACCGACCTGGGCGCCGGGCCTTCGCACGGTTCGGCACCGGAGACCGACTTGCGCTGGCTCGGCAAGCAGGGGCTGGCGGCCACGCCGCTGCACCCGGCGGGCATCGCCGAGATCGAAGGTGAACGCGTCGACGTCGTCGCCGACGGCGTGTTGATCGACATCGGCGAGCGCATCGAAGTGATGCGCGTCGACGGCAATCGTATCGTGGTGCGCCGCGCGCGCATCCAAACCCAGGGTGAACAGACATGAGTGAATTGATGGCAGGTTTGATGGGCAGCTTCGGGCTGCTCGTGGTGGTGCTCGTCTTCCTGGCGCTGCTGCTGTACCTGGTGCCGATCCCGCTGTGGATCGCAGCCTGGGCCTCGGGCGCCTACGTGGGCCTGTTCACGCTCATCGCCATGCGGCTGCGGCGTGTGCCGCCCACCACCATCGTCACGGCGCGCATCAGCGCAGTGAAGGCCGGCATCGACATCTCGCTGAACGACCTAGAGGCGCACTTCCTGGCTGGCGGGAACGTGGTGCGGATCGTCAACGCCATGATCTCGGCTGACAAGGCCAACATCCCTCTGCCCTTCAAGCGCGCCGCCGCCATAGACCTGGCCGGCCGCAACGTGCTGGAGGCGGTGCAGATGTCGGTGCTGCCCAAGGTGATCGAGACGCCGCGCATCGCCGCAGTGGCCAAGGACGGCATCCAGCTCATGGCCGTCTCGCGCGTCACGGTGCGCACCAACATCGACCGCCTGGTGGGCGGCGCCGGCGAAGAGACCATCATCGCCCGCGTGGGTGAGGGCATGGTCAGCACCATCGGCTCGGCGCAGAGCCACAAGAATGTGCTGGAGAACCCGGACCACATCTCCAAGCACATCCTGTCCAAGGGGCTGGACGCCGGGACCGCCTACGAGATCCTGTCGATCGACATCGCCGACGTGGACGTGGGCGAGAACATTGGCGCCAAACTGCAGATCGACCAGGCCAACGCCGACAAACAGATCGCGCAAGCCAAGGCCGAAGAGCGCCGCGCGATGGCGGTGGCGCTGGAGCAGGAGATGCGCGCACGGGTGGTCGAGTCCGAGGCCGAGGTGCCGCGCGCAATGGCCGAAGCCTTCCGCGCCGGCAACCTGGGCATCATGGATTACTACCGCATGCAGAACCTGCAGGCCGACACCTCGATGCGCGAGGAGATAGCGAACACTGGGGACGACTCTGCCGCGGGTCCGAAGAAGTAAAGGAAGTGCGCCGTGAGTGGTCTGCCCGCAGAACTGATCTTCCTGCTCATCGTCGGCTTGGTCGGGCTCGCGCAATTCGTGCGCCGGCAACGGCGCCGGCAGACAATGGCAGACTCGGAAGTCGAGCGCGGCGCAGAGGCTGTGGCCGAGGCGGAAAACCCACCCAGCTCGGCGGTGCGGCTGCCGGCTCTCCGGCCCAATCTGGCCGAGGGGCCGCGGCGAGCACCGCCGCCCAGGGACCGTCGCGCGCTCGCGCCGGCAGCGTCAGCTCCAGCAGGCACGCGGCGCTATTCGCGCAGCGTACTGATGGGCAACCGTCACGCGGTGCAGAACGCCATGGTCACGGCCGCTGTCCTGCAGCCCTGCCGCGCGCACCGGCCTTACGGGACGGATTAGGGGCCCGGCGGGCCTGGCATGCGTCACACGGCCTCGCATCCTGGCGCTGTGGCTCCGTTTCGATCTTTGTCTTCGTCGCGCCATCGCGCTGGTGGGTAAGCGATACGTGCACCGCCGCGATGCTCTGATCGGTTTGTCGCTTCAGTTCGCGGAGGGTAGGCGTCGTCGTTGGACTCCATCGCTTCGATCGCCTCGCAACTGTTCCGCAGACGTGGGGGTATAAGTCAGGTTTTTGAGCCAAGGAGCCGATTGACCCAGCGAGTGGCGAGCAGCAGGTTTCGGCGGCAGCCGTCACTCCGCCGCGAAAGCTGAGTGCCGGGATCCAGTGTTGTAACGACGGCCACGCGTCGTCGGTGAACAATATTTCCTGGCCGACCGCCGTAGGCCATGAACGGCAGCTTCGTAGATGCGGAACGTGAAGAATCCGGGCCGGTCGTCCGCCAGCTTCGGAGCGCGTCGATGGGCTGATATGGGTCGGCAGCGACCGATTGCAGCTTGTGGGAGCAGTCGTTGGCAGGACCGCGTTGCAGAGTCGGTAACCCGCCGACGCATCCCGCCGCCCAAAGTCAAGTTCCGAGGTACAGCGGACAGCCGCCGGAGGAACCGACCAACGTCAGTTATCGGCTCCGGCCGACATTCGTCTGCCAAATCCGAGCGACAGTTACCAGTCTGGTACAGACGTCCAACCTTCCGTTGCGAGCGCCAACAGATGGCCGCAAGCGCACTGACGACCCACCAACCCCTGCGCCAGGCCAGCCCTCAGGTGCGCCCACCTGGCCGCTTCGGCAGCAGCGCGCTGGCGATGGCCAGCATGATGAAGCCAGCGGCAATGAAGTCCAGCAGCGCGGGCACCTCGCCCACGATGAAGGCCGCCGACAACGTGCCCACCAGCGGCACGGCCATGATGGCGAAGGTGCTGGCCTGCGGCGGCAGCTCGCGCGCCAGGCCGAACCAGATGACCTGCGCCACGCCGTAGTTCACCGCCGCGCCCCAGGCCAGCGCGGCCCACATCGGCGCGCTGAACTGCCAGGAAGGAAAGGGCTCCAGAGCCGTGGCGACGACCCAGAAGCCGGCACTGGAAAGCCCCATCATCCACACCGTGAGGGCCTCGGTGGGCAGCTTGAGCGTGCTGCGCCGCATCAGGATCGTGCCCAGCGCCCACGACACCGCGGCCAGCTGCATCCACAGCACGCCCAGCGGCCGACCGGCCAGCGCGGTGACCTCGTGCGCCACCAGCAGCGCCACCGCCGCGCCGGCACTGGCCATGCCCACCAGCGCGCGGCGCGTGAGGCCCTGGCCGAAGAAAAGCGCGGCCAGCAGCACGGTCCAGATCGGCATCGTGAAACCCAGCGTGGCGGCACGGCCCGAGGCCAGTTCCTGCACGCCCAGGATCGAGAACAGGTGCCAGCCGAAAATATTGGGCAGCGCCAGCATCACCACCGGCCAGAAGGTTTCTCGCGGCAGCCGCATCGGCACGCCGCGCAGCCGGTACCAGGCCAGCAGCATGAGCGCGCCGCCGGTCATGGTGAAGGCGCGGAAATGCAGCGGGCTCAACTCGCGCAGCGAGAATTTCATCAGCGGCCAGTTCAGGCCCCAGACCAGCGTCAGGCCGACCAGGCCCACAAGCTGCGCGCGGCTGGCGATCAAACCGCCACCGGCGCCTTGATGGCGGGGTGCGGGTCGTAACCCTGGACCTCGAAGTCTTCGAATTCGTAGTCGAAGATCGACTCCGGCCGGCGCTTGATCAAGAGGCTGGGGTAGGGCCGCGGCTCGCGCGACAGCTGCAGCGCCACCTGCTCGTGGTGGTTGTCGTAGATGTGGCAGTCGCCGCCGGTCCAGATGAAGTCGCCCACCTCCAGGTCGCATTGCTGCGCCAGCATGTGGGTGAGCAGCGCATAACTCGCGATATTGAAGGGCACGCCCAGGAAGACGTCGGCGCTGCGCTGGTAGAGCTGGCAGCTCAGACGCTGGTCCGCCACATGGAACTGGAAGAAGGCGTGGCAAGGCAGCAGCGCCATCTTGGGCAGTTCGGCCACGTTCCAGGCGCTGACGACGATGCGGCGCGAATCGGGGTTGGTGCGCAATTGCTGCACCACCTGCGCGATCTGGTCGATGTGGCCGCCGTCGGGCGTGGGCCAGTTGCGCCATTGCACGCCGTAGACGGGGCCCAGGTCGCCGTCGTCACGCGCCCATTCGTTCCAGATCGTCACACCGCGTTCCTGCAGCCAGCGCACGTTGCTGTCGCCGCGCAGGAACCACAGCAGTTCCAGCGCGATGCTCTTGAAATGCACCTTCTTGGTGGTGACGAGGGGGAAGCCTTCACTCAGGTCGAAGCGCATCTGGTGGCCGAAGATACTGCGTGTGCCGGTGCCGGTGCGGTCGGCCTTGGCCACGCCATGGGTGGCGACGTGGCGCATGAAGTCCTCGTACTGGCGGCGGACAGGCGGATTCACTTCAGAAGGTTCCAAACAAGGTGTCGAGCGCTTCCTGGATCTCGGCGCGGGCATCGCGCAATTCGCCCACGCGCTTGCGCAGTTCGGCCGTGGGGACCGCGGCTATGGCCGAGGTGTCCAGCACCACCGGCTCGCCGGCCACCTGCAGCAGGGGGTGCAGATTCCGGGCCCGCGGGCCGAAGGCCGCTTCGCGACGCAGGGGGATCACGACCCGCGTCTCGATGTGGTCGATATAGTCGTTCTGCACGTCGACGAAAAAGGGCGTGTGGCGGCGCTCGGTGGCATCCGGGTTGGCGTAGACGTCCAGCCGGGCCATCAGCGGCCTTTCATGAAGCTGCGGTACCTGGCCAGCGGCAGGCCTTCGCGCGCGATGCGGGCGTTGTAGTGTGCGATGGCCGTCTTGTTCTCTTCGTTCCAGCGTTCCCAGTACCGGCGGCGCACTTCTTCAGCCAGCAGGGTGTCCACGGTGGCCGAGACGTTCATGCCCAGTTCGCGGGCGAGTTCGAGCACCTTGCTGTTGAGGCTGAGGTTGGTGGCCTTCTTGGGTGCGTCGTCGAATCGCAGCATGCCCGGTCTCCATGTCGAATGCGCATGGATTATGCACGCCGACCGGCGGGGGCGCGCACGCTGCCGCGCCCGCCCGGGGTCGTTCAGGCTGCCGGTTCGCGCAGGAAGATCTGCACGCGGCGGTTCTGGGCCCGGCCCATCTCGCTGCCGTTGTCGGCCACCGGCTCCGAAGCGCCGCGGCCGCTGACGTCCACGCGCGCCGGCGCCACGCCGCGGTACGACAGATAGTCGCGCACGCTCTGCGCCCGGTCCATCGACAGCGGCCGGTTGATGGCGTCGCTGCCCGTGCTGTCGGTGTGGCCGACGATGCTGACGCGCATGTTGGCGTCCAGGTTCTGGGCAAACTGGTCGAGCACCGGGCGCATGGCCGGCTTGATGTCGGAGCGGCCGACATCGAAGGAGAAGTCGCTCGGCACGTTGACCATGATCTGGTTGTCGGGCGTGCGCACGACGTCGATGCCGGTGCCGGCCGTGGCCTGGGTCATGGCCTCGCGCTTGTCTTCCATGCGCTTGGACCACAGATTGCCGGCCACCGCGCCGAGCACGCCGCCGATGGCTGCGCCGGTGCCTGCACTGCCACCGGTGGTCTTGCCGATGACCGCGCCAGCCACGGCACCGACACCGGCGCCGGTGGCCGTGCCCTTCTGGCGTTCGCTCATGTTCTCGCAGGCGCCCAGGGCCAGCACGCTGGCGAGTACGACACCCAGCGACCAGCGGCCACTGCGGCGGCCGGCGACGGGGTGATGAAGGGGCCGTGTGTGCGGTTGCAGGGTCATGGTGGGTCCGATCGAGGGTTGGGAATGGGGTTTCTGCACTGTGGACCCGTGGCGCGCCGGCGCCCATCGGACGGGCGCGGCTTCGGCTGTCGGACCTGTCCGACAGCCCGCACCCGCCTTCAGGCCGCCGCCGCGGCCGGCTCCAGGTCGAACTGCATCGCCGCCAGCCGCGCATACAGCCCGCCGCGTGCCACCAGTTCGTCGTGGCGGCCGATGTCGACGATGCGGCCCGCCTCCATGACGACGATGCGGTCGGCCTTCAGCACCGTGGCCAGGCGGTGCGCGATGACCAGCGTCGTGCGGTCGGCCATGGCCGCCTCCAGTGCCGCCTGCACGACGCGTTCGCTTTCGGCGTCCAGCGCGCTGGTGGCCTCGTCCAGCAGCAGCAGTGGCGGATTCTTCAGCATGGCACGCGCGATGCTGATGCGCTGGCGCTGGCCGCCCGAGAGCCGCACGCCGCGTTCGCCCAGGTAGGTGGCGTAGCCCTCGGGCAGCGCGCTGATGAATTCGTGCGCATAGGCGGCGCGCGCGGCGGCAACCACTGCCTCGTCGCTGGCCTCGGGACGGCCGTAGCGGATATTCTCCAGCGCGCTGGTGGAAAACACGGTGCTGTCCTGCGGCACGATGCCCACGCGTTCGCGCAGCGCCGCCAGCGCCGCGTCGCGCACCGGCACGCCGTCGATGCGCACGCTGCCGGTCTGCGCATCGTAGAAGCGCAGCAGCAGCTGGAACACCGTGCTTTTTCCCGCGCCGCTGGGGCCCACCAGGGCCACCGTCTCGCCGGGCCGCACGTGCAGCGTGAAGTCGGCCAGGGCATGCTGCTTCGGCCGCGACGGGTAGTGGAAGCCGACCTGCTCGAAGCTCACCGCCGAGCCGCCGCGCGTGGGCGGCAGCGGCAGCGGCTGCGCCGGGTCGGTGACCGGCGAGCGTGCCGCCAGCAGTTCCATCAGCCGCTCGGTGGCGCCGGCGGCGCGCAGCAGGTCGCCGTAGACCTCGCTCAGCACCGCCACCGCGCCAACGAAGATGATGACGAAGACCACGGTCTGCCCCAGGTGGCCGGCGCTGGTGGTGCCGGCCAGCACCGCCTGCGTGCCCTGGTACAGGCCCCAGAGCAGGGTGCCGAAAGTGGCGGTGATCATGAAGGCCACCAGCAGCGCGCGCACCCGGCTGCGCTTGCGCGCGGTCTCGAAGGCGTCTTCGGTGCTGCGGTCGAAGCGCGCGGTCTCGCGCGCTTCCTGCCCGTAGCTCTGCACGACCGGAATCTCGCCCAGCACCTCGGCGGCGATGGCGCTGGAATCGGCCACGCGGTCCTGGCTGGCGCGCGAGAGGCGGCGCACGCGGCGGCCGAAATAGATGCTGGGCAGCACCACCAGCACGAGCACCCCCAGCACTTGCGTCATGACCCAGGGGTTGGTGACGACGAGTGCCACCAGCGCGCCGATGCCCATCACCGTGTTGCGCAGGCCCATGCTCAGCGACGAGCCGACCACCGTCTGCACCAGCGTGGTGTCGGTGGTCAGGCGCGACAGCACCTCGCCGGTCCTGGTGCTCTCGAAGAATTCGGGGCTCTGGCGCAGCACGTGGGCGTAGACGGCATTGCGCAGGTCGGCGGTGATGCGCTCGCCCAGCCAGCTCACCATGTAGAAACGTGCTGCCGAGAATGCGCCCAGCGCCGCCGCCACGCCGAACAGGGCCAGGAAGTGGCCGCGCAGCGCCATCAGGCGTTCACCGGGGTCGGTGGCCACCAGGCCCTGGTCGATGAGCACCTTCAACGCCACCGGAAAGGCCAGCGTGCTCGCCGCCGCCAGCACCAGGAAGACGAGTGCCAGCGCGACCCGGCCGCGGTAAGGGCGGATGAAGGGCAGCAGGCCGGACAGCGAGCGCGGTGACGCCGCCGCAGGGCGTTTGGGATCGTCGGACATGATGACGAGTCTATGCGGCAGCCTTGCATGGGCCTCCTGCAGGGCGATTGCAGGGCGATTGCGGTGCGATTGCGGGCGATTGCGGGCGATTGCGGGCGATTGCATGGCGATCTCGGGGCAAATGCCCGGCAGCCGTGGGACGAACTGCGAGGTGAATTCGGGGCGCTTGGGCGCTGGCCGGGTCGTTCCGCCGACCTGGCTGCGCCGCATCGAACCGGCCCGCACCCCCGCGGATGCGGGTGGCCCGCGTTTGGCGGCGTTCGATGGCGCTACAGATGCAGCCGGATGTGGTCGAATAGAGGTTCATGAATCTGGCGCGATGACATCCGTTCGCCCCCCCCTTTTGCCGCCGGCCGCCGAGCCGGCGCCGCAGCAGTCGCCTGCCGAGAAGCGACTGCCCTTGGGCGTGGCCGTGCTGCTGCTGGCGCTGTGCGCGGCACTGCTGGCGGCCGGCACCGCCCTGGTGCTGCAGGCCGGGCTGGGCGCGTCCGCACCCTGGGCCGCGCTGTGGGGTGCGGTGCTGGGCGTGGCGGCGGCGGCCCTGCCCATGGCGGCGCTGGCGCTCAAGTCGGGCCGGCAGGGCCCACCCGCTGCCGGACCCGCCGCCGAGCTGCCCGTCGCGGGCGTGGGCGCCGTGACGCCGCGGGCGCTGTTCCTCGAGTGGGCCGAACGTGAATGGGCGCGGTCGCGGCGCTACGGTACCGGCGCGGCCTTGCTGCTCGTCGACATCGACCGTTATCTGCGCCTGTGCGACAGCCACGGCGCCGCTGCCGCGAACGCCGTGCTGGTCGATCTGCTTCGCCAGACCGCCGCCACGCTGCGCGGTGCCGACGTGCTGACCTGCTTTGCCGAGGGGCAGATGGCTGTCTTCCTGGCGCATGCCGACGCCACCGGTGCGCTGGACGTGGCCGAGCGCATCCGGCAACGGGCCGAACGGCTGGACGCCAGCGCCGACGGCCAGCCGCTGCGCATCACCGTCAGCGTGGGCGTGGCGCACCTGCGCCCGGCGCACCCGAACCTGAGCTCATTGATCGAAGATGCCCAGGACGCGCTGGCCGCCGCGCGGCAGGTCGGTGGCAACTGCGTGCGCGCCACGCCCGTGGAGGCCCGGTTGAAACGCCTGCCGGGTCCGGGACGCGACGACCGGCGCCGGCCGCGGCAGCAGCCGCGGCCTTGAGGGTTCGGCGGCAGCAGCCGCGGCCTTGAGGGTTCGGCGGCCGCCGCCGGCCGGTCAAAGTCGCAGCGCACCGGCGTAGCCGGTCATCTCCAGGTACCCCAGACCGACGCGCCGGCCGGCGCCGTCGAGCAATTCGCTCAGACCCTCCCAGTACACCGTGCCGGTGCTGCCGCGGCTGTCCAGTTCCTGCTCGTCCATCAGCGCCTGCACCTGCCAGCGCCCGGCCGGCGTGGACACCTGCCACTGCACGGGGTAGCTGGCGGCGGTCTGCGGGCTGCGCCAGCGGCGGGCGGGTTCGAAGCGCACCTCGTCGGCGGCGAAGATGCGCGCCGGCTGCCCTGGTGCGCGATGGCTGCCGCCGGCCCACAGCGCGCTGCCGTCGCGGCGGCGCAGCACGAACGCGGTGAGCGCGCTGCCGTCGAACAGGTTGATGCCGATCCAGTCCCAGCCCACGGCTTCGGGGTGCAGGATCTCGTCGCTCCATTCGTGGTCGATCCAGGCGCGGCCGGTGGCGGAAGCGCCGGCGGGGCGGCCGTCCAGGCCCAGGCGCAGCGTCGCAGCCAGTTGCGGTTCGCTGTAGTAGTGGCTCGCCTGGCGCTCCTCGGGGCCCTTGCGCGAAAAGCCGGCGTCGCCTTGCAGCAGCAACGGCTGGCTGCGCGCCAGCGTCAGGTCCAGGCTGAAGCTGCCGGCCTCGACCACCGAATGCCAGCGGTCGCCGTCGCGGCGCAGCGACCAGCGGCCCAGCCGCACCTCGGCGTCGTCGGTCGAGGCCCAGCCCAGGGCCGAGCGTGGCGCGCCCGACCAGCGCGCGATGCGCTGGTCATGGTGGTGGCGGCGCGCACCCAGGTCGGTGACCGCCGCATGCGCGAAGAGCAACTGCCGCGCCGCGAACCGGCTGGGGTTGCCGCGGGCCAGCCCGGTGCGGCTGCGGAAGAAGGTGACCTGGAAACCGTGGCTGGGCGTTTCGCCCGGGCCGCCTGCCGCGGTGGCGCCGGCCCAGCCGGTGGCGTACCACCACTCGGTGCGGGTGCCGAGGTGGGCGCCGTGGTCGCGCGGGAATTCGAGCCGACGACCACGGCGCACGGGGTCGTCTTCGGCTTCTGGCTGTTCTGAGCCCGCCGAGGCCGCGCTCCACGGTGCCAGCGCCAGCGCGCGCAGCCAGCGGCGCCGCACCGGGTTCACCAGTCCTCCTTCACCGAGAGCACGGCCGCCTGGCCGGCGGCGCGGCGCGCACTGAAGGCGGCGGTGGCGGTGCCGGCCAGCATCACCGCGGCGCACAGCAGCGCCAGCCGGCCGAAGGGCAGCACCAGGTCCATCGTCCAGTGAAAGCTCTGCGGGTTGACCACGAAGACCAGCACCATGCTCACCGCCAGCCCCAGCAGCAGCCCGGCCAGCGTGCCGGCCGCCACCCAGGCCGCGCCTTCGCCGGCCACCACCGCCACCACCTGCGCGCGTGTCAGCCCCAGGTGCGCGAGCAGGCCGAATTCCTTGCGTCGCGCCAGCACCTGCGCCGACAGGCTGGCGGCAATGCCGACCAGGCCGATGGCGATGGCCACCGCCTGCAGGTAGTAGGTGACGGCAAAGCTGCGGTCGAAGATGCGCAGCGACAGGCGCTTCAGGTCGGCACTGGAGGCGAAGTCCAGCATCGACGGGTCCTGCAGCAGGCCACGCAAGCCCTGCTGCACGACGCCGGGGTCGGCACCGGCCGACAGCCACAGCGCCAGGTCGTTGATGCGTTCGTCGCCGGTGAGGCGGCGGTAGTCCGCATCGTCGATGACGATGGTGCCGAACTGGCGCGCATAGTCGCGCCAGACACCGAGCACACGCGCCGGCACCGGCGTGTCGCCGAGCGGCAGTTCGATCAAGCGACCGGGCTGTGCGTCGTACAGCGCCACCATGGCCTCGCTGACGAACACGCCAAATTCCCCCGCGCGCGCCGGCAAGGGCGATTCCAGCAAGGGCAGCGCTGCGGCGGGGTCGTCCAGCGGGCGCGCGATCAGCGCCACCGCCGGCCGCCCGGGCACGAGTTGCAGCGAACGCACGCGCGACGCCTGCAGCCGCTCCACCCCGGGCACATCGGCCGCCCGGGCCAGGAATTCGGCTGGCAGCCAGGCCTGTTCACTGGTGCCGCTGGTGGCGGCGCTGCGTGCATACAGGTCGGCGGGCAGGATGGTCGCCAGCCAGTCGCTGACGCCGACGCGGAAGCTCGCCACCATCACCGTGAGCGCCACCGAAAGCGCCAGGCTCGCCACCACGCCGGCCACGGCAGCGGTGGCAGTGCGGCGCTGGAAGCGCGCGCGCTGCACCGCCAGCAATGGCAGCGCGCCGCGCAGCGGCGGCGCGGCGGCCAGCAGGGCGTGCACGACGGCCGGCACCAGCGCCACGCCGCCGAACAGCAGCGCCGCCACGGCGACATAGGCCGCCAGCGGCAGGCCGGCGATCGGCGGTGCGAAGGCCGCCGCCGTGCCCAGCACCAGCAGCGCCACACCCGGCCAGGTGGGCGGCACCAGCGATTCCGGCGTGCCCAGGCCCTTGAGTGCCAGCGCCGGGGCGATGCGTTCGGCATGCAGGGCCGGCACCCAGCCGCCGACCAGCGCCGACGCGGTGCCCAGCAGTCCGAACACCGCCACGCCGCCGGCCTCCACCTGCAGCGGCGGCACGATGCCCGGGAAATAGCCGCCACCCAGGTCGCCGGCCAGCAGCCGCAGCGCCGCCGCAGCCATGCCGGTACCCAGCAGAAGGCCGATGACGCTGCCCACGGCGCCGAGCAGTCCGCATTCCAGCAGCACCAGTTGCCGCCGTTCGCGTGCCGTGAGCCCCAGCACGCCCAGCAGGGCCAGCGCCGGCGTGCGCTGGGCCACCGACAGCGACACCACCGAGAAGACCAGGAAGGCACCGACGAACAACGCCACCAGCGCCAGCACCGTGAGGTTGACGCGATACGCACGCGACAGCTGCGAGACACGCTGCTCGGCTTCGTCGGCCGGCACCGCGGTCACACCCGCGGGCAGCGCCAGCCGGGCCAGCAGGGCTGCGCGGTCAGTGCCCGGCACCAGGCGCAGGTCGATGCGCGACAGCCGCCCCAGGCTGTCGAAATGCTGCTGCGCGCCGGCCAGGTCCATCACCAGCAGCGGCACGCCGGCCGCCGCGACCGTGCCGGCCACGCGCAGGCGCTGCCAGCCGGGGCCGGACTGCAGTGCAACGGTGGCGCCGTCGGCCAGGTCGAGCTGGTCGCGCGCGGCGGCATTGGGGAAGGCGGCGTCGGGGTCGAGGAAGACCAGCCGGTCCTCGCTGGCGGCCGGCCGCGGCAAGAGGGCCGGTGCCAGCGGCGCCGCCAGCAAGGTGTCGATGCCCAGCACACGAACGGCCACGCGCTGGCCGCCCGAGGCTGCGGCATAGGTGTCGACCTCGAGCACCGGGCTGGCGATCTGCACGCCGGGGTCGGCCGTCACGCGTTCGAAAACGGCGTCGTCGAAACCGGCGCGCGGACCGCGCAGCGTGAGATCGGGTTCGCCATTGGCGGCGCGAACCGCGGCCGAGAATTCGCTCAGCGCCGAGTGGTTGATGAGGTGCACCGAAAACGCCAGCGCCACGCCCAGCGCCACCGCCAGCAGCGCCACGCCGTGTCGCCACGGGTGGTGGCGCCATTCGCGCACGATCAACGACAGGAACAGCGAGCGCTGCATGGAGTGCGCGTCCTGTCGCGGCGTTCAGGCGTCGCGCACGCCATGCGCCGTGAGCCGCATCACGCGCTGCGCACGCGCCGCGGCGGCGGCCGAATGCGTGACCAGCAGGCAGGCTGCGCCGGCGCCCTGCACCTGCGCCTGCAGCACGGCCAGCACGCGTTCGGCGGTCTCGGGGTCCAGGTTGCCGGTGGGTTCGTCGGCCAGGATCAGCGCCGGCGCATGCACCACCGCGCGGGCGATGGCCACGCGCTGCAGCTGTCCGCCCGAAAGCTGCGCCGGAAAGCGCCCGCCCAGGCCGCCCAGGCCCACGGCGTCGAGCATGGCGGCCACGCGCGCGTCGTCGGGCCGGCCCAGCAGCCGCAGCGGCAGGCTCACGTTCTCGGCCACCGTCAGGTGCGGCAGCACATGGAAGGCCTGGAAGACGAAGCCCAGTTGCGAGCGCCGCAGCCGCGCACAGCCATCGTCGCCGAGCGTGGCCAGGTCGGTGCCGGCCACCACCACGCGGCCGCGGTCGGCGCGGTCCAGCCCCGCGATGCAGTTCAGCAGCGTCGACTTGCCGACCCCCGATTCGCCCAGCAACGCCACGAATTCGCCGCGTTGCAGTTGCAGCGACACCGAATCGAAGACGGCCGTGTCACCGAAACGCTTGCTCAAATCTTCGACGCTCAACATCACAGCCAGGGATGATGGCACGCCGGCCGCCGCGGACACGCGTGCTATCGTGATCGGCAGGGTTTGCAGCAGGGGAAAACAGGCATGGCCTACCAAATCGATCTGTCCGGCCGCGTGGCCTTCGTCACCGGTGCTTCCAGCGGCCTGGGAGCGCAATTCGCCCGCGTGTTGGCGGCCTCCGGCGCCGGCGTCGTGCTGGCGGCGCGCCGCGTGGAACGGCTGAAGACGCTGCGCGCCGAGATCGAGGCCGCCGGCGGCGACGCGCACGTGGTGGGCCTGGACGTGACCGACCCCACGAGCATCCGCGCTGCGGTGGCGCATGCCGAGACCGAGATGGGCGTCATCGACATCCTGGTCAACAACTCCGGCGTCAGCACGACACAGAAGCTCACCGACGTGACGCCCGAGGACTACGACCACGTGATGGGCACCAACACGCGCGGCGCCTTCTTCGTCGCGCAGGAGGTGGCCAAGCGCATGATCGCGCGCGCCAAAGGCGAGGCGCCGGGCACCTTCACCGGCGGGCGCATCGTGAATATCGCTTCGATGGCCGGGCTGCGCGTGCTGGGGCAGCTGGGCGTGTACTGCATGAGCAAGGCCGCCGTGATCCACATGACGCGCGCCATGGCGCTGGAGTGGGGGCGCTGGGGCATCAATGTGAATGCACTGTGCCCGGGCTATATCGACACCGAGATCAACCACCAGCACTGGCAGACCGAGGCCGGCCAGAAGCTGATGAACATGCTGCCGCGCAAGCGCGTCGGCAAGCCCGAGGACCTGGACGCGGCATTGATGATGCTGTGCGCCAACCAGAGCCATTTCGTCAATGGCGCGGTGATCGCCGCCGACGACGGCTTCGGCGTCTGATCGCCGATGCGCAGCCTGACCCCGCTGGAGGCGCGTGTGCTGGGTGTGCTGGTCGAGAAGCAGCACACGGTGCCCGACACCTACCCGCTGTCGCTGAATGCGCTCACCGCCGGCTGCAACCAGAAGACGGCGCGCTTTCCGGTCATCGAGGCCACCGAAGCCGAGGTCATGACCGCGGTCGACGGCCTGAAGGGCCTGAGCCTGGTGTTCGAAGGCAGCGGCAGCCGCGTCGTCAAGTACGAACACAACATGGCGCGTGTGCTCGGCGTGCCGAGCCAGGCCGTGGCGCTGCTCACCGTGCTGATGCTGCGCGGGCCGCAGACGGCGGCCGAGTTGCGGCTGAACTGCGAGCGGCTGCACAAGTTTGCCGATATCTCCTCGGTGGAAGGCTTCCTGGAGGAACTGGCCACCAAGGAGCCGCCGCGCGTGGTGAAGCTGGCGCGCGCGCCAGGCTCGCGCGAGGCGCGCTGGGCACACCTGCTGTGCGGCGAAGTGGCCGAGGCCGGCACCGCCGCGCTGCTGGAGGGCGGCGGCGGGGTCTCGGCCGGCGAGATCGCGGCGCTGAAGGCCGAGCAGACGCGGCTGGCCGCCGAGGTCGACGCGCTGAAGGCTCTGGTGCACCGGCTGGCGCGCGAGCTCGGCGTCGAACCCGAGTGAAAGCCTGACCCTGGAGCCCCTGACCCTGGAGCCCCCTCGATGAGATTTCACGTCCCCGCCGAGAAGAAGCTCACCCACGAGATGGTGATCCCCATCCGCTGGGGCGACATGGACGCGATGGGCCATGTCAACAACACCATCTACTTCCGCTATCTGGAAGTGGCGCGGCTGGAGTGGCTGTACCGCGTGGGTGGCCCGCCCGACCCCACGGGCTGCGGGCCGGTGATCGTGAACGCCTTCTGCAATTTCATCCGCCAGCTCGAATTCCCGGGCGACATCTTGGCCAAACACTACGTGACCAACCCCGGGCGCTCCAGCTTCGACACCTATATCACGCTGGAACGCGTCGACAACCCGGGTCCGATCTACGCCGAAGGCGGCAGCAAGACGGTGTGGACCGATTTCAGGAAGCAGAAATCGGCGCCGCTGCCGGACTGGCTGCGTGCGCTGGTGACCTGACCGCGCGCCTGGCGCGTTGCACCCGCGGCGATCAGTCGGCCATGCTGTAGGGCCCGCCGACCTCGAGCGCGCGCTGGTAGGCGGGACGGGCATGGATGCGCTTGAGCCAGTCCATCAGCCGCGGCCGCGACGCGTTCAGGCCGGCACGTGCCGCCGCGGCTTCCAGCGGAAAGCTCATCTGGATGTCGGCAGCGCTGAACTGGGTGCCGGCGAACCAGGGCCGTTTACGAAGTTCACTTTCCATGAAGTCGAGCTGGCGCTCGATATTGGGTGCGATGAAGCTCTTCGTCACCTGGTCGGCGACGCCTTTGACCACCGGCTTGATGAAAAACGGCACCGGCGCCGTGCGTACCTTGTCGAAGACCAGCTTCAGCAGCAGCGGCGGCATCGCGCTGCCTTCGGCAAAGTGAAGCCAGTACGTGAACTGCCGCGCCTCGGGCGTGCCAGGCGGCGGGCGCAGGCTGCCCTTGCCGTAGATGTCGAGCAGGTATTCGACGATGGCGCCCGACTCGGCCACCGTGGCGTCGCCGTCGGTGATCACAGGCGACTTGCCCAGCGGGTGCACGGCGGCCAGTTCCGGCGGCGCCAGCATGGTCTTCGGGTCGCGCGCATAACGCTTCACCTCGTAGGCCAGGCCCAGTTCTTCCAGCAGCCACAGCACGCGCTGCGAGCGCGAATTTTCCAGGTGATGCAAGGTGATCATTTCATCGATGATGCCGCATCCGGGCGGCGAATGCCGGCGGCTGTTCAACCGGGCCCGCGGCTGGGATGATCAGCCCTGCCCGCTGAGCAGCCGCTTCACGAGTTCAGGCGTCGTTGCCGCACCCGTCTTGCGCATCAGCCGCGCGCGGTACACGTCCACCGTGCGCGGGCTGATGTCCAGCCGCCGGCCCACGCCCTTGCTCGTGAGGCCCTCGATCAACAGCGCGGCGATCTCGCGTTCGCGCGGTGTCAGCTCGTATTTCAGTGCGCGCTTGGACGACAGGTCCTCGAAGGCCCAGATGCCGGCTGCGTGCGGCTGCGCCGGGTCGAGCGCGCGGCCGCTCACGTGGCACCAGAAGAGCTCGCCTTCGCTCGAAGGCCTGGCCCCGGCCAGCCGCCTCATCACGCGCTCGTCGGCATAGCGGCCCGCGGCGTCGAGCTGCGCCGCGATGCGCAGGCCGGTGCGCTCGAATTCGTCGGCGGTGGGGTAGAGGATCTCGAACGAGCGGCCGATGAGCTGTTCGCGATCGGCACGGAACATGGCCAGCACTTCGCGGTTGCAGTCGATCATCAGGCGCTGGCGCGACAACACCAACCCCACCGGTGCCAGGTCGAAGGCGGTGCGGTAATCGAAGGCGAGGAGCGCGCTGACGGTCAAGACGGTGGCCGGGACGTAGTCAATTCTACGTAACGACTCCCTGATGCCTCAGGTAGTACGCTACGCGCTTCACTCCACAGCAGACCCCGCCGGAGGCACCCGCATGAAGAAGATCTACCCCAGCGCCGCCGCGGCACTGGCCGGCATCGTCCACGACGGGCAGTTGCTTGCCGTGGGCGGTTTCGGCCTGTGCGGCATCCCCGAGGCGCTGATCGACGCGCTGCGCGACAGCGGCGCCAAGGACCTGACCGTGGTCTCCAACAACGCCGGTGTCGACGGCTTCGGCCTGGGCAAGCTGCTCGAGACGCGGCAGATCAGGAAGATGATCAGCAGCTACGTCGGCGAGAACAAGGAATTCGAGCGCCAGTACCTGGCCGGCGAGCTGGAACTGGAGTTCACGCCCCAGGGGACGCTGGCCGAGCGCCTGCGCGCCGGTGGCGCCGGCATTCCGGCCTTCTTCACCCGCACCGGCGTCGGCACGCTGGTGGCCGAGGGCAAGGAGGTGCGCGAATTCGACGGCCGCACCTATGTGATGGAACGCGCGCTGGTGCCCGACGTGGCACTGGGCAAGGCCTGGAAGGCCGATGTCTCGGGCAACCTGATCTTTCGCCGCACGGCGCGCAATTTCAACCCGGCGGCCATCATGGCCGGCAGGATCAGCGTGGTGGAGGTCGAGCAGATCGTTCCCGTCGGCACGTTCGACCCCGACGCCATCCATCTGCCGGGCATCTACGTGCACCGCATCGTGCTCAACGCCACGCCCGAGAAGCGCATCGAGAAGCGCACCACCAGGCAGAACCCGAAGGGAGCCTGAGATGGTGCCCCCAAGCTCACATTCGTTCGCTACCCCCCAGGGGGGCTTCAGTGCCCCCGGGAAACCCGGAGGTCACTGACATGCCCTGGACCCACGACGAGATGGCTGCGAAGGCGGCCAAGGAACTGCAGGACGGCTACTACGTCAACCTGGGCATCGGACTGCCGACCCTGGTGGCCAACTTCGTCAGCCCCGAGATCGAGGTCTGGCTGCAGAGCGAAAACGGCATGCTCGGCATCGGCGCCTTTCCCGACGAGAGCGAGGTCGACGCCGACCTCATCAACGCCGGCAAGCAGACCGTGACCACGCTGCCGGGCAGCAGCATCTTCGGCAGCCACGAAAGCTTCGCCATGATCCGTGGCGGCAAGATCAACCTCAGCATCCTGGGCGCCATGCAGGTCAGCGAGAAGGGCGACCTGGCCAACTGGATGATCCCCGGCAAGATGGTCAAGGGCATGGGCGGCGCGATGGACCTGGTGGCCGGCGTGAAGAGCGTGGTGGTGCTCATGGAGCACGTCGCGCGCAAGAAGGACGGCGGCTTCGACCTCAAGATCCTGCCGCACTGCACGCTGCCGCTGACCGGCGTGGGCGTGGTCGACCGCATCATCACCGACCTGGCGGTGCTCGACGTCACGCCGCACGGGCTGAAGGTGGTGGAGATGGCGCCGGGCATCACGCGCGACGAATTGCAGGCCAAGACCGGCGTGGCGCTGCAGTGAGGCGCTGAGCCTGGCGCCGCGGCCGAAGCCTCGATTCCCGATGACGCGGTTCGGCCCCTTCTCGCCGCGGCGCGGCAAGAGGGCGGAGGTGAGGGGCCGGCCCGCACCAGACTGCGGGCACCGCGCCTTGTGCGGCATGGTCTGGCTGGCGGTCCTGGCCGGCACAGGCTGCGCCTGGCACGGCACGGCGCCACCCCCCGCCGCCCCCGCTGCCCCCGCTGCGCTACCCGCGCAGCCCGAGGTCGCCTCCGGCTGGTCGGCCAAACCGGGATGGAACGCCCGGCACTTCATGGTGGCCGCCGCCCACCCGCTGGCCGCCGATGCCGGCCACGAGATCCTGCAAGCCGGCGGCTCGGCGCTCGACGCCGCCATCGCCGCGCAGATGGTGCTGGCGCTGGTGGAGCCGCAGTCCAGCGGCATCGGCGGCGGTGCCTTCCTGCTGCATTGGGACGGCCGCCAGCTGCAGGCCTGGGATGGCCGCGAGACCGCGCCTGCAGCAGCCGGCGAAAGCCTGTTCCTGGCGCCCGACGGCCAGCCGCTGCCTTTCGACGAGGCTGTCTTCGGCGGCCGCGCCGTGGGCACGCCCGGCGTGCTGAAGATGCTGGAGGCCGCGCACCGACAGCAGGGTCGCCTGCCCTGGGCGCGCTTGTTCGAACCGGCGATCGCGCTGGCCGAGCGCGGCTTTGCCATCGGTCCGCGCTTGCATGGCCAGTTGCTCGCCGACCCGCATCTGCGCAAGGACAGCCTCGCCCGCCACTATTTCTATCGGCCCGACGGCAGCCCGCAGCCGGTGGGACATGTCCTGCGCAACCCGGCGCTGGCAGCGGTGCTGCGTGCCGTCGCCAGCGGCGGCAGCGACGCGCTCCACCGCGGGCCGGTGGCGGCCGACCTGGTGGCGCGGGTGCGCGGCCACGCCGTGCCGGGCACGCTGGGCGAAGCCGACCTGGCGGCTTATGTGGCGCGCCAGCGCGAGCCGATCTGCACGCTCTGGCTGGAGATCTACCGGGTCTGCGGTTTCCCGCCGCCGTCGTCTGGACACCTGGCGGTGATGCAGATCCTGGGCATGCTGGAGCGGCTGCCGGCACCGGCACCGGGCCTGCACGACGGCGTGCAGCCTGGCACGCCCGACGCCGACTGGCTGCATGCCTACACCGAAGCCGCGCGGCTGGCCTTTGCCGACCGCGCCGAGTATGTGGCCGACCCCGACTTCGTCCAAGCCCCGGGCGGTGACTGGAAGACATTGCTGAACGATGCCTACCTGCGGCAGCGCGCGGCGCTGATCGGGCCGCAGAGCATGCCACTCGCCCGTCCTGGCGTGCCACCGGGCCTGGCGCCGGGCGCCCGGGCGCCGATGCCGGAGCAGCCCGAATCCGGCACCAGCCACATCAGCGTCGTCGACGGCGAGGGCCGCGCGGTGGCGATGACGAGCACCATCGAGGCCCAGTTCGGCGCCCGCGTCATGGCCGACGGCGGCAGCGGCCTGCCCGGCGGCTACCTGCTCAACAACCAGCTCACCGATTTTTCGTTCAGACCCGCCGACGCCGAGGGCCGGCCGGTCGCCAACCGCCTGCAGCCCGGCAAGCGCCCGCGCTCGAGCATGAGCCCGACGCTGGTCTTCGACGCCCGCGACGGCCGCCTGCTCATGAGCCTGGGCTCACCCGGCGGACCGGCCATCATCCACTTCACCGCCAAGACGCTGCTGGGCGCGCTGGCCTGGGGCCTGGACGCGCAGCGCGCGATCGAGTTGCCCAACTTCGGCAGTTTCAACGGGCCCACGGTGCTGGAGGCGGGGCGCTTTCCCAAGGTGACGGTCGAGGCGTTGCGCGCGCGCGGGCACCGCGTGATCGAGACCGCACTGCCGAGCGGCCTGCAGGCCATCCAGCGCACGCCGGCAGGTTGGCACGGCGGCGCCGACCCGCGCCGCGAAGGCGTGGTGCGCGGCGACTGAGGCCGGCCCGTGGCGGCGAATGAAGTTCAGGCGCGGTGCGCCATGGCGCGAGCGGCCTCGGCCACCAGCGCCGGGCCCTGGTAGATGAGCCCGGTATAGATCTGCACCAGGTCGGCGCCGGCCGCGATCTTGGCGCGGGCGTCGCCGCCGCTCATCACGCCGCCCACGCCGATGATCGGAAATTCCTTGCCCAGCGCCGCGCGCAGCTGCCGAATGACGCGGGTGCTGGCCTCGAACACCGGCCGGCCGCTCAGGCCGCCGGCCTCGCCGGCATGCGCCAGCCCCTGCACGGCGTCGCGCGCGAGCGTGGTGTTGGTGGCGATGACGCCGTCGATGCCGTGCTTCTTCAGCGTGGCGGCGATCACGCCCACCTGCGCTTCGCTGAGGTCGGGTGCGATCTTCACGAACATCGGCACCGAGCGGCGCTGCGCGCCGGCCAACTGGCGCCGCCGCGCCTGCAGCGCCGCAAGCAGCGCGTCCAGCGCCTCGTCACCCTGCAGTTCGCGCAGATTCTTCGTATTCGGGCTCGAGATATTCACCGCCACGTAGTCGGCATGCGGGTACACGCCGTCCAGTCCCAGCAGATAGTCGTCCACCGCGCGCTCGATCGGCGTGCTGGCGTTCTTGCCGATATTCAGGCCCACGATGCCGCCGGCGGCGCGGAACGAGCGCGCGCGCCGCACGTTCGCCACGAAGGCCACCAGCCCCTGGTTGTTGAAGCCCAGCCGGTTGATCAGCGCCTGCGCCGGCGGCAGGCGGAACAAACGCGGCTTGGGGTTGCCCGGTTGCGGTTTCGGCGTCACGGTGCCGACCTCGATGAAGCCGAAGCCCATGGCACCCAGGCCGTCGATGCATTCGCCGTTCTTGTCCAGCCCCGCGGCCAGGCCGATGCGGTTGGGGAACCGCAGTCCGGCCACGGTGACCGGGTCGTCCACGCGCGCTTGCTGCCACAGGCACATCGCGGGTGTGTTCTGCAGCCGCGCCAGCGCCGCCATCGTCAGGTCGTGGGCCTGCTCCGGGTCCAGGCCGAAGAGGAAGGGGCGGGTCAGGGCGTAGGGAACGATGGCCATGCGGGCATTGTCTCAGCCGGCCCGCCGCGGGCGGCGCGGCGGCCGCCCGGCGCTGGATAATTTGCGCCATGACACAAGACGAACTCAAGGCCCTGGTCGGCCGCGCGGCGCTGGAACACGTGGTGGCGGGCCATCTGGTCGGCGTGGGCACCGGCTCCACGGTGAACCATTTCATCGACGCGCTGGCCACGATCAAGGACCGCTTCCCCGGCGCCGTGTCCAGCTCGCTGGCCAGCACCGAGCGGCTGCGCCGGCACGGCATTCAGGTCTTCGAGGCCGACGAGGTCGAAAGCCTGCCGGTCTATATCGACGGCGCCGACGAGATCGACCACCGCGGTTATGCCATCAAGGGCGGTGGCGCGGCGCTCACGCGCGAGAAGATCGTGGCCGACCTGGCCGAGCGCTTCATCTGCATCGCCGACGAGAGCAAGCTCGTCGACGTGCTCGGCCGCTACCCGCTGCCGGTGGAGGTGATCACCATGGCGCTGCCGCAGGTGGCGCGGCGCTTTGCGGCGCTGGGTGGCACGGCCACCGTGCGCCATGGCGTGGTCACCGACAACGGCCACCCCTTGCTGGACGTGCGCGGCCTGGTCATCGACGATCCGGCGGCGATGGAGGCCGAGATCAACCAGTGGCCGGGCGTGGTGACGGTGGGCATCTTCGGCCGTCATCGTGCCAGCGCCTGCCTGCTGGGCACGGCCGCGGGCGTGCGGACGCTGGTGTTCTAATCGGGGGTCGCCCAGACACCCGAGGACTTCGCTTTGGCAAAACCCAATTATTCGTTCGAGAAGCGCCAACGCGAGCTGGCCAAGAAGAAGAAGAAGGAAGAGAAGGACCGGGACAAGGCGGCACGCAAGGCCGCCGGTTTACCACCCGTCGCGGACGAGGCCGATGACGCCGATGACGCCGAGGAAGGCGCCGGCGCCGCCGACGCTCCGCCTGCGGCCGGACCGGGTCAGCCCGGCTGAGGGCTGTCGGCGCGGTGCGTGCGGGCCAAGGTCGGCGACGCGGCACGCGCCGCTCGCACGACCCAGCGACCCGGATCCACCGCATCGGCCAGGTCCTGTTCCAGCGGCCAGGGTGTGCCGGTGGCCTGCGCGGCCACCAGGCGGCCGAGCAGCGGTGCCAGTGTCAGGCCGCGCGAGCCGAGAGCGGCCAGAACGAACAGACCCGGGTGCCGCGGCAGCAGCCGTGCCTGGTCGAGCCGCTGGCCCGGCGGCATGGCGGCCGCAGGCAGCGGTACCGCGCCGGCGATCGGCAGGCGGTCGTCGCTGTGCAGCCGCCAGCCCACGCGGCCCTGGCATGACCGCAGGTCCCCGGGCGGCGGCTGCCCGATGAGCCGCTGCAGGCGCTGCAGGTTGAAAAGGTGGTCTGCCTCGCGCGGCGCGTCGTCGCCGTCGGGCTCGGCCGCTTCGTGCGAGGCGCCGCACAGCAGACCGCCCTCGGGCAGCGGCAGCACGTAACCGTCACCGGCCAGCGGCAGCCGCGGCACCCGGTCCGTCGCCCGGGCCGCCACCCACGTGACCTGGCCGCGGCTGTGCGTCAACGGCCAGCTCGGGCCGCCGAGCGGCGCCAATGACTGCGCTGCACCCGCGGCATGGGCGAGCACGGCAACGGGGGCTTGCGCCAGGGCGTGGCCGCCGCAGTCGCGCAGCAGCCAGTCGCTGCCCTGGCGTTCGAGCGTGGCGGCCGCGGCGCCGCCGATGAAATGCACGCCCGGGGTGGCCAGCGCGCGCCGCACCCAGGCCGCGGGCGCGATCCAGCCGCCGCCGGGGTAGAACCATGCCGGAGCGCCGACGGGCAGGCCGGCGCGCTGCGACGCGGTGGCGGCGTCGAGCGCCTGCACATAGTCCGCCGGCAGGCCCAGCTCGTGCAGCGCGGCCCGCATCGCGGCGAGACCGCCAGCGCGCAGTTCCAGCCGCAACAGGCCCTGGGCGGTGCCGGGCACGCCACAGGCGATGGCCGCAGCGTATTCACGCCGGGCCACCAGGGCGGCCGCGCGAAACAGGCGCGCATGGCTGCCGTCGGCGGCATTCACGGTGCCGTGAAACAGCCCGGCCGGGTTGCCCGAGGTTTCCTGTGCCGGCTCGGCGTGGCGGTCGAGCACCGTCACCGCCCAACCCAGCCTGGCCAGGGCCTGCGCCGCTGCGGCGCCGGCCAGACCCGCACCCACGACGACGGCGCTGCGGCCGGGGGGAAGTGCGGCGCGCGCCGGTCCGCGCGGCGTGAAGCGGGGCGCAAAACGCGCCACGGTGATCTCGCGCTTGCCGCCGATGCCGCTGGCGCGCTGCACCTGAAAGCCGGCGGTCGCCAAGGCCGCTCGCACGTCGTGCGCCACGCTCCAGGTGGCGGCCGTGGCCTCGGCGGCGGCCTGGCGGCCGAGCGTGCGCAACAGCCGTGGCTGCCACATGTCCGGGTTGCGTGCCGGTGCGAAGCCGTCCAGGAAGAAGGCGTCGGCCGCCACCCGCAGCGCCGGCAGCAGGCGCTTCACGTCGCCCAGCGCCAGCAGCAATTGCACCCGGCCGCCCTCGAAGTCGAGCGGATGCAGGTTGGGCACCAGCGGC
This sequence comes from Rubrivivax sp., assembly GCA_034522875.1. Classification (GTDB taxonomy): domain Bacteria; phylum Pseudomonadota; class Gammaproteobacteria; order Burkholderiales; family Burkholderiaceae_C; genus Rubrivivax. Next base: position 178,160 of record JAXHKY010000003.1, on the reverse strand, counting down.
GGCCAGGCCTGCAGCAATTGGGCCGCCAGGTCGGGCCAGGGCGACGTGGCATGGGCGCGCGCCAGGTCTTGGTGCCGCAGCGGATGGCGCTCGATCGAGACGAAGCACAGCCGCTCGCAGCGCGCCGGGTCGCGCCGCCAGGCGTCCCAGGTGGCGAGAAAATTGTTGCCCAGGCCGAAGCCGGTTTCCAGGATCGTGAACTGCGGCCGCCCCGCCCAGCGCGCCGGCAGGTCGTTGCCGCTCAGGAAGACATGCGCCGCCTGCGCGGCGGCGCCGATGCGGGGGTGGTAGAGATCGTCGAAGTCGGGCGAGCGCGGCGGCTCGCCGGCGGCGGCGCCGAATTCGATGCGCGCCGGCGTGATGGGCTGCGTCTTCACCGGCGTGCCGCCAGCCAGTCCAGCAGCGGCTCGCGCACGGTGCTCAGGCCACGACAGGCCAGCACGGCGTCGCTCATCGACGCCACGGCGGCGTGCAGCGCGGCGGCGCGTTCCGGTGTCTCGATGGCCTCGGCCAGGCGCTGCACCTCGACGTGGATCGTGACCACCGCCTGCGTCAGGCCCGGCACCGGAATGAAGGTCTGGCGCTCGGTGCGCCACCAGGCGTCGGCCACTGCCGTGTGCTGCCAGCGCCGGGCGTCCACGCGCGCCGGGTGAGCATGCAGCCGCGGCTGGTCGGTGACGTTCCAGGCGAAGCGCTCCCAGCGCTCGCTGCCGCTGATCCGCTGCATCAGCGAATCGCCGGCGCCGCGCAGCGGTTCGCTGTCGGCCGCCGGGGCGTGGATCTCTGCGAAGTGGTGGCCGACCTTCTGCTCGGGGGCCCAGTGACTGGGCAGGGCCACGGCCAGCCACGGAACCGTGGCGTCGCGGCGGTCCACCACCACGAAGTCCTCGGCGAAGGCCAGGCTCAGCAGGCCGGGCAGGCGCCAGGCCGGCGGCAGGCCATGCAGGCAGCGCGCGACCTCGTCGCCCAGGCCGAAGCGGCCGCGGGCCGTCTGCTCGATCCGGCCATCGCCATGGACCGCGGTGCCAAGCCGCCTGGCCTCGGCGGATTCGCCGTTCCAGCGCCAGGCGTCGGGATGCTCGATCGCTGCGTGCCGGACCAGCGCGGCCAGCGCCGGGGTGGCATCGAAACCCGGCACGGCCAGCAAGGCCTGCGTCCAGAACGCCGACAGCACCGCCAGTTTCTCGCGCTGGTGCCGCGAGCCGGGCGCCAGCGGCGTGAGCTGCGGGCAGCCCGCAGCCACCCGGCGCAGACCGGGCTGCATGCGAGAAGGGGCGCCGACGGCGGCGTCGAAGTCGAAGGCCATGGGGCAGGGAATTGCAGCGGCGATCATGCCTGCAGCCCAAGCAAGAAGGGCACCCGAAGGTGCCCTGCCGTTGGACCGCGGCGAGCGCGAACGCTGCTGCGCCGGGTGCCGAAGCGGATCAGACGCGCTTCTTGTATTCGTGGGTGCGGGTGTCGATCTCGATCTTGTCGCCGTTTTCCACGAACAGCGGCACGCTGATCTCGAAACCGGTACCCACCAGCTTGGCCGGCTTCATGACCTTGCCCGAGGTGTCACCCTTGACGGCGGGTTCGGTGATGATCTCGCGCACCACGGTGGTGGGCAATTCCACCGAGATCGCCTTGCCTTCGTAGAACACCACCTCGACCGGCATGTTGTCCTCGAGATAGCTGATGGCGTCGCCCATGTTCTCGGCTTCGACCTCGAACTGGTTGTATTCGTGGTCCATGAAGGCATACATGGGGTCGGCGAAATAGGAGTAGGTGCACTCCTTCTTGTCGAGCACGATCTGGTCCATCTTGTCGTCGGCCTTGAAGACCGTCTCGGCGCCGAAGCCGCTGAGCAGGCTCTTCATCTTCATGCGCACGGTGGCAGCACCGCGGCCGCCGCGGCTGTATTCCGTCTTGAGCACGACCATGGGGTCCTTGCCCTGCATGATGACGTTGCCGGCGCGAATTTCCTGAGCGAGTTTCATGTCTGGATCCGTGGCTGTGTGGTCCCGCCGCGGGCCGGAAGCGGCACCTTCGCAGCGGGTGGGCGCGTTTTCGCGCAAAGCCCGCGATTCTAGCAGCAGATGCGTCACGAGCTACGGGCTTTCCCCAGGGCGAAGTCCAGCAGTGCGCTACCCAGGTCGGCCTGGCCGAGCAGGCTCTGGCGCCAGGCGACGACGGCGTCGCGCCAGGGCTGCAGGGCGGGCAGGGCGGGCAGGGCGGGCAGGGCGGGCAGGGCAGGAGGGCTGTTGGCCCCCGCGGCGTCGCCGATGCCGTTCCAGACCCGCCACAGCGCCGCCACGTCGGCCGCCGCCGCCATGGCCGCCAGCAGCGCCTGCACCTTGGCGGCGTGGGCGCCGTCGTGTTGCGGGTAGGCCTGCCAGACGAAGGGCGCACCGGCCCAGACGGCACGCACCAGCGAGTCCTCGCCGCGCACGAAGTTCAGCTCGCAAGCCCACAGCAGGCGATCGAAGTCGGGCTGCGTCAGCCAGGGCAGGCGCACCAGGCGCACACCGGGCGGCGCGGCGCCGACCTGGCGCTGGGCATGGCCTGGCGTCAGCAGCAGCAGCGCGGGCTCGTGCGCCAGGCTGGCCAGCAGCGCCGGCACGGCCGGGTTGTCGTAGCAAAACAGGCTCACCACGCGCTCGCCCGGCTGCGCCGCGATGCCGCGCGAGGCCAGCCAGGCCGGGCCGTCGAAGGCCGCGCGCGCGGCCAGCAGCCCCGGTTCGCGCAGCAAGCCGCCGGTGCGCGGCGTGAAGCCCGGGAAATAGAACCACTTGACGAGCCCGTTGCGCTGTGGCGAGGGCAGGCCGTGCGAACGCTCGACGAAGGCCTCGGCGCTGAGATATTCGAGGTTGATCCACACCGGCGCCGATGGCCGCCGCGCCATGGCCGCGACGAAGGCCGGTGGCGGGTCGCAGCCGAAGGCCTCGACGACCACGTCGCCCGGCGCGGCCGGACCGGGCCAGGGCAGCACCTGCACGCCCGGGGCACCGCCGGGCGCCATCCAGGCCAGCGCCGAGGCGTCGTCGATGACCAGGCGCACCTGCGCGCCGCGCAGCGCGAGGTCGCGCGCCAGGCGCCAGCACACGCCCACGTCGCCGAGGTTGTCGACGACTCGGCAGAACAGGTCCCACTGTCGCGCTGGCGAGGGTTGCCGGGCTGGCATGGCCGGATTATCGAAGGCGGTCAGAATCGCGACCGATGAGCGAGCCGGACGAACCGTCGAGATCACCCCCGCAGCCGCAGCCGCAGCCGGTCCCGGATGCCGCCGCGCGCGAGCGGCTGCTCGCCGAGGTGGCCGCGCTGCCGGGCCTGCCCGGCGTCTACCGCTGGTTCGATGCGGCCGGCCAGGTGCTCTACGTGGGCAAGGCGCGCAACCTGAGGAAACGTGTCTCGAGCTACCTGCACCGCGACCACGACGGCACGCGCATCGGCTCCATGGTGAGCCGCATCGCGCGGCTGGAGACGACGGTGGTGCGCAGCGAGGCCGAGGCGCTGCTGCTCGAGAACAACCTCATCAAGACGCTGGCGCCGCGCTTCAACATCCTGTTCCGCGACGACAAGAGCTACCCCTACCTGAAGATCGACGGCCCGCGCGAAGGCAGCACGGCGGCCGACCGTCGCAGCGGCGACGCCGGGTCCGCACTGGCGCCGCGTTATCCGCGCATGTCCTACTTTCGTGGCGCGGTGGACCGCAGGCACCGCTATTTCGGTCCCTACCCGAATGCCTGGGCGGTGAAGCAGACGATCCAGCTCATGCAGAAGGTGTTCCGCCTGCGCACCTGCGAGGACACGGTGTTCAACCACCGTTCGCGGCCCTGCCTGCTGTACCAGATCCAGCGCTGCTCGGGGCCCTGCGTGGGCCTGATCGGCACCGACGACTACGCCCGCGACGTGCGCGACGCCGAACGCTTCCTGCTCGGCGAGACGCAGGCGGTCATCGACGACCTGCAGGCGCAGATGATGGCCTGGGCCGAGGCGCTGGAATTCGAGAAGGCGGCCGAGTTGCGCGACCGCATCGGTTCACTGTCGCGCGTGCTGCACCAGCAGTCGGTGGAAGTGAGCAGCCTGTCGGCGCTGGACAAGGACGTGGACATCCTCGCCGCCAAGGTGGCCGGCGGCCGCGCCTGCGTCAACCTGGCCATGGTGCGCGGCGGCCGCCATCTGGGTGACCGCGCCTATTTCCCGACCCATGTCGACGACGGTGCCGCGATCCGTGCCGACGAAGCGGAAGCGCGCCTCGAGGAAGACCTCGCTGGCCCCGAATGCGTTCACTCGCCCGAAGCCGCGGTGCTGGAGGCCTTCATCGCGCAGCACTACATCGGTCAGCCGGTACCGCCGCAGCTGGTGCTCAGCCACGCCGTCGGCACGGAACTCGTCGACGCGCTGAGCGAAGCCTCGGGCGTGCGCGTGCGCACCCAGCACCAGCCGCGCGAACAGCGGCGCCTCTGGTTGGAGATGGCGGCCAAGGGCGCCGAGCTTTCGCTGGCGCGGCTGCTGGCCGAGGAAGGTTCGCAACAGCAGCGCACGCGGGCCCTGATCGAGGCGCTGGACCTCGACATCGCCGACCCCGCCGCGCTGCGCATTGAATGCTTCGACATCAGCCACACCGCCGGCGAAGCCACGCAGGCGTCTTGCGTGGTTTTCGAAGGTCACCAGATGCACAGCGCGTCATACCGCCGCTTCAACATCGAAGGCATCACCGGCGGCGACGACTACGCCGCCATGCGCCAGGTGCTGACGCGGCGTTACGCACGGCTGGCCGAGGCCGTGGCCGCGGGCCGGACGGACGCACCATCGGACGTGCCCACCGATACGCCACCGCATGCCGGCGGTTTGGCCGGGGCGGCGGGCGCGGCGGCCACGACGGCGGCAGCGGGGACGGTACTGGGGACGGCACTGGGGACGGCTCCGGGGACCGCGGCGACGACCTCGCGGGTTCGCCGTGGCCAGGCCCGCCTGCCCGACCTGGTGCTGGTCGACGGCGGTCGCGGCCAGGTGGCGATGGCGCGCGAGGTGTTCGAGGAACTGGGGCTGGACATCTCGCTGATCGTCGGCGTGGAAAAGGGCGAGGGGCGCAAGGTCGGCCTGGAGGAACTGGTGTTCGCCGACGGCCGCGAGAAGGTGCGGCTGGGGCACGATTCGGCGGCGCTGATGCTGGTGGCGCAGATCCGCGACGAGGCGCACCGCTTTGCCATCACGGGCATGCGAGCGCGGCGCGCCAGCGTGCGCACGGGCGGCAGCCGGCTGGAGGACATTGCCGGCGTCGGTCCGCGCAAGCGGGCACGGCTGCTGCAGCGTTTCGGCGGCCTGCGCGGCGTGGCCAGCGCGGGCGTGGACGACCTGGCCAGCGTGGAAGGTATTTCGAGGGATCTGGCCGAGGAGATTTACCGTGCCCTGCATTGACGACTTCGCAGCAGCCCATCGGAGGCTGTCGCGTCCTTCCAGGCGCCGGGCCGCCCTGGTCGCGCTGGTCGCGCTGCTGAGCCTGGCCTTGGCGGGCTGCGCCGGGCACCCGCCTGCGCCCGTGGCAGCGCCCGCGACGGCGCCCGCCGTGAGCGCACCGGCGCCGGCCGCTGCGGCGCGCGCACCGCGCTACGTGAAGCTGCCACCGCCGCCGGCTGCGCGCAGCTGGGACGAGCTCAAGCTGAACGCGGCGCGCCGGCTCGTCGCCGCGCACCCGGACACCAGCTACGTGGGAACGCCGCCCGAGCCCCTGCTGGCCATTCCCGTGCTCGAGGTCGAACTCAACGCCGACGGCAGCGTGCGCAAGGTCCTGGTCCTGCGCGAGCCGCACGAGGTGAAGAAGACGATCCAGATGGCCATCGACGCCGTGCACCGCGCCGCGCCCTATGGCGACGTGTCGAAGCTGCCGCGGCCGTGGCGCTTCGTCGAGGTCTTCCTGTTCGACGACGACCTTCGCTTCATGCCGGCCACGCTGGACCGTTGAGGCCCGCTCGCGCCGTGGGGCCGGCCTTGGGCACAATCGGCGCATGTTCCTGACCATTCCCACGCTGCTGACCTGGGCGCGCATCGCGGCGATCCCGTTCATCGTGGGCGTGTACTACCTGCCCTGGGACATGACCACGCGCAACCTGGTGGCCACCAGCCTGTTCGTGCTGTTCGCGGCCACCGACTGGCTCGACGGCTGGCTGGCGCGTCGGCTCAACCAGACCTCGGCCTTCGGCGCCTTTCTCGACCCGGTGGCCGACAAGATCCTGATCTGCGCCTCGCTGCTGGTGCTGCTGGAGCACGGCCGCGTGGGGGCCCTGGTGGCGCTCATCATCATCGGCCGCGAGATCGCCATTTCGGCGCTGCGCGAATGGATGGCGCACATCGGTGCCTCGCGCAGCGTGGCGGTGCACATGCTGGGCAAGCTCAAGACCGTGGCGCAGATGGTGGCCATCCCTTTCCTGCTCTACGACAGCCGACTGCTCGGCGTCGTCGACACCCGGTTCTGGGGCACCTGGCTCATGGTCCTGGCGGCGGTGCTCACGGTCTGGTCGATGGTGTACTACCTGCGCAAGGCCATCCCCGAGATCCGGGCCAAGGCGCGATGAGCGAGGCCGCCCGCGCCGAAGCGGCGGCGGCCGCCGGCGCGGCGCGCCAGGCGGCGCTGCTGAGCGCCATGCCGGTGGTGTTCGTGCTCATCTGGAGCACCGGCTTCGTGGTCGCGCGCTTCGGCATGCCGCACGCGCCGCCGATGGGCTTCCTGGCGCTGCGTTATGCCTTTTCGGTGGCTGCCTTCCTGCTCTGGATCCTGTGGGCACGCGCGGCCTGGCCGCAGGGCCGCGCTCAGTGGCTGCACCTGGGGGTGACTGGCGTGCTCATGCATGCCGGCTACCTGGGCGGGGTGTGGGCGGCGGTGAAGGACGGCCTGGGTGCGGGTCTGGCCGCGCTCATCGTCGGCCTGCAGCCGATGATCACAGCGCTGTGGATCAGCGCCCGCGGCCACCGGCATCACGTCGGCGCCCGCCAGTGGCTGGGGCTGGTGCTCGGCCTGGCCGGGCTGCTGCTGGTGGTGTGGCACAAGCTGCACCTGGGCGAGGCGCGCGCCTTCAACGTCGCGCTGGCGGTGCTGGCGCTGGCCAGCATCACCGCCGGCACGCTGTACCAGAAGCGCTGGGTCAAGCCCTGCGACGTGCGCACCGCCAACACCGTGCAGTTGCTCGCCGCGCTGGCCGTGACCGCACCGCTGGCCTGGCTGGAGACCGAGCCGATCCGCCTGCACCCCGAACTGGTCGGCGCCATGGCCTGGTCGGTACTGGTGCTCACGCTGGGCGGCAGCTCACTGCTGTACCTGCTGATCCAGCGCGGCGCGGCCACCGCGGTGACGAGCTTGATGTACCTGGTGCCGCCGTGCACGGCGGTGCTGGCCTGGCTGCTGTTCGGCGAGTCGCTCAGCGTGCTGGTGCTCGCCGGGCTGGCGCTCACCGCGGCCGGCGTGGCGCTCGTGGTGCGCGACCCGACGCGCCAGGCCCGGGCCGCCACGCCGCGCTGAGCACGGTCATCTGGGTTGCAGACCGTGCTGCGGCCACCCCGGCCCCGGCTAAGCGGCGAGGCGGCGCTTGTCAAGCGTGAAATCATGCTGCCTTGCTGGATGCTCCAAGACGCCCGGATGTGCGGCACTTATGCCTAGAATGCCCGGGCTGTCTTGACACTGCGGAAGATGGGGGGATGTAATGGCCTTGCCTTGCCTGCCCCGTCACTGGCGGGCGGCCAGCGGGCAGCCCGCCATCGAATCCAAGAAACCTACCGAGGGGATCGCGACGTGAACAAGAGTGAACTGATCGAGCATATCGCCAAGCAGGCCGACATCTCCAAGGCCGCGGCGTCGCGTTCCCTTGAGGCCGTGATCGGCGCGGTCAAGACCACGCTCAAGAAGGGCGGCAACGTCACCATCACCGGCTTCGGCACCTTCACCGCGCCCAAGCGCGCCGCGCGTACCGGCCGCAACCCGCGCACCGGCGCCGCGATCAAGATCAAGGCCGCCAAGGTGCCCAAGTTCCGCCCCGGCAAAGGCCTGCGCGACGCCCTCTGAGCGACTGCCAGACCGGGTGCTTAGCTCAGCCGGTAGAGCGGCGCCCTTACAAGGCGTAGGTCGGCGGTTCGAACCCGTCAGCACCCACCACCTCGGCTAGAATCCGCCGCTTCGCAGCAGGCGGAGCCCCTGTGCACGCCCGCGCAGTTCTTGCGCGGGTTGCAGCGCAAGGCGGCGGACTCCTTCCGCCCTTCGTCCAGGGCTGCGCGAGGCCACGCGCGTGCCCGAGCCCGAACCCCGAGGTTTTCTTCCATGTTCGACTTCGTCCGCAATCACTCCCGGCTGGTGCTCGGCTTCCTGCTGCTGCTGATCGTGCCGTCGTTCGTCTTCTTCGGGGTGCAGGGCTATTCGCGTTTCACCGAGGCCGGCAACGAGACCGTGGCCAAGGTCGGAGGCGCGGCCATCACGCGCGCCGAATGGGAGGCCGCCCATGCCCGCAACGTGGAGCGGGTGCGCCGCCAGTCGCCCGACATCGATGCCCAGCTGCTGGACACGCCACAGGCCCGGCGCGACACGCTCGAGGGCATGGTGCGCGAACGCGTGCTGCTGGCGGCAGCCAACGATTTGCAGCTCTACCCCAGCGTGTCGCGCATGGCCATGCTGTTCGACAGCGACCCGCAGTTCGCCGGCCTGCGCGGCCCCGACGGCCGCATCGACCGCGACCTGCTCGCCGCCCAGGGCCTGACGCCGGAAATGTTCGACCAGCGGCTGCGCCAGGACTTCGCCATGCGCCAGGTGCTGGCCGGCATCACGCAGACGCCTCTTGCGCCCGTGGCCACGGCGGCGGCGGCCATCGACCCGTTGTTCCAGCGGCGCGAGGTGCAGCTGCAGCGTTTCGACCCCGCCGCCTACCTGGCGCGCGTGAACCCCAGCGACGCCGAGATCGAGGCCCATTACAAGGCCAACGAGGCGCGCTTCCAGGCGCCCGAGCAGGCGCAGATTGAATATGTGGTGCTCGACCTGGAGCCGCTGGCCAAGGCCACCGTCATTTCCGAGGACGACCTGCGCGCCTACTACGCCGAGAACGCCAGCCGCTACACGGTGGCCGAGGAGCGGCGCGCCAGCCACATCCTGGTCAACGCACCGCAGGGCGCCCCGGCGGCCGAGCGGCAGCAGGCCCGTGAACGCGCCGAGGCGCTGCTCGCCGAGGTCCGCAAGAGTCCGGCCTCGTTTGCGGCCGTGGCGCGCCGGAACTCGCAGGATCCGGGCTCGGCCGAACGCGGCGGCGACCTCGACTTCTTCGGCCGCGGTGCCATGGTCAAGCCCTTCGAGGACGCCGTGTTCGCCATGAAGCGCGGCGAGATCAGCAACGTCATCGAGAGCGACTTCGGCTTCCACATCATCACCCTGACCGACCTGCGCGGCGGCGAGAAGAAGTCGTTCGACGCGGTTCGCGCCGAGATCGAGGCCGAGGTGCGCCGGTCACTGGCGCAGCGCCGCTGGGCCGAGGTGGCCGAGCAGTTCACCAACACCGTGTACGAACAGGCGGACAGCCTGGACCCGGTGGTCGAAAGCCTCAAGCTCAACAAGCGCACCGCCACCGTGCAGCGCACGCCGGCGCCGGGCGCCACCGGTGCGCTGGCTTCGCCCAAGCTGCTGCAGGCGGTGTTCGCCACCGACAGCCTGCGCAACAAGCGCAATACCGACGCCGTGGAAGTGGGCCCCAACCAGCTGGCTTCGGCGCGCGTCGTCGCGCACACGCCGGCGCAGACGCTGCCGCTGGCCGAGGTGCGCAGTGCCGTGCGCGCCCGCCTGGTGCAGGAGCAGAGTGCGGCGCTGGCGCGCCAGGAAGGCGAAGCCCGTCTGGCGGCCCTGCGCGCGGCGCCGGGCGAAGTGCTGACTGACACGTTGACCGTGTCGCGCCCGCAGCCGCAGGGCCTGCCGCCGCAGGTGCTGGACGCCGTGTTGGGCGCCGATGCCAGCCGGCTGCCGAACGTGGCCGGCGTCGACCTGGGCGCGCGAGGCTATGTCGTGCTGCGCGTCACCCAGGTGTTGCCGCGCGAACCCAGCCCGGGCGGCGACGACGCGCTGCGGCTCCAGTATGCCCAGGCCTGGGCCGCGGCCGAGGCCGACGCCTACCTGGGTGCGCTTCGCAAGCGCTTCAAGGCCGACATTGCCGTGCCCGCGGGCGCTGCCCCTGGGGAAGCGGCATCGGCGCCGGAGCGCTGAACTTGGCAGTTCCGCACCGAGGCACGCGGCTATACTTCGCAATTCGGCGGTGGCTGTAGCTCAGTTGGTAGAGTCCCAGATTGTGATTCTGGTCGTCGTGGGTTCGAGTCCCATCAGCCACCCCAGGTAACACCGGGCGCAAACCCGTCCAGCGGCCCCTCATCGCAAGGTGAGGGGCCTTTGTCGTTGAGGCCTGGCACATCGATCTGCGCTGTAGCGGCAGTGCAAATCGTCTCGCGGATCTGGGCTGCCTGCACATCGAAACGACGCCATCTTCAGGGGTGTTTCGAAATCAGGTTGAAGGCTGCAAGCGCAACAGCACGCTTCCCGCGCAGATCACTTCATGTGGCTGTATGTTTTTGTCATACACACCCTGGAGTTTGAACATGCTCATCGTACCCGCTGCTGTACTGAGTGTTCGCGTCAGCGCCAGTGAACGCGCATTGCTGCAGGCCGCGGCGGAGCAGGCACGCACCAATCTCAGTGACTTCGTCAGGCGACGTGCTCTCGAAGCGGCCGAGACCGATCTGCTGGATCGTCGCATCGTGACGATCCCGGCGAAGGACTGGGCCAAGTTCGAGGCCTGGGCCAGTGCGCCGCCGAAGGATGTGTCGGCGCTTCGCAATTTGGCCAAGAGCCGCCCCCTTTGGCAGAAGTGACGGCAGAAGTGACGGCAGAAGTGACGGCAGAAGTGACTGCAGAAGCGACGGCAACGGTGACGACCGGAGTGACTCCGCCAAGACCGCTCGCGGCTGAAGACGCCACGGCGGAGTTTGACTGCGGACGCGATGCGTTGAACCATTGGTTCCGGCGTCATGCTTGGCGCAACCAGCCCTTGGGCGTGTCGTGGACCACTGTGGTGTGCGATCCGGCGACCGGAAGCATCGTCGGGTATGTGAGCTTGTCGGCCGCACAGATCGAGCGGGCCTGGCTGCCCAAGGCACGGCAACGCAAGCGACCCGACCCGATGCCCGCCATCCCGCTCGGTCAGTTGGCGGTGGACCTGCAGTGGCAGGGGCGAGGTGTGGCGCGGTCGCTGATGTTCTATGCACTCGCCACGGCGGTGCGCGTGTCCAAGGAAGTCAGCTGCTCTTGTGTGCTCACCCATCCACTCGATGACGATGTGCGGGCCCGATACGGCTCCTTCGGGTTCGAGGACCTTCCCTTCGATCCCGCCCGCAGCATGGCTGTTCGCATCTCGGATCTCGTGCGCAGTGGCTTCGGCGCTGCGGACTGAGGTGTCGTTCGGCATGCCAGGCTTGTGGGCCGAGGACGCTCGGGGCGCGTAGCGCAGCCGATCAGGGGCGCCGGCTGGGTGGTACGGGCCCAACCCCAGGCACACTGCAAGGTCTGGCGTTTCAAGGCCCGCGAGGCACGAGGTCCGACAGGCTGTCGTTTGCGCTCACCGCGCGATCCCCAACGCATCCCACAGGAACTGGTAGGACACCGCCGGCCGACCCTGGGCGGTGGACTGCCGCTGTTCGCCATCCTCGTATTCGCGCAGCAGGCCCTTGACACGTTCGAGCCCTGCCGGCGTCGTGATGGCCTGGCGCGGCGTCAGCCCGCCCAGCGCGGGAATCGCCTCGTCGCACCAGTTGGCATAGTGCCGATGGAGGACTTGTTCGATCGCCTGCGCCATCACCTCGGGCGGCAGCCCCTGAGCTGTGGCTGCGGCGCCTTGCGGCGCGCGGGCCGCATCGCCGCTACCCTCTGCCGCCAGGTGTCCCACCGGGTCGGTGATCTCGCGCGTGAGGTGCTGCACCGCCAGCCCGGCCAGGGTCTCGAACCAGGCGCGGCCCTCGTCGGCCAGCCGTTGTGCGCGGTGAAAGACCTCGATGCGGTCAGCCTCGCGCCCCCGGTTGATGGAGGTCAGGCTGCGTCGCGCCCCGTCACCACCCTCGGTCATGCGATTCCAGCCTTGCTGGGCATCGCCCTCGACGTCGGCCTGCGCCGCCAAGGTCTCGGCGAGCGCCGCCGCATCGCGCACGCGGTAGTGGTCGGTTACCAGGAGCATGGTCTCGCCGGTCGAAGCATCGCGAATCTGCGGCAGCGGTGGGGGCTCGAACCACTGGTCCAGCCATGCACGGGCGATCTCCATTTCCATGAGGTCGCGCTGGTTTTCGCCGTGCAGCTTCAACGCTGCCGCACCGGCAAGCACGTGACTGACCTGAGCCAACGCCGACGCTTCACCCAACTTCGAGAACGGGTAGATGGCGCCGGAAAGCTCCCAGTGGGCGTCTGCGCCCACATCCGCGCCCGCGCTGCCCGCCACCTGCATGATGCGGACACCCATCAACATGCCGGGCCTGGCGCTGCGGCTGCCGCTGATCTCGCGCACGGGCCTCGGCTCGGCGTGTGGGTCGAACTCGTCGACCAGCGTCAAGCCCACGCCTGGCCGGACGTCGGTCACCCGGTAAAGGCGCAGCGGTCGCGCGCGCAGCTGCGCGATCCAGTCGCGCTGGCCCGGCGTGAGGAAAGGGCCGTCGCGGCTGAGCAGGTAGGCGTTGATCTCGCGCAGACCACCGCGAGCGTGGATCTCGCCGCGCGCGATCAACCACTCACCGGCATTGATCGACACCATGGTCATGCCGTCTTCGTCGAGTGGCCAGCCGCCTTCGGGACCTTCTGGCCGCCACTGGTCCAGCAGGGCATCGAAGGCACTGCGCCAGCCCTTGCGGTGTCGCTCCGCCAGCCAGGTGATGGCCACGCGGGCGGCGTCTTCGTGGTCGCGCGGACGAAGGGGATGGATGTTCATGAGTGAAGACCAGGGCAGCCAGTTGGAACTCTGCAAGCCGAGTCGGCATGCGCCACTCTGTTCATCGCTTCAGCCAGCAGCGCCAACCCAGTTTTACAACAGCAGCCCCGCACCCGCTCGAATAACGGTCGCCGCTTGACGACGTCGATGACGATGTGGGTGTCGAGCAGGCCCTTCAGCATCGAGCGGTCGGCGTCAGAAGGCTTCGCGCTCGGCCTGCTGCTGTTCGGCGCGCTCGACCATGAGGTGGTCGGAACTCTGCAGCCCGTTCAGGAAGAACTCGTCCCAGGTGCGACCGACCGGCGAGATGATGCGGTCCACGCCGCGGGTGCGTACCTGCACCTTCTTCACGCCTTCGGGCAGGCGCACATCGGCCGGCAGGAGCACGGCCTGGGAGCGGTTAATGGTGAAGACGGAAGTGATGCTCATGGCAAGGCCTTGGCGCGGGAGTCGGCGCAAGCATATGCCTCCAACGTGCCAGCCAAGTCGTGATGAAGCATGCTGGCGAAAGGTGGTGGGTCGGTGCTTGTCCGGGGGGCTTGCAATCGGCAGAGGGCGCCGCAGAATGAGACTGTTCGCGGTCCCATGACGGCCCATATGGGCCGGGGGGAACAGAAAGGCGAACAGCGCAAAGCGCTTCCTGATGTTCCCTTCATAAGCTCTCAGCCGACCAGGGGCTGCTGCAGCAGACGCTCGACGAATCGGCAGCGTTCCTGGCGCTGCGTGGCCGAGCCCTGCGTGGGCATCTGCGACTCGCCCACCACGTAGGCGTAGAGCAGGAAGGCGCGCGCGCGCGCCTCGGCGATCGAAAAGCCGAGCGAAGAGAAGACCTGCGCGATATAGCCGATGCGGCTGGCGTCGGCCTCGTCCACCGCCTGGCGTGCCATGGCGTCGCGGCGGGCCCAGGCGCGGATGGCCAGTTCGATGCGCGCCGCACGCGTGGCAGCGCGGCCGCGGAACGGCAGCGAAAGGACGTCGCGCAACTGTGCTACCGCATCCGCGGTAGCCTGCTCGAGCCGCACGGTAAGCTGCTCGGTGGTCCGCTCGCGCCAGGCCTGCAGCACGCGGCGCAGCAGGTCCTCGCGGTCGCGGAAGTGCCAGTAGAAGCTGCCGCGCGTGACCCCGAGCTGGCCGGCCAGCACGTCCACGCGCACGTGGTCGATGCCTTCGTCGACCAGCACGCCGGTGGCGGCGTCGATCCAGGCCTCCGGCGTCAGCGGCGCGCGCAAGGGCTCTGCAGCGGCCGTGCCGTTACGGCGCCGCGGGCGCGCGGCAGGCGCAGTCGTGCGCGGCGGGGGCCTCTCGCTCATGGACACCATCATGCCATGCAATGCTGTATGGTCACGCGGGAAATCCCGGATGCATGCGTTTCATCAGACTTCTATCATTCCGGCAAACACATACACATGTGTATGGAGTCAAACGTGGCCCTGGACTGGATGGACGACCCGCGCTGGCTGGCGCCGCGCCGCGCCGTGCGCATCGGCTTCGACGACGGCAGTTTCGTGCTGCGTTCGCCCGAGCCCCTGAAGCCCTATGCGCGTTGCATCGGCGCCTGGCTGGAGCGCTGGGCCGCCGAGACGCCCGACGCGCCGGCGTTTGCCGAGCGCACGCCGCAGGGCGAATGGCGCCGCCTCACCTGGGGCCAGACGCGCGCGCATGTGGGCCGCATCGCGCAAAGCCTGCTCGGCTTGAAGCTGGCGCCGCAGGCGCCGATCGTCGTGCTGTCCGACAACTCGCTGGACCACTTGCTGCTGCTGCTGGCCGGCATGCACATCGGCCGCGCGGTGTGCACGGTGTCGAGCGCCTACTGCCGCCTGACGCGCGACTACACCAAGGTCCACGGCATCCTGAATACGCTCGGGCCGGCGCTCGTCTATGCCTCCGACACCCAGGTCTACGGGCCGCCGCTGGCCAGCGCGGGGCTGCAGGCGTTGGCGGTGTTCAGCCAGGGCGCCGAGAGCTACCCCGGCGCGCTCAGCTTCGACAGTCTGACGCGCACCGCCGAGGGCCCGGCGGTGATGGACGCCTTCGAGGCCATCACCCCCGACACCCACGCCAAATACCTGCTCACCTCGGGTTCCACCGGCCACCCCAAGGTGGTCATCAATACCCACCGCATGCTGTGCGCCAACCAGCAGATGGTGGCGCAGGCCTGGCGCTTCCTGGAAACCGAGAAGCCGGTGCTCGTGGACTGGCTGCCCTGGAGCCACACCTTCGGCGCCAACCACAACCTGAACATGGTGCTGCGCAACGGAGGCCTGTTGGTCGTCGACGAAGGCCGGCCGGCACCGGGACTGATCGAGAAGTCCGTGGCCAACCTGTGCGAGGTGCAGCCCACGGTGTACTTCAACGTGCCGCGCGGGCTGGACATGCTGCTGCCGCACCTGGAGGCCGACGAGACGCTGGCACGCCGTTTCTTCGAGCGGCTGCGCGTGGTGTTCTACGCCGGCGCAGCGCTGCCGCAGGCCACCTGGGACCGGCTGCAGGCGCTGGCGCTGCGCGTGCGCGGCGAGCCGGTGTGGCTGACCACGTCGTGGGGGTCCACCGAAACCTCGCCGGCCATCACCAGCGCGCACTGGCGGCTCGACCGCGCCGGCGTCATCGGCGGCGTGCTGCCCGGCATGGAGCTGAAATTCGTGCCCAACGGCGAGAAGCTCGAACTGCGGGTGCGCGGCGTCAGCGTCTTCCCCGGCTACCGCGATGCACCGCAGCTCACGGCGCAGGCCTTCGACGCCGAGGGCTACTACTGCATCGGCGACGCCGGCCGGCTGGCCGACGAAGCGCACCCGGAAGAAGGCGTGGTCTTCAACGGCCGCGTCGCCGAGGATTTCAAGCTCAGCACCGGCACCTGGGTCTCGGTGGGCACCTTGCGCGTGCGCGTGGTCTCGGCGCTGGCGCCCTGGGCGCAGGACGTGGCGGTCACCGGCCACGACCGCGACGAGGTCGGCGTGCTGCTCTTCCCCACGCCGCAGGCCGCGGCGCTGCCGGCGGGCGAGCTGGCTGCCCATGTCGCCGCGGCGCTGCGTGCGCTGCAAGGCGAGGGCGGCGGTTCGTCGCAGACGCCGATGCGCGCGCTGGTGCTGCAGGAGCCGCCCAGCGCCGAGGCCGGCGAGATCACCGACAAGGGCTACATCAACCAGTCCGCCGTGCTCAAGCGCCGTGCCGCCGACGTGCAGGCGCTGCATGCCGGCGGGCCCGGCGTGATCATGCCGCGTTGAAGAAACCACCGATGACAGCTGCACTCCGTCCGGCCGAAGGTTTGCTCGCGCGACTGACGCTGCTGCGCGTCGAATGCGCCGGCCCGGTTGTCCACCTTCGGCTGAACCGGCCGGACAAGCGAAATGCCATCGACGGCACGCCGGTGCGCGGGCTGCAGACCGCCTTCGCCAACCTGCCCGAAGACGCCCGCGCGGCCGTCATCAGCGGTGAAGGTGCACATTTCTGCGCCGGGCTGGACCTTTCGGAGGTGACCGAACAATCGCTGGCCGAGGGCATCTTCCATTCGCGCCTGTGGCACGCCGCGTTCGACCAGATCCAGTACGGGCCGGTGCCGCTGATCGCCGTGCTGCACGGCGCGGTGGTCGGTGGCGGGCTGGAACTGGCGGCCACCGCGCACCTCGCGTGGCCGAGGCCAGCGCCTTCTACGGCCTGCCCGAGGGCCAGCGCGGCATCTTCGTCGGCGGCAGCGGATCGGCGCGCATGCCGCGCCTGATGGGTGTTTCGCGCATGACCGACATGATGCTCACCGGCCGCGACTTCCTCGCCAGGCGCGCAGGCAAGGTGGGCAAGTCGGCATGAGCGCTTCGAAGGGCATGTTCAACCGTTTCGACGATGTCTTCGTGCTCGACGGCATGCGCACGCCGATGGTCGACTATCTCGGCGCCTTCGACCACCGCGGCGGTTTCCGCCTGGGCGCGCCGGTGGGCTTCGAGGACGATCTGTGGGAGGCGCTCAACGACCCGGCGCCAGTCTCCATGATCCAGACGGCCGAAAACCTGGCGCGGCAGTACGGCAGCACGCGCGCCGAGGTCGATGCCTTTGCCGCGCAATCGTTCGCGCGTGCGGTGGCGGTGCAGGAGGCGGGCTGGTTCGCGGGCGAGACCGTGCCCGTGGCCAACGAGGCGCAGGGCGCGCAGACGCTGGCCGTGGCGCGTGAACTGGAGCTCGACCTCGCGCGGCTCAACGTCAAGGGCGGCGCCATCGCGCTCGGCCACCCGCTGGCGGCCACCGGCGTGCGGCTGACGATCACCGTGGCGCGCCAGCTCAAGGAGATCGGCGCGCGCCGGGGCGTGGCCTCGGCCTGCATCGGCGGCGGGCAGGGCATCGCGCTGCTGATCGAAAACACCGAGCCCGGGAGTTCCAGGTCGAGATGAGCCGCACCCACATCCACCGCGTCGACGTGCACTTCGGCGACTGCGACCCCGCCGGCATCGTGTTTTTCCCCAACTTCTCGCGCTGGATGGACGAGGCCTCGGGCGCCTTCTTCCTCGCCTGCGGCGTGCCGCCGTGGCGCGAGCTGATGAAGGCACGCGGTATCGTCGGCACGCCGCTGCTGGAGATCCACACCCGTTTCATCAAGCCGGCCACCTACGGCGAAACGATCGAGGTCCATACTTCGATCGAGGACTGGGCGGCCAAGACCTTCCGCCACCGGCATGTCGTCAGGCGCGGCGACGACGTGCTGTGCGAAGGAACCGAAGTGCGCGCCTTCGTCTCGCGCCACCCCGACGACCCGGACCGCATCCGCGCCATCCCGATCCCAGAAGACATCAAGGCGTTGTGCCTGTGATGCCCTGCCAACCCAAGGAGACAAGTCGATGAAGAGCTTCCTGCGCAAGACCCTGGCCGCTGCCGCCGCGCTGCTGGCCACCACCGCCTGGGCCGACGTGAATGTCGGCGTCACGCTCTCGCTCACCGGCCCGGGCTCGGGTCTGGGCATCCCGGCCAACAACCAGCTCAAGCTGTGGCCGCAGACGATTGCCGGCGAGAAGGTCAACCTCATCATCCTGGACGACGCCTCCGACCCCGGCAAGGGCGTGGGCAACGCCCGCCGCTTCGTCACCGACGACAAGGTCGACATGATCATCGGCGGCTCGATCACCGTGGTCTCGGCCGCCATCGCGCCTGTGGCGGCCGACGCGAAGACGGTGCAGCTCTCGGTGGCCCCGGTGGGCGTGCCGCCGGCCCAGGAGCCGTGGATCTTCCGCCTGCCGCAGGGTTTCTCGGTGATGGCGCACCCGGTGGTTGAGCACATGAAGAAGCAGGGCGTGAAGACGCTCGGCTTCCTGGGCTACACCGACGCCTATGGCGAGTTGTGGCTGAAGGAGATCACCAAGCAGGGCGAGGCGGCCGGCATCAAGGTGGTGGCCGCCGAGCGCTTCGCGCGCACCGACACCAGCGTCACGCCGCAGGCGCTGAAACTGGTTTCGGCCAACCCCGACGCCATGCTCGTGGTGGCCTCGGGTTCGGGCGCGGCGATGCCGCACATGGCGCTGGTCGAGCGTGGCTACAAGGGCAGGATCTACCAGACCCACGCCGCGGCCACGCCCGACCTGGTGCGCATCGGCGGCAAGAATGTGGAAGGCGCCTACGTCGTTTCCGGCCCGGCGGTGATTGCCGAGCAGCTGCCCGACAACCACCCGTCCAAGGCGGTGGCGGTGGACTTCGTCACCAAGTACGAGGCCGCCGTGGGCGCGGGCATGCGCAACCAGTTTGCCGGCCATGCCTACGACGCGAAGATCGTGCTCGAGAAGGTGCTGCCGGTGGCGCTGAAGAAGGCCAGGCCCGGCACGCCCGAGTTCCGCGCTGCGCTGCGCGACGCGGTGGAAAACATGGGCCGCACCATCTTCGCCCACGGCGTCATGAACTGGACCCCGGCCGACCACTGGGGTTACACCAACGAGACCGGCGTCATGCTCAAGGTGGTGGGCGGCAAGTTCGTCGTCGAGAAATGACAGCCCCCAAGACGCCGGGTACGGCGTCGCCCCCCCGAGGGGGAGTCCAGACCGACCGGGGGACCCGGATCGGCCTGGGGATGACAGCCCCCAAGACGCCGGGTACGGCGTCGCCCCGCTGACACTGCCACCCCATGGACCTCACGATCGCCGGCATCCTGGCGCTGGACGGCCTGACCAACGGCGCCATCTATGCGCTGCTGGCGCTGGCCACGGTGCTGGTCTTTGCCGTCACGCGGGTGATCTTCATTCCGCAGGGCGAATTCGTCGCCTTCGGCGCGCTCACGCTGGCCATGCTGCAGGGCGGGGCGGTGCCGGGCACGGTGTGGTTCCTGCTCGTGCTGGCCGGCGCCGTGACGCTGGCCGACCTGGTGCAAGGCCTGCGCCACCGGCACGGCGCGGCTCGTCTGCTCAGGCAGGCCTTGCGCACGCTGGCCTGGCCGGTGGCGGTGTCGGCCGTGGCAGTCTGGGCGGCGCCGAAAGGCCTGCCGCTGCTGGTGCAGGCGGTGCTGACGGTGGCACTGGTCACGCCCTTCGGCCCGCTGATCTACCGCCTGGCCTATGAATCCCTGGCCGATGCCAGCGTGCTGGTGCTGCTCATCGTTTCGGTGGGCGTGCACTTCGCGCTCGTCGGGCTGGGGCTGTATTTCTTCGGTGCCGAGGGTTTCCGCAACCCCGGCTTCTGGGACGAGCGCTTGTCCTTCGCCGGGCTTACGCTGTCGGGACAGGCGGTGATCATCTTCGTGGCTTCGCTGGCGCTGATCGTCGGCCTGTGGCTGTTCTTCGAGAAGTCGCTTGCCGGCAAGGCGCTGCGCGCGACCGCGGTGAACCGGCTCGGCGCGCGCCTGATGGGCATTTCCAGCGCCAGCGCGGGCCGGCTGTCGTTCACGATGGCGGCCTTCATCGGCGCGCTGTCGGGCCTGCTGATCGGGCCCACGACGACCGTGTTCTACGACAGCGGCTTCCTCATCGGCCTGAAGGGTTTCGTGGCTGCGGTGTTCGCCGGCCTGTCGAGCTACCCGCTGGCACTGGTGGGCGCCCTGGGCGTGGGCCTGCTGGAGAGCTTCGGTTCCTTCTGGGCCAGCGCCTACAAGGAAGTGATCGTCTTCGGCTCCATCCTGCCGGTGCTGCTGTGGCGTTCGCTGCGCGACCCGCACAGCGAGGAACACTGAAAGTGAGGTGGGCCTTTCCCGCCTTCGCGGCGGTGATGCTGCTGCTGCCGGCGCTGCCGGTGCCTGACTTCTGGATCACGCAGAGCCTCTATATCGGCCTGTATTCGCTGGTCGCGCTCGGCCTGGTGCTGCTCACCGGCGTGGCCGGGCTCACGTCCTTCGGCCAGGCCGCCTTCGTCGGCATCGGCGCGTATACCGCGGCCTACCTCGCCACCACCAGCGGCGTCTCGCCCTGGCTGACGCTGGGGCTGGGCGTGGTGCTGGCGGTCGCCGGTGCCCTGGTGCTGGGCGTGATCACGCTGCGCATGTCGGGCCACTACCTGCCGCTGGCCACCATCGCCTGGGGCCTGGCGTTGAACTACACCATGGCCAACATGGAGTGGCTGGGCAAATACGACGGCATCCTGGGCATCCCTTCGATGACGCTGTTCGGGGTGGACCTGGGCACCGGCCGCGGCCTGCATCCGCTGGTGTGGGCGATCGCGCTGCTGGCCGCGCTGGCTGTGCTGCGGCTGCTCGATTCACGCCCGGGGCGCGCCATCCGCGCGCTGAAGAACGGCTCGATGATGGCCGAGGCGATGGGCATCTCGACCTTTCGCTACAAGCTCACGGTCTTCGTCATGGCGGCTTTCCTGGCCGCCGTCTCGGGCTGGCTGTTCGCGCATTTCCAGCGCAGCGTGAGCCCGTCGCCCTTCGGCATCAACAAGGGCATCGAATACCTCTTCATGGCCGTGCTGGGCGGTGTGGGCCATGTCTGGGGTGCCTTCCTGGGTTCGGCCGTGGTGCGGCTGGTCGAGGACCAACTGCAGGTGCTGCTGCCGCAGCTCATCGGAACCAGCGGCAATTTCGAGACCATCGTCTTCGGCATCGTGCTGGTGGTGGTGCTCAAATATGCGCCCGACGGGTTGTGGAGCTTCGTCGGCCGCTGGCGCCCCGCGCCGCCGCGCGTGCGTGACTGGGAAGGCGCGCCGGCGCTGCCCCAGCGCGCCAAGCCGGCGCGCGGCGAGCGGCTGCTGGAAGTGGATGCCGTGCGCAAGCAGTTCGGTGGCCTGGTCGCCGTCAACGACGTGAGCTTCGAGTTGCACAGCGGCGACATCGTGGCGCTGATCGGCCCCAACGGTGCCGGCAAGTCGACCACCTTCAACCTCGTCACCGGCGTGCTGTCGCTCAGCGGCGGCGCCGTGCGCTGGCGCGGCCAGGCCATCGGCGGCAAGCCTTCGCGCGCCATCGCACGGCTGGGCATCTCGCGCACCTTCCAGCACGTGAAGATGATCCCCGAGATGACGGTGCTGGAGAACGTGGCGCTGGGTGGCTACGGCCGTACCCGGGCCGGCGTGCTGCAGGCCGTGCTGCGGCTGGACCGCGCCGAGGAACGCCAGCTCTTCGCCGAGGCCGAACGCCAGCTGGCGCGCATCGGCATGGCCGGGCAAGTGCACGAACTGGCGGGCAACCTGCCGCTGGGGCCGCAGCGGCTGATGGAGATCGCCCGCGCGCTGGCCACCGACCCGGCGTTGCTGTTGCTCGATGAGCCCGCCGCCGGGCTGCGCCACCACGAGAAGCAGGCCCTGGCCGGCGTGCTGCGCCAGTTGAAGGCCGAGGGCATGAGCCTGCTGCTCGTCGAGCACGACATGGATTTCGTGATGGGTCTGGCCGATCGCGTGGTGGTCATGGAATTCGGCATCAAGCTGGTCGAGGGCACGCCGGCCCAGGTGCAGGCCAGCCCCGAGGTGCGCGCCGCGTATTTGGGAACGGAACACTGACCATGTTGCTGCAAGTGTCCGACCTGCACGCCGGCTACGGCCGTGCCGAGGTGCTGACCGGGCTGAATTTCGGCGTCGCCGAGGGTCAGGTCGTCAGCATCATCGGCCCCAACGGCGCCGGCAAGTCGACGACGCTGAATGCCTTGATGGGTGTGCTGCCGGCGCGCGGACGCATCGTCTTCGACGGCCAGGACCTGAGCGAGACCACGCTGGAAGAGCGCGTCATGCTCGGCCTGGCGCTGGTGCCCGAGCGGCGCGAGCTGTTCGGCAGCATGGCGGTGGAAGACAACCTCGTGCTCGGCGGCTACCGCGCGATGAAGCAGCATGTGCCGCAATGGCGGCGCGAGATCGAGCGCGTCTACGCGCTGTTCCCACGCCTGAAGGAGCGCCGGACGCAGCTGGCCGGCACGCTTTCGGGCGGTGAGCGCCAGATGCTTGCCGTGGGCCGGGCGCTGATGTCCACACCGCGGTTGCTGATGCTCGACGAGCCCAGCCTGGGTCTGGCGCCGCTCATCGTGCGCGAGATCTTCGCCATCATCGAGCGCTTGCGCGCCCAGGGCACCAGCATCCTGCTCATCGAGCAGAACGCGCGTGCCGCATTGGCGGTGTCGGACCACGGCCATGTGCTGGAGACCGGCGCCTTCGCGCTGCAGGGCCCGGCCGAACAGCTGGCCGGCGATCCGCGCGTGATCGAGACTTACCTGGGCGCGCCGAAGAGCGGCTGAAGCCGCCCCGTCGCCGTCACGGCTTCAGCCGAACAACCCCAGCCGCTGCGCTTCCAGTGCCGCCTCGGCGCGCGAGCTCACGTTGAGCTTGCGGTAGATCTGCTTCACGTAGTCGGCGATGGTGTGGCGCGACAGCCCGAGCTGCACGCCGATCTCGGGCAAGGTGTAGCCCTTGGCCACGCGCAGCAGCACCTCGCTTTCGCGGTCGGTCAGGCTCACCATGGGCATGGCGTTGGCCGAGGGCTGCGGCTTGGCCTTGGCGCTGAAGTAGGCCATCACGCGGCGCGCGATCGAAGGGCTCAGCGGCGGCTCGCCCTGGCTGATGCGCTGCAGCTGCTCGGTGATGAGTTCGCGCGCCTGCTCCTTCAGGATGTAGCCGAAGGCGCCCGCCTGCAGCGCCGGAAACAGGTGTTCGTCGTCGTCGTGGATGGTCACCACCACGCTCTGCGCCTCGGGCTGCACGTCGCGCAGCTTGGTCACCACGTCGACGCCGCTGCCGTCGGGCAGTCCCAGGTCGATGAGCGCGAGGTCGAACTTGATCGCGCCGACCAGTTCGATGGCGTCGTGCACGCGTGCACTCTCCGAGAGGTGTGCCCCCGGGAAGACCTCCAGCACGAGCTTGCGCAACCAGGCCCGGATCTCGGGCAGGTCTTCGAGCAGCAGGATGGTCTTCATGGGGTGGAGGTTGCCTGGGTCCATTTCGATCTTATCGGCGTCACCGGGGCCGATCAGGAGCCCTCCATCGCACGTTCCAGCGGAACCGTGAGGCGGATCACGGTTCCATAGCCGGCGCCCGACTCCACCAGGCACTGCCCCTGCAATTGTTTGGCGCGGCTCTTCATGCTGGCCAGGCCGTGGCCCCGGTCGAGCCGGCGGTCGATCTCGGTGGCGATGCCGTCGCCGTTGTCCTGCACGACGAGCTGGAAGTCGCCGGCCGAGATCGACGCCGTCACCGCACAGTGCGTGGCACGGCTGTGCTTGATGATGTTGCTGGTGGCCTCGCGCAGGATGCGCGTGGTCTGCACGTAGGCGCGTGCACTCAGCGTCTGCGGCAGTTCCTCGGGCGCGTCCCACTCGCCTTCGATGCCGGCCTGCGCCAGCCGCGACACGACCTCGGCGCGCCAGTCGCCCAGGGCATCGGCCAGGCGCACCGGCTTGCCGGTGAGGCCGCGCACCGAAAGCCGCATTTCCTCGAGCGCCTCGCGCGCCAGCGTGGAGATGCGATCGCTCTCGCTGGTGTGCACGATGGTCAGCAGCTTGGCGCCCAGGTCGTCGTGCAGGTCGGCGGCGATGCGCTTGCGCTCGCGTTCAGTGACCTGCTCCACGCGCAGTTCGGCCAGTTGCCGAAAATTGTGCTCGATCTCCGCGGTGGCCTGACGCACGCGCTGTTCCAGCTGCAGCCGGTCCTGTTCGGACTGGTGCAGCGCATGGCCGTGCTGCTGCACCAGGCGCAGGCCCACGAGCACGAAGATGACCGGCACCACGAGTTGCGCGATGTGCGCGGCCGCCGGTCGCGTACCTGTCCACTGCGCGACGAACTCGATGAATCCGGCCGAGGCCGCCGCCGCCAGCATGGTGGCCATCGGCCAGGCGTTGCGCTGCCGCCGCTCGTGGTGCAGGAACCAGACGGCCGCCGCCACCACCTCCAGCGCCAGCACGCCGTACCACAGGTTGGCCGCGGCGTTCAGGTGCGCCGGGCCGGCCACCACCAGCGACAGCGGCAGCAGCGCGCACTGCAGCGGCAGCAGCGTGTCGACGCGCCGGTGGCGCACGCCCGCGTAGCGCAGCAGGAACTGCACCGCGGCCCAGGTGATGAAGCCGAGCAGCGCGATGATCAGAAACTCGGATGTCGAATGGCTCACCGGCAGCTCGCGCAGCCACAGCCGGGCATCGATGAGTGCCCAGCCCACCGAGAGCGCACCGAAGTAGGCGAGGTGGCTTTCGCTGCGGTTGATGAAACCCAGCACGAACATGAAGCCGCCCATCAGCAGCAGCGTGGCCCCCACCGCCTGCGGCGCCGTCACCTGCAGCGCCGTCGCGCGCGCGTGGCGCGTGGCCAGCAGCGATTGCGGACCGATCGTCAGCGCCGACAGGCCGCCGGCGCGCTGGTGCGACCCCACCTGCGCCAGGGCATGGCCGGCGACCTTGATGTCGAGCAGGTTCTCACCCGGCCGGATCAGCGCCGAAGGCAAGGCCACCAGCTGCGGGTGGTTGCAGTTGTGGGTGATGCGCCCGCTCATGCGGCCCCCGCTGTGCACCCTCTGGCCGTTGAGCTGCACTTCCAGGTTGCTGCAGACATGCTCGACGTACAGCGCCAGCAGGTCGTCGCTGGCGGGCACGATCAGGGCGCCGAATCGCACGCGGTACCACAGCGTGCCGCCGAAGCCGGGCCGCGTGCGTGCCCATTCGTCGGGCAGCGCCACATCCAGCGCGGCCGCATCGGCGGCGAAGACCGGGCCGTCGCCGGGGGCCGACCGCGCCGAGCGGATGTCCAGTGTCTGCGCCGCCACCACTCCGGCGGCGAGGGCCAGCCACGCGATGAGGACCAGGCCGGTGAAATGGACGAACGGGGCGAACGGGGCGAACGGGGCGAACGGGGCGGGGCAGCGCATGGAAGCGGCCATTCTGCACGGCCGGCCCCGCCTGCGGCGCGCTGCCACAATGCGAGGCCGTGTGCAATTGCCCACCCCCGTGATCCGCCGCCACACCTTCGACGCCGCCGACAACCGCCGCCTGGCCCACCTTTGCGGGCCGCTCGATGCCCACCTGCGCGCCATCGAGGCCGCCTTGGGCGTGCGGCTGGCGCGGCGCGAGGCCAGCTTCCGCATCGACGGGCCGCGCGGTGCCGTCGACCGTGCCGTGCTGCTGCTCGATGCACTCTACGAGAAGGCACGCGAACCCATCGGCGAACGCGCGCTGCAGGGCGCTCTGGCCCAGGCCGTGGCGGCGCCGGCGCCGCAGCGCCCGGACGCCGTGCCGGCCGAAGGACCGGTGGTGCTGCACACGCGCCACGCCGACCTTGCCGGCCGCACGCCCAACCAGGTGCAATATCTGCGCCAGATGCTGTTGCACGACATCACCTTCGGCATCGGCCCGGCCGGCACCGGCAAGACCTTTCTGGCCGTGGCCTGTGCCGTGGACGCGCTGGAACGCCACGGCGTGCAGCGCATCGTGCTCACGCGCCCGGCGGTGGAAGCCGGCGAACGGCTCGGCTTCCTGCCCGGCGACCTGGCGCAGAAGGTCGACCCCTATCTGCGCCCGCTGTACGACGCGCTGTACGACCTGATGGGCTTCGACCGCGTGGCCAAGGCCTTCGAGAAGGGCCTGATCGAGATCGCGCCGCTGGCCTTCATGCGCGGACGCACGCTCAACCACGCCTTCGTCATCCTGGACGAGGCGCAGAACACCACGCGCGAGCAGATGAAGATGTTCCTCACGCGCATCGGCTTCGGCAGCAAGTGCGTGGTCACCGGCGACGTGAGCCAGATCGACCTGCCGCAAGGTACCGCCAGCGGCCTGGTCGAGGCGCGGCAGGTGCTGGCCCGCGTGCACGGCATGGCCTTCACCGATTTCACCGCCGCCGACGTGGTGCGCCACCCGCTGGTGGCACGCATCGTCGAGGCCTACGAAGCGGCACAGCCGCCGCGGGGCCGGGTGTAGCCGGACGTGTTGCCCGTTTTGCAACTGTCGCTGCAGTTCGCCGACGCGCGCCACCGCGCGCTGTTGCCGCGGCACCGCGTGGCACGCTGGGTGCGTGCCGCACTCGCGGCGCCGGCGCAGATCACGGTGCGCATCGTCGGCGCCGACGAAGGCCGCGCGCTGAACCGCGACTACCGCGGCAAGGATGCCGCCACCAACGTGCTCACCTTCGACTACGAGCGCGCACCCGTGGTGGTGGCCGACCTGATCCTCTGCGCGCCGGTGGTGGCGCAGGAGGCGCAGCAGCAGGGCCTGTCGCTCCAAGCCCACTACGCCCACCTGCTCGTGCACGGTTGCCTGCACGCGCAGGGCTGGGCGCATGAAGACGACGCCGAAGCGCAGCGCATGGAGGCACGGGAAACGGCGATCCTGCACACGCTGGGCTGGCCCGATCCCTACGCGTCGAGCTGACCGAGGCCCGGGCAAGCGAGGTCGCGGCGCTGCGTCACTGCGCAGGCCGCGATCCGAGGGGCGCATCGCCGGGGGGGGGGGGTTACGCGTAGCGCCCACGGGGCCGGGGAAGGGATACAGGGTAAAGGGGGTAAGGGTTAATGAAGTTCAGGGTTCCGAGGCGGGGAGGCTGCGGGCGCGGGGGCGGGTGGGGGGGGCGTGCGTGTCGGGGGGGGGGGGGGGGGGGGGGGGGGTGGCGCTGACCGCGGGCCATCGACGGGCGGGGGGGCGCGACGGCCGCCGCGACCGGGAGGCCGGCGGCTGCGCGAGGGCGGGGGGGGGGCGAGGCGGGGCGCGGGCGGGGTGGGGGGGGGGGGGGTGGTGCTCGGGGGGAGCACGCGGCCCGGCGGGGGGGGCGGCCGGCGAGAGCGGGGCGGGGGGGGCCGGGCCCGGAGCGCCCGGCCGGCGGGGGGAACGGGGGGGGGGGGACGGGGGGGGGGGAGCGACGCGGAGGGGGTGGGGGGGGGGGCGCGGGCGCGGGGGGGGGGGCGGAGGACTGGGGCGGGCGGGACAGGGAGGGAGAGGGGGGGAGGAGGAGCGGGAAGGGCGCCCCCGCCACTCCCACCCCCCCCCGCCGGCGGGCGGGCCAGCGCCCGGGGGGGGGGGGGAGCCGCGCGCGGGCGGGCGCCGTGGGGGGGGGGGGGGGGGGGGGGGGAGCGAGTGAGCCGGCCGCGCGTGGGGGCGGCGGGGAGGGGGGGGGGGGGGGGGGGGGGGGGGGCGGCGGGGGGGGGGGGGGGGGGGGGGGGGGGGGGGGCGGGCGAGGGGGAAGGGAAGGGAGGGGGGGGGGAGGGCCCGCCGGCAGCCCGGCTGCGTGCTGCGTGAGTACGGGCCGGGGGCGGGGAGGGTGGGGGGAGCGAGGGGGGGGGGGGGCCCGGGAAGGGGGGGAAGGCCGGCGGCAGCGGCACGGCGCCCAGGGGGGGGGGGGGCGGGGGGGGCGGGGGGGCGCGGGGCGCCCCGCCCCCCGGGGGGGGGGGGGGGGGGGGGGGGGGGGGGGGGGGGGGGCCGGGCGCCGCCGGGCGCGCCGGCCGCCGGCCGCGGGGGGGGGGGCGCGCCCGGCGGCCCCGCGCGGGCGGGGGCCGGGCCGCCGCCGGGGGGGGGGGGGGGGGGCCCCCCGCCCCCCCCCCCCCCCCCCCCCCGCCCGCCCGCCCCCCCCGGGCCCCCGCCGGGGGGGGCCCCCCGGGGGGGGGGGCCCCCCCCCCCCCCCCCCCCCCCCGCAGCCCCGCCCCCCCCCCCCCGCGCCCCCCCCCCGCCGCGGGGGCCGGGGGGGGGCGCCGCCGCCCCCCCCGCGCATCACGCTGGCGCAGATGCAGACGCTGCTCGACGAATACGGCGAAGCGCTGGCGCCGATGGTCTTCGGCACGCTGAACGAGCGCTGGAGCCCGTATGCGCTGGTGATAGGCGTGGAGCCTGGTTTTGCCAACCGCATGGCCCTGGTGGCGGGGCGGCCCATGGTCGCCGGGCAGGACGAGGCCATGCTGGGTGAACTCGGCGCGCACCGCCTGGGCCTGCAGCCCGGCGCGATGCTGCGCCTGGGCGACAAGGACCACCTCGTCAGCGGCATCTTCCGCACCGGCAGCCGCATGTTCGACGGCGGCGTGATGATCGGCGCCGGCCAGGCCCAGCGCCTGTTCACGCCCGCCGGCAGCGAAGGCCACTTCACGCTGGCCCTGCTGCGCACCGGCGACCGCGCCGAGACCGCCCGCCTGATCACCGAAGTGCAGCGCCGGCACCCGGAGTTGCGGGCCATCCCGGCCACCGAATTCGCCGGCGCGCTGCGCCTGTTTCGCGTCGTCGACGCCTTCGTGGGCACCATCGCGGTGGTGGCGCTGGTGGGCACGGTGCTGGTGGTCACCAACACCTTGCTGATGGCGGTGGCCGAGCGCACGCGCGAGATCGGCATCCTCATGGCCGTGGGCTGGACGCCGTGGCTCGTGTTGCGCATGCTGCTGGCCGAGAGCGTGCTGCTGTGCCTGGCCGGAGCGGCGCTGGGCAATGTCGCCGGGCTGGCGCTGCTGCACACCGTCAACGGCATGGAGACGGTGGGCTTCGGCTGGATCCCGGTCTCGCTCTCGCCATCGCTGGTGGCCACGTCGTTTGCGCTCACGCTCGTCATCGCCCTGTTCGCGCTGGTCTGGCCCGCCGTCGTGCTGTGGCGCATGCAGCCGCTGGCCGCCTTGCGCCATGAGTGAACCGGTCCTGCTCCAGGTCAGCGACCTGGGTCGCGACTACGACCACGGCCGCGTGCGCGCCCTGCACGAGGTGAGTTTCAGCGCGCAGCGTGGCCAGACGGTGGCGCTGACGGGGCCGTCGGGTTGCGGCAAGAGCACGCTGCTGTCGCTCATCGGCCTGCTCGACCGGCCCGACCGCGGGCGCGTCCAGGTCGACGGCATCGACCTGGCCATGGTGCGGCGCGGCGCGGACTTCCGCGCGCGGCGTGTCGGATTCGTCTTTCAGTTCCACCACATGGTGCCGACGATGACGCTGCAGGAGAACGTGGAGGCGCCCATGCTGGCGCTGGGCGTGCCCCTGGCGCAGCGCCGTGCCCGCGCGGCGCAGCTGCTGCAATCGATGGGGCTGGGCGCCCGTGCCGGTTTCCTGCCGACGCATGTCTCGGGCGGCGAGCGCCAGCGTGCCGCGGTGGCGCGCGCCCTCGTCAACCGACCGGCGCTGCTGCTGGCCGACGAGCCCACCGGCAACCTGGACAGCCGTGCCGGCGAACAGGTCATCGAGCTCCTCGTCGGCCACGCCCGCAACCAGCAGGCCTTGCTGCTGGTGGCCACGCACAACCCGGACATCGCCGCGGCGATGGACCGGCGCATCGAACTGCTCGACGGCCGCCAGGTCTGATGCGCAGCAAGCGCTCGACAGATGCCGACCGCGGTCACGGCGCGGATCTCGAGCCAGCGGGGTCGGGCATGGCAGGCCCTGGGGCCGCAGGCTCAGGAAGTCGCTGCGCGAGCGCTCCAGCGCACCCGCAGGCGGCCAGCGGCCGGCCCGTCTACATTTCGGGCCCAGGGCCCCGCACCGCAGGCCAGACAGGATCGCCCATGAACACCGCAACGGCTGGCAGCAACGTAGGCGACCCTGAGACCATCGTCACCGAGCTGCCCAACGGCGTGCGCGTCGCCGCGATCCCGTTGCCGCATCTGCAGACCGCCAGCGTGGGTGTCTTCGTGCGCGCCGGCAGCGCCCACGAACCGGCGGCGCTCAACGGCGTGAGCCATTTCGTGGAGCACATGGTCTTCAAGGGCACCGCCACGCGCGACGCGCACCGCATCAACCTGGACGCCGAGCGCCTGGGCGCCGAGGTCAATGCCCACACCGACAAGGACCATACCGCGTACTACATGCGCGGTCGCGGCGAGCATGCGGCGCAGTTCGTGCAGATGCTCTCCGACATCGTGCAGCACGCCACCTTCCCGGTCGATGAGCTGGAGCGCGAGCGCGAGGTGCTGCTGCAGGAAGCCGCCGAGGTGGCCGACGACCCCATGGACACGGCCTACCAGTTGTTCGATCACGCCTGCTGGGGCCTGCACGCGGCGGCGCAGCCGGTGATCGGCAACCGCAGGAATATCGAACGCCTGCAGCGCGCCGATCTCGTGCGCTGGGTCGAGTGCCACTACCGCGGCGCCAGCGTGGTGGTGGCCGCGGCGGGCCCGATCGACGCCGAGGCCATCACGCGGGAAGTGCGGGCGTGTTTCGGCGCACTGCCGCGCGGGCAGGCCCGGCCGGTGGCGCCACCGGTGTATGCCGGCGGCGTGCGCACGCGCCGCCTTCCGGGCAGCAGCCAGACCCACCTGGTGCTGGGCTTTCCGCTGCCGCCGAGCAGCGTGGACGAACCCGCCGGCCACGTGGCGGCGGCGGTCTTCGGCGAGGGCATGAGCTCGCCGTTGCTGAGTGAACTGCGCGAGCGCCGCGGCCTGGCCTACCACGCCGCCTGCGTCGCGGATCGTTACGAGATGTGCGGGCAGTTCACGGTCGAAGCGTCGATCGCGCCCGACAAGATCGAAGCCTTCCTGAGCGGGCTCATGCAATTGCTGCAGCGGCAGGCGCAGGTCACCACCGTGGTGGATCTGGAGCGGGCGCGCAACCAGCTCGCGGTGCGTCTGCTGCGCGACCGCGACCGTCCTTCGCGGCGCATGGAGCAAGTGGCGCTGGACCTGTTTGCGCTGGGCCGCGTGCGTGCGGCGGCAGAGCTTCTGGCGCGCATCGACGCGGTCTCGGGTGCGGCCGTGAGCGATGTCGTGCAAGGCATGCTGGCAGCCGGCGTCTCGCTGGCACTCACCGGCAGCCTGGGCCGCTCGGCCAGCGAACGTGCGCGCAAGAGTCTTCTGTTGGCTGCATGAAACAACGCAGGCCATGCAGAGGCCATCTGCGTGGCATCGCGTTGACCCCCGTCCCTCGGGCAGGTAGCCTCGCGGCGGAACATTCCACAACCACAGGAGCGATGACATGGCAACGAAGAAGGCGGCACCGGCAAAGACCCAGGCCAAGGCGAAGACGCTGATGAGGAAGCTGGGCGATGCGGTCGAGTCCGCGAAGTCGAAGGCACAGCAGGTGGGTGCATCGATCGCCAAGCGTGCCGAGGGCGCTGCCGCCGAAGCCAAGCGCGAAGTGCGCAAGGCCGCCAGCGTGGTCGAGAAGAAGGCGCACACCGCCAAGGTGAAGATGCAGCGCAAGGTGCACGCGGTGGAAGTCGATGCGAAGAAGGCGCTCGGCAAGGCCGAGCGCACCGTGAAGAGCAAGGCGCGCGCCGCCAAGGCCGATGGCCAGAAGGTGCTGGTCAAGGCCGAACGTGCCGTGAAGCGGCAGGTGAAGGCCGCCGCCACCGGCGCCAAGAAGGCGGCGGTGAAGGTGGAGCAGGCCATGCAGGCCAAGCCGGCGGCCAAGCGTTCGGCCCCGGCCGCGAAGAAGACCACGGCGCGCAAGCCGGCCGCGGCACCTGCAGCGAAGGCGCCGGCCCGGAAGGTGCCCGCGAAGTCGGCACCGGCCAAGAAGGCGCCTGCCAAGCGGGCACCGGCAAAGTCCGCCGCCAGGTAAGCGCCGCCGCACCTGGCCCGCACACGGCCGCTGCGATGCAGCGGCCGTGTGCCATTCAGAAGCGCATCGTCAGGCCGCTGCCCACGGCCCACTCCCGGCCACGCTCGTCCTGCGCCGTGTCGCGGGGTCGGAAGTGACCGACGGTGACCTCCACCAGCAGCCAGTCCTCGTAGATCGGCTGCTCCCACCGTGCCTGCAGGCCGTAGTCCGACACCGGAACCCCGGAGTTCTGTTCGCCGGTGAAGATCAGTTCCAGCGAGCCCGTACGCTGGGCGCCGAAGGACTTGTAGGTGCCGACGATGCTCGACCACTCGAACACGCGCGAGTCCTGCGTGATGGTGGCCGTATTGAGCCAGCGGCTGGACAGCGTGGGCGAGAAGGCGTGCGAAGCAGCAAGCGTCGTGGTCGACCCGAACCGCTCGTCGATGCTCCAGAAGAAGGTCTGGCGAAACTCGATCAGGTCGGCAGCGCTCAGTGACCAGGCCTGCCGGTATCGCGCCTGCACATAAGGCTTCAAGCCGCCGCGGAAACCGATGCGGAAGTCGACCAGGTCGTACAGGGACAGGCCCAGTCCGGCAAAGAAGGACGGGTCGGCTACCTCTTGCCTGAGCAGCAGTTGCTGCGGCGAGAACTCGTCCGGCCGGTCCTTGACGACCTCCTTCGGGTCGTCGCGGCCCACGAAGAGATAGCTTGACTGCCGCTCCAGGTTGGGCAGTCGCATGCGCGCGCCGAAGCGCAGGCGGACATCCGGGTCTTCGCCCTGGCGCAAGTTCAGGTGCAGGTTCAGCCGGCCTTGGCTCACCTCGCCGCCCTCTTCGAAAGGTTTGTCGCCGAACCAGCTGTCGACACCGTGCGCCAGCCACTCGGTCGCGCCGCGCACGGCACGCCGGGTGGCCTGCAGGGCGCCGCCACCGCCGGCCGCAGCAGGTGCCGGCGCCGCGTCGGCACGCGTGGGCGGCGCAGTGGGCGTCGCGGGCGTCGTGGGCGTCGCGGGCGCCGACTCGGATGCGGATGCAGCCGTTTCGGGTGACGCCGCTTCCGTGCTGCTGGCAGATACCGGCAGCCCGGCCACCGCCGCCGCCAGCAGCAGCGCCCACGACGAGCCAGGGGGACGCACCGGCGGGACCGTCACGGACCGGATTTCGCGGCGGCGCGCTGCAGTTCGTCCTCGAGCCAGGGCAGCATGGCGTCGAAGACCGCGGCCACGGCCAGCGACATGGCGACGGCTGCAGCGGCGCTGTCGGCACGCGCCGTCGGCACGTCGGCCGTGAACGAGCGGCGGGCGACGCGCGCCTGGTGACGGCGGTCGAAGAGCTCCACCGTCACGGCCAGACGGGCCTGGCCGGGTGGTGCGCTCACGTCGTGATGCAGCGTGTCCACGGCCAGGGTGAGCAGCCAGTCGGCGCGCAGCGGCTCGCCCAGCAGGCCCACGGCGGCAGCCACGCCGCGTGCCTCGAGCCTGCGTTGCAGCAGGCGTGGCAACTGGCGCACGGGCCGTTCGGTCCAGGTGGCGAGCTGGTAGAAGGCGAACTCGTGGCTGCGCCGCGAATAGGCGATGGACACCGTGTCGGCCAGCGCGTCGGCCGGCAGCGGCTGGATCAGCAGCGCCGGTACCAGCGGCTGCGCGCGCCGCGTGGGTTCGGCGCCGGCATCGACCAGCCGGCGGTGCAGCTGCGGGCCGGCTTCGCTGCCGGTGCCGATGGAAAAGCAGGCCGACAGCAGCAACGGCGCCAGCAGGCCGCAGCCCCAACGCAGGCCGCGCCTCACGGCAGCTGCTCCCCGGGGCCCAGCTGCGACGGGCTCGGGCCGAGCAGCATCAGGCGCGGATCGCGCAGCCCGTCGAGCACGCGTGTGGCGGTTTCGGTGCTCAGCCGCAGCTCGGCCACGGCCGCATCGAGCCGCTGGTCGATCTGCGTGGCCGAACCCTCCAGCCGGCGCGCCGCGGCGGCGGCCTCCTGCTGCACCGTCTGGCCGGCCGCGGCGATCTGGTCGATGGCCTGCCGCGCCTGCGCGAGCGTGCGCTCGGCCTCGGTCAACGTCAGACCCACCTGCTCGCCGGCACGCTCGGCCACCAGTGCGGCACGTTCGCCGGCCTGACCCAGGCGGTCGGCCGCGCCGCCCACGCTGCCGGCCGCGGTGTCCAGCCGGCGCAGCGTGCGGTCCAGCGCCGACAGGCGTTGCTGCAGGCCCACGGAAAGGTCGCGCAGGCTGCGCACGGTGGCCATGGCCGTTTCGCGGTTGTCGGAACTGAGCAGCTGGTTGATGGCACTCAGCGCGAAGGAGACCTTGTCGCCGACCTGCCCGACGCGGCTGGCCACGTCGTCGATTTCCGAGCGACCTTCGGCGATGAGCGGGTAGGTTTCGCCCTCGGGCACCTGCGTCAGCGGCGGCCCCGGCGGCTCGCGCGTGACCAGCGCGATGCCCGCGATGCCGGTGACGTAGTTGCGCGAGATCACGGCCACGGTATTGGTGCGCACCGGGGCGCGGACGTCCAACCGCACCTCCACGCGCACGCGGTTGAGCTTGTCGTCGGCCAGCGCATAGTCCACCACACGGCCGATGCGGATGCCGCGCAGCGTGACCTCGGCACCCATCTCCAGGCCGTCGAGTGCCTGGCGCTCGAAGTGGATGGCATAACGCTGGAAGCCGGCCTCGTTGCCGCTGCCCTTCAGCCACAGCAAGCCGCCGACCAGCGCCGCCAGCAGGGCGAACACGGCAGCGCCGACCCAGGTGTAGCGTGCTTCAGCTTCCATCGCCCGCATCTCCTTGCGTCATTGTACGAACCGAGAAATAGCGTCTCACCCACTCGTCGTCGACGTCCGTGACCTCGCGCACGCTGCCGTCGGCCAGCACACGGCCGCGCGCGAGCACGATGACGCGGTCGACCACCGTGAGCAGCGTGTCCAGGTCGTGCGTGGCCATCAGCACGGTGATGCCCAGGTCGTCGACGAGGGCGCGCACCAGGCGGTCGAAGCCGCGCGCCGTGATCGGGTCCAGCCCCGAGGTCGGCTCGTCCAGGAACAGCAGCTCGGGCTCCAGCGCGATGGCGCGCGCGATGGCCGCGCGCTTGCGCATGCCGCCCGAAAGCTCGCTCGGCCGCCGCGCAGCGGCCTCGGCCGGCAACCCGGCTTGCGCCAGCCGCAGCGCCACCAGTGCGTCGATGGTGGCCGGGGCCAGCCGCGTGTGCTCGCGCAGCGGCACGGCCACGTTCTGCGCCACCGTCAGCGAAGAGAACAAGGCCCCGTCCTGGAACATCATGCCGAAGCGCCGGCGCACGGCGTCGAGCTCGGCCGGCTGCGCCTGCCAGATGTCGGTGCCCAGCAGCGCCACGCGGCCGGCCGTGGGCCGGTGCAGGCCGATCATCTCGCGCAGCAGCACCGACTTGCCGGTGCCGCTGCTGCCGATGAGCCCGACCAGCGTGCCGCGTTCGATGCCGAAGCTCACGCCGTCGTGCACCGTGGTGGCGCCGAATCGCGTGACGATGCCCTGCACCTCGATCACCGGTGCCGCCGCGGTCGCCACGGCGTTCACCATTCCAGCGCCTGCAGCAGCAGGGCAAAGCCGGCGTCGAGCAGGATCACCGCCACGATGCTTTGCACCACGGTGGAGGTGGTGGCCGCGCCCACCGCGCCGGTGTCGCGCCCCACCGTCATGCCCATGCGCGTGCCGATGACGGCGATGGCCAGCGCGAACACCGGCGCCTTGGCCAGGCCGACCAGCACGTGGCTGATGTCCAGCGCCTCGCGCAGCCGCGCCACGAAGGCCAACGGCGTGATGCCGAGCATGGGCCCGGCAACGAGCATGGCACCCAGCAGGCTCGCCACGTCGCCCACGAAGACCAGCAGCGGCAGCGTCAGCATCAGCGCCAGCACGCGTGGCACCACCAGCACCTGCATGGCGGACAGGCCCAGCGTGCGGATGGCATCGATCTCCTCGGTCAGGCGCATCGAGCCCAGCTGCGCAGTGAAGGCGGCGCCCGATCGGCCGGCCACGATGATGGCCACGATGATGGGCGCGAATTCGCGCGTGGCACCGATGCCCACGCCGTCGACGACGAAGATATTGGCGCCGTATTTCTCGGCCTGCAGACCGAGCAGGTAGGTGATGACGACGCCGATCAGCAGCGTCACGAGCGAGACGACCGCAATCGCGTTCAGGCCCGTCTGTTCCAGTTGCACCGTCAGTTCGCGCGGCCGCAGCCGCCCCGGCCGCACCAGCAACTCGCCACCCGCGGCGGCGGTGGCGCCCAGGAAGTTCAGGTGCCCGTGCAGCAGGCCGCCCAGTGCCAGCGCCTGGCGGCCCAGCCGAGACAGCGCCCGAGGTCGCGGCGGCAGCGGCGGCGGGGCCGCGCCGGCGACATGCTGGCGCACCTGATCGACGATGCGCGCGTGGCTGGCGTCGAAACCGGCCCAGGCGCAGGCTTCGCCAGCCGCACCGCAGCCTGCCCGCTGCAGCGCGCGCAGCAGCACCTGCGCCGCGGCGCTGTCGATGCGCGTCAGTGCACGGCCGTCGACGGTGGCGCCCGCGGGCAGTGCCAGCCCGGACAGCGCGGCTTCGATCTCGGCCAGTTGCGCCAGCCGCCAGTCGCCCGCCAGCTGCAGGGTGGCGGCACCCGCCTGCGTCTGCACATGGAACCAGCGTGAGGCAGGTGTCTCTGGCATCTCCGGCCGTGGCGTTGGCGTTGGCAATCGAGCGGCGGCGGGTGGTGTCTTCGTTCAGAACACCGTGCCGTCGCTGTCCAAGCGCAGCGGCGGCGCACCGTCGCCGCGCAGTTCGGCCGCCAGTTCGCGCCCGGCGGCCCAGGTGCCGCCCTCCAGGATGCAGGCCAGCGGCAGTTCCTCGGCCGTCCGGCCCAGGCGCTGGCGCACGAGCGTGGCCAGTTCGTCGAGCAGGGTGACCGTGAGCGCACGCCACTCGACGATGAATTCGTCGCCCGCCTTCCAGGTGCGCGCCAGGTCGCGCGGGTCGCGCGGCACGATCACGCCGCAATCGATGAACAGGCCGCCGTTGCGGTACTCGGCCAGGCCGGTGAGGGCGTCCAGACCGCTCACCTGCACGCCGGCCCAGTGCAGCGGCTCCAGCAGCGAATAGCCGAGCCATTGGCCGAGATGGTGGAAGGGCACCCAGCCGCCAGTGGTGGGGTCGTTGCCGCTGCCTGTGGCCGCACCCGCCCAGCGGTGCGGCCAGACGTCGCCGGCGGACAGCCCCTGCACGCGGCTGCCGCTGGTGAAGAGGGGTGCAAGCAGGCGCAGCACCGCGCCCAGCAACTCGGTGGCGCTGAGCTGCGTGCGCGTGCCGCCGGCCGTGAGCTGGTCGTACAGCCGGCCGGGCCGGGCCTCGCCACCGTAGCGCGCGGCGTCGGCCGCCAGCACGTCGCCCAGGCGGCTGATGAGCCCGGCGCGCCCTTCCAGCCCCACCAGCGGGTTGGCCGGCGCGACCTGGAAGACACCGCGCAGCACGGCCGGGTCCACCAGCTTCAGCGTCGCGGCGTCGGCGCGCAAGGGGTCGCTTGGCGACGCCGAGAAGACGCCGGCCATGAAAGCGCGCAGGCTCGCCACACCCAGGCCTTCGGAACGCGCCAAGGCTGCGGGTGTGCCGCCCACCACTGCGGCGGCGCCCGCAGGCGCCGGGGCCACGCCGGCCTGCGCGGCGGCTGCCGGGCCAGCCAGGTCGTCGGCGATGGCCGGCACTGCCGGACCCCTGGCCGCCTGGTCCAGCAGGGCCAGCAAGTCGTCGCTGGCATGCCGCTGCACCGGCAGCGCGGCGGCGTCGATGGCCTGCCGCTCGGTGTAGGACCAGCGGCCGCCGGCACCGGCGTCGAGCAGCACGCTGAGCAGCGTGAGGTCGAAGCGTGCACGCGCCATCTCGGCCACGCTGCGGCCGGCCAGCCGGGCGTCGAGCTCGGCCTTGCGGTCCACGCCGCCGGCCCCGAAGTGGTGCCAGCGGCTGGGATACGGAATGCGCAGGTCGGGATAGCGCCGCAGCGTCAGCGCCGCCACGCGGTCGGCGGCGGCGGGCAGCTGGCGCTTGTCCAGCGTGAAGTGCGAGCTGACGTTGCCGGCCACCGAACGCTCGATGGCCGCGCAGCGTGCGCGCACCGTGCCGGGGTCGAACAGCCGTGCCAGCGGGTGTGCCGATGGCGGCTCGATCGAGGTGGCAGTGTCACTCAAGGCTGTGCCCCTGTTGGGCGGGCCCCGCAGCTACCGCGGTGGCTGGCGATGCCTGGCGAGCGGCGTCCGCGGCCGTCACCCTAGGCACCCACCCGGGTGATCTCGGCGTAGGCATGGTTCATCCACATCTTCAGCCGCTGGCGCTCCATCAGGCCCAGGCCCGGGCCGTCGATGGCCGAGCCGTTCTTGGCCAGCCAGAAACTGGCATTGCGGGCGTCGATCTTCTGCACTACGGCGTCGTGCAGGCGCCGCACGTCGACCGTACGCGCGCCCAGGCCGAGCGCGCGCTCGAGCTGGCCCGAGCGTTCGAGCTGGCCGAAGTCGTCGCCGCGCAACTGGTTGCGCACCAGCACGTAATGCAGCCGCTGGCCGAAACGGTCGAGCAGCCGCGCCAGCAGGTCGACCGAATCGCGGCCCGAATCCATCACGTGCCAGTAGTTGAGCGTGATGCCGGACAGGTCGGCCATGTCGAGCACTCCGGACTCGTCCATCCACTTCACCAGCGGCTCGTGGGTCTGCGCCGCCAGGTCCACCAGCACGCGGCTGCCGGGTTGTTCGACCGCGGCCTCGATGATGCGGTCCAGCGCCTCGTAGCTGTCCACCAGCGCCGGCGACGCATAGTCGGCATAGAAGCGCAGCAGCGACCCGTGCGAGCGGTCGGTGTCGAAACCGATGAAAGGCAGCTGATGGTCGATGAAATATTGCGCCAGCAGGCGCGACAGCATCGACTTGCCGACACCGCCCTTCTCACCCCCGATGAGGTGGATCTTGGACAGCGGCTTGTTTTCCAGGGTGGGGACTTCCATGGCGGTGCGTGGGCGCAGGGCTGCGAGCTTTGAGGATGCGCTCATTGTGCAACGCAGCGAGGGCGGGCGCGAAGCTTGGCAAGAAGGGGCGGCGCGGGCAAGCGCGGGCAAGCGCGGGCAAGCGCGGGCAAGCGCGGGCAAGCGCGCGGTGCGAAGGCTAGACTCACGCATAGCATGCGCACCCTCCGCCTGGGCCGCCGGCCCTATGCCGACATCGAGGCCGCGATGCGTGCCTTCACCGCCGCACGCAGGCCGGACAGCGAAGACGAACTCTGGCTCGTCGAGCACGACCCCGTCTTCACGCAGGGCGTGGCCGGGCGAGACGTGCATGTGCTGGCCGCGGGCGGCATTCCGGTCGTGCGCACCGACCGCGGCGGCCAGGTCACCTACCACGGCCCGGGGCAGGTGGTGGCCTACCCGCTGCTGGACCTGCGGCGGCTGGGCATCTACGTCAAGGAATATGTCTTTCGCATCGAAGAGGCGGTGATCGATGCGCTGGCTTGGTACGGTGTCACCGGCCACCGCGTGCGCGGCGCCCCGGGCATCTATGTGCGGCTTACCGACCCCTGCGGCCATGCGCGGCTGGTGCCCGACGCGGCCGACCCTTTCAATGGCCTGGGCAAGATCGCCGCACTGGGCATCAAGGTCAGCCGCCAATGCAGCTACCACGGCGTGGCGCTGAACGTGGCCATGGACCTGGAGCCCTTCACGCGCATCGACCCCTGCGGCTACGCCGGCCTGCAGACGGTGGACTTGCGCAGTCTGGGCGTGGCGGCCGATGTCGAACCCGCCGCGGCGCGCCTGGCGGCCGCGCTGCAGCGGCGACTGGGCTGAGCGACGGCGCAGCGATGCGGGCCGGGGCCTGCACGGGCTGGACGGGCAGCTCAGAGAACCTTGCGGCCCAGCGCCCCCGTGAGGCGCCGCAGCAGCCACTTCGGCGCGGCTCGCGAGGCCACCGTCGCGGCTTGATTC
This sequence comes from Rubrivivax sp., assembly GCA_034522875.1. GTDB lineage: Bacteria > Pseudomonadota > Gammaproteobacteria > Burkholderiales > Burkholderiaceae_C > Rubrivivax. Next base: position 138,447 of record JAXHKY010000003.1, on the reverse strand, counting down.
AGCACGCCCGGCACGGTGACGACCTCGTCGTTGAAGCAGGCGCGGTAGGCCGCGGCCGCCACGTCCTCGACGCGACCGACCACCCCGCCTGGCAACCGCCCCAGGCGGCCGTTGCGCGCCGCGGCGCGGTCGAGCATGGCCGTGGCGGTGATGCCCGGACACAGGGCACCGACGCTGACCCCGCTGCCGCGCAGTTCCTCGGCCAGCGCCTCGGTCAGCGACAGCACATAGGCCTTGGTGGCGGCGTAGCTGGCCAGCGTGGGCACCGGCTGGAAGGCGGCGATGGAGGCCACGTTGAGCACGCGACCCCGGCCCCGCCGCACCATGCCGGGCAGGAAGGCCGACAGCATGGCCGTCAGTCCGGCCACGTTCAGCGCGATGAGTTCCTGGTGCCGCTCGGCCGCGATGGCCGTGAACGCGCCCTGCTCCAGCACGCCGGCGTTGTTCACGAGCACGTCGATGCCGCGGCGCCGCCGCTGCAGCGTCGCGGCCAGCGCGGCAGCGGCGCCGGGTTGCGCCAGGTCGGCCGGCAGCACCTCGACACGGGTGCCATGGGCGGCATGCAGCGCATCGGCCAGGGCGTGCAGCTTGTCCGCGCTGCGCGCCACCAACACCAGCCGGTGGCCGTCGCGCGAAAAACATTGCGCCAGCGCCTCGCCGATGCCCGACGAGGCGCCTGTGATCAGGGCGGTCAGGCACGCGGGGGGTGAGGAATCAGGCATGGCGGGTGGTTCCGGGCAAGGGCGGCAGGCCATTCTGATCCGCCACCGCAGGCCCGAGAATGGCGGCCTGGCATCGTTCGGCCAGCTCAGGAGCCCACCGCATGCGCAAGTCCACCGAAGGCGGTCTGGTCTATTCCACCGCGGGCGGGCGCATGTGCCCGGCCTGTCGCCAGCCGCTCGCGGCCTGCACCTGTGCCGCTCAAGCGGCAGCGGCGCCGCGCGGCGACGGCATCGTTCGCGTCAGCCGCGAGACCCACGGCCGCGGCGGCAAGGCCGTGACCGTGGTGCGCGGGGTCTTCGGCGATGCCGCGGCACTGGCAGCGCTGGGCAAGCGCCTGCGCACGGCTTGCGGTTCGGGCGGCACCGTGAAGGACGGCGTGCTGGAAGTGCAGGGTGACCACCGAGACCGTGTCGTCGAGTGGTTGACCCGGGAGGGCTACTCCGTCAAGCGCGCCGGCGGCTGACGTACCGTGCTGGCGCACACCGGCCGGTGGATCAGCCGCGCGCGATCTGCTGCAGCGCGGCGACGTCGACCAGTTGCACGTGGCGCTGCGTGACGTCGAGCACGCCGGCCTTGCGCAGTCTCGAGAACATGCGGCTCACGGTCTCGAGCTTCAGACCGAGGCAGCTGCCGATCTCGTCGCGCGTCATGGGCAGCACCAGCGAGGTTTCCGGCCCGCCGCGTTCGCGCAGGCGCCTTGTCAGGTCGAGCAGGAAGGTGGCGACGCGCTTTTCGGCGCGCATGCCGCCCAGCAACTGCATCATTTCGGTGCTGCGCACGATCTCGCGGCTGAGGATGCGCTGGAAATGGCGCCGCAGTTCCGGGTATTCGTGCAGCAGTGCCTCGAGCTCGTTGTAGTCGATGGTGCTGACCTGGGCGTCCTCCAGCGCCACGGCGTCGGAGCGATGGCTGTCGCTGACGATGCCGTCCAGGCCCAGCCAGTCGCCGCTGAGGTGGAAGCCGGTGACCTGGCTGCGTCCGTCCTCGTGCAACAGGCAAGTCTTGAACAGGCCGCTTTGCACTACATACAACTGCGACAGGCGATCTCCGCTGCGGTAGAGCGGCGCGCCGCGGCGCACCATGCGGCGCCCATTGGCCAGGGCCAGCAGGCGCTCGGAATAAGTCTGGTCTGGAACCACCAGTTGCTGCAGACCGCCCTGCGTGAGGCCGGAGCGTTCGACGCATGCAGACGTCGGATCGACGCGGCGAGTGGAAGCTGGATTCAGGGGCATGAAACCTCGGCGCTGCTCGGTTCTGGTGAATAAACCCGAACGATACGGCATTGGACCATCCTCGGCCCTGACAAGGCGATGCTTCCCCGGTTGTCCCCGGGGCTGTGTCCGTCCCGAGCTTCGTTGCCGCCCGTGCCGCGGCCCACTGTGCCGCGGCCCACGCGGGCCGCGGGCCCGGAGCGGCACCGTGGCAGCCTCAAACCCGCTCGAGCACCAGCGCGATGCCCTGGCCGACGCCGATGCACATGGTGCACAGCGCATAGTGGCCACCCGTCTTGTGCAACTGGTTGACCGCGGTCGTCGCCAGTCGCGCGCCGCTGGCGCCCAGCGGATGGCCCAGCGCGATGGCGCCGCCGTTGGGGTTGACACGGGCGTCGTCGTCGGCCAGGCCCAGGTCGCGCAGCACGGCCAGGCCCTGCGCGGCGAAGGCTTCGTTGAGTTCGATGACGTCCATTTGCGCCAGTCTCAGGCCGGTGAGTTGCAGCACGCGGCGCGTCGCCGGCGCGGGGCCGAAGCCCATGATGCGCGGTGCCAGGCCGGCCGTGGCCATGCCGACGATGCGGGCGCGCGGCGTCAGGCCGTGCCGCGCCGCGGCGGCTTCGCTGGCCAGCAGCAGCGCGCAGGCGCCGTCGTTCACGCCCGAGGCGTTGCCGGCCGTCACCGTGCCGCCGGCGTGTACGATGGGCTTGAGCCTGGCCAGCGCCTCCAGTGAGGTCTCGCGCGGATGTTCGTCCTTCGCCACCACGACCGGGTCGCCCTTCTTCTGCGGCAGGCTCACCGGGGTGATCTCGGCGTCGAAGAAGCCGGCCTGCTGCGCGCGCACGGCATTGCGCTGCGAACGCAGCGCCATGGCGTCCTGCGCCTCGCGGTCGATGCCGAACTGCTGCGCCACGTTCTCGGCCGTCTCGGGCATCGAGTCCACACCGTACAGCGCCTTCATGCGCGGGTTGACGAAGCGCCAGCCGATGGTGGTGTCGAAGATGGCGTTGCTGCGGCTGAAGGCGCTCTCGGCCTTGGGCATGACGAAGGGCGCGCGGCTCATGCTTTCCACGCCGCCGGCAATGACGAACTGCGCCTCGCCGCAGCGGATGGCACGCGCCGCGCTGCCCACCGCGTCCAGCCCCGAACCGCACAGGCGGTTGAGGGTGGCACCCGGCACTTCGGCCGGCAGGCCGGCCAGCAGCGCGGCCATGCGCGCGACGTTGCGGTTGTCCTCGCCGGCCTGGTTGGCGCAGCCGTAGAGCACGTCGTCCAGCGCCGCCCAGTCGACTCCGGCATGACGCGCCATCAGAGCCTGGATCGGCAGCGCGGCCAGGTCGTCGGTGCGCACGGCAGACAACGCGCCGCCGTAGCGGCCGAAAGGCGTGCGCAGGGCGTCGCAGATGTAGGCGTGGTTCATGGCAGGGTGGGATGCAGTGCGTGATGTGCCGCAGGGGCCGTCATGGCAGGGCGCGCGCCCGCTGGCGCAGACCCGGGCTGAGGCGGTAGCGTTCGCCGCGGTAGAGCGCGTCGAGCGCGTCGACGACGCCGGCCACGCCCGGCGCGCTCCAGCGCGCCAGCCACTCGAAGGGGCCTGCGGGGTAGTTGACGCCGAGTTTCATCGCGGCGTCGGCGCCTTCGGGCGTGCACACGCCTTGGCGCACGGCGTCGGCGGCTTCGTTGATCAGCATCGCCACCGTCCGGGCCACGACGAGCCCCGGCGTGTCGGCCACCGCCAGCGGCGTGAAGCCCAGCGCCGCCAGCCAGGCCGGCGCCTGCGTGCGACACGGCTCGCTGGCGCCCTCGGCCACCGCGTAGGCCAGCGCGGTGCCGGGGGCGGCCGGCAGCACGAGCGGCCGGTCGAACACGGCCACGTCGGCCCGACCATGGTCAGCGGCCCAGGCATAGGCCGGGCGGCCGTCGGTCAGCACCAGGTGCAGGCCGTCGATGGTCAGACCCGTGAAGCTGCTGCCGCGCTCGCGTTGCGGCCCCCAGCCCTGGGGCGCCAGCGCCGTGGTGGCCGCCTGCTCCAGGAAGTCAGCGACGGCATCGTCACCGTGCACCGTGAGTTCACGGGCCGTGGCTGGCGCCTCGTGCAGCGCCACCGGCAGCGCGGGCACGCCCTCGGGGTAGCGGTAGAAGCCACGCCCGCTCTTGCGGCCGAGCAGTCCGCCGTCGACCAACTCGCGCTGCACCAGCGAAGGCATGTAGCGCTTGTCGTGGAAGTTGGCCTCGAAGACCGAATTCGTGACCGCGAAATTGGTGTCGTGGCCGATCAGGTCCATCAGCTCGCACGGCCCCATGCGCAAGCCCGCCGCGCGCAGGCAGGCGTCCAGCACCTGCGGCGTGGCGGCCTGCTCATGCAGCAGCGCCAGCGCTTCGGCGTAGTAGGGGCGGGCAATGCGGTTGACGATGAAACCCGGCGTGGAGCGCGCGTGCACCGGCACCTTGCCCCAGGCCTGCGCCAGGTGGAAGATGGCAGCCGCCACCTCGGCGCCGGTGTGCAGTCCGCTGACCACCTCCACCAGCTTCATCAGGGGCACCGGGTTGAAGAAGTGCATGCCCACCAGGCGCTGCGGGTGGGCCAGGCCGGCGGCCAGCGCGGTGACCGAGATCGACGAGGTGTTGGTGGCCAGCACGGCGTCGGCATCGACCACGGCTTCCAGCTGGCGCAGCAGCGTGCGCTTGGCGGCCAGGTCCTCGACGATGGCCTCCACCACCAGACCTGCGCTGCCGGCCTGATCCAGCGCGGCGATCGGCTCGACGCGCGCCAGCGTGGCCGCAGCCTGGTCGGCTGTGAGCCTGCCCTTGGCGACGAGGCCGTCGAAGGTGGCCGCGAGCTGGTCGCGGGCCTTCGCCGCTGCGCCTTCGCGCGCGTCGAACAGCATCACCCGGTGGCCGGCGGCCGCGGCCACCTGCGCGATGCCGGCGCCCATGATGCCGGCGCCGACCACGAGCACTGGCGCGCCTTCGAGGCTGATGGGGGTCATGTCGAAATCCAGGACGCGGGCCGCTTGCCCAGGAAGGCGGCGAATCCTTCGCGCGCCTCGTCGCTGCCGCGTACGCGGCTGATGGTCTGTGCGGTGAGTTCGACCACCTCGGGTGTGACCGGCGCCACGGCGAGCTGTGCGAAGAGCTGCTTGATCTCGCGCTGCGCCTGCGGCCCGCCGGTCAGCAACTCGGCCACGGTGGCGTCCACGGCCGCGTCCAGCGCACCGGCCGCCACCACCTGCTGCACCAGGCCGATGGCCAGCGCTTCGGTCGCCGCGATGCGCGCCGCCGTCAACGCCAGCCGCCGCGCCTGGCGTTTGCCGACGGCATTCACCACATAAGGCCCGATGACGGCCGGCAGGATGCCGAAGCGCGCTTCGCTGACCGAGAAGCTGGCGTTGTCGGCGGCAATGGCGATGTCGCAGGCGCAGGCCAGGCCCACGCCGCCACCCAGCGCCGCGCCCTGCACACGCGCCACGGTGGGCTTGGGGCAGGCGTCGATGCGCGCCAGCATGGCCGCAAAGCGCCGCGCATCGGCCAGGTTCCAATCACGGTTGGCGGTGCTGGCGCGCTGCATCCACTGCAGGTCGGCCCCGGCGCTGAAATGCCGGCCTGCGCCGGCGAGCACGATCACGCGCACGGCGGTGTCGTCGGCCAGTTGCGCGAAGGCGTCGTCGAGCTCGGCGATCATGGCCTCGTCGAAGGCATTGAAGACCGCCGGGCGCGACATCGTTACCTGCGCCACGCCGCGGGCGCGGGTGTCGAGCTGCAAGGTGGTGAAGTCGGCCATCAATAGGTTTCCAGATGCAGCCGGCCTTCGCGCTTGAGCGCTGCGGCCACGCTGTCCCAGGCCAGCCCGGCCTGCAGCGCCACGTCGCGCAGCGCCAGCACCACGCCTTCTTCCATGGCCTTCAGGCCGCAGACGTAGAAATAGGCATTCGGGTCTTCCAGCAACGCAGCCAGGTCGGCGGCGCGTTCGCGCATCAGGTCCTGCACATAGCGCCTGGGGCTGCCCGGCGTGCGCGAGAAGGCCAGGTGGATATCGATGAAATCCTTGGGCAGGTTCTGCAGCGGGCCGAAATAAGGCAGTTCCTCCTGCGTGCGCGCGCCGAAGAAGAGCATCAGCTTGCCACTTTCGAATTTGCCGGAGGCTCTGAGCCGCCGCCGCCATTCGGTCATCGCCCGCATCGGGGCACTGCCGGTGCCGGTGCAGATCATCACGATGTGGCTCTTCGGGTGGTTGGGCATCAGGAAGCTGGTGCCGAAGGGGCCGATGACCTGCACCGTGTCGCCGCGCTTCAGGTCGCACAGGTAGTTGCTGGCCACGCCGCGCACCGGGTGTCCCTGGTGGTCGTGCAGCACGCGTTTCACGGTGAGCGAGGCATTGTTGTAGCCGGGCCGTTCACCGTTGCGCGGGCTGGCGATCGAATACTGGCGCGGGTGGTGCGGCCGGCCGTGGGCGTCAACGCCCGGCGGCACGATGGCGATCGATTGCCCTTCGAGCAGGGGAAAGGGCATGGCGCCGAAGTCGAGCACGATGTGATGCGTGTCGTATTCGCGGCCGACCTCGGTGACGCGCACGTTGCCGGCCACGGTGGCGTTGAGGCTCTTTTCGGCTGCCTTCGGGCCATAGAGATGGGTATAGGCATGGGCGGCCGACCACGGCGGCAGCGTGGCGCCGTGGCTCACGACCGGCACGACCTCGCGACCGCCAAAGGCGCCGTCGAAACTGGCTTCGGCAGCGATGGTCGCTGCGCCGGCGGCGCGCTCGTCGGGCGCCACGTCGTCGGTGACCACACCCTCGGCGGCCAGCTGCTCGGCCGACCACTCCGCGGGCAAGTCGTCCCAGCCCAGCTGTTCGGCCACCGTGTAGGCACGCACACGAGGCATCAGCCGCCAGTTGTCGATGCTGCCGGTGGGGCAGGGTGGGATGCATGCCATGCAGTGGTTGCACTTGGCGGCGTCGACGACGTAGTTGCGGTCGTCGTGCGTCACCGCGCCCACCGGGCAGGTGGCCTCGCAGGTGTTGCAGCGGATGCAGATCTCGGGGTCGATCAGGTGCTGCTTGATGACGGCGGCGGCGTCTGACATGTCCATGGGGCTTCCTGCAAGGTCTGTGTCACGTGCGGTGTGGGGCATCGCGCCGCAACGCAGAGGCGCAGAGGGCGCAGAGGAACGCAGAGAAATTCAAAGGAAACGACGGGAAATCGCGGCTCGATACATCCGAGCGTATCTTCCTCCTCTGCGTCCTCTGCGTCCTCTGCGCCTCTGCGTTGCCTGTATTCCCCAAACCAGCGCCAATCAGTTGAAACGCACGTATTCGAAGTCCACCGGCTGCCGGTTGATGCCCATCATCGGCGGCGCGATCCAGTGGGCGAATTTGCCGGGCTCGACCACGCGGCCCATCAGGCTGGCGACGAAGGCGCGGTCGGCGGCGGTGGGCAACCACTGGTCGACGTTCGCTTTCCACTCGGCCTCGGACACCACGCGCCCTTCGGGCGACACCTTCACGCCGGCCAGCGAGCCGATATTGCGGTGGAAGGCCTTGTGCGGCGTCTGCAGCCGGAAGGGGATGCCGGCCTTTTCGATGACCTTGTTCCAGCGCCCGACGCCGGACACGCTGTCCTTGATGTAGTCGTCGCGCAGCACCTCGTTCAAGGCATTGAGCATGGGCACTTCCTTCTCCATCAGCTGCCCGCCCTGCACATGCAGCACCTTGTAGGTCTGCCCCTTGAGCACGTGGTCGTCGCTGCGCTTGCCTTCTTCGAAACGCCCCTTCAACCCGGTGCTGTAGAAGGTGGCGGCGTTGCTGCTCTCGTCGGCGCCGAAGAGGTCGATGGTGACGCTGAAATGGAAGTTCAGGTAGCGCTGCAGCGTGGGCAGGTCGATCACGCCGGCGGCGCGCAGCCGGGCCGGGTCCTCGGTCTTCAGGTCGTTCATCACCTGGCAGGTGCGCTGGATGATGCGGCTGATGCCGCTCTCGCCCACGAACATGTGGTGGGCTTCCTCGGTGAGCATGAACTTGGTCGTGCGCGCCAGCGGATCGAAGCTGCTTTCGGCCAGGGCGCAGAGCTGGAACTTGCCGTCCCGATCCGTGAAATAGGTGAACATGAAGAAGCTCAGCCAGTCCGGCGTTTCTTCGTTGAAGGCCTGCAGGATGCGCGGGTTGTCCTGCTGGCCGCTGCGGCGTTCGAGCAGCGCCTCGCCTTCCTCGCGGCCGTCGCGGCCGAAATATTTGTGCAGCAGGTAGACCATGGCCCAAAGGTGGCGGCCTTCTTCCACGTTCACCTGGAACAGGTTGCGCAGGTCGTACTGGCTGGGGGCGGTAAGGCCCAGGTGGCGCTGCTGCTCCACGCTGGCCGGTTCGGTGTCGCCCTGCGTCACGATGATGCGGCGCAGGTTGGCGCGGTATTCGCCGGGCACGTCCTGCCAGGCGGCTTCGCCCAGGTGGTCACCGAAGTGGATCTTGCGGTCGGCGTCGCCCGGGTTGAGGAAGATGCCCCAGCGGTAGTCGGGCATCTTCACATGGCCGAACTGCGCCCAGCCCTGCGGGTCCACGCTGACGGCGGTGCGCAGGTAGACGTCGAAGCCCTGGCTGTCGTCGGGGCCCATGTCCTGCCACCAGGCCAGGTAGTTGGGCTGCCACTGCTCGAGCGCGCGCTTGAGCGTGCGGTCCTCGGCCAGGTTGACGTTGTTGGGGATCTTCTCGCTGTAGTCGATGCTGGACATGTCTCGTTCCTTCAAACGCGGTCGAAATTGAAACCGACCTTCTGGCCGGTGCCGTAAACCTTGAGCGCACCCTTTTCGCCGACGGCATTGGGGCGCTGGAAGATCCAGTTTTGCCATGCCGTGAGGCGGCCGAAGACGCGGGTGAACATGTTTTCCGGGCCGTTGAAACGCAGGTTGGCTTCCATGCCGGTGAGGGCGTCCGGGCTCATGGCCACGCGCTCCTCGACGGCGATGCGCACTTCGTCGGCCCAGTCGATGTCGTCCGGGTGGCTCGTCACCAGCCCCAGTGCGAATGCTGCGTCGGCGTGCAGCGCCTGGCCGAGCATTTCGCGCACGGCGGCCATCGCGGGCGCTTCGTCGTAGAAGCGACGCTGCAGGCGGCTCTGGCCGGTGACCATGGGATATAGGCCGAAGTTGGTGTCACCCACGGTGATCTTCGGCGCCCGGGCTTCGTCGTCGGGCAGCGCCAGCATGTAGCTGCGGTCGCAGGCCAGCGCCAGTTCAAGCAGCGTGCCGGCGAAACACGACCCCGGTTCGATCAAGGCGAACAGGCTGCGCGAAGACAGGTCCAGCCGGCTGAAGGTGCGGCGCAGGTAGCCGATGGTTTCGCGCACCAGCCAGTGGTCCTTGTGCGCCAGCAGCGTGGCGTCCACGGCCAGCAGCGCGGCCGCTTCGCCTTCGGTCTTGACGAGCCAGGTGCCGATGTCGAGTTCGTTGGTGCGCATCGACAGGATCGCATCTTCCAGCTCGCGCGCCAGTTGCAGCGGGTACCACGCGGCACCGGCGGCGACCATTTCATCGGGCTGCTGCGGCTGCGCGCCGGCCGGCCCGCGCACGGTGAAGGTGGCGGTGCGCCGGGCGCGCTCGATCTCCACCGTGACGAAGCCGTAACGCAGCGTGTCGGGCTCCACCGTGCGCTGCAGAGGCGTCAGCGCCACGCCCTGGGCGCCGGCAGGGCGATCGCTCTGCGCGGCCAGTTCCAGCGCCCGCTCCTGCACCTTTTGCGCAAAGACGGCGGGCTTGGCGATGGCGTCCACCAGCCGCCAGTCCATGGCCTTCTGCCCGCGCACGCCTTCAGTGGTGGTGCAGAAGATATCGGCCAGGTCGTGCCGCACATGGCGCTTGTCGGTCACGCGGGTCAGCCCGCCCGTGCCGGGCAGCACGCCGAGCAATGGCACCTCGGGCAGGCTCACCGCGCTGCTGCGGTCGTCGACCAGGATGATCTCGTCGCAGGCCAGCGCGAGTTCGTAGCCGCCGCCGGCGCAGGCGCCGTTCACGGCGGCCAGGAATTTGAGGCCGCTGTGGGCGGAAGAGTCTTCCAGACCGTTGCGCGTCTCGTTGGTGAATTTGCAGAAATTCACCTTCCAGGCGTGGCTGGAAACGCCGAGCATGAAGATATTGGCGCCCGAGCAGAAGACCTTGTCCTTGGCGCTGGTCACGACCACGGTGCGCACCTCGGGGTGCTCGAAGCGGATGCGCTGCACGGCGTCGTTGAGCTCGATATCCACGCCCAGGTCGTAGCTGTTGAGCTTGAGCTTGTAGCCCGGCGCCAGGCCGGCGTTCTCGTCGAAGTCGGCCAGCAGCGTGGCCACTGGACCTTCGAACTTCAGCTTCCAGTGGCGGTACCGGGCGGGGTGGGTCTGGTAGTCGACGCGGGGTGCGGTGCTCATGGGCGGGTCTCCTGCAGGGGACGCATCAACATGCGTGTCTAGCTTCTGTGATGCGCATGATATTGCGTGTTCTCGATTTATGTCAAGCAGTTTAGTGCATATCTTCAGAGCGCTCAGTTCGACAGCTTCAGCGCCTGCCGCACGATGCTGCGCAGCGCCTGGAAGGTGGGTTGCAAGGGCGCGGCACTGGTATCGAGCTGGAATTCCGCCTTCGAGTAGAACGCCGCACGGCCGGCCAGGATGCCCTTGAGGTCTTCCATGGCCTCGCGACTGGCCGCCATCGGGCGCAGGTCGCCTTGCGCGGTGACGCGCCTCATGTGGTCTTCGGCGCTGGCCTGCAGCCACACGGTGGTGCAGTGGGCCAGCAACTGGTTGAAGGTGGCGGGGTCCGACACCAGCCCGCCGGGCGTGGCGATCACGGCTTCGGGGTAGATCTGGATCGCCTCTTCCAGTGCCCGCCGCTCGTAGCGCCGGTAGGCATTCACCCCGTACAGCGCCTGGATCTCGGCGATGCTGCAGCCGGCGAATTTCTCGATCTCGCGGCTGAGCTCCACGAACGGGAAACCCAGGTCTTCGGCCAACATCGCGCCCAGTGTGGACTTGCCGGCGCCGCGCAGCCCGATCAGCGCCACGCGTGAACTGCGCACGGCGCGGCCGCTGTCGTTGGCGCCGCCGGTGCCCAGCAGCTCGCCCACCGCCACGCGCACGCGGCGCAGCGTGGCGTCGTCGCGCTGCTCCAGCAGTTCGCGGATCATCAGCCACTCGGGCGACGAAGTGGTGACGTCGCCGATCAGCTCGGCCAGCGTGCACTGCAGCGCGCGCGACACCTGCAGCAGCACCAGGATCGAGGCATTGCCGACGCCGTATTCCAGATTCGCCAGGTGGCGTTCGGACACGTCGGCGGCCAGTGCCAGCGCCTTGCGCGTCATGCCGCGGCGCCCGCGCAAGGCGCGCACTCGTTCGCCCAGGGCGACCAGGAAAGGGTTCTTGGCCTCGCCGGCAACGGACCCGGGCGCCGCTGCGATCGCTTCAGCGATCCCGCTGCCGTTCGGGCCTGCATCGGTCACGGATTCGGTCTGGTGCAATATAGTGCTTGACACGATCTCGGGTCAGTTCTAGATTTCATGAACGCACAATAATGCATCTTCTTGCCGGTGGCAAGAAGACGGCGGACCCGGAGACAGCCATGAAGCAGACCCCCCGCGCCACTGCGTCACTGCAGCCACCCGGCACGACCTTCAACTTCGCGCGCCACTTGTTCGAGCGCAATGCCGCCCGCCCGGCCAAGGCCGCCTACGTCGACGACCACGGCGCGCTGAGCTATGGCGACCTGGCCGACCGCAGTCGCCGCTTCGCCGCCGCGCTGCTCGCCGCCGGGGTGCGCCGCGAGGAGCGTGTGCTGCTGCTGATGCACGACAACCACCACTGGCCGGTGGCCTTCCTGGGCGCCATGTATGCCGGCATCGTTCCGGTGGCCGTGAATACGCTGCTCACCGCCGACGACTACGCCTACATGCTGCGCCACAGCCGCGCCCAGGCGGCGCTGGTTTCGGCGGCGCTGCTGCCCACGCTGCAGGCGGCGCTGGCGGCCAGTGCGGGAGAGGGCGGACACGAGGTGAAGGCGATGGTCGTCTCGCGGCCCACCGGGCCTTTGCCGGAAGGCGCCGTCGATTTCGACGCCTTCATCGCCGCGCAGGCACCGCTGGCGCAAGCGGCCGCCACCGGCCCCGACGACCCAGGCTTCTGGCTCTATTCGTCGGGTTCCACCGGCCGCCCCAAGGGCACGCTGCACACCCATGCCAACCCGTACTGGACGGCCGAGCTCTACGGCACGCCGGTGCTGGGCCTCACCGAGCGCGACCTGTGCTTCTCGGCGGCCAAGCTCTTCTTCGCCTACGGCCTGGGCAATTCGCTGAGCTTTCCACTGAGCGTGGGCGCCACCGTGTTGCTGATGGCCGAGCGGCCCACGCCCGAGGCCGTGTTCAGGCGCTGGACCGGTGGCGCGGGGCCGCAGGGCAAGCTGCGGCCCACCGTCTTCTTCGGCGCGCCCACGGGCTTTGCCGGCATGCTGGCCTCGCCGCAGTTGCCGCCGCGCGACAAGGTGGCGCTGCGCCTGGCCTCGTCGGCCGGCGAGGCGCTGCCCGCCGAACTGGGCCAGCGCTTCACTGCGCACTACGGCGTGGAGATCATCGACGGCATCGGCTCCACCGAGATGCTGCACATCTTCCTGTCCAACGTGCCCGGCCGCGTGCGCTACGGCACCACCGGCTTTCCGGTGCCGGGCTACGAAGTGGAACTGCGCGGCGACGACGGCCGCCTGGTGGCCGACGGCGAAACCGGCGACCTCTTCATCAACGGCCCGACGGCGGCGCTCATGTACTGGGGCGACCGCGAGAAGTCGCGCCAGACCTTCCAGGGCGCCTGGACCCGCAGCGGCGACAAATACGTGCGCAACGCCGACGGCAGCTACACCTACGCCGGCCGCAGCGACGACATGCTCAAGGTCAGCGGCATCTATGTCTCGCCCTTCGAGGTCGAGGCCACCCTGGTGCAGCACCCGGCGGTGCTGGAGGCAGCCGTCATCGGCGTGCCCGACGAAGCCGGCCTGACGCGCACGAAGGCCTTCGTCGTGCTCAAGGACGGCGCGCAGGCCAGCGGCGCCGAACTGCAGGCTTTCGTGAAGGACCGGCTGGCGCCGTACAAATATCCGCGCCAGATCGAATTCCTGCCCGAACTGCCGAAAACGGCCACCGGCAAGATCCAGCGCTTCAAGCTGCGCGAGCGCGAAGCCCTGGCCAAGTGACGGCGCCGGTCGAATTCGCGCAGATCGACTGGGCTGGCCGCCGCGTCCGCATCGAATACCAGTGGCTGGGCCGCCCCGACGTGGCGGCGCCGCTGGTGGTGTTCCTGCACGAAGGCCTGGGATCGCTGTCGATGTGGAAGGACTTTCCGGCGCGGCTGTGCGCGGCCGCCGGCTGTCGCGGCCTCGTCTATTCCCGCCCCGGCTACGGCCGCTCGACGCCGCGGGCGGTGCAAGAGGCCTGGGGGCTGGACTTCATGCACCGCCAGGCGCACCAGGTGCTGCCGGCGCTGCTGGCCGCGCTGGGCGTGGATGCTGCGGCCAGGCCCCCCTGGCTGTTCGGCCACAGCGACGGCGGCTCGATCGCCCTGCTGCATGCGGCGCACTTTCCGCAACGTACCGCCGGCGCCATCGTGCTGGCGCCGCACATCCTCGTGGAGGACTTGTCGGTGGCCAGCATCGAACAGGCGCGCCAGGCCTACCTGGCCACCGATCTGCGCCAGCGCCTGGCCCGCCACCACGACGACCCCGACTCGGCCTTCTGGGGCTGGAACCGCATCTGGCTGCACCCGCCGTTCAGGCATTGGTCGATCGAGGACGAGATCGCGTCCATCACCTGCCCGCTGCTGGCGGTGCAGGGGCTGGACGACGAATACGGCACGCTGGAGCAGATCCGCGGCATCGCGCGCCGCGTGCCGCAGACGCAGCTGCTGGAACTGGCCGACTGCGGGCATTCGCCGCATCGCGACCAGACGGAGACGCTGATCCAGGCCGCGGCGGCCTTCCTGCGAGGCTGAGGCGGCCAAGGGTGGCGTCCATGCGACGATAGCGGCAGACCCCAGCCGCTTCGAGAGTCCCATGGACGCCTACATCTTCATCGGCAACGCCAATACCCGCAAGGCTTCGGTGCTGCGCAGTCTGACGGGTTGCTTCAACCGCAGCGTGCGCGAGATCCTGCCGCTGGATGCGGCCGTGGCGCTGCGCCTGTATGCCCGCGTGGGCAGCCTGCAGGACACGCGCACCGCGCCGGCCGACTTCGTCGACGAGGTGGCCCGGACACGGTGCAACGCCGTGCTGTGCTGCCTGTCACCGAACGCGCATCTCGGCGAACCCGTCCGGTACCCCGACGCACAAGCCTATCTCGACCACTTCAAGGCCGCGGGTTGGTCATTGCGATCGATCGCCGTGCTGGGCCAGAACCGTGGCGGCGTGCGCTCGCCGGTGCTGCGCCAGTTTCACCTGGCGCCGACGGCGCCGATCAACGTGACGGCGCGCGAGGTGCGCGCCCATTTCCACTGGCAGTGAGCGGCTCGGCCAAGTGCCAGCACCTCGCGCACCGGCCCGCGCAGGCCGATCGTCGCCACTACACTCAGGGTCAACCCGAGTTTTCCGCATCCGCGCCCGGATGTGCATCGCGCCATGGACACACCACCGCCCGCCGCCTACGACCCCAGCGCCAAGCAGAAATCGCAGGCCAAGACCTCGCGCATCCCCATCAAGGTGGTGCCGGCCGAGGTGTTGAAGAAACCGGACTGGATCCGCGTCAAGGCCGGCAGCCCCAGTACGCGCTTCTACGAGATCAAGCAGATCCTGCGCGAGCACCAGCTGCACACCGTGTGCGAGGAAGCCAGCTGCCCGAATATCGGCGAATGCTTCGGCAAAGGCACCGCCACCTTCATGATCATGGGCGACAAGTGCACGCGCCGCTGCCCGTTCTGCGACGTGGGCCACGGCCGGCCCGACCCGCTGGACGCCAGCGAGCCGCTGAACCTGGCCAAGACCATCGCGGCACTGAAGCTCAAATACGTGGTCATCACCAGCGTCGACCGCGACGACCTGCGCGACGGCGGCGCCGGCCATTTCGTGGATTGCATCCGCCAGACGCGCGCGCTCTCGCCGCAGACGAAGATCGAGGTCCTGGTGCCCGACTTCCGCGGCCGCGACGACCGTGCGCTGGCCATCCTGCGCGAGGCGCCGCCCGACGTGATGAACCACAACCTGGAAACCGCGCCGCGCCTGTACAAGGAAGCGCGGCCCGGTTCCGACTACCAGTTCAGCCTGAACCTGCTGCAGAAGTTCAAGCAGCAGGTGCCGGGCGTGCCCACCAAGAGCGGCCTCATGGTCGGCCTGGGCGAGACCGACGACGAGATCCTGCAGGTCATGCGCGACATGCGCGCGCACGGCATCGACATGCTCACCATCGGCCAGTACCTGGCGCCCAGCGGCCACCACCTGCCGGTGCGGCGCTACGTGCACCCCGACACCTTCCGCATGTTCGAACGCGAAGCCGCTGTCATGGGGTTTACGCATGCGGCCGTGGGCGCCATGGTGCGCAGCAGCTACCACGCCGACCAGCAGGCGCATGCCGCTGGCGTGGCCGACGCCATCGCCCCCTTGTGATCGCCACGGGCGGCGCAGGAAACGCGATGAACGAGCTGCCCCGCGAGCGCCTGCATGCGCTGTTGCGCCAGATGCCCAAGGCCGAGCTGCACATGCACGTGGAAGGCTCGCTGGAACCCGAGCTGATCTTCAAGCTGGCCCGACGCAACGGTGTGGCGCTGCCCTACGCCAGCGTGGAGGATCTGCGCGCGGCCTACGCCTTCACCAGCCTGCAGAGCTTCCTCGACATCTACTACGCCGGCGCCAGTGTGTTGCGCAAGCAGGAAGACTTCTTCGAGATGGCCTGGGCCTATTTCGAACGCGCCGCGGCCGACAACGTGGTGCACGCGGAAATCTTCTTCGACCCGCAGACGCACACCGAACGCGGCGTGCCCATGGAAACCGTCATCGTCGGCCTGGCCCACGCCTGCCGGCGCGCGCATGCCGAACTCGGCCTCAGCGCCAGTCTGATCCTGTGCTTCCTGCGCCACCTGAGCGAAGACGCGGCCATGGCCACGCTGGAGCAGGCGCTGCCCTACCGCGACCACTTCATCGGCGTCGGCCTGGACAGCAGCGAGCGGGGCCACCCGCCGGAGAAATTCGCGCGCGTCTTCGCACGCTGCCGCAAACTCGGCCTGCACGTGGTGGCGCATGCGGGCGAGGAAGGCCCGGCGGCCTATATCTGGAGTGCGCTCGACGTGCTCAAGGCCGAGCGCGTGGACCACGGCGTGCGCTGCCTGGAAGACCCGGCGCTGGTGCGGCGGCTGGCCGCCGAGCGCGTGCCGCTGACGGTGTGCCCGTTGTCCAACGTGAAGCTGCGCGTCTTCGACACGATGGCGGACCACAACTTGCCGGCGCTGCTGGAGGCCGGCCTGTGCGTCACCCTCAACAGCGACGACCCCGCGTATTTCGGCGGCTATGTCAACGACAACTTCGTCGCCGCCTTCGACGCGCTGCCGCAGCTGGGTGCCGCCCACGCCTACGCGCTGGCGCGCAACAGCTTCGAAGCGAGCTTCGCACCGGATGCGGCCAAGGCGCGTTGGCAGTCCGAACTCGACGCAGCCTTCGCGCGCTGGTCGGTCTGATCGCGGTCTGATCGCGGCCTGATCGCGGCCCGATCTCGCCGCGCGGGTCGGTGCCGGCCCTCGCCACGCGCCGTGGCACCGCGGCACCGGCGCTGGTGCTGGTGCTGGTGCTGCTGCTGGTGCTCCTGCTGGTGCGTCAGACCGCCGTGCCCACGACCTCATACGGCCAGTGGGTGATCCCCCCAGCCAGCGACAGCGCGCGGATGCCGCGTTCGTGCAACAGAAAGGCCGCCGCCCGGCTGCGCCGCCCGGTGTCGCAATAGACGATGTAGTTGGCGTCGGGATCGAGCTCGAACACCCCGTCGTGCCGCAGCCGCGCCAGCGGCAGCCACAGCGCGCCGTGGATGCGGCTGGCCTCGTACTCGGCCGGATGGCGGCAGTCCAGCATCCTGGCAGTGCCGCACAACATCATGCTTCGAGCCGCCGAGGCCTCGACCTCGCCCACCATCGGGGGCTTCAGCAGGGCATTGAAATCGGCCTGGCTCAGCACGAGAAGCCGCCCGGGTGTGGTCATCACCACCGTGGCCGTGCGCTGGCACTCGGCAAGCAGGGCTTCCTCGCCGAAGCTGTCGCCGTCCGAGAGCTGATTGACGAGGGTCGGCACGCCGCCGGCGGCCTCAGCGGCCCAGACATCGGCTTCACCGGCGAGGATGACGTAGAAGTTGTCGCCGGGCTCGCCCTGCCTGACGATGGTCTCGCCCGGCGCGACGGGTCGCTCGACCAGGCGGTCGATCGCCCTGGCCACCGTTTCCAGCGGCAGCCGGTGGAACAGCTTCAGGTGCGGCTCGGGCAGCACGAAGGCGCCCAGCGAAAACCACCCGAGCAGGTCGTCCAGGTCGTCGGTGTCGATCGACAGGAACTCGGTTCTCGCGGTGGCCTGCACCTGCAGGTGGCTGCCGCCCGCGCCGAGCAGGGCAAAGCCCGGGCCGCCCGGCTCGACACCGACGCGACGGGTGCTGCCGCCCTCGCGGCCGTCGGCTTCGATCCAGCGGCGGCTCGCCTGGACTTCACCACTGAGCAGCACGAGGTGGTGGCGCAAGCCCTGCGGCAGTTCGGCCAGCCAGTCGCCGGCCTGGGCCGTGTGCCGCAGACTGCGTTCGAGCAGCGCATGCAGCTGCGCGCGGCCCAGCGGCGAGAACAGGGTCGTGGCGCTCAGGCGCCGGGTCAGCTCGGAAAGATCCATGGCGGCGTGCTGGACTCGGGCTCACATTCTGCCGGCACTTTGCCTGCCTCCGCCAAGGTGTCGCGTCCGCATCCGCGGCGACCCGTGCATTTCCGAACGTCTGGCCTTCGGGTCACGGTGGATGGGTCGATGGCCGGTCGGGGTTGCGCCCGTAACCAGGACGCAGGCGCGGTAACGCCGCGTAATCGATCCCGACGCGCGCTCCACTCGCCCCTAACATCGCGACTTCGGCACACCCGCGCGAAAGCCGGGGTCGCAAAGTTTCCGGTCTAAAGTGGTCGCAGTCCCCGCGGCCGCGATGGCAGCGGGACCGCCGGCAGCCTGCCCCGGGCTGCCGCTGCTCCCACTGGCTGGTGTCCCCCTGGTCTGTTGGAGAGCCCCCGATGAATCGCATCCTGAAGCTGATTGGCCCGCTGCTGCTGGCCATGGTCCTGGGCAGTCAGGCGTGGGCTCAGCCCGCCGTGCCCCATGTCGCCAAGTCGCCGTTCCCGCAACTCACCCTGCCCGACCGAGCCTCGGGTGGCCAGCGCGCCGTCGACCTGCTGGGCTCGCGTCTGCCCGAGGTCGCCGCCTGGTACGGCAAGTCCACCGACGAGTTCAGGGCCATGCTGCTGAAGGACCGCACGCTGCGCCTGGACCGGCGCGGCCGGCTGTTCGTCGTCGACGAACTGGACCAGCCGCTGCCGGCCACGCCGGCCCCGGCCGCCAGCACAGGCGCGCTGGACGGCACCTTCGCACCACTGGACCAGACTTTCCTGCTGCACAGCCGCCCGGGCGCCCAGCGCACGATCTATCTCAACTTCCAGGGCGCGACGCTGACCAATACCGCCTGGAACGGCAGCAGCGGCAGCATCGCCGCACTGCCTTTCGACCTGGACGGCATTCCCTACAGTTTCTCGAGCGCCGAACTGCAGCGCATCCAGGCCATCTGGCAGCGCGTGGCCGAGGACTACGCGGCCTTCGACGTCAACGTCACGACCGAGGCGGTGCCGCTGGACCAGATCACTCGCGGCGGCTCGGCCGACGGCGTCTTCGGCACCACGGTGCTGATCACCAAGCGCACGGGTGTCTACAACTGCAGCTGTGGCGGCGTGGCGTATCTGGGCATCTTCAGCGATACCAGCGACTACTACAAACCCGCGCTGGTGTTCTACGACGCACTGGGCAGCGGCAACGAAAAGTACGTTGCCGAGGCGATCTCGCACGAGGCGGGTCACAACATGGGCCTGGGCCACGACGGCTATTCCAGCGGCGGCTACTACCCGGGGCATGGCAGCGGCGCCACCGCGTGGGCACCGATCATGGGTGTCGGCTACTACCAGTCCCTGGTGCAATGGAGCAAGGGCGAGTACGCCAGCGCCAACAACGTGCAGGACGACTATGCCGTGATGCAGTCCAACGGCTTGCCGCTGCGTGCCGACGACCACGGCAATACGCCGGCCACCGCCACGGTGCTCGACGTCGACAGCCGTGACGGGCTCGCCGAACTGTCCGCCACGGGCGTGATCGAGCGGCCGACCGACATCGACACCTTCGCCTTCGTGGCGGGCGCCGGCACCGCCACCTTCAGCATTTTTCCGGCCGCACGGTCGGCCAACCTCGACGCCCTGGTGACGCTGCGCGATGCCGCCGGCAAGCTGCTGGCCAGCGTCAACCCGGCCGACGCGCTGAATGCAGGCTTCAATGTCACGTTGCCGGCCGCCGGCACCTACTACCTGTCGATACGAGGCACCGGCAAGGGCGACCCCCTGGCGACGGGCTACACGGCATACGGCAGCGTCGGCCAGTACGGCGTCAGCGCCAGCCTGCCGGCCACCGACAGCCAGGCGCCCGTCGCAGCGATCACCGCGTCCACGCTGCGCGGCACTGCGCCGCTGACGGTCGCTTTCTCGGGCGCCGGCTCCAGCGACGCCGATGGTCGTATCGTGGCCCACGCCTGGACCTTCGGTGACACCACCACCGGCAGCAACGTCGACGAGACGCATGTCTATGCAACGCCGGGCAGCTACCCGGTCCAGCTGCGTGTCACCGACGACAGCGGCCTGAGCGCCACCAGCAGTGTCACGGTCACCGTCGACCCGCCGGTGACGACGTCGACCATGCGCGTGGCCGACATCGCGATGAGTCTGAAGAACAACAAGAATGGCAGTGCGCAGGCCAGCGCCGACGTCAGGCTGCTCGACACCGATGGTCGCGCCGTCGTCGGTGCCAGCGTCACCGGTTCCTGGAGCGGCCTGGTGTCGCGGAACTCGAGTGCAACGACCGACGCCACGGGTACAGCGCGCTTCAAATCGCCGAGCACCCGCAGCAAGAGCGGCACCTTCGTCTTCACGGTCAAGGGCGCGACGCTGAACGGCTACGTTTACGCACCGGCGACGAATACCGAAACCAGCGATTCGATCTCGCGCTGATCCGTGCCTGGCCGTTCGACCGCCGGCCGCGTTGGACCCGCACGATCGCAGGGGTCGGCACGCTCGACGCCTTGGTTCATCTTTCGCACCCCTGCGACGGTCACCCCGCAGGTCGAAAGTGAAAGGTCCGGGCTACGCAGTCAGCCGCACTGCGCCGGGTCCGAACGCATAGGCATCCATGCCCAGGTCGCCATAGGTCAGGCTGGCGTGGATGCGCTTGGCCGGCTGCCTCCCGCCAGCGCCGGCGGCCACGAAGAAGGGCAGCAGGTGCTCGTCGGTGGGGTGCATCAGCACGGCGTGCGGCGCCTGCCGGCGGTAGTCGAAGAGCGCGTCCCAGTCGGCGGCCGCGGCGCTGGCCGCGAACCAGTCGCGGAAGGCCGTGCTTTCGGGCGTGGCCGGCGCGCCGGCATCGGGCCGCAGACCGCCGGCGAAGACGCGCCTCAGGTTGTGCGTGATGCTGCCACTGCCCAGGACGAGCACGCCTTCTTCGGCCAACGGCGCCAGCACCTGCCCGAGCGCGAACAGTTGCGCCGGGCTCCAGTCCGGTGGCCAGGCCAGCGGCAGCACCGGCACGTCGGCGCTGGGGTAGGCATAGCGCAGCGGCGTCCAGATACCGTGGTCCAGGCCGCCTTCGTCCGCCAGCTCGGCGGGCAGGCCGGCGCCGTGCAGCAGCGCCGCCACGCGGTGGGCCAGCGCCGGTGCGCCGGGGGCGTCGTAGCGCATCTGGTTCAGCCGCGGGTCGAAGCCACCGAAGTCGTACACCGCCTCGTGCCGCGCCGCGGCCAGCAGCACGGGCACGCGTGTCAGGCTGTGTGCCGAGACGGCCAGCACGGCCTGCGGTCGGCCGAAGGCGGCGTCGATCTGTGGCCCCAGGGCCTGCATGAAACGACCGGCCTCGCGCGGCTCCAACGCGATCATCGGCGAACCGTGGGAAACGAAAAGTGGCGGCAGAACGGGCATTGAAGTATTGAAGCACCGCCGTGCAGCGCAGCGGTTCAATCGCCTTGCACGGTCAATTCACGCCGCCGCGCCGGGGCCGGGTGCTTTGCCCTACGCTTGCGGCCATGTCCGATCTTCGACCCCCCACCATCCGCGCCCTGGCCTGGCGCCAGACCTTGCGTGACTTCCGTGCCGGCGAACTGCGCCTGCTCGCCGTGGCCGTGATGCTGGCCGTGGCCGCGCTCACCGCGGTGGGCTTCTTCGCCGACCGCCTGAGCCACGGCCTGGAGCGCAACGCGCGCCAGTTGCTGGGAGGCGACGCCGTGGTGCGCAGCGACCGGCCTGCGCCGCCGGAGCTGGCCGCCAAGGCCACCGAGCTGGGCCTGCGCGTGTCGCAGAGCACGGGTTTCCCGAGCATGGGCCGCGCGCCCGACGAGCTGGGCGGCGCCACGCGGCTGGTCGCCGTGAAGGCGGTGAGCGAAACCTATCCGCTGCGCGGCCAGCTGAAGCTGCGCAGCGAGTCTGGCGGCCCGGTGCAGGCCGTGGCCGCCGCGCCCGAGCCCGGCACGGTGTGGGTCGACACCGCGCTGCTCGACGCGCTGCAGCTCAAGCTGGGCGACCCGCTGCTGCTGGGCGACACCGAACTCGAGATCACCCGCATCATCGTCGTCGAACCCGATCGCGGTGGCGGCTTCACGAGCTTTGCGCCGCGCGTCATGCTGGCGCTGGCCGACTTGCTGGAAACCGGCCTGGTGCAGCCGGCCAGCCGCGTGAGCTATCGGCTGGCCGTGGCCGCGCCCGAGGACTGGAGCGCGAGCCGGGGCGACGCCGCGGTGCGCGAATTCGTTCGCTTCGCCGAAGACCGCATCCGGTCCGTGCCCCTGCGCGGCGTGGACGTGGAGTCGCTGCAAAGCGGCCGCCCCGAAATGCAGCTCACGCTGGACCGGGCCGAGAAATTCCTCAATCTGGTGGCGCTGCTGGCGGCGCTGCTGGCGGCCGTGGCGGTGGGCATCGCGGCGCGCGAATTTGCGTCGCGCCACCTCGACGACTGCGCCATGCTGCGAGTGCTGGGCCTGTCACAGCGGCGCATCGCCGGCGCCTACACGCTGGAATTCGGCCTCATCGGGCTGGCCGCCAGCGCGGCCGGCGTGTTGATCGGGCTGGCCGTTCACTTTGTCTTCGTCTGGATGCTCGCCGGGCTGGTGGACTCGGCGCTGCCACCGCCGGGGCCGTGGCCGGCGCTGTTCGGCATAGGCGTGGGCATGACGCTGCTGCTGGGCTTCGGCCTGCCGCCGGTGCTGCAACTGGCGCGGGTGCCGCCGCTGCGCGTGATCCGGCGCGACGTGGGCGCGCTCAAGGCCTCGTCGCTGGGTGTGCTGGCCGCCGGCACGGGCGGCTTCGTAGCGCTGTTGATGGCGGTGTCGGCCGACATCAAGCTGGGTGTCATCGCGGTGGGTGGTTTCGCCGTGGCGGTGGCGGTGTTCGCGTTCATGGCCTGGGGTGCGGTGTGGCTGCTCAAGCGCGCCGTGCCCGAAACGCGCGCGCCGCGCTGGCTGGTGCTGGCCACGCGCCAGATCGCCGCGCGCCCGGCGTTCGCGGTGCTGCAGGTGTCGGCGCTGGCGGTGGGTCTGCTGGCGCTGGTGCTGCTGGTGCTGCTGCGCACCGACCTCGTCAACAGCTGGCGCAGCGCCACGCCGGTCGACGCGCCCAACCGCTTCGTCATCAATCTGCAGCCCGAGCAGGGCGAGGCTTTCCGCGCCGCGCTGGCCGCCGCCGGCGTGCAGCGCTACGACTGGTTTCCCATGATCCGCGGCCGGCTGGTGGCCATCAACGAGCGCGCCGTCAGTGGCGAGAGCTACGCCGACGACCGCGCCAGCCGCCTGGTCGACCGCGAATTCAACCTCAGCCACAGTGCGCAGGCCCCCGAGCACAACCAGGTGGTGGCCGGCCGCTGGGTGGCCGACGAGGCCGACGGCCTTTCGGTGGAAGAAGGCCTGGCGCAGCAGCTCGGCCTGAACCTGGGCGACACGCTGCACTTCGACATCGGCGGCCAGCCGCGCGCGGCGCGCATCACCAGCCTGCGCAAGGTGGACTGGGGCTCGATGCGCGTCAATTTCTTCGTCATCTTTCCGTTGGCCGAGATGACCGGCGTGCCGCTGACCTACATCAGCGCCTTCCGCGCCCCCGAGGTGTCGGGCTTCGACAGCCGGCTCAGCCGCGAATTCCCCAACATCACCAACGTCGACGTCTCGGCGTCCCTCGCACAGATCCAGCGTGTGCTCGACCAGGTGATCCGCGCCGTGGAGTTCCTCTTCGGCTTCACGCTGGTGGCCGGGCTGGTGGTGCTTTTCGCCGCCGTCACCGCCACGCGCGAGGCGCGCGCGCGCGAGTTCGCCATCATGCGCGCCATGGGTGCCGGCGGCCGGCTGCTGGGCCAGGTGCAGCGGGCCGAACTGCTGGGCGTGGGTGCGCTGGCCGGGCTGCTTTCGTCGCTGGCGGCCATCGTGGTGGGCTGGGCGCTGGCGCGCTACGCGTTCGAATTCACCTGGGCGCCTTCACCCTGGGTGCCGCTGGCGGGCGCGGCCGCCGGCGCGCTGCTGGCGCTGGCCGCCGGCTGGTGGGGCCTGCGCGAGGTGCTGCGCCGGCCGGTGCTGGAGACGCTGCGGCGCGCGGGGGCGGTGTAGGGTCCCGGCCTTCGAAAGCGATCAGAAGGCCTGCCGGTCCAGGGCCTGGCGGATGCGCGCAAGGGTGTCTTCGACCCGTGCCCGCTTCGACACTTCCAGCCCGAGCCGGCGCGCGATATCGTTCACCCGCGCCGGGTTCAACGGCAGTCCGCCCTTGTCGATGGCCACCATGAGGTCGATCGCGCGCTGCCGGTCCGATGGCTCGGCCTTGCGCCGCGAGAACCAGTCCTTGAACCCCATGCGTCCAGTGTAGGCGCCGCCAGGGCAGCGCCGCCCAGGCCGGGTCGCCCCAGGGACTCCGGCAGGCCAGCACCGCGTTATCGTGTGGCATCGTCATGAAAGGATCCGCGCCCATGAAAATCGCCTTCTTCGGTACCGGCCTGATGGGCGCGGGCTTCGTGCGCCGCATGCGCGCTTGCGGCCACGAGGTCAACGTCTGGAACCGCAGCGCCGCCAAGGCGCGTGCCCTGCAGGACGCGGGCGCCACGGCCTTCGACGACCCGGCTGCGGCGCTAGACGGTGCCGAGCGGCTTCATCTGTCGCTGGCCGACGATGCCTCGGTCGACGCCGTGCTGGAACCGCTGGCCGCGGTCATCGCGCCCGGCACCTGGATCGTCGACCACACCACCACGGCCGTCACGCCCACGGCCGGGCGCGTGGCGCGCTGGCGCGCGCGCGGCCGCAGCTTCGTTCATGCGCCGGTCTTCATGGGCCCGGCGAATGCGCTGGAAGGCAGCGGCCTGATGCTGCTGTCGTGCCCGCAGGCGCAGCACGACGCACTGCTGCCGGCGCTGCAGCAGATGACCGGCAAGGTCGTCTACCTGGGTGAAGCGCCCGAGCGCGCCGCGGCCTTCAAGCTGTTCGGCAACCTCACGTTGATCGGCATCATCGGCGTGCTCGGCGACGTCAACCGGCTGGCGGCCGCGGTGGGCATGTCCACCCAGGAGGCGTTCTCGCTGTTCGAGCATTTCAACCCCGGCCAGACGCTGCCGGCGCGGGCGGCGCGCATCGTCTCGGCCGACGTCACGCGGCCTTCCTTCGAACTCGCGATGGCGCGCAAGGACGTGCGGCTGATGATCGAGGAAGCGCGCCGCGGCGGCTTCGAGCTGCCCGTGGTGTCGGGCGTGGCGTCGATGTTCGACGCCGCCATCGCGCAAGGCCTCGGCGCACTGGACGTGGTGGCCGCGGCGCGCGTCGCCACCTGATGCGGCAGGTCCCGGCCATGATCGAACGGCACCTGGACATTGCCACCGCCGACGGCGCCATGAACAGCTTCGTGGTCCACCCCGAGGAAGGTGGGCCATTCCCCGTGGTGCTGTTCTACATGGACGCGCCCGGCAAGCGCGAGGAACTGCACGACATGGCGCGCCGCATCGCGACGGTCGGCTATTTCGTGGTGCTGCCCAACCTGTACTACCGGCAACGGCGCGAATTCCAGCTGGCCGAGCGCACCGAGCCGGCTCTGGCCGAGATGTTCGCGCTGATGGCCACGCTGGATGGCGCCACCACGGTGTGCGACACAAGGGCCCTGCTGGACTTCGTGGACACGCAGCCGGCAGCCGCGGCCGACCGCGTGGGCGCCGTGGGCTACTGCATGAGCGGGCCGTTCGTGATGTGGGCGGCTGCGGCCTTCGCGGCGCGTTTTCGCTGCATCGCCTCGATCCACGGCGCCAGCATGGTGACCGAGCGGCCGGATTCACCGCACCGCATGGCGCCGCGCATCCGCTGCGAGAGCTATTTCGCCTGCGCCGAGATCGACAAGTGGGCACCACCCGCCGACGTGCAGCAACTGCAGGCCGCGCTGCAGGCAGCGGGCACGCCGCACCGCCTGGAGTGGTACCCGGGCGTGGAGCACGGCTTCGTCTTCCCGCAGCGCGCCGGCATCTACAACCAGGCGGCGGCCGAACGGCACTGGGAGCGCCTGTTCAGCCTCTTCGATCGCACGCTGCGCCGCAAGTGAGCGAATGTTTGCAGAGGCCGGCCGGGTTTGCGGGCCCGGCGGCTTTGCGATACTCATCCGCCATGACCGGCCCCAGCCCCGCCATCCGCCTGCTGCACCTGGAGGACTCCGAGCCCGACCACGCGCTGGCCATGGCCTACCTGCAGCGCGGCGGCATCCACGCCGAGCCGCTGCGCATCGAGAGCCGGGCCGAATTCGCCGCTGCGCTGCAGCAGCCGTGGGATATCGTCGTTTCCGACTACCACCTGCCCGGCTTCGGCGGCCTGGAGGCGCTGCAGATGTTGCGTGCCAGCGGGCGGCCGCTGCCCTTCATCCTGGTGTCGGGCCAGATCGGCGAGGAAACGGCGGTGGAGGCCATGCGCCAGGGCGCCAGCGACTACCTGCTCAAGGACAATCTTTCGCGGCTGGCACCGGCGGTGGAAAACGCCATCGCCGCGGCCGAGGCGCAGCGCGCGCGGCTGTCCGCCAACCGTGAACTGCAGGCTTCGCGCCGGCGCCTGCAGGAACTGGCGCAACACCTGCAGACCAGTGTGGAGAGCGAACGCCAGGCCATCGCGCGAGAGATCCACGACGACGTGGGCGGCTCGCTCACGGCGCTGAAGTTCGAGCTCGACTGGATCCGCCGCCGCACCACCGAACCCGCGGTGCAGCAGCGCGCGGCGATGGCGCTGGAGACGGTGACGCACGCCATCGAAGCCAGCCAGCGCATCATGCAGAACCTGCGGCCGGCGATCCTGGAGCAGGGCCTGGTGGCGGCGCTGCAGTGGATGACCAGCCGCTTCGAGAAGCGCACCGGCATCGAATGCGAGTTCCGCACCAGCGGCCTGAGTCCCGACCGCCGCGCGCTGCCGGCCGGCGTGCCGCTGGTGGCCTACCGTGCGGCGCAGGAAGCGCTGACGAACGTGAGCAAACACGCCGCGGCCACGCGCGTGGTGGTGGACTTGTCGATCAGCGGCGGCGTGCTGTCGCTGGAGGTCAGCGACAACGGCCGCGGCCTGGGCCCGGACGACCTGGCCAAGGCCAAGAGCTTCGGGCTGCGCGGCCTGCACGAGCGCGCGTCCACGGTGGGCGGCTGGGTCGACCTGAGCAGTGGCGCGGCCGGTACCTCGTTGATCCTGTCGGTGCCGCTGGCCGGCGCCGCCTCGGCCGCCGCGGCCGGTGACAATGACGGCCCCGAAGACCCGGAAACCGCCGCCTGGACGGCCACCTGAGCCGCCACCCGAGCCGCCACCCGAGCCGCCACCCGAACCCCCGATGATCGAAGTCATTCTCTGCGACGACCATGCGCTGATCCGGCGCGGCATACGCGACACGCTGTCCGACGCGCCCGACATCCGCGTCGTCGGCGAGGCCGGCGACTACGGTGAATTGCGCACGCTGATGCGCGCGCGGGCCGCCGAAGGGCACGGCGCGGGTTGCGACGTGCTGGTGCTCGACATCAACCTGCCCGGCCGCAGCGGCCTGGACGCACTGCACGCGCTGAAGGACGAAGGCTCGCCGGTGAAGGTGCTGGTGGTCAGCATGTACCCCGAGGACCAGTACGCCATCCGCGCGCTGCGCGCCGGCGCCCACGGCTACGTGAACAAGGGCGGCGACCCGCAGCTGCTGGTGCAGGCCGTGCGCACGGTGGCGCAGGGTCGCAAGTACGTCACGCCCGAGATTGCGCAGATGCTGGTGGAAAGCCTCACCGCGCCGGTCACCGAAAACCTGCACCAGAAGCTCTCCGACCGCGAGCTGCAGACGCTGGTGATGATCGCCTCGGGCAAGCGGCTGGCCGACATTGCCGAGCAGCTGACGCTGAGCCCGAAGACGGTGTCGGTGTATCGCGCGCGCGTGCTGCAAAAGCTGCAACTGGCCAACAACGCCGAGCTCACGGTGTATGCCATCCGCAACGGGCTGGTGGGCGAGTGAAGCTGGCGTGAACCCTGCATTGCACGCCGGGGTGCATGCGCTCGAAGACGCGCAGGGCATGCGCCGGGCCGGGCGCGAGTTGCTGTCGCTGGCGCTCATCGATGCACGCAACCACCTGCTGGTGCTGCTGGCGCAGGACGAGTCGCCCGCGGCGCTGCAGCGCGCGGCCCACGCCGGCTGGTACCAGGAAGCCTGGATCGCGCGCCATGTGCAGCGCCAGCGCGGCGAAGCCTGCGACCCACGGGCCACGCGGCTGGCGGGTATCGAGCCGCGCGCCGATGCCTGGGCGGCCGGCGACGAGACGCCTGCGCCCGAAGCGCTGCGCGGTTTCCTTGCCGAGACGCTGGAGATCACGCTGGACCTGCTGGCCGGTAGTGCCGAGGACGACGCAGCGCTGCACTTCTTCCGCCTGGGCCTGCTGCACGAGGACCGGCTGTGCGAGGCGCTGGCCGCAGACCTGCGTGCCACCGCGCCGCCTTCGCGTGCGGTGCGTGAACCGATCTGGCTGCCGGCCACGCGCTGGATGCTGGGCTCGGCGCGCGGCGGCACGGTGCCGCACAACGAACGCTGGGCGCACGAAGTGGCGGTGCCCGAGTGCGAAATCGACGCTCAGGGGGTGAACTGGGGCCAGTTCGTCGAATTTGCCGCCGACGGCGGCTATGCGCGGCGCGAATGCTGGTCCGACGCCGGCTGGAGCTGGCTGCAGGCCGGCGGGCGGCGCGCGCCGGCCCATGTGGAGCAGTTGCTCGGCGGCGTGCTGGTGCAGCGCCGCGGCAGCCTGCAGCGGGCGCCGGCGCTGCAGCCGGTGCTGCATGCCAACCGCTTCGAGGCCGAGGCCTGGTGCCGCTGGGCCGGCCGCCGCCTGCCCACCGAGCCCGAGTGGGAACTGGCGGCGCACACCGCCCACAGCCGCGGCTTCGTGTGGGGCGATGTCTTCGAATGGGTGGCCGGCAGCGCGCGCGCCTGGCCGGGGGCGGGCGAGCCGTCGCCGGGTTCGCTGGACGCGATTCCGCCCGCCGGCACGCAAGGCGTGCTGCGCGGTGCGTCGTTCGCCTCGCGCGCCCGACAGCGCCACCCCAAGGCGCGCCGCTTCGCCACGCCGGCGTCCGACCACCTGTTCTGCGGCTTTCGTAGCTGCGCGTTGTAGCGCACGGCCAGCGGCGCATGGACTTCTGGCCCGGCTGCGGCTACGAGCACCTGTCGCGCGACGAGCGTGGCGGCTTGCGGCCGGGCGACGACTGGTGGCGCCTGTTCCTGGCCCGTCCCGAACTGGCGCCGGTGGACGAGTCCTGCGCCGCCGAACGCGCCCTTCACGCGGCCTTGCTGGAGCAGCCCACGCGCAAGGTCACGGGCGAGCGCCTGGCACGGCTGCAGGACGCCGATGCACGCGAGAACTACGCCGTCTTCCTGCGCTTTCGCGACGCGCTGCTGGCCGCCGGCACGCTGCAGGCCTTCTACCTGGCGCTGTTCCGCCGCGGTGTCGTCGACACGCCGCCGCTGTTCATCGACCTGCTCGTGCAGGCCCTGCTGCGCGGCCTGCTCGACGGCAGCCCCGGCGAAGAAGCGGGCGCCTTCGAAGCCCGCGCCGCCGAGTTGCTGTTCCGCGCCCAGCGCGTCAGCCTGCAGGACGGCCGCGTGCTTGCCGCCGACCGCGACGCCATCGACCTGCTGCACGACACCGCGGGCCTGGGCGACCTCGGCCGGCTGCTGCGCCAGGCGCAGCTGCAGCCGAAGGCCCTGGACGTGGAGGTGCTGACCGAAGGCAACGCGGCCCGTTACTGGGCCGGCGCCCAGGCCGGCCGCCACCACATGCTGCTTGACCTGACGCACGAACTGACGCAGGACCTGGGCCACGGCCTGCAATTCCACCTGCGCAATGCGCGCTCGGGGCTGCCGGCGCTGGCGCGCGTGCTCGAACGCTGGGTGGCACACCTGCTGGGCGTGCAGGTGCGCATCGAACCCGTGCCGCGCATCGACGACGAACATTGGCGCTGGCACGTGGGCCTGGATGCGGAAGCGACGGCCTTGCTGAACGACTTGTACGAGGACCGCCCGGTCGACGACGAACGGCGCCAGCGGCTGATCAGCCTGTTCCGGCTGGACTTCACCGACCCCGCCGAGATGCACGCCGACCTGGCCGGCCGCCCGGTCTACCTGGGCCTGGCGCGCAACGCCGATGGCGTGCTGCGGCTGAAGCCGCAGAACCTGCTGCTCAACCTGCCGCTGGCGCGCGTTTCCTGAAGCCCCCCCATCTTCGATTGCAGCGGGGCTTGCGAGAGGGCACGCTCAAGGCGCGCCGACGCGCCCATTGGAAAAGCGGTGCCATCGGTTCAACGATACAACGGTGCAACGGTTCAAAGTCACCGCGGTGCGACCATGCGTCAGAGCCATCCTGAAGGTCTGCGGGCTGATGGAAGCCGGTCGTTACTGGGCGAGCGCGGGTCCGCTCGGCTCGGTCAGGACCCGACTCCCAAGACCGGCAGCTCGGGGACCGGCTGCAGACCGGCGCCCCGAACCTGGAGCCGCTCACCATCGAGAAGAGGCCCGGGCACCATTTCACTTATCCTGAGCATTCTGATGTCTATTCAATGCTTTATTGATGTCACTTTGACATCATTTGCATGCTCATGCCCAACCTCACCCTGCGCGATGTGCCGGCCGATTTACACCTGTGGTTGAAGCAGCAGGCAGGTGCCCACCGCCGTTCGCTCAATCAGGAAGTCATTCTTCAACTGGACGCCTTGAGGGGCCGCACCGCCAGTTCAGCCGATGCCGACCTGCGCCTGGCCCGCATACGCGACATTGCCTTGCGCACCGCCAGCATGCCTGTCCTGGATGTGCGGCCAGAGGCCGAGGTCCTCGGGCTGGGCGCCGACGGCTTGCCGGGCTGAGCATGGTCATCGACAGCTCGGCCCTGGTTTCCATTCTGCTGGGCGAGCCGGGCTGCGACGCACTGGCCATCAAACTGTCCGGCGCGCAGCGGCCGGTGATCTGCGCGGCCAACTGGCTGCAGGCGATGATGATCATCTCGGCCCGGCTGGGCCCGACGGGTGTGCAGGCCCTTGGCGAGTTGCTCGACGCCGCCGAGGTGCTGGTCGCGCCGGCGGATGCCGAGTTGGTGCAAACGGCCTTCGCTGCCTGGCAGCGCTTTGGCAAAGGGCAGCATCCGGCTGGCCTGAACTTCGGCGATTGCTTTGCCTACGCCCTGGCCATGCGACGGGGCGAAGCGCTGCTTTTCAAGGGCCGGGACTTTCCGCAAACCGATGTCTCGCAGGCCTGAGAGCCCGAGAGTCTTTCGCTCATGCCCGCTCGTCACGCCCGGCAAAGACCCGGTGGCGATGACGCCGGCGGGGCCGGCACCCGGGATCAGGGGCAACCTCAGGCGGCCCTTCCCGGCCTTACTCGTGCGCCAACTCCCAGACCTCGGGCGAACGCCACAGCCTGGATCGCAGCAACTCGCGCTCGAAGATGAACTCCTTGGGCAGGCGGTCGCGGAAGCGGTTGAACAGCTCTTCATGCGAATGGGCATCGGCGGTGCCGGCTTCGCGTCCCACTGCCATCAGGTCATTGAAATCGGCGCGCGGGAAGTCCAGGCCGTTCCAGTCGATGTCTTCGAAGCGTGGCATCCAGCCGAGCGGGCTTTCGACGGACATCGCATGGCCGTTCACGCGGTTGACGATCCACTTCAGGACACGCAGGTTCTGGCCGAAACCCGGCCAGATGAACTGGCCCTTGTCGTTCTTGCGGAACCAGTTGACGCGGAAGATGCGCGGCGGGTTCGAGAGTTGGCGGCCGACGTTGAGCCAGTGGGTGAAATAGTCGGCCATGTTGTAGCCGCAGAAGGGCAGCATGGCCATCGGGTCGCGCCGTGTGGTCGTCACACCGATGGCCGCAGCGGTGGCTTCGGACCCCATCGTTGCTGCCAGGTACACACCGTGCGCCCAGTTGAACGACTGGAAGACCAGCGGCGTGTCCTTGCTGGCCCGCCCACCGAAGATGAATGCGCTGATGCGGACGCCTTCGGGGTTCTCCCAGTCGGCGTCAATTGAAGGGCACTGGCTCGCCGGGGCTGTGAAGCGCGAGTTGGCGTGCGCGGCCAGGTGGCCACAATTCGGCGTCCAGTCCTTGCCCTGCCAGTCGATGGCGTGTGCTGGCGGCGGCCCGTCCATGCCTTCCCACCAGACGTCACCGTCATCGGTGAGCGCCACGTTGGAGAAGATCGAGTTGCGCGTCATCGTCTCCATCGCATTGGCATTGGACGTGTAGTTGGTGCCGGGGGCCACGCCGAAGAAGCCGGCCTCGGGGTTGATGGCCCGCAGCGTGCCGTCGCTGGACTTCTTGATCCAGGCGATGTCGTCGCCCACGGTGCTGACGGTCCAGCCTTCCATGCCCTCAGGGGGCTTCAGCATGGCCAGGTTGGTCTTGCCGCAGGCGCTGGGGAACGCGGCCGCGACGTAGGTCTTCTTGCCTTCGGGCGACTCCAGGCCCACGATCAGCATGTGCTCGGCCATCCAGCCTTCCTGCCGCCCCAGCGCGGAGGCGATGCGCAGGGCCAGGCACTTCTTGCCCAGCAGGGCGTTGCCGCCGTAGCCCGAGCCGTAGGACCAGATCTCGGTGGTGGCCGGGAAGTGCACGATGTACTTCTTGGCGATATCGGTCTCGCAGGGCCAGGTCACGTCCTGCTGCCCGGGCTCCAGCGGAGCACCCACCGAGTGCATGCAGGGGATGAAGGACCCGTCACCCAGCACGCGCAGCACTTGCGAGCCCATGCGCGTCATGATGCGCATGTTGACCACCACGTAGGGGCTGTCGGTGATCTGCACGCCGATCTTGGCGATGTCCGAGCCCAAGGGGCCCATGCTGAAGGGGATGATGTACATCGTGCGGCCGCGCATGCAGCCGGAGAACATCTCGTCGAGCCTGGCCCGCATCTCCTGCGGCGGCGCCCAGTTGTTGGTGGGGCCGACGTCGTCCTTGGTGGGTGAGCAGATGAAGGTGCGCTCCTCGACCCGTGCGACGTCCGAGGGGTGGGTGCGCGCCAGGAAGCAGTTCGGGCGCTTGTCGGGGTTCAGCCGGATGAAGGTGCCGCCTTGGACCATCTGCTCGCACAGTCGGTCGTATTCCTCTTGCGAGCCATCACACCAGACCACCTCATTGGGCTTGCACAGGGTCGCCATCTTGTCGACCCAGGCAATCAGTGCGTGGTTGTTGGTCGGATGAAGCGGATTGGAAATGCTCATGTTCTGCACCTGGATGGAAGAAGCTTCTGTGGCTCCAGCCTGTCAAGGCGGGGCCACGCCTTGCGTCAACGCTAGCACTGGGCCGGCGCAATGCAAGAGCAAAGCCCTGGGCCGCCGTGGGGTAACGCATACGCCACAACCGCACTGCGGCCCGCGAAGTGTGGAGCTGCGCGCCGTCGGCCTGCCCTGCAAGGCATGGATCGTGGTGACGTGCTGCACCGTTTTCGGGCAGCCCAGTGACTCTTCCGCGGCACCGAGGTGCCGTATCCGCGGGTTCACTTCACCTTGAAGTCAAACCGGTTGTGGCAGTCCAGGCAGAAATTGACCGACTTCTCGTGCACGCGGTGGCACAGGCTGCACTCGGCCTCGGTGCCGTAGTGGCGGTTTTCATGCGGGTTCAGTGGCTTGACATTGGCCGTCAGGGCCGCCAGTGCCTTGGAGTCGCCATCGCCATGGCAGGCCAGGCAGGTTTCCATCGGCACCGGGTCGGTCTTCTGGGCCGTGCCGTGGCACTTGACGCACTTGACCTTTTGGCTGGCGTGCAGCTTGCCCAGCGGGCCCTCGGGCTTGTTCAGCGTGTCCTGCGCCAGCACGGAGCCGGTCAGCAGCAGGCCCAGGCACAAGGCCAGCGCCGCGCGGATGAAATTCCTGAAGATGTGTCCGACTTTCACTTGGTTCCCCAATCCTTGGATCTGCGCGGGCCGGCGCAAGCTGTGCGGTCCGCCTGTCATATGAAGCCCATCGATGTGTTGCGGTTGGCGCGGCCTAGAGCCTGGCGACATGGCGGCCGGCCAGGTAGCCGAAGGTGTAGCAACGGCCGAGCGACAGGCCGAAGACGGTCAGCGGGTAGTCCACGCCGCCATAGAAGCCGGCGGCCATGTTGCCGATGATGTAGAGCCCCGGGATGGGCCGGCCGTCGGCATCCAGCGCGCGGTGCTTGGTGTCCACCAGCATGCCGGAACACAGCGTGGAGACCCGAAGGCGGCGGTGGATGCCGTAGAAAGGCGGCGTGACCACCGGGATCAGCCAGTTCGCGGCCTTGCCGAATTCGGCGTCGGCCCTGGCGGCCACCATCTCGTTGTAACGCTTGACGGTGGCCACGAAGTTGGGCACGTTGACTTCCAGCTTGCGCGCCAGTTCCTCCAGCGTGTCGGCTTTCCAGGTGTTGGTCTGCGACGGGAACACCCCGAGCTTGGGCCCCGGTTCCTCCGGCATGTAGTTCTTCAGTTTGTCGGGCGGGAACAGCACGCCGGGCCACCTGGCGGCGGCCGTCATGTAGTCGGCGTCGAAAACCTGGCAGTAGTGGCCCGCGTCCTTGGCTTCGCGCAGGTAGTTGTTGAAGAGTGACATCTCCACCGACTCGTTGACGAAGCGCTTGCCCTCGCGGTTGACGGCCAGGAAGGGCATGTCGCACATCGTGGCCGGGCCGGCATCGAAGTCGTGCAGCATCTTCGTGTGGCCGATGGGTTCGATCACGCCGCCGGCCCAGTAGGCCATTGCGAAGCCGTCGCCCGTGCGGTCCATCATCTTGCGGCCGAAGTGCTTCAGGTCGGGGATGAAGTACTCGCACATGGCCTGGTTGTTCTGGTAGTCCCCCGCCGACAGGATGACCCCCTTCCTGGCCATGAAGCGTGTGTACTTGCCGTCTGGCCGCCGGGCGATCACGCCCTGCACCTGGCCGGAGGGGCTCTGCACGAGTTGCTGCGCCGGCGTGCGGAAGAAGAACTTCACGCCGGCCTTTTCGGCCGTCTTGGCCAGCGCGCGGATGCCATCACCCGCGGTGTAGGGCTTGGGCCCCATGAACGAGGTGACGTAGTTCAGCGTGTAGCCGTTGACCTTGCGGATGGCGAACTGCGGGCCGCTGCCCTGGTCGACCACCTGCGCGCCGCCCTGCTTGGCGCGATCGATGACCCAGCGCACCGCTTCGCCGGAGTTGTAGGCCCATTCACGCAGGATGTCGGGGTTGCTGCGGTGGTTGTTGTCGGCCATCAGTTTGGAGACCAGCGCCTCGATGCCGGCCTTGTCGGTGGTCAAAAGGTCGATGCCCGACCCGGTGTTGCCTTGCGCCACCGGTGTCGGGTGCTTCTGCACCACGGCCACGCTGGCGCCGCTTTCCGCTGCCGAGAGCGCCGCCGGTACGCCCGCGGCGCCGGCACCCACCACCACGACGTCGAAGGTCAGGGTTTCCTTGATGTCCGCTTCGGCGATCACTCCGGGCCGGGGCAGGAATTTCAGCGTCGCGCCGCCGTCGGAACTGCTGGCGTAGTCCGCGCCCGTGCCGACCGCGGGGCCCGCCGCTTCGGCCGCCACACCCGTCAGGCCCAGTGCGCCCACGCCTGCGGCGCCGGCTGCGGTGCGCGAAAAGAAGCCCCGGCGCGAAATGCCATGTTGCAGCACGTGCTGGGTGAAGCGGTCCAGGCTGTGCTCGTCCTTCGATCGGTCTTTGCTCATCGGGTTTTCCTCAAGATGGTGGCTGCGGTGCTTGCCAAGGGCTTCATGCGGCGACCCTGGACGGGCATCTAACCGAATCACCGGGTTAACCCTTGATGTGGGCCATTCTGTGGATTGGCGGTCAGAAAGTCTATTTGCTTTTCCGAGTGTTGTATTGGCGGAGCGAATATCATTCAGAGCCAGTTCAACTGCCGACGCACCTGCCCAATGCCGGGCGGGCAGCGCACCCATGCACCAACACCCGTCTGCCAGCGTCCTGTTCGCGCGCCTGATGGCCAAGGCCCGGCTGCGACATTTGCAACTGCTGGTGGCGGTGGCCGATGAAGGCAAGCTGCAGCGGGCTGCGGCAGACGTGGGTCTGAGCCAGCCGGCAGCCACCCAGGCCTTGGCTGACCTTGAGCAATTGCTGGAGGTGCCGCTGTTCGAGCGCCACGCCAAGGGCATGCGCCTGAGCGCCGCCGGGCACACCGTGATTCCGGTCGTGCGCAATGCCTTGGACGCTCTGCAGGCCGCCACCGAGTCACTGGCCGCGCTGCAGCGCGGCGTCAGTGGCTTGATGCGGCTCGGCGTGATCACGGCCGTGTCTTCGGCCGTGCTGGGCGAACGAGTGCTGCGCTTCTGTGCCCGCCATCCCGACATGCGGGTGGAAATCGTCGAAGCCGCACAACGTCATTTGGTGCAGGAACTGCTTGCGGGCGGTCTGGACCTCGTGTTGTGCCGACGCGTGCAGCCACTGCCGGCCAAGCTGCACTTTGAATCGCTGCGGCCCGACGAAGCCATCGTCATCGCCGGCCCCCAGCACCCACTGGCCGGGCGCCGTGGCCTGACACTGCAGGATCTCAGCGACTACGCGTGGATGCGTGCCGCGCGCGGCGTGTGGGTGAGCCAGGTCTTCGATCGCCTGTTCGAAGAGGCTGGCCTGCGCCCGCGGCTGCACCAGGTTTCGCTGGCCTCGCTGGGCCCGTTGCCGGAGATCCTGCGTGACAACCAGACCCTCGCGCTGACGCCCCTGAGCCTGGGCCAGTCGCTGTGCCGCTGGAACCAGGCGGTGCAGCTGGATGTTGCGCTCGGCGCGCCGCGTGGCGAAGTCGGTGCGCTGCTGCATACCGAAGCGATGGAAGAGCCGGTCTACCTGGAGTTCCTGGCGGCCCTGCGCGCTTCCTGAGCGCCCCCCGTGGGGTCAAGCAAAGTGGCACAGCCACACTTGCTTGAAAGTGTTCGGACTCACCCCGCAGGAAGCGTCTTGAGCTTCAGTTCCTGCTGACCGACGGCGTTGCGTTGCACCCGCTCGTCCGACAGCGCCGGGCGGGTGATGTAGCGGCACAGCTGCTCCAGCCGCTTGCGGTCGTGTGCTTCGACCCGCACCGCGGCGTGCAGGCTGAAACGGTCGATGTCGGCGCAAAGGGGCTGCCGAGCCGTTCCTTCCCGCGGCATCGCGCCCCGCAGGGTCAGCGGGACCTTGTCGTGCACGTTGGCCGCCGTCACCACGGCGCTGTGCGCCTGCCCCGTGCGACTGTCCACGCCGATGTGCATCTTCATGCCGAAGTACCACTGCCGACCCTTGCGCGTCTGGCGCATCTCGGGGTCGCGCGACTTGTCGGTGTTCATCGTCGAACCGGGATTCGCACGACCACCTTCCCCGAACCCCGGGGCAGCCTTCAGACAACGCCGCACGGACCGCTTTGGGCGCCTGCTCAGCTTGGGTATTGAGTCACGTCAAGGCAAGGCACTCACGTGTGGCGGCAGCCTGGCCTGCGGCCATCGTGTGATGCCGGGGAATGCGCAGGTCATGGCGGCTTCGATAAGAGTTATATACATTACTTCATTCGTAGCGTATGCCACTGCCAACGTGGTCCATCCTCTTCCTGAACGGCGTGGCGGTGGCCGCCACCACGGGCCTGGCGGTGTATGTGTGGAGCCGGTCGGTGGCGCTGGTGGCGGTGATCGTCCTGGCGATGGTGATCTCGATGCTGGCCGCCGGCCTCGCTGGTGCCCTGGTGCCGATGTTGCTGCGCCGCTTCGGGCAGGACCCGGCCACGGCCTCGTCCATCATCCTGACCACGGTGACCGACGTCGTCGGCTTCTTCTCGTTTCTGGGTATTGCCGCGCTGTTCGCGCCCATGCTGGGCGGCGGCAGCCCGGTCTGAACGCATGTGAATCGTTCTGCTGCGCGGGCAGATCGCATGCCTGCGCACCGCGCTGGACGCCGGCAGGCCAGCTGCGCCGCGCCAGCGTCGACGTCACGGTCGAGCCTATCCTGCGGCGACACCGCGCGCAGCCCGGTCAGCGGCGCGGTACCGGTGTCGTTGCGGCCCCGGTCTCGGCCGCAGCGGCGCTCCCGGCAGCCGGCGCCAGCCCAAGGGCCCGGGCCTCTCTTTCCCAGGCCACCAGGTCGGCAGCATCGGCCCCGGCCCTGGCCGCCCGCGCCAGGGTCCGCTGCACCAGTTCCTGGACAGCCGTCCGCACCGCCGGCGGCGCGTTGGCCACGAGCGCGTCGAGATGGCGCAGCAGCTGGACCATGACGTCGAACTGGTCCGTGCTGCAGCGGGCGATCGGCTCGTAGGCCATGGCCACCAGCGCCTCGGGCGAGGCCGCGACGGCGGTGACGCGGTCGCAGACCTCAGCCTCGGTGTCCTGCGGTACCGACAGGGTCTCGATCAGCAGCCGCGTCTGGCTGCCCAGCACGGCAATCGCGGTGCCCGGGTCGTTGACCGCCGGCGACAGCGCGCGCTGGGCAATCTCGGCCAGCACGACGAGCGCATAGCCCGGGTCCTGTTCGAAGGTGCGCTCAGGGCCGACGACGAAGGCCTCGCGCAGCTTGGCGTCCTGCGCCGCGCGGTCCGCGGCGGTGACACCGGCCGCGGCTGCGTGCACCCACGCCAGCGACGCCTTTGGGTGCACCAGGTCGCCGACACTCGCGGCCACGTGCACGTGCAGGTCCCATCGATCTGCCAGCGACTGCAGGGCGGGCACGTCGACGAACTGGACATGCCCGGTACCGGTGGCCATCACCGGCCGCGCATCGTCCGGGGGCGCGGCGGCGGCGCGTGCACCGGCCAGCGGCTGCCGCGCGTAGCGGCGAAGTGTCTGGGCTGCGGTGCGCTCGACGGTCTCGATCGTGTGCGACACGCGACCGATGCGCGACAACACGTCGATGTAGCTCATGAACGAAACCACGACCCATGCCAGCACGCAGAGCGCGCACACGAACAAGGCCATGCGGCCGGCCGGGCCGTAGCGCCCGGTGCCCAGTGCGATGAGGCCGACCATCGAGAAGATGAAGGCGGCCAGGAATACCGCCACCGCCTTCTGCGAACGCGGCTCGGCCACCACCAGCCGCGTCGCCCGCGGCGTGCCGGCACTGGCTGCCGAAGCGTAGCCATTGGCCAGCACGGACAGCGAGAAGGTGCTCACCACGAGCATGCTCGTCGCCATGATGCGCAGCAGGTCGTCGACGACGCCGGCCGGCAGCGTCGGCAGCCAGTGCGTGGGCACCCAGGCGTCGATCAGCGCCGAGGCAAAAGCCGCCGCCACGGCCGCCGCGCTCCACAGCGCCGGGCGCCACCACAGCGTCTGGCGCAAGCGGCCCCAGAGCAAGCCGATGCGGCTCAGGTCGGACACAGGGGCGACGGCGCCGCACGACGCTCGCAGAGGCTCTTCATGGTGATAGCGTAGCCGAACGGGCTCAGCAGGCTGCCGGGTACGGCAGTCGCGCTTGCGCGCAACAAACGATCGGCTTGTCGCATGATCTTGTCCCCGAAAAACCTACTCCATGGCTGAAGCAGAAAGTGCTTTCAAGGAGAGTACGGACTGAGCAGGACGGTCATCGTCCTGAAGGGGCTGGCAGGCCTCGGAGGAAGGTCGTGGCGCGGGCCACCGCGTCGTCGAAAGTGGGGCGATACCGAAGCGTGTCGATGGCCTCGAACTGCGCGCGAAGGATGGCCGACCGGCTGTGCAGTTGATCGACGAACGCGTGCCGATGGCGGGTCAGGAATCGATGTGCATGTCGCAAAGCCTCCGGCTCACGCTCGATGACCAGCGACAGATCGAAGAGGTCACGCGCGCTGGGCGTGTCGCCACGATGCCAGAGCTTCTTCGCGACGATCTCAGTCGCCGTCTCGACCTGTACTGTGCGCCTGAGCAGGCGCCACGGTTCGCAGGGCGAATCCGTCAAGTTGGGCGAAGCCACGAAGTCGATCTCGCCCTGCGGACACAGGAGTTTCACGTAGCCAGCGCCTTCGACGTAGTCCGTCGCGATGGACTCGGCCAGGTCACTGAGCCGAGGTGTTACGTAACCCAGGTACTGAGGATCAGGCACGAAGATGTCGATGTCCTTGCTGCGCCGGTGTTGGTAGCGGAACATGAGCACTGTCCCGCCGCCCAGCGTCCAGAAGGGATCGGTGAGTCCACGTTGGCTGAGTTCGTCGATCAGGCCGAATGCTTGCGCGAGCAGGCTTCGCCACGGTCCACCGGGCAACCGGGCTGGCTGATGGCCTATGACCTTGGTCGTCATACCCAGGCGGACCGCGGCGACTTGAGTTCATGAGCCCACCGCAAGAGATGCTGCCAGACCAGCTTGGCTGGTACACCCTGCGAACCTGCCGCTTCCTCGACTGCCGAGACGATGAACTTCGCTGGGGCTTCGTCCAGCATCGTCGACACATGCGGCATCCACTTGGCCGGAAGTTCGCCGCTGGCAAGTGCCGCAGCCAAAAGTCTCGGGGTCAGCGACTGCTTGTAGCTGACGCTGACAGTCTGGCTGATGGCCTGCAGCCCTCGACTTTTGCTCGTCTGCTGCTCAGCGCGCAGGGACAAGCCAAGAAGATCCAGAAGCTGGGCCAGCTTGCTCACTCCGAGGTCGACGATGGTGCCGGTCTCGAGTTGGTTGATCGTTGCGCGCGACAAGCCCGCAAGTCGCGCCAGTCGGGCCTGTGAGAGACCGAGGTCTTCACGGCGTTGCCGGACCATCCGACCGATCTCGTCGAGACGAAGACTGGACATGGCACGCACCTCAGCAAGTCAAGAATGTCAAACATGTTCGACACATTTTAGGCGAACACAGCCTCGTCGCCGGTTTCATTGATTGGGCGCGGGTGGCAGTCATGCCGTGATCGCCTCGATGCAGGGCCACGTCACGATGGCTACGCGGCCTCGCAGCCATCGCTTTCGACGCCCATGCGATACCCCATCGCGCGATAGCCCCGCTGCCGCTTGTCCCACATGCGCAGCAACGCCGGGTGGCCGGTATCGACGAAGTCGATGATTCGCGCGTCGGCCTTGCTGGCCTGTTCCCGGTGCAGGCGACCCGCGTACTGTTGCAAGGTGCCTTTCCAGGAAACCGGCATGGCCAGCACCAAGGTGTCCAGCGGTGGATGGTCGAAGCCCTCGCCGACCAGTTTCCCGGTGGCCAGCAGGATGCGCGGCG
Source organism: Rubrivivax sp. (assembly GCA_034522875.1). GTDB lineage: Bacteria > Pseudomonadota > Gammaproteobacteria > Burkholderiales > Burkholderiaceae_C > Rubrivivax. The sequence goes on along the minus strand of JAXHKY010000003.1, from coordinate 97,655 downwards.
CGTCGGGCGGCAATGCATCCAGCGCGGTGATGAGGGCGGCACGTTGCTTCTTCGACATTCGCCCGTGCAGCACAAACGGCGGGGGCACCTGCGCATTCAGGGCCAGCAGGATGGCGTCGAGGTGTCCGGTGCGCTCGGTCAGCACCAGCACCTTGCGGCCTTGCCCAAATGCCGCTGCGGCCTCCGCGGCAATGGCTTGCGTGCGGGCCAAGTCATTGGCCAGGTGGCGGAACACGTCTTGGATGCCCGATGATGCGACCAAGTCGATGCGCGCGAAGCGTGACCGTGGCACCACCTCGAGATCATGTGGCGCGCTGGCTGGGGGTCAGTGGGGCTTGCGCCGTTGGCGCCAGCAGCGGGTGCGGCGTGGGTGCGGTCAGCGGCAGTTGCTGTGCGGCAGCGGTCGGTGTACCGCGCCACACCATGCCGAGCGACTCCAGCAGCGCCACCAGCCGCGCATTCTCGGCTTGCAGCGCCTTGATGTCCGCGCGCTCAGTCATTTCCTCCGCGCTCGGCCAACAGGTCATCCATGTTGTCGCCCACGCCGTAGCCGAGGTTGTGCTTGCAGCGGTCTCGAACCGCCTCCAGTCGCGCCCACAGCGGTGCGCGTTGTTCATCCGGCAGAGGCCCTGGTGTTCGTTAGGCGCAAACGGTTCTCAAGAACCGTTTGTGTTCGGACTCACCCCGCAGGAAGCGTCTTGAGCTTCAGTTCCTGCTGACCGACGGCGTTGCGTTGCACCCGCTCGTCCGACAGCGCCGGGCGGGTGATGTGGCGGCACAGCTGCTCCAGCCGCTTGCGGTCGTGTGCTTCGACCCGCACCGTGGCGTGCAGGCTGAAACGGTCGATGTCGGCGCAAAGGGGCTGCCGAGCCGTTCCTTCCCGCGGCATCGCGCCCCGCAGGGTCAGCGGGACCTTGTCGTGCACGTTGGCCGCCGTCACCACGGCGCTGTGCGCCTGCCCCGTGCGACTGTCCACGCCGATGTGCATCTTCATGCCGAAGTGCCACTGCCGACCCTTGCGCGTCTGGCGCATCTCGGGGTCGCGCGGCATGTCGGTGTTCATCGTCGAACCGGGATTCGCACGACCACCTTCCCCGAACCCCGGGGCAGCCTTCAGACAACGCCGCACGGACCGTTTCAGGCGCCTGCTCAGCTTGGGTATTGAGTCACCTCAAGTCAAGGCACTCACGTGTGGCGGCAGCCTGGCCTGCGGCCCTCGTGTGATGCCGGGGAATGCGCAGGTCATGGCGGCTTCGATAAGAGTTATATACATCACGTAATGCGTAGCGTATGCTACTTCCCATGTGGTCCATCCTCTTCCTTGCGCTTCCAACCCGGCCGAACGCCGTGCGCATTCGTGCATGGCGCGCGTTGAAGGCCCAAGGTTGTGTCGCATTGCGTGACGGCGCCTACCTGCTGCCCGCGACGCACCAGGTCCTGTTCGAGCCGATCGCAGCAGACGCACGCGAGCACGGCGGAACGGCGATGGTGTTGCTGCTGTCGCCGCGAGATGAGCGCCAGCGCGACGAATTGCTGGACCTGTTCGACCGCACCGGGGCTTACACCCAGTGGTGCGACACGGCCAGCACGCTGCAGGCCGAACTCGCGGCGCTGGGCGAGACCGAGGCCCGGCGACGCCTGCGCGCCGTCGCCGAGGCCTTGCTGGCGCTGACGCGCATCGACTACTACCCGGGTGCTGCGGCGGCGCAGGCGCAGGCCCAACTCGACCAGCTGCGCGCCGCACTGGACGCCACTTATTCGAAGGGCGAGCCGCGGCCTCGCACCAGCCACGGCATAGTGCGCCTGGACCTGCGCAACTTCAAGGGCAAGCGCTGGGCCACACGCGCACGGCCCTGGGTCGACCGGCTGGCCTGTGCCTGGCTGATCCGCCGTTTCATCGACCCGCAGGCCCGCTTCGTCTGGCTCGCCGATGCGCGGCAGGCGCCACGCGGCGCACTCGGCTTCGACTACGACGGCGCCCGCTTCACGCATGTCGGCGCGCGCGTCACCTTCGAAGTCCTGCTCGCGAGCTTCGGCCTCGACCGTGACGCGCGGCTGCAACGCATCGGCGCAGTCGTGCATTACCTCGACGCCGGCGGCATCCCGGTGGCCGAAGCCGCCGGCCTGGAAAACGTGCTCGCCGGCCTGCGCGAGCTGCACGCCGATGACGATGCGCTGGCCGCCGCCGCCGCCAGCGTGTTCGATGCGCTCTACGCCGCACCGGCGGCGGCCGCAGGAGTCACCTCGTGAGCGGGTCTGCAGAACCCGGCGCGCCGGTCGACACCGCGGTGGCCCCCGCGGCCGTGAGCTTCAACGAGGCCTTGCGCTTCTGGCTGAAGCTCGGTTTCGTCAGCTTTGGCGGCCCGGCCGGGCAGATCGCGATCATGCACAGCGAGCTGGTCGAACGCCGGCGCTGGGTGAGCGAACAGCGCTTCCTGCACGCATTGAACTACTGCATGCTGCTGCCCGGCCCCGAGGCGCAGCAACTCGCCACCTACATCGGCTGGCTGCTGCACCGCACGGCGGGCGGGATCGTCGCCGGCGCGCTGTTCGTGCTGCCCTCGCTCTTCATCCTGATCGCGCTGAGCTGGGTCTACCTGCGCTTCGGCGACGTGCCGGTGGTGGCTGGCCTCTTCTACGGCATCAAGCCGGCCGTGACCGCGCTCGTGCTGCACGCGGCGCACCGCATCGGCACGCGCGCGCTGAAGAACCGCTGGATGTGGGGCATTGCCGCAGCCGCCTTCGTGGCCATCTTCGCTTTCGACACGCCGTTCCCGGCCATCGTGGCCGCCGCGGCGCTCATCGGCCACTTCGGCGCTCGGTGGGCGCCGCAGGTGTTTTCACCCGGCGGCGGGCACGGCAGCGCGGCCAAGAGTTACGGGCCGGCGCTGATCGACGATCACACGCCGACGCCGGCGCACGCGCGCTTTTCGCGCAGCCACCTGGCCAAGGTGTTGGCGGTGGGGCTCGGGCTGTGGTTGCTGGCAATGGGCGCGCTGGTGGCCGCCCAGGGCCTGCAGGGCACGTTGACGCAGATGGGCTGGTTCTTCACGAAGGCCGCGCTGCTCACCTTTGGCGGCGCGTACGCGGTGCTGCCCTATGTCTACCAGGGCGCCGTCGAGACACACCAGTGGCTCAGCGGCCCGCAGATGATCGACGGCCTCGCGCTCGGTGAAACGACGCCCGGGCCGCTGATCATGGTGGTGGCGTTCGTCGGCTTCGTCGGCGGCTGGCTCAAGCAGGTGCTCGGCCCGGACGCGCTGTTCCTGGGCGGCGCGCTGGCGGCGACGGTGGTGACCTTCTTCACCTTCCTGCCATCTTTCGTCTTCATCCTCGCCGGCGGCCCGCTGGTCGAGGCCACGCACGGCAAGCTGGGGTTCACGGCGCCGCTGTCGGCGATCACCGCGGCGGTCGTCGGCGTGATCCTGAACCTGGCGCTCTTCTTCGCCTACCACGTGCTGTGGCCGCAGGGCTTCGGCGGGCACTTCGATGTCTTCTCGGCGCTCATCGCGCTCGGCGCGGCGCTGGCGTTGTTCCGTTTCAAGGTGGGCGTGTTGCCCTTGCTGGCGGCCTGTGCCGTCGTCGGGCTGGTGATTCGACTGGCCGCAACCGGAGTCTGAAATGACGAACCCAAGACACCTTCCGTGTCGCCCCCAAGAGGGGATCAGCCCTCTTCGGGCGGCCGGGCGAGGGCTGAAGTGACCCACATCACTTCGAGCGAACTCGCGCTGTGGCAGGCGCAGGGTTTCGACTTTCAACTGATCGACGTGCGCCGCGCCGGCGTGCGCGCGGAGCAGGCGGCGCAGATCGCCGGCGCACGCTGGCTCGATCCCGCCGCCTGGCTCGACTGGAAGGACGGCATCGGCGGCCCGCGCCCGGTCGTGCTGTACTGCGCCAAGGGGCATGAGATCAGCCAGGGGCTCAGCGCCACGCTGCGCGTGCTGGGGCAGGATGCGCGCTACCTGGTCGGTGGCATGCAGGGCTGGCTGGCAGAGGGCCGGCCGACCACGCCACTCGATGCCGGCGAGGTGCGGCCATGAAGTGGGTCACGCGCGAGCGCCCGAAGATCGACCGCATCGCCTGCCCGTGGCTGATCCTGCGCTTCATCGACCGCGAGGCCGAGTTCCTCTACGTGCCCGCAGCCGACGTGCTGAAGGTCGCGCAGGACACCGGCGCCACGCCCTACGACATCCCTGGCGTCGAGATGAGCCATGTCGGCGACCTGTGCAGCTTCGACGCCTTCCTCACGAAACACGCGCTGGCCGACCCGGCGCTGCAGCAATTGGCCACGATCGTGCGCGGCGCCGATACGTCCCGGCTGGACCTGGCGCCGCAGTCGGCCGGCCTTTTCGCACTGTCGCTCGGCTTGTCGCAGGTCTTTGCCGACGACCACGAAATGCTGCGCCACGGCCTGGTGATGTACGACGCGCTGTACGCCTGGTGCCGTGCCTGCCAGGGCGAGACGCACCACTGGCCACCGCAGATGGCGTGAGGCCCGAAGCGCGGGCCGGCCCTCAGGGCGCGAGCACGCTGGAACCGGTGGTCTTGCGCGCTTGCAGGTCGCGGTGCACTTGCGCCGCGGGCGGCGATGCGCGCGGTCTGCTCACGGCGTTTGGCACCGCCGGCTTCGAACGTATGGCGCTGCGCATGCAGCACTACGCGCAGGCGGCCGGTGACAGCCCCGCGCAGCGTCTTGCGGCGGTCGGCCGCGCCTGCGTCGACTTCGCGCTGGATTCCCCGGCGCAAACTCAACTGATGTTCCGCAGCGACCGGCTCGATGCAGGCGACCCGGCGCTGAAGCAGGCCAGTGCGGCTACGGCACAGGCGTTGGCATTGGCATTGGCATGGTCGCTTTCTGTCGCGCTCAAGCATCGCGGAGTCAACACCCAGACGCTGCAGGAGCGCTGCCTGCTGGCTTGGTCTGCCGTGCACGGCTTGGCCATGCTCGTGCTCGATGCCGATCTCGGCGCGTTCGGCCTGGCAAACGACCGGGAGGGCAGCGTCCGGAGCGCCGCTGCGGCCCTTCTCGGCCGGCAGGAAATGGTCAGCTGCCGCTGGCGACGGGCTGCTTCAGGGCTTCTGGCCTGCACGCGCAGCGGCATGGGTCTTCGCTGTGGATTGGCAAGCGTCATCCTCTTTCTGCCGTACAGAAATCTGTATATCTCATGCATGAAGCCACCCTGGATATCAACGATCAACTGCTAGCCGATGCGAAGGCGCTTGCGGCCCTTCAGCGCACCAGCCTGACTCGCTTGATCGAGGAAGGTTTGCAGTTGCGTCTTCGCGCGAAGTCGGATTCCGCGAAGCGCCGTCGGGTCCGCCTGCCTGTGTTCAAGGGTCGCGGTGGTCTGGTGGCGGGTGTGAACCCGCTGAGCAACAAGGCCTTGCTCGAGGCCCTGGGTGATGACGCCTGATGTCAACGTGCTGGTCGCCGCTTTGCGCGCCGATCATCCACATCACGCCGTGGCGCGGCACTGGCTCGAAGGGGCGGTCGACGCCTCCGAAGTCGGCGCGTCCTTGACGCTGATGCCGATGGTGCTGGCCAGCTTTCTGCGTCTGGTCACCAGCCCGAAGATCTTTCAGCAGGCTACCCCGATGGCAGATGCCGTGGCGTTCATCGACGCGCTGCTGGCGTCGCCTGGCGTGCATCTGGCGTCCTTGGGCCCGGAGTGGTCGACGCTACGACGGCTCTGCCTTGACAAGCAATTGAGCAGCAACGATGTGCCGGATGCTTGGTTGTCGGCAGCCGCGGCGCACATGGGCGAGCACCTCGTGAGCTTCGATCGAGACTTCAAGAAGTTGCTCGCTCGCGGCCGGTTCACATGGCTCGTGCCCGCATAGCCGCTGGCAAGCACGGCGGACACGACGACAGACCCTGGGCCACCGCGATGGCAATCGCCTACTGCGAGTGGCAAGAAAACGAGTGTCTGCGCACTCGTGCCGCACATCTGTTCGACTGGGAACGGTCGGGCTCGCCATCAAAGCGCAACCAAGCATCGAGCCGAGCCCACCGTGACCATCACGACGACTTCTCGGCGCACGTCGTTTCCCATGCGGCAGACGCTACCTGGGCGCTTTCTTCGCTGCCTGGCGTCGATCGACGCATGCTGGACCGGGTGGGCGACGAGGTCGCGTGAGCCACCAGCATCGTTCGCTACGCGCCGGGATCGCACTTCGAGCGGCACATTCACGGTGCAGGTGAAAGAATTCTGGTGCTTGAGGGCGTGTTCTCGGACGAGAGCGGCGACCATGTGGCGGGCATCGGCTTGAGCAATCCACCGGGTAGCGCCCATGCACCCTTCTCACGTAAGGGGTGCCTCCTGTTCGTCGAGCTACGGCAGTCACCTCAGCGGCTGCATGGCCCAGACTCGCCGGCTGCCTGGAGCCCGCCGGTTCCGAGCGGCATCGAACACAGCCGATCCACACCGGTCCTGCAAGACCTTCCGGGATTTCAGATGAACGCATTTCAAGACCACTATCCCGAAAACGTTGCGCACTGCTACGGCTGCGGTCGATTGAACACGAGAGGTCATCAAATCAAAACGGAATGGGACGGCGACGAAAGCGTCACCCGATACACGCCCCAGCCCTACGAGACCTCCGTTCCCGGCTTTGCCTATGGCGGCCTGATCGCGTCGCTGATCGACTGCCACAGCACAGGGACGGCAGCGGCCGCCATGTATCGCCGGGAGGGTCGCGATCTGGACACGCTGCCAGCATTTCGATTCGTCACGGGATCACTGCATGTGGACTACCTCAAACCGACGCCGATCGACGGGCCGATCGAGATTCGCGGCCGAATCAAGGAGATCAAGGGACGCAAGGTGATCGTCGAGACTTCGGTGCTGGCGGGCGGCGTCATCACGGCGCGCGGCGAGGTCGTGGCCGTGCAGATGCCAGCGAGTTTCGGAGCGACGCAAGAGAACTGATGGCACCTCGTGGCCGCGTCGCTGGCTCCTCACGCCATTCCTGCGCGCTCTTGAAGCCCGCCCTGACTCAGCAGGCACTCGATGACTGCCACGATGCGGCGGCCACGTCTGTCCACGGGACATCCTGACTTGCCGACTGGGGCCAGCCGGCGGATCAGGGATCTCAGCATGATCGGCGGACAGCCTGCCGCGCCATACGGCCGTCAGCCCAGACGCTGCAACAGCCGCACATGCATCGGCCGGTTGAAGTGCGCGCCAACCGGGCCGTTGTGCGGAGCGAAGCGGGCCCGAACCTCAGCCCGCTTGGCCTCGTCGATGCGGTGGTCGGCGAAGGTCGGTTGCATCATGCGCTGCTCGAAATCGGCGAAGTCCCGGAAGTGCACCGGCATCTCGAAGCGACGCTCGGTCACCTGAGCCCAGACCCCTGTGCGCAGTGCCTCGTCCAGCGCCACCTGCGCTGCGGCACGTACCACGCACTCGTCGTTGAAGACCCGGATCACTTCGTTGAAAGGTCCGCTGTAGACCGGCTCCGACACGTAGAGGTGGCCGCCCGGGCGCAGCACGCGCGCCACTTCGCCCAAGGCCTGGGCAAGCAAGGGCAACGGGACATGGTGCAGCGACTTCAGCATCAGCGCCAAGTCGAAGCTCGCATCGGCGAACGGGATCGCCTGGGCGCCAGCGGCGATGAACTCCAGACCCGTCTGCGGATCTGCCAGGTTCTTGGCGTGCTGGCGCTCGTCGACCTCCAGGCCTGTCACGCGGCTTTCGACGTGGCACGCGAGCAATGCACGTGACAGGTGGGCTGCGCCGCAGCCAAGCTCGATGATGTGTTGCCCGGCCAACGGCACCATGTCGGCAAGGACTTCGAGCTCGTCGTCGATCAGCAGGGGTGTCGAAAGGTCTGCACTCATGGGTACCTCCTGATTCAGCTGATCTCGCCGTGGGTCATCGCCTGGCGCGCAACGGGCGCAAGCGTGATTCCGGCGCGGCGGCGTTGTGCAGATCAAAGTGCGCATCGACCCGCTGCCCCTGGGCATGCTAGAACAGAAATGACCCCGCTTGTCTGGCTGGCTGCCCTGCGCGATCGCCGCGTCTGTGAACTCGGTGGCCGTGTACGGCTGCCCTGGTCGGTGTTGGCGATTTCGGGCGTGCCCCACCGGGCGAACGACTGCTCGATGACCTCACGTGCATGACAGGCCTGCGGCGTGTTGGCCGCCTTGTGGGCGAGCACCCTGTGGCTGGCCACGTCCACCACGGCGGTGAGGTAGACGAAGCCGCGCGCCTTCGGGATGTCGGTCGTGTCCAAGGCCCAGACCTGGTTCGAAGGCTTGACGGCCAGCTTGCGCAGCAGGTACGGGTAGATCGGGTGGCCTGGCGCTCGCTTGCCGGTGCCCGGCTGCGGCGCCAGCGCCTGGATGCCTATGCGCTGCACCAGCGTGGCGATGTGGCGGCGGCCGACACTGGCATGCACGAGCCGATGAGCAGAGTCTCGGCGTCACTGCGCCGCCGAAGGGCCGGCTTCGCCATCGTTGCACCGGTCAATGCAGTGACGGCGTCAGGAGAGGTATTCACCGGCCGGCGAGCCAGCGATCACGGCCCATCCGGAACAGGCAGTGGCGCTTGAGCGGATGACCTTCAGGCAGTGCCGGGTGGTCGAAGTCCGCTTGCGAGTCGAGCAAGCCGATGCGCTGCATGGCGCCCTGCGACGGCCGGTTGAGCAAGGCCGTGAAGGACACGATCTCCTCGAGCCCCAGTCGCCCGAATCCCACCCCCAGCGCAGCCTTCGCGCCCTCAGTGGCGATGCCTTGGCGCCAAGACTCGCGGGCGAGCCGGTAGCCGACCTCGACACAGGGCATGAAGGGCAAGGCGGGTCGGGGGACCGACAGCCCGACAAAGCCCACGAAGGCTCCGGTCTCGACGAGTTCGACGGCCCAGTTGCTTCAACCTCGCTCCTTGAACTCCGCCGACCAGCTGTCGATGCTGCGATCGCTGGCTTCGCGGGTCTGGGTCGCCGGAAAGAACCGCATGACTTCCGGGTCCGCGTTGATTGCGGCGAATGGCGCACGATCCGACTCGCACCAGGGCCGCAGCAGCAGCCGTGGCGTGCGCACTTCGATGGCAGGGGTGACGGGGAAGACATTCACTGCTGACGACCCAGGTTGAGACTGCTGGCCAGCATGCCGTGCCAGACCGGGACTCATCGACAGAGGAGTTGAGCATAGGAGCTTCAATTGCCCTCGGCAACGCGCTCGGCGAGACCCGAGGCGGCCCCAAGCTCGGCCTGCGACGGCTTGCAGTGCAGTCGGTTGACGTCTCCATGGCCGACATGCAACGATGTACATGCGCTCGGGGCCCGTGGAGTTGGTGCTGCCTGACCTCGCGTCGACCGCCCGGCCATGGGGCGCACTCTCAGCCGCCGCCGCGCTGCGTGTAGAGGTCGAAGTGGCGCATGAACTCGTTGCGCGCCGCAGCGTCGACGCCGTCGAAACGGTAACTCACCGCCATGCGCGGCAACTGCACGAGGCCCAGGCGGCGCGGCGGCAGCATCGTCCAGGCGAGTTCCAGCGTGCCGGCGCCGATATTCACCACCGCGCGCCCGGGGGCCGGCAAGAGCGAGTGCATGGTTGCGCACCGCGCCGGGCAGGCAACGCAGCCAGTCGGCTTCGCTGAAACTCTGGTCGCGCTCGAAGCGCTCGGGAAATTCGGGCCCGAACACCCTCAGCCACCGGCCACCGGCGGCCAGATGGCGAGCACGTCGCCTTCGACCAGCGTGCGCGTGGCGCGTTCCTCGGGCGGCACGTAGACACCGTTGACCAGCACCAGCTTGACCAGCTTTTCCGGCATGTGGAAGGGCTCGATGATCTGCGCGATCGGGGCGTCGGCGGGCACCTCCAGCGGCATCAGGTTGCCCCGGCGGTGCTCGGCCGGCAGGTAGTCGGTCAGGCCCGCGTAGAGCTTGAAGGTGATCTGCATGGGCGTGATGATGCGTCGTTGCAGCGTCTCACACCCAGGCATGGGCATGCTGCGCCTGCGCGCTGGCCAGGTAGGCCTGCATCAGCAGCGTGGGGTCGTGCAGCAGCTTGTCCTTCCACTCGCCCAGCGGCACCTGGCCTTCGACCAGGCCGCGCATCACGCCCACGTGGTCGGTCCAGCCGATGGCGTTGCAGCCCACCAGGCGGTCGCCGCCGAATTGCAAGCTGAGGTGGCGGCCGGCGGCCTTGTCGGTCATCTCCACATGTTCGCCGCCGGGCACGCCGTCCCAGGCGCCGAAGCTGGCGCTGATGAGGCCTAAAGTGTCGAGTACGTTGATCTGCGTCACGCCGCGCAGTTCGGTCGCCTTGCCCACCATATTCAGCGCCGCCACGCGCGCCTGCTCGGCGGCATTGGGCTGGATGGCGCTGACAATCATCTTGCCGCTGACCTTGTCGAAAGCCTCGGCGCAGTCGCCGGCGGCGTAGATGCCGGGCACATTGGTCTGCAGGTGTTCGTCGGTGAGCACGCCCACCAGGCAGCGCACGCCGCTGTCTTCAAGGAAGCCGATATTGGGCTTCACGCCGGTGGCGCTGATCACCAGGTCGGCCTCGATCACGGCGCCGGTGGAAAGCTTCACCTTCATCACCTGCGTGGCGTCGCGCTCGATGGCTTCGACGCGGGCGCCGGTGTGCACCGCCACGCCCTTGGCCAGGCACCAGTCCTTGATCATGCCGCCGGCCACCGGGCCCATCATGCGCGGCACCATGCGGTCGCCCATCTCGACCACGCTGAGCTCGACGCCGCGCGCCGCGAGCGCTTCCATGATGATGCAGCCGATGAAGCCGGCGCCCATCTGCAGCACGCGCGCGCCGGGCTGCGCCAGCGCCTGGATGGCGCGCGCGTCGGCCAGCGTCCAGCAGGCGTGCACGCCGGGGCCGGCGATGCCGGGAATGGGCGGTGTGGCCGGTGAAGACCCGGTGGCGACGAGCAGGCGGTCGTATTCCAGCCAGCTGCTGTCGTCCAGCTGCACGCGGCGCGCCGCGGTGTCGAGCTTGACGGCGCGGCCGCGTTGCAGCGTGATGCCCAGCTGCTGGTAGTGGTCGCCCTTGTGGCGCAGGTGGGTGCCGGCCTCGCCGATATTGCCGATCAGCAGGTAGGGAATGGCCATGCGCGAGTAGGGTGCCTCGGGCTCGTCGCCGACGATGGTGATCTCGTCGTGCGGTGCGTGCTTGCGCAGCGTCTCGGCAGCGATGACGCCGGCGGGGCCGGCGCCCAGGATCAGGTGCTTCATTTTCGTTCCTTGAAAAGGCAACGGGCGGTTCGTGAACCGCCCGTCGCTGTCGATCAGGCGCTGCCCGCGCCTACAGGCCGAGCCTGGTGCGGGTTTCGGGCTTGAGCGTGCCGTCGGGGTTCCAGCCGCGCGCCTCGTAATACTTGGGCAGCATCTCGGGCAGCTTGCTGACCAGCCCCTTGGCCGGGCCGGACTTGGCGGCTTCGGTGAGCAGCCGCTTGGGCAGCGAGTCGTCCTTGGCGGTAAAGCCGGCGCGGTTGTTGAAGTCGCGCTCCATATTCCAGATGCGCTCACCGATGGTCGACACGTTCTCCAGCGTGAACTCGGGGCCACAGGCCGGCGCCAGCTGGTCGGCCAGGTCGGGCAGACCCCAGGCGAAGGTGGTGAAGATGCACAGCCCCGACGAGTCGTACGCCGCCGTCGCATCCTGGAAGGCCTTGACGAGTTCCGGCTTGCCTTCGGCCGTGAGCGGGTCGGTCTTGACCGGGATGCCCGCCACCTCGCTGGCCACGGTGTAACCGCGCAGGTGGCAGCCGCCGCGGTTGCTGGTGGCGTACGCCAGGCCGATGCCCTGGATGCCGCGGCCGTCATAGGCCGGAAATTCCTGGCCCTTGGAGCTCATCGACAGGTCGGGGTGACCGTATTTGGCGGTCAGCCGCTTGCTGCCCTGGCCGATTTCCTTGCCGAAGCCTTCGCCCTTGGCCGTGATCTCGGCAAAGTGTGCCAGCGCCTGCGGCGAGCCGAATTGGGCGTCGATGCCGATCTGCTCCTTCGTCAGCACGCCCATCTCGTACAGCTCCATCACCGCGCCCACGGTGGCGCCGAAGCTGATGGGGTCCATGCCATGCTCGTTGCACAGCACGTTGGCGTACTGCAGCGCTTCCAGGTCGTTGACGCCGTTGGCCGCGCCTAAGGCCCAGGCGGCTTCGTATTCCAGGCCGCCGCTGGCGCCCCAGTACTGCGGCTTGTTTTCCACCGTGAAGTGGCCCTGGTCGATCTTCTGGATGCGGCCACAGGCGATGGTGCAGCCGAAGCAGGCCTGGTTGGTGACCAGCGGCTTCTTGCCGTCGGTGGCGCGCGGTGTCGCCATGGCCTCGGCCGAGATATCCTTCGCGCCTTCGAACTGCACGTCGCGGTGGTTGCGCGTAGGCAGCGCGCCGACCTCGTTGATGATATTCATCAGCACCTGCGTGCCGTAGGTCGGCAGGCCCTGGCCGGTGAGCGCGTTCTCGGCCAGGATCTTCTTCTTCTCGGTGGTGATCTTCATGAAGGCCTTGGGGTCGGCGATATTGCCCACCCCCTTGGTGCCGCGCACGGCAATGGCCTTCAGGTTCTTGCTGCCCATCACCGCGCCCACGCCCGAGCGCCCGGCGGCGCGGTGCAGGTCGTTGACGACGGCGGCGAACAGCACCTGGTTCTCGCCGGCGCCGCCGATGCTGCTGACGCGCAGCAGTGGGTCCTGGTGGTCCTTCTTGAGCTGCTCCTCGGTGTGCCAGACGGTGGTGCCCCACAGGTGGCTGGCGTCACGCAGCTCGGCCACGTCGTCGTTGACGTACAGGTACACCGGCTTGGCCGACTGGCCTTCGAAGATGATCATGTCCCAGCCGGCCATTTTCAGCTCGGCGCCCCAGTAGCCGCCCGAATTGCTGCACGCAATGGCGCCGGTGAGCGGGCCCTTGGTGACCACGGTATAGCGCCCGCCGGTGCTGGCCATGGTGCCGGTCAGCGGACCGGTGGCCCAGATGATCTTGTTGTCGGCCGACAGCGGGTCGACCTTGGCGTCCATTTCCTCGACCAGGTATTTGGAAGCCAGGCCGCGCGAGCCGATATAGGTGCGCGCCCAGTCCATCTTCAGCGGCTCGGATTTGACGGTGCCGGCCGTGAGGTCGACGCGGAGAATTTTTCCTGCCCAAGACATGTTGGTTGCTCCTCTCAGGCGATGGGTTGGTTGCCGAGCTTGTTGGCCCAGGCCTGCATCTTGTTCAGGCCGGTCCAGTTGGCGTCGATGTAGGTGATGGCGCCGGTGGGGCAGGCCTCGGCACAGGCCGGCTCGCCGCCGCACAGGTCGCACTTCTGCACCTTGCCGGTTTCCTGCACATAGTTGATGGTGCCGAAGGGGCAGGCGATGGTGCAGACCTTGCAGCCCACGCAGGTGGTCTCGTTCACCACCTTGGCGCCGGTGAGCTTGTCGATCGTGATGGCCTCCACCGGGCAGGCGTGCAGGCACCAGGCCTCGTCGCACTGGGTGCAGGTGTAGGGCACCTTGCGCCCCGTCTCATGGAAGTCGAACACCTTGATGCGCGACTTGGCCGGCGCGAAGACGCCGTAGTTCTCGAACGAACAAGCCATCTCGCACTGAAGGCACCCGGTGCACTTCTCGGCGTTGATGTGAAGGCTTTTCTGCATGACTCGTTGTCTCCACGTAAGTTCGGGGGAAACCCTGAAAGGGGACGAGCGAAAATCCCCGCGGCAAGGCCACTCGGGCATTTTGGGTAGCCGCCGCCTATGAAGACACAGGCATAACCCTGATTGAACGCACCTCCGCCGCGCGCGGGTGCCCGGGTCGGTGCGACAAAGTCGGGTCAGACCCCGCCGGGGCCCGTCATCCCGAGCGCGAAACTCAGGAATTGGCCCGCACTTCCTCGATCGTCGTCACGCCGGCCAGCACCTTCTCGATGCCGTCCTGGCGCAGTGTGCGCATGCCATCGGCCAGGCCGTGGCGCAGCAGGTCGTCGGCACGACCGCCGGTCTGGATGAGGTGGCGCAGCGTGCGCGACACCATCATCAGCTCATGGATGCCGGCGCGGCCGCGGTAACCCGTCTTGTCGCACTTCTCGCAGCCCACCGGACGGTACAGCGCCAGCTTGCCTTGGCTGCCGAAGCGCTGCCGCCAGCCGGCCAGCACGTCTTCGCCGGTGGGGGCTTGATCCATGCCGTTCATCGCGAACATGTAGTCGCCCAGCAGCTCGGCCTCGTCCTCGGCGCTGGCCTCGCGCTGCACGCGGCAGTGCGTGCACAGCCGGCGCACCAGGCGCTGCGCCAGCACGCCCAGCAGCGCGTCGGCAAAGTTGAACGGGTCCATGCCCATGTCGATGAGCCGGGTCACCGTCTCGGGCGCACTGTTGGTGTGCAGCGTGGACAGCACCAGGTGGCCGGTGAGCGAGGCTTCCACCGAGACCTGCGCCGTTTCCTTGTCGCGGATCTCGCCGACCATGATGACGTCGGGGTCGGCACGCAGGAAGGCGCGCAGCGCGCGCGCGAAGGTCCAGTCGATGCGCGGGTTCACCTGCACCTGGCGCAGACCGGCCTGGGTGATCTCGATCGGGTCCTCGGCGGTCCAGATCTTGCGTTCTGGCGTATTGATGTGGCCCATGGCCGAGTGCAGCGTGGTCGTCTTGCCCGAACCCGTGGGGCCCACGCACAGCAGCATGCCGTAGGGGCGCTGGATGGCGGTCTTGAAGCGCTCGATATTGGCCGGGCTCAGCCCCAGGTCGTCCAGCGGGATCGGTTTGCTCGAGGTCAGCAGCCGCAGCACCGCGTCTTCCAGGCCGCCCAGCGTGGGGATGGTGGCCACGCGCAGTTCCAGCTTCACGCCCTGCACGAACTTGGAGAAATTGATCTTGCCGTCCTGCGGCTTGCGGCGCTCGCTGATGTCCAGGTCGCACATGATCTTCAGCCGCGCGATGAGCGCATTGCGGTAGGTGTGCGGCAGCTCCAGGTAGGGCCGCATCTGGCCGTCCTTGCGGAAGCGGATGCGCACCTTCTCGCGCCCGGCCGGGCATTCGATGTGGACGTCGGACACGCCCTGGCTGTGGGCCTCCAGGATCATCGAATTGATGAGCCGCACGAGCGAGTTGTCGCTCTGCTCGATGCCGGCGTCTTCCTCTTCCTCCTGGCGGGCTTCGCCCTGCTCCATGCTGGCCAGCAGCTTGCTCGCGTCGCCAGGCTCGAAGTCGATGCTGCCGTCGGCCGCGCCGCGCGGCGTCTGCGCTGCATGACCGGTCTTCTCGTAGGCTTGCGCAATGGCCCCGGCCAGCACGCCGGCGCGGGCCAACACCGGCACCACCTTGCACTGGGCGGCAAATTCGATCTCGTCGACGGCGTTGCGGTTGGTGGGGTCTTCCATCGCCACCACCAGGCGGCCCGCGCGCAGCATCAGCGGCAGCGCCGGCACGCGCAGGGCCACGGCATGCGGCAGCCGCATCACTGCGTCCAGGTCGGCTGCGAACTGCGCCACGTCGACCAGCGGGTAGCCCATCTTGCGCGCCAGCGCGGTCTGCAGGTCGGCACGCGACACCAGCCCCTTGCGCACCAGCAGTTCGCCCAGCGGCACGCTGCGGTCGCTGCGCTGCTGCACCAGCGCTTCGTCGAGCTGCACCGCGGTGATGTAACCCAGCGCCGTGAGCGCCTCGCCGATGCGCACCATGGGCATGCGGGCCTGGCGCTCGATGGCGGCGGCCAGTTCGTCGGCGCTGATGATCTGGCCCATCACCAGCATTTCGCCCAGCTTGCGCGAGCGCAGGCTGTGCTGCTCGGCCAGCGCCTGGTCCACCTGCTCGGGCGTGGCGGCGTTGATCCCCACCAGCGCTTCGCCGATGCGCAGGCCGACCTCGACGCTTTCGTACGCGTGCCGCGGCACGAACCAGCGCCGCAGCGTGCCCTTGTCGTCCAGCGGTTCAAACAGGAACAGGCCCCAGGGCCGTTCGCAATGGCGCAGCGTGCGTCCCTCCCACAGCGGCGCGCCGTGCAAGCGGATGCGAAAGTGCAGCACCGGCCGCTCCGCGGTCGGGTCCGGTGCCTCGCCAGTGGGGTCGTGCGCGGCCAGCGGCTGGCGCAGGCGCAGGCGGCGGAACTGGTCGAAGCGCAGTGGCAGCGGGGTGCGCGAGTTGGCCACCTGCAACTGCACCCGCGCGCCCTGGGGGTCGAACTGGATCAACCGGCCTTCGAGCGCGTGGCCATTGAGCCCTTCGATGGCGCAAGCCGGCGGCACGGGCGACGGCGCCGGGGCCGGGTAGCCCGGCACGTCGGGCGTGGGCCAGGCGAAGGCCTCGTCTTCGGACGGCAGCAGGGACAGGGGCGGCTGGGACAGGTCGGACATCGCGCTTCCTCGCTGCCTGCGTGCGCGCGCTCGGTGCGGCGCAACGGGCAGTCTCCAGGCTGATGATGAAGCGCCGGTCGCGGTCCATGGCCGCGAAATGCGCCCGCTTTGGGCGCCAGATCGACGCTGCCGCAGCCGGGTGCCTGGGTGGCGGACGCCGCGCGACGCGGATGCCGCGCCATCGCCGTCCGCGCGCGCCGGCAGATCGGGGACACTGCGGCCATGAACCTGCGTTTCGTCGAGGCCTACTACTGGGTGGTGACGCTGCGCAGCGTCACGCGCGCGGCCGAGAAGCTGCACCTCACGCAGTCGGCCATGTCCAGCCGCATCGCCGCGCTGGAACAGGAACTGGGCACGCTGCTGCTGGACCGGCGCGACAAGCAGTTCCGCGTCACCGTCGCCGGCCAGCGCTTCTTTGCCTATGCCGAGCGGCTGCTGGACCTGCAGCGCGAGATCCAGGCCGAACTCGGCGGCTCCGGCGCGCAACCGGTGCTGCTGCGCGTGGGCGCCATCGAATCGGTGCTGCACTCGTGGCTGATGGACTGGGTGCGCGCGCTGCGTGAGCAGCGGCCCGCGCTGGCGCTGGAACTCACCGTGGAAACCTCGCCGGTGCTGGTGGACCAGCTCGTGCGCGGCGCGCTCGACATCGCCATCGCGGCCTTGCCGGCGGCAGGCGGCGGCGTGCGTGCGCTGGCCCTGCCGTCGATGGCGATGGTCTTCACCGGCCACGCCGCACGCCACCGCCGCCGCCGCTGGACGCTGGCCGACCTGGCGGGGCTGGAACTGATGACCTTCCAGCGCGGTTCGCAGCCGCACGTGGCACTGCTCGACCTGCTGCGCCGGCAAGGGCTGGAGCCGCTGCGCGTGCACAGCGTGTCATCGATCAGCGCCATGGCGCAGCTGGTCGAGGACGGCCTGGGCGTGGCCACGCTGCCCGCCGCCGTGGTGCAGCGCCTGGGCCAGCGCCTGCCGCTGAAGGCGCTGGCCTGCGACACCGCGCTGGCGCCTTTGCCCATCCACCTGAGCTGGCGCGTCGACCCCGCGTCCACGGCGCAGGGTGCGCTCATCGACAGCCTGCTGGCACACCGGGGCGTGGCCGTTCAGCATCGAAAAATTCGATGAGCTGCGCTGGAAAACTTTCGTTTGCCAGATCGTCCGCGCCGCCGCACCATGCGCACCGGCTTGCAGCAGTTGGCGCTGCGGCCGGCCACCACGGGAGAAACGCGATGCAGGCCCCTCGGCCCCCCCAGGTCTTCCACGACGATGCAGCCCGGCGCGGCGCCGCCCTGCGCCAGCGCTTCCGTGGCGGGCTGTCGCAAGGCCACACCAGCGGCGCCGCCGACGACCTGGTGCAGGGCAACCTGGTCGTGCTGCCGCGCAGCGACGCGAACGACTTTCTCGTCTTCTGCCAGCGCAACCCGCGGCCGTGCCCGGTGCTGGCGGTGGGCGACGTGGGCGACCCGTCGCTGCCGTCGCTGGGCCACGGCATCGACCTGCGCAGCGACCTGCCCCGCTACCGCGTCTGGCGCCACGGCGAACTGGTCGACGAGCCGGCCGACGTGCGTGCACTGTGGCGCGACGACCTGGTGTCCTTCGTCATCGGCTGCTCGTTCTCGTTCGAATGGGCGCTGCGCAGCGAAGGCATCCCGCTGCGCCACGTCGAGCGCGGCTGCAACGTCGCCATGTACCGTAGCTGCGTGCCGACCCAGCCGGCCGGCCGCTTTGCCGGCCCGCTGGTGGTGTCGATGCGGCCGATGACCGCCGCCCACGCCATCCGTGCAGTGCAGATCACGGCGCGCTACCCCGCCGTGCACGGCGCCCCCGTGCACCTGGGCGACCCCTCGCAAATAGGCATTGGCGACCTGTCGCAGCCCGACTATGGTGACGCCGTGGACGTCTTGCCGGGCGAACTACCCGTCTTCTGGGCCTGTGGCGTGACGCCGCAAGCGGCGATTGCCCAGGCGCGCCCCGAGTTCTGCATCACGCACGCCCCGGGCGCGATGCTGATCACCGACCTTCTCAACCACCAGATCGCCGGCAACTGAAGCTGCACCGAGTCGATCGCCAACAGGAGAACACCATGAAGTCACTCATCCTCGGCGCTGCCGTCCTGGCCTGTGCCGCCGCCGCAAGCGCGCAGACCAAGTGGGACCTGCCCAGCGGCTACGGCGCCAACACCTTCCAGACGAAGAACCTGGAGCAGTTCGCCGCCGACGTGAAGGCCGCCACCGGCGGCAAGCTCGCGATCACCGTGCACTCGGGGGCTTCTCTGTTCAAGCAGCCCGAGATCAAGCGCGCCATCCAGACCGGCATGGCGCAGGCGGGCGAATTCATCATCTCCGGCATGGCCAACGAGAACCCGCTCTTCGGCGCCGACTCCATCCCCTTCCTGGCCACCAGCTACGCCGACGCCAGGCGCCTGTACGACGCCACGCGGCCGGTGCAGGAAAAGGTGCTGGCGGGGCAGGGCATCAAGATGCTGTTTTCGGTGCCGTGGCCGGGGCAGTCGCTGTATTCGGTGAAGCCGATCAACAGTGCCGACGACTTCAAGGGCACCAAGATGCGCGCCTACAACCCGGCCACGACCAAGATCGCGCAGCTGCTCGGCGCCTCGCCGGTGACGATCCAGTTGCCCGAACTCGGCCAGGCCCTGGCCACCGGCGCGGCGAACAACTTCCTGACCTCGAGCGCCAGCGGTGCCGACGGCAAGCTCTACGAACAGGTGAAATATTTCTACCCCGTCAACGGCTGGCTGCCGCGCAACGTGACGGCCGTCAGCCAGAAGGCCTTCGACGCGCTGGACAAGGCCACGCAGGACGCCGTGCTGAAGGCGGCGGCGGAAGCCGAGGTGCGCGGCTGGAAGATGAGCGAGCAGGTCGACACCGATTCCATCGCCATCCTCAAGGCCAACGGCGTGACCGTGGCGCCGCCTTCGGAAAGCGTGCGCCTGGCGCTGCAGAAGATCGGCGAGCAGATGACCAACGATTGGCTCGCCACTGCCGGCCCCGAAGGCAAGGCCATCATCGACGCCTACCGCAAGAAGTAACGCCACGGCGGCGCCGCAGCCTTCCTGGCGCGGCGCCGCTCCATCCGCTGCGGCGCACGACGCTGCGCCGATTGACATTCCTGCCGGAGAGGTGACCCATGTTTCACCGAATGGCATTCGGCTTCCATCGCGTCCTGCTCGTGTTGGCGGGTGTGGCCATGGTCGGCGCCTTCGTGGCGATCATGCTCAATATCCTGGCGCGCCTGTTCGGCTGGAACCTCCCCGGGCTGGACGGCTATGCCGGTTATGCCATCGCCGCCGCGCTGTTCCTGGCGCTGCCCTCCACGCTGCAGCACAACGAGCACATCCGCGCCACGCTGCTGCTGGACCACGTGAAGCCGCGCACGCGCCACCGCATGGAGTTGCTGGCGCTGGGCCTGGGCATGGCGATTTCGCTGTACCTGGCGTGGTTTGCGGTGCGGCTGGTGTGGGTGTCGTACACGCTGCACGACGTGGCGCCCACCGGTGACGCCACGCCGATGTGGATTCCGCAGCTGAGCATGGCCCTGGGCTGCGTGGGCTTCGCGTTGGCCTTTGCGCAGGCGCTGTGGTCGGCCGTTTCCGGCCGGCCGTTCTTTGCCGATCCCGGCGCCGACGCGCCGCGCGCCGACTGACCCCTGACGCACCACCGAGGCTCCCATGGACATGTTCTACGCCGCGGCGCTCGTCGTGCTGCTCTTCGTGGCTCTGGCCTCGGGCCTGTGGGTCGGCATGGCCTTGCTGGCCGTGGGCCTGGTGGCGATGGAGCTCGCCACCAGCCGCCCGGTGGGCGACAGCATGGTGCTCACGATCTGGGGCTCCACCTCGAGCTGGACGCTGACCGCGCTGCCGCTGTTCCTGTGGATGGGCGAGATCCTGTTCCGCACCAAGCTCAGCGAGGACATGTTCAAGGGCCTCGCGCCGTGGCTGGAACGTCTGCCGGGCCGGCTGCTGCACGTCAACGTCATCGGCAGCACCATCTTCGCGGCGGTATCGGGCTCGTCCGCGGCCACCTGCGCCACCATCGGACGCATCGCGCTGCCCGAACTGCGCCAGCGCGGCTACCCGGAGAAGATCGCCGTGGGCACGCTGGCCGGCGCGGCCACGCTGGGCCTGCTGATCCCGCCTTCGATCATCATGATCGTGTACGGCGTGGCCGCCGACGTGTCGATCGCCAAGCTCTTCATCGCCGGCATCGTGCCGGGCGTCGTGCTGGCGGCGATGTTCATGGGCTACATCATCGTCTGGTCGCTGCTCAACCCGTCGCAGATTCCGGCGGCCGGGGAGAAGATGAGCCTGACCGCCAAGCTGCACGCATCGCGCCACCTCATCCCGGTGGTGCTGCTGATCGGCGCGGTGCTGGGCTCCATCTACTCGGGCCTGGCCACGGCCACCGAAGCCGCCGCCATTGGCGTGCTCGGCGCGCTGGTGCTGGCCGCGGTGGAGGGCAGCCTGAACTGGAAGACCTTCGTCGGCGGCCTGGGCGCGGCCTGCCGCGTGTACTGCATGGTCGGGCTCATCCTGGCCGGTGCCGCCTTCCTGACGCTGGCCATGGGCTTCGTCGGCCTGCCGCGGCACCTGGCCGAGTTCATCACCGCACTCAATCTGTCGCCGTTCGCGCTGGTGCTGGCGCTGACGGTGTTCTACCTGTTCCTGGGCTGTTTCCTCGACGGCATCTCGATGGTGGTGCTGACCATCGGCGTGCTGCTGCCCACGGTGCAGGCGGCGGGTTTCGACCTCATCTGGTTCGGCGTCTTCACGGTGCTGCTGGTGGAACTGGCGCAGATCACGCCGCCGGTGGGGCTGAACCTGTTCGTGCTGCAGGGGCTGACCCGGCACGACCTGACCTACGTGGCGCGCACCGCCACGCCCATGTTCCTGCTGATGCTGTTTGCGGCGCTGCTGTCGTACTACTTCCAGGACGTGATCCTGTGGCTGCCCAGCCGCATGTGACGGCAGGGACCCCCGCTGCCCCAGAGAAAACCTGCGGATGACCCTGCGCCTGCTCGATGCCGGAGACGCCGCCTTCACGGTGGAGTTCGGCAACACCGTCGACCCAGCGCTGCTGGCGGCAGTGCAGGCGCTGGACGCCGGCATAACGCGCGAACAGGCCAGCGGCGGGTTGCCCGGGCTGATCGAGACGATGCCCACCTTCCGCTCGCTCACCGTCTTCTTCGACCCGCTGTTGACCGGGCGCGCCGAATTGATCCAGGCGCTGCAACCGCTGTTCGTGGCCGCCGAGCACGCGCCGCCGCACGACGGCCGCCACTGGCGCCTGCCCGTGTGCTACGAAGGCGATGCCGGCCCCGACCTGGCGGCCACCGCCGCCGCGGCCGGCACCACGGTCGACGAGGTGGTGGCCCTGCACAGCGGCACCGAATTCCGCGTCTACATGCTCGGCTTCATGCCCGGCTTTCCGTTCATGGGCGACCTGCCCGAGCGGCTGCGCCTGCCGCGGCGCACCCAGCCGCGTGTGCGCGTGCCCCCCGGCAGCGTGGCCATCGCCGGCGGCCTGACCGCCATCTACCCCTGGGAAAGCCCGGGTGGCTGGCACCTGCTGGGGCGCTGCCCGGTGCGTTTGTTCGACGCCGAACGCGATTCACCTTCGCTGCTGGCCGTGGGCGACCGGGTGCGCTTCGAGCCGGTGCCCACGGCCGAGTACCGGCGGCTGGAAGCCGCGGTGCAGGCGCGGGAGATCGACCCCTCGTGCTGGCTGGCGGCGGCGCCGGCCATGGCACCCCTGGTGGACGGACGATGAGCGCCGCGCCCTGGCTCGAGGTGGTCTCGCCCGGCGCCTATGCCTCGGTGCAGGACTTGGGGCGGCGTGGCTGGCGCCGCGTCGGCGTGCCCTGGGCCGGCGTGCTCGACCCGCGCCTGATGCGCGTGGCCAATGCGCTGGCCGGCAACGACGGCGGCGCACCGGTCATCGAGTGTTTCGACGGCGGCCTGCAGTTGGCCGCGCGTGAAGGCGCGCTGCGCCTGGCGGTGGCCGGTGATGCGATGGTCGAGGTCGAGAGCGCGGGCGAGCGCCACCTGCTCGCCGCCTGGCGCTCGCTGACGCTGGGCGCCGGCGACGTGCTGCGCCTGCGCCGCATGGAGCGTGGCCGCATCGCGGTGGTGGCGGTGGAAGGCCTGAGCCTGCCGAAAGTGCTGGGCAGTGCCTCGACCTATGCACGTGCCGCGCTCGGCGGCATCGACGGCCGCGCCCTGGCCGCCGGGGCGCGGCTGCCGGCGCCGGCGGCCAGCGCGCGGCCCGAGCGCATGCTGGCAGGCGCACCGAAGGCCGCACCTGCAATCGTTGCCGACCCCATCCGCATCGTGGCCGGCCCGCAGGCCGACCACTTCACCACTGCCGCTCTGGCGGTCTTCACCGAGTCCGGCTACCGCATCACCACCGAGGCCGACCGCATGGGCCTGCGCCTGGAAGGCCCGGCGCTGGTGCACCAGGGCGCGCCCGAGATCGTCTCCGACGCCACCGTGCCGGGTTCGATCCAGGTGCCCGGCAACGGCCAGCCCATCGTGCTGCTGGCCGACGCCCAGACGGCCGGCGGCTACCCCAAGATCGCCACCGTCGTCAGTGCCGACCTGCCGCGGCTGGCCGCGTCGCGGCCCGGGCAGGAACTGCGCTTTGCCTGGGTGGGCGCGGCCGAGGGCGAACGCCTGGCGCGCGCAGCCGAGGCCGAGACGCTGGCACTGCTGGCCACGCTGCGCCCGCTGCTGGTGGGAGGTGTCGACGAGGCGGCGCTGTACGGCAGCAACCTGGTGAGCGGCTTCCTGCACGCGCTGTCCACCGAACACCGGCTCGCGCCGGGCGGCGGGCAGGCCGGCGAGTCAGCGAACGGGAGCGCCTGAAATGAAGATCAACCTCAATGCCGACCTCGGCGAATCCTTCGGCGCCTGGACCATGGGCGAAGACGCCGCGTTGCTCGGCGTCGTGAACTCGGCCAATATCGCCTGCGGCTTCCATGCCGGCGACCCGCTGGTGATGCGCCAGACGGTGCGCATGGCGCTGGCGGCGGGCGTGGGCCTGGGTGCGCATCCGGCCTACCCCGACCTGCAGGGTTTCGGCCGCCGGCCGATGACGCTGGCCCCGGCCGAACTCGAGGCCGTGATCCTGTACCAGATCGGCGCCCTGGCCGGCATGGCGGCCGCCGAGGGCGGCAGGCTCAGCCACGTGAAGCCGCACGGTGCGCTGAACAACCAGGCCTGCGAAGACGCCGCGCTGGCCGACGTGGTGGCGCGCGCGGTGCGCGCCTTCGACCCCGACCTCATCCTGCTGGCGCCGGCACTTTCCGAACTGCAGGCCGCGGGCCAGCGTGCCGGCCTGGCCGTGGCGGCCGAAATCTTCGCCGACCGCGCCTATACCGATGCCGCCACGCTGGTGCCGCGCGGCCGCCCGGGCGCCGTGCTCCACGACGCCGACGCCGTGGTGGCGCATGTGCTGCGCATGCTGGAATCCGGCGGCATCGTCGCCGCCAGCGGCAAGCTGCTGCCCACCGCCATGCACAGCATCTGCGTGCACGGCGATACGCCCGGGGCCGTGGAAAGCGCGCGCCGGCTGCGCGCGGCGCTGCAGGCGGCGGGCTGGCAGATGAGCGCGCTGAACGAGGCCATCGCCGGCTGATCCGGCAGCCGCGCCGCTGCCGGCCGCGGCCACAGGACAGAATGCGCGTCATGGAGCGGCCAGTCATCCTGCTTACCGGCTTCGAGCCCTTCGGCGGCGAGTCCGTCAATCCTTCCTGGCAGGTGGCGCGGTCGCTGCACGGTGAAACCATCGCCGGGGCCAGCGTGCATTCGCTGTGCCTGCCCTGTGCCTTCGGCGATGCGCTGCACGCGCTCGGCGCGGCGCTGGCGCGGCAGCGGCCGCTCATCGTGCTCGCGCTCGGGCAGGCCGGCGGGCGCAGCGATTTTTCGCTGGAGCGCATCGCGATCAACGTCGACGACGCGCGCATTCCCTGCAACGCCGGGCGTCAGCCCATCGACGAACCGGTGGTGCCCGGCGCCCCTGCAGCCTATTTCAGCTCGCTGCCCATCAAGGCCATCGTCGCGGCCTTGCGCAATGCGGGGCTGCCGGCCTCGGTTTCCCAGAGCGCCGGCACCTATGTCTGCAACCATGTCTTCTATGGCCTGATGCACGCGCTGCGGCGCCGCCGCGGCGTGCGTGCCGGCTTCATGCACCTGCCGCTGCTGCCCGAGCAGGCCGCGGCGCAGGCCGCCGTGCCCGTGCCGCCCAGCCTGCCGCTGACGACGATGGTGCAAGGGGTGCGGCTGGCGCTGGCCACCGCGGTCATCACCACGGCCGACCTGCGTGCCAGCGGCGGCGCCGAGGCCTGATGCGACGCCGCGGCTGCACCGAGCGCATTGCGCGTATCGTCGTGCGCTGGCCCCTTCGGGCGATGTAACCCGCCCCACGGCTCCGACGACTGACGCCTCATTGACAGGAGCCTGAGTGAAATTCAAGAAGATCGGCCTCGTTCTGCTGCTGGCCTTGCTGGTGGCGGCTTTCTTTGCCCTGGACCTCGGCCGGTTCCTGAGCCTGGACTATGTGAAGGGCGCGCAGGACCGCTTCGCCGAGCTGTATGCGCAGCACCCGGCGGCGGTGATCGGCAGCTATTTCGCCATCTATGTGGCGGTGACGGCGCTGTCGCTGCCCGGCGCCGTGATCATGACGCTGGCCGGCGGCGCCATCTTCGGCCTGCTCGTGGGCACGCTGGTGGTGAGTTTTGCCTCCAGCCTGGGCGCCACGCTGGCCATGCTGGTGGCGCGCTACGTGCTGCGCGAGGGCGTGCAGTCGCGTTTCGGCGCCCGGCTGGCCGACATCGACAAGGGTGTGCAGCGCGAAGGCGCGTTCTACCTCTTCACGCTGCGCCTGGTGCCGCTGTTCCCCTTCTTCGTCATCAACCTGCTGATGGGCCTGACGAAGATGAAGGCCACCACCTTCTACTGGGTCAGCCAGCTCGGCATGCTGGCCGGCACCGTGGTCTACGTGAATGCCGGCACGCAGCTGGCGCGCATCGAATCGCTGCAGGGCATCCTCTCGCCGGGGCTGGTGCTGTCGTTCGTGTTGCTGGGCATCTTTCCGCTCATCGCGAAGAAGATCGTCGACGTGGTCAAGGCGCGGCGCGTCTATGCACCCTGGGCCGGCAAGAAGCCGGGCAGTTACGACCGCAACATGGTCGTCATCGGTGCCGGCGCGGCGGGGCTGGTCACGGCCTATATCGCCGCCGCGGTGAAAGCCAAGGTGACGCTGGTGGAAAGCCACAAGATGGGCGGCGACTGCCTGAACTACGGCTGCGTGCCGAGCAAGGCACTCATCAAGACCGCCACGCTGGCGCGCCAGATGCGCCACAGCGCCGACTACGGCATCGCGCGCGCCGAATTCACGCTGAACTTCGCGCAGGTCATGGAGCGCGTGGCCCAGGTGGTGCGCGACGTCGAGCCGCACGATTCGGTGGAGCGCTACACCGGCCTGGGCGTGGACGTGCAGATCGGCCGCGCGAAGATCGTCGACCCGTGGCATGTGCAGATCACGCATGACGACGGCCGCACGCAGCTGCTTTCCACGCGCAGCATCGTCATCGCCACCGGCGCCAGGCCCTTCGTGCCGCCGCTGCCGGGCATCGAGGAAGTGGGCTGCCTCACCAGCGACACGCTGTGGGGCCTGCGTGAACTGCCTGCGCGGCTGCTGGTGCTGGGCGGCGGGCCCATCGGCTGCGAACTGGCGCAGAGCTTCGCGCGCCTGGGCTCGCAGGTCACGCAGGTGGAGATGGCGCCGCGCATCATGATCCGCGAGGACGAAGACGTCTCGGCCTATGCGCAGCAGGCGCTGCAGGCCGACGGCGTGGCCGTGCTCACCGGCCACAAGGCTTTGCGCTGCGAAAAAGTGGGCAACGAGAAGTTCCTGGTGGTTGAAGCCGCCGGCCAGGAGCAACGCCTGCCCTTCGACGTGCTGTTGTGCGCCGTGGGCCGCGTGGCGCGGCTGCAGGGCTTCGGGCTGGAAGAACTGGGCGTGCCGGTCAACCGCACCGTGGTCACCGACGAATATCTGCAGACCGTCTTCCCCAATATCCTGGCCGCCGGCGACGTGGCCGGCCCCTACCAGTTCACGCACACCGCGGCGCACCAGGCCTGGTATGCAGCGGTCAACGGCCTGTTCGGCGGCTTCAAGAAATTCAAGGCCGACTATTCGGTCGTCCCCTGGTGCACCTTCATCGACCCCGAGGTGGCGCGCGTGGGGCTGAACGAGCAGGAAGCGCGCGAGCAGGGCGTGGCCTTCGAGGTCACGCGTTACGGCATCGACGACCTCGACCGCGCCATCGCCGACAGCGCCGCGCACGGCTGGGTGAAGGTGCTCACGGTGCCGGGCAAGGACAAGATCCTGGGTGTGACCATCGTCGGCGTGCATGCCGGCGACCTGCTGGCCGAATTCGTGCTGGCCATGAAACACGGGCTGGGGCTGAACAAGATCCTGGGCACCATCCACACCTACCCCACGCTGGCCGAGGCCAACAAATATGCGGCCGGCAACTGGAAGCGCGCACACCAGCCGCTGGCGCTGCTGCGCTGGGTGGAGAGATTTCATGCCTGGCGCCGCGGTTGACACCTTGCGCGGCGGCATGCGGTTCCGCGCCGCGTTGCTGGCCTTCGCGGTGTTGCCGGCAGCGGGTGTCGGCGCGGTGACGCTGCCGCCGCTGGTCAGCCCGACCGGCGGCCTGGACGCAGGCTGGCGCGTGGCCACCTTGCCCGAGCAGAAGCCGCCGGCCACGCGCTACACCGCCGAGCAGGTGGCCGGGCGCCATGCGCTGCGCGTGCAAGCCGATGCGTCCTACGGCAACCTGGTGCACGACCTGCCGGGCGTGGCGGCGCCGCGCACGCTGAGCTGGGCCTGGCGCCTGCAGCAGCCCAATGCCGCGGCCGACCTGCGCACCAAGAGTGGCGACGACTCGGCGGCGAAGGTCTGCCTGAGCTTCGACCTGCCGCTGTCCGCCGTGCCCTTCGTCGAACGCCAGTTGCTGCGGCTGGCACGTTCGCGCAGCGGTGAAGAACTGCCAGCCGCCACGCTGTGCTGGGTCTGGGCCGGACCCGAGGCACGCGGCGCGCTGCTCGACAACGCCTACAGCCGGCGCGTGCGCTATATCGTGCTGCGCAACGGCAGCGACGCGCCCGACCGGTGGCAGGCCGAGAGCCGCGACGTGGCGGCCGACTTCCTGCGCGCTTTCGGCGACGAGGCCCGCAGTGTGCCGCCGCTGGTGGCGGTGATCGTGGCCGGTGACGCCGACAACACGGGCGCACGCTCGCTGGCCCATGTCGCCGACCTGAACTTCGCACCGTGAAGCGGCTCGTTCTGCTCGGCCACGCCCACGCCCACGCCCACGTGCACCTGCTGCGCGCGCTGGCGCTGGAACCGCTGGCCGCCCCACCGAGGTGGTGCTGGTCACGCCCTTCCTGCGCCAGATGTATGCCGGCATGGTGCCCGGGCGGGTGACCGGCCACCGCACGGCCGATCAATGCGCCATTGCGCTGGCGCCGCTGGCACAGGCGGCCGGTGTGCGCCTGATCGAAGGCTCGGCTGAAGGCCTGGGGTGGCTGGTCGGCGCAAGGGCGCCGGGTGTGGTGGTGGAAGGACCGCATCGACCGCAGCTTCGTGGCGCGCTACGGCGCACCGGCCACGGCCGCACCGTCATGAGTCGCGCGGCCTGAAGGCGACCAGGATCACCGGCGGCACGCGGCCGTCCACGTCGCGCGGCAAGGTGGTGATGCGGTCGATGGCGCGCAGCACGGCCTCGTCCCATTCCTTGTGGCCGCTGCTCTTGACGAGGCGCCGCGAAAGAATGGTGCCGCCGGGCGCGGTGCGCACTTCGACTTCAGGCACGGCGTTGTCGGGCAGGCTGGTGGTGTCGAAGAAGATGTGGCGCCGGATCTCGGCCACCAGGCGGCCGGCGTAGGCCGCCGAAGGTGCGGCCGCTTGCGCCGCGCTGCCGCTGCCGCCGCTGCCGGTGGCGCCGCCGGCCTGGCCCATGATGCGCTTGAGGTTTTCCTCGCGCTGCCGGGCCAGCCGCGCGTCCTCGGCCTGCTGTGCCTGCTTCTGCGCCTGTTCTTCCAGGCGCTGCTGCTCGGCCTGGGCGCGGCGCATGTCTGCCTCGGCCTTCTGTCGCGCCTCGGTCTCGGCCTTGCGCTTGTCAGCCTCGGCCTTGCGTTTGTCGGTCTCGGCCTTGCGGGCCGCTTCGGCCTCGGCCGCCTTGCGCGCCGCCTTGCGTGCCGCCTCGGCCTCGGCGGCCCGTCTTGCTTCGGCCTCGGCCTTGCGGCGGCGCTCGCGTTCGACGGCAATGTCGGGTTCGACCGCCGGCGGTTCGACGCGCGCGGGCGCTGGTGCGGGCGCTGGTGCAGGCGCTGGTGCAGGCGCTGGTGCAGGCGCTGGTGCAGGCGCTGGTGCGGGCGCCGGCGGCGGGGCCGGCGTGGGTGCCGGCGTGGGCGTCGGTGCGGGCACGGATTGCACCCGCGGCGCGGCGGCCTGCGGCACGCTGGACCACAGTTCGGCGCTCACGACGTCGGGCGTGTGCGCGCGCCAGTCCACGGCCACGGTCAGCGCCAGCAGCAAAGCGGCATGCGCCAGCAGCGACAGCATCGCCCCCGCACCGTGGCCGCCCAGCGGGCGGGGCAGCAGCACGTCGTGGCCCAGGGCGGTGGCCGTCACTTCGCCGTGCCTCAGTTCGAACCCTGCTTGACCGACAGCCCCACGCGCTGCACGCCGGCGCGCTGCAGCGTGTCCATCACGCGCACCACGTTGTCGTAGCGCACGTTGCGGTCGGCGCTGATGACCACCGGCACCTCGGCACCTCCGCCGGGGGCCGCAGCCTGCATTTCGCGCACGCGCGCGGCCAGCTGCGCCAGCGCCACGGCCGCCGCTTCCTGCTGGTCCAGGCGCAGGCGCAGCTTGCCGTCGGCGGCCACCACGACCTCGATCACGCGCGTCGGCCGCTGCTGGCTCTTGCCCACCGACGGCAGGTCCACCAGGCCGGTCGTGATGAGCGGCGCAGTGACCATGAAGATGATCAGCAGCACCAGCATGACGTCGATGAACGGCACCATGTTGATCTCGTTCATCGAGCGGCGGCCGCGATGGCCGCGCATGGCGACGTGCGGCATCAGCGGATTCCCGAGCCCATGACCGTGCCCGCCGCCGCCACCTGCCCGGCGTTGCGCTGCAGGATGTTGCTGAATTCCTCGATGAAGGTTTCCAGCTGGATGGCGATGCGGTCGATGTCGCGCGCGAAGCGGTTGTAGGCCACCACCGCGGGGATGGCGGCGAACAGGCCGATGGCGGTGGCCACCAGCGCCTCGGCGATGCCCGGTGCCACCGTGGCCAGCGTCACCTGCTGCAGGTTGGACAGGCCCACGAACGCATGCATGATGCCCCACACGGTGCCGAACAGGCCCACATACGGGCTGACCGAACCCACGCTGGCCAGGAAGCTGAGGTTGCTCTCGACCACGTCGAGTTCGCGCTGGAAGCTGGCGCGCATGGCGCGGCGTGCACCGTCGAGTTGCGCGCCGGCATCGAGCCGCTTCTCGCGCAGCTTCAGGAATTCGCGCATGCCGCTGGCGAAGATGCGCTCCATGGCCGCCGTGGCCGGCTTCTTCAGCACCGCCTCGTGCAGTTCGGTCAGGCTGCGGCCGGACCAGAATTCGCGCTCGAATTCGTCGTTGCTGCGGCGCACGCGCTTCAGGCCGACGAGCTTGCCGAAGATCACCGTCCAGCTCACGAACGAGGTGATGGCCAGCCCGGCCATCACGATTTGCACCACCAGGCTGGCCTGCAGCACCAGCGCGACGATCGAAAGGTCTTGCGTCATGCGGTGGCGGTCATGAATTCGATGGGAATGCGGCGCGGCCTGAAGGTTCCTTCGTCGACGCAGCCGATGCGGATCTCGCCCTCGGCCAGCAGCGTGTCGCCGCGCCAGGCCTGCTGCACCAGGGTCATCGAGGCCTTGCCGCCGGTGCGCAACTGCACGGTCACCTGCAGCAGGTCGTCCAGCCGCGCCGGGGCCAGATAGCGCACGCGGGTGTCGGTCACGACGAACAGCGCGCCCGTGCCTTCACGCAGCGCCTGCTGGCCGAAACCCAGCGCGCGCAGCCATTCGGTGCGCGCGCGTTCGAAGAATTTCAGGTGGTTGGCGTGATAGACCACGCCGCCGGCGTCGGTATCTTCCCAGTACACGCGCAGCGTGTGGCGGAACGGGGCGGGCAGGGCGGTCGGCGCGGTCTCGGCGGCAGGGGTCATGGGCGCAGGCATGATACCGGCAGCCCTGACGCCTACGGCACGACCTGGCGGTAGAGCGGCCCCCACAGCGGGTGGCCGGCTTCGGGGCGGGTGAGGGCGAAGGCCGGGTCGGCCGCGCGTGCGGCCCGGAAGGCGGCCTCGCATTCGGCCAGTCGTTCGCTGGTGCAGGTGATGAAGGCCAGCAGCTTGTGCGCGCTGGCCTGGTCGCGGCCGCTGCGCAGTCCGCCGGCCAGCGCCTGGCGCAGCGCCGCCTCGGCTTGCGCATACTGGCCGTCTTCGTAGGCACGCAGGCCGTCGAGCAGGGCGCGTTCGGCCGGTCGCTCCATCAGGTCGGTCAGGCCCACGGGGGGTGCGGCCGGGCGCGGCGCGGCGCAGCCGCCGAGCAAGGCCAGGCCCGCGACCACGGCCATGGCGAAGCGCTGACTCATGGGGCGAAGCGGTGGCGCACCGTGGCGGGTTTGTCGGCGCTGACCTGCACGCGCGTGGTGTAGGGCGGAAAGTCGGCGTTGCGCACCGTCACGGTGTGCTGTCCTTCGGGCAGGTTCAGCCGCGTCAGCGGCGGTGCGGTGCCGGCCAGGGCGCCGTCGACTTCGACCTCGCCCCAGGGACTGATCGCGAGCTGCAGTGCGCCCATGGCCACCGGCGTGGCGGCCGCGACCGTGCTGGCGGCGGCCGGCGGCCGCGTCTTCGGCGGTGCGGCGGCGGTGGTCCTGGCGCGCACCGGGGCGGCGCGGCGGGTGGCCGGGTCGGCGACCGGGTCGGCCACTTCTGTCGCCTGGCTTGCCGCTGTGGCTTGGGTTGCCGCTGTGGCTGCGGTCGCTGCGGTCGTTGCGGTCGTTGCGGTTGCTGCGGTCGTTGCAGTTGCTGCGGTCGGTGCCGGCTCGCCGATCGGGCCCGCTGCCGGCGCCGCCATGGCCGCTGGCGCGGTTGCCGGCTTGTCGTGGGGCGGCGGCGCTGTTTCCGGTGCCCACGCCAGCACGGCCGCGGCCAGCAGGGCGCAGGCCAGCAGCGCCGCACCCAGCAGCACCTGAATGCCCCGGCGCTGCCCCGGCGCCGGCGCCGACGCGGCCGTGGCCTGGGTGCGGCGCGCCGGCTCGGCGGCGCTGTGGCGTTGCACCCAGCGGCGCAGTTCGGCGGCCATCTCGGCGGCGCTGGCATGGCGTTCGGCCGGGTCGCGTGCCATGGCCTTGGCGGCGATGGCCGACAAGGTGGGCGAAGCCGCCGGCTGCAGTTCATGCACCGGCACCGGCTGGCTGGTCAGCACCGCGCCGGTGATCTGCTCGAGCGTCGCGCCGCCGTACGCCTTGCGCCCTGTGAGCAGCTCGTAGAAGACGACGCCCAGGGCGTGGATGTCGGTGCGCGCGTCGACCGTGCCGTCTTCCTGCAATTGCTCGGGTGCCAGGTAGTGCGGCGAGCCCGCCACCAGGCCGTCCAGCGCGGGCAGCGCATGGCCGTGGGTGACGCGGGCGATGCCGAAGTCCAGCACCTTGGGCTTGCCGCGCCGGTCCAGGAAGATGTTGGCCGGCTTGATGTCGCAGTGCACGACGCCGCGTGCATGCGCGTAGGCCAGCGCGTCGGCCACGCGGCGCACCAGTTGCGCCGCCTGCATCGGCCGGGGGCGCCAGCCGCCCGCCAGCTTCTGCCCCAGGTCGCAGCCGTGCAGCCGTTCCATGGCGATATAGACACCGTGCGCCGACAGCCCGGCGTCGAAGACGGTCACGATATGCGGGTGGCTCAGACCGGCCGCAGCGCGGGCCTCGTTGAGGAACAGGCTGTCGAGCGAGATGCGCGCGGGCGTGTCCAGGTCGAACTGCAGCGTCTTCACCGCCACCGTGCGCGAAAGCAGCGGGTCCCAGGCTTCGTGCACCTGGCCCAGGCCGCCCTGGCCGAGCAGGCCCTTCAGCGCGTAGCGCCCGATGTGCGAGATGGTGGGCCGCTGTTCCACCGTGGTGTCCACTGGGGCGGGCAGGCTTTCGCTGCCGAAGTCGGTGACGACGTCGGGGATGCCCGAGTCGGCGGCGGCCGGCAGCGAGTCGGGGCCCGGCGGCAGCGACTCCACGGCGGCGGTCAGGCTGTCGCCCGGCGCCGGCGGCATGGAAGCCACGGTGGCCGCGAATTCGGTCGCCGGCGCATCGACACGCTCGCGCCTTTGGAAGAGGTTGTAGCCCACGGAGCCGCAGCTTAGGCGCGGCCCTCGCGCCCGGTGCGGCGAAAAGGCCGGGTTTTGCCGCCGTTAACGGCTGGTGGCGCTTGTTACGCGCGGCCTTGCAGCGCCCGCCCGAGCTGCGCCACGGCGGCCTGCAACTGCGGCAGCGCGCTGGCGAACGAAAGGCGCAGGAAGCGCTCGGCCTGCGCCGGGCCGAAGTCGCGCCCGGGGGTGAGCGCGACGTGGGCGCGCTGCATCATGTCTGCGCAGAAGTCCCAGCTCGACGGCGAATAGGCCGAGCAGTCGGCCCAGGCGTAGAAGGCACCGTCGGGCAGCACCGGTACCGGCAGGCCCAGGCCTTGCAGTGCCGGCACCACGTAGTCGCGCCGGCGTCTGAACTCCTCGCGGCGGCGCTCGTATTCGGCCAGCGACTCGGGCTCGAAGCAGGCCAGCGCCGCGCGTTGTGCCAGCGTGCTGGCGCAGATATAGAGGTTCTGCGCCAGCCTTTCCACCGGCGCCACCAGCTCCGGCGGCAGCACCAGCCAGCCCAGCCGCCAGCCGGTCATGCCGAAATATTTGCTGAAGCTGTTGATGGAGATGACGTCTTCACCCAGGGCCAGCGCGCTGTGCCCGAAGGCTTCGTCGAAGCTCAGCCCGAGATAGATCTCGTCGACCAGGGTCACCCCGCCACGGGCGCGCACGGCCTGCACGATGGCGGCCATCTCCGCCGGTGCGATCGAGGTGCCCGTGGGGTTGCTCGGCGTGGCCAGCAGCACGCCGCGCGTGGCCGGGCTCCAGTGTGCGGCCACCGAGGCGGCGTCGAGCTGGAAGCGTGCCGCGGCAGGCGCCGGCAGCAGCCGTGGCGTGGCGCCGGCGGCGCTGACGAAATGCCGGTTGCAGGGGTAGCTGGGGTCGGGCATCAGCACCTCGTCGCCGGGCTCGAACAGCGCCAGGCAGGCCAGCTGCAGCGCCGCCGAGGCGCCGGCGGTGACGACGATGCGCGCCGGGTCCACCGCCACGCCGAAGCGCGTGCCGTACCAGCCGGCGATGCGTTCGCGCAATTCGGGCAGCCCGGTGGCCTGCGTGTACTGCGTGCGGCCCTCGCGCAGGCAGCGTTCGGCGGCCTGGGTGACGCGCGGCGCGGCGGTGAAGTCGGGCTCGCCGATATTCAGGAACACCATCGGCTCGCCGCCGCGGGCGGGGTCGCAGGCCGGGCTGCGCGCCAGGGCCTCGGCGCCCTTGGCGAATTCCATCACGTAGAAAGGCTCGATCTTCTCGAGCCGCCGCGCGGTGCGGATCATGCGAACGTGTCGGCCGCAGCGCCGCGGTTCAGCCGCGCGCCGGCCGCGCCTCGGCCGGGCGCAGTTCGGCGGCGCACTTGTCGAGCACGCCGTTCACGTATTTGTGGCCGTCGGTGCCGCCGAAGGTCTTGGCCAGTTCCACTGCCTCGTTGATGGCCACGCGGTAGGGCACTTCCAGGCAGTGCATCAGCTCGTAGACGCCGATCATCAGCACCGCATGCTCCACCGGCGACAGCAGTTCGGTCTTGCGGTCGATGTGGCGCACCAGCACGGCGTCGAGCGCCGCAGCCTCGCCGATGCCGCCGTGCAGCAGGGCGTCGAAGTGCGCACGGTCGCACCTGGAGAAGCCGTCCATGCCCTGGATATGCGCTTCCACCGCGGCCGGCGCCTCGCCGGAGAGCAGCCACTGGTACAGGCCCTGCATGGCCAGTTCACGCGCGCGGCGGCGCGCCGACTTCGGCGGTGCACGCCTGGGCGCCGGGGCCGCTGCCGGGGCCGCCGGGGTCACGACAGCTCTTCCAGCAGATTGGCCATCTCCACCGCCACGCGGGCTGCGTCGCGGCCCTTGTCTTCGGCACGGGCCCAGGCCTGGGCCTCGTTTTCCACCGTGAGGATGGCGTTGGCCACCGGCACACCGTGGTCCAGCGCCACGCGCGTGACGCCGGCGCCGCTCTCGTTGGCGACCAGCTCGAAGTGGTAGGTCTCGCCGCGGATCACGCAGCCCAGGGCGACGAGGGCGTCGAAGTCGCCCGATTCGGCCATGGCCTTCAGCGCCAGCGGAATCTCCAGCGCGCCGGGCACGCTGACGTGGCGGATGTCGTCGGCGTCCACGTCGAGCCTTTCCAGTTCAGCCAGGCAGGCCTGGGCCAGCTTGCTGGTGAGCGCCTCGTTGAAGCGCGCGCGCACGATGCCGATGCGCAGGCCTTCGCCGATGAGTTCGCCCGCGCTGCCCTGGTCGGCGTCCTTCATGGTCGTTTCTCCTTCAGGCGGCGGCCATCGGGGCGGCGGTTGGGGCAGCGGTTGGGGCTGAAACCGGGGCGGCCAGAAAACCGGTGATCTCCAGGCCGTAGCCCGTCATGCTGGGCATGCGGCGCGGGCTGCCCAGCAGCCGCATGCGCGCCACGCCCAGTTCGCGCAGGATCTGCGCGCCGATGCCGTAGGTGCGCAGGTCCATCTGCGCGCGCGGCGGCGCACCGGTCTCGTGACCCGGGCCCAGCAGCTTGGGCAGCAGCGCCGCGGCGTCGCCGGTGGTGTTGAGCAGCACGATCACGCCGAAAGGCATGCCGTGGATGGCCGCCAGCGCTGCGTTCAGCGGCCAGGAATGGCCGGCGCCACCGGCGTCGAGCAGGTCCAGCGCGGTGAAGGGTTCGTGCACGCGCACCGGCACCTCGTCGGCTGCGGTCCACTGGCCATGCTTCAGCGCCAGGTGCAGGCCGCCGCCCTTGTCGCTGAAGACGATGCAGTCGAAGCTGCCCTGCGGCGTGTGCAGCGGCCGCGCGCCGATGCGTTCGATGAGCGTTTCATTGTGGCTGCGGTAGCCGATGAGGTCGGCGATGGTGCCGATCTTCAGCCCGTGTTCGCGCGCGAAGACTTCCAGGTCGGGCAGCCGCGCCATCGTGCCGTCGTCCTTCATCACCTCGCAGATCACGGCCGCGGGCGTGAGCCCGGCCATGCCGGCCAGGTCGCAGCCGGCCTCGGTGTGGCCGGCGCGCATGAGCACGCCGCCGTCCTGTGCCTGCAGCGGAAAGATGTGGCCGGGCTGCACCAGGTCGGCCGCGGTGGCGTCGCGCGCCACCGCAGCGCGCACGGTGCGCGCGCGGTCGGCGGCCGAGATGCCGGTGGTGACGCCGGTGGCGGCTTCGATGGAAACCGTGAAGGCGGTGCCGTGCTGCGCACTGTTATGCGCCGTCATGGCGTGCAGTTGCAGGCGCTGGCAGCGTTCGCGCGTGAGCGTCAGGCAGATCAGGCCGCGCGCGTGGCGGGCCATGAAATTGATGGCCTCGGGCGTGACGTGGTCGGCGGCGAGCACGAGGTCGCCTTCGTTTTCACGGTCTTCCTCGTCGACCAGGATGACCATGCGGCCGGCGGCGAGTTCGGCCACCAGTTCGGGGACGGGGGCGATGGGCATGGGCGGGATTGTAGGTGGCGGGCAGGGTGGACACGGCTGGGCGCGAGGGAGCGGCGGCTTGCCTTGGAGCGGCACGCCGAGGAGCTGAGCTTTCGTCAACTGCTGGCCTGGGCTTCGACGCTCGGGCTCGAGCTGCGCCTGGGCGAGCGAGGGCTGGATCCGGGTGCCGCCGGCGCCACGGAGTGGTGAGATGGGCTGCAAGTCGCACAGCCGCAGCCTGTTACTGTGGGCCAACGGGGTGCGGGTCGGCCGCTGGACCCCGCCGGCGCGCGGCGAGCCCGAGCTGCAGTACGACGTTGCCTGGGTGCGATCGCCTCAGGGACGCCCGCTGTCGCTGTCCTTGCCCTTCACGCTGGGCAACGAGCCGCACCGGGGCCAGCGCGTCGAGAACTGCTTCGACAACCTGCTGCCCGAAAGCCAGGAGATCCGCAAGCGCGTGGCCACGCGCTTCAAGACCGGCTCCATGCAACCGTTCGAGTTGCTGCGTGCCATTGGCCGCGAAAGTGTCGGGGCCGTGCAACTGCCGGGCGAGCACGAGCAACCGCAAGGCGCGGATCGCATCGAGGGTGAACCCGTCGATGACGAAGCCATCGAGCGGCACTTGCTCGACGGGGTCGCCCCGGCGCGTTTCGACGTTGCCGCCGCCAACACCAACCGCGAC
Organism: Rubrivivax sp.; assembly: GCA_034522875.1. Lineage (GTDB taxonomy): Bacteria > Pseudomonadota > Gammaproteobacteria > Burkholderiales > Burkholderiaceae_C > Rubrivivax. Next base: position 60,822 of record JAXHKY010000003.1, on the reverse strand, counting down.
GACTTTCGCATCTCGCTGGCGGGCGCGCAGGAACAGGATGCCTTCCTGTGGTGGAACGGCCGGTGGCACAAGCCCCGAGGTGCCACGCCCACGACGCACATCTTCAAGCTGCCGCTGGGCCGGGTGGGCGGGCGCCAGGCCGACTTCAGCACCGCGGTGGACAACGAGTGGCTGTGCCTGCGGCTGCTCAAGGCCTACGGACTGCCGGTGGCCGATGCCGAGATCCGGCACTTCGGCAAGCAGCGCGTGCTGGTCGTCGAGCGTTTCGACCGGCAGTTGTCCGGCAACCGGCAATGTCTGTTGCGCCTGCCCCAGGAAGACTTCTGCCAGGTCGAAGGACTTTCGCCGCTGCTGAAGTACGAAAGCGACGGCGGCCCGGGGCTGCGCCAGCTGTTCAGCACGCTCAAGCAGTCCGAGCGCGCCGAGCAGGACCAGCGCACCCTGATGGCCGCACAGATCCTGTTCTGGCTGCTTCGCGCACCCGACGGGCACGCCAAGAATTTCAGCATCCAGATCCTGCCCCAGGGGAAATTCCAGCTCACGCGGCTGTACGACGTGATGTCGGCCTACCCGACCATCGGCGCCGGCCCGAACCAGTGGGCGCCGCGCGAAGTGAGGCTGGCAATGGCGCTGCTGGGCAAGGACCGGCATTGCCACGTCCACGCCATCCAGCGCCGGCACTTCAACAGCACGGCCAGGCAGGTGGGCTATGCGAGCGACGCCGAAGAGCTCATCCAGGCGCTGCTGGCCAGAACACCGGCGGCCGTGGAGCAGGTTCGCGCTGAGATGTCCGAGGGCTTCTCGGGCAGGGTTGCGGCCTCGATACTCCGTGGGCTGCAGCAGGCTGCGCGGGCGCTGGAAGCCATGCCGGCGGGTTGAAGCGCCGTCGTCCCCATCATGCGAGGGGCCACTTTGCCAGCCTGGATGTGGCGGCTGAAGTGCCTTGGTTGGCGGCGGGCACGAGGTCGCCCTTGCTTCTGCGGTCTTCCTCGTCGACCAGGATGGCCATGCGGCCGGCTTCGAGTTCGGCCAGCAGCTCGGGGACCCGGGGCGCCAAAATGACAAGGGCAGCGCGCGCGGAACTGCCCATTGTTCACGCGAGTCCAGGCTGCGCCCGCAGGCGAAAGGGGCTGGATCGTCAGGCCCGCACTTTGCGGCGACGTGCGACGCCGAGCAATCCCAGGCTCAGGCCGACCAGCGCAAGGGAAGTTGGCTCCGGCATGGGGGTGCCACCATTTTTCAGCGGACCGGTGATGAGGTCGTCGAAGCCGACGAAGTCGTACAGACCGACGTCGCAAGAAGGAGTGCTAGTACCGCCACAGTTCTGATTGAGCGTGAAAACCACCTTGCCGAGGGTGACGTCACCGACATAGCCGAAGAAGGTCAGCGAACCGTTTGCGGTGTTCGTGCCAACGGAGGCCAGGGTATTACTGTAGAGACTCGCACCTGCAGCGTCGAAGATGTCAACCATGAACGCGCCGTCGAAGTCGCCAAGATCGGTGAGAAAGAGCCCGAAGGTCGAGATCGGGTTGGTGAAATTCAGCGTCGTGGTTTTGGCGCTGGTTTCCCACCACCTTGCATTCGCGGTACCCGGGGAAGCCGGCAAGGCGCCTGGATCGCCGGTTGAATTGAAGCGGCCAAGAAAGGTGCCCCCGCCCGCATAAGGATCCTCCCGAACTCGCGCGCTGCCCTGCACGGTCCCATCGTCCGTCGGAGTCAAGGTGGCAGCTACGCCAAAGATGTTGAGTGGCGTCCCCAGAACGGTCTCACCAATAGCCTGCTGATCAAACGTCTCCCGAATGACCTTCGCCGGGTCCAGAGCGGCTTGAAACAGATTGCGCTGCGCAACCGGGTTGGCGTTGCCCGAACCATCGACGACCCTTCCGGCTGCCTCAGTATTGGTGGCCAGGAACACCTGCGGAGCGGCTTGAGCCGAACCCAGGGCGCCGGAGGCGATGGCCAGCAGAACAGCAGCCTTGAGCGAAAAATGTCCTGTCATGAGATGCTCCGGAAGCTCATAGCTGATGGCACAAACGCCACTTTTCATGTCTGTGTGCAAGACCGATGCCAGTCTTGAAAAAATCATAAAAATCAATGACCTGGCGGCCAATCCCTTATTCGGGGTGGGCAGAGCGGTTGTAAATTCCACCGACAGCTGTGCACGGTGTGTGCCGGGACCGAAGCGCAGCCCCGCCGGGTTCAGTCGCGCACGCATGTCACGGCCGACGGAGGCGAGCTCGGCCCACTCGAAGTCCAGACTGTCTTGCAGGCGGTGCAGCGGCTCCCAGTCCACCATGCCGCGCTGCCCACCGAGCAAGCGGGGCGCCATGTAGAGCAGGAGTTCGTCGACGAGGCGGCACTTCAGCAGCGCCGTCGTCAGACCAGGCCCGCTTTCCACATGAAGTTCATTGACACCGCGGCGGCCGAGTTCAGCGGCCAGTGCGGCCAGATCAACGCGGCCGTCTGCGCCCGGCAACGCCAGCAACTCGGCACCGCTGCGCTCGAGTTCGGCGGCCCGTGCGCTTTCGCGGCCTGCCGTGACGATGAGGGCGCGCCCCGGCGGGGCCAGCAGGCGCGCCGCCGCCGGGGTTCGTAGCGCAGAGTCGGCCACCACGCGCAGCGGCTGCCAGGTGGCGGGTACCAGGCGCACGTCCAGCCGCGGATCGTCGGCCAGCACCGTGCCGACCCCGGTCAGTATGGCTGACGCGCGCTTGCGCCAGGCATGGCCGTCGACGCGGGCGGCTTCGCCCGTGATCCACTGGCTGATGCCGTTGTCCAGGCCGGTGCGCCCGTCCAGCGAGGCGGCAAGCTTCACGCGTACCCAAGGGCGAGCGCGCAGCACACGCGAGAAGAAGCCGATATTCAGGTTCCAGGCCAAAAGCGCAGTCTGCGCATCGGCCATTTCTACCCGGATGCCGGCGGCGCGCAGGTGGGCAATGCCGGCGCCCGCGACCTGTGGAAACGGATCACCTACGGCCACGACGACGCGGGCGAGGCCGGCTTCGATCAGCGCGTCGCAGCAGGGCGGGGTGCGGCCGTGGTGGGCACAGGGTTCCAGCGTCACCCAGACCGTGGCGCCGCGCAGGTCGTGGCCGCTGGCCTGAGCGTCGCGCAGCGCCATGATCTCTGCATGCGGACCACCGGCCTGCTGAGTGGCGCCGCGGCCGAGCACGCTGCCATCTTCGCGGCCGACGATGCAGCCGACGCGGGGATTCGGTTCGCAAAGGCCGAAGGACGACTCGGCCAGGACCAGAGCTTCGCTGAGTCGTTCACGGTCCAGGGCGCGCATGGGCACAAGTCTAGGCTGCGCCGTCCCGCGGGGGTCAGGGCTGGTGCTGCTTGGTCACCGGCTTGGTCACCACAATCTGGGTCGGGCAGTCGAAGACCACAGCGCCGTCGCCCGCATTCACCGCCAGGTAGTTCTGGTTGGCCACCGGCACCGTCACGTTGGTGTAGTCGCCGTCGTTGGTGTTGTCATCCGGGTTGGGCATGTCGCTGGTCTCGAAATAGCGGCAGATGCGCACCCGCGCCGGGTCGCGGTCGTCCGGGGTGGTGGTGGTGGCGATGCGGGCAGCGGGCCCGAACGTCAGACGCCCGCTCCAGCCGGGAATGACACTGGCGACCACGGTGACCGGTATCGCGCAGTAATAGACCGTGTAGGGCGCGGGAGCGACCTGGTCCTCGGTAAAGCAGGCGGTCGAGCCAACGGCCGGTGCCGAATAGTCCACCGTCGCCGTCAGCGGAACCGCCGGCGGCAGGCTGGCCGGCGACAGGGCATCGGCCAGGTCAGGCTGGGTGCCGTCGAGGTGGTAGCGGACGAAGCCGCTGAGCGCGATGGCATTGCCGGCGCAGTTCACGACGTTGGCCGTCGTCAGGTCAGCGGTCGTGGCAGCGGCGGTTTCGCACAAGGTGACGAGTCCGGTGATGTTGTCGAAGCGCCAGACCACGATACCGGGCGCGCCCGGCGGCTTCAGGGCGCTGGTGCCGTCGCCCAGTTCCTTCGCGATATCCGGAATGCCGGGGTTACGCCCGCGCGGCTGCCGCGACGGCGAGCCGGTGGGCGGAAGCGCCAGCGAACCAGCCAGCTCGGGTGCAACGCCGGCGACGACCGTGCTCAGTTCCACCGCCTGCGGTTCGCTGTAGCGGTCGGTCCAGGTAACGGAAACGGCCAGGGTCTTCATCGGCGGCGAGCCGCCGGGCCATGTGGTGACGGTGCGCGTCCTGCGGTAGGTGCCGTTGATGCCTGCGATGTCGGTGGGCCCGTCGTCCACCAGATCCTGGAAGTCCACCACACCGGCCGTGGCCTCGATGGCGGCTATGGCGCGCCAGTCCTCGACTGCCTGCTGGGCGATGCGCACCGCTTCGGCCCGCTGCTTGGCAATGTCGCCGTTGCCGCGCAGCGTGACTTGCAGGCCGATCACGGCCAGCATGCCGAAGGCCATGACAGCCATCGCCACCACGGCCTCGATGAGCGAGATCCCGCGCTGGCCCAGGCGAATGGCTCTGGCCCTCACTGGAAGTCCCTCCAACTGCCGGGAACGCGCACGAAGGAGCCGGCGCGCAGGCGCAGTGTGTCGACGATGGCGCCGTCGAATTCGATCGTTGGTGCCAAGGTGCCGGCGTAGTTGCCCTCGACGATAACAGCCCCTCTGACCACACCCGGGCCCCGCCAGACGATATCGGGCCCGGGTCCTGGGCCGGAACCGAAACCGCGGGCATAAACCAGCCCGTAGACCGTGGCGCCAGCGGCCAGGCTCACGTTGCCAGGGTTGGCGACACCGTCGCCGGCAACAATGATCGTGACAGGCTCGGCCGCGCTGCCGATGTCGCCTGCCGCTTCGACGGTGAGGTTCCCGTCGATCCAGATCACTCGGCCGGGGTTCATGACCGCGGCATTGGCCAACGCAGCACTGCAGCCGCCGGCTGGGCAGGTCAGTTGCACGGCGGCGGGCTGCAGGCGGTAGCTGCCCGGCCACAGGCCGAATGTCGAGGCGAAGCCGCGGTCGTTGGGCACATGGCCGGCAGCAACAAGATCAGCGGGCAGCGTGGTGGGCAAGGCAAGGAGCAGGCTGCTCAGCGAGGTGTCCGACTCGACGACCGATTCCAGCGGCGGTGTACCTGGCGTGCTGGCAAGGTCAAAGTCGCCGGCCACGTTGCCGCCGGCCTGCACGGTGATGCCGCCACGGCCGGCATCACGGTTGATGGCTGCGGTGTTTACGCCTGCTACGGTACTGCCCGTGGCGCCGCCAAGCGTTGTCAGCGCCGCTGCGGGTGGCGTCGTGACAGCCGACTTCAAGGCCAGCAGCTCGACGATCATCGCGCGCCCCTCGAGGGCGCTGTCGCCAGGCAGTGAGCGCAGACAGTCGGCGTCGAGCCTCGTGCAGCCGTTGGCGACGATCTGCACCACACCCGGCCGCGTAACGCCATTCGTATTGAAGCTGACCCAGAACGCCGGAAAGACGCCGTTGCCTGCAGGTGCGGCGAGCACGGGGTCGGTATCGGTCGGGCAACTGCAGGCCCAGCCGCCGCCGTTCCACACGCAGCCGGCGCGCCGTGGCGGGTTACCCAGCACGGGTTGCGTCAGCGCCGTGATCATTCCCGTAGGCGGGTCGGGCGGCGCCGTGGCGTCGATGTCCAGGTAGCGCTGGCGAAAGCTGAGGCTGGTGGCCACAGCGCCGGCTTCAAGGCAGTTGTCGTCGATACGCCCACCGTTGAGCTGCGCCAGGGCCCACTCGAGCCCGGCCTCGGCAGCTTCGAAAGCCTGCGTCGCGCGGTATTGATTGACCGAAGTGCGCTGCTCGAAGATGAGATTGCGGCTGGTATAGGCCGCCACCAGCGCCATCACGAAGAACAGCACCATGACCACGACCAGCGAGGCCGCACCACGCTGGCGAGCCAGCGGTGCCGCCGTTGCGCCGAAGGCAACCCGCATTCTTGACGCAAGCATGGTCGAGCTCATGCCGGGCAGGCCAGCGTGGGACTGGCGGGATCGTTGAAGCTCAGCCAGTCGTTGCGCAAACGCACTCTGCTGCTGATGCTGCGTTGGATGGCCGGGTCGCCCGTGGCTTCTGCCGTGATCGCAACCGTGTAGTTCCGAACGACGAGTTGGGGCCAGCAATTGGCGGTACCGTCTGCGCACGGTTTCGGACAGGGCAGAACCTCTACGCGCAAAGCGCTTGCAGGGTCGGGGTAGCGGTCGGCTGTGATCGTGAATGACGTGATCTTGAGCACGTTGGCGTCGGTCAGCTCCTGCCAGCCGCCACCTGCGAGGCGCGTCTTGATCACATTGCCGTCGAGCTTGAAGCCGTAGGGCCCGGCTTCAGCGGCGTTGCGGTAATAGGTGAATCCGACGTCGTCGGTCCCAACGAGATCAACGTCGGTGAAGTCGCTCTTCGCGCCTCCCGTGGCGCCCAGGGCCAGGCCGGACTGCGCACGCCCGATGTCCACCGCGCCGGCACGGCGCAACTGGCGCGTGATGATGTCCATGGTGGCGCGCAGGTCCTGCTGAATCTGTGTTTCGACGAGCAGCTTGCGGTTGTCGGACAACTGGTTGACCGCCAGCGTGGAGGCAGCCGCCACGACGAACAGGCCCACCGTGATGCCCACCATCAGTTCGACCAGCGACATGCCTCGTTGCGGGCCGAAGCCGCGCGCACCTGATCGTGGACGCATCATCATGGGCATGCGGTTTCGGGCATCGTGGACAGGGCTGGCGCGCACACCGAAGGCCTGCCGGCGCGGTTGATGACCGTGTGGAGCTTTCGCGCGTTGTCGATGTAGGCCTCGACCACGAAATCGTTCAGCGGCGCCGAAGCATCGTCGGTCGGGATGGTGTAGATGCCGCCCGTCGTCGGGTCGAAGGCGAAGGCCTTGTTGGGCTGACTGGCGGGAGGTGCAAGCTTGACCGACCGGCTTAAGGGCACCTCTGCGGTTCGAACTTCGGTCAGGCCGGCCGGGCAGGCAACACCCGCACCGAGCAGGCAGTCGCATCGCGTGACATTCGACGGCGCGGTAAAGATCGTGTAACAGTTCATCGCAGCGTTGGAGCGAAAACTGATTCGCAACAACGTGCGTCTTGACACCGCTTCGGCGCGTGCGAACTGCATGTCGGTCACAAGCTGGGCGCTGGTGCCGCGTAGGCGCTGCATCAGAATCATGTCGCGGAATGAAGGTGCCGCCAGCACGAGGATCACTGCAACCACGGCCAGGCCGACCATCAACTCGATCAGCGTAAACGCACTTTGCCGGCGCATCAGCGGGCCCAGCAGCGGTTGTTGGCGCTTGTGTCGAAGGCGCCGGCGGCCGTCGCCGAGCCATAGACGATGTTGCCACCGGCCATCTCTATACGCAGCCTGACGCAAATGCCGTCATCGGCCTGAGACTTGCCAGCGACGGCCGTGGCCGTGACCTTGTAGCCGGTGGCAGTCGCATCGGACAGCGCAACGGTGTAATACCCCGACGATGTCGTCGCCGGAAGCCCCAGCCCGTTTGGCGGGCTGCCTGAAGCTGCCGTATTGGCCAGCGCTGTGGTGTAGCTGGCGTTATTCCCTCGCCACCGCTCCTGCGCCTGCTGCACTGCCGACAAGGCTGCGAATGCCTCCGAGCGGCGGCTCTTGCGGATCGAATCCATGAAGCTTGGCAGCGCAACCGACGCCAGCAGCGCCACCACCACGACCGCGACCATCAGCTCGATGAGCGTGAAGGCGCGCTGGGCGTGCCTCGGCCGGTTCGGTGCGGACTTGAGCATCATGTTCGTCGAATTATCACGGTACCCGACCCGCCACCGCGCCCTCGTGCCAGCCGCTCGTCGTCGGGCAGCGACCGTTCATCGCGCCACCCCGCGTTCAGGGGGTGGTGCTCAGCAAGTCTTGTAGCCGGCCATCGCCGGTGCCGGCGAGCAGCTTCGCACCCGCCCCATGATGTTGACCACCTGGTGCACCGCAGCGCCGCTGCGGCCCTGCACCTTCATGGTCGCGCTGGGCGTCACGGTGCCCTTCACGGGGTCGAACAGGATCGACCGGCTGTTCGAAGCAATGCGCACCGGCACACCCGGCCCATAGTGCGCCGTGCGCAGCGCCTCGGCGCCGGGTCGGCACACCGGCTGGCCGTCGGCCGCGCAGCCGCAGTCGCCGGCGGCGCCGGTGTGCATCACGTAGCAGCTGCCGCCGTCGGCCAGGGCGTGAAAGCTCACGCGCACGCCGGCGTTGCTCGCCACCGCCGTGGCGCGGGCCAGTTGCAGGTCGGTCTCCAGCTGCGCGGCGGCCCCTTCGATATGGCGCCGTTCCACGCTGGGGCCGAAACCCGGCAGCGCCATGGCGGTGACGATGGACACGATGGCGGTCACGGTGGCGGCTTCGACCAGCGTGGTGCCGCGCTGGCGGCGGGGGGCGGGGTGGCGCTTCATCTTCGTGGCTCCAGGCAGTGAGGGCATGGCGCTCACTGTAGGAATTCATGCGCCGCCGCGCGTCCCCATCGCGAGGGCATCGCCCCCGGCCCTGAGGTGGGCCCCTCACCACATCCCCCGGCCGGGGGATGTCCGGGTCAGGCTTTGGATCAGATGTCCCGGATCAGCTGCCGGAACGCGTCCACGTCCTCGAACTCGCGGTACACCGAGGCAAAGCGAACGTAGGCCACCTTGTCGATGCGCTTCAGCTCGCGCATCACCAGCTCCCCCAGCCGCGCGCTGGGAATTTCCTTCGCCGCGCTGGCCAGCAGTTTTTCCTGGATGCGCTCCAGCGCCGCTTCCACTTGCTCCATGCTCACCGGGCGCTTGCGCAGCGCCAGCAGCATGGAAGCGCGCAGCTTGGCGGGGTCGAACTCGACGCGCGCGCCGTCCTTCTTCACCACCGCCGGCAGCGCAATCTCGGGCCGCTCGTAGGTGGTGAAGCGCTTGTCGCACTTCAGGCAGCGGCGGCGGCGGCGGATGACGTCGCCTTCGTCGGACTCGCGCGTCTCCACGACCTGGGTCTCTTCGTGGGCGCAGTAGGGGCAGCGCATGCGGGTTCAGGGCCTGAAAGAGCTATTGAAGGTTCAAGTGGCCGACGGCGGCGGGACGCCAGCGCTCAGCCGGTGAAAATGTACCGCGTACCACCGGCCTGGCTCTGGTGTACCGCCGTCAGGCTCCAACCTTGGTGAGCGTCCGCGGGACCAGGTGATTCAAGGCTTTTTCGAGCGCGGGAAGCAAAGGCTCGATGTCTTGAATGCGGTTCTTGCGGGCGAGCAACACAACCACCGCCAGAGGCAGCTTCGCCAAGTTTTGCTGGAATTCAAGGTTGCGATCCGCAGTGAGGAATACGTCGAACCGCATGGCAGCAAGGGCCAGAAGCTTGCCGTTCTTGACGCTGGACCATCCTTCTTCTTGTACCGTAGAGACGGCGTGGCCTCGGACGAGCGACGCGAGGTCGTGAGGCAGAGATTCGTCAAGCAGGATGCGCATCGGGTACCAAAGAAGCGCGGGCCAACTCCAGAACCGCGATGGCTTGCTGCCGAGTGACCGAAGGGAACTGCTTCAGGAAGACATCCAGCGAATCACCCTCTTCGAGATAGTCAAAGAGGTTCTGAATGGGCACCCGGGTCCCAGCGAAGACGGGTGCCCCGCTCTGGATTTCGGGGTCAACCACGATCAGTGGGCGTGTCATGCTGCCTCCGTAGCTTGAACCTTGCAGAAATGTACCGGGGATGCCGACTGTTGGAGGTAGGGTCTGGGACTGGCGTGGCGACACCAGGCTGCGGAGGGTGTCCCAGCGCTTGCGCGATGGCTTTCGGTAAGGGGTAGGGGGTAGGGGGTAGAGGGCCCGGTCGGGTCAGCGATAGACGGGGAAGTCGCGCGTCAGCGCCGCCACCTTGGCGCGCACCGTGGCCAGGTTGGCTTCGTCGCGCGGCTGGTCCAGCACGTCGGCGATCAGGTGCGCCGTCTGCCGCGCCTGGTCTTCCCTGAAGCCGCGTGTCGTCATCGCCGGCGTGCCCAGCCGGATGCCGCTGGTGACCATGGGCTTCTGCGGGTCGTTGGGAATGCCGTTCTTGTTGCAGGTCATGTGCGCCGCGCCCAGGATGGCCTCGGCTTCCTTGCCCGTCAGACCCTTGGGGCGCAGGTCCACCAGCATCACATGGCTTTCGGTGCGGCCGCTCACGATGCGCAGGCCGCGCTCGGCCAGCGTCTCGGCCAGCACGCGGGCATTCGTCACCACCTGCTGCTGGTAGACCTTGAACTCGGGCGCCAGCGCTTCCTTGAAGGCCACCGCCTTGGCGGCGATGACGTGCATCAGCGGCCCGCCCTGGATGCCGGGGAAGATGGCGCTGTTGATCTTCTTGGCCACCGCCTCGTCGTTGGTGAGCACGATGCCGCCGCGCGGGCCGCGCAGGCTCTTGTGCGTGGTGCTGGTCACCACGTCGGCGAAGGGCAGCGGGTTGGGGTAGACGCCGGCGGCGATCAGGCCCGCGTAGTGCGCCATGTCCACCAGGAGAACGGCGCCCACGGCCTTGGCCACCTTGGCGAAGCGCTCGAAGTCGATGCGCAGGCTGTACGCGCTGGCGCCGGCGATGATGAGCTTGGGCCGATGTTCGTGCGCCAGCCGCTCCATGGCGTCGTAGTCGATGGCTTCCTGCGCGTCCAGGCCGTAGCTCACCACCTTGAACCACTTGCCGCTCATGTTCAGCGCCATGCCGTGGGTGAGGTGGCCGCCTTCGGCCAGGCTCATGCCCATGATGGTGTCGCCGGGTTGCAGCAGGCCGAAGAACACCGCCTGGTTGGCCTGGCTGCCGCTGTTGGCCTGCACGTTGGCAAAGCCCGCGCCGAAGAGTTGCCTGGCGCGTTCGATGGCCAGGTTCTCCACCACGTCGACATATTCGCAGCCGCCGTAGTAGCGCTTGCCGGGGTAGCCCTCGGCGTATTTGTTGGTCATCTGCGAGCCCTGCGCTGCCATCACGGCCGGGCTGGCGTAGTTCTCGCTGGCGATGAGCTCGATATGCTCTTCCTGGCGGCGGTTCTCGGCCTCGATGGCGGCCCAGGTTTCCGGGTCCGTTTGGGCCACGGTGGAAAGCGTGCGGTCGAACATGGCAGTCCTCTTCGGGGTGCAAGGGCCACCGACCGGGCCGCCGCCCTGGGGCGTCTCAGGCGTGGTCGAGGGCTGCCCAGGCGAACGGCGGATGCCGCTGGCTCGAAACCGCCGCGGCCTGCGCTTCCCGGTGGTCTTCCACCTCGGGGCGCAAGCCGCCCCTATCGCCAGTCGCGCAGGGCCGCAGTGTAGCTTGGCGGGTTCAGCGCCGGGTCATCAGGGCCGAAACAGCGCCGCCTTAGCGCCGGGTAAGCGCCGGGTAAGCGCCGGGTCAGCGTACGAGCAGTGCCACCTGCTCGTGCGCCGGCGTGGCCTTGTCTTCGGCGTCGGGCACCACCGACGGCAGCGATTCCACCGGCAGGCTGGCCTCCAATGTCTTGGGCGGCTTGTTGCTGGCGTTCAGCGGCACCTTCTTGCCGCTGGCCACGTTGCGCATGTGGTCCTGTTCCAGCATCACGCGCGCGGCGTAGCCGCCGTCGCTTTCCAGCAGCGCCGCGCCCACGTAGTAACGCAGGCCCGCCTGCACGCTGCCGGCGCGCGCGATGCATTCCTTGAGCACCTGCACGCCCACGCGCAGGTTGCTGATGGGGTCGAAGGCGGCGTGCACGCCGCCGAAGGCCGAATATTTGTCGTCGTGCACGCGCGTCATCACCTGCATCAGGCCCTGGGCACCCACCGGGCTCTGCGCGAAGGGGTTGAAGCTGGACTCCACGGCCATGATGGCCAGGATCAGCGTCGGGTCCAGCCCGGCGCGCTTGCTCAGGGCATAGGCCTCCTGCACCAGCGCACCCACGGCCTCGGGGGCCACCTTGTAGCGGCGCGCGATCCAGTTCGTGAGCGAGGCTTGTTCACGCGGCAGTTCGGCCACGTTGGTGGCAGTGGCACGGGCCACCGCTTCGGGCTCGGCCACCATGGCCAGCAGGTCGCCACTGGCCAGCGTGCGTTCTTCATGCCGCGTCTGCAGCCATTCCAGCGCCGTCACCTCCACCTGGTGGCGCACGTCGGCGCGGCCCAGGGCCAGCGCCAGCACGGCCAGTGCCGCCAAACCCACCAGGGCCAGCGTGTTGTGGCTGACCTCCAGCAGGCCACGGCCCACGTCGGCGGCAAACGCCACGACCGTGCGGGTGCCGGCGTCACGCGCCTGGCGCAACTTGACTAAGGCTCGCATCATGTTTTCTCCTGCAGCCCGTGGCAGCGCCCGATGTGCCCACAGCAGGGCGCCTCGGGCGAGGCCACGGCAATAATGGTTCGCTGGCATGCAACACCCTGTGACGGGTTGCGTCGTGCCGCGCGGGAAGCTCGTTCCCGCTGCCCACCGAGCTCGGGCTCAATGACGCGGGTAAACCCTGTGATTTCAGGTTTGAGCGGATTCTAGGAACCGTCTCATATACGGTCAAGAATAACGAATCATCCTCTAACGACAAATTCGTATGAAGTACAGGGACTTGCGCGACTTCATGGCCCAGCTCGAGATGCTCGGCGAGTTGCGAAAACTCGACCAGCCGGTGTCGCCGAAGCTGGAAATGACGGCCATCGGCGACCAACTGCTGCGATCCGGCGGGCCCGCGGTGCTCTGCACGCAGCCGCTCGGTTACAAGATTCCCTGCCTGATCAACCTCTTCGGCACCCCCAAGAGAGTGGCCCTGGGCATGGGAGCCGGGTCCTTGTCGGATCTGCGCGACGTGGGCCGGCTGCTGGCGGCGCTGAAGGAACCCGAGCCGCCCAAGGGCCTGAAGGACGCCGGCAAGCTGCTGCACATGGTGAAGGCGGTGTGGGACATGAAACCCGCCGTGCAGCGCCGCGCGCCCTGCCAGGAAGTGGTGCTGGAGGGCGGTGACATCGACCTGGGCGCGCTGCCGGTGCAGACCTGCTGGCCCGAAGACGCCGGCCCGCTCATCACCTGGGGCCTGGTCGTCACGCGCGGGCCGCAGGGCGTGGCCGCGCCGCGGCTGCGGCAGAACCTGGGCATCTACCGCCAGCAGGTGATCGGCCGGCGCGAGGTGATCATGCGCTGGCTGGCGCACCGCGGCGGCGCGCTGGACTTCCGCGAATTCGCGCGCGCCAACCCGGGGCAGGCGTTTCCCATGGCGGTGGCGCTGGGTGCCGACCCGGCCACCATCCTGGGCGCGGTGACGCCGGTGCCCGACACGCTGTCGGAATACCAGTTCGCCGGCCTGCTGCGCGGCAGCCGCACCGAGGTGGTGGACTCCGGCGTGGGCGAGGGCGGCCTCATGCTGCAGGTGCCGGCCAGCGCCGAGATCGTGCTCGAGGGGCACATTCCGCCGGCGCCGGCGGGCTACGAAGGGGTGTCCGAGGCCGGCGTGCCGGTGAAGGAGAAGGGCGGCTATCTGCACGCGCTGGAGGGACCGTTCGGCGACCACACCGGCTACTACAACGAACAGGACTGGTTCCCGGTCTTCCGCCTGAACCGCCTGACGCACCGCCAGGACCCCATCTACCACTCCACCTACACCGGCAAGCCGCCCGACGAACCGGCGGTGCTGGGCGTGGCGCTGAACGAAGTCTTCGTGCCCATCCTGCAGAAGCAGTTTCCCGAGATCGTGGACTTCTACCTGCCGCCCGAGGGTTGCAGCTATCGGCTGGCGGTGATCTCCATCAAGAAGGCCTACCCGGGGCATGCCAAGCGCGTGATGTTCGGCGTGTGGAGTTTCCTGCGCCAGTTCATGTATACCAAGTTCATCGTCGTCACCGACGACGACGTGGACGTGCGCGACTGGAAGGAAGTGATCTGGGCCGTGACCACGCGCATGGACCCGGTGCGCGATGCGCTGCTGGTGGAAAACACGCCGATCGACTACCTGGACTTCGCCTCGCCGGTGAGCGGGCTGGGCGGCAAGATGGGGCTGGATGCCACCCACAAATGGCCGGGCGAAACGGCGCGCGAATGGGGGCGGGCCATCACCATGGACGCTGCGGTGCAGCAGCGCGTGCAGTCACTGGTGGCGGGGCTGATGTCGCGGTGATGGCGGGCCGCTGATGCGCATGCCGATCCGCAGCAATTCACGACTCACGCTCGGGTAAGGCTTGCAGCGAACCGGGGCATGGCTTATGGTCGAGCTTGCCTGCATGCAGGCATCAACGATGGCGCAGTCCCTGCGCATCAGGAGCCCCGGACCCCATACCTCCGGAGCCCCACCGGTGGCCTCGGCCACCCGCCCCCTGGCCGGCAACGGTTCAGGGGGTTTGTCGTTGCGGGTGGATCTTTCCTGCGGGCCGGCACCGATAATCCAGCGCCCGCTGCCGGCACGGCGATGAACCCGCCAGTCCGGTATTGAACAAGGCGCCCACGAGGCGCTGCCCAGGAGCTTTCTTGTTCGCCAAATTCGAATCCCTGGTGCATCCCTACCCGGATGCGCTGCCACCGCCACCGCCGCGCCGCTTCGTCGCCTTCCTGTGGGAAAACTCGCGCGGCGTGCGGCCCTACCTGCTGCTGGTGACGCTGTTCACCGCCGGCATCGGCGCCTTCGAGGCGCTGCTGTTCAGCATGATGGCGCACGTGGTCGACGCGCTGGCCGTCGTGCCGCCGGCCGCGCTGTGGCAGGAGCATGGCGGCACCCTGGCCGTGCTGGCCGCGGTGCTGGCTGGCAGCATCTTCCTGGCCGGCGCGCAGGCGCTGTTCAAGTACCAGGGCGTGTTCAGCAATTTCCCGATGCGCCTGCGCTGGAATTTCCACCGCCTGATGCTCGAGCAGAGCATGGGCTTTTACCAGGACGAATTCGCCGGCCGCATCGCCACCAAGGTCATGCAGACGGCGCTGGCGGTGCGCGATACCTGGCTCATCTTCACCGACATCCTGGTCTACGTGGTGATCTATTTCGTGACCATGGTGGCGGTGGTGGGCGCCTTCGACGCCTGGCTGATGGTGCCCTTCCTGGGCTGGCTGGCGCTGTACGTGCTGACGCTGTGGGTACTTCGTGCCGAAGCTGGGCCGCGTGGCGCAGCAGCAGGCCGACGCACGCTCGCTGATGACGGGGCGCGTGACCGACGCCTATACCAATATCGCCACCGTGAAGCTGTTTTCGCACTCGCACCGCGAGGCGCACTTTGCGCGCGGCGCGATGAAGGAATTCATGGTCACCGCCTACAGCCAGATGCGGCTGGTGACGGGCTTCGAGGTCGTCAACCAGGTGCTGAGCGTGCTGCTCATCGCCTCCATCTCGGCCACGGTATTGCTGCTGTGGACGCAGGGCGCGGTGGGCGTGGGCGCGGTGGCGGCGGCCGCGGCCATGGCCTTCCGGCTGAACGGCATCTCGCACTGGGTGATGTGGGAGATGGCCACGCTGTTCGAACATATCGGCACCGTGCAGGACGGCATGGCCACCTTGTCGCGCACGCGCTCGGTGGTCGACCGGCCCGGCGCGCAGCCGCTGGCGGTGACGCGCGGCGAGGTGCGCTTCGAGGACGTGAGCTTTTCCTACGGCGGCGCGCGCAAGGTGGTCGACGGCTTCTCGCTCGTCATCCGGCCGGGCGAGAAGATCGGCCTGGTCGGCCGCTCGGGCGCCGGCAAGAGCACCATCGTCAACCTGCTGCTGCGGCTGTACGACGTGGAGGGCGGCCACATTCAGGTGGACGGGCAGGACATCGCCGGCGTCACCCAGGAAAGCCTGCGCCGGCAGGTGGGCATGGTCACGCAGGACACCTCGCTGCTGCACCGCAGCGTGCGCGACAACATCGTCTACGGCCGCCCCGACGCCAGCGACGCCGAGATGCTGCGCGCGGCCGAACGTGCCGAGGCGCACGACTTCATCCTGGGCCTGGCCGACCAGAAGGGCCGCAAGGGCTACGACGCCCACGTGGGCGAGCGCGGCGTCAAGCTCTCCGGCGGCCAGCGCCAGCGTGTGGCCATTGCCCGCGTGATGCTCAAGGACGCGCCGATCCTGCTGCTGGACGAAGCCACCAGCGCGCTGGACAGCGAGGTCGAGGCCGCCATCCAGGCCAGCCTGGACACGCTGATGCAGGGCAAGACGGTGGTGGCCATCGCACACCGGCTGTCGACCATCGCCGCCATGGACCGCCTGGTGGTGATGGACCATGGCCGCATCGTCGAGATGGGCGACCACAGGAGCCTGCTCGCCGCCGGCGGCATCTACGCCCGGCTGTGGGCGCACCAGAGCGGCGGCTTCCTGGGCGAGGAAGTGGACGAGGGCGACGAGGGCGAACCCGGCACCGGCGCCGTCGTGCCGCTGCCCAGCGGCGTGGCCGCCGGCTGAACGCCGGGGGTCAGCCCCAGGACGAAGGAACCGGCTCGGCGCGCGGGCCGGGTGCCACCATGGGCCGGGTTTCGATCCACGCGATCGAAGAAGGCGGCGGCTGCGCCATGCGCGTCATGGCGTGGCCGAGCACGGCGTCGCGCCGGGCACGGTCGCCGGCGGGCGGTGTTTCGGGATCGGGCAGGTCGGCCAGGTGGTCCAGGTGCAGGTCCACCACCAGCACATGTTGCGGTCCGGACGCTGCGTCAGCGCGCCCCGCGCTGCCGGTCTGCTCCCACCAGGCCACGCCAACGGCCACCACCAGCAGGGCGGCGAAGGCCAGGCCGATGAGGAACAGCGCTCCTTCCATGACCTGCGGTATCGGCAGCGCTGCGGCCGCACTTGAGCCGGCATGCCCCCAGACGCGCCGCGCCGGGGCGCAAGCGCGGACAATCCGCTCTTCGCCGGCACTGCGCCGGCACCACGCCGGCGCTGCCGGCCCGCCCGCCTTGCCTGCCACCGCCACCCCGCCGGCGCGCACCGATCCTGCGGTGACTGCGCCATCTGCGACGCCTTCGGCCAAGCCGATCACCAGCTGGCGCCCGTTCTGGGCCAAGCGGTTCGGCCCCGCGCCCTTCCTGCCCATGAGCCGGCAGGAAATGGACGCGCTCGGCTGGGACAGCTGCGACATCGTCATCGTCACCGGCGACGCCTACGTGGACCACCCCAGCTTCGGCATGGCGGTGATCGGCCGCGTGCTCGAGGCGCAAGGTTTTCGCGTCGGCATCATCGCCCAGCCCGACTGGCAGAGTGCCCAGCCGTTCAAGGCGCTGGGCCAGCCGAACCTGTTCTTCGGCGTGGCGGCCGGCAACATGGACTCGATGATCAACCGCTACACGGCGGACCGCAAGATCCGCAGCGACGACGCCTATACGCCCGGCGGCGCCGCCGACAAGCGGCCCGACCGCGCCACACTGGTCTATACCCAGCGCTGCAAGGAAGCCTGGCCCTCGGTGCCGGTGGTCATCGGCGGCATCGAGGCTTCATTGCGCCGCATCGCGCACTACGACTACTGGCAGGACAAGGTGCGGCGCAGCATCCTGGTCGACAGCAAGGCCGACCTGCTGCTGTACGGCAACGCCGAGCGCGCGATCATCGAGGTGGCGCACCGCCTGGCGGCGCGGCAGCCGGTGGAAAGCCTGACCGACATCCGCGGCACCGCCTTCATGGTGCGCGGGCCGCGGCCGGGCTGGTTCGAGCTCGATTCGACCGAAGTCGACCGGCCGGGGCGCGTGGACGAGCATATCAACCCGTACCTGACGACGGCCGAGGTGGCGGCATCGAAAGGACAGACCTGTTCGCAGGAGTCTTCGCCCACTCTCCCGCTGGCGGGAGAGGGTGTCAGGACCATCGCGTTGCCGGTGTCGCGCAAGGCCGGCGCGGTGAAGATGCCGCCGCGCGAGCGGCTCGTCATTCGCCTGCCGGCCTACGAGCAGGTGAAGAGCGACGCCGTGCTCTACGCCCACGCCAACCGCGTGCTGCACCTGGAGACCAACCCCGGCAATGCGCGGGCGCTGGTGCAGCGCCACGGCAGCGACACCACAGCGCGCGACGTCTGGATCAACCCGCCGCCGATCCCGCTCACCACGCCCGAGATGGACCACGTGTTCGGCCTGCCCTACGCGCGCAGCCCGCACCCGGCGTATGCCGACGCCGGCGGCGGCCACGACGGGGCCACCAAGATCCCGGCCTGGGAGATGATCCGCTTCAGCGTCAACATCATGCGCGGCTGCTTCGGCGGCTGCACCTTCTGCAGCATCACCGAGCACGAAGGCCGCATCATCCAGAGCCGCAGCGAGGACTCGATCATTCACGAGATCGAGGAGATGCGCGACAAGGTGAAGGGCTTCACCGGCGTCGTCAGCGACCTCGGCGGCCCCACCGCCAACATGTGGCGCATCGGCTGCAAGAGCACCGCCATCGAAGCCGCCTGCCGCAAGCCGAGCTGCGTCTACCCCGGCATCTGCCCCAACCTGAATACCGACCACGGCCCGCTCGTGAAGCTGTACCGGCGCGCGCGTTCGCTGCGCGGCGTGAAGAAGGTGCTCATCGGCAGCGGCCTGCGCTACGACCTGGCGGTGCAGAGCCCGGAATATGTGAAGGAACTGGTGCAGCACCACGTGGGCGGCTACCTGAAGATCGCGCCCGAGCACACCGAAGGCGGGCCGCTTTCCAAGATGATGAAGCCCGGCATCGGCAACTACGAGCGCTTCAGGAAGATGTTCGAGCAGTACAGCGCCGAGGCCGGAAAGAAGCAGTACCTGATTCCGTACTTCATCGCCGCGCACCCCGGCACCAGCGACGAGGACATGATGAACCTGGCGCTGTGGCTGAAGAAGAACGGCTTCAAGGCCGACCAGGTGCAGACCTTCTACCCTTCGCCCATGGCCACGGCCACGGCGATGTACCACTCCGGCCTGAATCCGCTGAAAGGCATCAGCCGGCAGACCGAAGGGCCGGCGGCGCGGGCGGAGAAGGTCGATGTCGTGCGCGGCGAAAAGCGCCGCCGGCTGCACAAGGCCTTTCTGCGCTGGCACGATGCGAACAACTGGCCGCTGCTGCGCGCGGCGCTCAAATCCATGGGCCGCGCCGACCTCATCGGCAACGGCAAGCACCACCTGATCCCCAGCTTCCAGCCGGCCACCGACGGCGGCTACGTGAGCGCGCGGCGCAAGAACAGCACCGAGGCCGGGGCGCGCACGTCCACGGTAACGCGCGGGCGAGTGCTGACGCAGCATACGGGGTTGCCGCCGCGGGAGACCGGGGCGGCGACCGTCCGGCCACCGAAGCGGCGGCCTGGGTCGCGCTGAGCGGCCCCGACGCGCCCTTTCGCCGCACGGCGGCGTGCCGCCCGTCTTTTCCTGACGCCTGCCGCGGCCGCGTTCGTCATGGGAGCGGCCATTCGGCCGGCGCCGGCAAACCGGCGCCGGGCCAGGCGCTACCGCCGCTTCGTGCCGCCCAGCAGCGAGCCGAGCACGCCGCGGATCAGCTCGCGGCCGACCGCCGAACCGACACTGCGCACCGCCGACGATGCGGCCTTCTCGGCCAGGCCCGGATAGCGCCCGCCGCGTGGTCCGGTGGTGCCGAAGATGGCGTCCTTCAGGCCGTCGAGCAGGCCACCTCCCGCGGCACTTCCGCCAGCCTGTGCCGGTGGCGCACCGGGGATCGTCGGTGTGCGCGGGCCGCCGGCCTGCGGCGCCGCCGCGGCCGGAGCTTCCGTGCGACCCCGCAGGATCTCGTGCGCCGATTCGCGGTCGACCGTCTTCTCGTAGGTGCCCGCCACCAAGGAAGAGGCCATCAGCGCCTGCCGCTGCTGCGGCGTGATGGGCCCGATCTGGCTGCCCGGCGGCAGCACGAAGACACGCTCGGTCACGCTCGGCCGGCCCTTGGCGTCGAGAAAGCTCACCAAAGCCTCGCCGACGGCCAGCTCGGTGATGGCCGCGGCCATGTCGCCGATCAACGGGTTCGGCCGCATCGTCTCGGCCGCTGCCTTCACCGCCTTCTGGTCGCGCGGTGTGAAGGCGCGCAGCGCATGCTGCACACGGTTGGCCAGTTGCGCCAGCACGGTGTCGGGCACGTCGAGCGGGTTCTGCGTCACGAAATACACGCCCACGCCCTTGCTGCGCACCAGCCGCACGACGAGTTCGATCTTCTCGATCAGCGCCTTGGGCGCGTCGTTGAACAGCAGGTGCGCCTCGTCGAAGAAGAACACCAGCTTGGGTTTGTCGAGGTCGCCCACCTCGGGCAGCGTCTCGAACAGCTCGCTCAGCATCCACAGCAGGAAAGTGGCGTACAGCCGCGGCGAGTTCATCAGCTTGTCGGCGGCCAGGATATTGACCACACCGCGGCCGTCGACGGTCTGCATGAAGTCGGCGATATCGAGCATGGGCTCGCCGAAGAACTGGTCGCCGCCCTGCTGCTCGATCTGCATCAGCCCGCGCTGGATGGCGCCGATGCTGGCGGCGCTGATGTTGCCGTACTCGGTGGTGAAGGCCTTGGCGTTGTCGCCCAGGTGCTGCAGCATGGCGCGCAGGTCCTTCATGTCCAGCAGCAGCAGGCCGTGGTCGTCGGCGATCTTGAACGCCAGGTTGAGCACGCCGCCCTGCGTTTCGTTCAGCGCCAGCATGCGCGACAGCAGCAGCGGGCCCATGTCGGAGACGGTGGCGCGCACCGGGTGGCCTTGCTCGCCGTAGACGTCCCACAGCGTGGCCGGGCACACCGTCGGCGCGGGCAGCGGCAGGCCGCGGTCCTTCAGGATGGCGGCCACCTTGGCCGGCAGCGCGCCGGTCTGGCTGATGCCGGTGAGGTCGCCCTTCACGTCGGCCATGAACACCGGCACGCCGATGCGGCTGAAGCTTTCGGCCAGTGTCTGCAGCGTGATCGTCTTGCCGGTGCCGGTGGCGCCGGTGATCAGGCCGTGGCGGTTGGCCAGGGCGGGCAGCAGGTGGCATTCGATGTCGCCGTGCTTGGCGACGAGGATGGGTTCGGGCATCGCTGGGCTTTCGTGGGCGGCGTTGGGTCGCAGTGAGCCGCAGTCTATTGCAGCACCCGTGCGGCATGCCGGGCACGGGCCGCCGCCACCGCCTGTTCAGGGGGTGAGCGCCAGCAGCTTGTCCAGCGTGGGTTGGCACCAGCCGCGGTCGGCTTCATCCAGCGCGGCGAAGGCCTCGCTGGCCTGCGTCACCGCGGCGGCGCGACCCGCAGCGTTGCCGTCGGCCGCCTCGGCCAGTGCCAGCGCTTCGTGGCCGAAGAAGCGTTCCAGCGGCACCGAGCCGTTGGCCTGAACGAGGGCCAGGCATTGCTGCGCGTGGTGGCGCGCCAGCGCGGGGTCGCCGGCCTGCAGCCAGGTCATGGCCAGCCGGTATTCGGCGCGCTCGGTCTCCAGCCAGCCGCCGGCCAGCGCCCAGTGGCGACGTGCGGCCTGGGCGGCCGTGATCATCAGGGCGCGCTCCATTGGCGTGCGGTGGGCCTTTTCCTCCAGCGCGCAGGCCAGGTTGTTGCCGGTGACGGCCACGGCGCGGTGCGCCGGATCGGTGGCATCCAGGCCATTGCGCTCGGCTTCGGCCAGCGCGTCGCCGAGCAGGCTGCTGGCCCGCGCCGTGTCGCGCTCGGCCAGGTTGGCTGCGGCAAGCACCGTGACCCGGATGCGGTCGGAGGCGGTCATGGCGGCACGCTCGTCGACCCCTTCTTCGCACAGCGCCAGGCTGGCCTGGAATCGTCGCAGCGCCGCGCTGGCGGACCCACCTGCGCCGCAGGCGGGGTGGGCGGCCAGGCGCTGCAGCATTGCCCGGCCCGCGGACCAATGGCCGAGGTGTTCACCGTAAACGTGGTGCACAAGGTTCGCCAGTGAAGTGAGCTGCGCCTCTTCGGTCACGAGGTCCGGTCCGTCTGCCGCCAGGCGCTGCGCCACCCCGGCCGTGTCGGTGGCGTGTTCGTCCCAGGCCTGGTTCAGGAAGCTGTCGAAGTCCATGGCGGTTTCCTCCTGGCCGCAACGGTAGCAAGCCGCCGGCGGCGAGCCAAGGGTGGCCGGCTAAAATTTGCGTTTCCTTCAGAAAAGCAGGGCAGCATGGCCGGTCACTCCAAATGGGCCAATATCCAGCATCGCAAGGGCCGCCAGGACGAAAAGCGCGGCAAGGCCTGGACACGCGTGATCCGCGAGATCATGGTCGCGGCGCGGCTGGGCGGCGGTGACCCCGGCGCCAACCCGCGGCTGCGGCTGGCCATCGATAAGGCCAAGGCGGTGAACCTGCCGGTGGACACCGTCAAGCGCAATATCGACAAGGCCACGGGCAACCTCGAAGGCGTGAGCTACGAGGAGATCCGCTACGAGGGCTACGGCATCGGTGGCGCGGCGGTCATCGTGGACTGCATGACCGACAACCGCGTGCGCACGGTGGCCGAGGTGCGCCACGCTTTCAGCAAATACGGCGGCAACCTGGGGCAGGAAGGCAGCGTGGCCTTCCAGTTCAGGCATCGTGGGCAACTCGTGTTCGCGCCCGGCACCAGCGAGGACAAGATCATGGAAGTGGCGCTGGAGGCCGGCGCCGACGACGTGATCACCGACGGCGACGGCGCCGTGGAGGTGCTGACCGCGCCGCTGGCCTTCGAGGCGGTGAAGGCGGCGCTCGAAGCCGCCGGCCTGACACCCGAATTGGCCGAGGTGACCATGCGCGCCGAGAACGAGATCGATCTCACGGGCGAAGACGCGCAGCGCATGCAGAAGCTGCTGGACGTGATCGAGGATCTCGACGACGTGCAGGACGTGTATCACAACGCCTTGCTCGAAGAGTGAGCGCGCGATGAAGGTCCTGGTCATCGGCAGTGGCGGCCGCGAACACGCGCTGGCCTGGAAGTTGAAGCAGTGCGAACGCGTGCAGGCCGTCTACGTGGCCCCGGGCAACGGCGGCACCGCAGCCGACCCCGGCCTGCGCAACGTGCCGATCAGCGACCCGGCAGGCCTGGCCGACTTTGCCGCAGCCGAGAAGGTGGCGCTCACCGTGGTCGGCCCCGAGGCGCCGCTGGCCGCCGGCGTGGTGGACCTTTTCCGCGCCCGCGGCCTGCGCATCTTCGGCCCCACCCAGGCCGCCGCGCAGCTGGAAAGCTCCAAGGCCTACGCCAAGGAATTCATGCAGCGCCACGGCATCCCCACCGCCCTGTACGCCACCTTCACCGAAGCGGCCGCGGCGCATGCCCATGTGGACCGCCACGGTGCGCCCATCGTCGTCAAGGCCGACGGCCTGGCCGCCGGCAAGGGCGTGGTGGTGGCCATGGACGCTGCCGAGGCCCACGCCGCCATCGACCACATGCTGCAGGGCGATGGTGCACGCGTCGTCATCGAGGACTTCATGGCCGGCGAGGAAGCCAGCTTCATCGTCCTGTGCGACGGCACGCACGTGGTGAGCCTGGCCACCAGCCAGGACCACAAGCGCATCTTCGAAGGCGACCAGGGCCCCAATACCGGCGGCATGGGCGCCTATTCGCCGGCACCGGTGGTCACGCCCAACGTGCATGCGCGGGTCATGCAGGACATCATCCTGCCCACGGTGGCCGGCATGGCCAGGGACGGCACGCCCTACACCGGCTTCCTGTATGCCGGGCTCATGATCGACGAACAGGGCCGGCCGCGCACGGTGGAATTCAACTGCCGGCTCGGCGACCCCGAGGCGCAGGTCATCCTCATGCGGCTGAAGAGCGACCTCTTCGACGTGCTCATGCACGCCACCGAAGGTTCGCTGGACGCGGTGGAACTGCAGTGGGACCGCCGCGTGGCCCTGGGCGTGGTGATGGCCGCGCACGGTTACCCGGCGGCGCCGCGCAGCGGCGACGTCATCGCCGGCGTGCCGGCAGGCCGCGCCGACCTGCAGGTCTTCCATGCCGGCACCGCGCTGGAAGACGGCCGCCTGCTCACCAGCGGCGGCCGCGTGCTGTGCGTCACCGCCCTGGGCGAGTCGGTGCGGCTGGCACAGCAACGCGCACTGGAGTCGGTGCGCGGCATCCACTTCGACGGTGCGCAGTGGCGCAACGACATCGGCCACCGCGCCATCAAGCCGGCCAGCCCGCCCGCCGCACCCCCCGCTGCAGCATGATCGCGGCCCCCGCCGTCGACACCCGGCCGGTGCGCGAGTACCTGCTCGGCCTGCAGGCCCGCATCGTCGGCAGCCTGCAGGCCGAGGACGGCAAGGTCTTTCTCAGCGACGGCTGGCAGCGCCCGGCCGGTGGCAAGCTCGAAGGCGACGGCCTGTCGCAACTGGTGGAAGAAGGCGGCCTGCTGGAACGTGGCGGCTGCAATTTCAGCCATGTGAAGGGGGCCGCGCTGCCGCCTTCGGCCACCCAGCACCGCGCCGAGCTGGCCGGCGCGCCGTTCGAGGCCCTGGGCGTTTCGCTGGTCATGCACCCGCGCAACCCCTACGTGCCCACGGTGCACATGAACGTGCGGCTGCTGGCGGCCTTTCCCACGGGCCAGCCGGCAGTGACCTGGTTCGGCGGCGGCATGGACCTCACGCCGTATTACGGCTTCGAGGAGGACGCGCGTCACTTCCACATCACCTGCCGCGATGCGCTGGCGCCCTTCGGTGCCGACAAATACCCGCGCTTCAAGCAGTGGTGCGACGAGTATTTCTTCCTCAGGCACCGCAACGAGCCGCGCGGCGTGGGCGGCATCTTCTTCGACGACTTCAACGAGGGCGGCTTCGACGCCGGCTTCGCCATGATGCGTGCCGTGGGCGACGCCTTCCTGCCGGCCTACGTGCCCATCACGCAGCGCCGCCGCGACACGCCCTATGGCGAGCGCGAGCGCGATTTCCAGGCCTACCGGCGCGGCCGCTACGTGGAATTCAACCTGGTCTGGGACCGCGGCACGCACTTCGGCCTGCACGGCGGCGGGCGCACCGAGAGCATCCTGATGAGCATGCCGCCCATCGTGAAATGGCGCTACGACTGGCACCCGGAGCCGGGCACGCCCGAGGCGCGGCTGTATGCCGACTTCCTGCGCCCGCGCGACTGGGCCGCCGAGTGACGCCGCGTGACCGATAGCGCAGCGCGCCGGGTCGGCCTGTTCGGCGGCAGCTTCGACCCCGTGCACAACGCGCACCTGGCGCTGGCGCGTGCGGCGCTGGCCGAACTGCGCCTGGACGAGGTGCGCTGGATTCCCGCCGGCCAGGCCTGGCAGAAGGCGCGACCTCTCACCGGCGCCGAGCACCGTGAGGCGATGCTGCGGCTGGCGCTGGCCGGCGAGCCGCGCTTCTCGCTCGACCGCATCGAGATCGAACGCCCGGGCCCGAGCTACACGCTGGACACCGTGCGGGCACTGGCCGCGGCGCAGCCGGGTACGCAGTGGTTCCTGATCATCGGCCACGACCAGTACGCCGGCCTGCACACTTGGCATGGCTGGCAGCAACTGCTGGGTCTCGTGACTCTGGCGGTGGCCAACCGGCCGGGCGAGCGGCGCGAAGTGCACGAAGATGTGCGCCGCCTGGCCCATTGCGTGGTGCCGCTGCCCATGCTCGACATCTCGGCCACCGCGGTGCGCGAAGGCGTGGCCGCGGGCCGTGACATTTCCTCACTGGTGCCGCCCGAAGTGGCGCGCTATATTGATTCACACCGGCTCTACCGAGCCCGCCCCGGGAGTTGAATGGACATCCGCAAGTTGCAACGCGCCATCGTCGATGGCCTGGAAGACGTCAAGGCGCAGAACATCACCGTCTTGAATACCGAGCACCTCTCGGCGCTGTTCGAACGCGTGATCATCGCTTCGGGCACCAGCAACCGGCAGACCAAGGCCCTGGCCGCGAGCGTGCGCGACAGCGTCAAGTCACGCGGCATGCCGGTGCTGGCCACCGAGGGCGAAGACAACGGTGAGTGGATCATCGTGGACTGCGGCGCCGCGGTGGTGCACATCATGCAGCCCGGCATCCGCGACTACTACCACCTGGAAGAAATCTGGGGCGGCAAGCCGGTGCGCATGAAGGTGGGCGAGGCGAAGACCCGGCTCGTGAAGGCCAGCGAACCCGAGCCGGCGCGCAAGCCAGCGGCCAAGGCGGCGGCGAAGACCGGCAGCCAGCCCACCGCCAGGCCCGCACCCACCAGGCCCGCGTCGAAGAAGCCGGCCACGCGCAAGTCGCCGGCCAAGCCGGCCGGTGCCAGCCGGCCGGCGGCCGGGCAGGCCCCGGCAGCGAAGGCCGCCCCGGCGCGCAAGGCCACACCCCGCAAGCTGGCGGCCGGCAAGACCACGGCACGCAAGACCGCCGGGCGCAAGACCCCCCGCGCCGGCTGAGTGCGATGAGGCTGCTGGTGGTGGCGGTGGGCCAGCGCCAGCCGGGCTGGGCCGACGCCGCCTGGGCCGATTTCGCCAGACGCTTCCCGCCCGAGATGCGGCTTGAGCTGAAGGCGTTGAAGACCGAGCCGCGCAGCGGCGGCAAGACCGCCGCCCAGTGCATGGCCGCCGAGGCGCTGCGTATCGAAGCGGGCTGCCCCCGGGGGGCGCGCCGCGTGGTGCTCGACGAACACGGCACACGGCTGACCACCGCGCAACTGGCCGCGCGTCTGCGCGCCTGGCGCGGCGAGGGCCGCGACGTGGCGCTGATCGTCGGCGGCCCCGACGGCCTGGACCCGGCGCTCAAGGCCACGGCCGACGAAACCCTGCGCCTGAGCGACCTGACGCTGCCGCACGCCTTCGTGCGCGTGCTGCTGGCCGAAGCGCTGTACCGCGCGTGGACGCTGACCGAGGGTCACCCCTACCACCGTGAATGAAGGCACGGCGGCGCCGCGCGGCCACGGCGCCGCCACAATGCGCGCATGTCGTCGCACGCCTTCATCTACCTGGCTTCGGCCAGCCCGCGCCGGCGCCAGTTGCTCGACCAGATCGGCGTGGTGCACCGGCCGCTGCTGGCCGATGCCAGCGAAGACGTGGAACGACTCGAAGCCGAACGCCCCGGCGAGGCGCCGGCCGACTACGTGCGGCGCGTCACGCTGGCCAAGCTGCAGGCGGCGCGCCTGCGGCTGCGGCAGCAGCAGCTGCCGCCGGCGCCGATCCTGTGCGCCGACACCACGGTGGCCGCCGGCCGGCGCATTCTGGGCAAGCCGCGCAGCGCGCAGGAAGCCGCGGCCACGCTGCGGCTGCTGTCGGGCCGCACGCACCGCGTGCTGACCGCGGTGGCGGTGGGCACCGGGCGCCGGACCTTCATCGAAGTGAGTGTCTCGCGCGTGCACGTGGCCGAGCTGCCCGAGCGCAGCATCCGGCGCTACGTGGCCAGCGGCGAACCCTTCGGCAAGGCCGGCGCCTATGCGGTGCAGGGCCGCATCGCGGCCTGGATCGAGCGCATCGAAGGCAGCTACACCGGCATCATGGGCCTGCCGCTGTTCGAGACCGCCCGCCTGCTGGCGCGTGCCCGCGTCTTGCTGCACCTCTGAACCCGGGTTGAGACCATGGCTGGACAAGACATCCTCATCAACTGGGCGCCGCAGGAAACGCGCGTGGCGATCGTGGAAAACGGCATCGTGCAGGAACTGCACATCGAGCGCACGCTCGAGCGCGGGCTGGTCGGCAACGTCTACCTGGGCAAGGTGGTGCGCGTGCTGCCGGGCATGCAGAGCGCCTTCATCGACATCGGCCTGGAGCGCGCGGCCTTCCTGCACGTGGCCGACCTGAATGTGGCCGGCGTCGGCGGGCCGCGCACCGAAGGGCGGCCCGAGCTGCCGCCGGTGCCCATCGAGCGCCAGGTCTTCGAAGGGCAGGCGCTCACCGTGCAGGTGATCAAGGACGCCATCGGCACCAAGGGCGCGCGGCTTTCGGCGCAGGTGTCGATTGCCGGGCGCATGCTGGTCTTCCTGCCGCACGACAACCACATCGGCATCAGCCAGAAGATCGGCTCGCACGAACTGCGCGAGCAGCTGCGCGCCCGCGTGCAGGCGCTGGCCAGCGCCGACCCGCAGGACAAGGGCGGCGGCTTCATCCTGCGCACCAATGCCGAGGAAGCCAGCGACGAGGAGCTGGCCGAGGACATCGCCTACCTGCGCCGCACCTGGGCGCTGATCCGCGACCGGGCCCTGCGCTCCCCGCCCGGCACGCTGCTGCACCAGGACCTGAACCTGGTCGAGCGCGTGCTGCGCGACCTGGTCAACGAGGACACGCAGACCATCCGCATCGACAGCAAGCTGCAGTACGACGCGCTGCAGCTCTTCGGCGCCGCCTACATGCCGGGCGCGCTGGCCAAGCTGGAGCTGTACCGCGGCGAGCGGCCTGTTCTTGACCTGTTCGGCATCGAGGAGGAGATCGTGCGCGCGCTGGCGCGGCGGGTGGACCTGAAGAGCGGCGGCTACCTCATCATCGACCAGACCGAGGCGCTGACCACGGTGGACGTGAATACCGGCGGCTTCGTGGGCGCGCGCAATTTCGACGACACCATCTTCAAGACCAACCTGGAAGCGGCCGGCGCGCTGGCGCGGCAACTGCGGCTGCGCAACCTGGGCGGCATCATCATTGCCGACTTCATCGACATGACGCGCGCCGACCACCAGGAGGCCGTGCTGGCGGAGTTGCGCAAGCAGCTGGCGCGCGACCGCACGCGCACCACGGTGAGCGGCTTCACGCAACTGGGCCTGGTGGAGATGACGCGCAAGCGCACGCGCGAAAGCCTGGCGCACATGCTGTGCGAACCCTGCCCCACCTGCCAGGGCCGGGGCCAGGTGAAGACGGCGCGCAGCGTGTGCTACGACATCCTGCGCGAGATCCTGCGCGAGGCGCGGCAGTTCAGCCCGAAGGAATTCCGCGTCATCGCCAGCGCGGCGGTGGTGGAGATGCTGCTGGACGAAGAGAGCGTGCACATCGCGGGCTTGAGCGAATTCATCGGGCGGCCGATCAGCCTGAGCGCGGAGCCGGGGATGAATCCGGAGCAGTACGACATCGTCTTGATGTGACATTCCACGGGGTCTCACCCCGTGTCAGTTGCCACGCGTAAACGCCTGTCGCATAAGGGATTTTCGGTAGGAGAGCTGTCTTCTGGTGTCGTGGAGTGCCACCCGGTCGCAACAAGATTGGGTGACCAGATGGGTGACCAGCCGGGCGACTCGCCCGCTGCCCCTGCGGCACCGGGAGATCCGAAATGGCTAGCAAAGGTGGGCTGCTTTCTGACCTGCAGCTCAAACAATGGATCAAGGCGGGCAAGCCGCTGTCGATGACCGACGGCGGCGGGCTGATCTTCACGCTGTCGGCGGCGGGCAATGCGGCGTGGGTACTGCGGTATCGACACGGTACGCGGCGCCCAGAGATGACCTTGGGTCCGTATCCGGCCATCGGCCTGTCCGAAGCCCGGACGATGGCGCTGGTCAAGCGGGCGGAAATTGCGCAAGGCAAGAACCCGATCGCTGAGCGGCTCAAGGCGAAGGCCGCGCTCGCGAAGGATTGGACGGTCCGTCAGTTGATCAAGGGTAAGCGTCTAGGCACGACTCGCGTTGCCGGGTGCGGCGCGCAAGGGCGCACACCAGGCTTGGTTTGGACCCGGCACGCCATCGGTTTGCAGCCCGCTGAGCCGTCTATCGCCCGCTGCTGAAAACGGACCGACCACCCCATGCGCCTGCTCCAGTACAAGGACCTGAACCTGCGCCGCGTCAAGGCCGCCTTCGACAAGGTCAAGGCTGCCATCGAGGCCGGCGACTTCCGCTCGGCCGACGTGAAGAAGCTGCACGCCGGGCCGTACTACCGCGCGAAGCTTGACTACGCGAACCGCCTTCTGCTGCAGTTTGCGCGCATCGACCGGTCGAGCACAGAGCCAGGGGCCGAAGGCGGCGTCGAGACCGTGTGCCTGGCGCTGGAGGTGATCGAGAACCACGCCTACGAACGCTCGCGTTTCCTGCGTGGCTCAGCAGTGGACGAAGCCCGCATCGAGCGCGAACCGGCGGTCGACGCAGCGGCGCCTGCGCTGGCCTTCGAGGCCACACCGCTGCGCTGGCTGGGCCCCGGACGCACACAGTTCGAACTGCTCGACAAGCCCATCGTCTTCGACGACGCGCAGGACCAGGCCTACCGCCACCCGGCACCGCTGGTCGTCATCGGCTCGGCGGGTTCGGGCAAGACCGCCGTCACGCTGGCGCGGCTGCGCGAGGCCGAAGGCCGGGTGCTGTACGTCACGCTTTCGGCCTACCTGGCGCAGAGCGCCCGTGCGCTGCACGCCGCGCATGGCTTCGAAAACCCGAAGCAGGAGGTCGACTTCCTCAGCTACCGCGAACTGCTGGAAACGCTGCACGTGCCGCCGGGCCGCGAGGTGACGCTGCCGAGGTTTGCGGCCTGGTGTGAACGCCATCGCCAAAGCCTGCGCCTGCTGGGTGAGCTGGACGCGCAGGCGCTGTTCGAGGAATTCCGCGGCGTCATCGGCGCACAGCCTGCGGGCCCGCTGTCGCTGCCCGACTACCTGGCCCTGGGCACACGGCAAAGCCTGCTGAACACGGCGCAGCGCGAGCTGGCGCACGGCCTGTTCCAGCGCTACCGCGCCTGGCTGGCCGAGGCGGGCCTGCACGACAGCAACCTGGTGGCGCATGAATGGCGCACGCAGATCGCCGCAGCGCAGCCGCCGGTCTACGACTTCGTCGTCATCGACGAGGTGCAGGACCTCACGCCGGTGCAACTGGCGCTGGTGCTGGCGCTGCTGAAGCACCCCGGGCATTTCATCCTGTGCGGCGACAGCCACCAGATCGTGCACCCCAACTTCTTCAGCTGGGCGGCGCTGAAGAGCCTGTTCTGGCACGGCCTGGCGGGTGATGCGGCACAACGCCAGCCGCTGAAGCTGCTGCAGGCCAACTTCCGCAACACGCGCGCCGTCACGGTGCTTTCCAACCGGCTGCTGAAGATCAAGCAGGCGCGTTTCGGCTCCGTCGACCGCGAGAGCAACTTCCTCGTGCGCAGCACCTCGTCCGTGGCCGGCGAGGTGCGCCTGCTCGACGCCAAGGACAAGACGCTGGCGCAGCTGGATGCGGCCACAAAGCAATCGGCCAGGCACGCGGTGATCGTGCTGCGCGACGAAGACAAGCCCGCCGCGCGCCAGGCCTTCCACACGCCGCTGGTCTTCAGCGTGCACGAGGCCAAGGGCCTGGAGTACCCGCACGTGCTGCTGTTCAGGCTGGTCAGCAGCCAGCGCCAGGCCTATGCCGAGGTGTGCGAGGGCGTGAGCGAAGCCGACCTGCAGGGTGACGAGCTCGACTACCGGCGCGCCCGCGACAAGGCCGACAAGTCGCTGGAGCTGTACAAGTTCCAGGTCAATGCGCTATACGTGGCCATGACGCGCGCGGTGGAAACGCTGACGCTGGTGGAGCAGGACACCGGCCACCCGCTGCTGGGTCTGCTGGGCCTGCAAGCGGGCGAGGCGCAGGCGCAGCCGGTGGCGAAGTCGACGCAGGACGAATGGGCACAGGAAGCGCGTCGGCTCGAACTGCAAGGCAAGGCCGAGCAGGCCCAGGCCATCCGCGACGCCTTCCTGCAGCACAAGCCCGTGCCGTGGACGCCTTGGGGCCGCACCTTGATCGAGGCACTGGCGCCCAAGGCGCTGGACCCGAAGAACCCCAGCAGCAAGCCGCGGCAGACGGTATTCGACTACGCCCTTTGGCATGGCCAGCACGAGTGGGTGCAGCAGCTCGGCCAGGCCGGGTTCGCCCCGGCGCGCAGCCTGATGGACGAACGCGAGTTCGCAGGCGCCGGCACGCTGATCCCTCCGCGCTACGGCTGGGAAGGCCCCTGGCTGGCGCAGCAGCATCTGGTTCGCCGCAGCGTGGCCGCCGTGCACCAGCGCCACCTGCAGCCCTACCAGGCCAGGAACCTCAAGGACATCCTGCGCGCCGCCGACACACACGGCCCCGACCACGCCACGCCGGTGGGCGCCACGCCGCTGATGCTGGCCGCTGCGGCTGGCAACGCAGCGCTGGTGCTGGCGCTGCTGGCCAAGGGCGCCGACCCCGGGCGGCGCGACGAGTTCGGCCACACCGCCTGGGACCACGCCGTCGCCCGCGCGATGCGCGAGGCCGGTTTTGCGGGCAGCGGGCTGCCGGCACTCTTCGACCTGCTGGCACCGCCGGCACTGGACGTGCAGACCGACGGCCGCCTGGTGCGGCTGGAGCGACACCAGGGCGAATACTGGCCGCTGACGTTGATGCTGGCCGGGCTGAAGACGCAGTGGTCCCAATGTGTGACACGCCGGCTGGAGCCTTATCGATACCTGTCCGGCTTCTTCGCCGACCAGCTGCACGACGTGCTGAAGGAACTGCCGGCGTGGCTGTGGTCAGCCGCGCGGGCCAAGCGCACCTACGTCAACCAGGTGCTGGCGCGTGCCGAAGTGCACAGCAGTTACCAGCCGGCGCGGCGTCTGTGGGTGCGCGCGAAGAACGGCCACTACTTCCCCAACCCGCAGATGCAGTTGCGTGCTGTGGAAACTGCGGGCGAGGGCTGGCAGCCGGTCTACGAGCAACTGGCACTCGACTGGATCGACCGCGGCTGCGGCCGCGACCACGACCACCGCCCGCGGCCGGTGGAGTCGATCCGGTGGGTGCGTGAGGCGCTGGCGCGTTTCGTGCCGGAGGAGCCGCCACCCCCGGCCGACCCGGGCGGGCAGCAAGCCCTGCTCTGAGCGCCCCAAGGCCGGCCGCGACCGGCCGTCCCCCGAGGGGATCAAGGAAAGTGGCAAAGCCACATTTCCTCGAGAGGGTGCAGCGGCCCCTTCGGTACTTCCCGCAGCTTGCCCCGCCCGCGGCGTGCCGCCTAGACTGCAGCGCACCATGCAAGCCGCCCAGAACGAACTCATCACGCGCATCGGTCCCGGTACGCCGTGCGGCGAATTGCTGCGCCGCTACTGGCAGCCCGCCGCGCTGCTCGACGAATTCGACCCCGCGCTCGACCCCGCCATGCAGGACCGGCCGCTGAAGGCCGTGCGCCTGCTGGGACAGGACCTGGTGCTGTTCCGCGACGGCGGCGGAAACTGGGGCCTGCTCGACCGCGACTGCCCGCACCGCGGTGCCGACCTGAAATTCGCGCGCCACGAAGCCAACGGCATCCGCTGCCCCTTCCACGGCTGGAAATTTGCCACCGACGGACGCTGCCTGGAAACGCCCGCCGAACCCTCCGTCAACGGCATCGCGAGCA
Organism: Rubrivivax sp.; assembly: GCA_034522875.1. Lineage (GTDB taxonomy): Bacteria > Pseudomonadota > Gammaproteobacteria > Burkholderiales > Burkholderiaceae_C > Rubrivivax. The sequence continues at coordinate 27,880 of JAXHKY010000003.1, read as the reverse complement.
CCTTGTGCCAGCGCGTGCGCCAGCGCAGCTACCCGGTGCGCGTGCAGTCCGGGGTGATCTTCGCCTACCTCGGCCCCGAAGGCAGCACGCCGCCCGCATGGCCGGCCTTCGACTGCTTCGAGGCCCCAGCCACGCACAGCTTCGCCTTCAAGGGCCTGTGGCACTGCAACTGGCTGCAGGCGGTGGAGGTGGGCATCGATCCCGCGCACCCTTCGTTCCTGCACCGCATGCTCGACGACGGCGACGGCAGCCAGGCCGCGGCCTTCGGCCGCCAGTTCCGCGCCGCCAGCGTGGGCGCCGTGCATGGCCAGCGCTGGCCCATGACGCGGGTGATGCGCGAATTCTGCAGCCCCGAGATCCGCCACGAGGAAGTGGCGCCGGGGCTCACGCGGCTGACCACGCTGCGCCGCATCGACGACGAACTGACTCACGTGCGCGTCACGCACTCGGTGTTCCCGCACACCTTCGTCATTCCGCTGTCGGAAACCGTGACCATCACGCAGATGCACCTGCCGGTGGACGACACGCACACCTACTGGTACTCGTTCTTCACCAGCTTCGCCGGTCCGCTGGACAAGGAAACCATGCGCCGACAGCGCCTGGCCGGCGTCTCGCTGCCCGACTACCTGCCGAAGAAGGGCCGGCACGACGACTGGGGTTTCAGCGCCGGGGAGCAGCGCACGCGCACCTACCTGGGCCTGGGCGAGGAGGAGCATCAACCTGCACGACCAGTGGGCGGTGGAAAGCATGGGCGCCATCCAGGACCGCACGCGTGAACACCTGGGCAGCAGCGACAAGGTCATCATGGCCAACCGGCGGCTGCTGCTGAAGGCCATCGAAGCGGTGCAGGCCGGCGGCACGCCGCCGATGGCGCTGGCGGCCGAAGCCGCCGCAGCGCTGCGCGGCCCCGACACCATGGACTGCATCGCGCCGGCGGCGGGCTGGCAGGTCTTCTGGCAGGAAGCCGCGGCGGCCAGGCGGGCCGGTGCGGCCTGGCTGCAACCGGCCCCGCCGGCGAAGACCGCGGCATGAGCTTCGCGGCCCGTTGCAAGGTGCACGACGCCGCCCGCGCGGCCGCCTGCGACGCCGTGCTGGAGCGCGTGGCCAAGGAGCATGTCGAACAGGTGCGCGTGGCCTGGGCCGACCTGCATGGCAGCTTGCGCGGCAAGACGCTGGTCTGCGGCTTCGATGCGGCCCCGGTGGCGCAGGCGCTGCAGGCCGGCGTCGGCATGGTCAGCACGCTGCTGCTGAAGGACACGTCGGACCGCACCGCGTTCAAGGTCTTCGAGCCCGGCGGCGCGGGCCGGCCGGCGGGTTTCGGCGCCGCCAACAACCTGGTGCTGCTGCCCGACCCGACCAGCTACCTGGCCTTGCCGTGGGCGCCTGGCACCGGCTGGATGCGCGCCGAGCCCTGGTTCGAAGACGGCACGCCAGTGCCGGCCGACCCGCGACGCGTGCTGCGCCGGGCCCTGGCGGTGCTGGGCGCGGCGGGCTATGGCCTGCGCTGCGGGCTGGAGGTGGAATTCCACGTCTTCCGCATCACGCAGGAGCGGCTGGCGCTGGCCGACGCCGCCTGGCCGGCCGAGCCACCCGCGGTGGCGTTGCTGCACCCGGGCTACCAGCTGCTTTCGGAAAGCTGGGCCGACCAGTGCGAAGAGGCGCTGGCCATCGTGCGCCGCACCGCGCTGGCGCTGGGGCTGCCGCTGCAGTCGCTCGAAATCGAACTCGGGCCGAGCCAGTTCGAGGCCGTCTTCGGCCCTACCGATGCATTGACCGCGGCCGACCAGATGATGCTGTTCCGCAACGGCGTGCGCCAGGCCTTGCGCCGGGCCGGCTACCACGCCAGCTTCGTCTGCCGGCCGCCGTTCGAAGGCGCCGTGGCCAGCGGCTGGCACCTGCACCATTCGCTGGTGCATGCCGATGACGGCCGCAACGCCATGGGCCACGGCGCTGCCGCCGCCGCAGACGGCAGCGAGGCCGGCAGCGAGGCCGGCAGCGAGGCCGGCAGCGCGCGCCACTGGCTCGGCGAAGCCGGTGCGCACTGGCTGGCCGGGTTGCTGGTGCACGCCCACGGCATGGCCGCGCTGTGCGCGCCCAGCGTCAACGCCTACGGCCGCTACCGCGGCAGCGTGATGGCACCGCAGTCGGCGCAGTGGGGGCGCGACAACCGCGGCGCGCTGCTGCGCGTGGTGGGCAGCGGTCGCGACCTGCGCATCGAGAACCGCCTGGGCGAGCCGCTGGCCAACCCCTATCTGGCCATCGCGTCGCAGGTCTGGGCCGGGCTGGACGGCATGGCGCGGCGGCTGGAGCCGCCACCGGCCACCGATGCGCCCTATGCCGCGGGCGCGGCGCTGCTGCCGGCCTCGCTGGCCGAGGCGTTGGACGCGCTGGCCGCCGACAGCGTGCTGCAGCAAGGCCTGGGCGAGCCCATGGCGCAGGTCTTCCATGCCATCAAGCGGCAGGAATGGGCCCGCCACGCCCAGGCCGACGACGCGGCGCTGTGGGAGCGGCGCGAATATTTCGGCCGCCACTGAATGGCGGGCATGGCCGAGGTCACCGTCTTCCTCGATCGCCCCGATGGGGTTCGCCTCCGCGTGGCCGGGCGCGCCGGCGAAAGCCTGATGCGCGCGGCGCAGGCGGCCGGCGTGGCCGGCATCGCGGCCGACTGCGGCGGCGTGCTCAGCTGCGCCACCTGCCATGTGCTGGTGGCGCCGGAATGGGCCGCACGCCTGCCGCCGCCCGGCCCCGACGAAGAGGCCATGCTGGAGATGACCGCCGCGCCGCGCCAGGCCACCAGCCGCCTGTCGTGCCAGATCGTGCTCGGCGCCGAACTGCAAGGCCTGGTGGCCCGGCTGCCCGACACACAATACTGAACGAACCGGGCCGGGCCCGGTCCCGCTGGAGGCGCTGTCTTGAAAGTCCTGGAATTCCTGGCCAAGCTGTGCGCCGTGGCTGCGGGCGTGCTGCTCACGGTGATCACGCTGATGACCTGTGCCAGCGTCATCGGCCGCAACACCACGGGCTGGACCATCGTGGGCGACTTCGAGCTCTCGGGTTCGGCCGCGGGTGCGGCCATCGCGCTCTTCATGCCCTTGTGCCAGGTGCGGCGCGGCAACATCATCGTCGACTTCTTCACCGCCAAGGCCGGCGCCGCCACGCGCGAGCGGCTGGACCGCGTGGGCGCCTTCCTGGTCGGCGCGGTGATGGCGCTGATGGCCTGGCGCACGGCGATCGGCGGCTTGAGCGCGTGGCATTCGCAGTCGGGTTCCATGATGCTGGGTTTTCCAGAATGGGTGGTGTATTGCGGCATGGTGCCGCCGCTGGTGCTGTGCGCGCTGATCGGCTTCATGCAGGCGCTGCGCGGTTTCTCGCGCACGGAGGGCGCATGACGCCGGTGCAGCTGACGGTGGCCATCTTCGCCATCATGATCGTGCTCATGGCCCTGCGAACGCCCATCGCGGTGGCCATGTTCGTGGCCGGCGCCGTGGGCTACGTGGCGCAGGCCGGCTGGCTGCCGCTGGCCAGTTTCCTGAACAGCCAGGCCTTCGCGCGCTTCGCCAGCTACGACCTGAGCGTCATTCCGCTCTTCATATTGATGGGCAATTTCGCCACCCAGGGCGGCATCAGCAAGGCGCTGTTCGAGGTGGCGGCGGCGGCCATGTCGCGCTTCAAGGGCGGGCTGGCCATGGGCGCGGTGATTGCCTGTGCGGCCTTCGGTGCCATCTGCGGCTCGTCGGTGGCCACCGCGGCCACCATCACCTCGGTGGCGCTGCCCGAGATGAAGCGCCATGGCTATTCGGGCCGCCTGGCCACCGGCACGCTGGCCGCCGGCGGCACGCTGGGCATCCTGATTCCGCCTTCGGTGCCGCTGGTCATCTATGCCATCCTCACCGAACAGAATATCGCCAAGCTCTTTGCCGCGGCCATGATCCCGGGCGCCATCGCGATGCTGGGTTACATCATCGCCATCGCCGTCTACGTGCGCCTGGTGCCAGGGCAGGCGCCGGAACACGACGAGGCGGCGCCCGGGCTCAGCGCCAGTGCGCTGTGGGGTGTGCTGCCCATCGTGGTGATCTTCGTCATCGTCTTCGGTGGCATCTATGGCGGCAAGTTCACGCCCACCGAGGGCGCGGCCGTGGGCGCTGCGGCCACCTTCTTCGCCGCCCTGGCCAAGCGCGAGATGACGTGGAAGAAGTTCAAGTTCTGCTTTTACGCCACGGCCGAGGCCTCGGCCATGATCTTCATGATCTTCCTCGGCGCCGACCTCATGAATTCGGCGCTCACGCTGACCCAGGTGCCGGGGCAACTGGCCGAATTGGTGCAAGGTTGGGGCCTGTCGCCCTTCATGGTGGTGGTGGCCATCGTGGCCTTGTACATCGCGCTGGGTTGCCTGATGGACGAACTGTCGGTGCTGCTGCTCACCATTCCCATCTTCTTCCCGGTCATCATGGGCCTGGACTTCGGCATGCCCAAGGAAAGCGTGGCGCTGTGGTTCGGCATCGTGGTGCTGATGACGGTGAGCTTCGGCCTGCTGTCGCCGCCGGTAGGGCTGAACGTGTATGTGGTCAACGGCATGGCGCGCGACGTGCCCATCGCCGAAAGCTACCGCGGCGTGCTGCCTTTCCTGGCCAGCGACCTGGTGCGCTTGCTGCTGCTGCTGTTCTTCCCCGTGCTGTCGCTGTGGCTGGTGCAGTTCGTGGGTTAGCCCAGGCCGGTTTAGGGTCAACCATGACGGCTGATGGCAGCGCGGACCGTTAACTTCCCACTTTCCCTTCAATCCGGAGACAAGACCATGAAACGCCGTTCCTTCGTCCAGGGTGCCGCAGCCGCCAGCGTGCTGGGTGTACCGCATCTGTCGGGCCTGGCCCAGCAAAGCGTCACGCTCAAGTTCCACACCTTCATGGCGCCCATGTCGAATGTATGGCTGCTGATGCACAAGCCGTGGATGGACAAGGTGGAGAAGGAATCCGGCGGCCGCATCAAGTTCGAGGCCTACCCGGCCATGCAACTGGGCGGCACGCCGGTGCAGTTGTACGACCAGGCGCGCGACGGCGTGGTCGACATCGTCTGGACGCTGCCCGGCAACACCGCGGGGCGCTTCCCTCGCATCGAGGTCTTCGAACTGCCGTTCGTGATGAACAACGCCGAGGCCACGTCCAAGGCCTACTGGGAGTACTTCCAGACCCAGTGCCCCGACGAATTCAAGGAAACGCAGGTGCTGGCGCTGCAAGTGCACGGGCCGGGTCTCTTCCATACCGTGGCCAAGCAGGTCAAGTCGGCGGCCGACCTGCGCGGCATGAAGGTGCGCGGCCCCACGCGCCAGGTGACCAAGCTGCTGGGCTCACTGGGCGCCATTCCGGTGGGCATGCCGCTGCCGCAGATTCCCGACGCACTGAGCAAGGGCACCATCGAGGGCTGCGTCATTCCGTGGGAGGTGGTGCCATCGGTGAAGGTCAATGAACTGACCAAGTTCCACAGCGAATTCCCGGCCAACCTGCCCGCGCTTTACACCACGACCTTCGTGATGGCCATGAACAAGGCCAAGTACGAGGGGCTGGCGCCCGACCTGAAGAAGGTCATCGACGCCAACTCCGGCCTGGCCACCTCGGGTTGGCTGGGCAAGACGCAGCAGGGCAACGACCCCAACGGCCGCAAGTCGGCAGTGGACCGCGGCAACACGATCTACACCTTCTCGGCGGCCGAGGCCCAGGAATTCATCACGCGCTCGGCGGCCATCGACGACGAATGGGTGGCCGACATGGACAAGCGCGGCTTCAAGGGCAAGGAACTGTTGGCCAGCGCCAAGGCGCTGATCGCCAAGCACGCCTGAGCGAAAGGTACTCAGGCCGGCGCGGCGCGGCCCAGCCACGCCGAGCCGCGCACCCCCGAGGCGTCGCCATGCCGGGCCGGCAGCAGCCGCGTGCGCACCGGGTCGCTGCCGGCGCCGAAGATCCACTGGCCCCACAGCGCCGGCACCTGTTCGTACAAGTGGGGCAGGCGCGACAGGCCGCCGCCTAGCACGATGACGTCCGGGTCCAGCAGATTGATGACGCCCGCGAGCGCCTGCGCCAGACGCCGGGCGTGGCGCGCCAGCGTCGAGCGGCAGGCGGCATCGCCTTGCGTGGCACGCTGCACGATCTCCTCGCCGGGCAGTGACTGGCCGGTCGCGTGCTCGTGGTCGCGTGTCAGGCCCGAGCCGCTGACCAGCGTCTCGATGCAGCCGCGCTGGCCGCAGTAGCAGTCGAAGACCGGGTCGCGCCCGGTCTCGGCCCAGGGCAGCGGGTTGTGCCCCCATTCGCCCGCCAGCCGGTGCGGCCCTTGCAAGACGCGACCGTGCACGGCAATGCCGGCCCCGGCGCCGGTGCCCAGGATGGCGGCAAAGACGACGCCCGCACCCGCGCCGGCACCGTCGGTGGCCTCGGAAAGTGCCAGGCAGTTGGCGTCGTTGGCCAGCACCACCGGTTGCCCGAAGGCGATCTCGAGGTCGGCCTGCAGCGGCATGCCGTTGAGGCAGGTGGAATTGCAGTTCTTCATCAGCCCCGAGGCGGCCACCGCGCCGGGCGTGCCGACGCCGATGCTGAAGGGTGCCGCGGCCGCCGTGCGCGCCCGCGCCACCAGGGCCGCCAGCACGGCCACCGTGGCGCCGTAGTCGCCGGCGGGCGTGGCCACGCGCTGGTGCCAGGTCTGGCTGCCGTCGATCGCCAGCAGCGCAGCCTCGATCTTGGTGCCGCCGAGGTCGATGCCCAGGGCCAGGCGGGCGGAGCGCATGGCTGGCTCAGAGCGGCTCGGTGCGTTCCCGCAGCCAGGCCAGCGCGGCCCCTGCCACGCGCGGTGCCAGGCGCTCGCGCACGGTGGCGTGGTAGCGGTTGAGCCAGTCGATCTCGTCGGCGCGCAGCAGGCTGCGTTCGATGCTGCGTGTGTCGATGGGGCACAGCGTGAGCGTCTCGAATTCGAGGAACTCGCCGAAGCGGCCGTCCTCGGGCGTGGCCGCCGGCACGGTGAGCACCAGGTTCTCGATGCGCACGCCCCACGAGCCCGTGCGGTAGACACCGGGTTCGATGCTGGTGATCATGCCCGGCTCCATGGCCATGTGGGCGTCGGGAAGGGTCTTGCTGATGCTCTGCGGCCCTTCGTGCACGTTCAGGAAATAGCCCACGCCGTGGCCGGTGCCGTGGCCGAAGTCCACGCCTTCGGCCCACAGCGGTGCGCGCGCCAGCGCGTCGAGCATGGGGCCGAGCGTGCCGCGCGGGAAGCGCGCTCGCGACAGGTTCATGGTGCCCTTGAGCACCAGCGTGACGTCGCGCTTCATCGCCGCGCTGACATGGCCGATGGGCCACACACGCGTGATGTCGGTGGTGCCGCCCAGGTACTGGCCGCCGCTGTCGATGAGCAGCAGGCCGTCGCCTTCGATGACGGCGTGCGAGGCTTCGGTGGCGCGGTAATGCGGCATCGCGCCGTTGGCATTGAAGCCGGCGATGGTGTTGAAGCTCAGGCCCACGAAGCCGCTGCGCCGTGCCCGGGCCGCGGTCATGCGTTCGTCCACGGTGAGTTCGGTGATGCGCTCGCCGCGCGCCAGGGCGGCCTCGAACCAGGCGTAGAACTCACACAACGCGGCGCCGTCCTCGGCCATGGCCTCGCGCACGAAGGCGGCTTCGGCCGCGCTCTTGCGGCTCTTCAGCAAGGTGCTCGGGTTGATGGCCTCGATGACCGACGTGCCCTGGCCCACCTGGGCGCGCAGGCCCTGCGTCACGCGCTTGGGGTCGACCAGCAGCCGGGCCTGCGCGCCCAGTGCGGCCAGCGCAGCGCCGGCCTGCTCGTAGGGTGCGAGCTTCACCCCGTCGGCGGCCAGCCGCGCGGCCAGCGCCGCGTCCACCTTGCCGGCGCCGATGAACAGCGTGCCGCCGCTGGCGTCCAGCAGCAGGTGGGCCAGGAAGACCGGGTTGTAACTGACGTCGCTGCCGCGCAGGTTGGTGATCCAGGCCAGGTCGTCGACGGTGGAGACGAAGTGGTGCGTGGCGCCGTGGCGGGCCATCGCCTCGCGCACCGCGGCCAGCCGCTCGGCGCGCGACTGCGTGGCCTGCGGCGGCGCATGTTCGTACACGGGCTCGGCCGGCAGGGCCGGGCGCTCGGGCCAGATCGCGTCGAGCAGATCGATGTCGGTGCGCAGCAGCACGCCGGCGGCGTCGAGCGCGGTCTTCAGCGCGTTCGCCGAAGCCAGGCCCAGCACCTGGCCGTCGACCGCCACCACGGCACCACGCGGCACATGCTGCGCCAGCCAGTCGATGTGGGCGGCGGAGTGGCCGGTGGGGATCTTCACCAGTTCGATGCCGGTGCCGGCCAGTTCGGCCTCGGCCTGTACCCAGTAGCGGCTGTCGGCGAACAGCGCCTCGCGGTCGGCCGCCACCACCAGTGTGCCCATCGACCCGGTGAAGCCCGACAGCCATTCGCGCCCCTGCCAGCGGCCGGGCAGGTATTCGCTCAGGTGCGGGTCGGCCGAAGGCACGAGCAGTGCATGCACGCCTGTGCGGGCCAGCTCCTCGCGCAAATGTGTGATGCGCAGGCGGATCGGCGAGGTGCGGGTGTCCATGGCGGCTTTCGGCAGCGCGGGAAAGTCCGAGATTCTAGGAGGCTGGCCGCCGCCTTGCAGCGGTGAAAACCGGGCTGTTCAAGGCGCCGGTGCCATGGAACAGACGGAGCCCCTCGTCCTGCATGGAGCCCGCCATGTCCGACCCGCAAGCCGCCACGCTGACCCGGTTGCGCAATATCCAGGCGCGCACTGGCAAGACCATCGCCGAGCGGCTGGCCGCGCTCCATGCCGGCGCCAAGGCGCAGTTGCGGCTGCTGCACGAACAGGTGATGCAGGCCGTGGCCGCGCTCGGACCCTGCGAGCTGGCGCCCAGGAAGACCTGCATCAGCCTGTGCCGCAAGAAGCAGTTCGCGATGCTCGGGCCGGCCACGAAGGACCGGATCGAGCTCGGCCTGAATGCCAGGAGCCTGCCGCCGCATCCGCGCCTGAAGGCCATGCCGCCTGGCGGCATGTGCCCCTACACGGTGCGCCTGGGTGCCGCCGACGAGGTGGACGACACCCTTGTCGGCTGGCTGCGCGCCGCCTGCGAAGCGGCGGGTTGATGCCGAGCATTTTGCCGCGCGCTTGGGCCGCGCGGCAGGGCTACACGTCGATGCTGCCACGCGGGCACACCAGCCGGCTGATAAGCTCACCCGACTGGAAACCACTCCCACAGAGACACGCATGCCCGCACTGCTGCCCGACGTCGACCCCGACGGACTGCTCGAATATTCCGTCGTCTACACCGACCGCGCGCTCAACCACATGTCCAGGCGCTTCCAGGGCGTGATGCGCGACGTGTCCGCCACACTCAAGCAGGTGTATGCGGCGCAGGCGGCAGTGGTCGTGCCGGGCAGCGGCTCCACCGGCATGGAAGCGGTGGCGCGACAGTTCGCCACCGGCAAGAAGGTGCTGATCATCCGCAACGGCTGGTTCAGCTACCGCTGGAGCCAGATCTTCGAGATGGGCGGCATCCCGGCCGCGACCACGGTGCTCAAGGCGCGATTGCTGTCGCCCGGGCACCAGGCGCCGTTTGCGCCGCCACCGCTGGACGAGGTGGTGGCCACCATCCGCAGCGCCAAGCCCGACCTGGTCTTCGCGCCGCACGTGGAAACCTCGGCCGGCATGCTGCTGCCCGACGACTACCTCACCGCCGTGGCCGCGGCGGTGCACGAACACGGTGGCCTCTTCGTGCTGGACTGCATCGCCAGCGGCGCGATCTGGGTCGACATGGCCGCCACCGGCGTGGACGTGCTGGTGAGCGCGCCGCAGAAGGGCTGGAGCGGCCCACCCTGCTGCGGCCTGGTGATGCTGGGCGCGCGGGCGCTGACGCGCGTCGAAACCACCACCAGCACGAGCTTTTCGCTCGACCTGAAAAAGTGGCTGCAGATCATGCAGGCCTACGAAAACGGCGGCCACGCCTACCACGCCACATTGCCCACCGACGGCCTGGCCAGGCTGCGCGACGTGATGCAGGAACTGGCGGCTTTCGGTTTCGACAAGGCCAAGGCGGCGCAGCAGCAACTGGGCGATCGCGTGCGCGCGCTGCTGGCGCACGAAGGCATCGCCAGCGTGGCCGCGCCGGGCTTTCAGTCGCCGGGGGTGGTGGTCAGCTACACCGACGACGTGGAATGGCACAGCGGCCGCGCCTTCGCCGCGCTGGGTTTGCAGATCGCCGCCGGCGTGCCGTTGGCGGTGGACGAGCCGGCGGACTTTCGCAGCTTTCGCATCGGTCTGTTCGGGCTGGACAAGCTGATGCACGTGGACCGCACGGTGGAAAACCTGGACCGCGCGCTGAGCGCGTTGCTGTAGCGGCGGCGCCGCAGCAGCCGTCTACAAGTCGGTGCGCAGCTTCCAGATCTCGGGAAAGAGCACCACGTCGAGCATCTGGCGCAGGTAGCCCACGCCGCTGGTGCCGCCGGTGCCGCGCTTGAAGCCGATGATGCGCTCCACCGTGGTCACGTGGCGGAAGCGCCAGAGGCGGAAGGCGTCTTCCAGGTCGGTGAGTTCCTCGCCCAGCTGGTACAGGTCCCAGTACTGTTCCGGCGCACGGTAGACGGTGAGCCAGGCGGCTTCCACTTCGTCGCTGGTCTCGTAGGGTCGGGTCCAGTCGCGGTCGGTGTGGCTGGCCGGCACCGGCAGGCCGCGGCGCGCCAGCAGGCGCAGCGCCTCGTCATAGAGTGAAGGCGCGCGGTACGCCGCCTCCACCTGCGCCAGCAGGTCGGGACGGTGCGCGTGCGGTTGGAGCATCGCCGTATTCTTGTTGCCCAGGCTGAACTCGATGCAGCGGTATTGCCAGCTCTGGAAACCGCTGCTGTGCGCCAGGTAGGGGCGGATGGCGCTGTATTCGGGCGGTGTCATCGTGGCCAGCACGTCCCAGGCGTGTACCAGCTGTTCCATGACCCTGGACACGCGTGCCAGCATCTTGAAACCCGGCGCCATGCGGCCGGCGGTGATGGCCGCCACGGCCGCGCGCAGCTCGTGCAGCATGAGCTTCATCCACAACTCGCTGGTCTGGTGCTGCACGATGAACAGCATCTCGTTGTGGTCGGGGCTCAGCGGGTGCTGGGCATCGAGCACGGCGTCCAGGTGCAGGTAGTCGCCATAGCTCATGTCGGCGCTGAGATCCAGCTGGGCGCCATGGTGGCCGGCGCCGGTGCCGCCATCGGGGTGGATCGGGCAGCCGCTCATGTCGCAAGTTCTCAGGTCACCGCTTGGCGCTGGTTGAATTCGGGCCGCCGCCACTCGCCGCTGTCCAGCACCTGGCGCAGCTGTTCGGCCGCGTCCCAGGCGTCGGCAAAGCGCAGGAACAGCGGCGTGAAGCCGAAGCGCAGGATGTCGGCCGCACCCGCAGGCTGCGAGGTGTCGCCGGCGCGGAAGTCGCCGATGACGCCGCGTGCGATCAGCGCCTGCACCACCGGGTAGGCGATGTGCGGGTGCGACAGGCAGACCTGGCTGCCGCGCTGCGCGTCGTCGCGCGGCGACACCAGCGTGAGACCCGGGCAGCGGGCCTGCACCTGGTCGGCGAAGAGCCGGGTCAGCGCCAGCGACTTGCGGCGCAGCGCGGCCATGCCGCCCAGCGGTTCGGCCGCCAGCACGGTGTCGACGCCGCATTCCAGCGCCGCCAGCGACAGTACCGCCGGCGTGCCGCACAGGTAGCGCGCGATGCCCGCCGCCGGCCTGTAGCCGGGGCTGAATTCGAACGGCGCCGCGTGTCCCATCCAGCCGGCCAGCGGCTGCCAGAAGCGCTCGGCATGCCGCGGATGCGCCCACACGAAGGCCGGCGCGCCGGGACCGCCGTTGAGATATTTGTAGCCGCAGCCGATGGCGAAGTCGGCGCCGTCGGTGTGCAGGTCCACCGGCACCGCGCCGGCGCTGTGCGCCAGGTCCCACACCGTGAGCGCACCGGCGTCGGCGGCCCTGCGCGACAGCGCCGCCATGTCGTGCATGCGGCCGCTGCGGTAGTTCACGTGCGTGAGCATCAGCACGGCGCAGTGCTCGTCCAGCGCCGCGGGCAGTTCTTCACCCTCGACGAGCTCGAGTTCAAAGCCGCGCTCGCGCGCCAGCGACTCGGCGATATACAGGTCGGTGGGGAAATTGCTTCGCTCGGAGACGATGCGTTTGCGCTTGGGGCTGTCGGCCTGCGCCATCGACAGTGCCGCGCTCAGCACCTTGAACAGGTTGACACTGGTCGAGTCGGCCACCACCAGCTCGCCCGGGCCGGCGCCCACCAGCCGTGCGATCTTGTCGCCCACTCGCTGCGGCAGGTCGATCCAGCCCGCCGTATTCCAGCTGCGGATGAGGTCCACGCCCCATTCCTGCTGCACCACCTGCTGCACGCGCGCGGCGGTGGTTTTCGGCAGCACGCCGAGCGAATTGCCGTCGAGGTAGATCAGGCCCGGCGGCAGGCTGAACTGTTCGCGCAGCGGCGCCAGCGGGTCGGCGGCGTCCAGCGCCAGGGCGTCGTCTCGGATCATGGCAATTCCCTCAGCACCGCGCGCACCGGCGAGGCGTCGGCGGTGGTCAGTTTCAGGGGCAGGGCGATCAGCTCGTAGTCGCCCTCGGGCACGTCGTCGAGCACCAGGTTTTCCAGCACGCGCAGGCCGCGACGGCGGATCACCTGGTGGCTGTCGAGGTTCTTGCTGGCCGCCGGGTCGATGCTGGCGGTGTCGATGCCGATCAGCACCACGCCCAGGTCGGCCAGACGCTCCACCGTCTCGGGCGCGAAGGCGGCCAGGTCCGGGTCCCAGCGGTCGACCGGCGCACGGGCATAGGTACGCACCAGCACGCGCCCGGGCAGGTCGGACGCGGCGTGTGCGATGTGTTCCCAGCGCAGCAGCGGACCGCTTCCGATGGCATGCACCACGCGGCAGCGGCCGAGAAACGGTTCCAGCGCCAGGTGGCCGATGGCGGCACCCGCGTCGTCGTAATGCAGCGGCGCGTCGGCGTGCGCGCCGGTGTGCGGGCTGAGCGTGATCGTGCTCACGTTGACCGGGCAGCCGGGGCCGATGCGCGCCGCCCAGACGCTGCGGTACGGCGCATCGCCCGGGAACACCGGTGCGCCCGCCCACACGGGCGGCGAGATGTCCCACAGCCGGGGTCGGGGCATGTGCATGGCCACCATCATAGCCGGCGCCTGCATTTAGTTGACAACTAAACTATCTGGTCGAAGAATGCCCATCTATGCCGCCGGTCAGCCCGCACAGCGCACACGTCGACACCTTTGCACGCGACCGCCTGCCGCCACCGGAAGCGCTGCCCGAATTCCTGTTCGAGGCGCCGGAACTGCAGTTCCCCGACCATCTGAACTGCGCCACCGAACTGCTCGACCGCCGGGTGGAAAACGGGCAGGGCGGGCGACTCTGCGTGCAAGACCACGGCGTGCGCTGGACCTACGCCGACCTGCGCGCCCAGGTCAACCGCATTGCCCGAGTTCTGGTCGAAGACATGCACCCGGTCCCGGGCAACCGCGTGCTGCTGCGCGGCGCCAATTCGCCCATGCTGGCGGCCTGCTGGTTCGCGGTGGTCAGGGCCGGCGGCATCGCGGTGCGCAGCATGCCGCTGCTGCGTGCGCGCGAACTGGTGGCCATCGTCGACAAGACGCAGGTCAGCCATGCCTTGTGCGACGAGCGGCTGGCCGAGGAGCTGAAGCTGGCGCTGCCAGCGTGTCCGAGCCTGAAGCAGGTGCTGCACTTCGCGGATGGCCGCGGTGGCGGTGAACTCGAAGCCCGCGCTGCCGGCAAGCCCGCCGATTTCACCAACATCGACACTGGCGCCCAGGACACCTGCCTCATCGTCTTCACCACGGGCACCACCGGCGTGCCCAAGGGCACGATGCACTTCCACCGCGACCTGATGGCGGCCTGCGCCTGCTGGCCGCCGCACGTGCTGCGGGCTCGACCCGAAGACATCTTCATCGGCAGCCCGCCGCTGGCCTTCACCTTCGGCCTGGGCGGGCTGCTGCTGTTTCCGCTGTCCATCGGCGCCTTCACGGTACTGGTGGAGAAGACCGCGCCCGACGCGCTGCTGCCGGCGATGGCGCAGTTCCGCGCCACGGTGTGCTTCACCGCACCCACCTCGTACCGCGCCATGGCGGCGCTGATCGGCCAGGACAGGGCGCGACACGACATCGCCTCGCTGCGCAAGTGCGTCTCGGCCGGCGAGCCGCTGCCCGCGGCGACGCGGGCGCTGTGGAAGCAGGCCACAGGCATCGAGATCATCGACGGCATCGGCTCCACCGAACTGCTGCACATCTTCATCTCGGCCGACGAGGCGCGCGCGCGGCCCGGCGCCACCGGCGTGCCCGTGCCTGGCTACCGCGCCGTGGTGCTGGGCGACGACGGCCGCGAACTGCCATGCGGCCAGGTCGGCCGCCTGGCGGTGAAGGGCCCGACCGGCTGCAAATACCTGGACGACCCGCGCCAGGCGAACTATGCGCAGAACGGCTGGAACCTCACCGGCGACGCCTACCTGGTGGACGAAGACGGCCAGTTCGTCTATCAGGCGCGCACCGACGACATGATCGTGACCGGCGGCTACAACATCGCCGGCCCCGAGGTGGAAAGCGCGCTGCTGCTGCACCCGGCGGTGGCCGAATGCGGCGTGATCGGCGTGCCCGACGAGGCACGCGGCAGGGTGGTGAAGGCCTTCGTGGTGCTGCGGCCGGGCTTCGAAGGCGACGCCGCCATGGTGAAGGCACTGCAGGACTTCGCCAAGCAGACGATCGCGCCCTACAAGTACCCGCGCCAGGTGGAATTCCGCGCCAGCCTGCCACGCACCGAGACGGGCAAGCTGCAGCGCTTCCGCTTGCGCGAGCCGGCATGAAATTCCTGGCCACGCGCGTGGTGCGCTTCGCCGACTGCGACCCGGCCGGCATCGTCTTCTACCCGCAGTACTTGGTGATGCTCAACACCCTGGTCGAGCAGTGGTTCGACGAGGGCCTGCGCATCCCCTTCGCGCAGGTCATCGGTACGCGCCGCACGGGTCTGCCCACGGTGCGGCTGGAGGTGGACTTCACGGCCATCAGCCGCCACGGCGACATGCTGACGCAGGAACTGGGCATCGAAAGGCTGGGCCGCAGTTCGCTCGTGCTGTGCACGCAGTTCAAGGGTGGCGACGAACTGCGACTGCGCGTGCGCCAGGTGCTGGTCTGCACCTCGCTGGAGACGCACCTGCCCCAGGCCTTTCCCGACGACGTGCGCCTGGCGATGCAGCCCTTCCTGGACGCGCAGGCAAGCGAATGAAGGTCCTGCAACCCCCGGGCTGGGCACCGCCGCGCGGTTATGCCAACGGCGTGGCCGCCGCCGGGACCCTGGTCTTCGTGGCCGGGCAAATCGGCTGGAACGAACAGTGCCACTTCGACAGCGACGACCTCGTGCCCCAGGTGCGCCAGGCGCTGCTCAACGTGCGCGCCGTGCTGGCCGAGGCCGGCGCGAGGCCGCAACATATCGTGCGCATGACCTGGTACGTGACCGACCGGCGCGACTACCTGGCGCGCGGCCGCGAGATCGGCGCCGTCTACCGCGAAGTCATCGGCCACTACTTTGTTGCGATGTCGGCGGTGGAGGTGAGTGCGTTGATGGAGGACCGGGCGCGGGTGGAAATCGAGGTCACCGCCGTGGTTCCGGGCTGAACCCGGCGCCGGGCGGCCCGCTCAGCGGACTAGCGGCAACCCGAACAATTCGGCCAGCGCCTGGCGGTACTGCGGCTGGCCCATCGAATTGGTATTGTGGTGCGAGCCGCCTTCCACCAGCACGAAGCGTTTGGGCGCGCTGGCGCGCTCGTACAGCGCCTGGCCGAGTTCCGGCTGGATCAGCCGGTCTTCGCTGCCGTGCACCACCAGCACAGGGGCGCCGACGCGGCCGATGCGCTCGGCGGCGTCGAAGCGCTGCGTGATCAGCGGCGACACCGGCAGCCAGCCCCACTTGAACGTGGTCACCACGTCGGGGATGGAAGGAAAACTGCCCTCGACGATGAGCCCGGCCTCGTCGCCCACCTCGTGCGCCAGGTGCACGGCGATGGCGCCACCCAGCGAGTGGCCGAAGACAAAGCGTGCGGCCTGCGGCTGCTGCGCGGCCAGCCAGTCCCAGGCGGCCCGCGCGTCCTCGTAGGCCAGCGTCTCCGATGGCAAGGTGTTGGTGCTGCGGCCGAAGCCGCGGTAATCGATGCCCAGCACCGCGAAACCCAGGTCGTGCATGCGGCGCATGCGGTGCGCACTGCCGCGCACGTCGTAGCGCGCGCCATGCAGGTACAGCAGCACCGGCGCGTCGGCCCGCGCCTGGGCCAGCCACAGGCCGTGAAGTCGCACCGGCTCACCGGTTTCGCGCGAATCGAAGTCGATCCAGACGTCGGCCATGCCCTCGGCGGCAGCCAGGCCACCCCACCAAGTGCGGTCGCTGGGCTGGAAGATCCACTTGCGTTGTTGCTCGTCGAGCGTGTTGCAGCCGGCCAGCAGGCTCAGGCCCAGTCCCACCGCCACCACCGCCACCACCGCCCGCCAGGCAATGCGGCAATGTCCGGCGGGGCGCGACGTTGCAGAAAACATGCTCAACATATTCGCACGCCGGTCAAGAGCCGTGTCGGCGCATGGCCATCCGGCGGGAGCGGCGGTCGTGAGACGTTGGCGCTTTCCGGGGCTGGCCGTTGCTTGCCGTCCCCGTTGCTTGCCGTCCCTATTGAACCGTCGCGCCGATTGTGTAGGCTTGCCGTTGTTGCCGGAAATCGACCCCCGGCCTAACCCCTGCCGTGGCGCGCTACACGGCACGGGGAGCCGGATACCCCTTTTGACCGACCCGCCAGGAGGTGCGATGAAACCCGTATCCGAACTGCTCAAGGAGCGCGAAGGCACGCTGTGGCATGTGCGCCCCGACGATTCGGTCTACTCCGCACTGCAATTGCTGGCGCAGCACGAGGTGGGTGCGCTGGTGGTGATGGACGGCGGCCGCCTGGTGGGCATCGTTTCCGAGCGCGACTACACGCGCAAGATCGCCCTGCAAGGCCGCAGTTCGAAGGACACCACGGTGGCCGAGATCATGACGGCCCAGGTGCTGACGGTGGTGCCCGGGACCGGTACACGCGCCTGCATGGCGCTGATGAGCGAGAAGAAGGTCCGCCACCTGCCGGTGGTTGACGAGGGTACGGTGCTGGGCATGATTTCCATGCGCGACATCATGGACGACATCATTGCCGACCACGAACGGACCATCGCGCAGCTGGAGAGCTATATCTCCACCTGAAGGCGCCGCGCCGGCGGGGCCGGACCCCGGCGATGGGCCACGATATCCTCACGGGCCCATGAGCCAGCCTGAAGCCATCGAGACCGCGGTTCAGCGCGAGATGCTGCAGGTGGCCCTGCACAACTCGGCGCGCAGCGTCATCCTGTTGACGGTGGCGGTGGCCTTCGTGGCCTGGTTGGGGTGGCAAGGGGGCAGCGGATGGTCGGCCGGCATGATGGTCGTCATGGGTCTGGGCGTGGCCGGCTGGCGCTGGGCGCTGAACCACCGCCATGGCAGCCAGACCGCACTGGCGCCGGACCAGATCGCATCGGTGGTGCGCCAGCTCGAAGGCAATGCGCTGCTGGTGGGCCTGATGTGGTGCGTGGCCACCGTCGTCATCTATCCCACGCTGCGCGGCACCACCGCCACCGTCTATGTGGTCATCGTCGCCGGTTCGGTGGCCACGGCGGCCTTCTTCATGTCGATGGCCGGACGCAGCTTCCTGCTGCTGAGCGTGCTGCAACTGGGTGCGCTGGTGGCGGTCTCGCTGATGCCGGGGCCGGCCAGGTCGGTGCCGCTGGCCGTGCTGGCGGTGCTGTTCGGCATCACCATGCACCGGGCGACGCAGGAATTTCGCGGCACCACGCTGCGTTCCATGCGCCACAGCCTGGAGGCCGACGAGGCCAATGCCTCGCTGGTGCGAGCCAAGGAAGCGGCGGAAGCCGCCAACCTGGCCAAGTCGCAATTCCTGGCCACCATGAGCCACGAGATCCGCACACCGATGAACGGCGTGCTGGGCGCGCTGGATCTGCTGCGCCAGACGCCGCTGGACCTGCGCCAGCGCCGGCTCGTGAAGACCGCGGCGGCCTCGGGCGAGTCGCTGATGGACATCCTGAACGACGTGCTCGACCACTCCAAGATCGAGGCCGGCAAGCTGGTGCTGGCCGAGACGCCGATGTCGCTGCATGCGCTGGTGGCCTCGGCCGCGGCGCTGTTCCGCGGCCACGCCGAAAGCCGCGGCCTGACGATCACGCTGCAGATGGGCGAAGGCGTGCCCGACGGCGTGGTGGGCGACGCGCCGCGGCTCAAGCAGGTGCTGCTCAACCTCATCGGCAACGGCGTGAAGTTCACCGAGAAAGGGGGCGTGACCCTGCGCCTGAGCCGCCAGCCGGCGGAAGAGAAGGTGGCGTGCGTGCGCTTCGAGGTGGCCGACACCGGCATCGGCATTCCGGCGCCGGCGCTGCAGCAGGTGTTCCAGCCTTTCCACCAGGTGGACAGCACACGTTCGCGCCTGCGCGGCGGCACCGGACTGGGGCTGGCCATCAGCCAGCGCATCATCGAGGCCATGGGCGGGCACATCGAGGTGTCCAGTCGCGCCGGTGCCGGGTCGGTGTTCGGTTTCACGCTCAGCTTCGCGCTGGCGCCGAACATGCCCCTGCCGGCGCACGATTCCGACTTCGGCAGCCTGGATGCCGGCGCCACCTTCACCGGCGTGGTGCTGCTGGTCGAGGACAATGTCGTCAACCGCATGATCGGCGCCGAGATGCTGAAGTCCTTCAACATCGACGTGCTCGAGGCCGAGGACGGCGCGCAGGCGCTGACCGTGCTTTCGCAGCAGCACGTGGACCTGGTGCTGATGGACATCCAGATGCCGGTGCTCGACGGCTATGCGGCCACGCGCCAGGTGCGCGAGCGCGAAACCCGGCTGCGCCTGCCGCGGGTGCCGATCGTGGCACTCACTGCCAACGCCTTCGACGAGGACGCCGCGCAGTCGCTGGCCGCCGGCATGGACGCGCACCTGGCCAAGCCCTATTCACGCCTGCAATTGCGCGACCTGTTGCAGCGCTGGCTTTAGCCACCAAGCCGCTTCAGGCAGCCAAGCCCTTGCGCGGATCCGGCTCCGCCGGTCCGCTGCAAGAGCCCCTTCGGGGCGTGGCGAACGCAGTGAGCCTGGGGGCCCTATAACGCCAGCCGCCTGGACTGCATCAGCAGCAGGCCTTCGAAGATGAGCGTATCCACGGTCTCGAACGGCAGGCCGGTGATGGGCGTGAGCTTGACCGTCGCGCCGCCGGTGATGAAGAGCATGGGCTCCTGGCCGCAGCGCGCCAGCAGCCGCCGGTACTGGCGTTCGATGGCGCCGGCGATCGCATTGGCGCCGCCGCTCATGAGGGCATCGCTGGTGTTGGTGGGAAAGTCGACGACCTCGCCGGTGGGTACCTTGAGCCCGGCGGTGCCCATCTCCAGCGCGCGCAGCATGGCGCCGAAGCCGGGCAGGATGAGGCCGCCGAGGAAGCGCCCGTCCGCGTCGAGCGCGTCCACCGTGACCGCCGTGCCGACCATCACCACGAGCACCGGCCGCGCCTGGTGCGTGGCCAGCACGCGCGAGTGCGCCCCGGCCAGCGCCACCCAGCGGTCGGCGCCCAGGCGGTTGGGGTGGTCGTAGCCGTTCACCAGCCCGGCCTCGTGTGATGAGGGCACGACCCAATGCGGGTCGATGTCCCACAGTTCCATCTGTTGTTCGACGCGGCGGCGCACGGCGTCGCCGGCGACGATGCAGCCCAGCATGCTGGCCGGGTGCGGCAGCGCGCTCCAATCGCACTCGGCGAGCTCGTCGATGGTCTCCAGGAAGACCGCGCCTTGGTGCAGCAGCGCGGCGCCCGGGTGCGGTGCGGCATACAGCGCCCACTTGAGGCGGGTGTTGCCGACGTCGATGGCCAGGAAGGTCATGGCATGGATGATGGAGTGAAGAAGGTTCCGGGCGCGGCGCGAGCGTAGCAGCGTGAAGCCGCCCGGGCGCAGCTCATGCGTGGGGGAAAACCACGACGGCGCGGGCATCGGTGGCGGCCGAGGCGGCCATGGCATGATCAAAAACCCCACACCGGCAGCAACGCCCGTCCCGGTCCACGTCGGCCCGGGCGCGTTGCGCCGCAAGGAGCGCAGCACCATGACCGACCTCTCCGCGGAATTCAAGGCCCTGGCCGCCTACCGGCCCACGCACAAGGTGCGCTTCGTCACTGCCGCCAGCCTGTTCGACGGCCACGACGCGGCCATCAACATCATGCGGCGCATCCTGCAGGGCATGGGGGCCGAGGTCATCCACCTGGGGCACAACCGTTCGGTCGACGAGATCGTGACCGCGGCACTGCAGGAAGACGTGCAGGGCATCGCCGTCAGTTCCTACCAGGGCGGCCACGTCGAGTATTTCAAGTACATGGTGGACCTGCTGCGCGAGCGCGGCGGCGCGCACATCCAGGTCTTTGGCGGCGGCGGCGGCGTCATCGTGCCGGCCGAGATCCGCGAGCTGCAGGACTACGGCGTGACGCGCATCTACAGCCCCGAGGACGGCCAGCGCATGGGGCTGGCGGGGATGATCGGCGAGATGGTGATGCGCTGCGACAGCGACCTGTCGCAGTACGCGCCGCAGGACGTCGCCGCCCTCGTGGGGCACACCGAAGCGGCCTGGCGCGCGCTGGCGCAGGCCATCACGGCGCTCGAGAACGGCAGCGCCGACGCCGCGTTCAAGGCCGCCACGGCCGCTGTCGCCGCCCAGGCGCGGGTGCCCGTGCTCGGCATCACCGGCACCGGCGGCGCCGGCAAGAGCAGCCTCACCGACGAGCTGATCCGCCGCTTGCGGCTGGACCAGGGCGACGCCCTGCGCATCGCCGTCATCAGCATCGACCCCAGCCGGCGCAAGAGCGGCGGCGCGCTGCTCGGCGACCGCATCCGCATGAATGCCATCGGCCCGTGGCGCAGCGGTCCGCGGGTCTTCATGCGTTCGCTGGCCACGCGCGACTTCGGCAGCGAGATCAGCCGGGCGCTGCCCGACGTGGTGGCCGCGTGCAAGGCGGCCGGCTTCGACCTCGTGGTGGTCGAGACCTCGGGCATCGGCCAGGGCGACGCGGCCATCGTGCCGCTGGTCGACGTGCCCATGTACGTGATGACGCCCGAATTCGGTGCGGCCAGCCAGCTGGAGAAGATCGACATGCTCGACTTCGCCGAATTCGTGGCCATCAACAAGTTCGACCGCAAGGGCGCGCCCGATGCGCTGCGCGACGTCGCCAAGCAGGTGCAGCGCAACAAGGAGGCCTTCACGCTGGCACCCGAGCAGATGCCGGTCTTCGGCACCATGGCCAGCCGCTTCAACGACGACGGCGTGACGGCGCTGTACCAGGCGCTGCTGCCGCGGCTGGCCGAACTGGGCCTGACCCTGGCCGAAGGCCGGCTGCCCAGGGTGGCCACGCGCCACAGCACGCACCAGGTGCCCATCGTGCCCGGCGCGCGCGTGCGTTATTTGGCCGACATCGCCGACGCCGTGCGGGGCTACAAGCGGCGCGCGCGCGAGCAGGCGGCGCTGGCGCGCGAGATCCAGCAGCTGCGCGCCGCCGCCGCCATGCTCACGGTGGGCAAGCCCGACAAGCCGCGCGCCGCCGAGGCCGCCATCAACCTGGCCGAGCAGCGCGAGGCGCGGCTGGACGCGCAGGCGAGCAAGCTGCTGGCCATGTGGCCCGACATGGTCAAGGCCTACGCCGGCGACGAATACGTGGTGAAGATCCGCGACCGCGAGATCCGCACCGCGCTGACCCACACCACCTTGTCGGGCAGCAAGATCCGCAAGGTGGCATTGCCCAAGTACGAGTGCCACGGTGAACTGCTCAAGTGGCTGCTGCTCGACAACGTGCCGGGCAGCTTCCCTTACACCGCCGGCACCTTCGCCTTCAAGCGCGAGAACGAGGACCCGACACGCATGTTCGCCGGCGAGGGCGACGCCTTCCGCACCAACCGGCGCTTCAAGCTGCTCAGCGAGGGCATGCCGGCCAAGCGCCTGTCCACCGCCTTCGACAGCGTCACGCTGTACGGCAACGACCCGGACTTGCGGCCCGACATCTACGGCAAGGTCGGCAATTCGGGCGTCAGCATCGCCACGCTGGATGACCTGAAGGTGTTGTACGGCGGCTTCGACCTCACGCATCCGGCGACCAGCGTGAGCATGACCATCAACGGCCCGGCGCCGACGATCCTGGCCATGTTCATGAATGCCGCCATCGACCAGAATCTCGACAAGTTCCGCGCCGACAACGGCAGGGAACCCACCGACGACGAGGCGCAGAAGATCCGTGCCTGGACGCTGGCCAATGTGCGCGGCACCGTGCAGGCCGACATCCTGAAGGAAGACCAGGGCCAGAACACCTGCATCTTCAGCACCGAGTTCAGCCTGAAGGTCATGGGCGACATCGCCCAGTGGTTCGTGCACCACGACGTGCGCAATTTCTATTCGGTGAGCATCAGCGGCTATCACATCGCCGAGGCCGGCGCCAACCCGATCAGCCAGCTCGCCTTCACGCTGAGCAACGGCTTCACCTTCGTGGAAGCGTACCTGGCGCGCGGCATGCACATCGACGACTTCGCGCCCAACCTGAGCTTCTTCTTCAGCAACGGCATGGACCCGGAATACACCGTGCTGGGTCGCGTGGCGCGCCGCATCTGGGCGGTGGCCCTGCGCGACCGCTATGGCGCCAACGAGCGCAGCCAGAAGCTGAAATACCACGTCCAGACCAGCGGCCGCAGCCTGCACGCGCAGGAAATCCAGTTCAACGATATCCGCACCACGCTGCAGGCGCTGATCGCGATCTACGACAACTGCAATTCACTGCACACGAATGCCTTCGACGAGGCCATCACCACGCCCACCGAGGACAGCGTGCGCCGCGCGATGGCGATTCAGCTCATCATCAACCGCGAATGGGGGCTGGCGAAGAACGAGAACCCCAACCAGGGCGCCTTCATCATCGACGAGCTGACCGAACTGGTGGAAGAAGCGGTGCTGTCGGAGTTCGAGAAGATCGCCGAACGCGGCGGCGTGCTGGGGGCGATGGAGACGGGCTACCAGCGCGGCAAGATCCAGGAAGAGAGCATGCACTACGAAATGCTCAAGCACACCGGCGAGTACCCGATCATCGGCGTCAACACTTTCCGCAGTGCGCACGACGCACTGCCGCAGACCATCGAGCTGGCGCGCTCGACCGAGGAGGAAAAGCGCTCGCAGCTGCAGCGCTTGCAGGCCTTCCACGAACGCCACGCCGCCGCGGCGCCGGTCCAGTTGCGCCGGCTGCAGCAGGCGGTGATGGACAACGGCAACGTCTTCGCCGTGTTGATGGACGCCGTGCGCTGCTGCAGCCTGGGCCAGATCACGAATGCGCTGTTCGAGGTGGGCGGGCAGTACCGGCGCAGCATGTAGGGCCGACCCCGCGCGCTGTGCGGCTTGCGCTCAGGACCGCACCCGCCTGTCGTGACTCACATTGCGCCGGTCGAAGCGCGCGCGGCGGTCGCCCCAGGCGTGTTCCAGCTCCATCAGCTTGAGCTCCTCCACCGCACCTTCGTCGCCGCCGCCGGCCTTGCGTGCCTGGGCGCGGGCCAGGCGCTCCATCAGCCGCAGGTCGCGGTCGGTCAGGCCCAGCGCACTTTCGGCCCACAGGTCGACGATGGCCATCAGCGATTCGTAGCGGATGGGCGCGGCCAGCCGCTGCGCGCGCAGCGCGGCCAGCGTGCCGCGGTGGCGGGGGTCGATGTCGCGCACGATCTTGTCGATGGCCAGTTCACCCTGGCCGTCGTCCACCACCACGTCCACCAGGCGCCGGTAGTGCAGTTCGTCGGCCGAATACAGCCGGCCCGAGAGGATCATCTCGTTGGCCACCGCGAAGCCGGCCTTGCGGATGGTGAAGTCCCAGGCCCCCATGCCGGGGAACAGGTTGAACAGCACCTCGGGAAAACCGGCCTGCGCACTGCGCTCGAAGATCACCTTGTGGAAGGGCAGCACCGATTCCAGCCCGCCGCCCAGGGTGTCGCCCTGCGACAGCACCGTGGTGTGCACGCCCAGGTTGGCGGCGTTTTCCATCCACCACACCAGGTCCACGCAGCGTTTGCCGTAGAGCTTGAGCGAGTCCACGTCGCCGGCGCGCACCAGCAGCACGAACAGCGCCAGGTCGCCGCCGAAATTGAAGACACGTGGCACGTCGGAGCTCATCACGAAATGCCGCACCAGGCCGGGGTTGGCGCTGATGTCGCCCAGCATCTGCTGCAGCTCGCCCATGGCGGCCAGGCTGTAGCACTGGATGGGCCGCACGCAGGTGCGCACACGCAGCAGGTGCAGGTCGGAACTCCACTCCAGGCGGATGGTCTTGTAGGGCCGGCCCAGCAGGCCGGAAACGCCGACGGCAGACGCAGAGGTCACGGTTGGCAGCTCAGACAGCTTCGATGATGCGGGTGAAATGGTGGAAGTTGACGCGCGTGGACTCCACCACGGCGGCCAGTGCTTCTTCGCTGTGCAGCCGGTTCATGAGCTGGCGCAGTTCAGCCATGTGCTGGGCGTCCATGGTGGCGTGCGAACCGATGAAAGAGACGCCGCGGTCACCCTCGAGCAGCAGCGACTCGCGGATGGCGGCGGCAAACGGCCCGCCGTAGACCGAGGCGATGACCTCCAACGCGTACAGCATGCCCAGCACCGAACAGGGGTGGCGGCGATCGGCGGCCCAGTAGTTGTAGCCGTTGAGCGCCAGCGTGTGCACGGCGGGCACATGGGCACGCACGGCGTCGGGCGGCACGCCCACGGCCTGCAGGTCGTTCAGCACCCACAGTTCATGCCCGCTTTCCTCGTGCATGTGTTCGTACAGGAAGTGCCGCACCGGCATCCATTCGTCGCCCATGCGGCTGGCCGCCGCGGCCGACACCGGGTTGAAGTGCCAGACCACGTGGTACAGCTCGAGCAGCAGGGCCCGGTAGCGCTCTATCGCCATGCCGTTGGCCACGGCGTCGACCAGCACCGGGTGCGTTTCAAAGTCGCGCCGGTCTTCGTCGGTGCGGATGACCAGTTCAGCGAAGAACGACAGCATGCCCATCCTCAACAATTTCCCCCTCCCCCCCCCCCCCTGCGACCCGCGATCACGGTTCCGCGCTGCCGGTCGGCGACGGGCCGCCGCAGCAGCCGGCTTCGCGAACCGGCGAAGCACCGCATGCCTGCATTCTGGGGTCTGCGCCGACCGCGGCGCTACCGTCAGACCTGACAGGGTGGCTTCTACAATCCCGCTGATGGATTTCGTGCCCTCGGTGCCCCAGTCAGCCAGCGCCGGTGGCGGGCGGCGCATCCGCGAATTGCCCGACGAACTGGTGAGCCAGATCGCCGCCGGCGAAGTGGTGGAGCGCCCCGCTTCGGTGGTGCGCGAATTGGTGGACAACGCGCTGGACGCCGGTGCCGCCCAGGTGACGGTACGGCTGTCGGCCGGCGGCGTGCGTTCGATTGCGGTCGAGGACGACGGCGCCGGCATTCCCGTCGAAGACCTGCCGCTGGCGCTGAAGCGCCACGCCACGAGCAAGATCGCGTCGCTGGCCGAGCTCGAGTCGGTCGCCACGATGGGTTTCCGGGGCGAGGCGCTGGCGGCCATTGCCTCGGTGTCCGAGCTCACAGTGACGACACGCACCCGCGACGCCGCCCACGCCTGGCGGCTGCACGCGCGCAGCGGCGAACTGGCGCCGGCCGCGCGCGCGGTGGGCACCACGGTGGAGGTGCAGGAACTCTTCTTCAGCACGCCGGCGCGGCGCAAATTCCTCAAGACCGACGCCACCGAGCTGGCGCATGGCCTGGAGGCGGTGCGCCGCCACGCGCTGGCACGCCCCGAGGTCGGTTTCGCGGTCTGGCACGAGGGGCGGCTGGTGGCGCAATGGCGGCCGGCGGCCAGCTCGGCGCAACGCTGGGCCGACGTGCTGGGCGCCGACTTCGTGGCCGCCAGCCGCGAATTGTGCGCGGAGCGCGGGCCGCTGGTCGTGCACGGCCGCGTCGGCCAGCCCGAGGCGGCGCGCTCGCGTGCCGACCTGCAATATCTGTTCGTCAATGGACGCCATGTGCGCGACCGCCTGCTGGCGCATGCGGTGCGTTCGGCCTACGAAGACCAGTTGCACGGCAGCCGCCAGCCGGCCTACGCGCTTTTCCTGGGCATCGCGCCCGAACTGGTCGACGTCAACGTGCATCCGACGAAGGTCGAGGTGCGTTTTCGCGACGGCCGCGCCGTGCATCAGACCTTGCGCTACGCGGTCGAGGACGCGCTGGCGGCTTCGCGGGCGCTGGCCGCGCCGTCCGCTTCGCCGCCCGCGGCTGGGCCTGCGACTGGGCCCGGTTCCGCCGCGCCGGCGTCCTGGCAGCCGCAGCTGAGGCTGGCCGACCCAGCGCCTGTGGCACGCGAGCCGGCGCCGCCCTGGCGCCAGCCGCAGCCCTGGCGCACGCCGCAAGGCAGCGGCGGCATCGACGCCTGGGTGGGCTTGCGCCAGGCGCCGGCCGGCGGCCCGGTGCCGTCGGCACGCAGCGAAGACGCGTCGGACCCCGCCGGTCGCCAAGGCGAAGCCGAAGCAGTGCCCTGGCCGCTGGGTCGCGCCCTGGCCCAGATCGGCGGCGCCTACGTGCTGGCCGAAAATGCACGAGGGCTGGTTGTCGTGGACATGCACGCCGCGCACGAGCGTATCGTCTACGAACGGCTCAAGCGCGCGGCGGGCAGCGGCGGCAGGCTGCCGGCGCAGCCGCTGCTGATTCCGGTGAGTTTTGCCGCCACTGCGGCCGAGGTGGCCACGGCCGAGGCCGAGCAGGAGGGCCTGCTGTTTCTGGGACTGGACGTCGGCGTGTTGGCCGCCGGCACGCTGGTGGCGCGCAGCCGCCCGGCCGCGCTGCCCGACGCCGACCTGGCCGAGCTCACGCGTTCGGTGCTGGCCGAATTGTCCGAATCCGGCGCCACGCGCGTGGTGCAGCGGGCACGCGACGAACTGCTGGCCACCCTGGCCTGCCACGGCGCGGTGCGCGCCAACCGCCGCCTCACGCTGGAGGAAATGAATGCCCTGCTGCGCGAGATGGAAGCCACCGAGCGCGCCGACACCTGCAATCACGGACGGCCCACCTGGCGCCAGGTGACGATGAAGGAACTGGACGCGCTGTTCCTGCGCGGCCGCTGAGGCGCGGCTGCGCCGAGCCGTTTCATCGAGCGGCGTCAGTCCCGCGCGTGCCGCCGCCGCAGGCGACCGCGGCGCTTCAGGCGCACGTACAGGTGCCAGCCGCCATTGACGAGCACGTAGGCCAACAGTCCGAAGACACAGGCAAAGGTGAAGGCCCCCAGCAGCAGCGGCTTGCCGACTTCGGTGAAGCTGTCCCAGGCCCGTTGCACCGCGCCGCGCGCATCGCCGGGCTGGTGCTGCGCGTTCGATCCGCTCAGCGCCGGCGCGTTGGCTTCGTCGGCCTCCTCGCCGAGCAAGGCGCTGCCGACCTTCCACGCCGCGTAGTACACGGGCGGAGGTCAACGGGTTGTTGACCAGCGTGCTGGCGATCGCGATGGGCATATTGGCGCGCAGCGCCACCGCCGTGCCCACCGACAGCGGGATCTGCGCGATCGGGATCAGGAACGCGAAGAACACGCCGATGCCGGCGCCTGCGGCTATGCCGCGCCGGCTCATGTGCCACAGCCGCGGGTGCAGCAGCGACGGGCCGAGCCAGCGCAGCCAGCGATTTCGGCTGACCTGTTCGGGGCTGGGCAGCCGGCGCCGCAGCCACGGGTTCATGGCGAGCTTCGCG
>JAXHKY010000002.1:0-3751 GCA_034522875.1 Rubrivivax sp. | reverse complement strand
GTAGAGGCCGATGCCGATGCTGCCGGTAACGAGGAAGCTGCAGCCCTGGATCGTGATCGGCTCGCCGATGCCGGCCAGCAGCTTGTGCGCGATGGTGTTCAGGTCGGCGGCGTCGGCCACGCTTTCGAGCAGCACCACGAACTCGTCGCCACCCAGGCGCGCGACGAGGTCGTTCGCGCGCACGGCGCCGCGCAAGCGGGCGGCCATCGTCTTCAACAGCTCGTCACCGGCTTCGTGGCCGAGCGTGTCGTTGATATTCTTGAAGCGGTCCAGGTCGATGAAGAAGACGGCGAAGGCCGTGCCGTGCCGGCGTGCGCGCGCGATCGTGCGGTCGAGTTCGCCCAGGAACATGTTGCGGTTGGGCAGGCCGGTCAGGCTGTCGAAGCACGCCAGTTCATGCACCTTCTGCTCCGCCACCGTGGCCTGCGTGACGTCGCGGCCCACACCCCGGTAGCCCTTGAAGTTGCCGCTGCCGTCGAACACCGGTTCGCCGCTGATGCGGATGAAGCGCCGCACGCCGTCGGGTCGCGTGAAGCCGTAGGTGAAGTCGCGAAAGGCCTTGCGGGCGTTCACGCAGGCTTCATAGGCCACGATGGCCTCGGCCGGCGCATCGAAGGCGTCGCTGGACATGCACGGCTTGCCGATCAACCAGGTCGGCGCGATGCCGGTGGCGGCTTCGATGCCGCCGGAGAAATAGGAGAAGCGCAGTTCCGCGTCCTGCTCCCAGATCCAGTCGGTTGACAGGCAAAGCAGGCTCGACAGGCGGCCCTCGCTGAGCGCCAGGGCCTCGGTGCGTTCGCGCACGCGGCTGTCGAGCAGGTCGCGGTCGGCGCGCACGGTGGCGTAGAGAGAGGTCATTTCCTGCGAGGCCAGATCCTGGGAGCGCTCCAGCAGGTAGCGTTCCTGGTCGTGTTCCTCGTAGGTGCGGCTGACGCGCAGGAGCAGCTCGCGCCAGCGTTCGGTGTCAGCCGCGCCGGACTCGACCTCGAGCCCGAGACGCTTGAGTTGGCGCTTCAGCAGCGGATGCAGGGGCATGCTCAGCCTTCGCTGAAGACCGTGACCGTCATCGTCTGGTTGTGCAGCTCGCTGACGCCGCCCGGCACGGCCGGCGAGATTTCGCCGTACGAGTAGAACCCGACGTGCCCGGCGCGCCGCGGGGCGCTGTCGAGCACGGTCTCGACTTCCTCGTCGGTGCGCTCGCCCAGCACCAGGCGGCGCCCGACGCAGCTGACCGAGATCACCAGCGCGTCGTCGGCGTCGCTCACGCCGCAGGTGGCCTGGCGTGCGGCGTTTCCGGCGCTGCCGATCAGCTTGTCGGTGTTGGCCCGCATCAGCCGCGCGATGCCGCCCTGGGGCATGTCGCCGGCAAACGTGAGCGACTGCTGCGCCTCGTCCACACCCAGGATCGTCCGCACCAGCGCCTCCTGGCCATCGCCTTCACGGCGCACCGAAAGCGGAAACAGCAGGGCCGTGCCGGGCAGTTCGGCGGCGCGCTCGCCGAGGTAGGCCTTGTACAGGTCCAGCGCCGGCTTGCCGTCGAGTTCGAACAGCACGTTGCCTTCGGAGCGTGTGATGCGCCGCTCGGGGCCGAAGTCCGACCAGCCGCCGTCGCAGCCGTGGCCGACGCGCAGCCGCTGGCCGTAGAAGCCGACGGCGCAGATGCGGTTCGCCTCGGGCTGGTCGCGGTCGAGCACCCAGGTGCGGCCGAAGCGGCTGCCGTCGCCGGCCAGGCCGCCGGTGATCGACACCCCCGCCGGCAGATGGCGGGCGAGCCCGTCGACCAGCGGCGTGCCGTTCACGCACAGCCCGTCGGACAGCAGGAAGACCGCGCGCAGGTCGCCGCCGGCAAGCTGCGCGGCCAGCCGGGCCCCGGCATCGAAGGAGTCGGCGGCGCTGGACACGGCGGTGAAGGCGCGCCGCAGCTGGGTGCGCTCGAAACGTGCAATGGCGACGCTGACGCTCGCATCGTGGACCTGCGTGCCGGCGATCTCGCCCGAGGTCGAGCACCCCACCAGCACCGAGTGCGGGAAGGCCGCGGCGAGTTCCCTGAACGGCGTCGGATCGACGCCGAACTCGGGCGCGGCAAATGCCAGCACGAAGGTCTGGCCGCTGTCCAGGCCTGTCGGCAGCGGCGAGTCCCAGCCATCGGCTGTGCGGTAGGTCACGGTCTGAAGTTTCACGGCGTCCCGCTTGTGGCCGCTCGGCGCGGCAGTCGGTTTGTTTTCGGCCGTGCCGGGGCGGTCTTGAGCAGCGCGAACCTGCCTGGCGCTGCCTTCCCTACGGCGCCACGCTGCGAACGACAGTGGCGCTGGGTGACCCGTCGGGGTTGAGAACCACCGTCTGGCCGAGTTCGGTGCGCACGGTGAAGCAGCGTTCCTCGCCTTTGCGAATCTTCTGCCACCGGGCACAGTAACCGCTTTCGTTCAAGCGCCAGATGCCGGTGTCGGAAGAGGTGGTCGGGGACATATCACTCCGGCGGTCGGCAACCACACACCGATCAGTCGGTTAGCCGTTGGGGGTACCCGCCGCCCCTTCTTACCGACCCACTCCCTACTCATCCTTTGGGGGAGCGGTTCTGCTGGTGGACACCGGCACGGCGCCAAGAGCGCCGCCGAGCAGCCCAGCAACGCTGCCGAACGAGAGAGATAGTTCATGGTCGTTCCTTGGTTTGCCACGTCACGATTGTCGCGATAAGCGGTGTGGCAATGATGAGTGGCGTGCATGACGCGTCATCTGCAAGTCAAACAGTCCGCCGGCACCATACCGCGGCTGCAGCTCGCCCAGGCCAGCTACAGCGGCCTGACCAGTGGCAGCACCAGGGAAGGTGGTGTTCCGGCTTGCACCGCGATCCAGCCGGTGGCCGCGAACGGGCCGAAGATCACCCACACCATCCCGTCGCGGGGTGCGGCCGGTGGCAGGCCGGGGTTCGCCGTCCAGCCATGCGCGCCGCCTGGAATCAGCGCTGCGCCACGGACTTCCAGCTGCGTGGCACCCGCGGCTCTGAGCCTGGCGGCCTCGGCCTGGCATGCGGGATACGAGGTCTCGTTGCCGAACAGGGCGGCTTGCGGAAGTTCGACCGGTGTATAGCCGGCCGCCGGCAGTTCCACCGCCCACAGGGAGCGCTGCACGCCGGCCAGGTCGGTCGCATCGACGATGCCTTCGTGGCGCAGGAATTCGGCCCAGGCGCCCACCGGCGTGTCTGCGAAATAGTGGGCCGGTCCCTCGCCCGGGCCGTGCCAGCGTGCCGGCGGTTGCGCCGACGTCTGCCACAGGAACGGGAAGCGCGAGTCGCAGTGCCGGTAACCAATCCGCACGGGCCGCCCTACGCGGCCAGCGGATTGGCGCCGACCAGCGCCTGGGCGAGCGACTTCACCTGGGCGGCCTGCGCGTCGTCCACGCCCCACTCGGCGCCCAGCGCGGTGCGCGGACTCTGGCCGGCCAGTTGCTGCCGGGGCCGGTCGAACCAGCGCCGGATGCCGAAGGCGTTGTACGAACCGGCCAGGTCGCCCACCACCAGGGCCAGCCAATGCAGCCGCTCGGCCACCTTCTGCGGCGTCTCGCGCTGGCCGCTGGCGTACCGGCGCAGCGACGCGTCTGACACGCCCACCAGCTTTGCCAGCAGCGTATCGCCCAAGGTCTCGCGCAGGGCGCCCCATTCCGTGGCGGGCGAGGGTGACGCGTCCAGGGCATCGTTCATTTTCGCCAGTTCGACCGTCATTCTTCCTGCCGTTTCGGCGTCCAGTTCCGCCGG
>JAXHKY010000001.1:0-367531 GCA_034522875.1 Rubrivivax sp. | reverse complement strand
TGTGACCTGCGTGATGCCCTGCGGAATTGCAATGGTCGCCTGCGGCTGCGCAGTGGCGACCAGGGCCGACAGCGCCAGCAGTAGTGCCAGTGACCAGGAACGGAACATGGGACAAACCCTCATCGAATCGAAGTCCGCGAGTTTAGGTCGAGGCCCGTCACCCTGCAGCGCAGGGGCTGTCGCTGCCTGCTGCCGTCATCGCCCCCGATTCACACCGTCACGGCCTCGATGGTGCGGCTAAGCCGGCTCGTTTCGGCCGCGAAGGCGATGAGGTGGCTTTCCACCGAGTCCTCGATCGGCGAGCTCAGCAGCGTCGGGTTCTGCTGCCCCACGGCCTGTACCCAGTCGGCCACCATGCGGTGGTCGCCGCCGCCGTGGGCATCGGTCTTCAGGTTCCAGCTGCGGCGCTGGCCGCTCTTGAAGCTGGTCAGCGTGAAGCTTTCCATGTTGCCGACGATGTCGCCCATGCTGCCCATGATGCGCGTGCGCCGGCCTTCGTAGGACGAAAAGGCCTCCATCGAGAAGCCGGCCGTGACACCGTTGGTGAACAGGATGTTGACCGTGAGGTGGTCGGGCTGGTCGTTGTCCATGCGGTAGACGCAGCGGCCGTAGTCGGTGGTCTTCAACCCCTGCATGATGAGCGCGTCCCACTTCGACTCGTCCGGCGGCAGGTCGAAGACATACAGGCGCTTGCGGTCGCGGTAGTAGATCTGCAGCGCCGAATACGGGCATTCACCCTCCACCTTGCAGCCGTCGGTGCAGCGTTCGGTGCTGCCCTCGGGCGCGTTCGCCTGGGTGAACCACTTCAGGTTGCCGAAGCAGTGCACCTCCTTGGCGTGGTCATCGACGAGCCAGCGGATGATGTCGGTGTCGTGGCAGCTCTTGGCCAGGATGATGGGCGTGGCGGTCTTGCTGTTGCGCCAGGCGCCGCGCACGTAGGAATGGCTCATGTGCGTGTGCTCGATGGGTTCCATGTGCTGCACGCTGATGACCTGGCCGACCATGCCGGCGTCGATCATCTCCTTGAGTTCGCGGAAGTACGGCGTGTAGCGCAGCACGTGGCACACGCCCACGATGCGCCCGCTGGCCTGCGCCGCGGCCAGGATCTGCCGGCATTCGGCCTCGGTGGGGGCAATGGGCTTTTCCAGCAGCACGTCGTAGCCCAGCGCCAGCGCGCGCAGGCAGGGCGCGGTGTGCAACTGGTCGGGGGTGGCGATGATCACCGCGTCGGCGATGCGCGGCATGTCGAACACCGACTCCCAGTTTGCCCAGCAGTGGCGCGCGGGCACGTTGTGCGCGTTGGCGATGCGCTGCACGCGTTGCGGGTTGGCATCGGCGACGCCGACGATCTTCATCTCCTTGGGGTTTTTCACCGCGAAGTCGGCGTAGATCGAGCCGCGGTGCCCGGCGCCGATGAGCAGCACCGTCACCGGCCGCGTCAAGGGGCGGTGCAGCGGGTGCGTATACAGGTCCTCGTGCAGGCCGAGCAGGCGCGCCCCTTCGCCCCAGCTGTATTCGATGCCGCTCTTGACCGAGCCGAGGGCGCGCAGCAAGCGTCGCGCCGAGATGAACTGTCGCAAGGACATGACTGCCTATCCCCTTCTCTTTCGCCTGTGCATGAACGCCGCCTCAGCGCACCCCCAGCGCCACGGCCAGCGCCACGGTGAATGCCGCGTAGCCCAGCAGCCCCAGGACCAGGCCGCGGTTGGCCGCCCAGGCGTGGCGCAGCGCATCAGCCCCGAGTGTGGTGCCTTGCAGCTGCTCCGGCTCGGGCGGGGTCATCAGCCGGCTCAGCAGCCACGTCGCCACCGCCGCGGCCACCAGGCCGCTGGCGTTCCACCACATCCAGAACAGCTGCGTCCCCAGGCCCCAGGCCAGCGCCGCATTCAGCGACAGTCCCGCGGCCACGCCGGCCAGTACCGCCGGCCCGCGCGCCCGGCGGTCGAGGATGCCGCAACCGAAGGCCGCCAGCAGCGGGCCGTAGAACAGCGCCCCGATGCGGTTGATGCCCTCGACCACGCTGCTGGCCAGGTCGCCCACCAGCAGCCCGAAGCCGACGATGGCCACGCCCCAGCCCGCGGTGACCAGCCGCGAGGCCAGCAGCCGGCGCGACTCGGGCGCATCGCGGCCCAGCCGCGGCTCGACGAAGTCGCGCAGCGTGGCCGCCGACAGGCTGTTCAGCGCCGAGTCCAGGCTGGACATGGCGGCGGCCAGGATGGCCGCCACCAGCACGCCGCGCACGCCCGCGGGCAGGTGCAGCTCGATGAAACGCGGCACCAGGTAGTCCAGCCGCTCTGGCGGCACGGCAGCGCGCAGCGGCTCGCTGCTCCAGTACACCGCGCCCACCGCCAGGCCCATGGCGCAGTACAGCAGCGTGAGCGGAAACCGCGCCAGCCCGTTGAGCAGCAGCGCACGCTGGGCGTCCCTGACGCTGGGCGCAGCGAGCTGGCGCTGCACCTGGCTCTGGTCGACACCGTAATAGGCCACGTACAGCACCAGGCCGCCGACGACGAAGCCCCACAGCGGCGCGCTCGCGCCGTCGCCCACGCCGTGCGCCCATTGCACCGCGGCCAGCCGCGCCGGGTCGTGCGCGGCCAGGATGGCCGCGCCGCCGCCAGCCAGCGCCCAGGCATAGTTGATGCACACCACAATGCCCACCAGCAGCACCGCCATCTGGATGACGTCGGTCCAGACCACGGCGCGCATGCCGCCCATCGTGTCGTAGACCACCGTCATGCCGCCGACGCCGACGATGCACCAGGCCAGCGGCAGCCCGGTGCAGACCTGCACCACCACCGCTGCCGCATACACCGCCACGCCGGTGGCCAGGCCGCGCGAGAGCAGGAACACGGCGCTGAGCACGTGGCGCGTGGGGCGGTCGAAGCGGCGCTCCAGGTATTCGTAGACGCTGATCAGCGACAGCCCGCGCAGCACCGGCACCAGCACCAGCATGATGAAGACCATGGCCATCGGCAGCATCAGCTCGTACTGCAGCCAGGTCAGCCCGCCACCGGGCACCAGGGCCACGAAGGCCGGAATGCCCAGAAAGGAATTGGCCGACGACTGCGTGGCCAGGATCGACAGCGCCAGCGCCCACCAAGGCAGCGTGCGGCCGCCCACGTAGTAGTCGGCCGGCGAGTTCTGCGCCCGCGCCAGCCAGGCACTCAGGCCCAGCGTGCCCGCCAGATAGACGACGATGACGCTCCAGTCCAGCGCCGACATGCGACGGCTCTCAGGCCTGGGTGATGGCGCCGAAGGAGTTCTCGGCTGCCGGCGCGGTCGGAGCGGTAGGAGCGGCTACGGAAGCCGCCTCGGGCACGAGCGGCAGCAGTTCCACGAAGGAAGCGATCACCGTCACCCCGGGCTCGCCTTGAAGCGCTTGCGCCTTCGGTTCGATCGCGAAGGCGCGGTCGGCCAGGCGCAGCAGGCCCAGGTCGTTGAGGTTGTCGCCGATGGCCCAGCACGCCAGCAGCGGCGGCCCGCCTTCGTCGGCCCTGAAGCGGCGCAGCACATGGCTCTTGCACACCGGATCGCCGTCGCCCGGAACCATCGGCTGGAAGGCGGGATTGAGCTTCATCTGGCCGCTGCAGACGTCGGCGTCGAACTGCATGGTGTGCGCCAGCGCGAAGTCGGCGAAGACGCGGCGGCGCATGATGTCTGCGGCGATGAAATAGCTGTCGCTGAGCACGCCGACCATGAAGCCGGCCCGGCGCATGCGGTTGATGAATTCGATGACGCCGGGGCGCAGCGGGGCCGCCTTGGCTACGCGCTCGAACTGGTGCCGATGCACGAAACGGAACAGCGCCGCGATGCGGTCGCTGCGCGTGGCCGCGTCGTCCTGCGGGTTGTCCAGCAGTTCCAGCAGCGCCGCTTCCTGGCCGGTGGCGCGCGCCAGTTCGAGTGCGAAACGCGAGCTGGTGATGGTCCCGTCCATGTCCAGCAGCAGCAGCCGCTGACGGCCGCGCCGCCGCGTCAGGATGTAGTCCAGCGCCGCCGCCGCCTGACGCTGGGTCTCGAACATGGCGGTGATCTGCTCGGCGTGCAAGCGACCGGCGGCGCGCGCCCGGCTGTAGATCACGCGCGACACCTCGTTGGCCATCACCGTGAGGTCGTGCAGCGGCTGGCTGTCGTGCTCGAGCGAACCGATGTCCACCTCGGCCAGCCGCGCGCCGGCACGGTGGGCGTCGACCAGCAGGCCGATGTCGACGCCGTAGCCGTCCTCGAACACCATCTGCTGCAGCAGCGAGCGCTTGGCCGCGATGATGCCGCCCAGCGGCTGGCCGAAGTCGGCCAGTTCGGGGAAGAAGACCTTGAGCATGGGCTTGGCGGTGAGCTCGGTGACGCGGCCCCCGCCGCGACCGAAGCGCGCCTTCACGAAGTCGGCCTCGCCACGCTGCAGCGGGGCGCACAAGTCGCTCACGATGCCGGGGCGCAGGCCGGCCAGGTCGCCGTCGAGGTAGGCCACGTAGTCGCACTGCGCGGCCAGCATGCCGTCGTGCATGGAAGGGCCCTTGCCCAGCATCGTGCTGGTGATGACGCGTGCACCGGCCTGGCGCGCCAGCGCCGCGGTGTCGTCGATGGAACTGTCGTCCACCACCACCACCTCGGCGGTGGCGGGGTCGGCCAGCGCATAGGCCACCACGCTGGCGATGCGCCGCGCCTCGTTCAGCGCCGGGATCACCACCGTCACGCAGGTCTTCGGTGGCGGCGCGTCGTCCGATGGTGCGGGCAGCGCGGCCGCCGGCATCTCCGGCGTCGTCGGCGTCGTCGGCGTACCGGGCGGTGGACCGAGACGTCCGCCCACCCAGCGCAGGCCGCGTTGCAGCAGTCTGGCGACCCAGGGCTTCATGCGTTTCTCCCGTCGTTGTCCGCGGCCGTGGCGCCAGCCGGCGGCGGCGCGGCCGGCAGCAGCAGCGCCGCCAGCTCCAGGTACATCGGTCGCGTGATCAGCCGCGCCACGCCGCTGGCCAGCAGCGAGCAAGCCATCAGGCTCAGCACCATGGCGTGCCCCGAGACCATCTCCATGACGATGATGAAGGCCGTGATCGGCCCCTGCGTGGTGGCGGCCAGGAAGCCGACCATGCCCAGCGCAATGAGCGGGATGGCGGCCTCGGCGCCGACGTTGGTGAGCAGCGCGACGTCTTTCCCGATGCCTGCGCCGATGGCCAGCGAAGGCGCGAACACGCCCGCGGGCACACCCGTCCAGGCCGACAGCCAGGTGGCGCAGAACTTGAGCAGCGTGTAGACACCGGGCAGCTCGGCCTGGCCGGCGAGCAGCGCCGCCGTCGGTGCATAACCGGCACCGGCCGTGGTGCCGCCGGTCACCAGTCCGATCACGGCCACGCCAAACGCACAGCCAGCGGCAAAGCGCAGCGGATGGGCGGCGCGCCAGCGGCTGAAGCGGTCGGGCAGGCCGCGTGCCGAAGCCACCACCAGGCGCGAGAACAGGCCGCCCGCCAGCCCGGCCACCAGCGCCACCAGCAGCCCCGGACCGAGCATTGACCAGCTCAGCTGCTGCACGCGCAGTTCACCGAAATAGGTGTTGTTGCCGAATACCGCCACCGCCACCAGGCCAGCGAGCACGATGCTGACGATGACCAGCGCGCTATGCGACATGCTGCGCCGGCGCGAGAGCTGCTCCAGCGCAAAGATGATGCCCCCCAGCGGCGTGTTGAAGGCCGCGGCGATGCCGGCCGCGGCACCGGCCACCATGAGGTCGTGGCTGTCGACGCCCGACTGCGGCGACAGCCAGCGCCGCGCATGCACCATGACACCGGCGCCGACCTGCACCGTGGGCCCTTCGCGGCCGATCGACAAGCCGGCCAGCAGGCCGCCGGCGACGAGGCCGATCTTGTGCAGCGAGATGCGCAGCGAGACCAGGGAAGAACGCTCCTCGGGCGTCAAGCCGTCGTCGAGCGCGCGCACCACCTGCGGAATGCCCGAACCCATGGCGCCGGGAACGAAGCGGCGCGTCCACCACAGCAGCGCCACCGTGAGTGCCGGCGTCCAGATCAGCATCAGCCATGGCGCCCAGGCATGGCCGCTGCGCATCTGCTCGAAGCCGTGACTGGCGGCCTCGGCCAGCAGGGTGAAGCCGACCACCACCAATCCGGTGAGGGCGGCATAGCCGAGGACCACGCTGCGGTCGACCCACTGTCGGCCGGCGGCGAGCTCTTCGCGGAGGTTACGCCAGAAGTCCGGCTCCACATCACGCATGGCCCGACCATACCAGCCCGTGGCGCCCGGGCTTGCGGGCTGCACCCGGAGCGTCCGGGTGCACTTGCTGCCTCTCCTGCGCGTGGAAGCGCAAGCCGTCGCGGCCGGCAGTGCGTCAGTCGAGCTGCTGGTAGCGGCGCAGGTGCTCCAGGTCGAGCACGCGCACGCCGCCGTATTCGACACGGATCACGCCGGCTTCCTGCAGCGCGTGCAGAGCCTCGTTGACGCGCTGGCGCGACAAGCCCACCAGATAGCCCAGTTCCTGTTGCGTGATGCGCAGCAGTTCCCCCACACCCGGGTACAGCACGGGGTGAAACAGCGCGGCCAGGCTGCGTGCCACCCGCTCGTCGGGGTGGGTCAGGCGGTCGATCTCGCGCGCGCCGATGAACTGGCCCAGCCGCTCGTTGAGCTGGTTCATCACGAAACGGTTGAAACCGATGCTGCGGTCGAGCAACCAGTGGAAGGTGGCGGTGCCGATGCCAGCCACCGTGCTGCGGCGCAAGGCCTGGATGTTGTATCGGTAGACCTCGTTCTTGAGCACCGTGCCCTCGCCGAACCAGCCGCCGGAAGGCACACCGGTGAAGGTGATGGGCATGCCCAGCGCGCTGTCGTTGCTCATCTTCAGCAGGCCGTCGATGACACCGAACCAGTAGGTCACCGGCTTGCCGACCCGGCACACCAGTTCGCCCGGCTCGACCGTGACCACGCGCAGGTCGGCCACCACGCGTTCGCGTTCGATGCCATCGAGTCGCACCAGCCAAGGGATCTGGCCCAGTTCGCCAGGTCGCGGCAGCCTGGAACGCGAGGGCTGCACGACGCGGGCGCGGGCGGCCGATGGAAAGGCTGGCTGTGCCATGGCATCACGGGCTAGGGGAAACGCCTGACAGTGTGAACCCGTAAATTGTCGTCGCAACGACAACCCGGCGTCAAAGTTTTGCCCAGAATGCAGCGCTGCAGAAAGTGCGGCCCGAGCGGCCCCGAGCACAGGAGACAAGCAGGTGCAGACGACGTTTCCCCGCCTCATGTTGGACCACGCCAAGCAGCGCCCGACCGCGCCGGCGCTGCGTGAAAAGGTCTTCGGCATCTGGCAGACCACCACCTGGGCCGAACTGGCGCAGCTGGTGCGGCGCATCGCCTGCGGCCTGCACGAAGCCGGCATGGTGCGCGACGACCATGTGGTGGTGGTGGGCGAGAACCGGCCACGCCTGTACGCCACCATGCTGGCGGTGCAGTCGCTGGGCGCGGTGCCGGTGCCGCTGTACCAGGACGCGGCGACCACCGAATATGTCTTCCCGATCAACAACGCCGAGGTGCGCTTCGCCATCGTCGAAGACCAGGAACAGGTCGACAAGATGATCGAGGTGCGCGAGAGTTGCCCGCAGCTGACGCGCATCTGGTA
Organism: Rubrivivax sp.; assembly: GCA_034522875.1. Classification (GTDB taxonomy): domain Bacteria; phylum Pseudomonadota; class Gammaproteobacteria; order Burkholderiales; family Burkholderiaceae_C; genus Rubrivivax. The sequence continues at coordinate 359,916 of JAXHKY010000001.1, read as the reverse complement.
CGACGACCCGCGCGGCCTGCGCAACTACAGCGAGCCCGGGCTGGCGGCGCTGGATGCACTGATCGAAGCCGGCCTGGCCTTCGATGCCGCGCATGCGGGATTCTTCGACGCCGAGATCGCCAAGGCGCAGCCGCAGGACGTGGCGGCGATGTTCTTCACCAGTGGCACCACCGGCAATCCCAAGGGCGTGGTGCACACGCATTTCACGCTGCTCGACCGCGCCAGCGCCGGCGCCCGCTTCGACACGCTCGGCCCCACCGAGGAGGTGCTGGCCTACCTGCCGCCGGCCTGGATCGGCCAGAACATCTTCAGCTACGCGCAGTGGCTGGCCTGCGGCTACGTGGTCAACTGCCCCGAGTCGGCCGAGACGGTGACGATCGACCTGAAGGAGATCGGCCCCACCTACTACTTCGCGCCGCCGCGCGTCTTCGAAGGCCTGCTGACCAGCGTCATGATCCGCATGGAAGACGCCGGCAGCATCAAGAAGTGGCTGTTCCACACCTTCATGGACGTGGCCAAGCGCGTGGGGCCGGCGCTGATGGACGGCAAGACCGTCGGCGCCGCCGACCGGCTGCTCTATGCGCTGGGCGACAAGTTCATCTACGGCCCGCTGCGCAATACGCTGGGATTCAGCCGCGTGCGCGTGGCCTATACGGCCGGCGAGGCCATCGGCCCCGACCTCTTCACCTTCTACCGCTCGATCGGCATCAACCTCAAGCAGCTCTACGGCAGCACCGAGACCGCCGTCTTCGTGTGCCTGCAGCCCGACAACCAGGCCAAGGCCGACACCGTGGGTGTGCCGATCGAAGGCGTGGAGATCCGTGTCGCCGACAACGGCGAAGTGATGGTCAAGAGCGCCGGCCTGCTCAAGGAGTACTACAAGAACCCGGCCGCCACCGCCGAGGTGCTGACCGCCGACGGCTGGTACCACACCGGCGACGCCGGCTTCCTGGACGCCGGCGGCCACCTGAAGATCATCGACCGCGCCAAGGACGTGGGCCGCATCATGGGCGGCCCCAGCGACGGCGCCATGTTCGCGCCCAAGTACGTGGAGAACAAGCTCAAGTTCTTCCCCTTCATCAAGGAGGCGGTGGCCTTCGGCGACAAGCGTGAGAAGGTCTGCGCCTTCGTCAATATCGACTTCGAGGCGGTGGGCAACTGGGCCGAGAAACGCAACCTGCCCTACGCCGGCTACACCGACCTGGCGGCCAAGCCCGAGGTGCTGGAACTGGTGCGCGAGTGCGTGGAGAAGGTCAATGCCGACCTCTCGGCCGACGCCATGCTGGCCGGCAGCCAGATCAGTCGCTTCCTGGTGCTGCACAAGGAACTCGACGCCGACGACGGCGAGCTGACGCGTACGCGCAAGGTGCGCCGCGGCTATATCGGCGAGAAATACCAGGTGCTGGTCGACGCGCTGTATGGCGGCAAGAAGGAACAGTTCATCGAGACGGCGGTGAAGTTCGAGGACGGACGCAGCGGCAGCGTATCGGCCACGATCACGATCATCGACGCCAAGACCTATCCCGCCATGAAGAAGGCAGCCTGACCGTGGCAGACCGCAAGACCGGCGACGTCATCCTCGAGGTGAACAACATCTCGCTGAACTTCGGCGGCGTGAAGGCGCTCACCGACATCAGCTTCAATGTGCGCGAGCACGAGGTGCGCGCCATCATCGGCCCCAACGGCGCCGGCAAGAGCAGCATGCTCAACTGCATCAACGGCGTGTACACGCCGCAGCAGGGCAGCATCACCTTTCGCGGCAAGACGTTCTCGAACATGAATTCGCGCCAGGTCGCCGAGATGGGCTTTGCGCGCACCTTCCAGAGCCTGGCCTTGTTCAAGGGCATGAGCGTGCTGGACAACATCATGACCGGGCGCAACCTGCGCATGAAGACCAATATTTTCCAGCAAGCCATCCGCTGGGGTGCGGCCGAACGCGAGGAAACCGCGCAGCGCGAATCCGTCGAGAAGATCATCGACTTTCTCGAGATCCAGGCCCACCGCAAGACCCCCGTGGGCCGCCTGCCCTACGGCCTGCAAAAGCGCGTCGACCTGGGCCGTGCGCTGGCCATGGAGCCCAAGGTGCTGCTGCTCGACGAACCGATGGCCGGCATGAACGTGGAGGAGAAGCAGGACATGAGCCGCTTCATCCTGGACGTGAACGACGAATACGGCACCACCATCGTCCTCATCGAGCACGACATGAGCGTGGTGATGGACATCAGCGACCGCATCGTCGTTCTGGACTACGGCAAGAAGATCGGCGACGGCACCCCGCAAGAGGTGCGCGCCAACCCCGACGTCATCAGCGCGTACCTCGGTACGAGCCACTGAGGTACAAGGCGATGGGACCCTTCCTGGAAACCCTGTTCGGCGGCCTGATGACGGGCATGCTGTATTCGCTGGTCGCCCTGGGCTTCGTGCTCATCTACAAGGCCAGCGGCGTATTCAACTTCGCCCAGGGTGCGATGGTGCTTTCGGCGGCGCTGGCCATGGCGCGCTTCTCGGAATGGATTCCGCAGTGGTTGGGCTTCGACAACAAGCTGCTGGCCAACGTGCTGGCCTTCGCCGTGGCGATGGCCATGATGATCGTGGCCGCCTGGCTGATCGAGCGCCTGGTGCTGAGCAAGCTCGTCAACCAGGAAGGCATCACGCTGCTGATGGCCACCCTGGGTATCGCCTACTTCATGGACGGCTCGGGACAGACGCTGTTCGGCAGCGACATCTACAAGATCGACGTCGGCCTGCCCAAGGACCCGATGTTCCTGCTGGAAAACGTCTTCGAGGGCGGGCTGCTGGTCAACAAGGAAGACCTCTATGCCGCCGTCATCGCCGCGGCACTGGTGGTGATGCTGACCCTGTTCTTCCAGTACACCGCCACCGGCCGCGCACTGCGTGCGGTGGCCGACGACCACCAGGCGGCACAGTCGATCGGCATTCCGTTGAACCGCATCTGGGTCATCGTCTGGAGCGTGGCCGGTTTCGTGGCGCTGGTGGCCGGCATGATCTGGGGCAGCAAGCTCGGCGTGCAGTTCTCGCTCAGCCTGGTGGCGCTGAAGGCCTTGCCGGTGGTCATCCTGGGCGGGCTGACCAGCGTGCCCGGCGCCATCGTGGGCGGGCTCATCATCGGCGTGGGGGAAAAACTCTCCGAGGTCTTCATCGGCCCCTATTTCGGCGGCGGCATCGAGATCTGGTTTGGCTACGTGCTGGTGCTGTTCGTGCTCCTCGTGCGGCCGCAAGGGCTGTTCGGCGAGAAGATCATCGACCGCGTCTGAGCATCGAGGGACAAGGACATGCTCTATCGCGAGAACGGCCAGTTCAAGACCAACTACCGGGCCGACCAACAGGTCTTCCCGATCAAACAGGACCGCGTCGCCATCGGCCTGCTGCTGGTCTTCGCCGTGCTCGGCGTGCCGATGCTGGCCGACGAATATTTGTTCCGTGCCATCCTGATCCCGTTCCTGATCTTGTCGCTGGCGGCGCTGGGGCTGAACATCCTGGTCGGCTACTGCGGCCAGATCTCGCTGGGTACCGGTGCGTTCATGGCAGTGGGTGCCTATGCCGCGTACAACTTCTTCGTGCGCGTCGACGGCATGCCGGTCATCGTGGCCATCCTGCTCGGCGGGGTGTGCGCCACCGCGGTAGGCATCTTGTTCGGCATCCCTTCGCTGCGCATCAAGGGCCTGTACCTGGCCGTGGCCACGCTGGCGGCGCAGTTTTTCTGGGACTGGGCCTTCCTGCGCGTCAAGTGGTTCACCAACGACTCCACCTCGGGCACCGTCAGCGTGGCGGACCTGTCGCTGTTTGGCGTGCGCATCGACAGCCCCGTCGGAAAATATTTCTTCTGCCTGGCCTTCCTGGTGGTCTTTGCAGTGATGGCCAAGAACCTGGTGCGCAGCCACATCGGCCGCGAGTGGATGGCCATCCGCGACATGGACGTCGCCGCTGCCGTCATCGGCATTCGCCCCGTCTACGCCAAGCTCACCGCCTTTGCCGTCAGCTCCTTCATCGTGGGCGTGGCCGGTGCGCTGTGGGGCTTCGTGCATCTGGGTTCATGGGAACCCGCGGCCTTCTCGATCGACCGCAGCTTCCAGTTGCTATTCATGATCATCATCGGCGGACTGGGCTCGATCATGGGCAGCTTCTTCGGCGCCGCCTTCATCGTCATCCTGCCGGTGATCCTGAACCAGGCGCTGCCGGCCTTCGGCGAACTTTTCGGCGTGACCATCGGCACCGCTCTCATCGCGCACACCGAATTGATGATCTTCGGCGGCCTGATCGTCTTCTTCCTGATCGTCGAGCCGCATGGCCTGGCCCGGCTGTGGTCCACCGCCAAGGAAAAGATGCGGCTTTGGCCGTTCCCGCACTGAATTCAATCGTTCAGATGGCCGACGGGCCGATCGGTAATGGGGCACTGACGAGTGCATTTTTCAAGTACCACCTCTGGAGGCAGACATGAAATTCAGAACCATCGCCCTTGGCGCTGCGCTGGCAGCCGCTGGCACCAGCTCCCTGCTTGCCGTGACCTCGGCCCATGCCCAGGCCAAGGAACAGTTCTTCCCCGTGCTGTCGGGCCGGACCGGTCCCGTGGCGCCGAACGCCACGCCTTGGGCCAATGGACACAACGACTACATGAAGCTGGTCAACGCGCGCGGCGGCATCAACGGCGTGATGACACTCGTGGAAGAGTGCGAGACCGCCTACGCCACCGACCGCGGTGTCGAGTGCTACGAACGACTGAAGGGCAAGCATGGCGGCGCCACGGTGTTCCAGCCCCTGTCGACCGGGATCACCTTCGCCCTGACCGACAAGGTCCCGGGCGACAAGATCCCGATGATCACCTCGGGCTACGGCCGCAGCGACACCGCTGACGGCAACGCCTTCAAATGGAACTTCCCGCTCGTGGGCCACTACTGGGTGGCCGGCGACACCGTGCTGCAGCACATCGCCAAGAAGGAAGGTGGCTGGGACAAGCTCAAGGGCAAGAAGATCGCCATCGTCTTCCACGACAGCGCGTTCGGCAAGGAATTGCTGCCCATCGTGCAGGAGCGCTCCAAGATGCACGGCTTCGAACTCCTGCTGCTGCCCGTGCCGGCACCGGGCGTGGAGCAGAAGTCCATCTGGCTGCAGGTGCGCCAACAGCGCCCCGATTTCGTGGTCATGCAGACCTGGGGCGTGATGACGCCTACCGCGATCAAGGAAGCCGTGGCCACGGGCTACCCGCGGGAAAAGATGTTCGGCACCTGGTGGTCGGGCGCCGAGCCTGACCTGAAGGACGTGGGCGATGCGGCCAAGGGCTACAGCGCCGTCATGATGCAGCACGGCGCCGAGCCGCAATCGGCCGTGGCGAAGGAGATTCTGGAAAAGGTGCATGCCAAGGGGCAGGGCACGGGCCCGAAGGAAGAAGTCGGCAGCGTGCTGTACATGCGCGGCGCCATGGGCGCCATGCTCGCCGTGGAAGGCGTGCGTGCCGCCCAGGAACGCTTCGGCAAGGGCAAGGTCATGACCGGCGAACAAGCCCGCTGGGGCTACGAGAACCTGAACCTCAACCAGGCCAAGCTCGACGCGCTGGGCTTCAAGGGGGTGCTGCGCCCGATCTCGACGAGTTGCGCCGACCACCTGGGCGCCAGCTATGCGCGAGTGCACACCTGGGACGGCAGCAAGTTCGTCTGGTCGTCCGACTGGCTGGAGGCTGACCAGCAAATCATCAAGCCCTTGGTCCGCAATTCGGCCGACAAGTATCTGGCCGAGAAGAAGCTGAGCCGTCGCACGCCTGCCGACTGCCAGAGCTGACGCCTGGCAAGGGCCCTGCGGGGCCCTTGTTCGAACACCGCGCGCGGTGTTCGAACAAGCCCAAACCAGGCCAACCATGAGCAACATCCTCCTCAACGTCAACGGCATCGAGGTCATCTACAACCACGTCATCCTGGTGCTCAAGGGCGTGAGCCTGCAGGTGCCCGAGGGCGGCGTGGTGGCCATCCTGGGCGGCAACGGGGCGGGCAAGACGACCACCTTGCGTGCGGTGTCCAACCTGCTGGCCGGTGAACGCGGCGAGGTCACCAAGGGCAGCATCGAGCTGCGCGGCGAGCGCATCGAGAAGCTGTCGACATCCGAGATGGTCAACCGCGGCGTGATCCAGGTCATGGAAGGCCGGCACTGCTTCGCGCACCTGACGATCGAGGACAACCTGATGACCGGCGCCTACACGCGCAAGGACGGCAAGGCCGCGGTGGCGCAGACGCTGGAGAAGGTCTACAACTATTTCCCACGCCTGAAGACGCGCCGCACGTCGCAGGCCGCCTACACCAGCGGCGGCGAGCAGCAGATGTGCGCCATCGGCCGAGCACTGATGGCCAACCCGAAGATGGTGCTGCTCGACGAGCCGAGCATGGGCCTGGCACCTCAGATCGTCGAAGAGGTGTTCGAGATCGTGAAGGACCTCAACCAGCGCGAGAAGGTGACCTTCCTGCTGGCCGAGCAGAACACCAACATGGCACTGCGTTATGCCGACCACGGCTACATCCTGGAAAGCGGCCGCATCGTCATGGAGGGCGCGGCCAAGGACCTGCGCGAGAACGAGGACGTGAAGGAGTTCTACCTCGGCATGGGCGGCGGCGACCGCAAGAGCTTCCGCGACGTGAAGAGCTACAAGCGGCGCAAGCGCTGGTTGTCGTGAGGTCGCCGTCGTGAGCGAAGACTTCGGCTTCGCGTTGCCCCCCTTCAAGCCCGAGCAGGCGCTGGTGACGCTGCGACGATCGCTGCGCGACCTGGGCCTGGCCGAGCGCGGGCCGGGCTTCGAACTGCGCGGCAAGCGGGTGCTCGAACTGGCAGCCGAGGGCGGCACGATCCGAGCCCGCCTCGCACGGCGCCTGATGCTGACGCCGGAGTGGGACTCGCAGGTGCTCGAGGGCGCCGCCGACACGCGCAGGCTGCTCGACGAGGTGAAGAAGCGGCTGGCGCGTTGGGAGCGCGAGGACTGATGGCACGCCCGCGCCCGACCCCGGACTTCGAGGCGCAGCGCGCGCTGGCCGCCGCGCTGCCCGGCGCCACCGAGGACGTCAAATGGGGCGCCGACCTCGTCTACAGCGTCGGCGGCAAGATGTTCTGCGTCTTCCTGCTCGAAGCCGGCCGCGCCGCCACCTGCTCGTTCAAGGTCGACGACGAACGTTTCCTGGAACTGACCGGCGTGCCGGGCGTGGTCCCGGCGCCCTACCTGGCGCGCGCGAAATGGGTACAGGTGGGTGGCGCCCACGGCCTGTCCGACGCCGACCTGGATGCGCTGCTGCGCCGCTCGCACGCGCTGGTGGCCAGCCGGCTGACGAAAAAGCTGCAGCGCGACATCGGCATCGGCGAGACGACCAAGCCGCGCCGGCCCGCCGCCAAGCCCGGCCCGCACGGTGAACGCACAGTGAACACAGTGAAGGCCTGGCCCCGATGAGCACGCGATGACCCCGATGAGCACGATGAGCAACGAACACTACGACCCCCTCGAAGTCCGCGACCCGCAAGCCCGTGAAGCAGCGCTGCTGGCCGCGCTGCCGGCGCAGTTGCGCGCCGCACTGTCCACCGCGGCCTTCGCCGAACGGCTGGCCGGCGTGGACCCGGCGAGCATCAACACCCGCGCGGCACTGGCGCGATTGCCGGTGACGCGCAAGCACGAACTGCTGGAACGCCAGAAGGCGGCACGCGCCGCGGGCGGCGACCCCTTCGGCGGCTTCTCGGCCATCGGTTGGCACGCCCAGGGTGCCGTGCGCCCTGCACGGCGCGTCTTCCAGTCGCCGGGCCCGATCTACGAGCCCGAAGGCGCACAGGCCGACTACTGGCGCTTCGGCCGTGCCTTGTTCGCCGCCGGTTTTCGCGCCGGCGACCTGGTGCACAACAGCTTCAGCTACCACCTCACGCCGGCCGGTTCGATGATGGAAACCGGCGCCCACGCCATCGGTTGCACCGTCTTTGCCGGCGGCGTGGGCCATACCGAACTGCAGTTGCAGGCCATGGCCGAGCTGCGCCCGCAGGCCTACGCAGGCACGCCGAGCTTCCTGCGCATCGCGCTGGAGAAGGCTGACGAACTGGGCATGAGCCTGCCCTGGCTGACCAAGGCTTCGGTCGGCGGCGAGGCCTTCCCGCCGGCGCTGCGCGAAGCGCTGGCCGCACGCGGCGTGCACGCCTACCAGAGCTACGGCACGGCCGACGTGGGCTTGATCGCCTACGAGACCGCCGCGCGCGAGGGCCTGGTGCTGGACGAAGGCGTCGTCGTCGAGATCGTGCGCCCCGGCACCGACGAGCCCGTGCCCGACGGCGAAGTGGGCGAGGTCGTGGTGACGCCGCTCAACCCCGACTATCCGCTGCTGCGCTTCGGCACCGGCGACCTCTCGGCCGTGCTGCCCGGCCGCTGCCCCAGCGGGCGCACGAATACGCGCATCCGCGGCTGGCTCGGCCGCGCCGACCAGACGGCCAAGGTGCGCGGCATGTTCGTGCACCCCAGCCAGGTGGCCGAGGTGCTCAAGCGCCATCCCGAACTGGGCCGCGCGCGGCTGGTCATCGAAGGCGAGATGGCCAACGACCGCATGACGCTGCACGCCGAGGCCTCCAGCCGGCTGGACGGCCTGGGCCCAGCGGTGGCACAGACGCTGCGCGACGTGACCAAGCTGCGCGGCGAGGTCGCGCTCGTCGCGCCGGGCAGCCTGCCCAACGACGGCAAGGTGATCGAGGACGCGCGGCGCTACGAATGAGGCCGTCGACGGGCCGCAGCTGCACGACTTGTCGCTCAGCGCACCGTCAGCGGAATCGTCACCGGCCCGTCGTTGACCAGGTGCACCTGCATGTCGGCGCCGAACACGCCGGCCTCGACGAGCGGGTGACGCTCGCGCGCCAGGCGCAGGGTCTGGTCGAAGAGCGCGCGCCCCAGTGCGGCCGGCGCCGCCCCCGTGAAGCTGGGCCGGTTGCCCGCACGGGTGTCGGCCGCCAGCGTGAACTGCGAGACCAGCAGCAGGCCACCGCCGACGTCCTGCACGCTCCGGTTCATCTTGCCGGCGGCGTCGCTGAAGATGCGCAGCTTCAGCATCTTGTCGACCAGCCGGGCGGCCTGTGCCGGCGTGTCGGAGGGCTCGGCGCACACCAGCACCAGCAGTCCGTGGCCGATGGCGCCGGCCACTGCACCTTCGACTTCGACACGGGCCTGGCGCACCCGTTGCACGAGCGCGATCAAATCAGGTCCTGCTCGTCGGCGAAGCGTGCCTCCACGTCCAGCGGCAGCAGCTGGATGGTGGCGCGCAGCCCCGGCACCGCGCTCATCAAGGCCTGCTCGACCGAAGCGCGCACGGCCGCCGCGCGACCCAGCGTCCAGGCCGCGGGCATGTGCATGTGCAGGTCGACAAAGCGGCGCTGGCCGGCGCGCCGCGTGACCACATGGTCGAAGCGGATGGTCTGGTGGCCGAAGGATTCCAGCACCTGGTCGATCTCGGCCCGCGTTTCGGGCTCGATGGCCTCGTCCATCAGCCCGCCGGCCGAGCGCCACACCAGCGACGCGCCCTCGCGCAGGATGTTCAGCGCCACCGCGATGGCGATCACCGGGTCCAGCCAGGCCCAGCCGGTGTACATCACCGCCAGCAGGCCGACCACCACGCCGGCCGAGGTCCAGACGTCGGTGAACAGGTGGCGCGCGTCGGCCTCCAGCGCCATCGAACGCGCGCTGCGTGCCTTCTTCAGCATCGACCAGGCCAACGCACCGTTCATGGCCGAACTCACCACCGACAGCACCAGGCCCAGCCCCACCGCTTCCAGCGGCCGCGGGTTCAGCAGCCGGTCCACGGCGGCCACGATGATGGCCAGTGCAGCGACGAAGATAAGCACGCCTTCGAAGCCGCTGGAGAAATATTCGGCCTTGTGGTGGCCGTAGGGGTGGTCGTCGTCGGCCGGCCGTGCCGCCACCGTGACCATGGCCAGCGCGAACATCGCACCGGCCAGGTTGACCAGCGACTCCAGCGCATCGGACAGCAGGCTGACGCTGCCGCTCACCCACCAGGCGCCGGTCTTCAGCGCGATGGTGGCCAGCGCCACCGCGATCGAAAGCTTCAGGTAGGCGCTGACCTGCATGGCCGCGCACCCGCGCTCAGGCGCCACCGCTGAGGGTGACGCGGGCAAATTTCCGCTTGCCGACCTGCACGACGAAGGTACCGGCAGCCACCTTCAGGCCCTTGTCGCCGACCACCGCGCCATCGATGCGCACGCCGCCTTGTTCCACCATGCGCAAGGCCTCGCTCGTGGAGGGCACCAGGCCGGCCTGCTTGAGCAGCGTGCCGATGGCCAGCGGTGCGCCGGCCAGGGCCACTTCGGGCACCTCGTCGGGCACACCGCCGCTGGCACGGCGCTGGAAGTCGGCCTCGGCGGCAGCGGCCGCGGCGGCGTCGTGAAAGCGCGTGGTGATCTCGCGCGCCAACATCACCTTGGCGTCCTTGGGGTTGCGTCCCGCTTCCACCTCGCGCTTGAGCACCGCGATCTCGGCTTCGGGGCGGAACGACAGCAGCGTGTAGTACTTCCACATCAGCACGTCGCTGATCGACAGCAACTTGGCAAACATGGTATTCGCCGGCTCGGTGATGCCGACGTAGTTGCCCTTGCTCTTGGACATCTTCTCCACGCCGTCGAGTCCCTCGAGCAATGGCATAGTGAGCACACACTGCGGCTCCTGGCCATATTCCTGCTGTAGCGTGCGACCGACGAGCAGGTTGAACTTCTGGTCGGTGCCGCCGAGTTCGAGGTCGCTCCTCAGCGCCACCGAGTCGTAGCCCTGCATCAGCGGGTACAGCAGTTCGTGCACCGAGATCGGCGAGCCGGCCTTGAAGCGCTTGGTGAAGTCGTCGCGCTCGAGCATGCGCGCCAGCGTGTATTTCGCGGCCAGTTCGATCATGCCGCGTGCGCCCAGGGGGTCGCTCCATTCGCTGTTGTAGCGGATCTCGGTCTTCTCGGGGTCGAGCACCAGGCTGGCCTGGCGGTAGTAGGTCTGGGCGTTGGCCTCGATCTGCTCGCGCGTCAGGGGCGGGCGCGTCGCATTGCGGCCCGAGGGGTCACCGATCATCGACGTGAAGTCGCCGATGAGAAAGATCACGGTGTGCCCCAGGTCCTGCAACTGGCGCATCTTGTTCAGCACGACCGTGTGGCCGATATGGATGTCGGGTGCGGTCGGGTCCAGGCCGAGCTTGACGCGCAGCGGCTGGCCGGTGGCTTCGGCGCGCGCCAGCTTGCGCAGCCAGTCGGCTTCGGGCAGCAGCTCCTCGCAGCCGCGCCGGGTGATCGCCATCGCCTCACGGACGCGGTCGGTGACGGGGTGCAGGGCGCGCGGCGACGCCGCCGGCGCCTGGATGGACTCGGACATTGCAGTGGGTTCGGGGGTTTTTTCGGGGCAGAAGGGCCAGCGCCCGGGGATATACTTCACGTTTCTTGGCACCGCTGAAGACTCGTGCGGCCGGCGCCCAGCGGGCAAGATTTTTGAATTCTAGTGGACGGCCTGCTTGGGCCCGGTGCATCCAACCCGGGCAGCGGCGATCCAGTCGACAACGGTCGGTCACGTGCCTTGGGCAACGCGGCCAGATCATCTGAAGCAGATTCGGGTTTTGGCACCACAACAGCTTTCAGACGCCTGTCAGGGCCTCACAGCATTCGCCGGGCGTCATCGCCTCGGTCTTGTCGCGACGGCAGTCGCATTGATGGCGGGTTTCGGCATCACCGCGGTGGCCGTGGCGCCGCTGGCGCCTGACGCGGCCCTGCTGCCGCAGCGTGTGCTGTCGGAAGTCGTCGAACCCGCCGGCCTGCCCGAGCAGCTCATGGCGCTGGCATCGCACGACATGACGCTCACGCGCAGCGACATCACCCGCGGCACCGACACCGCCAGCGGCCTGCTCGTCCGCCTGGGCGTGCGCGATCCGGAGGCCCTGGCCTTCCTGCGCAGCGACAGCACCGCGCGGCTGCTGCTCGGTGGTCGAGGTGGCAAGATGGTGCAGGTCGAGACCGACGCCAGTGGCGCGTTGCTGCAGCTGGTGGCCCGCTACCCGGCAGAACGTTCGGAACTGGCCAATTCGCACTTTACCCGCCTCACGTTCAACCGCATCGACGGCCGCTGGCTGGCGCTGCTTCAAGACGTGCCCTACACCGCCCAGACGCGGCTGGCCAGCGGCTCCATCCACAGCACCTTGTTCAGCGCCACCGACGAATCCGGCATCCCTGACGCCGTGGCGGCGCAGATCGCCGAGATCTTCGCCACCGACATCGACTTCCATCGCGAACTGCGTCGCGGCGACACCTTCGGCGTGGTCTACGAAACGCTCACCGCCGACGGCGAGCCTGTGCCCTGGAATCAAGGCGCTGGCCGCGTGCTGGCAGCCGAGTTCGTCAACGCGGGCCGCGCGCACCATGCCGTCTGGTACCAGGCAGACAGCGGTCGCGGCGCCTATTTCGGGCTCGACGGCCAAAGCAAGCGCCGCAGCTTCCTCAGCAGCCCGATGGAGTTCTCGCGCGTGACCTCGGGTTTTGCCATGCGCATGCACCCGGTCCTGAACGTGCAGCGGCGCCATCTGGGCGTGGACTATGCAGCCCCCATCGGCACGCCGGTGCGCAGTGTAGGCGACGGCGTGGTCGACTTCGCCGGCCGCCAGAACGGCTACGGCAACGTGGTCGAGATCAAGCATGGCAAGCAGCGCAGCACCCTGTACGCACACCTGAGCCGCATCGACGTGCGCCAGGGTCAGCGTGTCGAGCAGGGCCAGCGCGTCGGCGCCGTCGGCATGACAGGCTGGACCACCGGCCCGCACCTGCATTTCGAATTCCGCGTCGACGGCCAGCACCAGGATCCACTGAGCGTGGCCAAGGCTTCCGAGGCCGTGCCGCTGGACAACGCGGCGCGCGCCCGGTTCGCCGAGGTCGCCCGAGGCCTGCAGGCCAAGCTGGTCGTGGCCGAGACATTGGCCGGCCAGCGCGTTCTGGCCGAGTAGGCCACCCGCCCAGGCGCGCACAGCGCGATTCCGTGGCCTGGTATGTCGGGCTCATGTCGGGCACCTCGCTCGACGGCGTCGACGCCGTGCTGGCCCGTGACGATCCGGCCGCTTGCGCCATCCTGCAGTCGGCTGGCCATGTCGGCCTGCCCATGCCCGAACCGCTGCGCGCGGAACTGCTGGCGCTGAACCAGCCGGGCCCGAACGAACTGCACCGCGCCGCGCTCGCCGCCAACGGGGTCAGCGGGGTTTACGCCGAGGCCGTGGCGCATCTGCTGGCGCAGGCCGGCCAGGCAGCCTCCGAGGTGAGGGCCATCGGCGCCCACGGCCAGACCGTGCGCCACCGCCCCCAGGCCTTCGGCGGCCCCGGCTATACGCTGCAACTGCTCAACGCCGCGCTGCTGGCCGAACGCACCGGCATCGATGTGGTGTGCGACTTCCGCAGCCGCGACCTGGCGGCGGGCGGCCAGGGCGCGCCGCTGGTACCGGCCTTCCATGCGGCCTGCTTCGCGCAGCCCGGCGCCGATGTCGCGGTGCTGAACCTGGGCGGTATCGCCAACCTCACGCTGCTGCGCGCCGACGGCGCGGTGTTGGGCTTCGATTGCGGTCCCGGCAACCTGCTCATGGACCTGTGGTGCCGTCGACACCGGGGGTGGCCCTACGATGCGGGCGGCGTCTGGGCGGCGGGAGGTTGCGTCGACGCACGGCTGCTGCAGCAACTGCTGTCCGAACCCTTCTTCGACCAGGCGCCGCCGAAGAGCACCGGACGCGATCTCTTCGATGCCGACTGGCTGGACGACCGATTGAACGGCTGCGCGGCGTCGCCGCAGGACGTGATGACCACGCTGGCGGAGGTGACCGCCCGAGGTGCCATCGACGCGCTGCAGCGGCACGCACCGGCCACCGGGACACTGCTCGTCTGTGGCGGCGGCGCCTTCAACGTGCATCTGACGGAACGGCTCGCAGCGCTTCTGGCCGGGCGCACCAAGGTGCAAAGCACCGCCGCCGTCGGCCTGTCACCGGACCAGGTCGAGGCCTTGGCATTTGCCTGGCTGGCCAGGGAACATCTCGCGCGCCGACCAGGCAACCTGCCCAGGGCGACGGGAGCCCGAGGCCCACGCGTCCTGGGAGCGCTATACCCGGCCGGCTGAAGCAGACCGGGACGGGCGTTGAGGCGCCCGGTGGGCGCTGCGGGGAGCCGCAGCTCAGGCCGTGAAAGACGACCCGCAGCCGCAGGTCGTGGTGGCGTTCGGATTCTTGATCACGAACTGCGCGCCCTGCAGGTCTTCCTTGTAGTCGATCTCGGCGCCCATCAGGTATTGCAGGCTCATGGCGTCGATCAGCAGCATGACGCCGTTCTTGGCCATCTGCGTGTCGTCTTCGTTGATCACCTCGTCGAAGGTGAAACCGTACTGGAAACCCGAGCAGCCGCCGCCCTGAACGAAGACGCGCAGCTTCAGATCGGGGTTGCCTTCCTCTTCGACCAGTTGGCGCACCTTGTCGGCGGCACTGTCAGTGAAGATCAAGGGGGCGGGCATCTCGTCGGTGGACGGCGTGATCGGTTCGGCCAGGGCGTTCATGGAAGTTCCTTCAGGGAGACGGAGTCAGGCGAGACAACGGACAACAACACAACCTCCATTGGACCATCGTTGGTCCAATCGACGGCCTTGACCATCCCCATGACCCGGGCATTCTCTGCCGAACTTACCGCGCAGGCGCGCGCTCGGGCCACGCGCGAATGCGCGACGCGAGGCCATGGCGGGCGGCACGGGCAGCCGGCAAGGCCGCCCGTGAGCGGGCCTCAGCGCTTGCTGAACTGCTTGCGACGGCGCGCGCCGTGCAGGCCGACCTTCTTGCGCTCGACTTCACGCGCGTCGCGCGTCACGAAGCCGGCACGGCTGAGGTCGGGCTTCAGCGCCACGTCGTAGTCGATCAGCGCGCGCGTGATGCCGTGGCGAACCGCGCCGGCCTGGCCGGATTCGCCGCCGCCGCGCACGTTGATCTTGATGTCGAAGGCGCCGTCGTTGGCCGTCAGCAACAGCGGCTGCTTGACGATCATGATCGAGGTCTGGCGGCCGAAATAGTCGCTGATGGCCTTGCCATTGACGACGATCTGGCCGCTGCCCTTCTTGATGAAGACGCGGGCCACGCTCGACTTGCGGCGGCCGGTACCGTAGTTCCAGGGTCCAATCATTGCGGCGTCCTCAAATCTCTAGCGGCTTGGGCTGCTGGGCGGTGTGCGGGTGCGTGTCACCGGCGTACACCTTCAGCTTCTTGATCATGGCGTAACCGAGCGGTCCCTTGGGCAGCATGCCCTTGACGGCCTTCTCGATGGCGCGGCCGGGGTGGCGGGCCTGCATGTCCTTGAACGACGTGGCTGTGATGCCGCCCGGGTAACCCGAGTGCCGGTAGTAGATCTTGTCGGTGGCCTTGGCCCCGGTGACGCGGATCTTTTCGGCGTTGACGATGACGATGAAATCGCCGGTATCGACGTGAGGCGTATAGATGGGCTTGTGCTTGCCGCGCAAACGGAGTGCCACTTCGCTGGCAACACGTCCGAGCACCTTGTCGGTGGCGTCGATCACAAACCACTCGTGCTTCACTTCGGCCGGTTTGGCGCTGAAGGTCTTCATGAGGGTCTTCCTGTAGGCAGGCTCCGGGAGACGCCTGCGGGTTCAACGGCAAATGCAGCGCCTGTGGCAGCCCTTCGGTACCGCTTGTGGAGGCGGCCTCTCGTGGCAGGTCCGATCGCCTCACTAGCACGAAGACGCGGCAGCACCCTCGGCGGGGCACGCACTGCGACTCGGGCGGCGGCGAAGAAGCTTCAAACGCATTTCCCCGGCCGTCACCGGAGAAAGCCTTTGATTGTACGGTGAATCAGGCCCAGGCCGCAAACCGTGACGCGGTGCAGGCCGAGGGTGCACTCGGGGACGATTGAGGGTAAACCCTAAATCTTTCGCGTACTATGCCTTTTGCCAACAACCGAAAGCCCGCATGACACGCCAGACCGAAACGCTTGAAGCCGGACTGCCCAGCGCGGTGCTTGTACGCGCACCCGGCGCCTGGGTGCCCGTGCGCAACCTGAGCCCCCAGCACAGACCCCGAATCAGCGACCACCTGCTGGCCTTGAACGAACGCGACCGCCTGCTGCGCTTCGGCCTGCTGGCCACCGACGAGCAGATCCGCGGCTACGTTGACCACATCGACTTCGAACGAGACCTCGTCTTCGGCATCTTCGACCGCCGCCTCAAGGTGCTGGCCATGGCCCACCTGGCTTTCGAACCCGCGGGCGACCAGCCGGGCACCGTGGTGGAATTCGGCGTTTCGGTGTCGGAACGCGCGCGCGGCCGCGGCTATGGCGCACGCCTGTTCGACCACGCCGTCACCCATGCGCGCAACCGCGGCGCCAAGACCATGATGATCCACATTGCGCGCGACAACACCGCCATGCTCGGCATCGTGCGGCGCGCTGGCGCCGCGGTGCAGTTCGACGGCTCCGAGGCCGTCGCCCGTTTGCTGCTGCCGCAGGATACGTTGGGCTCGCAAATCGAGGAACTGGTGGGCCACCAGGCCGCCGAGATGGATTACCGCATCAAGATGCAGGTGTTGCGGCTGGACCGGCTGCGGCCGCCCTGCCTGCGCCAGCCGGCCGACAAGCACTGAACGACGCTGCAGACCCGTAAACGCGGGAGTCTGGCGGCGATTGGGGCATGTAACATCTTCGTCCTGAACTTCTGCCTGGCCTGCGCCTGCCGGCCGGAACCCGCCCATCCACGCCGTTCATGCAGCAGACACTTCCCTGGATCCTGGCTTCGATCTCGCTGGCGCTGCTGGTCGCAGCCGCGGTGCTTTGGCTGGTGCACCAGCGGCGTCCGCGCTCGCGGCCACTGCCCACCGAATGGACGCTGACGGCGCGCCCCGTCTTCAGCAGCGACGAGCGGCGCGTCTACCGCCAGCTGCGCGAAGCACTACCGCACCACATCGTGCTGTCCAAGCTGCCGCTGGTGCGCTTCAGCCAGCCCACCGACCCCAGCGAAGTCCGCTTCTGGTACCACCTGCTGGGTTCGCTCAACGTCACCTTCGCCATTTGCAGCGCCAACGGACGTGTGCTCGCGGCGATCGACCTGGATAACGAACGCGGCGACTCGCGCCGCGCCATGCAGATCAAGCAGTCGGTGCTGGCCGCCTGCCGCGTGCGCTACCTGCGCTGCCCGGTGGACCACCTGCCGTCGGTGGCCGAGCTGCAGCTGATGGTGCCGCAGACCGGCGGCGCGGCCGCGCGTGGCCCTCAGCCGGCACCGACGACACCTCCGCGCGGCTCCAAGGCCCAGCCCGGGGTATCGCGCCGGCGCGAGCGCACCACGCTGTGGCAGGACTCGGGCTTCATGCAGGATTCCTTCTTCGGCGTCGAAGGCCGCAGCAACGACGCAGGCATGCCCAGCACTTTCGGCAACCTGCGGCCGGGCATGTCGATGCGCGAGGTGCCCGACGCGCCCGACGACGTGGGTGGTGTCGTCGTCGACACGCCCGTGGCGCCCGTCCGGCACTGAGTGAACTATTCCAACCTGACACCAAACCAGGTTCTGGATTCGCTGGACGCGGTGGGCTTGCGCGGCGACGGCCGCATCCTGCAGCTCAATTCGTATGAGAACCGCGTCTTCCAGGTCTTCCTGGAGAACGGCCGCGCGGTGGTGGCCAAGTTCTACCGGCCGGGGCGCTGGAGCGACGCGCAGATCGTCGAGGAGCACGCCTTCGCGCTGGAACTCGCCGCCGCCGAGGTTTCGGTGGTACCGCCGCTGGTGCTGCAAACCGTGGCCGCAACACCGGGCCTGGTGCTGCACGGTGACCCGCCCACGCTGGCCTGCCATACCGCCGACGGCGCCACGCACCGCTTTGCCGTGGCCGAGCGTTGCGCCGGCCGCGAACCCGAACTCGAGGACCCGGCCACGCTGGAGCGCATCGGCCGCTTCATTGGCCGGCTGCACGCCGTGGGCCGGCAGCGGCCGTTCGAACACCGGCACCACCTGAATCCACGCGCCGACGGCCAGCGCGCCATGACCTTACTGCTCCGCGGCGACTTCGTGCCGCCCACCGAGTTGCCGGCCTGGAAAGACGCCTGCGAGCGTGCACTGGCCGCCGTGGCCGCCGCCTTCGAAACCACGCAGCCCCTGGCCACCTTGCGCCTGCACGGCGACTGCCACCGCGGCAACGTGCTGTGGCGCGACACCGGCCCCAACGTGGTGGACCTGGACGACGCCATGCAGGGCCCGGCCGTACAGGACCTGTGGATGCTGGTTTCGGGCGACGCCGCCACGATGGCGCAACAGCTGAATGCGCTGCTGGCGGGCTACGAGCAGTTCATGGACTTCGACGACCGCGAACGGCGGCTGATCGAGCCGCTGCGCACGCTGCGCATGGTTCGCCACAGCGCCTGGCTGGCCGAACGCTGGGGCGACCCCACCTTTCCGATCCACTTTCCATTCTTCGGCACTGCGGCCTACTGGAACCAGCAGACGACGCAGTTGCGCGAGCAGATCGAGGCCATGGGCGGCTGAGCCGGCACAGGCTCGGGGCCTTGGTGACGCTCACGTCGCGCAGCGCGGTGCCATCCTGGCAGGCTGATGTGGCGCCACAGGGGGTCGACTTCACTTCGCCTTTTCCGGCTGCGAGTCCACGCTCCACAACGCGGCGATCTGGCGGGCCAGGCGCCTGCCGTGCACATGTTCCACTTCACCCATCGTCAGCCCGGGGCGCAGACGGCGCGCGGCGGCCAGCGCCGCCGCCGCCTCGGTGCTGCGCCCCAGTGCCTGCAGTGCAGCCGCTTCGACGATGCGGGGCAGGTGCAGCTGGGTGTCGCGGCCGGCACTGGCGCGGGCCTCTATCAGGGCGTCTTCGGGCCGGCCGGCGCGCTGCAGGAAGTGGCTCAGCGCCCAGCCCCAGAAGCCCAGGCGGCGATCCCGCGGGCTGATGCGCATGCCGTGGCGCATCATCTCCGTGCCGGCCTGTGGCTGGCCTTGCATGGCCAGCGTGGCACCCAGCGCCACGTGGGCCTGGGCATTGCTCGGATCGATGTCGAGTGCCTGGCGCAGGATCTCGACCCCGCGCTCGCGCTGGCCGAGATCGCAGAGCGCA
The DNA here is from genome assembly GCA_034522875.1 of Rubrivivax sp. Classification (GTDB taxonomy): domain Bacteria; phylum Pseudomonadota; class Gammaproteobacteria; order Burkholderiales; family Burkholderiaceae_C; genus Rubrivivax. The sequence goes on along the minus strand of JAXHKY010000001.1, from coordinate 340,798 downwards.
CAGCCCACGTAGCCCAGCACCTGCGAGTCGCCATCCTCCAGCGCCAGCGCCTGCTCGGCCGCCTGGCGCGCCGTCTCGGCAGTGGCCGGCAATAGCGGCAGCAGGCCGGTGACCATACCCATCACGGTAGTCAAGGCATGGAACGCACCGGCCAGCGCGAAGCTGCGATCGATGGCCAGCGCCTGCTCGAGTTCGCTGCGCGCTTCGGCCAGTGAAGCCTCGTTCCAGCCCTTCAGACCCAGCGCCCCCACGGCCCGGTGATAGTGACCCCAGGCATCGACGTTGTCGGGGTGGCGACGCCGGATGAGCCTGATCTCGGCCCGCGTCAACTCCGGCTCCAGTTCGGACATGATGCCTCTTGCGATGGTCTCCTGCAGGTCCTGCGCGGACTCGCGCTCGCTTTCCATGCGCCCCGACCAGAGCACGCGCGCCGACTCGGCCTCGACCAGGTGCGTGGCGACCAGCAGCCGGGTGCCCAGCTGGCGCACGCTGCCCTCGACGAGATAGCGCACGCCCAGCTGGCGGGCAATCGACGACAGCCCTTGATTGGGGGGACGGAACTCGAACGACGACGAGCGGGCGATGACCAGGAAACCCGGCACGCGTGCCAACAGGGCAATGACGTCCTCGACCAGGCCGTCGGCCAGGTAGCCGATGGCGGCGTCGTCGGTGCGGGCCTCGAAGGGCAGCACGGCGATCGATGGCCGTTCGGCCGGCGCCGGCGCTTCGATGCGTTCCGCCGCTGCGCGGGGCCTTTCGCTCGGGGCCTGAGCGGGCGACCCTTCGCCCGCCGCCATCGTGAACCGATAGCCGCGCCCCGGCACGGTGGCGATGGCATCGGCACCCAGCAGTTTTCGCAGCGCCGAAATCTGCACGGTGAGGTTGTTCTCTTCCACCACCACGTCAGGCCACACCAGGGCCATCAGTTCGTCCTTGCCCACCACGCGGTCGCGGTGCTCCAGCAGCGTCAGCAGCAGGTCGAAGGCGCGCGAGCCCAAGGTCTGGAACTCACCCCGGCGCAGCAGCCTGCGCTCGTCAGGGCGAAGTTCGAACTCACCGAACGCGAGTCGCGTGGACAAGCGGCCCTCCGCCACGCCATGATGCCGAACCGGGCGTCACGCCGGCCCCGACGGCAGACCGCGGCTCGAGCTGGCGGCCAGCGGGTCATTGCCCAAGAGGTGGCTCCCAGAGTTCGACCTTGTTGCCTTCGGGGTCCATGACCCAGGCGAATTTGCCGTACTCCGACTCCTCGATCTTCTCGAGCACGTGGCAGCCTTCGGCCTTCAATGCCGCCACCAGCGCATGCAGGTCGGCGACGCGGTAGTTCACCATGAACGAAGCCGTGCTGGGGGCGAAGTGGTCCCCCGAGGTTTCGCCAATGCTCCAGATGGTGGTGCCGGTGGTCGGCTGTCCTTCCGCGTCGGTCCAGGTGAAAGCGGCGCCGCCCCAGTCCTGAACGGCGATGCCCAGGTGCTGCTGGTACCAGGACCGCAGCGCCGCGGGGTCGCGCGCCTTGAAGAAGATGCCGCCGATGCCCGTGACTTTTTTCATCAGTGCCTCCTGAATGAGCCGGGAGTTGAAGCCGGCGTCCTGCGTGGCGCCGCGCCCGATCGGGCCTGTACTTCGGCCGACTGTGTCCGTCCCGGCAGAGATTAGGAACGTTTAGCGACCGCGTTGGCAACGTCTAAGGACAAGCCGGGGCTTCGCGACCACAGTGCACCCATCGACAACGGCTTGCCGGCCACCCCAAGGAGCAGCCACATGAACACCGCCCTGATCGTGCACCAGCCCGCCGCCCATCCGGTTCGTTTCCCCCTGCCACGGCTGGTGGCCACATGGCTGAGGCGCTTCGCTGCAGTATGGGCTGCCAAGCCGCCGGCTGCAACCGGCCTGCGCCAGATCGACGCCAGCGCCACTTTCTGGGTGAAGCGGCCCCACGGCCGCATCGTCAGCTGCCAGACCGGCACGCTGTGGCTCACTTTCGACCGCGAGCCGGAGGACGTGATCCTGGAGCCTGGCCAGTCGCACCGGTGCACCAAGTCGTCGGCGCTGGCTGTCCATGCCCTCGCGGCCGCCGCCTTCGAAGTTGCCTGACGGGGGCCCGCCCAGGCAACGTACGGGGCGCGGGCCTGCCGGCGGCATGCGCATCGACCGGTGGGTAAATACGCGTATCAGGCGGACGTGGCAAGCGCAGACTGCTCATCCCCGGCGGAGATCCGCCCCACCGAATGGAGGCAAGTCATGGCGTTCTATCTGATCCAGGCGTCCTACACCGCTCAGGCCGTCGCGGCCATGGTCAAGAACCCGCAGGACCGCGCAGCGGTCGTGCGGCCGATGATCGAGCGGCTCGGTGGCAAGCTGCACGGCCTGTGGTTCGCCTTCGGTGCCCACGACATCGTCGCCATCGCCGAGATGCCCGACAACGTCGGCGCCGCAGCCGTGGCGATGGCGATCGGCTCCAGCGGCGCGATGAGCGCCTACCAATCGACGCCGCTCATGACCTCGGCCGACGCCGTCGAGGCCATGAAGCAGGCGGCGGCCATTGGCTACCAGGCACCGAAGTAGCGCCCGGCAAACGGCCGGCGCATTGCCGGCGCATTGCCGGCGCCTGGCCGGCGCGCCGATCAGGCCGTCAGCAGCTTGTTGACCCGCTGCACGTAGCCGGCCGGGTCTTCCAGCTGCCCGCCTTCGGCCAGCAAGGCCTGGTCGAAGAGGATCTGCGCCAGGTCGTCGAAGTCCTCGCTGGCTTCCAGCCGCTTGAGCAGCGCATGCGCCGGGTTCACTTCCAGGATCGGCTTGCCCTTGGGCGCATCCTGCCCGGCCTGCTTGAGCAGCCGCGCCAGGTGCGAGCTCATGTCGTGCTCGTCGACCACGATGCAGGCCGGTGAATCGACCAGGCGCGTCGTCGTGCGCACATCCTTGGCGCGCTCGGCCAGCGAGGTCTTCAGCCGCTCCAGCGTCGGCTTGAAGGCCTCGGCGGTTTCTTCGGCCTGCTTCTTTTCTTCCTCGTCCTGCAGCTTGCCGAGGTCGACACCGCCCTTGGCCACGCTCTGCAGCGGCTTGCCGTCGAATTCGTACAGGTGGCTGAGCATCCACTCGTCGACGCGGTCCACCAGCAGCAGCACCTCGATGCCCTTCTTGCGGAAGACCTCCAGCTGCGGGCTGCCCTTGGCCGCTGCCAGCGTGTCGGCGGTGATGTAGTACACAGCCTCCTGGCCTTCCTTCATGCGGCCCACATAGTCGGCCAGGCTGACGCCGGCATCGGCCGTGGTAGAGGCGAAACGCAGCAGCTTGGCCAGCCGCTCCTGGTTGGCATGGTCCTCGCCGATGCCTTCCTTGAGCACGGCGCCGAACTGGGTCCAGAACTCGGCGTACTTGTCCTTCTGGTTCTCGGCCACGTCTTCCAGCATGGACAGCACCCGCTTGGTGCAGCCCTCGCGGATGGCCTTCACGTCGCGGCTTTCCTGCAGCAGTTCGCGGCTCACGTTCAGCGGCAGGTCGGCGCTGTCGATGACGCCCTTGACGAAGCGCAGGTAGACCGGCATCAGCGCCTCGGCGTCGTCCATGATGAAGACGCGCTTGACGTAGAGCTTGACGCCGCCGCGCTTGTCGCGGTTCCACAGGTCGAATGGCGCCTTGGCCGGCACGTAGAGCAGCTGCGTGTACTCGGTGCGGCCTTCGACGCGGTTGTGCGTATAGGCCAGCGGCGGCTCGCTGTCGTAGCTGATCTGCTTGTAGAACTCCTGGTACTGCGCGTCGGTGACCTCGCTCTTGCTGCGCGTCCACAACGCTGCGGCCTTGTTCACCGGCTCCCATTCGTCGGTGGTGACCTGCTCCTTCTTCTCCTCGTCCCAGGTCTGCTTGGGCATCAGGATGGGCAGGCTGATGTGGTCGGAATATTTGCTGATGACCGACTTCAGCTTCCAGGCGCTGAGCCATTCCTCCTCGCCTTCGCGCAGGTGCAGGATGACGTCGGTGCCGCGCTGCGCGCGTTCGATGGTCTCGACCTCGAAGTCGCCCGTGCCCTCGCTGCTCCAACGCACGCCGTGGTTGGCGTCCAGCCCGGCCCGCCGCGACTCCACGGTGATGCGGTCGGCAACGATGAAGCCCGAATAGAAGCCGACGCCGAACTGGCCGATCAGGTTGGCGTCCTTCTTCTTCTCACCTTCCAGCGCGGCCATAAATTCGCGCGTGCCGCTCTTGGCAATGGTGCCCAGGTGCTGCACGGCTTCTTCGGCGCTCATGCCGATGCCGTTGTCGCGGATGGTGATGGTCTTGGTCTTGTCGTCGAACCAGACGCGAACCTCCAGGTTGGGCGCATCCTCGAACAGGTCCGGGCGGTCCAGCGCCTCGAAACGCAGCTTGTCACAGGCGTCCGACGCGTTGGAGACCAGTTCGCGCAGGAAGATCTCCTTGTTGGAGTAGAGCGAATGGGTGACGAGGTGCAGGATCTGCTTGACCTCGGCCTGGAATGACAGGGTTTGTTTGTCCATGGTGCTAGATGAGTGGGTGAGGCGCCAGGCTCGGTGCGAACCGCGGCGCAAACGAATCAATCTTCTTATGGTGGGGTCTCAGCGGGACCGTTTCAAGGCTCGCGATTGTGCCCTCTGCCCTGTGCCCTGTGCCCCGTCGTGCCGGGTCGGCCAACGCCGGCCCGCTGGCTGCAGGCTGCAGGCTGTTCAGTCCCGCAGCGTGGCCAGGGCATCCATCGTCAGCCACCCTGCCGCATCCTGCGCCCACAGCCTCACGATCCGGCCTTCCGGATTGCCGCAGATGCGCAACACCTGGCCGTCGAACGCAGCGCGCACGGCCTTGAAGCGGAAGGCCGCCACCTCGGCCTGCGGCGCCTGCCGGTGCAGCAGGTCCAGCAGCAGCGTGGCAACCAGCGGACCGTGCACCACCAGGCCCGGGTAGCCCTCAATCGCCGTCACGTAGTGGCGGTCGTAGTGGATGCGGTGGCCGTTGAAGGTGAGCGCGCTGTAGCGGAACAGCAGCACGTCGTCGGGCACGATCTCGCGCTCCCAGTCCGCGCCCCGTGGTGCCGGCTGCGGCGGGGGTACGGCGGCGCCGGGCTGCTGCGCTTCGCGGTAGACGATGTCGTGCCATTCGAGCAGCGCCGGTTCCACCGCGCCATTGCAGCGCAGTTCGTGCCGCACCTTCACGAAGACCAGCGCGCCGCTGCGGCCGGTCTTGCTCGTCACGTCTTCGATGGTGGACAGGCGTTCGACACTGTCGCCGACGCGGACGGGCGAGCGGAATTCAAACTGGCTGCCGGCCCACATGCGCCGAGGCAGCGGCACCGGCGGCAGGAAGCCGCCGCGCCGGGCGTGACCGTCGTGGCCCAGCTCGCTGGCGCGGTGCAGGGGCAGGAAAAAGAGCCAGTGCCACAGCGGCGGCAAAGGCGTGCCCGGCGGCACCGGCGCGACGGGGTGGTCCAGCGTGGCCGCGAGTGCGGCCACCGGTGTCGGCCCGACCGTGTCGTGAAGGGTTTCGCTGCGGCCGATCCACGCGCGCAAGTCGCAGGCTGCGCTCATTCAGAAGGTCTCGGTGTCGACTTCGGCCCGCGACTGCGCGCCGTATCGTTCGCCGGCCACCGTGTGCTGGTTGATCAGTGCGTCGAGCCGGGCCACGACCGGCGGCGCCAGCACCACGTTCACGGCGCCGAGGTTGTCACGCAGATGTTCGATGCGCGAGGTGCCGGGAATCGGGATCACATGCTCGCCGCGCGCCAGCAGCCAGGCCAGCGCCAGCTGGGCCGGCGTGCAGCCCACTTCGGTCGCGATGGCTTCGTACGCCGGCAGCAGGCACAGGTTGGCCGCATACGGCTCGGGGTCGAAACGCGGCATGCTGCGGCGGATGTCCTTGGCGTCCAGCGCGGCCACGTCGGGCGGCGTGCGCGTGAGGAAACCGCGCGCCACCGGACTGAAGGCCACGAAGGCGGCGCCGACCTCGCGGCAGGCGTCGAGCACCGCGATCTCGGCATTGCGCGTCCACAGCGAATATTCGGTCTGCACCGCGGCGATGGGGTGCACGGCGTGGGCCTTCTTCAGCGCCGATGCCGAGACCTCCGACAGGCCGAGCGCGCGCACCTTGCCCGCCTGCAGCAGCCGCGCCATTTCGCCGACGCTGTCCTCGATCGGCACCTGCTTGTCCCAGCGGTGCAGGTAATAGAGATCGATGGTCTCGGTCTGCAGCCGCCGCAGGCTGTCTTCACAATTGCGGCGCAGGGCCTCGGGCCGGCCGTCGATGACGCGCTTCATGCCGTCGGGAAAAGTCACGCCGGCCATGCCGCCCTTGCTGCACAGCACGATGCGCTGGCGGTGGCTCTTCAGCACGCGGCCCACCAGCGACTCGTTGGCGCCGAAGCCGTACAGCGCGGCGGTGTCGAACAGCATCACGCCCAGGTCCAGCGCTTCCAGCAGCAAGCGCTCGGCCGCGCCCACCGGGGGTGGCGTGCCATAGGCGTGACTCAGGTTCATGCAGCCCAGGCCAATGGGCGGCACCTGAAAGGGCCCCAGTGCTCTGGGACCGTGAAGACCTGCTGGTGTGGGCTGTGGGGTCGACATGCCGGTGAGGAGCGTCGGGTGTAAGGAGCCGGAATTGTGCGGCGAGAATGCGCACAGATCATGACCAAGCCCACCCGCACCCCACTCGACATCGCCGCCGCCGCCGCGCACCGGCCTACGCCCGAGCACAAACGCTTTCAGACCTTGCTCGGCAGGATCGACAAGGCGCGCCAGCGCCTGCAGGCCTGGCAACAGCAGTTGCCCGTGTTCGCGCAGATGCACGCCGAGCGGGTGGCACCGCTGGAAGCGGAGCTGAAGGTCGCGCAGCGGGCCTGGGCCTTCGAGCTGGAAGCCTTGCAGGGCGCGAAGCGCTGGTCCAGGGCCGACGCCGCGACGCTGTCGGAGATGATCTGCGATATCTGCGGCGCGCTGCTGGACGCTGGCGACGACGTCAACGGCGAGCCCGACGCCGAGCTTAAGGCGCTTTACAACCGGCATGCCGAGATCGACTTCGACGCCGAGGAACAGCTGCAGCTGAACTCAATGAAGGCCGCGCTAGAAACCGCGGGCGGCCTGGACCTCGGCGACGAGCCCATCGAGTCAGCCGAGGAACTGATGCGCCGCGCCCACGCCAAGATGGCCGAGCAGACGGACCGGATGCGGCAGTCACAGCAAGCGTTTGCCGGCAAGGACCGCAAGCCCCCACGCCAGACTGCGGCGCAGAAGCGCGCCGAGGAGGACGCGAAGCGCATCTCGCAGACCGTGCGCGAGGTCTACCGCAAACTGGCCAGCGCGCTGCACCCCGACCGCGTGGACGCCAGCGTGCCGGCGGCCGAGCGCGCTTCACGCACCGCGCTGATGCAGCGCGCCAATACGGCCTACGAGGCGGGCGACCTGCTGGCCTTGCTGGAACTGCAGCTGCAGATCGAGCAGGTGGACCTGGCCCACGCCGCCAACGTGGCCGCCGAGCAGGTGCGCCACTTCAACAAGGTGCTGGCGGAACAGTTGCGCGAACTGGAAGCCGAGATCGACGATCGGCAGATGGCCTTCTGCGCCAGCTACGGGCTGCTGGTCGAGCGCCGGCTCGACCCCGACAAACTGGGGCTGGTGCTCAAGGACGAGTTGCATGAACTCGCTGCCGCGCAAGCGCAACTGCAGCTGCAACGGCGGCTGTTCAAGGGCGATGCCGTCCAGGTGAAACGCCTGCTCAAGCAGTGGCGCGCCGAACAGCGGGCCTCGGATTTCGACGACTTGTTCTTCTGACGCGCTCTCCTGTCGTGGCCGTCAGGCCAGCTGCCGCTCCAGGTCGTGCAGCACCTCATAGCAGGGCAGCACCTGCGCCACGCTGGCATTGGGCTCGCGGCCGGCGGCGATGGCGGCGAAGAATTCGCGGTCCTGCAGTTCGATGCCGTTCATCGACACTGCCACGCCGCTGACGTCGATCTTTTCTTCCTTGCCCGGTGAACAGGTCGTCGTAGCGCGCGATGTAGGTGCCGGTGTCGCCGATATAGCGGAAGAAGGTGCCCAGCGGGCCGTCGTTGTTGAAGCTCAGACTGAGTGTGCAGATGGCGCCATTGGCCGCCTGCAGCTGGATGCTCATGTCCATCGCAATGCCCAGGCCGGGATGGATCGGGCCCTGCACGGCGTTGGCCTTGACGATCGGGCTGCCGGCCTGCCAGGCGAACAAGTCCACCGTGTGCGCCGCGTGGTGCCACAGCAGGTGGTCGGTCCAGCTGCGTGGCTGGCCGAGCGCATTCATGTTGCTGCGGCGGAAGAAATAGGTCTGCACGTCCATCTGCTGCAACTGGAATTCACCGGCGCTGATTCTGCGGTGCAGCCACTGGTGGCTGGGGTTGAAGCGCCGCGTGTGGCCGCACATGGCCACCAGGCCGGTCTGCCGCTGCAGGTCGGCCACGGCATAGGCGTCGCGCAGCGAGTCCGCCAGCGGAATCTCCACTTGCACGTGCTTGCCGGCGTGCAGGCAGGCCAGGGCCTGCGCAGCGTGCATCTGCGTCGGCGTGCACAGGATGACGGCGTCGACCTCCTTCAGCGCCAGGCTCTCGGCCAGGTCGGTGGTGACATGGCCGATGCCGTACTTCGTGGCCACTTCCCGGGTCTTGTCGAGCTCGCGGCTGACGAGCGAGACCACTTCCACGCCATCGATCAGCCGGATGCCATCGAGATGCTTGATGCCGAAGGCGCCGGCGCCGGCCAGCGCGACCTTGATGCTCATGTGTTCTCCAGAATCAGGTGGCCGACGGCCGTGTTGCTGGCCGGCACGTGGAAGAAGCGGTGGCGCACGAGCGGCGGCGTGTCGTTCATGGCGCCGCGGGCGATCAGCCACATCACGAGCTCGATGCCCTCGCTGCCGGCCTCGCGCACGTACTCGATGTGCGGCACCTTGGACAAGGCCTCCGGCTCGGCGATCAGGCGGTCCAGAAAGCGGTTGTCCCATTCGGCGTTGATGAGCCCGGCGCGTGGACCCTGCAGCTGGTGGCTCATGCCGCCCGTGCCCCAGATGTGCACATTCAGGTCCTGGTCGTAACTCTGCACCGCCTTGCGGATGGCGCGACCCAGGTTCCAGCAGCGACGGCCGCTCGGCACGGGGTACTGCACCACGTTGACCGCAAACGGGATGACGGGGCAAGGCCAGGCGTCGCGGTGCGGGTCGAGCTTGCCGCACATCAGGGACAGCGGCACCGTCAGGCCGTGGTCCACGTCCATCCGGTTGACGATGGTGAGGTCGAAATCGTCCTGGATGACGCTCTGCGCGATATGCGACGCCAGTTCCGGGTGGCCCACGACCTGGGGCACCGGGCGCGGGCCCCAGCCTTCGTCGGCGATCGGGAACTCCGCCGCCGTGCCGATGGCGAAGGTGGGGATCATCTCCAGGCTGAAGGCATTGGCGTGGTCGTTGTAGACCAGAAAGACGACATCGGGCCGGTTCTCCTTCATCCATCGTTTGGAGAACTCGTAGCCGCTGAAGACCTTCTGCCAATAGGCTTCGTGGTCCTTGCCCAGGTCGAGCGCGGCGCCGATGGCCGGGACGTGGCTGGTGTAGACGCTGGCGGTGATGCGGGCCATGTCAGTCTGCCTTTCTGCCGGCGGCGCCGACTTCGCGTGCGACGCGGCCTGCCGCACTGACTTCGCGTGCGACGCGGCCTGCCGCACTGACTTCTGGTGCGGCGCGGCGGGCCGCGCCTTGGGGCTGGCGGTGCGCCTGCGCGTCGCCGTCCTCGCCCACGAAGCGGTTGCCCGCAATCGAGCGGCCGCCATTCACCATCATGTCGCGGTACTCCTCTTCGCTCATGCCGGTCATGCTGCCCGCCATCTGCTGGAAGCTCAGGCCGTCGGTGGCGCCGATCTTGGCCAGGAAATAGATGTTTCCGCCAGTGCGCATGCACCAGTTGAGATCGCGCGCCAGCACGGCCTGCTTCTGTTCTTCGGTCATCGGCCACTCGTCGAGATAAGCGCGTTCGTTCGCCTTGAAGCGCTCGCGGTTGGCGGCCTGCATCAGGCTCATGCAGAACTGGTTGAGGTGGTAGCCCTTGCGCGACTGCTCCGCGTCGAAGATGGTCGTGCCGGGCACGTCGAGGTATGGCTTTTCAAGTGACATCAGGCTTCCTCCGGCCAGTACAGGCGCATCGGGTTGGTCACGAGCAGCTGGGTTTGCAGCTCGGGTGTGACGGCGATGAGCGGAATGAAGTCCACCAGCAGACCGTCGTCGGGCATGTGGTCCTTCAGATTGGGGTGCGGCCAGTCGGTGCCCCAGAGCACACGGTCGGGAAAGGTCTCGACGATGCGGCGCGCGAAGGGCATCACGTCGCGATAAGGAGTCAGGTCAGCAGCCGGTTCGCCGCTCACGGGCCCAGGAAGGGCGGGCGGGCCGGTCACGCTCAGCCGCTCGGGGCAGCTCACCTTGCTCCAGATATTGCCGTGTTCACGCATCAGGCGCACGAAGAGCTCGAATTCCGGGCCGTCCACGGGCTTGCGCACGTCGGGGCGGCCCATGTGGTCCACCACCACGGTGGTGGGCAGGGCGGTGAAGAAGTCCCACAGCTCGGGCAGATCCACGGCCTCGAAATAGATCACCACATGCCAGCCCAAAGGCGCAATGCGCGTGGCGATCTCCAGCAGTTCGTCGCGCGGCGTGAAGTCCACCAGGCGCTTGACGAAATTGAATCGCACGCCGCGCACGCCGCATTCGTGCATGTAGTGCAGTTCGTGGTCGGTGACCGTGCGCTTGACGGTGGCGATGCCGCGCGCGCGGCCGCCGGAGTGCTTCAGCGCGTCGACCATGGCGCGGTTGTCGGCGCCATGGCAGGTGGCCTGCACGACCACGTTGCGCGCAAATCCCAGATGGTCGCGCAAGGCATAGAGCTGGTCGCGCGAGGCGTCGCAAGGCGTGTATTTGCGCTCTGCCGCGTAGGGGAAGCGCTCGCCGGGGCCGAAGACATGGCAATGCGCGTCCACGCTGCCCGGCGGCACCTTGAAGCGAGGGGCGCTGGGCCGGGCGCACCAGTCCAGCCAGCCGGGGGATTTCTCGAATTTCATGTCAGTACCGCCCGGCCGTTCCGAAGGGACTGACAGCCCCCTTGGGGGGTACCGAGCGTAGCGAGGTTGGGGGTTTCATTTCAAGCCTTCTTGCGGCGAAAGGGGGTCGACCCGGGCGGCCGCCAGCATGCGGTCGGCCTCCACGCGCCAGTCGGCACTGCGTGCAAAGCTGGGCGTGGTGCGCGTGCCGAAGACACCCGAATCGGCCAGGTCGGCCACCCAGGACTGGCGCTCGGCGGTGCCGGCGGCGCTCCAGGGCGTGAGGCCGGCTTCGCGCACCGTCTCGGCCACCTCGCGCACTTCCTCGCTGCGACGTCGGCCGTGCTCGATGACGCGCTGGAAGAAGTACGCCGCCTGCTTCTCCCAGTCGATGCCGGGAAAGGTCTCGTGCAGCGAGGCGATCACGGCGTCCTCCACGCCATGGTGGCGCGCCGCGGTGAAGCTCTCGATGACCATCGCCTCCAGGCCCTTGATCATGACGCTGCGGCACATCTTGGTGGCGCTGGCCACGCCCAGCCGGTCGCTGGCCACGCGCGGCGCAAAGCCCAGCCCTGCCAATGCCGGCTGCAGCACCGCGGCATCGGGGCCGCCCAGCAGCAGCGGCACTTTGATGCGGTAGGGCGGGATCGAGGTCATCACCGCCCCCTCGACATAGCGCCCGCCCGCGGCATTCACCGCCTCGGCGGCGCGGATCTTGGCGCCGGGCGAAGCGGAGTTGAAGTCCAGGAAGAAGGCCCCGGCGGCCAGCCCCGGCGCACATGCCGCGGCCACCGGCACGGCCTGGCTGGCGGTGACCGCCGAGATCACCAGACCGGTCCCCTGCACCGCATCGGCATGCGCTTCGGCCAGCGTCACACCGTGCAGCAGCGCGTGTTCACGCAGCGGCTCACCGGCTTCGCCGTGCAGCTTGATGTCGAAGGCCGTCACCGCCACGCCCGCAGCGCGCAGGTCCTCGGCCAGGATGCGCCCGACCTCGCCGTAGCCGATCAGCGCCACACCGCCCGCCGCCAGGTCGCCGGAAGGCAGGCGAGCCCCGTCGACGGGTGACGAATGCAGCAGGCCGGTGGGCATGGTCGATTCAGTCGACGTACTTCAGCCCGGCCTTGGCCAAGGTGCCGCGCATGTCGTACAGGTCCAGCCCCAGCACGCCGGCGGCGAATTTGGCGCGCTTGGCCACCTCGTTGGCTTCGCGTGCGGTGGCCGCATCGGCCGTCTGCTGCGCCAGTGCGGCCGGCACCACCACCACGCCGTCGTCGTCGGCCACGATCACATCGCCCGCATGGACCACCGCGCCGGCGCAGACCACGGTCACGTTCACCGAACCCAGCGTGGCCTTGATCGTGCCCTTGGCGCTGATGGCCTTGCTCCACACCGGGAAGGCCATCGCGGTGAGGTCCTTGATGTCGCGCACGCCGGCGTCGATGATCAGCCCGCGCGCCCCGCGGGCCTGAAAACTGGTGGCCAGCAGGTCGCCGAAGAAGCCGTCGGTACAGTCGGCAGTGACAGCCGCCACCACCACGTCCCCTTCTCTGATCTGCTCGGCTGCCACGTGCATCATCCAGTTATCGCCCGGATGCAGCAGCACGGTGACCGCCGTGCCGGCCACGTGCGCGCCGGGGTAGATGGGCCGCAGATAGGGCTTCATCAGCCCCATGCGGCCCATCGCCTCGTGCACGGTGGCGGCGCCAAAATTCGCGAGCTGGTCTACCGCGCTGCGGTCGGCGCGCTGGATGTTGCGCTTGACGATGCCGAGCTGGTACATGGTCTAGAGCCCTTTCGCCTTCAATGCGGCGTCCAGCCGCGGGTAGACGCGCCGCGCATTGCCTTCATAGACCTTGTAGCGGTCTTCGGCCGAGAGGATCTTCGAGCCCTCGATATAGCGCTTCGTATCGTCGTAGTAGTGTCCCGTCTCGGGATCGATGCCGCGCACGGCACCGATCATCTCGCTGGCGAACAGGATGTTGTCCACCGGGATCACGGTGGTCAGCAGGTCGATCCCCGGCTGGTGGTAGACGCAGGTGTCGAAGAAGACATTGTTGAGCAGGTGGTCCTTGAGCAGCGGCTTCTTCAGCTCCTGCGCCAGGCCGCGGTAGCGCCCCCAGTGGTAAGGCGCGGCGCCGCCACCGTGCGGCACGACGAACCTCAGCGTCGGAAAGTCCTTGAACAGATCGGCCTGGATCAGCTGCATCACCGCCGTGGTGTCGGCGTTGATGTAGTGCGCACCGGTGGTGTGGAAGCAGGCGTTGCAACTCGTGCTCACATGCACCATGGCCGGAAGGTCGTACTCCACCATCTTCTCGTAGACCGGGTACCAGTGGCGGTCGGAAAGCGGCGGGCTCGTCCAGTGGCCGCCCGACGGGTCCGGGTTGAGGTTGATGGCCACGTTGCCGTACTGTTCCACGCACTTCACCAGTTCGGGAATGCAGCTAGCCGGGTCCACGCCCGGGCTCTGCGGCAGCATGGCCGCGGGGATGAAGTGGTCCGGGAACAGCTGCGCCACGCGGTAGCAGAGTTCGTTGCAGATCGCCGCCCAGGTGCTGGAGACCTGGAAGTCGCCGATGTGGTGGGCCATGAAGCTGGCGCGCGGGCTGAAGACCGTGAGGTCGGAGCCACGCTCGCGCATCTTGGCCAGCTGGTTGGTTTCGATACTCTCGCGGATCTCGTCGTCGCTGATCTTCAGGTCGGCAGCGCGCGGCATCTTCGAAGCGTCGGCTATGCCGGCGATCTGGGCGGTGCGCCAGGCTTCCAGCGCCTTGGGCGCGGTGGTGTAGTGGCCGTGGATGTCGATGATCAAGTGTTGTCTCCTGCTGTGGTCCGCGCGGCCGGCTCCATGCCATGCCGGCGCTTGGCCGCGTCGGCCGCTGGCGAGGCCATGAATTCGAGCAGGGCCCGCACCGCGTCGGGCTGAGCCGACGCCGTGCACACGCCGCCCGAAAACGTGGTGACGAAATCGCAGCCCGCAGGCAGCGTGCCGATGACGTCGATGCCGTCGAGATGCATCAGTTCGCTGAGCTGCTGGAAGCCGAGTTCGATCTCACCTTGAGCCACCAGGCTGCCCACGGGCACGCCCGGCGGCGGCATCACGATGCGGTCGCCAAGCGTGTCGGCCAGGCCCCAGCGTTCGAACAGCCGCGCCAGATGCGTGCCGCTGGGACCGGTGGAATAGCCGATGCTGCGCGCTGCCGCCACGGCCTGCCGAAGCGCGGCTTGCGAACTCACGTCCGGACGCGGCGCGCCGGCGCGCACGGCCACTGCCACCGGCGAGTGCACCAGATCGACGCAGCTGCCGGCCACGACATGACCCGAGGCGACCAGCAGGCTCAAGGCGTCCGAGGCCAGCACCACCGCGTCGAAGGCCTCGCCCGAGCGCACCCGCCGCGCGGCGTCGACCCCGCCCACCGACTCCAGCGCCACTTCGCAGCCGGCCCGCCCCAGATACGCGCGGGCCAGTTCCGCCAGCACCTGGCGCGTGGCCATCGAAGAGACGAGAGTGATCGGATACGGCATGCCGGCGCGCGAAAACTGGGTGGGTCGAGGGCCGGCGAGCCGCGGGGGCGCTGCACCGGAACCGACATTGTTGAGCAGCGCCTGCCATTCATCAACGCCATGTCGGGACTAGCTGCTAGAACGTTTCGGCATGACAGGGCCACAATGTCGGCATGGATCTGCGCCAACTCCAGGGCTTCGTGCAAGTGGCCGAGACCGGCAGCTTCACGCGCGCGTCCCGGCTGCTGGGCGTCGCGCAGCCGGCACTGTCGCGCCAGGTGCGCGCGCTGGAGATCGAACTGCGCCAGACCTTGTTCACGCGCACCGGCCGCGGTGTCACGCTCACCGAACCGGGCAAGCGCCTGCTTGCGCACGGGCGCGGCATCCTGCAGCAGGTGGCGCGGGCGCGGCTCGACCTGGAAGAGCACCGCGGCGCACCGGTCGGACACCTGGCCGTCGGCCTGCCGCCCAGCGTGGGGCGGGTGCTCACGGCGCCGCTGGTGGTGGCTTTTCGCGAGCGCTTTCCGCAGGCCACGCTGACGGTGGTCGAAGGCCTGTCGGCCTATGTGCTGGAGTGGCTGCTGCAGGGTCGCGTGGACCTGGCCGTGGTCTACCAGGCGCCACCCGACCCGGCCATCGAGCGCCTGCCGGTGCTCGACGAACCGCTGTTCCTGGTGTCGGCGCGCAGCCGGCGGCGCGGCGCATCCACGGTGGCGCCAGCGGTGGGCCGCGCGGTGTCGCTGGCCGAAGTGGCGACGCACGAACTGGTGATCCCGAGCCGGCCGCATTCGCTGCGCATGCAGCTGGAGGCGGTGCTCGCCGCGGCCGGCCTGAAGCCGCGCATCGGCGTGCAGATCGAAAGCGTGCCGGCCATCCTGGACCTGGTGCAACACCACGGCCTGCACGCGGTGCTGTCGCTGCGCGCCTTGCGCGGGCGCGAGGCCGAGCTGCAGGCGCGGCCGGTGCGGCTGCCCGGCGGGCAGGCGCTGGCCACGCCGCTGGCCATCGCCACCTCGGCGCAGCGGCCGCGCGGGCCGCTGCTCGAACAAGGCGTGGCACTGGTGCACGAACTGCTGCTGGCGCCGAGCTGAGAGCGACTATTCTTCGGCCCTGCCTGGAGCAGGGAGCGGGGAGATCGATGCGCGCATGGACGGTGGATGCCGACGACATACGGGTCGCCGAGGACTTCGACGAGTCGCTGCTGCACCGCACGCCCGAGATCGAGGCCTTCCTGACGCCCGATCGCGAAGACAAGTTCATCGTCATCGGCACCAAGGGCTTCGGCAAGACACTGCTGCTGAAGGCCAAGCGCATCCTCTACCAGCGCGCCGGCCAGTCGATCTGCCTGCCCAGCGGCAACCTGCTCGACAAGCCGATCGGCGACAAGATCTTCAGCCGCGAGGCGATCGCCTTCTTCTCGGCCTCGCCGCTGCCCTGGGCCAAGGTCTGGCTCGCTGCGGTGGCGCTGGCCGCCCTCAAGCAGGCCGGTGCGACCGAGGGCCTGAAGGTCAACGCGCGGCTTTCTTCGCTGGTCGCCGACCGCCAGCTGCACAGCGTGATCGACCACTTCGTGCGCCTGCTCGACTTCATGCCCAGCGAGCTGCAGCGCTGTGCCACCGACACCGACGGCCATCTGGTGCCGCGGCTGCGCATGCTGAAGACGCCGCTGACGATCTTCATCGACGGCATCGACGAGTATTTCAACAAGCATGTCGAGGAGGTGCCGACCAACCCCAGCGTCACCGGCGAGCTCTCGCCCGACGTCTGGTATTACTCGCAGCTGGGCCTGGTGGAGGTGGCCTACCAGCTGCGCCGCATCAACCACCGGTTGAAGGTCTTCGCGGCCATCCGCAAGGAGGCCTATGCCCGGCTGCCGCAGCGCACGGCCATGGTCCAGCAGTACCGCGGCAGCGCGGTCGACATCGCCTATGCGCCGGAGAGCCTGCGCGAGATCTTCGTCAACAACATCCGGCTCGTGAAGCCCGACCGCATGGTGCTGCCCGGGCGCGAGCGCACGCGGCCGCTGGAGGCCTTCCTGGGCCGCATCAGCGTCACCGACACCTATACGCGCGAGGAAGAAGACGTCTTCGGCTATGTCTGCCGCCACACGCTGCTGCGTCCGCGCGACCTCATGACCATCGGCGACCGGCTGGTCGCGCTGCGCCCCGACGAACGCCGCAACGAGCACCGCATGATGGAAGCGGTGCACCAGGCGGCGACCGAGATCGCGCACGAGTACCTGGCCGAGATCGCGCCCTACGTCGGCGACCTGGAACTCGAGCGCCTGTTCCAGCGCCTGCCCGGGCCGATCCTCACGCGCCCGGAAGTCGAGAGCCTGTGCGAAGACGGCGCGCCGGGCGCCGTGCAGCCGAATGGTTGCGAACCGGCCTTCCGCGCGCTGTACCGCGTGGGCCTGCTCGGCTACGTGCAGCACGACATCGTGCGCGGCGAATGGCGGCAACGTTTTCTGCGCCCCGGCGACGCCACGCTGGAGCCGCATGGTGCGCTGCCGCGCGCGACCCACTACCTGCTGCACCCGGTCCTGTCCGGCGTCATCGGGCGCCTGAACCCGGAATTCCTGCAGCGCATCGACCGCCTCAACATCGTCGGCTACGACCGGCCGTGGAAATCGCCCGGCGGTGCCGAACGTTCGGCCAGCGTCGCCACGCTCGGCGTGCTGAAAGCCGACGTGCACGCCTTCGGCAAACTCATGACGGCTGGCGCCGACGCCCCTGTGCGCAAGGCCCTGGCCGATGCCGTGCAACGCTGGGCACCGCCCGACTCGGTCAGCGAGACCGCCGCCGGCGACGCGGTGCTGATTGCCAGCAACGACCCCTTGGCGCTGGTGCAGACCGCGCGCCACCTGATGGACGACGTCTACGCCGCGCCCGGACAGCCGCGCCTGCGCATTGCGCTGCACCATGGCGAGGTGCAGATGCGCGAACGCGACAGCGACCTGCGGCTGACGGTGGTCGGCGGCGCCGCCATCCTGTGCGTGTCCCGCGTCGAGCCGGTCGTCGAGCCCGGCCAGATCTGGGCCACCGAGGAATTCCGCGAGCAATTCCTGCAGCGCCCCTCGCTGTGGCGGATGACCCCGCTGCACCCGCCCGCGGGCGGCGAGTTGTTCGACGTCAGGAAGCCGGGCTCGCCGGAGGCGGCGATGTGGGTGCGCCTGCACCGGCTCGAAGCCTGATGCGCCGGGGCAAGCCCGCGGGGTGCGGAGGTCGAGGCCGACATGTGCGCAGCGCAAACGGGCGCAAGGGGCGCAAGGGGCGCAACGGCCGCACGGACCACCGCCCGAGGACGGCACCGGCTCGTCGCGGTGCAGTCCCCTGCGTTGCGATCGTCCCGCTCACCGCAGATGGCGCTCGAAGAAGCCCAGCGTGCGCTGCCAGGCGAGTTGGGCCGCGGCGGGCTCGTACTCGATCACCGGCAGCAGCTTCTTGGCACCCACCTGCGTCTCGTTGAAGAAGGCATGCTGGGCGTCATAGCGGTGGAATTCATAACCCACCTTTGCCGCCTGCAGCTTGCCTTCCAGCACATCGACACCGGCGATCGGGAACGGCACGTCGTGCAGCGCCCAGTGACCCATCAGCGGCGCCTTGATCCTGCCGGCGTCGACATATTCCAGCGGCGGGTAGCCGTAGAACACGGCGGCGGCGTCCACCTCCGGCACGTGCACGGCCGCCAGCAGCGTGAGCGCGCCGCCCATGCAGAAGCCCGTGACGCCGACCTTGGCGCTGCCGCCAGCCTTCAGGAACTGCACCGCGCCGCGCACGTCCTGGCCGGCCGCGTCGCCGAAATTCAGTTTGCCCATCAGGTGCTCGGCCTCGGCCGCTTCCACCGTGCTCTTGCCGCGGTACAGGTCGGGCACCAGCGCGCGATAGCCCTGCCCGGCATAGCGGTCGGCCACACCGCGGATCTGGTCGTTCAGGCCCCACCACTCCTGGATCACCACCACGCCGGGCGCGCCTTGCGGCGCGGCCGGTTCGGCAAGATAAGCCTGCACGCTTTGCCCATCGGGGCGCTGGAAGCTGACGGTCTGGCCCATGAACGGATCCTCCTGTGACGGGTGATGAGAGGGGGTGGCGGGACCACGCATTCTGGCGCAGCGACCGAACGCTGCGGGCTTGAGAAACAATCGGGCACGGTCATCACGGCGATCCCGCCCCGAACCCCATGAAAGTCTGCATCGTCGGTCTCGGCGCCATCGGCGGCCTCTTCGCCGGCTGGCTGGGCACGCGGCTGCCCGCACCACAGGCCGCCACGCTGCAGCTGTCTGCGCTGGCGCGCGGCGAGACGCTGGCCGCCGTGCAGAGGCAGGGCCTGCGGCTGGACACCGCCCAAGGCGGCGTCGTCGTGCCGCTGCGGGCCAGCGACGACGCGGCCGCACTGGGGCCGCAGGACCTGGTCGTGGTGGCGGTCAAGGCCCCGGCGCTGGCCGCCGTGGCGCCCGCGGTGGCCGCGTTGTGCGGTCCGCGCACGGCCGTGCTGGCCGCCATGAATGGCGTGCCGTGGTGGTTCTTCGAGCGCCTGCCCGGCCCCTGCCAGGGCCTGGTGCTGGAGTCGGTCGACCCTGGCGGCGCGGTGCGCCGCTGCATCCCGGCCGAGCGCGTCATCGGCTGCGTGGTGCATCTGTCCAGTGCCGTCGTCGCGCCCGGCCAGGTGCGCCATGTCAACGGCCAGGGCCTGATCCTGGGCCTGGCCGGCGGCGGCAGCGACGGCCGGCTGCAGACGGCGGCCACGCTGCTGTCGAACGCCGGCTTCGTGGTCACGCTGTCGGAACGCATTCAGCGCGAGGTGTGGTTCAAGCTGTGGGGCAACATGACCATGAACCCCATTTCCGCCCTCACCGGCGCCACCTGCGACCGCATCCTCGACGACCCGCTGGTGCGCCACTTCTGCAGCGCAGTGATGCTGGAGGCGCAGGCCATTGGCGCGGCCTTCGGCATCCCCATCGAGCAGCGGCCCGAGGAGCGCCACGCCGTGACGCGCAAGCTCGGCGCCTTCAAGACCTCGATGCTGCAGGACGTGGAGGCCGGCAGGCCGCTGGAGATCGACGCCCTGCTTGGCGCGGTGCGCGAGATCGGCGCGCATGTCGGCATCGCGACGCCGAATGTCGACGCGCTGTTCGGCCTGGTGCGCCTGATGGCCGCCGCGCGTGGCCTGGGCACCGCGGCACCGCCGGCCTTTCCCGGCGCGTGAACTTGCACCGTGACGCAAGTCGCGGTGCCTGCTGCGAGGCGAAGTTCCCGCCCTTCTTCCACGCCTACACTGAATGCGCCGAGGCAGATTTGCAGTCGCCTGGCCCCACTCACCATCGGGAAGACTATGTCCTTGCTGTTCGCCGCCGCACTCGCGGTTTCCGCCACCACGCTGCCGGCGTGTTCATGGGACCGCCCCGGCGCCGACCCCTACATGGGCAACGTGGTCACGGCCGTGGACCGCTACAGCGACATTCCCGAGTCGGTGCGCGCGGCGCTGAAGAAGCGCATGGCCGCGCGCCAGTACGACGACATCGCCGTCATCCGGCGCGACACCGTGGTGGGCCAGCACCTCTACAGCCCCGAGCTCCGCGACATGCATTTCGGCCAGGGCCGCGTCTGCCGCACGGTGACGCGCGCCCAGTGGACGCCGACCACCGAAGAGCGCGGGCTCGTCTATTGCGAAAGCGGGCACTGCATCATCGTGCCCACGGTGTGCCGCAACGTCAGTCGCGTGACGCGCCTGCCACCGGCGCGCACGGCGGCTGCGGCCACCGGCGATCCTGCCGTCGCCGGCGGCGCCCTCCCTTCAGCGGCGGAGAGCCCGGCCGCGCCCGAACCGAAATCGACCGCCGAGGCGGAATCCGACGAACTGCAGTTCGAAGCCCCTGGCGCGGGCCAGAGTTTTGCCCAGCAGGCAGACGCTGCGCAGCCCGCGCGCATCGTGTCGCTGCTGCCGGGGGTCGACAGCGGCGACGCCGCCGTGGAAGGTGGTCCGGTCCGTGTCGCCGACGGCGGCCCCGGCTCGGGCGTCGGCCCCAGGCCCATCGACGCCGGTGGCGTTGCGCGAAGCTCGGGCGGGGGTGGCGTGCCCTTCATCGACTTGCCATCGACAGACGGCAGCAAAGGCGGCGGCGCCGAGATCACGCCGATGCCCGAGGGACCGATCGGGCCATTGCGCCCGGGCCCGGCGGAATTGCCGCCGGACCCGGTGACGCTGGTGCCCGAGCCGGGCCTCTGGGCCTTGTGGCTGCTGGGCCTGGCGACCCTGGCCGTCGCCGTGCGGCGCAGGCGCTTGATCAAGCCTTGACGATGGCCGAGACCACCGCCACGGTGGCCTCCTTGAGCTTGGCGCGCGCCACGTCACGGCACCGATCGAGATTGGCGCCGGGCACGGCATCGAAGGCGGTGGCCGTCTTCTGCGGCCGAAACAGCACCGCCTTCGCCGCGCCGGTGAGCGGCATCAGGATCACGCGCGCGGCCACCACGCAGGTGCCTGTGGGCGTGATGCCGCCCTCGACCTGGCTGGTGAAGATGAAGCGGCTGGCGGGGTGGATCTTCCACACCCGATCCGGAATGTTCTCGTTCATCACCGCGATGGCAGCCGACTCTGTGATGAGGTTCTGGTTGGAGTGATCCATGAATCGCGTCTTGGGCGGTTCGGCCACCGCATTCGCGGCCAGCACCAGCACCGGGGCGGCAAGGAAGAACTGGAGTTTCATTCGAGACCTGCACAAGGGGTTGGGAACTCGGCTGTGCCGCGGCGCGACGTGCTCGCGTGCAGTTTAAACACGTCACTGCACCGGTGGTGGAACTTCGCTGCGGGCCTCGATGATGGCCTCGAGCCGCCGCACGTCGTCGCTCAGGTGGCTGGCGATCAGGCTCAGGATCTGCAGGCCGAAAGCCGGATTCTGGAACAGCAGCTGCTTGAAGGTCGTCTCGTCGATCGACAGCACCATGCCGGGCTCGACGCAGCGCACCGTGCCAGTGCGGCGGCCCTCGGGGGCAAAGAAGGCGATCTCGCCGAACATCTGGCCGGCTTCGATGACGGCCCCCTTTTCCACCACCTCGAGCCGGCCTTCGGCCAGGAAATACAGCCGGTCGGCGGGGTCGTCGCGGCAGAACAGCGCCTCGCCGCGTTTGATGCGGCGGCGCTTCATGTACGGTCGCAACCACAGCTGCACCTCGCTGGCCGACGCCGCGGCGCGGCGCACGCGGCGCGTCAGGCGGTGCATCTCGGCCACCCGCCACAGGTTGATCGGCAATAGCGTGAGGTGCAGCGCCAGGATCATCAGCGCCGGGTGCATGAGGCCGTAAACGATGAAGCCGGTATTGCTGGCCACCGCCAACCAGCGCAGCGGGATGATGGTCTTGACGAAGGCGCTGACGACGATCAGCACCGCCGCCAGGCTGGCCGCGCCCAGGGCCAACCACTGCCCGGGGTCGGCCAGGGAGGCCGTCAATTCGGCGACACGGGCGGCCATGAATTCGGGGATCGCCAAGAGGCCCTCTCGTCGGCGGCGGGGATGCCGCGGCCACGGAGTATCCACGCCCGCCGGGCACCGCGCACGCGGTGGCCGTGCGTGCCAGTGCAACCGTTTCGTGACTTGGTTGGGCCACTGCTGCGCCATGTCATGAACCGAACGCCGCCGCGGGCCTATGCTGCGGGCATGCTCATTGCGTGTGGAGTGCCGTGGACCGCCATTTCCTGACCCCGCTGTTCAACCCGGCCTCGATCGTCGCCTTTGCCGGCGACCCCGACGCCGAGCCCCCCACCCCGCTGGCCGCCACGCTGCGCCGCGGCCTGCGCGAGGGCGGATACGCCGGCCTGCTGACCTGGCTGGACGTGGCCACCACCGGCACGCTGGCCGACCTGGCCAAGTCGCGCGCCGACCTGGCGCTCATCGCGCTGCCGCACGAGCAGGCCCTGGCGGCGCTGGAGATCGCCGGCCGCATCCGTTGCCGCGCCGCGCTGGTGCTGTCCAGCGGCATGCCGGCGGCCCAGTGCACCGAACTGCACCAGACGGCGCGCCGCCACGGCGTGTGCCTGCTCGGACCCAACAGCCTGGGCCTGCAGCGCCCGGCGCTGCTGCTCAATGCCAGCGGGCTGGGGCCCATGGCGGCCGCGGGGCCGCTGGCGCTGGTTTCGCAATCGGGTGCGCTCACCGCGGCCATCCTGGACTGGGCGCGCGAGCAGGGTGTGGGCTTTTCCACCGTCGTCTCGCTGGGGCCCAATACCGCGGTGGAGCTGTCACAGGTGCTCGACTACCTGGCCACCGACGCGCAGACGCAGAGCATCCTGGTCTACATGGAAGGCATCCGCCACGCGCGGCGTTTCGTGAGCGCGCTGCGCGCGGCCGCCCATGCCAAGCCGGTGGTGGTGATGAAGTCCGGCCGCCAGCCGGCGGGCCGCAGCGTGGCGCTCACGCACTCGGCGTCCATCGTCGGCTCCGATGACGTGTTCGACGCCGTGCTGCGCCGCGCCGGCGTGGTGCGCGTGCGCCAGTTCACGCAGCTGTTCTCGGCCGCGAAATGCCTGGCTTCGCGCTTCCGGCCGGTGGGCGAGCGGCTGGCCATCGTCACCAATGGCGGCGGGCCGGGCGTGCTGGCCGCCGACTGGGCCGGCGTGCTGGGGCTGCAGGTGGCCGGCGTCAAGGACCTGGGCGAGGAGACCACGGGCGAGGCCTATGTGCAGGCCATGCAGGCGGCCATCGCCGACCGCGGCACCGACGGCGTGCTGCTCATCCATTCGCCCAAGGCCGGCACCGACCCCGAGGCCGTGGCGCGCGCCGTCGGCGAAGCCTTCTCGCCGGCGGCCAAGCCGGTGCTCGGCTGCTGGATGGGCGAGGTCAGCGCGGGCCCGTCGCGCGATCTACTCGCCGCCAAGCAGATGCCGGTGTTCCGCACTCCGGAGGGCGCGGTCGACGCCTTCCACAGCATCGCCAGCTTCTACCGCAACCAGCAGTTGCTGCAGCAGACGCCACCGCCGCTGTCGCACCTGGCCGACCCCGACACCGAGGGCGCACGGCTGCTCATCGAAGGCGTGCTCGCCGAACGGCGCAAGGTGCTCACCGAAATGGAGAGCAAGGCGCTGCTGGCCGCCTTCCACGTGCCGGTGACGCGCACCATGCGGGCGCGCAGCGCCAACGAGGCCATGCTCATCGCCAGCCAGCTGGGCTACCCGGTGGCGCTGAAGATCGACTCGCCCGACATCTCGCACAAGAGCGACGTGCAGGGCGTGGCGCTGGACGTGCACAACGCCACCCAGGTGCGCGACCGCTACCAGGAGATCCTGGATGCGGTGGCGCTGGCGCAGCCCGGCGCGCGCATCAACGGCATCACCGTGCAGCCCATGGCCAGCCGCGGCGCGCGCGGCAAGAGCCGCGAGGTCTACGTGGGCCTGACCACCGACGACCCCTTCGGCCCGGTCATCACCTTCGGCGCCGGCGGCACCATGATCGAGCTCATCAACGACCGCGCCATGGAGCTGCCGCCGCTGAACCAGTTCCTGGCGCGGCGGCTGATCGAACGTTCGCGCGCCGCCGGCATGCTGGGTGAATGGCGCGGCGCACCGCCGGCCAACGTGCAGGCGCTGGAACACCTGCTGCTGCGCGTCTCGGAGATGGTGTGCGCGCTGCCGCAGCTGCGCCAGATGGACATCAACCCCGTCATCGTCGACGAAACCGGCGCCGTGGCGGTGGACGCGCGCATCGTCATCGAGGACGCCGTGCAGGCCCCGGGCAGCTACGGCCACCTGGCCATCCTGCCCTACCCGGCGAGCCAGGAACGAGAATGGCCCATGAAGGGCGGCAGCCTGTATACGCTGCGCCCGATCCGGCCCGACGACGCCGAGATGCTGCAGGCCTTCGTGCGCGGGCTGTCGCAGGAAAGCCGCTATTTCCGCTTCGCCAGCGCGATGCAGGAACTGCCGGCGCGCATGCTGGCGCGCTACACGCTGATCGACTACGACCGCGAGATGGCGCTGGTGGCGGTGGTCAAGACACGCCACACTGCCGAGGACGGCAACTTCACCGAGACCGAGCGCCTGGTGGGCGTGGTGCGCTACATCACCAACCCCGACGGCACGAGCTGCGAGTTCTCGCTCGTCATCGCCGACGACTTCAAGGGCCAGGGCCTGGGTTCGCGGCTGATGCTGTCGATCATCGACCTGGCGCGCAGCAAGGGACTGAGCGAGATCGTGGGCCTGATCCTGGCCAACAACTCGGCCATGCTGCGGCTGATGCGCAGCCTGGGGTTCACGGTGGCCGCGTTCCCGGAGGACCCGGATTTCAGGATCGCGACCAAGGCGCTGTAGGCGCGGGCAACGCCCTCACCCCGACCCTCTCCCGCGGGCGGGAGAGGGGCCCGCGGCGAGAAAGTCGCCGAGCGCAGCGTTGAAGTCGCCCGGCACCTCGAAATACGGCAAGGCGCCGGTGGGGAAGATCGTGAAGCGCCAGTTTGGCCGCCCCTCGACGCTATCCCTGCCGCGGTAGTCGGTGAAGTCGCCGCGCACGCCGTGGCTCATCCACACCGGCTGCGTCAGTTGCTCGTAGACCGTGTTGATATCGGCGCTGAACAGCTGCGCCGACAGGAAGGCCAGCGGTGCGTGCTCGGCGCCGGGCACTCGCGTGGTCAGTTCGGCGTAGCGTGCCATGGCTTCGTCGATGGCCGGGCCACCCCAGGTGCGGCGCAGAAAGTAGCGGATCACGCCCGGGCGCGTGAGCGCGCGGAACAAGGGCGCGCCCCAGCCGGGGCCGCGCAACACGCGGTTGATCCACGGTGCGCCGACCACGCTGCCCGGCGGCCCGCGGCGGCGGCTGGCGCCGTTGAATCCGGTGGGGCTGACGAGCGCCAGGCGGCGCACCCGGGCCGGCGCCTCGACCGCGGCGCGGGCCAGGAATTCGCAGCCCAGCGATGCCGCCAGCGCGTCCACCGGGGCCGACCCGCAGCGCTGCTGAATCTGCGCCAGCGTGGCATGCAGTGCGTCCGTCATCAAACGCGGCGTGTAGACGCGGTCGCTTCGGTCGCTGAAGCCGTACCCCGGCAGGTCGACGGCGAAAACCGTGCGCGTGGCCTGGCCGTGTTCGTACAGCGGGCGCACCTCGGCCGCCGACGCCGCCGCATTGACGCTGTGCACCAGCAGCAAGGGCGCGCCCTGGCCCGCGACATAGCAGCTCAGGCGGCCCGCGGGCGAGTCGAATTCGAAGCGCTCGCCGTCCAGGGCCGGCGGCAGGGCACTCACTTCAGTACCCGCGGCACCGGGTGCGCGCGCAGCCGGAAGGCGTCGGGCATGCCCGAACCGAGCAGCGGCCGCAAGTACAGGCGAAAGGCGTCGGTGACGTCGGTGCCGGAAGCCGAGATGAATTCGTCTTCCATGGTGCGCGTCTTGCCGGCCACGTCCGCCAGCGGCAGCAGTTCGTAGTCCACCGAATAGAAACCGGTGCGCTTGATGGCCACCGAGCCGTCGCGGCTGCCCCACATGGCGAACTGCACGGCCTTTTCGCCGACCTCGCGCGCCTCGCGCTGGTCGACGTCGCTGGTGCAGCCGATGAAGCTGCGCTGCAGGTAGCCGAAGGTGTCGCCGCGCACGCGCTTGATCTTCAGCTTGTCCTTGATCTCCTCGCACAACAGGTCGGCCAGCGCGCCGCTGCCCGAGAGCTGCACATTGCCGTGGGCGTCGTGCTCCAGGTCCTTGGCCAGCTTGGCCAGCATCGGCGCGCCGGAAGCGTCGTGGATGCCTTCGCTGACCGCGATCATGCAGCGGCCGTGGCGCTCGTACACCGCCTTCACGTCGGCCAGGAACTTGTCGATCTCGAACTCGCGTTCGGGCAGGTAGATGAGGTGCGGCCCGTCGTCGGGGAATTTCTTGCCCAGAGCGGCGGCCGCCGTCAGGAAGCCGGCGTGGCGGCCCATCACCACGCCGACGTAGACGCCGGGCAGCGCCGCGTTGTCCAGGTTGGCGCCGGCGAAGGCCTGGGCCACGAAGCGCGCGGCCGAGGGGAAGCCCGGCGTGTGGTCGTTGCCCACCAGGTCGTTGTCGATGGTCTTCGGAATGTGGATGCTGCGCAGCGGATAACCGGCCTTCTGCGCTTCCTCGCTGACGATGCGCACGGTGTCCGAGGAATCGTTGCCGCCGATGTAGAAGAAGTGCTCGATCCGGTGCGCCTGCAGCACCTTGAAGATCTCCAGGCAGTAGGCGCGGTCGGGCTTGTCGCGTGTGGAACCCAGCGCCGAAGCCGGCGTGCCCGCCACCAGCTCCAGGTTGTGGCTGGTCTCCTGCGTGAGGTCGACGAAATCCTCGTTGACGATGCCGCGCACACCGTGGCGCGCGCCGTAGACCAGGCGCACGTTGTGGTGGCGCCGCGCCTCCAGCACCACGCCGGCCAGCGACTGGTTGATGACCGCGGTGGGGCCGCCGCCCTGGGCGACGAGAACCTTGCCGGTAGACATGAGTGGACTCCTGAAGTGGGGGTGGGTGCACACCGCGGTGCCACGCCGGCGCGCGCTGCGTGCATCGTAGCCTGCCCGCTGCGGTGCTTCACCCGGTTCAACCACAATCGCCGCACCCTGAGGCTGCCCACGGCAGGCCAGGTATCCCCCACGACGCCCCATGCACCGAACGATCTTCAGCACGCCGGTGGTCAGCACCGTGCTGCGTGCCTTCTCGCTGGCCTTCCTGCGCACCACCGGCTGGACGATCGAAGGCGCCCTGCCCGCGCACGCCGCCAAGTGCGTGCTCATCGCCGCGCCGCACACCAGCAACTGGGACCTGCCCTACACCCTGATGGTGGCCTTCGCGCTGCGCCTGAATATCCGCTGGATGGGCAAGCACAGCCTCTTTGGGCCGCCCTTCGGTGCCATCATGCGCTGGCTGGGCGGCATCGCGGTGGACCGCCAGCGCAGCACCAACCTGGTGACGGCTTCGGCGCAGGCCATTCAGGCCGCCGACGGCCCTTTGCAACTGGTGGTGCCGCCCGAAGGCACGCGCGGCAGGACGCGGCACTGGAAGACGGGTTTCTACTTCATCGCGCTTCAGGCGCGGGTGCCCATCGTCATGGCCTACATGGACTACGAGCGCAAGCTCAGCGGCCTGGGGCCGGTGTTCACGCCCAGCGGTGACGTGGAACTCGACATGGCCGAGATCAAGCGCTTCTACGCGCCCTTCAAGGGCAAGCGCGCCGACAGCTTCACGGCCGGGTGAGTGGCGCTGGATGCCTCTCACCGCACCTCGTTGAAGCCCGCCTGAACGATCGCCGGATCGGCTGTTCGGCCAGCGGCGCGCCGTAGCCGGCTTGCAGGCAGTCCAGACCGCAACCCGGGTCGGCCTGCAGGACACGCCGCAGGTCGGTGCGACACTGGCCGCTTCGTCTTTCAACTCGTCCCGTAACGCAAGAATCCCGCCATGACCCCCACCCTGCAGAGCTACATCGGCGGCACCTGGATCGGCCGCGAGCCGGCGCAGACCTTGCACAGCGCCGTCAACGGCCGCGCCGTGGCCGCCACGCACGCCGAGACGCCGGACTTCGCCGCCGCCACCCACCACGCCCGCCGTGCCGGCGGCCCGGCGCTGCTGGCGCTGGACTTCCAGCAGCGCGCCGAACGGCTGAAGGCGCTGGCGAAATTTCTGAACGAACGCAAGGAGCAGCTTTACGCCTGGTCGGCCCACACCGGCGCCACGCGCAGCGACGGCTGGGTCGACATCGAAGGCGGCACCGGCACGCTGTTCGCCTATGCCGGCCTGAGTGCCGAGCTGCCTTCGGGCAACCTGCTGCACGAAGGCCCGGCCATCCCGCTGGGCAGGAAGGGCGGCTTTGCCGGCACGCACATCCTGGTGCCGCGCGGCGGCGTGGCGGTGCACATCAACGCCTTCAATTTTCCGGTCTGGGGCTTGCTGGAGAAATTCGCGCCCAGCTTCCTGGCCGGCATGCCGTGCATCGCCAAGCCGGCCACGGCCACCAGCTACCTCACCGAGGCCTGCGTGCGGCTGATGCTGGCTTCGGGCCTGCTGCCGCCGGGCAGCCTGCAACTGGTGATCGGCGGCACCGGCGACTTGCTCGACCGGCTGGAGGAAACCGACCTCGTCACCTTCACCGGCTCGGCCGATACCGCGGCGCGGCTGCGCACGAATGCCAACCTGGTGCGCCGGTCGGTGCCCTTCAACGCCGAAGCCGACTCACTGAACTGCGCCATCCTGGCGCCTGATGTCTCGCCCGACGACGAGGAGTTCGATCTCTTCGTCAAGGAAGTGGCGCGTGAGATGACGGTCAAGGCCGGGCAGAAGTGCACCGCCATCCGGCGTGCCATCGTGCCGCGCCAGCACCTCGACGCGGTAGCTGAAAAGTTGCGTGCGCGGCTGGCCAAGGTGGTGGTGGGCGACCCGGCGATCGAGAGCGTGCGCATGGGCGCGCTGGCCTCGCTGGCGCAGCGCAGCGACGTCGCCGAGCGCTTGGCGCAGTTGGCCGCCGGCAACGAGATCGTCTTCGGCGAATCCGACGGCTTCGCCCCGGTGGGCGAGGGCGTGGCCGCAGGCGCTTTCTTCGCGCCCACCCTGCTGCTGTGCCGCGACCCGCTGAACAGCGCCGCCGTGCACGACGTGGAAGCCTTCGGTCCGGTGAGCACGCTCTTGCCCTACGACGACCTGGACGAAGCGCTGGCGCTGGCCGCGCGCGGACGCGGCAGCCTGGTCGGCACGCTGGTCACGCGCGATGCAGCCACCGCCGCGCGCGCCATTCCCGTGGCCGCCGCCCACCACGGCCGGCTGCTGGTGCTGGACGCCGAGGCGGCGGTCGAATCCACCGGCCACGGCGCGCCGCTGCCGCAGCTCAAGCACGGCGGCCCGGGCCGCGCTGGCGGCGGCGAGGAACTCGGCGGCCTGCGCGCCGTGAAGCACTACCTGCAGCGCTGCGCGGTGCAGGGCTCGCCCACCATGCTGGCGGCGGTCACCGGCGAATTCGTGCGCGGCGCCCAGGTCACCGAAAGCGAGGTCCACCCCTTCCGCCGCCACTTCGAGGACCTGCACATCGGCGACTCGCTGCTCACCCACCGCCGCACCGTCACCGAAGCCGATATCGTGGCCTTCGGTGGCATCAGCGGCGACTATTTCTACATGCATTTCGACGCCGTTGCCGCCGCGCAGTCGGCCTTCGGCCAGCGCATCGCGCACGGCTATTTCGTGCTCTCGGCGGCGGCCGGCCTGTTCGTGAGCCCGGCGCCGGGACCGGTGCTGGCCAACTACGGGCTGGACAACCTGCGCTTCGTCAAGCCCGTGGGCATTGGCGACACCATCCGTGCGCGGCTCACCGTCAAGCGCAAGACCGACCGCCGCAAGTCCGGTCCCGACGGCGTGGGGCAAGGCGTGGTGGCCTGGGCCGTGGAGGTGGGCAACCAGCACGACGAGGTGGTGGCCAGCTACGACATCCTGACCCTGGTGGCCAAGCGCAAGTGATGCCGGCCACCGGCGGCTCGCGCAGCCGCAGCCGCAGCCGCACGCACACGGTGCTGGCCCTGGGCACGGCGCAGACGCTGGCCTGGGCCTCGTCGTACTACCTGCCGGCGATGCTGGCCGCACCGATGGCGCGCGACCTCGGCGTGGCCACGCCCACGGTCTTCGCGGCGTTCTCGATGGCGCTCATCGTCTCGGCGCTGGCCGGGCCGCTGGCTGGCCGCCTGATCGACCGTCATGGCGGCCGTCCGGTGCTGCTGGGCAGCAACGTGCTGTTCGCGCTGGCCCTGGTGCTGCTGGGCAGCGCGCAAGGTCCGGCCACGCTGGTGGCGGCCTGGCTGCTGCTGGGCCTGGGCATGGGCGCCGGGCTCTACGAGGCGGGCTTCGCGGCGCTGGTGCGGCTGTATGGCAGCGAAGCACGCAGCGCCATCACCGGCATCACGCTGTTGGCGGGTTTTGCCAGCACGGTGGGCTGGCCGCTTTCGGCGTGGATGGAAGTGCAGATCGGGTGGCGCGGCGCCTGTTTCGTGTGGGCCGGGCTGCACGTGGTGCTGGGGCTGCCGCTGAATGCGCTGTTGCCGCGCGCTGGGGCCACGGCCGCCGCGCCTGCGATTCCCACGGCGCTGGCGCCAGCGGCTGCGGCCCCCGTCGGTGACGCGGCGGCGGCAATAGCCCCGCCGCCGCCGGAGCCGCCGCCGCCACCGCCGCCGCGTCATGCCGCCGCACTGCTGTCGCTGGTCTTCGCGCTGGCCTGGTTCGTGAACACCGCCATGGCGGCGCACCTGCCCACGGTCATTCAGGCTGCCGGCGGCACGTTGGCGCTGGCGGTGGCGGTGGGGGCGCTGGTGGGGCCGGCGCAGGTGGCGGGGCGGCTGTTCGAGTTCGGCTTCCTGCGCCGCATCTCGCCGCTGGCGGTGGCGCGTGCCGCCACGCTGGGCCACCCGCTGGGCGCGCTGCTGTTGTGGGCGCTGGGCGCGCCTGTCGCGGCCGTGTACGCCATCCTGCACGGCCTGGGTGCCGGCATCATGACCATCGCCAAGGGCACCCTGCCGCTGGCCTTCTTCGGCGCCGGCGGCTACGGTGCCCGCCAGGGCTGGATCGCGCTGCCCGGGCGCGCGCTGCAGGGTTTGTCGCCCTGGCTGTTCGGCATGGCGCTCGAGCACTGGGGCGTGAACGCGCTGTGGCTGTCGGCGGCCGTCAGCCTGGCGGCTTGCGCGGTGCTGCTGAGCCTGCGGCTGCCTCGGCCCGCACTGGCGCAGCCCACAATCCTCGTGACGCGCGAAGGTCGGCCGTGACCGTGCCGCGTTTGTCCCTTGAGGTCCGACGATGAAAACCACGCCATCGCTCACCGAACCCCCGGGCCCGCTGGCCGATGTTCGCGTGCTCGAACTCGGCCAGCTCATCGCCGGCCCGTTCGCCGCCCGGACGCTGGCGGATTTCGGCGCCGATGTGATCAAGGTCGAACCCCCCGAGGGTGGCGACCCGCTGCGCCAGTGGCGGCTGTTGAAGGACGGCACCTCGGTGTGGTGGCAGGTGCAGTCGCGCAACAAACGCTCGCTGGCGCTGGACCTCAAGGACCCGGACGCCGTGGAAACGGTGCGGCACCTGGCGCTGGAGGCCGACGTGCTGGTTGAGAACTTCCGCCCCGGCGCGCTGGAAGGTTTCGGCCTGGACCCGCAATCGCTGCTGCTGGCGAATCCGCGGCTGATCGTGCTGCGCATCAGCGGCTACGGCCAGACCGGGCCCTACCGCGACAAGCCCGGCTTCGGCGTGGTGGCCGAAGCCATGGGCGGCCTGCGCCACCTCACCGCGGAGCCGGGGCGCACGCCGGTGCGCGTGGGTGTGAGCATCGGCGACACGCTGGCGGCGCTGCACGGCGTCATCGGCGTGCTGATGGCGCTGCACGAACGGCACCAGAGCGGCCGTGGCCAGGTCATCGACGTGGCGCTGTACGAGGCGGTGTTCAACTGCATGGAAAGCCTGCTGCCCGAATACAGCGCCTTCGGCGTGGTGCGCCAGCCGGCCGGCAGCGCCTTGCCGGGCATCGCCCCGAGCAACGCCTACAAGTGTGCCGACGGCCACGTGCTGGTGGCCGGCAATGGCGACAGCATCTTCAGGCGACTGATGCTGGCCATCGGCCGGCCCGACCTGGCGGCCGACCAGCAGCTGGCGGGCAACAGCGGCCGCGTGGCACGCGTGTCGGAGATCGACGCCGCCATCGGCGACTGGACGGCGCCGCGCACCGTGGCCGACGTGCTGGCCGCACTGGACGCCGCGCAAGTGCCGGGCGGGCGCATCTATACCGTGGCCGACATCGCCGCCGACCCGCACTACCGGGCGCGCGGCATGCTGCAGGACATCACGCTAGAAGACGGCAGCACGCTCACCGTGCCCGGCATCGTGCCCAAGCTGTCGCGCACGCCGGGCCGGCAGCGGCGCAATGCGCCCCGCCTGGGACAGGACGACGAACAGGTGCTGGCAGAACTGGCTGCGCGGCGCAGCGGGCCAGAACGCGGCTGACCCTAACCGTACGGAAGCCCTGCGGCTGTCGTGCTTGTGCCGGGCTGGCGAGGTGCAGCTGCGCGCCCGAACTGATTCGGTCTTGCCACGCGAATACAAATGCGAAATACTCGCATTTGTATTTCAACAGGTGGAGGATCGAATGTACGCAACCAAACAGCCGCCGGGGCCGGCGCAGGGGTCTGCCCCGCGGCTTCTCGCCACGCGCGCCTGGTTCGCCTGCACCCTGGGGCTGGTCGCCGCCGGCGCACAGGCGCAGCGTCAGTCGCCGACCGAGGCCGTGGTCATCACCGCCGGCGGTTTCGAGCAGACCCTGGCGCGTGCGCCTGCTTCGGTGACGGTGGTCACGCGTGAGGAACTCGAACAACGCCAGGTCACCAACCTGGCCGATGCACTGCGCGGCATCGAGGGCGTCAATGTCTCGCCGCTGGACGCACGCGACGGCAAGACCGGCAACCCGTCGATCAGCCTGCGTGGCCTGCCGCGGGAGTACACGCTGGTGCTCATCGACGGCGTGCGCCAGAACCCGATGGGCAACATCACGCCCAATTCGTTCAACGACAGTCAGTCGGTCTTCATTCCGCCGGTGGCGGCCATCGAGCGCATCGAGGTCATTCGAGGCCCGCAGTCCACCTTGTACGGCTCCGACGCACTGGGCGGTGTCGTCAACATCATCACGCGCAAGGCGGGCCCGGCCTGGAGCGGGTCGGCCAGCCGGGCCCTTGATGTGTGCCTCCCCGCCCCCCATCCCCCATCACCGCCATGGAACCCGTGCCACACTCTGGACTCCTTCGCCGCCAGACTCGCTCGACCTGACCCGCGCCGTAGACACACCCAGGCGACGTGCTCCCGCCGGCCTCGACGTGCGCCGCGCCGAACTTCTCCGTACGCCCAGCTTGGATTCACGCGCCACTCACGCTGGCAGTCGCCCTCGCCTGGCGCACGACGCTCACACGCGACTGGCTGGAAACCCAGGGGCGGACGCTGCCGCTGAACAGCGGTTTGGCGCCCGAGGTCGAAGGGTCGCCGCGCACGCTGGAACTGACCACCGACTTGCTGAACACCCGCTTCGTCAGCGACTGGGCCAACCATGTCTTCACCCTCGGCGCCCAATATATCGACGCCGACATGACCGACGGTCTCTGGGGCGGCAATTCGAACAGCCTGGCGCAATTCAGCGTCTACGCCGAAGACGAGTGGAGCCTGACCCGGGACCTGGCCGTGACGGGCGGACTGCGCTACGACGACAACGACGCCTTCGGCGGCCAGTGGACGCCGCGCGCACACCTGGTCTGGCGCGCCAGTGAACAGTGGACCTTCAAAGGCGGCGTGGCACGCGGCTACCGCACGCCCTACCTGGAGCAGCTCACCGACGGCGTCATCGGCTTCGGCAACCAGGGCACGGTGCCGATCTACGGCAACCCGAACCTGCAGCCGGAAACCAGCACCAATATCGAGGCCGGCGCGTTGTACCAGGGGGCCTCCGGCCTGCGGCTGCAGGCCACGGTCTTCCACAACCGGCTGGACAACCTCGTCGAAGCCGGCACCGGCGCCAATGCCGGCACCAGCCTGAATATCGGCGAGGCCGTGGTCAAGGGGCTGGAAATGGCAGGCAGCTTCGCCTTCAGCCGCGACGTCGTCGTGTCGGCCAACTACAGCTGGACCGACAGCGAGGTGACGCAGACTCAGCTCGACACCGGCAACCCGGCGCAGCTCATCGCCAGCCGGCTGGGCGATCCGCTGGTCAGCGTACCCGAGCACCAGTTCAATGCGAAGCTGGACTGGCAGGCGCTGCCCCGTCTGGGCACGTTCCTGATGTGGGAGTACCGCAGCAGCGCGTTTCGGCCGCGCAACTACCACGAGCCCCAGACCGGAGGCAATTCGCAAGGCCAGGTGGCGCCGGGCGTGCGCGACAGCAATGTCGTGCTGGGCGACTTCCAGGGCTACAGCCTGTTCACGCTGGGCCTGAACTATGCGTTCACCGAGCATGTCAGCCTGCAGGCGGCGATCTACAACCTGCTCGACAAGGACTTCAACGACTACCGCGACTACACGCGCTGCGCCAACGGCGGCTGCACGACATCGGCCACCGGGAGCAGCAACGTCTACAACAACCTGCTGGAGCCGCGCCGGCTGTGGCTGGCGCTGAATGTGGGGTTCTGAGTGAACGCCGGACCCTGCTGCGCGCCCGGCCCCGGGCTGGTGTGCGGGCGCGGCAAACAACGCCCGGCTTCGGCCTGAAGCGGCCATGGATCGCCATGCCCCGCCACCCAAGCCCCGGCGCCACGCCGCGCTGGCGGGCGAACTGCACCAGACGGGCCTGAAAGCCACGCTGCCGCGCATGCGCATCCTGGCGCTGTTCCAGGGCCAGGCGCGGCGCCACTGGCATGTCGAGGAGGTCTACCGCGCGCTGCAGGCCGACGGTGTGGACATCGGTGTTGCCACCATCTACCGCGTGCTGGCGCAGTTCGAACAGGCCGGTGTGCTGCGGCGCAGCCGCTTCGACGCCGAGCGCGCAGTCTATGAGCTCAACGAGGGCGAGCACCACGACCACATCGTCTGCGTGCGCTGCGGCCGCGTCGTCGAATTCGTCGACGCCGACATCGAACGACGCCAGCAGGCGATTGCCTCGGCACGCGGCTTCGAACTGGTCGACCACACGCTGGCGCTGTTCGGACTGTGCCAGCCGGCCTGCGAGAGGGCCGGGCCGGCACCGGACGCAGAGGGCGACGCCGAGCGTGGATGAGTGCAGCAGCAGCCCGCGACGGTGCCGGGCGGCGCGACTTCAGGCTCGCGCCGCTTCGTGGGGCCCCGCCGCGCCAAGCGCCCGCTCGAAGCGCGCCAGACTGGGCCGGTCCAGGAAGAGGCAGGGCTTGCCGGCACGCGCGCAGTAGCGCTTGATGCGCCGGTAGGCTTCGTGGTTGACGCAGCCGGCCTGGCAGACCACGAGGTCGGCTCGCGCCAGGCGCCCGTCCAGCCGCTGCAGGCCTTCCTCGACGCCGCCGTCGTGATGCTCGAAGCGGCCACCCAGGCGTTCGACATGGGAGCGGTAGCGCGCCACCGCGTGCTGCATGCCACCCACGCACAGCACCTGCTTGCCGTGCACCGCCGCGGGCGCCGGTTCCGTGGCTGCTGGCGGCGCGTTGCCAGGTGTGGGCGGTGGGCTGACGCATGCCTGCGGGGCCGGAGCAGCCGCCGGCACGACCTGCGCCACAGCCACCGTCGACGCCGCCGGCCGCGGGGGCACCCCCAAGCCGGGAGCGGTCGCGACCGGGGCGGGCCGTCCAGACGCCGCAGCGGGTGGGTGGGACTCGCAGGCGGCGCGCCAGCGCTGCACCTCGCCGCGCAGACGGGCAGCGTCCTGACGTGCGTCGTCGAGCAGCGCCTGGCTGGTGGTCTGCTGCGCTGCGAGCCGTTTGCGCAGGGAGGCGACTTCGGCCGCCAACGCCGTCGTGCAGGCAGACTGCGCCTGCGTCGCGGCGCGCGCCGCCAGGGCACTGCGTGCGTGGCGAAAGACCCAGGCCCGGGCGTCGAGCAGCGCGCCGGCTTCGAGATCGGGCGAACCAGGATGGGTCAGCAGCGCCCACAGCGAAGGCGCCAGTGCCTGGCCTTGCAGTGCTTCGCTCCACGCCTGGCGCAACGCCGCGGCTTCGCGCAGCGTCGCCCAGCGCCGCACCGTGGCGGCATGTGCCGCTTCGAGCCGCCGCTGAAAGGCCTCGGAAACTGCGTTGCGCCGGCCCAGGTCATTCACGATGCTGTACAGCACGTCGACGTCGGCGCCGCCCACCGTGCAGCGCGCCTTGTGCAGGCGCCCGATGGCACGTGCGGTTTCCTGGCGCAGGGTTTCGGTGTCAAAGCTCAGCGCCAGCAGCAGGTCGTGCGCCGCCGCGGGCAGTTCCCACAGCCGGCGGCGGCGCCCGGTGCGCGCCGCAGGCGGGCACAGCGTTGGGGTGTCGGGCACAGGGGCGCCGGGCGCAGCGCCGGCCCGGCCCGTGACCGCGGCGGCTGCATCCGGCATCACGGTGCAGGCTGGCACGCGGCCAGCCGGTCTTGCGCCGCGCTCACTTCGCCGATCCATGCCTCGGCCAGGTCGGGCGCGCCCGGTCTGACGAGGTGAACCAGCCTGGCCAGCGGCAGCGTCGTGTGCTCCAGGCACACGCTGCGCCAGTACCACGGCAAGGCTTCGTCGTGCGCCGTTTGCAGCAACAACTGCAGCATGCGCTGAAAGGCCTGGCGCCGCGGCAGGCCCCCGCAGTCCGCCAACCGGGTGCCGAGCGCCAGATAGCGCCAGATCAGTGCCGGCTGCTGCGGGTCGTAGCCGCAGCGTATGCCCAGGCCGAGGCGGTCCCAGTGCTGGCGCCGGGTGGCTGCGGCCGATGCCGCGGCAGTTCCTGAAACGGGGCTTCCTGGGTGCATGGGCACGGGTCTTCCTCTCTATGAAGGCACGTGCTGGCGGGCGGCTGGCGGGTGCGGGGCAGTGGGGCAGTGGGGCGGCGGTCAACGCCGCGGGATCATTTGGTGAGGATCAATTTGCCGAGCGCGGTCTGGCGCAGGCGGTAGACCTGGGCCTCGTGTTCGATCTCGACCTCGACCGCACCGGCCAGGAGTTCGCGGCTGGAGACGCGCCTTCGGCCGCCGCCACCGCTGGCGGCCTGCAGGACCGCTGGACGTGTGGCAACCTGGGGCCGGGCACGGGCCACGGTCGATTTCATCGCTCAGGAGATGCGGGCCGGCGTGGCGCCGCAACGCGCCGCCCCCGGGCAGCCATGGCAGCTGGCGGCGTGACTGTGAAAGGTCTCGTGGGCACAGTCCAGGCACGACCCGCAGGACGTGCCCACCCGCAGATCTTCCTGCAGGTCATCGAAACTGGCGCAGCCGGCCGCGACCTCGCGGGCGATGTCGCGGTCCGAGATGTGGTGGCACAGACAGATGATCATGTGCCCACTTTAATGCGAATCATTCCCATTAGCAAGAGGTCCGAACCAGAATTTTTTAGATGGACCCGTGGGCGTGTGCAGCGTTGCACATGGATCGCATTCAGACCCCGTCAGCAGGGTCAGTGCGCACGGCGCCGCGGCTTGAGCACAATCCGGCTTCCGCAGCCCATCAAGGATCCGCCATGAAAGGTGACGCCCAGGTCATTGCCCACCTCAATGCCCAGCTCAAGATCGAGCTCACCGCCATCAACCAGTATTTCCTGCATGCCCGCATGCTGAAGAACTGGGGTTTCACACGCATGGCCAAGTACGAATACCAGGAGTCGATCGACGAGATGAAACACGCCGACCGACTGGTGGAGCGCGTGCTCATGCTCGAGGGCTTGCCCAACCTGCAGGACCTGGGCAAGTTGATGATCGGCGAAAGCGCGGTCGAGACGCTGCATGGCGACCTGAAGGTCGAACTGAGCGGGCAGGCGCACCTGAAGGAAGCCATCGCCCACTGCGAGAGCGTGCGCGACTATGTCAGCCGCGACCTCTTGCAGGGCATCCTCGACGACACCGAGGACCATATCGACCACCTGGAGACACAGATCGAACTGGTGGCCAAGGTCGGCGAGCCGAACTTCCTGCAGTCGCAGATGGGCGACGGCGGCTCCTGAGCAAACGTCACTGGGTTACTTTGCTCATGCCCCCTCGGGGGGCGGCGGCAAAGCCGCCTGGTGGCGCTCTCACGCCGTTCAGGGGCCGGCGCGGCCGGCGCGCCCACCCAGCCGGGCGGACAAGGCTTGTGCCGCGTCGAGCAGCGGCCTGCTCACCGCTTCGCCCGCGCTGGCCTCCAGCAGGGCCGACGGCCCGATGACCGTGAGCGCCAGCACGAGCCTTCCCTGGCCGTCGAAGACGGGCGCAGCGATGCCGCCGATGCCGGGCAGCAGCAGGTCGCGCACGCGGCTCAGGCCCTCGCGCCTGATCGTTTCCAGCGCCGCTGCGAAGTCGGTGTCCATGCCCCGCGGGCTGCCTTTCGGGTGCGGATCGGCACGCGCCTCGTCGCGCAGCGCCTGCAGCACCGCACTGCGCGGCAGCCAGGCTGCGAACAAGCGCCCCGAAGCCGTGCCGCGCAGGCTCATCACCGTGCCGTGGCGCATGCTCACGTGCACTGGGCGCGGCGGTGGCGCGATGCGCACGATGGTGGCGCCGCGATTGCCCCATACCGCCACCGCCGCCGTGTGGCCGCAGCGGCTGGCCAGCTGCTCGATCACCGGCGTGGCCAGCGCCACCGGGTCCAGCTGCTGCAGGCTGATCAGGCCCAGCTGCATGGCCAGCGGCCCCAGGCCGTAACGGCCACTGACCGGGTCCTGCTCGATCAGGCCCAGCTTGCCGAAACTCACCAGGTAGGGGTGTGCCTTGGCCGGCGCCATGCCGGCTTCCTGCGCCAGGTCCTTCAGCGCCAGCGGCCGGCCGTGATGGGCCAGCGCGCGCAGCAACTGCCCGCCGACCTCGATGCTCTGGATGCCGCGCTGCGCAGGGGGGGGTGAAGGCATGGCGGCTTGTTCGTCTTAGATGAATGCATTAGACAATAGCGAAAAGCCGTGTCATCATCAAGCCCTGTTTCAGTGCCCGAGGTTTGCCATGTCTCCCACGCCCACCCCGCCCGCCAAGGCCTTTGCCAGCCAGGCCGATCTCGAAGAGAAACAGGTCAGCTTCACCAAGCTGTCCGACCACGCCTGGGCCTACACCGCCGAGGGCGACCCCAATACCGGCATCGTGGTCGGCGACGACGCGGTGATGGTCATCGACACCCAGGCCACGCCGGCCATGGCGCAGGACGTCATCCGCCGCATCCGCGAGGTGACCGACAAGCCCATCAAATACGTCATGCTGAGCCACTACCACGCGGTGCGTGTGCTCGGCGCCAGCGCCTACCGGCCAGAGCACATCATCGCCAGCGAGGACACGCTGAGCCTGATCAAGGAGCGTGGTGAACAGGACAAGGCCAGCGAGATCGGCCGCTTTCCGCGCCTGTTCCGTGCCGTGGAAAGCGTGCCGCCGGGGCTGACCTGGCCCACCCTCACCTTCACCGGCAAGATGACGCTGTGGCTGGGCCAGCTGGAAGTGCAGCTGCTGCAACTGGGGCGCGGCCATACCAAGGGCGATACCGTGGTCTGGCTGCCGGCCGAGCGCATCCTGTTCAGCGGCGACCTCGTCGAATACGACGCCACGCCGTATGCGGGCGACGCCTATTTCAACGACTGGCCGGCCACGCTGGACAACCTGGCGGCACTGAAGCCCGCCAAGCTGGTGCCCGGTCGCGGCCCGGCGTTGCAGACCGAAGCCCAGGTGGCCGCCGGCCTGGCCGGCACGCGCAACTTCATCAGCGATGTCTACGCCAGCGTGCAGGCCGGCGCCGCAGCGGGCAAGGACCTGAATGCCGTCTACCGCGAGACGATGGTGGCGCTGCGTCCGAAATACGGCCACTGGGTCATCTTCGACCACTGCATGCCCTTCGACGTGTCGCGCGCCTATGACGAGGCCACCGCGCACCGCGACCCGCGCATCTGGACGGCAGAGCGAGACGTGGCCATGTGGAAGGCGCTCGAATCCTGAGGGCGGGGGTCGGGCGATGCTGAAGACCTACACCTGGCCGCGCTACGCCACCCGGCGCGCACCTGAGATCGGCCGCAGCGACGTGCGCCGCGTGCCACTGGTGGTGGTGGGCGCCGGCCCGGTGGGCCTGAGTGCCGCCATCGACGCCGCGCTGCGCGGCCTGCCGGTGGTGCTGCTCGACGACGACGATACGGTGAGCGTAGGCTCGCGCGGCGTGTGCTACGCCAAGCGCACGCTGGAAATCTTCGACCGCCTGGGCGTGGGCCAGCGTGTCGTCGACAAGGGCATCACCTGGAACGTGGGCCGCACCTTCCACGGCGAGCGCGAAGTCTTCGCCTTCGACCTGCTGCCCGAAGCCGGCCACCGGCGCCCGGGCATGGTGAACCTGCAGCAATACCACCTGGAGCAGTACATGGTGGAGCGTGCGCAGCAACTGCCCGCCATCGACCTGCGCTGGAAACACAAGGTGGCGGGTGTGACGCCCGGTGACGATTTCGCCACGGTCGAGGTCGAGACCGCCGACGGCCGCTACAGCCTGCAATGCGACTGGCTGATCGTGGCCGACGGCGCCCGCAGCCCCATCCGGCGCGCGCTCGGGCTGGACATCGAAGGCAAGGTCTTCCAGGACCGCTTCCTCATCGCCGACGTGGTGCTCGACGGCGAGCCCTTCCCCGCCGACCGCACCGAGCGCCGCTTCTGGTTCGACCCGCCCTTCCACCCCGGGCAGAGTGCCTTGATGCACCGCGAGGCCGACAACGTGTGGCGCATCGACTTCCAGCTCGGCTGGGACGCCGACCCCGAAGCCGAGAAGCAGCCCGAGCGCGTGACGCCGCGCATCCGCCAGCTGCTCGACAGCCAGGGCTTCGCGTCGATGGGCTTCGAACTCGAATGGGTCAGCGTCTACACCTTCCAGTGCCGGCGCATGGCGAACTTCCGCCATGGCCGGCTGCTCTTCGTGGGCGACGCGGCGCACCAGGTCTCGCCGTTCGGCGCGCGTGGCGCCAATTCCGGCGTGCAGGACACCGACAACCTGCTGTGGAAATTGCAGCTGGTGCTTGAAGAGCAGGCGCCCGAGTCGCTGCTGGACAGCTTCGATGCCGAGCGCAGCTTTGCTGCCGACGAGAACCTGCTCAACAGCACGCGCGCCACCGACTTCATGACACCCAAGAGCCGCGCCGCCAAGGTGTTGCGCGACGCCGTGCTTTCGCTGGCCGCAGAGCTGCCGATGGGCCGTGCGCTCGTCAACAGCGGGCGGCTCTCGGTGCCGGCGCTGTTGACCGCGTCGCCTCTGAATACGCCGGACAGCGAATCCTTCGAGGGCTGGATGCTGCCCGGCGCGCCGCTGGATGACGCGCCGGTGCGGGCCGGCGGCGAGCGCGGCTGGCTGCTGCCCCACACCGGCGAGAGCTTCGTGCTCATGCACTTCGGCATGCCCGACAGCGCCCGGCGCAGCGCATTCGAGGCGCTGGCGACAGGCCCCATCCCGGTGCGGCCGCTGGTCGTGATGCCAGCCGGCGAACCCGGCCCGGCCGGCCTGTCGTGGCTGGAAGATGCCGAAGGCCTGGTGGCGCGCCGCTTCGACGCCCGCCCCGGCACCGCCTATCTCATTCGCCCCGACCAGCATGTGGCCGCACGCTGGCGCCGCATCGACGCCGCCGCCGTGCGCGCCGCGCTGGCGCGCGCCACCGGCCAGGAAGCCCAGGCATGACCACCCTCACCACCGACGCCCATTTCGGCACGCCCGGCGAGCGCCACCGTCAGGCCTATACCCCCGGCGACGATTTCTACGAGATGCTGATCAACGGCCACCGCGGCCTGAGCGACGAACAGAGCGAGCTGATGACCGCGCGCCTGGTGCTGCTGCTGGCCAACCACATCGGCGACCTGCGCGTGCTGCGCGACGCCATTGCGGCGGCAAGGGCGGGGGTCACCCGCAGCGCCGAGGCGTCCGCATGATTGGGCTGCACTATCTCGCCGGCTTTGGCAACCAGTTCCAGAGCGAGGCCGTGCCCGGCGCGTTGCCGGTGGGCCGCAACAGCCCGCAGCGCGCGCCGCTGGGCCTGTATGCCGAACTGCTGTCGGGCAGCGCCTTCACCGCGCCGCGGGCCGAGAACCGCCGCACCTGGATGTACCGGCGCCAGCCCAGCGTGCAGTCCGGCGCCTACGAGTCGTTGCCGCATGCTTTCTGGAAGACCGGTGCGGCCGAAGGCGTGGCCGTGCCACCCGACCCGCTGCGCTGGCACCCGATACCCATTCCGGACGCGCCGGCCGACTTCATCGACGGCCTGCGCACCGTGGCCGTCAACGGCGACGCCGACGCGCAGACCGGCATCGCCGTTCACCTGGTGCTGGCCAATCGCAGCATGCAGCGCGCCTTCGTCAACGCCGACGGCGAGATGCTGCTGGTGCCGCAACAG
This sequence comes from Rubrivivax sp., assembly GCA_034522875.1. Classification (GTDB taxonomy): domain Bacteria; phylum Pseudomonadota; class Gammaproteobacteria; order Burkholderiales; family Burkholderiaceae_C; genus Rubrivivax. The sequence goes on along the minus strand of JAXHKY010000001.1, from coordinate 298,348 downwards.
GGCGCACTGACGCTCACCACCGAACTCGGCGTGCTGCAGGTGGCGCCGGGCGAGATCGCACTGCTGCCGCGCGGCCTGGCCTTCCAGGTGGCGGTGGCGGGGCCGACGCGCATCTACGTCTGCGAAAACTACGGTGCGCCGTTCCGGCTGCCCGAACTCGGCCCCATCGGGTCAGCAACGGGCTGGCGAATGCACGCGACTTCCTGGCGCCCGTGGCCGCGTTCGAAGCTGTCTCGCAGCCCACCGAGATCGTGAAGAAATTCGGCGGCCGCCTGTGGCGCACCTGCGCCCCGGTTTCGCCGTTCAACGTCGTCGCCTGGCACGGCAACCTGGTGCCGTTCAAATACGACACGGCGCGTTTCATGACCCTCGGCTCGATCAGCTTCGACCACCCCGACCCCAGCATCTTCACCGTGCTGACCAGCCCGAGCGACACGCCGGGCACGGCGAACTGCGACTTCGTCATCTTCCCGCCGCGCTGGCTGGTGATGGAAGACACTTTCCGCCCGCCCTGGTACCACCGCAACCTGATGAGCGAATTCATGGGCCTGGTGCACGGCCAGTACGACGCCAAGCCCGAAGGCTTCCGTCCCGGCGGCATGAGCCTGCACAACGCCATGGTGCCGCACGGGCCCGACGCCGAGGCCTTCGACAAGGCCTCGAACGCCGCGCTGGTGCCGCAGAAGCTGGCCGATACGCTGGCCTTCATGTTCGAGACCCGCTGGCGCCTGCGGCCCACCGCATTCGCCATGAGCGGCGGCGCGCTGGACGCCACCTATGCCGACTGCTGGGCCGGCCTGGCCGACCGCTTCACGCCCACACCATGAACGCACTGACCGACGCCACACACGACCCGGCCTTGCGCAGCTGGGTCGAATCGGCCAACGTGCCGGACAGCGACTTTGCGCTGCAGAACCTGCCGCTGGGCCGCTTCCGCCTCGCCGGTACCGACGAGCCGCTGCGCTGCGGCGTGGCCATCGGCGACCAGGTGCTCGACCTGAAGCTGGCGCTGCAGCTCTCGCCTTGGCCCGAAGGCGTGCCGGAACTGCTGCAGCCCTTGGCCGATGGCGATCTGGCCGCCTTCATGGCGCTGGGTCGGCCGTCGTGGAAGATGTTGCGCGCCGCGCTCTCGGCGGCGCTGGCCGAGGGCAGCGACACCGCGCCCTTCCTCGAACTGTGCCTGTTGCCGCAGGCGCAGGCCGCGATGGCCATGCCCTGTCGCGTGGGCGACTACACCGACTTCTATACCGGCATCCACCACGCCCTCACGGTGGGCAGGCTGATGCGGCCCGACAACCCGCTGCTGCCCAACTACAAGTGGGTGCCCATCGGCTACCACGGGCGCGCTTCGTCCATCACGCTGGGCGGCCCGGTGAAGCGGCCGCGTGGCCAGACCCGAAGCAGCGGCGACACCCCGAATTTCGGCCCCAGCCAGCGTCTGGACTACGAGCTGGAACTGGGCCTGTGGGTGGGCGTGGGCAACGAATTGGGCGCCCCCGTGCCCATGGCGCAGGCCGAGGAGCGGCTGTTCGGCGTGAGCCTGCTCAACGACTGGTCGGCGCGCGACCTGCAGGGCTGGGAATACCAGCCGCTGGGGCCCTTCCTGGCGAAGAATTTCTCGACCATGGTCTCGCCGTGGATCGTTTCCTTCGAGGCGCTGGCGCCCTTCCGCCGGCCGTTCATGCGGCCGGCCGGCGACCCCCAGCCGCTGCCCTATCTGGACTCGGACCTCAACCGCGAGGCGGGTGCGGTGGACATCAGGCTGGAGGCGTGGCTGCAGACCGCGCGCATGCGTGAACAAGGCCTGCCGGCGCAACGGCTTTCGCATTCGAATGCGCTGGACGCCTACTGGACGCCGGCGCAACTGGTGGCGCACCACACCAGCAACGGATGCAACCTGGCCACCGGCGACCTGCTGGGCACCGGCACGCTTTCGGGCCCGCTGCCGGCGCAGGGCGGTTCGCTGCTGGAACTTTCGGCTGGCGGCCGCCAGCCGCTGGCGCTGCCCGGAGGCGAGACGCGCACCTTTCTCGAAGACGGCGACACCGTCACCTTGCGCGCCTTCTGCGAGGCGCCGGGGGCCGTGCGCATCGGCCTGGGCAGCGTCAGCGGCACCGTGCAGCCGGGCTGAGAGCCTGCCACCGGCAACGCGGCGCCGTGAATTGCGCCGCTGCGACCCACCATTTGCGGGTCTGCCGCGGAATCCGGGTCCGGACAATGCAGGCCGATGACGGACGAATGGCGCCTGGACCTGCTCGTGGCGCGCGTGGTGGCCTGGCACAACCGCCACCCGCTGGCGCGGCGCATCACAGCGCAGCAGGTGCGGTCGCTGGGTTTCGTGGCGCTGCCGTTCGCCGTGCCCCGCACTGCCGATGCGGCCGATGCAGCAGCGACCGGCCCGGCGTGCCCGGCCGGCACTTCGGCGGCGCCCTCGTCGGCCGCGGCCCCGGTGCGGCAGCGTGGCCGCAGCGGCGCCATGAACGCCGCCTTCAGCGAGGACTTCATCGCCCCCATGGCACCGGCACGGGTGGCGCGCTGGGCGGCACGGCACGCACGCGAGGCAGCCAGCGCCCCCATGGGCGCACCGATGCGGCAGGTGGCGGTGGACGAGGGCCGCGTGGCCTTCGGCCATGGCGTGGTGGTGCGCTATGCCATGACCGCGGCCGTGCAGGCCGCTGGCGCCCGGTCGCGCCTGCTCATCGGCCCCGATGCGCGGTCGCCCGTGCTCGGCCGGCGCCTGTGGAGCCGGCCGCGGGCCACATTCGCGGGCGGCGGTGCGCTGGCCGCGCTGGCGCTGGTGGTCGCGATGGCCCTCAAGCCGGCGGAGCCGACCGCGCTCCTGGCTGCCGCACCGGTCATCACGGCCGCGGCACCGGTGGTCCCTGCCGTGCCTACCCTGGACGAGGCGCCGCCGGGCCGCCATGCACCGCCCGATGCCGAGCCCCGTCTCGGGCGCGTCGAGCTGCCGCCGCTGGTGCCGCAGCTTGTGCCGCCGATCGACGACGCCGTGCGCGCGGCGGCCCGGCAGGCGCGCGCCGACCTCATACCGCCGCAGCAGGCCATGGCCAGGCCCGAGCCGGCGCCGCCAGTGGCCTTGGGGCTCCCGGCAGCCACGTTGCCGGACACGCCCAGGTCGCCGACGCCGACCGCCACCGCCGTGCCGCCAGAAGCCTTCTGGGCCCTGACCACCCGCCTGCTGCGCACCCGCGCCGAATCGATGCAGCTCATGCAGGCGGTGGACGCGCTGCTGCGCGAGCACGCCGGCCAGGACCTGAAGGTGGAGATGCTGCCCTCCGGTGACGACTGGCGCGTCGTCGGCTGGCCGTTCAGGCACCGTGCCGACGCCGAACGGGCGCGGGCCATGCTGCTTGCGCGCGGGCTGAAGGTCGAGGTGGTGGACTTCTGATTGCGCCAGAGTCCGCAGCGCCGGGCCGTGCCCGCTGTGGATCAGCCCCCGGTCGGGCCAGAGAACTCGCCCTCGTGCATCCACGCGGCATGGCGGGGCGCCCGCTTCGTGCGCGCCCACTCGTCGAGCATCTCCCACTTCACCGCGTCCAGCCTGGCACCCATCTCGGGCGTGGCGGTGTCGGCGGCCAGTTCCAGCCGGTGGCCGTTGGGGTCGAAGAAATAGATCGACCTGAATATGGTGTGCTCGGTGGGCCCCACCACTTCGATGCCGGCGGCCTGCAGCCGCGCCTTCGCGGCTTCCAGCGCGGCCACGCTGTCGACCTTGAAGGCGATGTGCTGCACCCATTCGGGCGTGTGGGGGTCGCGCCCCATCGGCGGTGAGTTCGGGATCTCGAAGAAGGCCAGCACGTTGCCGGCGCCGGCGTCCAGGAAGACGTGCATGTAGGGGTCGGGCGCGTGGGTGCTGGGGACCTGGTCCTCGGCAATGGCCAGCACGAAGTCCATGTCCAGATGCTTCTGATACCAGAGCACGGTCTCGCGGGCGTCGTGGCAGCGGTAGGCCACGTGGTGGATGCGCTGGATGAGCATGGGTCTTCTCCGTCGTCGGCCGGGCAGGCGATGGTCGGCCCGGCCGCCTGGCACTGCATTGACCGGGGTCAAGTCCGTCCGGCGTGGGTGCGGTTTGCGCCAGCGCAAGGAGTCGGCGGGTTCCCTTGTCTAGATTGCATGGGTTCATGGGCCGGCCCGCTTGCGGGGAGGAAGCGGCCCGTAGCAGGAGATCCGAGCCATGTTCAAACACCTTCTCGTCCCGATCGACGGCAGCGACCTGACCGACCGCGCCATGACCGCCAGCCTGGAGTTTGCGCGCCAGCTTGGCGCAGCCGTGACGGGTTTCGTGGCCGAGCCGGTAGCCGCGCCGCCCACGCCGGGGCGGCCGCTTTCGCTGATCCGCCAGGAAACGCTGGAGCACGACGCCATGACCGCCGCGCACGCCACCAACCTGCTGCAGCGCTTCGCCGACCTGGCGCGCGCGGCGGGCGTACCCTTCACCGGCCACCAAGCCCAGGTGCCGCGCGTCGACAAGGCCATCATCGCGGCGGCCGAGTCGCAGGGCTGCGACATGATCGTCATGGTCACCCACGGGCGCGGCGCGTTCGGGGAGTTCCTGTTCGGATCGCAGACCAAGGCGGTGCTGGCGGGCAGTTCGCTGCCGCTGCTGGTGCTGCACTGACCGCAGCGCCCACGCGCCTGCGGGCACAACGGCGGCGGGGTTGGGTCGCTTGGTGCGAAGATAGGGTTTTAGCGGCGGCCAACGGCCGCCCGGCTCGGCCATCCATCCTGTCTCCAGCGAGGAACCCACCATGTACGGATTCAATGCCCGCCTCGAAACCAGCTTCGACACTGCCCTGCAGCAGGTCACCGAGGCGCTGAAGGCCGAGGGCTTCGGCATCCTCACCGAGATCGACGTGCAGGCCACCATGAAAGCCAAGCTGGGCGCCGAACTGCGGCCCTACCGCATCCTGGGCGCGTGCAACCCGCCGCTGGCGCTGAAGGCGATCACGGCCGAACCCGACATCGGCCTGCTGCTGCCGTGCAACGTGGTGGTGCGCCAGGAAGAGAACGGCCACATCGACGTCGGCTTCCTCGACCCCCACGTGATGTCGCAGCTGACCACCATGCCGCAGGTGCACGAGGTGGCGGCCGACGCCCGAGCGCGGCTGCTGCGCGTGCGCGACCGCCTGCAGGCCTGAGAGCGGCGCCGCGGTGAGGCACAGGCCAGCGGGGGCAGCCCCATGATCTTCAGGCAGCTCTTCGAGCCCCTGTCCAGCACCTACACCTACCTGCTGGGCTGCCAGGACACCGGCGCAGCGCTGCTCATCGACCCCGTGGTCAACAGCATCGACCGCGACCTGGCCGAGTTGCAGCGACTCGGCCTCAAGCTGGCCTACACCGTCGATACCCACATCCACGCCGACCACATCACCAGCGCGCTGCATCTGAAGCAGCAGGTGGGCAGCCGCATCGCCGTGCCGGCTTTCGACGCCTTGCCCTGCGCCGATGTCGGCCTGCAGGAAGGCACGCCACTGCACATGGGCAGCGTGGTGCTGCAGCCGCTGCACACGCCGGGCCACACCGACGGCCACCACGCCTACTTGCTGGCCGACCGCGTCTTCACGGGCGACGCGCTGCTCATCGAAGGCTGCGGCCGCACCGATTTCCAGAACGGCAGCGCCGCGGCGTTGTTCCGCAGCGTGCACGACAAGCTGTTTGCGCTGGCCGACGACTGCCTGGTCTACCCCGGGCACGACTACCAGGGCCGGCGCGTCTCATCGGTGGTGCAGGAAAAGCAGCGCAATCCGCGTCTGGGCGGCGGCCGCACGCTGAGCGAATTCGAGCAGCTCATGGCCGAACTCAAGCTGCCGTACCCGAAATTCATCGACCACGCCGTGCCGGGAAACCGCCGCTGCGGTGTGTGTCCCGACGACCTGCCCGAACAACTTCAGGCCTACTGCCAACGCATGAGCGACAGCCCCCAGGGCTGAGGAAGATCCCCGTGACACGACCCACCACGCCCGAGCGCCAGTCCGCTGCCTCCGCCGCTGCCATTGCGGCCAGGAGCCCGCTGCCGCCGCAAGCCATCAGCGCCGAGGTGCTGAAGGAAAAGTACGCCAAGGGCGACGAGACCTCCTCGCTGGAGGTGCACCGCCGCGTGGCGCGCGCGCTCGCTGAAGCCGAAGCGCCCGAGCAGCGCGCGCTGTGGGAGGAACGTTTCCTGCAGGCGCTGGAGCAGGGTTTCATTCCCGCCGGCCGCATCCAGTCGGCAGCGGGCTCGGGTCTCGCTGCCACGCTCATCAACTGCTTCGTGCAGCCGGTGGGCGACAGCATCACCCAGGTGGAAGACGGCCACCCCGGCATCTATACCGCGCTGGCCGAAGCCGCCGAGACCATGCGCCGCGGCGGCGGCGTCGGCTACGACTTCAGCCGCATCCGCCCGCGCGGCGCCTGGGTCGGCGCCACGCAGAGTTCGGCCTCGGGGCCGGTGAGCTACATGCGCGTCTTCGACCGTTCCTGCGAAACCGTGGAATCGGCCGGCGCGCGGCGCGGCGCGCAGATGGCGGTGCTGCGCTGCGACCACCCCGACATCGAGGAATTCATCCACGCCAAGGACAGCGGCGACCTGAAGAACTTCAACATTTCGGTGGGGGTCTCCGACGCCTTCATGCAGGCCGTGCGCGACGACGGCAGCGTGGAACTGGTGCACCGCGCCGAGCCCGGCCCGGCGCAGAAGGCCGCCGGCGCCTGGCAGCGCCCCGGTGCCGAGGGGCACGAAGGCCGGGAAGGCGTCTGGGTCTACCGCAAGCTGCCGGCGCGCGAACTGTGGGCGCAGATCATGCACTGCACCTACGACCACGCCGAACCCGGCGTGCTGTTCCTGGACACCATCAACCGCGACAACAACCTGGCGTACTGCGAGACGATCGCGGCGACGAACCCGTGCGTGACGGCCGATACGCGGCTCGCGACTCAGCACGGTCTGATCCCCATCGGGGAACTTCACGCGGCAGGCATCCCGCTGCAGGTCACGGTCGACAAGCGAACCCTCGGCGCAGGCTCGCGGGGCACGGAGGTACGCCCGGCCGTGCCCGCCTTCCAGACGGCCAGCGACGCCGAGGTCTTTCACGTTCGTACCCGCGAAGGTTACGAAATCAAGGCCACGGCCTGGCACGAGTTCTACACCGCCCGTGGCAAATTGCGGCTAAGCGATCTGCGTGTCGGCGACGAGTTGTGGGTGCAGTCGGGCAAGGGTCAGTTCGGCCCACTCGGTCACGGCGTGCTCGGCACATTGCTGGGGCTGCTGGCCGGCGATGGTCACTTCACGCATCGTGGCAAGGGGCGGGAGGTGGCCGTGCTTTCCTTGTGGAACGAGGAACGTGCGCTGGCCACATGGGTGTCCGACGCCGTCAACGCGATGACGGCGGGTCTTTCGGCCAGGGCAAGACAGTACCGCGTGCGCCCCGTCGCGGTGCCATCCCGCAACCAGGTCTCCATTCGCTCCGTCCTGCTGGCCCGTGCGCTGCAGGTCTACGGCGTGACGCGCGCGACGAAACTCCAAGTGCCCGAGGTCGTCTGGCGGGGCAGCGAGGACTGCGTGCGCGGCTACCTGCGTGGCCTGTTCCAGACCGACGGTACGGTCAACGTCTGCAGCCTCAGCCAGACCTGCTCGATCCGCCTGAGCTCGGTTCATCGCCCCTTGCTTGCCGACGTGCAGGTTCTGCTGGCGAACTTCGGTGTCTTTTCCCGGCTGCACCAGCGCCGGGCCGGTGGCCCGAAACAGCTGCCCGACGGCCACGGTGAACATCGCGATTACCAGTGCCAGCCGCTGCATGAACTGATCATCGACGGCGAATCGCGCGAAGTCTTCATGCGCGAAATTGGTTTCCTGTTGCCCGCCAAGCGCGAAAAGTACGCGGCCTGGGTGTCAGGCAAGCTGTTGCGAAAGACGCAGCGATTCACCGCCCGCATCACTGCGATCGAGCCCATCGGGCGCCAGCCCGTCTACGACACGACGCAACCCGACCAACACAGCGTCGTCTTCAATGGTCTGGTCACCGGGCAATGCGCCGAGCAACCTTTACCCCCCTACGGCTGCTGCTGCCTCGGCTCCATCGACCTCACGCACTTCGTGCAACGCCCCTTCGAGCCCGACGCCGCCTTCGACGAAGCCGGCTTCACGGCCCTGGTGCGCACGGCGGTGCGCATGCTCGACAACGTGCTCGACGTGACGCTGTGGCCGCTGCCGCAGCAGCAGGCCGAAGCCGCGGCCAAGCGGCGCGTGGGGCTGGGCTTTACCGGCCTGGGCGACGCGCTGGTGATGCTGGGCCAGCGCTACGACGGCGCCGAGGCCCGCGCCACGGCGCGGCGCATTGCGATGCTGATGCGCGACACGGCCTACGACGCTTCGGTGGACCTGGCGCGCGAACGTGGCGCCTTCCCGCTTTTCAACGCCGACCTGTACCTGAGCAGCACCACCTTCGCTTCGCGCCTGCCGCAGCCGCTGAAGGACCGCATCCGCGCCCACGGCCTGCGCAATTCGCACCTGCTGTCGATTGCGCCCACCGGCACCATCAGCCTGGCCTTTGCCGACAACGCCAGCAATGGCATCGAGCCGGCCTTCAGCTGGACCTATACGCGCAAGAAGCGCCTGCCCGACGGCGGCTTTGTCGAACATTCGGTGCAGGACCACGCCTGGCGCCTTTACAGGCATCTGAAGGGCGAGGACGCACCGCTGACGCCGGCCTTCGTGTCGGCGCTGGAGATGAGCGCGCAGGCGCACGCCGAGATGGTGGCCGCGGTGGCGCCGTTCATCGACACCGCGATCAGCAAGACCGTCAACGTGCCGGCCGACTACCCCTATGCCGACTTCGAGGACCTGTACCACCAGGCCTGGTCGCTGGGCCTGAAAGGCCTGGCCACCTACCGGCCCAATGCCGTGGTCGGCAGCGTGCTGAGCACCACGCCGCAGCCGCCTTCGCCGCTGAAGCTGCCGCAGGGCCCCGACGCCAACCGGCGCCTGGCGCTGGAGCGCCTGCCGGCCCCGGTGCTGGCTTCGTTGCGCTGGCCCGGCCGGCCCGAACTGCCGGGCGGCAATGCGGCCTGGACCTTCATGGTGCAGCACCCCTTCGGCGATTTCGCGCTCTTCGTCGGCGAAGTGCCGCGCGAGGACGGGCCGCCCGGCAGCAGCGCCACCCGCGCTTTCGAAGCCTGGGTCAACGGCGCCGAGCAGCCGCGCGGCCTGGGCGCGCTGGCCAAGACCTTGTCGATGGACATGCGCAGCGACGACGCCGCCTGGCTGCAACTGAAGCTGGACGCGCTGGCCACGGTGGCCGAGGAGCGGCCTTTCGAGATGCCGTTCCCGCCGCACGGCGAGCGCCGGCTGTTCCCCGGGGTGGTGGCCGCCACCGCGGCGCTGATCCGCTGGCGCTGCGAACAGCTCGGCACCCTGCCGCCGCGGCCCGGCGCGCCAACGCCGATGGTCGACGCGCTGATCAGTCGCGACGAGCCGCACACCGACACCTCGGGCACGCTGGCCTGGGCGGTGGACCTGGACAACCCGGCCACCGGCGAGGCCTTCACCGTCACGCTGAAGGAAGTCACGCTGCCGGGGCCCGACGGCGGCAGCGTGATGCGGCCCGTGTGCGATGGCGCTGTCGGGCAACTACCCGCGCGCGCTGGACGGGCTGGCGCGGCTGCTGTCGCTGGACATGCGCGTCATCGACCCGGCGTGGGTGGGCATGAAGCTGCGCAAACTGCTGAACTACGCGGAGCCGCTGGGCCACTTCATGGCCTTCGTGCCCGGCCTGCCGCCGGGGCAGCAGCGGCAGCAGACCTGGCCCTCGACCGTGGCCTACCTGGCGCGGCTCATCATCCACCGCTACGCCATGCTGGGCGTGCTGGACGAGCGCGGCTTCCCGCTGCGCGAGATGGGCGTGCTGGAAGCGCCGCGCAGCGGCGAGGCGCCCGCCGTGCAGGCCGGCAAGCCCTGCCCCGAATGCGGCAACGCCAGCGTCATCCACAAGGACGGCTGCGATTTCTGCACCGCCTGCGGCTACGTGGGGCAGTGCGGCTGAGGGCGGCCGCCCGCGCGCCCGGAGTCTCCTGAAGTGAACACCGCCAGCGCCCCGTTCAAGCCTGCTTGCCTGGCATTGCTCCTCGCCGTCGGCATCGCCGGGTGGTCCAGTGCGCGGGCTTGCGGCTATCACGACGCGTCCAGCTACCACGTCGGCATGCTGAACTGGGCGTATCCCGACGCCTTGCATGTGCGCACCGCCGTGTGGATGGCTCAGCGCGACGGCTTGCTGGCCCGCTCCGAGCCGCTGCCGGCCGCCGATGCGGCGTCGCCAGACGCCCGCCTTCTGCTGACGATGCGCCTGCGCGCCACGCAGGCGCGGCTCGATGCCCTGAGGGCAGCGCTCGACGCCACGCCTGCCGGCCGCTCCGTGCCCGCCTTTGCGGTGGTGCTGATCGGCCCGATGCTGTGGACGCGCTTCGCTGCCACCGACGGCCGTATGCACATGGCCTTCCACGCCCAGGGCCCGATCAGCGACGACGTGGTCGTCGTGACCGACGCGCCCGTGCTCGCTGCGCTCATCGATGGCAAGATATCGTTCGATTCGGCGCGCGCGAATGGCCTGGCCAAACTGTATGGCTCGGTCGAAGCCGTCGAGCGAGTCGCCGCCATTCTCGACCAAGCTTTGCCGGCGCAGCACGCGCCGCTCACCCTGTACCTCGACCCCGCACAAAAGGACTGACATGCACGCCTTCCCACTCCGCCCGCTGGCCCTGGCGGCCGCTCTGGCCGTCACCTTGCTTCTGCCGGCCGCAGCGGCCGAGCAGGCCGGCGTGGGCATCGCCAATACGGCCGACAAGGCGCGGCTCGAGAACGCCTTCATCAAGAAGCCGGGCTACTCGCCTTATGCCGGGCGCAATTTCCCGACCCGGCCGCTGTTCGGCGACACCCATCTGCACACGGGCTTTTCGATGGACGCCGGCGCCTTCGGCGCGCGACTGACGCCGCGCGATGCCTACCGCTTCGCGCACGGCGAAGAGATCACGTCCAATTCAGGCCAGCCGGTGAAGCTGGCGCGCCCGCTCGACTTCCTGGTGGTGGCCGATCACTCCGACGGCATGGGCTTTTTCCCGCAGCTGATGAGCGGCGACCCGACGCTGCTCGCCACGCCGCAAGGGCGCAAGTGGTACGACCAGATCCGCGGCGGGCAGGGCGCCGAGGCGGCGATGGACATTATCGTCAGCTTCGGCCAGGACAAGATGCCCAACGGTTTTCCGCTGCCGGGTACGTCGTCGTATCGCAACGCCTGGCTGGAGACCATCAAGGCCGCCGAGGCCTACAACGACCCCGGCCGCTTCACCGCCTTCATCGGCTTCGAGTGGACCTCCAACACCGGCGGCAACAACCTGCACCGCAACGTGATCTTCCGCGGCAACGGCCAGCAGGCCCAGCTCGTCGAGCCCTACACCACGCTCAAGCCGCTGGGCAGCGACAACCCGACCGACCTGTGGAAGTGGATGGCGATGGCGCAGGACAAGACCGGCAGCGAGGTGCTGGCGATCGCGCACAACGGCAACCTGAGCAACGGCCTGATGTTCCCGGTGGTCGAAGCCTTCGGCAAGAAGATCGACGCCGACTATGCGAAGACGCGCGCGCGCTGGGAGGTGCTCTACGAAGTCACGCAGACCAAGGGCACCGGCGAGGCGCACCCGTCGCTGTCGCCCGACGACGAGTTCGCCGACTTCGAACTCTGGGACAGGGCCAACCTCGACGGCACGGTCGCGAAGACGAAGGACATGCTGCCGCTCGAATACGCGCGCTCGGCGCTCAAGAATGGCCTGTTGCTCGAGCAGTCGCTCGGCACCAACCCGTACAAATTCGGCATCATCGGCAGCAGCGACGCGCACACCGGTCTCGCGGCGATGGAGGAGGACAACTTCTACGGCAAGACGGCGGCGCAGGAACCCAGCCCGGAGCGCATGACCAAGGCCTTCTTCGACAACCCCAAGACCGGGGTGAAGATCATGGATTGGGAAGTCGGCGCCTCGGGTTTCGCCGCGGTGTGGGCAACCGAGAATACGCGTGAAGCGATCTTCGACGCCATGAAGCGCCGCGAAACCTACGGCACCACCGGCCCGCGCATGGCGGTGCGCTTCTTCGGCGGCTTCGACTTCGAGGCAAAGGACGCGCAGCACCGCCTGCCGGCCGATATCGGCTACGCCAAGGGTGTGCCCATGGGGGGCGACCTGAGCCGCGCGCCGAACGGCAAGGCGCCGACCTTCCTCGCTGCCGCGTTGCGGGACCCGATCGGCGCCAACCTCGACCGCATCCAGATCGTCAAGGGCTGGGTCGACCGGGACGGGAAGGCACAGGAAAAGGTCTACGACGTGGCCTGGAGCGGCGACCGCAAGCCCGGCGCCAACGGCAAGCTGCCGCCGGTGGGCAGCACGGTCGACCTGGCGAACGCCACGTGGACGAATACGATCGGCGCGCCCGAGCTGATCGCGGTCTGGAAGGACCCCGACTTCCGCGCCAGCGAGCGTGCCTTCTACTACGCCCGCGTGCTCGAGATCCCGACCCCGCGCTGGACCGCGTACGACGTCAAGCGCCTCGGCGTTCAGCCTCTGCCAGGCACACGCATGACCTTGCAGGAACGCGCGTACACGTCGCCGATCTGGTACACGCCGAACTGAACGTGGTTCGCCGGCACCGCGGGCGGCCGACGCGTGGCCGCCGGTGGCCGCGCGGCCGCAAGGCCTCATGCGCATGAAGACGCTGCTGCGCGAGCCGCTGCTGCACTTCCTGGTGATCGGGGCGCTGCTGTTCGTGCTGTTCGACGTCGTCGGCGGCGGCACAGGAGGCGGCACGCAGCGCATCGTCGTCGGCGCTGGGCAGATCGCGCAGCTCGAGGCGGGATTCACCAAGACCTGGCAGCGAGCGCCGAACGAAGCCGAGCTGAAGGACCTGGTCGACGAGTGGGTGCGCGAGGAGATCGCCACCCGCGAGGCCATGGCGCTCGGCCTGGAACGCGACGACACCGTCATCCGCCGCCGGTTGCGGCAGAAATTCGAGTTCATGACCGAGGACCAGCTCGACGCCGCGCCGCCGAGCGAAGCCGAATTGCAGGCCTTCCTCGATACCTACCCCGACAACTTCCGCCGCGAGCCACGCTTGAGCTTTCGCCAGGTGATGCTCGACCCGCAGCGCCGCGGCGCGGCGCTGAACGAGGACGCACGCGAGCTGCTCGCGCGCCTGCAGGCCGCCGGCGCGGACGCCGACCTGGGTGCGCTCGGTGCGCTCGGCGACTCCCGCCTGCTGCCCGAAGTGCTGGCCGACGCTTCGCTGCGCGACGTGGCGCGCCTGTTCGGCGAGGCGTTCGCCGGTGAGCTGCTGAAGGTCGAGCCCGGGCGCTGGAGCGGCCCGCTGCGGTCGGGCTACGGCGTGCACCTGGTGCTGGTCACGGCGCGCGAGGCCGGCGGTCTGCCGGCGCTGGCCGACGTGCGGCCGCTCGTCGAACGCGATTTCATGGCCGATCGGCGCCGGCGTGCGCTGGACGCGCGCTATGCCAGCATGCTCGAGCGCTACCGGGTCGTCGTCGAACCGCGACCCACGCCGCCAGGCCCTGGGGTGCCGCAGTGATGCGTGTGTGGCGCGCGGTGCGGGTGGCGCTCGCCGGGCTCGTGCTGGTGCTGCTTGTCGGCACTGTAGGCACCGCGTCGGCACACGAATTGCGCCCCGGCATGCTCGAGCTGCGCGAGACGCAGCCCGGCACCTACGAGCTGCTGTGGAAGCGGCCCGCCGGTGGCGAGGTCGACATCCGCATCGCGCCCGTGCTGCCGGCCGAGTGCCGCTTCGTGGCGCCCGGGTCGTCGCAGCTCACGCCGGGCGCGCTGGTCGTGCGCGGCACGCTCAGCTGCGACGGCGGGCTTCGCGGGCGCACGATCAGGATCGCAGGGCTCGAGTCGACGCTGACCGACGTGCTCGTGCGCGTCGACCATGCCGACGGCTGGCAGGAGACGCACCTCATCAAGCCCATGGACCCGAGGGTGACGCTCGGTGAGCCAACGACGGCCTGGCAGCGCTCGGGCGCGTACTTCCGTCTCGGCATCGAGCACATCCTGCTCGGCGTCGATCACCTGCTGTTCGTGCTGGGGCTGCTGCTCATCGTGCGCGATCGCTGGATGCTGGTGAAGACGATCACCGCTTTCACGGTGGCGCACAGCGTGACGTTGGCCGTGGCCACGCTGGGCTATGCGAGCGCGCCGCTGCTGCCGCTGAATGCGGTGATCGCGCTGTCGATCCTGTTCCTCGGCCCCGAGATCGTTCGTGCGCAGCGCGGGCAGACGAGTTTCACGATCCGCCATCCCTGGGTCGTCGCCTTCGCATTCGGGCTGCTGCATGGCTTCGGTTTCGCCAGCGGACTGGCCGCGATGGGGCTGCCGCAGGCGGAGATTCCGCTCGCGCTGTTGGTGTTCAACCTGGGGGTCGAGGCCGGACAATTGGCGTTCGTCTTGCTGGTGCTGGGCATGGAACGCGCGTTCCGGGTGCTGCAGGTCGAGTGGCCTCGCCTCGTGGCGGCCCTGCCGGCTTACGTGGTGGGTTCGCTCGGGGCCTACTGGACGATTCAACGAACCCTGGTCCTGCTGGGAGCTTAGAGATGACTCACGACGCATGCATGCGACGCGGTTTTCGCAGGCTGTGGATCGGTTTGCTGTTCCTGGCCGCAGCGCCCGCGTGGGCGCACGTGCAAGAGGGGCAGGCGGCGGGATTCCTCACCGGCTTGTTGCACCCGGTTTCGGGTCTCGACCATGTGCTGGCGATGGTCGCGGTGGGGCTTTGGGGCGCGCAGCTCGGTGCGCCGGCGATCTGGCTGCTGCCGGTGACGTTTCCGCTCGTGATGGCCTTCGGCGGCTTCCTCGGCCTGGTCGGCGTGCCCTTGCCGGGGGTCGAGGTCGGCATTGCCGCGTCGGCCATCCTGCTCGGTGCCATGGTCGCACTGCAGGCGCGCCCTCCGCTGGCGCTGGCGGCGCTTCTGGTGGCGGTGTTCGCGGTATTCCACGGCCACGCGCACGGCACCGAGCTGCCCGACGGGCAGAGCGGGCTCATGTACAGCGTCGGCTTCGTCGTCGCCACCGGGCTGCTGCACGCGGTGGGCATCGGCATCGGGCTCGTCCATCGCTGGTCGGCGGGGCGTCTTGCGTTGCGCGGCCTCGGCGCCGCCGTCGGCTGCGCCGGCTGCTTTTTCCTCTGGCGGGCGTTGGTGTGAGGCTGCGGGCGTTTACGGCGCTTGCGGCGTGGGCAGCAGTGCTGGCGGCGCCGGCCACCGCGCACGCGCACCTGACCAGCACCGGACTCGGGCCGCTGGTCGACGGCATCGCGCACCTGCTGCTGTCGTTGGAGGACCTGCTGCCGGTGGTCGCACTGGCGCTGCTTGCCGGCCTGAACGGGCCCGGCGCAGGCCGGCGCGTGCTGTTCGTCCTGCCGCTGGCCTGGCTGGCCGGCGGGGTGGCGGGTTTTCTCGGCGCGGGCAGTGTGCCGCCGGACGGCATCACCGCGGTGTCGCTGCTCGCCCTGGGCGGGTTGACGGCAGCGAGCGCGCGGCTGACCCCCGCGTGGGCCACTGTGCTGGCCGTCGCGCTCGGTCTGCTGCACGGCGGGCTGAACGGGGCGGCGATCGCCGCTGCCGAACGCGAGCCGAGCGGGTTGCTCGGCATCGCGGGCACCGTCTTCGTGGTCGCTGCGCTGGCCGCGGCGGGCTCGTTGTCGCTGCGCGCGGCGTGGACCCGCGTGGCGGTGCGCGTGGCCGGCGGCTGGATCGCCGCCATCGGCCTGCTGATGCTGGGCTGGGCGGTTCGAGCCGTGGCGGCCTGACCTGCGCCGGGGTGTCGGTGCAGGCGAACCGGCCCAATTGCCTGGCGCGGCATGCCGGGGCCTCCTTTCAGGCGACGCCGAAGACCTACATCACCCGCGAAGCTGCCGGGGGTCCATTTCGCCGCCCTGCGGCGACTCCCTATTCTTCAGCCTAGCTGCGTCGATAGACCTTGCCGCGATGGCCGTCGCGGATCACCTCGACCACGATCCACTCGTCGTGAATCTCATAGACGATGCGGTACACGCCCTGGCGCACCCGGTACAACTCGGCGCCGCTGAGCTTCTCGCAACCCGGGGCGCGCGGTTCGTCGCGCAGGCCCTCCATGCGCGCCAGGATGCGTTTGACGTCGGCCTTGGGGATGCCGCGCAGGTCCTTCGCGACCGAAGGTCGGACGCGCAGTTCAAAGCGTGCCATCGGCCTTGAGCTTGGCCAGGAAGTCCTCGTAGCTCAGCGCACGTTCCTTGCCGCGGGCGCGCACGGCGGACAGGTCTTCCTGGTCCTCGCGCAGCGCCTGGCGCAGTGCTTCGTTGACGATGTCGGACATGCTGCGCTGGCTGTGGGCCGATTTCAGCCGCAAGGCCTGGTGCAGTTCCGGGTCCAGATAGACCGTGGAGCGAACGGCATCGGTGGTGGACATGTTGTGTTTCCAGGGGGTAAAAGAGACATCATAGCGTCGTGATGTTTTGTCGCTATAGAGTCAGCGCCGCTCCTTGGCGCTCACGTCATGTCATCGCCTTGTCGCGATGGTTCATACCGGGCGCTCGCTCGAGTCGGCATCTCGCAGCGCCGCCATGATCTTGTCGGGCGAGACGAGCAGCCCGTAGGCACTCTCGCGCGTGAATTCGCGCAGTTCGGGTTCGACCCGTTCCCGGCTGACGACCCAGCCGTCGCCAGTGCGCTGCACATGACAGTCGGCCGCCAGACGTTCTAGCTTGCGGCGCACGGTTTCGCGCGGGATGCCGGTGATCTGCGCGATATCGCACAGGCGCAGTGGTCGCAGGCCCGCGATGCCCTCGCACGTGCGCCCGGGTTCGTTCAGGATTACGGGGGGAGGCTACCTGGCGGCATCGGGTGGGCCACGTCTGTCATCGGCGAACCCCATGAACCGCCTGTCTGTCCTCACCCTCGCCACCGCCCTGGTCTGCAACCTGGCCTGGAACACCGCACGGGCCCAAGCCGCGCCAGCCGGCGAACCGCGGCAGCAGGCCATTCACGAACTGGAGTGCCGCACCCTGCTGCGCCTGAGCGGCGAGGAGCGCGACTTCACGCTCCTCTATTTCCACGGCTTCGTCAGCGGCCGCGTCAATCAGCAGTTGCTGCCGGTGAAGGACCTGGCCGAGGACACCGACCGCCTGATCGACCGTTGCATCGACAAGCCGTCGGACAAGGTATTGGCCGTGCTGGAACAACTGCGTGCCGCGCGGAAGTAGCAAGACCCGGCACGCGTGAGCATGACGCGCCTGGCTGCCCCGCGCGGACGGGGCAGTTTCATGAGCGGCCGGCCCCGCGGGGCGCCTACTTCGCCGCGTTGAGCTCGGTGTCCTTCCAGTACTTGCGTCCGGCGGCAGACACGCCAGCGGCGAGACCGGTGGTCGTCATCGGATAGACCTGGATCGCGCTGGCCGAGATCTGCGTGTCGTCGACACTGCCGCCCTTGCCGCCTGCGGCAGCGGCGGCGGTGGCGCTGCCACCGAATTCCCAGCCCTTGTCGACGAAGCGGTCCAGCGTCTTGCTGTCCTTGAAGACCAACACTTCGCGGTATTGCTTGACGCCGAAGTCGAAGCCGCCACTGGCCTGCGCCATGTTCATGTAGGTGTCGGTCTTCATGCGGTTCGAGTGCACCAGGCCCTGCCCGCCGGCACCGCCGACGAAGAAAGACAATCCGAAGCTGGTGAAACAGCCATAGCCGGCGGACTTGGCCACGGCGGCTTTGATCTCGGGCTTGGCCTTGTAGAGATCGGCCAGCGCCTCGTCGCACATCTTGCGCAACTCGGCCTTCTTGACTTTTGGGTCCACCGGTTTGGCGTCCTGCGCCTGCGCGAACGGCGCGCAAAGCGCTGCCACCGCCACGCACAGACCCACGTTACGGCCGATTTGCATCATCTTCATGGTCTTCTCTCCTGGAGTTGTTCGCGTCCAAATCAGAAATCAGATGGACGGAGTGATTGTTGCCGACTATCTTAAAGGTCTCTTCCTCACCCATCGCCTCCCTGCCTTCTCACGCGCCCGAGCGGCGCCCAGCGCCCTCCGGGGCGGCCGGCCAGTCGCCTGCGCGCAATGCTCCTGAAGTGCCAAACCCGTTCACTCACAAACCCGGGCGCTGCGCCTCGGTCGCCCTGGGTGCCGCCCGACGATAAGCCACCCGCGCGGCGCTGCCTGGCGCCAGGGTCCCCGGTACCGGCTCGATTCACCGCCCAATGGCGGCGCGTTCAGGTGACCGGGCCATTTTCCGGAACGGGAGGCGGCACCGGCGACTCAGCCGCTGAACTTCAGCGAAGCGCCATCAGCCGCCTCAGGCAGCCTGGCCCATGAATGCAATCTGGATCAGGCACCGCCCAGCCAGCGGAACAGGGCTGTCAGGATCAACGCATTGACGGTGTCCGGGAATAGCGACGCCGCCAACGTGATGGCCAGCAGCGCGCGCGGCGTGGCACCCAGCCGGGCGTTGAACCGGCGCACCACCGCCAGCCCGACCGGCATCGCACCGAGGCCGAAACCGACGAAGCCGCCGGCCGCGGCGGCACCTTCGCGGCCACGGCCCATCAGCGTGAAGACCACGGCCACACCGATGAAGGCCGTCACGAGCGCCTGCACGATGGCGGCCGTCAGCAACAGCGGCAGCTTGTCGATGAGTTGCAGCCAGTCCAGCGACAACATCGCGATGGCCAGGAAGATGCGCAGCGCGATGGAGCCGACCAGATCGGTCACGTCGGTGTCGAAGGGGCGGCGGGCGGCATCGGCCAGGTTGGTCAGCAGCACGCCTATCAGCAGCGCCGCCAGGAAGCCCGGCATCTTGAGGCCTGCCGATGCGGCCCAGCCCACCAGCAGCGGCCCGGTGGCCAGGCACAGGATCAGCGCGGCCAGCGGCAGCAGCCAGCGGTCGGACGAGAGCACCGGCTCGTGTACGGGTCTGGCGCCGGCCTCCGCCGTGTCTGCCGTGGTGGTTGCGCCGCCACCGGCCGTGCCACGCCCGGCCAGCCACACCGACAGCGGTGAGGCGACCAGCGCGCCGAGCACGAGGCCCAGCGTCGCGCTGCCGATCCCGACCTCGAATGCGCCAGCCACCGCCGCGCCTTCTTCGGTGCCCGACCACGCGGTGGCCGTGCCGTGTCCGCCGAGATAGGCCAAGCTGCCCATGAACAGTCCGAGTGTGCCGGGCTCGCCGAACAGCCGGGCGACGCCCACGCCGACGGCGTTCTGCCCGAGGATCGCCAGCAGCACCGCCAGGCAGATGATCAGCGTGTCCTTGCCGGCCGCCAGCAGCCGGCCAAGGTGGGCGCCGAAGCCCAGCGACGCAAAGAACACGAGCAGCAGCACGTCGCGCGGGCCGTTGTCGAACTTGACGTCGAGCCAGCCGCCGGCACGCAGCCCCGACAGCACCAGCGACAGCAGCAGCCCGGCGCTGACCGCCGGCGGGATGTTGCTGCGCTCCAGTGGCGCAATCCAGCGGTTGAGCCCGCGGCCGAGCAGGATCGTCAGCAGCGCGATGACAAGGGTCCAGGCGCCGGTGAGCTGCAATGTCATGCCGTTGATTGTCAGGCTGCGGTGGCCAGTTTCTGGGTTCCCAGCGATCGCAGCACGTCGCGGACGACGGCTGCGCGCTCATTCGGGTCGGTGATCTCGCGGTCGATGCGCAGCTTGTCGTTGCGTGGCTGTTCACATGGGTCGCATTTCAGCTTCGACCTCAGGGTTGCCCTGAGGTCGGCAGCGTCGCGCCGACACGGCGCGCAGTGCAACCCCGGCTGCGTTTTAGCGTTGCAACCTGTGGCGATGTGTTTTCGACTGCAGGCGCGGCTCAGGCAGACTTCAGTGATATGGCTTGTTCAGCGCACCCCAACGCGATTGACCGGACCTCCTCGATTCGCTGGCGCCGCACCCACGCCAGGGGCGCCGACGCCAGGAGCAACGCCGACACCGGGCGCACCGACACCCGGGGCGACGCCCACACCGGGTGCTCCCACGCCGACACCGGGCGCGACGCCTACGCCTGGCGCACCGGCGCCCACCGTGGATCGGCGTGCCACACCGGCATAGCTGACCGGGGTCGCGGGTGCGCCGACAACGGCTTGAGCGGCGGCCAACAAGCCGCTTTCGCCATAGCCAAGCCAACCGGTCGCAGCCAAGCCTGCCACCATCAAGAATTTGCGTGTCGTCATGATCACTTCCTTGTTGCAGTGCTGGCCTCGGGCGGCAGTTCGTCGAGCCCGATCAGGCCGTCCGGGCTGAGCTTTTTTGCGTTGCTTGGCGGCAAAAAGACGAAGGCGTCCGCCGCCGGCTTGACGTCGGTTTTCCAGGCCTTGACACGCAGCGTGTACTGCGGCGCGCTGTTCAGGGTCTTGCTGGTGATCACCATCTTGCGAGGGATGGGGCTGGCGCCCGTTTCGATCCAGAGCTGCCAGTCGGTGTCGAAATTGCGAAAGGCAAGGTGTTCACACTCCCGGCCATCGATGACGCCGCGTCCGATGTACTTGGCTTCCAGAACACCGGCAACGAGGGCGTCATAGGAACTCGTCAGCAGCAGATCGGCGAAGGGCAAGGCCACACCGTGACCCGCCCGCATTGCCGCGATCAATTGATCCACGCTGCCCGGTGCTTCGAACTGCGCATACGCGTTGATGTGCTTGCCAAGGATGCTGACGGTCTTGCCGTCGAAGGACATGGCCACATCGGCATAGCCTCCCACGCGATGGGCGCGAAGCTTGTTCGGCCGTTGCAGCAGGGCGTCGCCGGAGTTGGTGAACTGGATCTTCTCCAAGCTGGGCGTGATGACCTCGATGTCGCTGTCGAAACTGAGTTCAATGGTGTTCTGGCGACCCACATAGTCCGACATGGCCTTGAGCATGAGCTTGGCATCGCCCACCTGCGCCCAGGCGCCCGGCACGGCCAGCACGAGCGCGGCGCTGAGTGCCCGCAAGCCACGCAGCGCCCCGCTCTTTCGCGCTCTGGCGCAGGTCTCCAGCTTCGGCTCCGCTTTCAGATTCATCACATTCCCGTCCAAAAGGAAATCAAGTGTTATCAGCGTATCACGGCAGAACTCGCCGGCGCGCTGAAGTCCAGGTTCTGGATCTTGGTCGGGGAGCGGGTTCTCAAACGGAGGCGCGTGCGCGGGACTTTGACTTTCGGCCCATATTGGCCTCTGAGGTGGGGCGGACTTGCTTGCGGGCCAGGGTCATCGTGTGCACTTTGACTCGCTCGGCGTTGAACAGCAGGAAGTCAGGGCGCGAGGGCAGGGCCAGAGGCGGCGCCTTTTTGCTGCGCACGCCACTGCGCAGGCCCCACCCCGGCCCAGCGCTTGAAGGCCCGGGTGAAGGCGGCGGGTTCGGCATAGCCCAGCAACTGCCCAATGTCCGCGGCCGAGTGCGCGGTCTGCGCGAGTAACTGGCAGGCGGTGTCGCGCCGCACCTCGTCGCGCAGCGCGCGCAGGCTCGTTCCCTCCAGGGCCAGGCGCCGGTTCAGCGTGCGCGCCGCGATGCCGACCCGGCGCGCGACGAGGCTCGGGGTGCACTTGGTCGTGAGCACCAGCGCACGCAGCATCTGCCGCACCTCGTCGATCAGGCCGCGCGGCGCGACGGCCTCGAGCTGCGACACGCGTTCGGCCATCATGCGGTAGAGCAGCGGGTCGGCGGTGGGCACCGGACGCGCCAGGTCGCTGGCAGGAAACACCAGCACCATGCGATCGGTGCCGAAACGCAGCGGCGACTCGCAGGCCTCGCGCAAAGCCGCCGCATCCCGTGGCGCGCGGAACGGCAGATGCACTTCGCTGGCGCGCCAGCCGGGGCCGCACAGGCCGCGCATGATTTGAATGGCGATGAGCGCGACCAAGCCATAGGTCTGGTCGGTCGCCTTCAGCCCGGTCACCGTCAGCGCATAACCCAGGCGGCCCTGCCCGCCGCTGACTTCGAAGCTGACGACTGCCGCGCGGTCCTGCACCTGCAGATGCCGCTCCAAGATCTGCAGCGCCTCGCCCACCGTCTTCGACGCCCGCATCAGGAAGCCGAGCACGCCCAGCGCCGACAGCGAACCGCGACGGCCGACGAGCACACCCAGCTGGGGGCAGGCCGTGACTTCGGCGCCGCGGTGCAGCAGCCGGTCGATCGCGTGCACGGGCATCACGCTCTCGGGGTCCTCGAAATCCGTCCGGTGAAAGCCCTGTTCAACCAGCAAGGTGTCGGTGTCGGCGCCCAGTTCGTCCAGCACCTGCGGCAGCGCCATCAGCGGGCCGACACGCACACTGCCCTCGCCCACGACACCGCGCTGACCCTTGGCATCCGTCGCGACGGGCAAGGAGGAAGCCGCGCGGGAGGCGGAGTTAACAGGGGCGGCAGGGGCGGCGGGGGAACGCATCGACTTGACTTTGCGCAAAGCAGGTGGCGCGAATTGTCAAGTCGGCGTCTGCTGCGGTCAATCGGGCGGGGACGGAAGTTCCCACAATCAGATTTACTTTCGGGGTCGTATCTGTGCGTGTCAGTGCGTGTCAGTGCGCTTCATTGCATGTGAAGGCGCGTCACTGCGCATCGGCCCCGGCCCCGGCGCGTTGTGCCGGCAAAACAAGGAGAAGCCCATGAAGAATTCGAGTCGCATCCCGGCGATGCTTGCGCTGCCGTTGTTGGCGGGCCTGATCGCGCCCGTCACCGTCAGCGCCCAGACGGCAGACACTTGGCAGTTCCAGGCCGCCATCTACGGCTATTTCCCTACCTTGAGCGGCAGTACGCGACTGCCCGCCAGCGGCGGCGGCAGCGACGTGAGCGTCGACATCGACCAGATCCTGGAAAACCTCCAGTTCACCTTCATGGGCTCGTTCGAAGCGGTGCGCGGCCCCTGGGGTGTCTACACCGATCTGATCTACCTCAATCTCGGCGATACGAAGACCGGTTCGCGCGGCCTCACCATCGGCGGCGTGCTGCCCGCGGACGTGAATGCGAACGTGGACCTGGACCTGAAGGGCTCGGCCTGGGCGCTGGCCGGCTTGTACCGGGCGGCGTCGACACCGACCTGGCAACTCGACCTGCTGGCCGGCGCGCGCCGGCTCGACGTCGAGCAGCAGATCGACTGGACGCTCACGGGCAATATCGGTGCCATCGCGCCGCCCGACCGCAGCGGGCGCATCGATGCGAGCCTGACGCAGTGGGACGCGATCGTCGGCTTCAAGGGTCGCGCCGCCTTCGGTGCGGGCAGTCGCTGGTTCGCTCCGTTCTATCTGGACATCGGCGGCGGCGAGTCCAAGCTCACCTGGCAGGCGATGGCCGGCGTCGGCTATGCGTTCGGCTGGGGCGAGGTGGTCGCCGCCTGGCGCGTGCTCGACTACGAGATGAAGTCCGACAGCGCGATCGAGGACATCAACTTCAGCGGCCCCGGCATCGCCGCCGTTTTCCGATGGTAGACCGGGCCTCGGTCATGTCTTCGGAACCGGTCAAGCACGGCGGCGGGCTGAAGGCCCGGCTGCGCGAGGAGATCCTCAGCTATCTGGCGATCAGCGCCTACCTGTACCTCTGCTTTGGCGTGCTGCTGCTCTACAAGGCCGGCGCGCTGAACCAGGAAGGCATCCACTACCTGCCCTTCGGCGTCGCCGCGGTCAAGGCCCTGGTGCTGGGGAAGTTCCTGCTCATCGGCGACGCGCTGGGCGCGGGCACGCGCGTCAAAACGCGCACGCTGGCGATGCGCATCGCCAGCCGCGTGGGCATGCTGCTGGTCGTGCTGGTCGTGCTCACCTTGCTGGAGGAGATCGGCGTCGGCGCCTGGCATGGGCGGTCGATAGGTGCCACGCTGGCCGAACTCGGCGGCAGCGCCCGGCTCGAGACGCTGGCCAGCATCGTGGTGCTGCTGCTCGTTCTGCTGCCGCTGGTCGCCACCCAGGAAGTCCACCGGGCGCTGGGTCCGGGCCGGCTGCGGCAACTGTTGTTCCAGCCGCCGGCCGATGCTGCCGACGGTACATCGTCCTCGCGTCGTCACTGATACGACACCGCCCGCCATCCACCTCCGGAGTTCCCAAAATGCTCAAACGGTTGCCTCGCAGCCTTGCCGCTGCCTTCTCTCTCGGCATGCTGGTGCTCGCCAGCGCCGGCGCACAGCCGGGCGACATCGACCCGCAGGCCACCACGCTGCTGCGCGCGTCCACCGATTTCGTCGCCCGCCAGTCCAGCTTCGCGGTGCAGGTCCGCAATACCTTCGAGGTGGTGCTGGCCTCGGGCCAGAAGATCCAGTTCGACCACCGGGCCCGGCAGGTCGTGCAGCGTCCCGACCGCCTGCGCGCCGAGCGCAGCGGCGACCTCGTCGACCAGGTCTTCATTTACGACGGCAAGTCGCTGACGCTGCACAACCCGGCGCAGAACGTCTACGCGACGATCCCGGCACCACCCACGCTCGAGGCCATGCTCGACCTCGCGCGCGACCGGCTTGACATCGTGGCACCGGCGAGTGAACTGGTGAAACGCAACGCCTACGACATCCTGATGGACGGCGTCACGCAGGGCTTCGTCGTCGGCAAGAGCGTCATCGAGGGCGTGCGCTGCGATCACCTGGCGTTCCGCGCGCCGCATGTCGACTGGCAGATCTGGATCCAGGAAGGCGCGCAGCCGCTGCCGCGCAAGCTGGTCATCACCACCCGCGACGTGGTCAACGCGCCGCAGTTCGAGGTCGTTGTGACCCAGTGGGACCTGCAACCGCCGATCACGCCGCAGACCTTCAGCTTCGTGCCGCCCGCGGGCGCGAAGAAGATCGATTTCCTGCCGCCGGCCCGCACTGCGACCGGTGGCCCCAAGTGAGGAGCCCCACCATGAACCGTTCCCTCCTGTCGCGCGGCCTGGTCGCCGCGCTGATCGCGCCCGTGCTCTACGTCGCCGACCTGCCCACCGGCGACGCGCCCGCACGCGGCTTTCTGCGTGAGGCGCACGCGATCGTCGGCGCGCCGCTGACGCCGCTGTCGGTCGCCGGCGTGGCCCGGCGCACCACGGCGCGCGTCGCTGTGGCCGGGACCGCGGCCGCCACAACCGCTGCCGCGACCACCGCGGCGACGCAGCAGCAGGCCGCTGCACAGCAACAGGCTGCCGCCGCGCAGCCCAAGCCCGCTGCGCCTGCTGCTTCCGCTGCTCCCGCTGCTCCCGCGGTGGGCTCGGTGGTGTCCGCGTTGCCGGCCGGCTGCTCACCGATGGCTGCCGGCGGCGTCGAGTACTACCAATGCGGCAGCGTCTACTACCGCAGCGCCTTCCAGGGCAACAACCTCGTTTACGTGACGGTGCAGAAGCCGTGACGGCACGGGCGTCGCGCCATTGCATCCCCATCCAGAGCAGGAGCAGAAGATGAGTTCTAGAGTGAAACCAGGCGCGCTGACGCCCTTGCTGGCCGCGCTGTGCGCGAGCGCGGCCTCGGCACAGGCGCCGATCGACCGCACCCAGCTGCCGGTCCGCGAGCCGCGGGTCCCGCACAGCGCGGTGCTGGACGCGCGCAACGCCAAGATGCCGCAGAACTTCGATGTCAAGGCGCCAAAGGGGGCGCCCAACATCGTCATCGTGCTGATCGACGATCTCGGCTTCGGCGCCACCAGTTCCTTCGGCGGGCCGGTGCCCACCAAGGTCCTGGACCAACTCGCCAGCCAGGGGCTGCGCTACAACAATTTCCACACCACCGCGCTGTCGTCGCCGACACGCGCAGCGCTGAAGTCCGGGCGCAACCACCACCAGGTGAATATGGGCTTTATCACCGAATTGGCTACCGGCTTTCAAGGCAGCACCGGGCAGATTCCGAACCGCACCGCGCCGCTGGCCGAGATGCTGCGCCTGAACGGCTACGCCACCGGCGCCTTCGGCAAGTGGCATGAGACGGCTGCCTGGGAAGCCAGCGTCGCAGGGCCCTTCGACCGCTGGCCCACGCGCCAGGGCTTCGACAAGTTCTACGGTTTTCTCGGTGGCGAGACCAACCAGTGGGCACCGTTCCTCTACGACGGCGTGGCGCAGGTCGAGTTGCCAAACGACCCGAACTACCATGCCATGACCGACATGACCGAGAAGGCGCGCGCCTGGATCAAGTACCAGAAGGCGCTGACGCCGGACAAGCCCTCGTTCGTGTACTTCGCGCCCGGTGCCGTCCATGCGCCGCACCACGTGCCCAAGGCCTGGATCGATAAGTGGAAGGGCAAGTTCGACCAGGGCTGGGACAAGGTGCGCGAGGAATCACTCGCCCGTCAGATCGCGATGGGCGTCGTGCCCGCGGGCACCAAGCTCGCCGCCAAACCACAGGCCATCAAGGACTGGGACACGCTGAGCGCCGACCAGAAGCGCCTGTACGCACGCCAGGCCGAGGTCTTTGCCGCGTTCGTCGAGTACACCGACCACGAGATCGGCCGCATGCTCGCGGCGTTCGACGAAGTCGGCGAGGCCGACAACACGCTGGTCTTCTATATCGCGGGCGACAACGGCACCAGCGGTGAAGGCGGCGAGCACGGCATGTTCAACGAGTACACCTACTTCAACCGCGTGCCGGAGAAGGTGGAAGACATGATCAAGCTGCTCGACAAGTGGGGCGGTCCCGAGACCTATCCGCACATGGCGGCGGGCTGGTCGGTGGCGTTCAACGCGCCCTTCGGCTGGATGAAGCAGGTGCCGTCGGACTTCGGCGGCACACGCAACGGCATGGTGGTGCACTGGCCCAAGGGCATCCAGGCGAAGAACCAAGTCCGCAGCCAGTTCAGCCACGTCATCGACGTCGCGCCTACCGTGCTGCAGGCCGCCGGGCTGCCCGAGCCCAAGGTCGTCAACGGCACGCCGCAGGTGCCGATGGCCGGCAAGAGCCTGCTCGCCACCTTCGACAACCCGCAGGCCAAGGGCCGCAGCACGCAGTATTTCGAGATCGCCGGCAACCGCGCGATCTACCATGAAGGCTGGTTCGCGCGCACCATCCACCGCGCGCCCTGGGAGGCCCAGCCACGCCGTCCGCTGAAGGACGACGTGTGGGAGCTCTATGAGGTGGGCAAGGACTTCAGCCTGGCCAACGACGTCGCCGCGGCGAACCCGAAGAAGCTCGCCGAACTGCAGGCGCTGTTCTTGAAGGAAGCCGAGAAATACGGTGTGTTGCCGATCGACGACCGCGTCTTCGAACGCCTCGACGCGAAGGCCGTCGGCCGGCCCGACCTGATGGAGGGCCGCACGTCGATCACGCTCGCCGAAGGCATGACCGGCATGCTCGAGGGTGTGTTCGTGAACGTGAAGAACCGCTCCAAGACCCTCACCGCCGAGGTGGAGGTGCCCGAAGCCGGCGCGAACGGCACGCTGATCGCGCAGGGCGGCCGCTTCGGCGGCTGGTCGCTGTACGTCAAGGACGGCGTGCCGGCCTACGACTACAACTTCCTCGGCCTGAAGCGCACGTCCATCGTCGGCACGTCCAAGCTGCCAGCGGGCAAGTCGACGTTGCAGTTCGTGTTCGACTACGACGGCGGTGGACCGGGCAAGGGCGGCAAGGGCACGCTGCTCGTCAACGGCCAGCCCTTCGGCGAGGGCCGCATCGAGCGCACCCAGGCGGGCATGTTTTCGGCCGACGAAACAGCCGACATCGGCATCGACCTCGGCACGCCGGTGGTCGAGACGATCGGTGCCGAAGCGAAGTCGCGCTTCACCGGCCACATTCCGAAACTGACGGTCGAAGTGCGTTGAAAGAACACCGGCCCGGGGTCCCGGGCCGGATCGACCGCCCCCCACTGAAAGAAGACGAATCATGACGATGAAGACAACCTGCCGCGCCATCGCGGCGGCCACGCTCTTTGTTGCCAGTATCCTGATGGTGGGCTGCGCCATGCCCGAGAAGCCGTCCATCGAGATGTCCGAGGTGAGCGAAATCAGCGGGCGCGTCGTCGCGCTGCACCGTGCGAATCGCACCGTGTCGCTGCGTGGCCCGCAAGGCAATGTCTTGACGGTCAAGGTCGACAAGGCGGCGCGGAATTTCGACCAGGTGCGCGTCGGCGACGCGGTCAAGCTCCAGTACTACGAGTCGGTGGCCATCTACGTCACTTCGGACGGCAAGGCGCCCGCCGCCGACAGCGCCGTCGCGGTCGGCGTCGCGGCCAAGGGCGCGAAACCGGCCGGCGAGGTGATCGAGGTGACCGATGTCTCGGCCACGATCGAGGCCATCAACCCGATCAAGCGCGTGCTCACGCTCAAGGGCCCGCAGGGCAATGTCTTCCCGGTCACGGTCGACAAGTCGGTGCAGGGCTTCGGCGCGCTGCGCGTGGGCGACAACGTGCACGTGCGCCACACCGAGGCGCTGGCGCTGTCGGTGAGCAAGCCTTGAGCTAGCCCTGAGCTGGTCCTGAGCTAGCTGGTGGGCGGACACATCCCGAAGGGTGCTGTGCAAACTCGTGCCGGCGCGTGCGCCGCCGGCCACTTTACAAAGGAAAGAGCCATGAAGACGAAGTTCGCCGCACTCACCCTTTCGCTCGGCGCTGCCTGCGGCACGGCCCTGGCGGCCGGCGAGCAGCCCGGGCATGGCGTCCACTGGGGCTACTCGGGCGCCGTCGCCCCGGACAAGTGGACGACGCTCAAACCCGAGTTCGCCGCCTGTGCCGGCCGCAACCAGTCGCCGATCGACGTTGCCGGCACCACTGAGGCCGAGATGAAGCCTGTGCAGTTCGGCTACGAGGCCGGAGGGGCCGAGGTCCTCAACAACGGCCACACGATCCAGGTCAACTACGACGCCGGCAGCGGCATCACTGTCGATGGCATCCGCTTCGACCTGAAGCAGTTCCACTTCCACTCGCCCAGCGAGAATCGAATCAACGGCAAATCCTTCCCCCTCGAGGCGCATCTGGTGCATGCCGACAAGGACGGCATGCTGGCGGTGGTTTCGGTGATGTTCGAAGAGGGCAAGGCGAACCCGACCATCGGCGCGGCATGGAGCAAGATGCCGAAGGCCGAAGGCGAGAAGAACCCACTGCCGGTGAAGGCCGCCGCGGCCGGGTTGCTGCCGACCGACAGGGACTACTACCGCTACAACGGATCGTTGACCACCCCGCCCTGCACCGAGGGCGTGCGTTGGGTCGTGATGAAGAAGCCGATGACGGTCTCGAAGGAGCAGATCCAGGCCTTCCAGACCACGCTCGGCTTCGCGAACAATCGGCCGGTGCAACCGGTCAACGCACGACCGGTGCTGCGGTGAACGGCCCGTGGCCGCGGAGCGCCTGGCGGGGCCATTGCTGGGGTGCCGCCGCGCCGCTGCGCGCAGGCGCCTGACACGATGAGCGCCACGATCAAGGGTGCACCGGCCGGCCTGCATGTGCTGGCCAAGCCGATCGGGTCGATCTGCGATATTGCCTGCGACTATTGCTTCTACCTGGAAAAGCGCGAACTCTACCCGCGCGGGCAGTCGTTCAAGATGTCCGACGAGGTGCTGGCGAAATATATCGAGCAGTACGTTGCCGCGCAGCCGACACCGGTGGTCGAATTCGTCTGGCACGGCGGCGAGCCGACATTGCTGGGCGTCGACTTCTACCGCCGCGTGGTCGAACTGCAGAAGCCCTGGCGCGCGACGAAGACGATCCGCAATGTGCTGCAGACCAACGCCATGCGGCTCGACGACGAATGGTGTGCGTTCTTCAAGGCGAACGACTTCTTCATCGGCGTCAGCCTCGACGGCCCGCAGGCCATCCACGACCGTTACCGAAAGGACCGGCAAGGGCAGGGCACCTTCGAGCGCGTGATGGCGGGCGTACGCCTGCTGCAGAAGCACGGCGTCGAATTCAACGCCCTGGCCTGCGTCGGCCGCGAGACCGCGAAGCACCCGCTCGAGGTCTACCGCTTCTTCAAGGACATGGGCATCCACTATATGCAGTTCACGCCCATCATCGAGCGTGAACCCGACGACGGCACGAAGGCGATCAAGCTCTGGCTGGCGCGGCCGGCGGTGCTGGACCGGCCCGAGCCGAATACGAGAGTCACGCCCTGGACGGTGGAGCCCGAGGCCTATGGCGACTTCCTGATCGCGATCTACGAGGAATGGGTGCGCAAGGACGTCGGCACCACCTTCGTGATGAACTTCGAATGGGCGCTCACGGCCTGGGTCGGTGAGCCGTCGCCGGTGTGCATCTTCTCGCCGCGCTGCGGCCGCGCTGTCGCGCTGGAGCACGACGGCAGCGTCTTCGCGTGCGATCACTATGTCTATCCGGAATACAAGCTCGGCAACGTGCTCACCGACGAACTCGGCGCGATGGTCGATCGCTCGGTCGCCTCGGGCTTCGGCCCGCACAAGGAGACCACGCTGCCGCGCCAGTGCCGCGAGTGCGACGTGAAGCAGGCCTGCTGGGGCGGCTGCCCCAAGCACCGCTTCGCCGTCACGCCCGACGGAGAGCCGGGGCTGCATTACCTGTGCGCCGGCTACAAGAAGTTCTTCCGCCACATCCGCAAATACCTGCGCGCGATGACGACGCTGCTGGAAAACGAGTTGCCGGTGGCTATGGTTATGCAGGCCGTCGACGGGCCGCTGATCGTGACGCGCAAGCCGGCGCCGCCGTGATCGGCAGCCACCTCGATGCCATCGAAGACAATCGTGTTCGTTCACCGCGTTCACACGCAAACAGAGCAAGGAGCTCTTGTGAAACTTGATCGATGGGTCGGTCGTGGCCTGCGGGCCGTGACGGTTTTCGGGCTGGTCGGCGCTTGTGCTGTACCGGCCCTGGCAGCGGAAGGCATCAATCCGCATGCCGACGAGATTCTGCGTGCCATGTCCAGGTTCCTGGCCGGCACGTCAGCCTTCAGCGTGTCGGCGGACATCGGCAACGAGATCATCACCGAGCAAGGGCAGAAGCTGCAGTTCAACAGCACTGCCACGGCGGTGGTGCAGCGGCCTTCGCGCCTGCACATCACCCGCCACGGCCGGCTGGCCGATGCCGAAGTGTTTTATGACGGCAAGCAGTTGACGCTGTACGGCAAAACCGCCAATGCCTATATGCAGAAAGACCTGACCGGCACACTGGACAGTGCGCTGAGTGCGTTGGAAACTGGCCTGGGCATCAGCCTGCCGGGCGGCGACCTGCTTGTCGCCGATCCCTACACGGTACTGGCTTCGGGGGTCGTCAGCAGCGGCTATTACGGCATCGACTTTGTGGGTGGTATGGCGGCCCACCATCTGGCATTCCGCACCGCCATGGTCGACTGGCAGCTGTGGGTCAAGGAAGGCAACGAGCCGCTGCCGCTGAAGTACGTGATCACGACCAAGTGGACCACCGGCGCGCCGCAGTACAGCGTGCAATTCTCCAACTGGAATACCAGGCCGGCCATTGCGGCCACCCGGTTCAGCTTCGCCGCCCCGAAAGACGCGGTGCGCCTCGATGCGCTGGCGGTCGACGAGATGGGTGAGCTGGCTGCACCACAGGGGAGCAAATGATGAAGCCATCGACCTTCTGGATGCTGGCCCTGGGGTCGGCGTTGTTCATCGCCGACCTGCCCACGCAGCAGCCGGTCACCGGCATTTCGCTGATGAAGGAAGCGTTCGCCGTCGTCGGCAGGCCGCTGACGCCGGTCAGCGTAGCCGGCGTGGCCCGGCGCACGACGCGGCGGGCCATCGTCGCGACCTCGGTCTACGTGGCCGCGCTGCCGCCCGCGTGCACGGTCGTCGTCATCGAAGGCACCAGCCTGCACCAGTGCGGCACGACCTACTACCAGGCCTCGGGCGCACAGTACGTGGTGGTGAACGTTCAGTGAAGACCCGCCGCGTGTGCTGCCGTATTGCAGCACCGTGTGGCGCCTCGCGGGGACGCCCCAAGACAGTCTGCCCACAGCTACTTTTCTCCACCGTTCCAGTTCCGGTGACTTGATCACCTTGTTTCGAACTGTTCTCTTTAACCACAGACCCAGGAGTTCCCAATGAAGAAGAATCTCTCCACTCTCGCCGTCGCCGCCATCCTGATCGCGGCCGGCGCTGCCCACGCGCAGACACCCAGCGGCGGCATGGTCATCAAGGAGAGCTCGCCCGGCAAGGTCGTGCTCGGCGACGCCGTGCGCCTGGTGGCCACCGTGCAGGCGGTCGACAAGGCCAGCCGCCTGGTGACGCTGAAGGGCCCGGAAGGCGAGGTGATGGTCGTGCAGGCCGGCGCCGAGGTGAAGAACTTCGACCAGATCAAGGTCGGCGACGAGGTCGTCGCGCGCTACATGCAGGCGCTCTCGCTCGAGCTCAAGAAGGGCGGTGCCGGCGGCATCCGCGAGAAGGTCGAGGACGACGGGGTGGTGGCCGCCAAGCCGGGCGAGAAGCCCGGCGTTGCGGCCGGCCGCACGATCCAAGCCACCGCCGATGTGATCGCGGTCGACGCCAAGACGCAGACGATCCGCCTACGTGGCCCCGAGCGCACGGTCGACCTCAAGGTGAAGGACCCGGCGCAGTTCAAGCTGGTCAAGGTCGGCGACCAAATCGAGGTCAAGTTCGTCGAGGCGGTCGCGCTGTCGGTGGAGCCGGCGCCCAAGAAGTAAGCGAGTCAGCGGCAATGCGGCCGACGATGGTTCCGGCCGCGAGGCCGTCAACGAGCGCAGCGCGCGCTCGATTCTGGCCGATGCGCGAGGCTGCCGCAGAAGCCGCGAGCCGGCTCGGTCGCCTCGCCCGCCTGCTGGCGGGTCTGGCGGCCGTGGTCTGCGGGGCCGTGGCGGCGCAAGGCCTGCCGGGCCTGCCTTCCGTGAGCCCGGCGCCAGCGGCGTTGGCGGCATCCGCAGCCGCCCAACCCTCGCTGGCCGACTGGACGGCGCGACTCGAGAAGGCGCGCGGCGAACACGAACGGCTGGCCGCATTGCCGCCGGACAGCGAGCCGCTGCTGGCGCAGCGGCAGACGGCATCGGCGCGGCTGCAGATCCTGCTGGCAGCCCGTGTCGACACCCTGGATGCGTCCCGCCCGGGTGTGGTGGCGCCCGCGGCGGAAGCGCCGCTGCTGCCGGTACTGGCGGGCGAGCCGCCCTACGCGCTGCTCGACGCCGAGGCCTTGCGCGACCATCTCGATACGCTCGTCCGCCGCCGCGCAACGCTGCGGCAGGGACTCAAGTCGCTCGACGCCGCGGTCGAGTCGGCATTGCGCGCCCGCAGCGACGCCGAGGCCAACCTGCGCCTGCGCCGCGAGCAAGCGGCCAATGCGGCCGTCATCGGTCAGCAAGAGGTCGCGCGCGCGCCGCTCGAACTCGCGGAGATGGTGGCGCAGGTCAACGAGCTCGAGGTGATCCAGAGCGATGAACAGCGCCGCAACACGCGCGAGCAGCTGGCCGCGCTGAGCGAACCCATAGCCAAGGCGCAGGCCGAACTCGAACGCGTGCGCCCGCATCTGCGCTTCGACGAGGCCGACCTGGCCAAGGTGCTGGCGCAGATCGAAGCGCGGCGTCTGGCGATCGCTGCGCAGCGCACCCGGCTCGAGGAACGTCTGGCGCGCGCCGAGTCCACGGCGCCGCAGGCCGACGCGCTGCGCCAGCGCGTGGTGCCGCCGCTCAGCCAGGCCATCCGGCGACTGCGCGAACTCGAACAGATCGAGCAAGGCCAGGCGGTGCTTTGGCGCTCCCGCCTCGAAGCTCTGGGAGGCAACACACTGGCGCAACGGCGCCGCTCCGCATACGACCGGCTCGACACCGCAGAGCAGGAACTGCAGGATCAGCGCAATCAATTGCTGGAGGACGAGCGGCTGGTGCGCGACACGTTGCGCGCGCAACAGGCGCGGCTGTCCGAACTGCCACGGTTCGAGCCCGCCCGGGTCGGCGAGCAGCAGGTCATGGATGCGCTGCAGGCACAGTCCGACGCGCAGGACCTGCTGCGCGAAGGCATCGAACGCACTTTCGTGCTGCTCACCCGCGTGCGCGGCGAAATCGCCGGGCCCGGCCGTCCGACGTCGTCGTCGGAGTGGCTGGAACGCGGCTGGGCGGGCCTTGTCGATACCGCGAAGGCGGTCTGGCAGTACGAGGTCTTCAGCGCCACCGAGACGACCCAGATCGACGGGCGCAGCGTCACCGTCGAGCATGGCGTGACGATCGGCAAGAGTGTCGGCGCGCTGTTGCTGCTCGGGCTCGGCTACTGGGCCTCGGGCTGGATCTCGCGCCTGCTGGTGCGAGGTATCGGCCACAGCGTGAAATTGACGCCGCAGCTGGCGCGTGTGACCCAGCGCTGGATCAGCTCGGTCCTGGTGTTGATGGTGGTGCTGACGGTGCTCAAGCTTGCGCGCATCCCGCTCACCGCCTTTGCCTTCCTCGGCGGCGCACTGGCCATCGGCTTCGGCTTCGGTGCGCAGAACGTCATCAAGAATCTGATGAGCGGCGTGATCATCCTCTTCGAACGCAAGATCCGCGTCGGCGACATCATCACCGTCGGTGGCATGTCGGGCACGGTGACCACGGTGGACCTGCGTGCGACGACGGTGCATGGCTTCGACGGCATCGACGCCATTGTCCCGAACTCGGCGCTGCTCGAAAACCAGATCAGCAACTGGAGCGGCGGCAGCCCCGAGGTGCGGCGCGCGATCGCGGTCGGCGTCGCCTACGGCAGCGACGTGAGCCAGGCGGCACAGGCCATTTTGCGCTGCGCCCAGGGCAACCCCGAGGTGCTGGCGCAGCCGCCGGCCGACGTGCTGTTCGAGGACTTCGGCGCCGACAGCCTGCTGCTGCGGCTGCGCTACTGGACGCGCCTGGACCGCCCGCGCGGCGGCCCCGGGATCGACAGCGACCTGCGCTTCGCGATCCACGACGCGCTCAAGGAGGCCGGCATCGCGATCGCCTTCCCGCAGCGCGACGTGCACCTGGACGTGCCGGGGTCGCTGCGGGTGGAACTCGCCGCCGGTCCCTTGCCGGCTGCAGCCGGGGAATGAGGGGCGGCGGCTGCGCCGAGTTGAGTTCGTCGGCCTTCAGCCGGCGGGTCCGCCCAGCTTGCCGCCGATGCGCTCGCGCAGCCGGGCCACGATGTCGCCCACGATCTGCATCGTCTCCTCCTCGCCGAGTGCCACCACGGCCTTGTCGCGCACCGAGTAATGCATCATCAGCAGCGAGCGCAGCTTGTCGAAGGCGCGCGGGTTCTGCGTGCCGCAGACCAGGGTGTCGTTGTGCAGCACGCGCTCGATCACGCCGGGGTCGAGCAAGGGGATCTTGCACAAGGTCGCCAGCTTGGCGATCTCGAGGTCGATCTCCGCGAAATGCTCCGACCATCGCTGGTGCCGGTAGTCGGGGTCTTCGTCGGTCATGGGCTGCTCTCCGCGGGTGTGTTTCGAAACCGGGATCATCATATCGATGGCGCAGCCGGGTGACTGCCGCGTGCCTACCGCATCCAAGCCAGGCCGATGCGCCAGCGTGCGGGGTCGCGGCGGCGCCATGCCCTGTGATAGCGTTCCTGCATCAGGCCAAGCGAGGCGTTCATGTACCAATGGGTCCGGGGACTGTTGTTGCTTCTGGCGGCTGCTGCCTGGCCAGCATGGGCGGTGGCGAACGCGGATGCGGATGCACCGCGCACGCTGCGGGCCGCCGCCGCTGCGGCCGACATGGACATCCCGGAGGGCATCACCCTGGCACCGGTGAGCATCGACGGCCAGGTGCTGTTCCAGGTGCGGGGTTCGGAATCCTTTCCGGCCGCTGCGCGCGCTGACGCCATTGCTGCGCGCATCGTTGCCGTCGCCCGCGACCGGGCCGTCTCGCCCGCCGCCGTCAAGCTGGAAGAGCGGCCGCTGGGCACCGCCATCGTGGCTGGCAGCCAGACCCTGGTGACCGTGCTCGAACTCGACGCCCGCGTCGAAGGCATCGATCGGCCGCTGCTGGCGCAGGTGCAGCTGGAGCAGATCACGCAGGCCGTCGTGCGCTACCGCAGCGACCGCGAGCCCCGGGCCCTGCTTCGCGGCGCGGGCGTCGCAGCCGCGGCCTCGGTGGTGCTCGCCCTCGTTCTGTGGGGCCTTTGGCGCCTGCGGCGCCTGATCGATACGACGCTGGAGAGGCGCTACCGGGCGCGCCTGGAGCACCTGCAAATTGCCGGCTTCAAGATCCTGCACGCCGAACAGCTGTGGGGCGGGTTGCGCAGCGCCGTGGCTGCCGTCTTCTGGCTGCTGACATTGGCGGCCAGCTACCTGGCGCTGGATTTTGCGCTGCTGCAGTTTCCCGGCACGCGCGGTTTGGCCGTCGAGTTGCTGGGTCTGTTCCTGAAGCCGCTGGCCGAGATGGGCCGCGGGCTGGTGGCGTCGATTCCGAGCCTGGTCTTCCTGCTCATGCTGGTGCTGGTGACACGCTACGTGCTGCAGACGCTGCGCCTGCTGTTCGGCGCCATCGAGCAGGGTTCGGTGAAGCTGAAAGGATTCGACACCGACTGGACCTGGCCCACCTACCGCATCGTGCGTCTGCTGGTGCTGGCCTTCGCCGTGGTGGTGGCCTTCCCGTATGTGCCGGGCTCGAGTTCGGACGCCTTCAAGGGCGTTTCGCTGTTCCTGGGCATCATCTTCTCGCTGGGTTCCACCTCGATCATCGCCAACATCATCGCCGGCTATTCGATGACCTACCGGCGCGCCTTTCGCGTCGGCGACCGCATCAAGGTCGGCGACATCGTCGGCGAAGTCACCGAGGTGCGGCTGCAGGTGACGCACGTGCGTTCACTGAAGAACGAGGACGTCGTGGTGCCGAACTCGGTCATCCTCAACAGTGCGGTCGTCAACTACAGCACGCTGGCGGCCAGCCAGGGCCTGATCCTGCACACCACGGTGGGCATCGGCTACGAGACACCCTGGCGGCAGGTCGAGGCCATGCTGTTGATGGCGGCCGAACGCACGCCGCGCGTGCTGAAGGAGCCGGCGCCCTTCGTGCTGCAGAAGTCGCTGGGCGACTTCGCGGTCAACTATGAGCTGAATGCCCACATCAACCTGCCCGGCGAGATGAATTCGATTTACACCGAACTGCACCGCCAGATCCTGGACGTCTTCAATGAATACGGCGTGGCGATCATGACGCCGGCTTACGAGAGCGACCCGGAGCAGCCCAAGGTAGTGCCCAAGGATCAGTGGTACGCCGCACCGGCCAAGCGCTGACCGCTGTGGGGCCTGGCGCCCCGTGCCGGGCCGGCACGCTGCAAGCGCAACGAGATCGTCATTTCGATGCGTTCGCCACAGCTGCCGCCAATGCCGTCGGTAGCGTCGGTGCCCTGCAGCTGGCGGCCGGCCTCTGGCGTGCTGCGCCACCGCAGGGCCAGGTCGACGCCGCTTTCCGTCTCGGGCACCGC
Source organism: Rubrivivax sp. (assembly GCA_034522875.1). Classification (GTDB taxonomy): domain Bacteria; phylum Pseudomonadota; class Gammaproteobacteria; order Burkholderiales; family Burkholderiaceae_C; genus Rubrivivax. Next base: position 261,104 of record JAXHKY010000001.1, on the reverse strand, counting down.
GCCAGTCTGCCTTCACTGGCGTCTCCAGGACTCGGAGCCCGTGTTGCGCAGGCAGGCGTGCCCGCCTTGCCGGATCAGTTGCTGACCTGGATCAGCCACGGGCTGGCTCGGCCTTTGCATAATCGTTCTGCGTCAGCGCCCGAAGCCGCCAAGCAAGGCAAAGCAGGGCGCCCACTCCAGGCCCCGGGGTTGTTGCCCGGTCGGAAAGTTTTTCCTGCTCAGGAGCATCCATGGCCTTGCAGCCTGTACGCCCCGCCATGCCCAGCGAAGACAAGCGCTGGAAGCTGGTCAACGGCACCATGCGCCGCAACGGCTACGCCAGCCATGCGTTGATCGAGACGCTGCACACGGTGCAAAGCGCCTTCGGCTATCTGGACGAGGGCTCGCTGCGTTTCGTCGCCGCTTCGCTGGACCTGCCGCTGTCCAAGGTCTATGGCGTGGCCACTTTCTACCACCTGTTCATGCTCAAGCCCAAGGGCCGCCACGCCTGCGTGGTATGCGCCGGCACGGCCTGCTACATCAAGGGCGCGGCGGGGCTGGTGAAGGCCGTCGAGCAGCGTTTCGGCGTCGCGCCGGGCGGCACCACCGAGGACGACCGCCTGTCGGTGCTGACGGCGCGCTGTGTCGGCGCCTGCGGCCTGGCGCCGGCGGTGGTGCTGGACGGCCATGTGCTGGGCAAGCAGAGCGCCAGCGAGCTGCTGGCCAGGATCGAGGAGCTGTCATGAATGTCGACGATCTGGCCGATCTGGCCCAGAGCTACCGCGACCAAGACGCCGCCGTGCCGCACGAGGTACGCGTGTGCATGGCGGCCAGCTGCCAGTCGTCGGGCGCCCAGCCCGTCTTCGACGCGCTCGTCGCGGCGCAGGAAGCCCGCGGCGCGGACGGCGAGCAGGGCGCAGGTGCTGCAGGCAGAGCGGGCGGCGGCTGCAAGGTCAAGGGTGTCGGCTGCATGGGCCTGTGTTCGGCCGGGCCGCTGGTGGCCGTGGCTGCGCCCGGCAGCGACCTCGCCGCCTCGGTGCTGTACCGCGACGTGCAGCCCGGCGACGCGCCGGAACTCCTGGCCAGTGTCGGCGCCGCGCCGCTGCAGCGGCTGCGCTGCCCCACCGACCAGCCCTTCTTCGCGCGCCAGCAAAGAGTGGTGCTGGAGAACTCCGGCGTCATCGACCCGGAGAGCCTGCGCGCCTACGTGGCCGCCGGTGGCTACGCGGCCCTGGTGCATGCGCTGACCGAGATGACGCCGGGCGAAGTGGTGCAGGAGATCATCACCAGCGGCCTGCGCGGCCGCGGCGGGGGCGGCTACCCCACCGGCCTCAAGTGGTCCACCGTGGCGAAGATGACGGATGTGCAGAAGTACGTCATCTGCAACGCCGACGAGGGCGACCCGGGTGCCTTCATGGACCGTGCGGTGCTCGAATCCGACCCGCACCGCGTGCTCGAGGGCATGGCCATCGCGGGCTATGCAATCGGCGCCAACAAGGGCTATGTCTACGTGCGCGCCGAATATCCGCTGGCGGTCGAGCGGCTCACCACCGCCATCCGCAAGGCCAAACGCTCGGGCTTCCTGGGCAACAAGGTGGCGGAGACGCAGTTCGCCTTCGAGGTCGAGATCCGCCTCGGCGCAGGCGCCTTCGTGTGCGGCGAGGAAACGGCGCTGATGGCCTCGATCGAGGGCGGGCGCGGCCAGCCCCGGCCGCGCCCGCCCTATCCGGCCGAGCGCGGCCTGTGGGGCCACCCGACGTTGATCAACAACGTCGAGACCTTTGCCAATGTCGCGCCCATCATCCGCAACGGCGGCGCCTGGTTCGCGGCCATCGGCACGCCCCGGTCCAAGGGCACCAAGGTCTTCGCACTGGCCGGCACCATCGTCAACACCGGGCTCATCGAGGTGCCCATGGGGACCTCGCTGCGCGACATCATCGAGGTCATCGGTGGCGGCATCCCCGGCGGCAAGGCGGTCAAGGCCGTGCAGACCGGCGGCCCCTCGGGCGGCTGCGTGCCCGAGCAGCACCTGGACACGCCGGTCGACTACGACAGCCTGAAGACGCTGGGCACGATCATGGGCTCGGGCGGCATGATCGTCATGGACGAGAGCTCCGACATGGTGGACGTGGCGCGCTACTTCATGGAGTTCTGCATGACCGAGTCCTGCGGCAAGTGCGTGCCCTGCCGCGCCGGCACGCAGCAGATGCACGGCCTGCTCGACCGCATCGCCAGGAGCGAGGGCACTCGCGCCGACCTCGCGCTGCTGGAGGAACTGTGCGACGTGGTGCAGGCCACCAGTCTGTGCGGCCTGGGGCAGACGGCACCCAACCCGGTGCTGAGCACGCTTCGATTCTTCCGCGCCGAGTACGAGCTCAAGCTCGGCACCGGCCACTGACCCTTCTTCGAAACCGGAGCATCGCATGGCCCTGCCCACCGCCCCACCGGGCGTCCACGTCGTGACGCTGGAAATCGACGGCCGCGACCTGTCGGCACGCGACGACGAGTCGATCATCGAGGTCTGCCGCGAAAACGGCATCCCGATTCCGAGCCTGTGCTACCTGGACGGCCTGAGCGTCTGGGGTGCCTGTCGTCTGTGCATGGTGGAAGTCAACGGCCAGGAGCGGCTGTTCTCGGCCTGCTCGACCCGCGTGGCCGAAGGCATGAAGGTGCGCACCGGCAGCGAACGGCTGGCCCGCTACCGGCGCATGATCGTGGAAATGCTGCTGGCCGAGCGCAACCACGTCTGCTCGGTGTGCGTGTCCAACGGCCACTGCGAGTTGCAGACGCTGGCGCAGCGCTGCGGCGTGGACCATGTGCGCGTGCCCTACCGCCAGGTGCGCTATGCCATGGACAACTCGCACTCGAGCTTCCGTCTCGACCACAACCGCTGCGTGCTGTGCTCTCGCTGCGTGCGGGTGTGCGACGAGATCGAAGGCGCGCACACCCTGGACGTGATGGGCCGCGGCGCCGACTGCCTGGTGATTTCCGACCTGAATCGCCCCTGGGGCGAAAGCGACACCTGCACCGGCTGCGGCAAGTGCGTGCAGGTCTGCCCCACCGGCGCGCTGGTCAAGCAGGGCACGTCGGTCGGCGAAATGGTCAAGGACCGGCACTTCCTGCCGATCCTGGCGCGCCGGAGGCATGCCCCATGAGCGAAGCAAGCGAAGCACAAACCCCGCGCGTCAGCGTGGCGACCATCTGGCTGGACGGCTGTTCCGGCTGCCACATGTCGCTGCTGGACATCGACCAGCGGCTGATCGAACTGGCGCAGCTGGTGGACATCGTCTACAGCCCCCTGGTCGACGCCAAGTCGCTGCCGGCGCAGGTGGATTTGGGCATCATCGAAGGCTCGGTCAGCACCGAAGAGGACCTGCACAAGGCGCGCCTGTTCCGCGAACGCTGCAAGATCCTGGTGAGCCTGGGCGACTGCGCGGTCAACGGCAATGTGCCGGCGATGCGCAACCCCTTCAAGCTGGCCGACGTGATGGACCGCTCCTACCGCGAGAACGTCACCACCCATCCGGTCATTCCGGTCGTGGGCGTGCCCAAGCTGCTGGCGACCGTGCGGCCGGTGCACGGCTGCGTGCCGGTGGACGTCTTCGTGCCCGGCTGCCCGCCGAGCGCCGATGCCATCTGGTACGTGCTGGGCGAGCTGATCGCCGGCCGCACCCCCGACCCGAGCACGGTGACGCGTTTCGGCGCCTGAAGCGCGCCGCCATCGCGCACCCCTCCCCCGCCGAACGCACCCACTTCAAGGGCCCGACACCATGAGCCGCATCGTCACCATCGACCCCGTCACGCGCATCGAGGGCCACGCCCGCATCACGCTGGAGCTGGACGACGCGGGCGAGGTGCGCGATGCACGCTTTCACCTGACGCAATTCCGCGGCTTCGAGAAATTCTGCGAAGGCCGGCCCTACCGCGAGATGCCGGCGCTCACGGCGCGCACCTGCGGCATCTGCCCGGTGAGCCACATCCTGGCCTCCAACAAGGCCTGCGACGACCTGCTTTCGGTGACCATCCCGCCCACCGCCGAGAAGCTGCGCCGGGTCATGAACCTGGCCCAGATCACGCAGTCGCACGCGCTGTCGTTCTTCCATCTGTCCTCGCCCGACCTGCTGCTGGGCTGGGACGCCGACCCCGCCGGCCGCAATATCTTCGGCGTCATGCGCCAGCACCCGGACCTGGCCCGGGACGGCATCCGGCTGCGCCAGATCGGGCAGACCATCATCGAAACGCTGGGCGGCAAGAAGATCCACCCGACCTGGGTCGTGCCGGGCGGCGTGGCCGAGCCGCTGGACGCAGTCAAGCGCGACGCCATCCTGGCGCTGCTGCCCGAAGGGCTGGAGATCGCCAAGCGCACTTATGCCTTCTTCAAGACACTGGTGCCCCGTTTCACCGACGAAGCGCAGCACTTCGGCACCCAGCCCACGATGTTCCTGAGCCTGGTCAGCCCCCAGGGCCACCTGGAGCACTACGACGGCTTCCTGCGCCTGAAGGACGCGCAAGGCCACATCGTCGAGGACAAGGTGCCCACGGGCGACTACACGCGCCTGGTCGGCGAGGCGGCCGAGGACTGGAGCTACATGAAGTTCCCGTACTACAAGCCAATGGGCTACCCGGGCGGCATCTACCGCGTGGGCCCGCTGGCGCGCCTGAACAATGCCGACGCCTGCGGCACGCCGTACGCCGACGTCGCGCTGGCCGAGTTCCGCATGCTGCAGGAACGCGGCCCGGTGACGAGCAGCTTTCACTATCACTATGCGCGGCTGGTGGAGATCATCTACGCCATCGAGATGATGGACCGGCTGCTGCAGGAACCCGAGATCCTGTCGACCCGGGTGCGGGCGCGCGCACGCAGCAACCGCGACGAGGGCATCGGCGTCACCGAGGCACCGCGAGGCACGCTGATGCACCACTACCGCATCGACGACAACGGGCTCATCACCTGGGTCAACCTGATCATCGCCACCGGCCACAACAACCTGGCCATGAACCAGTCCATCCGCCAGGTGGCGCAGGCCTATGTCGACGGCAACCGGCTGCAGGAGGGCATGTTGAACCGCGTCGAGGCGGTGATCCGCTGCTACGACCCCTGCCTGTCGTGCGCCTCGCACGCCTTCGGCCAGATGCCGCTGTTGGTCGAGCTGCATGACGCCGCCGGTCGCGTCGTCGACCGGCTGAGCCGGTCGTGATGCGCCGCCGTGCAGCAGCGGCCGTGTCGTCGCCACGGCTGCCGCGGCCGACGGCTGCCGGCCTCGTGCCAGGCGACTGGCGCACGCTCGTCATTGGCTACGGCAGCCCGATCCGGGGCGACGATGCCATCGGCCCGTTGGCCGCCGACGCCCTGGCTGCCGGACCGCTGCCGCCGGGCCTGCGCGTTCTGTCGCGCCACGTGCTGACGGCCGAGCTGGTGGAGGACCTGGCCGCGGTTGACCGCGTCATCTTTCTCGACGCCGCGGCGCAGGGTCGGCCGGGCGAGGTGCACGTCCGCACGCTCGAGCCCGACGCCCATGCCGTCTCGACCATGGCGCATTTCCTCGACCCGCGAGAACTGCTGGCCTGGTGCGAGACGCTCTATCAGCGGGTACCGCAGGCCTGGCTGGTGTCGGCTGCCGGGGAGTCGTTCGCCTATGCGAGCTACCGTCTCGGGCCGGCGGCTGCGGCGGCGCTGCCGGTGATGCTGGCCGAGGTGCGGCGGCTGGCCGCCGCCGCGTGCGCTTGTCAGGCAAGGTCCAATTCACCACCGGTTCGGTGATGAAGGCCTTGTTCGGGGTGATGAGCTTCCGGTGAGGGGCGAGCGCCGCGATCAGCCACTGCGCCGAGTCTCACGAGATGCCCAGCGTGCTGGATGCCATCGGCATGGCGATCCCGTTGAGCACGTGGCGCGGCATGATCTTGATCGCGCCGTTCGCGTCTGGCTGGCCCACGCCGGCGTTCAGGTACTGCCGTGCCGGCTTGATCACGCCTCGGTCACGACCCGCGTGAGGACTCCACCGCGTCCTGGGCGGACAGCAACCGACGTGTGTGCCGGGCAATCATCTGTTCTTCATTGGTGGCCAGCGTCCACGCGGCGGTGGCGCTGGTGGCGGTACTGATGCGCGGGCCGCCGGCCTGATTGGCCGCGTCGTCCAGCGCCACGCCCAGCCACGCCGCATTTCGGCAGACGCGGGCGCGGATCTCGGCGCTGTTCTCGCCGATGCCGCCGGTGAAGACCAATGCGTCCAGCCCGCCCAGTGCTGCGGCCAGCGAACCCAGTTCGCGCCCGATGCGATACACGTACAGGTCCACCGCCAGCGCCGCGCGCGGCTCGGCGCTGGCCAGCAATGTGCGCATGTCGCTGGACACACCCGAGACACCGAGCAGCCCCGACTGGTTGTAGATGAGCTTCTCGATCGCGCGCGCGTCCATGCCGCGCTGGTCCATCAGGTACAGGATGACGCCAGGGTCGATGGCACCGCAGCGTGTGCCCATGGGCAGCCCGTCCACGGCGGTGAAGCCCATCGTGCTGGCCACGCTGCGGCCGCCAGCCAGCGCGCACATGCTGGCGCCGTTGCCCAGGTGCAGCACCACGGTGCGCCCCTGCGCGGCCCTCGGGTCCAGTTGCGGCAGCACCGAGGCGATGTACTCGTAGCTCAGGCCGTGGAAGCCGTAGCGGCGCACGCCGGCGTCGTGCAACTCCAGGGGCAGCGCGAACATCTGCGCCAGCTCGGGCTGCGCGCGGTGAAAGGCCGTGTCGAAACAGGCCACCTGCGGCAGCGCGGGCTGGCGCTCCAGCAGCAGCCGGATCGGCGTCAGGTTGTGCGGCTGGTGCAGCGGCGCCAGCGCAATGAACTGCGTCAGGTCGTCCAGCACCTGCGCGTTGACGCGCACCGGATGCGAATACCGCAGCCCGCCGTGCACCACGCGGTGCCCCACGCCGGCCAGGCGCGTGCCCGCCAACCGGTCACGCAGGGAGGCCACGATATGGTCCAACGCTTCGGCGTGCCCGAGCGGCGTGCCATCGTCCCAGGCGTGGCTGGACAGGATCTCGCCGCTGGCGTCCCTGGCCACGAAGCGCGGCGCGGTCTGCAGGCCCTCGGCCTGGCCGCGCACCGTGAGTTTGAGGTCGTCACCCGAGGTTTCGAACAGCGAGAATTTCAGGCTCGACGAGCCAGCATTCAGTACTGCGATTGCTTGTGCCATCAGGCCACCGCCTTCTTCAGGTTTTCGCGCCGCGCCTGGGCGACCAGTGCCGCCACGGCGCACGAGGCCAGGCGGGTTTCCAACGAATCGGCGCGGCTGGTCAGGACGATCGGCACGCGCGCCCCCAGCACGATGCCGGCGGCGTCGGCGTCGGCCATGAAACTCAGGCTCTTGGCCAGCATGTTGCCGGCCTCCAGGTCGGGCACCACCAGGATGTCGGCCAGGCCGGCCACGGCGGACGTGATCTTCTTGATCTGTGCCGCGCCCAGGTCGATGGCGTTGTCCAGTGCCAGCGGCCCGTCGAGCACGCCGCCGGTGATCTGGCCGCGCTCGGCCATCTTGCACAGCGCGGCGGCCTCGATGGTGGAAGGCACCTTCGGGTTCACCGTTTCCATGGCCGAGAGAATGGCCACCCGGGGCCGTTCCACGCCCAGCGCATGCGCCAGGTCGATGGCGTTCTGCACGATGTGGATCTTGTCTTCCAGTGTCGGGAAAATACTGATCGCGGCGTCGGTGATGATGATCACGCGGTCGATCGCCGGCACGTCCATGATGAAGCAGTGGCTGATGCGGCTGGCCGTGCGCAGGCCGGTGTCGCGATTCACCACCGCGGCCATCAGCTCGTCGGTGTGAAGGCTGCCCTTCATCAGCATCTCGGCCTTGCCCTCGCGCGCCAGTTGCACGGCGATCTCGGCCGAGCCTGCGCTGTGCGGCGCGTCGACCAGTTCACCGCCCGAAAGGTCGAGATCGAACTCCGCCGCCAGCGCCTCGATGCGCACCTTCGGTCCCACCAGGAGTGGCCGCATGAGGCCCATGCGCGCGGCTTCCACGGCGCCGCGCAGCGAGCTTTCGTCGCAAGGGTGGGCCACGGCGCAAGGGATCGGCGACAGCGCCCTGGTGCGTTCGATGAGGCGCTGGTATTTCTCGTGCTTCTGGATCGACATGAGATTTGGGCTGCGTGCAGGTGTGGCCGCTGTCGTATCAGAACGTGCCGGTCGGGAAGGCCTGCAGGCCGGCATAACCCAGCTTGACCTTGCCGGTGAAGTCGTCCCCATCGACGTCCAGGCGGGTGCCGAACCAGTTGTAACCCAGGCCGACACCGAAGTTGCGGTGGAACATCCAGGTGCCGCGCAACCGAAGGTCGGACCAGCGACCGTCGTATTCGTCGACCTTGACACTGAAGAACTGGCCCGAGGCCTCGAGATACCAGTTCGGTGCCACCACCCAGCCGGCACGCAGGCCGATCATTGGCAGCGGGGCCGGCAGGTCACTGCCCTTGGTGGCTCCCGTCAGCGAGCAGGGTGGCGTGGCGCAATCCGGGCCCGAGTCGCTGGCGTCGCCCGAGAGCTGGAACTTCATGTCCATGTAGTGCACGCCGATGCTGGCCGCCAACTCGTAGGTGGGACTGCGCACCAACGCCCATTCGTACGACAGCGCATAGACGTTGAATTCCTGCTTGAACGTGGCGCTGCTGCCCTTGAGGAAGGTGTAATCGCCCCATTCGATGTTCTCGTCGAGCACGCGCGTGCGCGAATTCGAATTGTCGAAATACATGAAGCGCAAATGATGCGCTGGCGTGATGCGCCACAGCACGTCGGCGCGCAACCGGTTCGAATTCCCGGCCTTGCCGAAGGACTCGTCGAAATCGACCTCGGGGTTCTGCGACGACTGCCCGTCGAGCCGGGCCGCCAGTTCCGTCTGGTAGATGAAACCACCCAGGTTGAGGATCCAGGAGTTGTTGATCAGGCCTGCAGCGTTGCCGCCCGACTGGGCGAGGGCCGAGCCCGCCGCCCCGGCGCCGAGCAGAGTGCCCAGCAACAAGGAATCGATCCTGGACGAGACTCTCGATTTCATGGTGTTGAACCTGGATACGGCCATTTTGAGGTTTCGGTGCCCAGCAGCGCCGTACATGCCGAGGTTCTGACCAGACATCTTTGGACAGAAGATCATTCGCCTCATTGACGAACATCAACGCCCGGGCGCGGCCGCCAGCTGGCCGGCGCTCAACAGCTTTTCGACCTGCACCAGCCGCTGCGCGCGTTCGCCCGTCACCTCGCCCGTGGCGTGCACGGTCCGGTGCAGTGCTTCCTGCAGGCGCTTGCGCAGGGCGGCGTCGCTGGACGCCATCTGCGGGATGGCGGCGAGGGCGGCCTCGCGGTCGAGCAGCAGGATGAAATACTGTTCGCGCAGCGTCTGCTTGAAGGCCTGCAACGTGAGGCCGGCATTCTCGGCGCGGATCTGGCGCAAGGTGTTGAAGGCGCGTTCGTCAACGCCCTGGCCTGCCAGGCCGACATAGACCAGGGCGCGGATCAAGGCCTCGCGCGGCCCGCCCTCGGGGATGCGCGCCTTGAGCTCGGCGATGCGCTGCTCGATGAGCGAGCGGCGCTCCGGGTCCAGCCCCGGCTTGCGGCGCACGGGTTCGTCGGTGCCGCCCAGCCCCACCATGGCCTGCCAGTGCAGGAAGGGGTTGTCGGCGGCAACGGGTCGGCGCAGCTGGCGCACCTGTTCCGCCAGCAGCGTCACCTGCTGCTTCGCCAGGCTGAGAACCCGCGCGTGTCGGTCATAGGTCGCAAGCGCGGCGCCGACGTGCTGCGACCGCTGTCGCCGGAGCACCCGGACGACGAGACCTTCGAGGGCCTGCTCATCGGGCAGTCCGAGGGGCGATTGTTCTTCGTCAATGCGCAGAACGTGGACGAGCAGATCAGCGCCCTGGTCGGGCAGCACCAGCCACGCGGGCTGGCCCTGGATCTGAGCCGGGTGCCCGACCTCGAGTACTCGGCCCTGCAGGCGCTGATGGACGGTGAAAGAAGCCTGAGCGAACGCGGCATCGTTTTCTGGCTGGCCGGGTTGAACCCCAGCGTGCTCGAGGTCGCGCGCCACGCCGGGTACGACCAGCGGCTCGGCCACGAGCGGCTGCTGTTCAACGCGCGGGTGGCGATCGAGCGCTACCAGGCGCTGCCGGCGGCCGGCGGCCGGCGCTGCAGCGCAGTCGACTCCCTGAGCCGGGATTGCCGGGCGCTCAGCGCGCGGCCACCGGCCACGCGGTCGTGTCGCCGAAGTTGCCGCCCAGCGCCAGGTGCAGGTTGACGCGCTGCGCCAGGCGTTCGCTCTGCACGCGCAGCAGCGACTTGCGCGCGGAGTGCAGCGCCAGCTGGCGCTGCTCCACCGCCCGCAGGTCGGTGCTGCCGACGCGGAACTGCGTCTTCGTCAGCTCCAGGGCCTGCTCGTTGTCGCGCACGTTGGCTTGCAGGATGGCCTCGCGGTCGCCCAACGCAAACTCGGCCGCGAGTGCGTTTTCCACTTCGCCGAAGGCGCGCTGGCCGGCGCTGGCGTAGGCCGCCACCGCAAGCTTCTGCTCGGTGGTGCGGACCTCGACCTGGGCGCGCAGGGCGCCACCCTGGTAGATCGGCGCCAGCAGGTTGATACCCAGGCCCCAGGCCGGGTTGTCGCGGTCCTGCAGCACGATCACGTCGCTGGAAATGGTGCTGATGCCGGCGGTCAGGCTGATGCGCGGCAGCCGCGCGGCCTGGGCCTCGCCGACGCGATTGAAGGCCGCGGCCACGCGCCGCTCGGCGGCCACCACGTCCGGCCGGCGCTCGAGCAATTCCGAGGGCAAGCCCACAGGCACTGGCGCGGGCATGGGCGAAAGGTTCTGCGCCACCGTCAGCTCGGCCGAGGGGTAGCGGCCGAGCAGCAATTCCAGCGCGCGCAAGGCCTGCTCGCGCGACAGGTCGGCCTGTCGCAGCAGGTCGCGGTAGGGGCCGACATTGGCGCGCGCCGCGGCCACGTCCTGCTGGGTGCCGTTGCCGACGCGCAGGCGGTCCTGCGCCAGGCCCAGCAGCGACTCCGACGTGCGCACCATGTCCTGCACGATGGCCCGCTGCAACCCGGCTTCGGTAGCCAGGAACCAGCTCTTGGCAACCATCGCCGCCAGCGACTGGCGGGCGTACGCATAGTCGGCGGCCAGGGCTTCGGCATCGGCCTGCGCCGCCGCCTGGCCGTAGCGGACGCGGCCCCAGATGTCGAGCTCAAGCGAGGCGTTCACCCACAGGCCGTTCAGGCCGCTGGTGCTGTTGGACGTGGCGCCGCTGCCCGTGCCGTAGGCGCCCACCTGCGGCAGCAGCGAGGCGCCGGCCACCTTCAGGTAGCCGTCGGCCCGTTCGACCCGCAGTGCCGCGGCCTGCAGGTCGGCGTTGTAGTTCAGCGCTTCGTCGACCAGGGCCGACAAGGCCTGGTCGTTGAAGCTGGCCAGCCAGCGTTCGGCCACCGGCGCTGTCGCGCCGCCTGCGGCCTTGAAGGCCGGCGGCACCGCGGTGTGCGGCAGGGCTTGCTGCTGCAGGTCGGCCACGGGGGGTGGCGACTTCAGCGCGCAGCCGGCCAGTGCGGCCGCCAGTGCGGCGACGGCAGCCGCGGCGACCCGGATGCTCACGGTGCCTCGGGCGCAGCGCATCAGTGCAGCTTCAGCACGAGGTAGTTGGTGATCGAGCCGACGCGCAGGATCACCATGCGCACGATGTGGATCATCGCGCCATGTTCGGTATAGATCGCGCCCGCGCCCGCGGCCCCGGCGGCGAGGAACAGACCCCGATCACGTTCGTCGATCTCCAGCTTGACCGGGAAGCGCCCGGGCGCCTGCGGGAAGCTGCCGGTCTGCGGCAACGTACCCGAGGTCGTGAGCTGCCCCTGGCCCTGCGCCCAGACGATCGAATCGACCTTGGCCTTGATGATGCGCCCGGGGTAGGTCGGCAGCGCGATCTCGGCCATATTGCCCGGCTCGACCAACACCAGTTCGTTCTGTCCATACAGCGCGATGACCTGGTATTCCTCTTCGACGAAGATCATCGCCGGCGCCAGCGGCACCGAGACGACGTACGACCCGGGCCGCAACTGCACGTTGGTGGCGTAGCCGTCGGCTGGCGCATAGACCTTCGTCTGGTCGAGGTTCCACTGTGCATTGGCCACATCGGCGCGGCTGGAGTCGACCTGTGCCTTGGCAGTGGCGATCTGGGCCCGCGCCGCGGCCACGCTGGCCTGTTCACCATTCACGATGCCCGACAACTGCTGCGTTACCTGCGCCTCGTTGGCCTGCGCGATGAGGATCTGCGCCTCGAGGTCGATGACATTCGCTTCGGCCTGCTCCAGCGCGAAGCGGTCGCCGGCGCCGGTGGCCACGAGTTCACGGTTCTGACGCACGCGCAGTTTCGCCAGGTCCAGCCGCGGCTGCAGGCTGCGCACCTGCGCATTGGCGGACTTGAGCTGTTCCTTCAATGTGCGTGCGCCGGCCGACGCATCGGCCAGGCCGGCACTGGCCTGCGCCAGCTTGGCTTCGTCGGCAGCCAGCCGGGCCTTGGCGACGTTGAGGTCGTTCTGGTACTGCGTGGGGTCGATGCTGAACAGCAACTCGCCCTTCTTCACCAGCCGGTTGGGCTCCACCGGCACTTCCAGCACGCGCCCGCGCACCTGCGGCACCACCTGCACCGTATATTTGAAAACGCGCACATCGTTGGTCGTGGGCGCGACGACGTTCAGCGTCAGGATCAGCGCCGCCATGGCGACGATGGGGATGATGACGACCGTGACCTTGGACGTGGTATTCCACGGCAGCCACTTGAACTTGATGAAGATCAGCCAGACGAAGAACGAATAGATCGCCAGCAGCAGGGCTTCCATCAGGCGGCTCCCTGCGCCGCCGGCGTGGTGACGGCCGCCGGTGCTGCCGATGCCGTAGCGGGCGCCGGCGAGGCCGCAGCGGTGGCCGCCGCCGCGAAGGCAGCCTCGATCTTCGCGCGCGCCTCCTGTACTTCAAGCGACGTGGCGCCGCGCGAGGCGATCGCATCGAGCTCATCGAGCAGGTATCGCAGCTCGGTCCTGGGCAGTTCTCCGGCCTGCGCCTTTGCGGCCATTTCGACGAAGTACTCGTCGCTCTTGTCGGTACCGTAGGCCAGGCGGTAGCTCACCGGCTTGGTATACGCCCACAGCCAGGCGATCGGCCACAGCAGGCCACCGAAAAGCAGCGAGAGCAGGCACAGCGTCTGGATCGCATCCTTCTGTGGATGGTGGCGCTTGTGGGCGATCTTTTCCGGCAGGACATGGACCATCCAGAACAGCACGATGGCGACAATCGGCATGACGATGATGACGAACCAGGCAATATAGGTCGCGGCCTGGTCCATCAGTTCCGGCGGCAGGAACGAGGCGTGCGCTGCCGACGGCAGGGCGCAGGCGAGCAGGGCGGCAATCGCCGCCGCGGCACTGCGGCTGCCGGCCGAAATGGGCGATCGGGGATTCATGGGGAACGGCTCTCCGTGGGCGATCGGGCGGCCCGGCGCGCGCCGCGATGCGGAAGTTTAGTCGCGAACCTGCTGCCGTCGTGCCTGCCGTGGCGCCTCCCCGGCCCGGCCTCGGTGCGGCAGACTGAATCGGACACATGCTTGTTCTTGTGGCACATCCAGGCGGGGGTGTTGCTGCGCCGCCATGGCCCAGCTTGCGGTGCGGCATGATCCGCATCGATGCGCTGGGGTGGGGCCGGCTGCAGGATTACAGTTGTCGGGTGCGGCTGCTTCACGCCGCTCGAAGATCAAACCATCACTGGAGCATCACGATGACGATCAGCGCAGTTCATGGATTCAATGCGATATTGCTGTTTGGGCTGGTGGGCGTCGGCGTGGCGGCCCCTGCCGCGGCGCAGTCGAATGCCGAAGGTCTGCTGAACAACGCCTGGGTCTTCAATCTCGGCGGCTACTTCTACCAGACCGGAATCAAGGCCAACCTGAACGGCGCTTCCAGCCAGAACCCCGAGGTCGACTTCGACAAGACCTTCGGCGATGCCGACGATGCCAACCGGGTCCGCCTGGACGCCCTGTGGCGCATCACGCCGGCGCACCACCTGCGTTTCATGTATTTCGACAATTCCCAGTCGCGTTCGCGCGTGCTCGGCGAGGACGTGCAGTGGGGTGACTACACCTTCCTCGCCGGCAGCAACGCCCGATTCGATGAGGAGTTCAAGGCCTATGCACTGGCCTACGAGTGGGCCTTCATGCGCAGCCCGACCTATGAAGTTTCGGCCAGCATTGGCGTCAACTACATGGACATGAGTTTTGCGCTCTCGGGCACGGTCAACGGCATCGACCCCGACGGCAATCCCGTCACCGGCGTGTCGCGCACCCGTTCGAGCGACTTGCCCGCGCCGCTGCCGATGATCGGCCTGCGCGCCGGCTGGGTGGTGGCGCCGAACTGGTATGTCGACGCCCAGGTGCAGTGGTTCCAGATCGCGGTGGACGAATACGACGGCCGCTGGACCGACGCCCGGGTGGGCGCGACCTGGATGTTCCACCGCAACTTCGGCGTCGGCCTGGGCTACAACTGGTTCGGCACCCGCGTCGACGTGGAGAAGAACGACTTCAACGGTCGTCTGAAGCTGGGTTATTCCGGCATCCAGGCCTACCTGACGGGAACGTTCTGAGCTTGGCCGTTCGGCCGCGCGCCTGATCCGGGCGCGCCCACCTGATCGCGCCTGCCTGGTCGCGCCAATGCGAGCCGCTTCCGTACTCGGCCTGCTGCTGCTGGGCGTGTTCGTGGCCCTGGCCGGGGGCTGGGGTGCGCTCGCCCTGGCCATCTCGGGCCCGCCGCAAGAGGTGCTGCGCCTGGGCCTGACCACGGCCTTCGGCGCTGCGACCCTGGCCGCGTTGGTCGGTCTGGCGCTGCAGCGCTGGCGCTGGCGCGCGCTGGGCCTGTACCTGGTGCTGTTCGTTGCCGTGCTTGCCTGGTACTTCGGCCTGGAGCCGCGCAACGACCGCGACTGGGTGGTCGACAACGCCGTGCTGCCGCAAGCCACGGTCGAAGGCGACCAGGTCACGGTGAGCGGCATCCGCAATTTCGACTACCGCAGCGAGACCGACTTCACGCCGGCCTACTACGACAAGCGTTACGACCTGAACCGGCTCGAAGGCGTGGACCTGGTGGCCACCTACTGGATGGGCCCGGCCGTGGCGCACATCTTCCTGAGCTTCGCCTTCGAGGGCGGCGAGCATCTCGCGGTGTCGATCGAGACGCGCAGGGAAAAGGGCGAGGGCTATTCCACCGTCAAGGGCTTCTTCCGCCAGTACGAGCTGTATTACGTGGTGGCCGACGAGCGCGACGTCATCCGCCTGCGCACCAACTTTCGCAAGGACCCACCGGAGCAGGTCCACGTCTACCGCGTCGCGGGTACGCGCGAGGCCGCGCGCCGCGTCTTCCTGGACTACATGGCCTCCGTCAGCGCGCTGAAGGCGAAGCCGGAGTTCTACAACTCGCTCACGACCAACTGCACGACGACGATCTGGACACATTCGCTGATCAACCCGGGCCACGTGCCGTTCAGCTGGAAGATCCTGGCCAGCGGCTATGTGCCGCAATACCTTTACGAACAGGGCCGGCTGCAAGACGGGGGCCTGCCCTTTGCCGAACTGCAGCAACGCGCGCTGGTCAATGCGCGCGCGCAGCAGGCCGATGCGGCGGCGGACTTCTCCACCCGCATCCGGCTGGGATTGCCATAGCGACTCAGGGTGCACCGGGGTCGAGTGACCGCGGATGTTCGACAATTGGCGCGTGCATCAAACCCACGAGACGAAGAGCAGCATGCGCGACGCGACGAAACGCAAGCCCATTGCCCGGGCGCTGCTGGCCGCCTGTCTGGTCGGGATCGCCGCCCATTTCCCGGTGGCAGCGCAGCCCACCCCGGCGACCGAAGTTGCACCGAAGGCGGCCGCCACGGCTGCCACGGTCAAGCGGCCGAAGATCTGCCTCGTGCTTTCGGGCGGCGGCGCACGTGGCGCCGCACACGTGGGCGTGATCAAGGTGCTGGAGGAATACCGGGTGCCGATCCACTGCATCACCGGCACCAGCATGGGCGCGCTGGTCGGCGGCGCCTACGCCACCGGCATGAGCGTGCCCGACATGGAAAAGATCAACGCCAGCATGTCGGTCGAGAAGCTGTTCAAGGAGAAACCACCGCGCCAGGAACTGGCGATGCGGCGCAAGATCGACGATTACAGCAACCTCATCAGCCCCGAGATCGGCACCGCCTCGAAGCAGGCCACCATCGTCAAGGGCGTCGTCTCGGGGGTACAGCTGGAGACCGTGCTGCGCGAACTGGCGCGGGTGGAGGGCTACCACGACTTCGACAAGCTGCCCATTCCCTTCCGTGCTGTCGCCACCGACCTGGTGACGGGCAAGGAGGTGGTCTTCGACGAGGGTGAACTGGCCAACGTCATGCGCGCCAGCATGTCCGTGCCCGGTGCCGTGGCGCCGGCCGAATACAACGGCATGATCCTGGTCGACGGCATGCTCACCAAGAACCTGCCGGTGGAGGTGGCGCGGGCGATGGGTGGCGACGTCATCATCGCCGTCAACGTGGGCACGCCGCTGCTCAAGCGCGAACAACTGACTTCGATCATCGGTGTGGCAGGGCAGATGCTCAGCATCCTGACCGAGCAGAACGTGCAGGCCTCGCTGGCCACGCTCAAGCCCACCGACATCCTGATCTCGCCGGAGCTCGGTGACTTCTCCACCGGCGACTTCGACAACCTGACCAAGATCACGCCACTGGGCGAGGCGGCGGCGCGCCGGGTGGCTGACCGGCTGGCGCAACTCTCGCTGCCCCCGGCCGAGTACGCCGCCTTGCGCAAGCGCCAGCAGGTGGCGATGGTGCCGGACCTCGCCCCGGTGGACGAGATCCGGTTCGAGAACCTGGCCCGCGTGAATCCGCAGGCCGCGCAGGCGGTCATGGAAACCCAGCCCGGCCAGCCCGTGGTGCAGGCCGAGGTCGACGCCGACATGCGGCGCCTGTACGGCAGCGGCGACTTCGAGCATGTGAACTACCGCATCGTCAGCGAAGAGGGCAAGCGGGTGATGGCTATCGATGCCGTCGAAAAGGCCTGGGGGCCGGACTACCTGCGGCTCGGCCTGGGGTTGTCGAGCGACTTTTCAGGTGAGACCTATTTCAACCTGGTGGCCGCCCATCGCATGACCTGGCTGAACCGGCTCGGTGCCGAATTCCGCACCGACCTGCAGACGGGCTATGACAATAGTCTGCGCGTGGAGTTCTACCAGCCGCTCAGCATTGCCGGCACCTTCTTCGTGGCTCCGAGGGCGAACTTTGGAACGCAACGCGTGGCGGTCTACCAGCAGGACACCCGGGTTGCCGAGTACAACATCGGTGCCAGCGTGGCGGGGGTGGACCTCGGCATGCAGTTCAAGCAGTACGGCGAGTTGCGCCTGGGCCTGGAGGGCGGGCGCGTCAAGCCCGAACTCGAGACCGGTCCCGCGGCCCTGGACCCGGGCGGTCGCACCACCGACCAGGGGGCGTTGCGGGCCCGCCTGGTGCTGGACCGCCTGGACAATGCGCACTTCCCTCGACTTGGCTGGAATGCCCTGGCGACGGTCTACGACAGCAACAAGGACCTCGGCGCGGAGCAGCCCTATACCAAGTGGGCGGCCGGCGGCAGGCTGGCCCACTCCTTTGGCGAGAACACGGTGCGCCTGGGCGTCAACGCCGGTGGCACGATCGGCAGCAACCGTCTGCCGGCCTACGACCAGTTCCAGTGGGGCGGCTTCCTGCAGCAGTCGGGTTATGCCACAGGCCAGTTGATCGGGCAGAACCTGCAGTTCGGCCAATTCATGTTCTACCGCCGAATTGCGCGCGGCACCCTCTTCGACGGCGCCTACGGTGGTTTGTCGCTGGAAGTGGGCAAGGTCGGCGAGCCGCTGGTGCAGGGCAATCCGAGCGGGTCGCTGCGGTCGATGGCGGTCTTCATCGGGTCCGACAGCATTCTTGGCCCGTTGTACTTCGGGTATGGCAAGGCCGAAGCCGGGCCGGACAGCTTCTACTTCTATCTCGGCAAGCCGCTATGAGGGTCTGAAGTCCAGCCTGACCCCGGTCGCCCGGGCGTGGCCACAGGCGCTCGTCATGCCGACGGTCAGGCCACGGCCTTGGGTGCCGCGGTGCGGCGCGCCAGGGCCACCAGCACCGCCACGGCGCACGACGCCATCCTGGCGATTTCGGAATCGGCGCGGCTGGTCAGGATGATGGGCACCTTCGCGCCGAGCACGATGCCTGCGGCGTCGGCGCCGGCCAGGAAGGTCAGGCTCTTGGCGAGCATGTTGCCGGCGTCCAGGTCGGGCACGATCAGCACGTTGGCGCGGCCGGCCACCTGCGAGTCGATCTTCTTGACTTCGGCCGCATGCAGGCTGATGGCGTTGTCCAGCGCCAGCGGGCCGTCGAGGATGGCGCCGGTGATCTGCCCGCGTTCGGCCATCTTGCACAGCGCGGCGGCCTCGATGGTGGAAGGCACCTGCGGATTCACCGTCTCCATGGCCGACAGGATGGCCACGCGCACTTCGGGGAAGCCCAGCGCATGCGCCAGGTCGATGGCGTTCTGCACGATGTCGACCTTGCACTCCAGCGTGGGCTGGATATTCACCGCGGCGTCGGAGATGATCAGCGGCTGGTCGTAAGAGGGCACGTCCATGACGAAGCAGTGGCTGATGCGGCGCGCGGTGCGCAGGCCGCGGTCGCGCCGCACCACGGCGCCCATCAGTTCGTCGGTGTGCAGGCTGCCCTTCATCAGCGCCTCGGCCTCGCCCTTGAGCACCAGTTCCACGGCCGCTTCGGCCGCGGCGTGGCTGTGCGGCGCGTCGACGATGGGAATGCCGGTGAGGTCGATGCCGGCCAGCCTGGCGACCTCGCGAATGCGGTGCTCGGGGCCGACCAGAATGGGGCGGATCAGGCCCAGCCGCGCAGCGCCGAGGGCGCCTTCCAGCGACGAGCGGTCGCAGGGGTGAACGACCGCGGTCGGCGTGGGCGGCAGGCCCTTGCAGGCGTCGAGCAGGTTCTGGTACTTCGAGTGGGTGTTCATGGCATGGGGACCGCGAAACGGCAGGAAGGCAGGTCGCGCATCAAGAATGTTGCATTGCAGCAAAATTATAGGTGCTTCAGGGTTTTCCATGATGTCGCGTGTTGCGATGGCGCCCTGGGCGGCCACGGCTCTTGAGTGGCGTCGGCAATAGTGCCCGTCCCGCGTGGTGCCGCGAGGTGCCGCGTGGTCCTGGGCTGCGGCCGGGACCGGATTCGTGGGCACGCGGCTGGCGCGGCATCCTGCCCTGGCGCAGGTGTATCGTGCACCGGGGGTGGCTGACAGCGAGATGCAAGCGCCCGGGAGCAGGTGTTGTCGGCAGCGGAAAGGAAGTGACGTGAGCTTCGAAATGAGCAGTGCGGCAGCGCGCGGGCGGGCGGTGTTGGCGGCGTCGGCAGTGTTGGCCGTGGTGGCCGGCCTGGCCAGCCCCTGGGCTGCGGCGAGTTGGGGCCTGGCCATGCGCGATTCGCCGGCCAGGGACTTCGACGACGAGGATTCGCGCCAGTTCCTCGCCGCCGCCAGGCAGGTGCTCGAGGCGCCGCTGCCTCCACAGCCGCTGGCGTGGCGCAATGAAGCGTCCGGCGCAGGCGGCACCCTGCTCGTGATCGGCCAGCCCAAGCGCCAGGGATTCGTGGAATGCCGGCGCGTGCGTGCGACGCTGTATTCGAAGAGCCGTCAGGGCCAGCCCCAGCTGTGGACGGCATGCAGGCAGGAATCCGGCGGCAGCTGGAGGCTGGTGAGCGCCGACTGAACCGGTGCCGCGGGGAGCACGAAGCCGTGGTCGCCCTGAGCGTCGACCGCCCCCAGACCCGGGGCGAGGAGTTCGCCAACGTGGCCAGTCACGGCGTTGGTTTCCTGCTCGCCGTGGCCGGATTGCCGGTGCTGGTGTGGCAGGCCGCGCAGCGTGGCAGCGCCGCCGATGTCACCGCGGCCGCCATCTTTGCCGGCTCCATGGTCCTGCTCTATCTGGTCTCGACGCTGTACCACGCGCTGCCGGTAGGCCGCGCCAAGACCTGGCTCAACCGTTTCGACCACGCGGCGATCTTCGTCTTCATCGCTGCCAGCTACACGCCGTTCACCCTGGGCGTGTTGCGCGGCGCCTGGGGCTGGGCGCTGTTCGGCGTGGTCTGGGGCGTGGCCGCCTTCGGCGTCACGGTCAAGCTGCTGAACCGGCTGAAGCACCCGCTGCTGTCCACCGGCCTTTATGTGGCCATGGGTTGGGTGGCGGTGGTGGCGGTGGTGCCGCTGGTGTCACGCCTGCCAGCAGCCGGGCTGGCCTGGCTGGTGGCGGGCGGGCTGAGCTACACGCTGGGCGCGGTGGTCTTTCTGTTCGATCACCGGGTGCACTATGCGCATGCCGTGTGGCATTTGTTCGTGCTGGGCGGCAGCGTCTGCCACTTCTTCGCGGCGCTCTGGTACGCCTACGGCTGACCCTGTGGCCCTGCACGGGTTGGCGCCAGCAGCGAGGCGATCTGCACGTCCTTTTCCTCCCACAGCTGCGTCAACCAGCGCTGGAAACTGGCGCGGAAGGCGGCGTCCTCTGCATAGTCGCCGGCACAGAACTCGGGCGGTATGGGCCGCTGCTGCACGCGCACCACGATGCGCGGCGTGTTGCCGCACAGGAACTGCCAGAAGTCCGGCGCGCCGTTGGGGTAGACGATGGTCACGTCGATGAGCGAGTGGAATTTCTCGCCCATGGCATTCAGCGCCAGCGCCAACGCCCCGGCCTTGGGCTTGAGCAGGTGGCGGTAAGGCGAGCCCTGTGCGGCGTGCTTGGTGCGGGTGAAGCGTGTGCCCTCGGCGAAATTCATCACGCAGGTCGGCACCAGCGCGAATTTTTCGCAGGCGCGCATGGTCGTCAGCCGGTCCTGCTGGCGCAGTTCGGGGTGGCGCTCCAGCTGCGCCGCCGAGTGGCGCTTCATGAACGGAAAGTCCAGCGCCCACCAGGCCAGGCCGATCACCGGCACGTAGATGAGCTGCTGCTTCAGGAAGAACTTCAACATCGGGATGCGTCGGTTCAGCACATGCTGCAGCACGAAGATGTCGGCCCAGGTCTGGTGGTTGCTGTTCACCAGGTACCAGCCGGCGTAGCGCAGTGCGTCTATGCCCTGCACGTCCCAGGCGGTGCGCTGCGTCAGCCGCATCCAGCCGCTGTTGCAGGCGATCCAGGCGGTGGCCACGGTATTGAGCCACGGGTCCATGCGCACGCGCACCGCACGCACCGGCAGCACCAGCTTCACCAGCGCCAGCGCAAACAGCAGCGCACACCAGAACAGCGTATTCAAGGCCAGCAGCAGCGCGGCGATGACGCCGCGCACGGGCCCGGGCAGGAAGCTCAGCATCGTCGTTTCGTCCCTTTGCTCAGGCGGCCGTAGCCTGCAGGTCCGGCCGCCAGGCTTGGACGATAAGCGCTGAGCGAGCGGGCGCAGGAGACGTTGACAGTTCTCTGTCGCCAAACTGGCCCGCCCAAAACTGCGATGCCATGCAACCGGCACAGGACATCCCCGTCCAGCCATGCCGGCCGCCGCGCCCGGCGGTCGTGGCGTCAGGCCGCGAGCGCCGGGTAGTCGGTGTAGCCCTTCGGGCCCGGCGTGTAGAAGGTGGACATGTCCACGGCATTCAGCGCCGCGCCCGCCTGCATGCGCGCCACCAGATCCGGGTTGGCAAGGAACAGGCGGGCAAACGCGATCAGATCAGCCTGGCCTGCCTTCAACGCCGCTTCCGCGCTGGCCTGGTCGAAGCCACCGGCAAGGATGAACAAGCCCTTGAAGGCCGCGCGGAGCCGGGACTTCAACTCGGCGGGCACAGCGGGCGCGCCCATCGCCGAGTGGTCCAGCAAATGGACGTACAGCAAGCCCAGCCCCGACAGTTCCTGGGTCAGCGCAAGGTATTGCGCGTCGACGTCCGGGAAGGCCCCCGTGGCATTGAACACGCCATAGGGCGACAGCCGGATGCCCACCTTGTCCCGGCCGATGGCGGCAGCCGCCGCTCGCGCCACCTCGATGGCGAAGCGGTTGCGGCCCTCGATGTCGCCACCATACGCGTCGCTGCGTTGGTTCACGTTGGGGTTCAGGAACTGCTCGATCAGGTAGCCGTTCGCCGCATGCAGTTCGACGCCGTCGAATCCCGCTTCCACGGCGAGCCGCGCCGAGTGCGCGTATTCCGCGACGGCATCGGCGATGTCGGTGGCCGTCATCGCCCGCGGCGCGCTGTGCGGCTGCATGCCTTGCGCGTCGGTGTACATCTCGCCCGGGCAGGCGCTGGCCATGGGCCCGACCACTTCCGCGCCCGCGGGCAGGTTCGCGACATGAGCCACACGGCCCGTGTGCATCAGCTGCACGAAGATCTTGCCGCCCCTGGCGTGGACGGCGTCGGTCACCAGCTTCCAGCCGCGCACCTGCGCGTCGTTGAAGAGCCCCGGGATGCGGGGGTAGCCCAGACCGTTGGGCGACGGCGAGACGCCCTCGGTGATGATCAGCCCTGCCGAAGCGCGCTGGCCGTAGTACTCGGCCATCAGTGCATTCGGTGTGTTGGCATCGACGGCCCGGCTGCGCGTCATCGGCGCCATCACCGTGCGGTTGCCGAGTTGCAATGAAGGTGCGGAAAGAGGTTCGAAGAGCATGGAGGTCCTTTGGGAAGTGCAGCTCAGGCGATGCGCACGACGGCCACTGAAGCCGGCGCCTGCCGGCCGGAAGGCACATCGCGCCGCCTGCTGCGCTGCAGGATGTTAGCGACATTGAATGCCCCGGACAGGGCCTTCACACCGCCAAGGGTCGGCGCCGAGCGCTCCGGCCAGCGCTGCGCCGTGCTGCCGGTGTTGTCGGCACTGTTACCCGCCGGTTCCAAGGCGCCGTTTCACCGCCAAAGCGCTCGGCCAGAAACTCGAGCGGATCGAGCAGCAGCATCTTTCCGGCCACACGGCTGGCCCCGTTGGCCAGGCTGAACGGCTGCCGGGACCCGCTTTCGTCCTCCGCGCGGGCCGCAGCCAGTACCGCACGCACGGTGTTCCGGTCAATTCCCGAGGCGCTTTCCAGCAGGTGGCGGATCGTGATGTCGGGGAAGCGTATGTCGATGGGCGTGAGATTGCCCGGCAACTTCGAATTCAGCACCGACGGCATGGTGCTGTTGCGCGACACCTGCGGGTCGTCGGCCAGCTCGCGCCAGGCGGTCGACCAGGACACCTGCTAGACGACTCTGGCACCGTGCGCATCCGTCACCAGCTCGGCGGCGACCGCCAGCGCCTCGTCGACCAGCGCATCGGCGTCTTGCAGTGTGCTGCGCGGGTTGATGAAGCAAGGCCGAAGGGCGAAACGGCCGCCGACCCGCGTCGACGACGTCACGCAGCGACCGCGCGCGCGTATGCCATGGAGCACCGCGTCGTTGAGTGCGTCCAGCCTCGATTCGTCGGTCCAGCCCGCGGGGCGGACACGGAAGCAGCAGATGCTCAACACGGGCTCGGCCAGCAGTTCGAGCCCAGGCTCGTTGCGCACACGGTCTGCGACCCGGCGTGCGCAGTCGTTGTGGCGCACGATGCGTTCGCGCACGCCGTTGGCGCCGATCTCGCGCAGGATGGCCCACACCGCCAGGCCACGCGCCGGGGCCGAGAAGTCGACGCCGAAGTCCGGCGTACCGAGGCCGAGTTCATCGAAGGGCGAGCCGGTGTCCGCTATGCCCACGGGTGCGTGGCGCTCGCGGTCGTAGGCGCCGGTCTCGCACTCGAAGGCACGGCCCAGCACGCCGGCGTCGCGCACGATGGCCGCACCCGTACCGACCGGCGCGGCCAGCCACTTGTGCGGATCGATCGCGAACGAGTCGTAGCACGCGACGTCGCCGAAGCGTTCGCGCACGCGCGCATCGAGCATGCCCCAGCCGCCGTAGGCGCCGTCGACATGCAACCAGATGCCGCGTTCGCCAGCGATGCGCGAAAGCCTGCCTATGGGGTCGATGCGGCCCGTGTTGACATCGCCCGCACAAGCGACGATGGCAAGCTGCGAGCGCCCGGCGCGGGCGTCGTCGTCGAGCAAACGCTGCAGTGCATCGATATCCATGGTGCCTGCGCCGTCGAGCGCAACCTCGCGCAGGCTGGTGCGGCCCAGGCCCAGCACGCCGAGTGCGCGGCCGACGACGTGGTGGGTTTCGGTCGAGCCATAGACGCGCGGCTCGACGAAGCCCAGGTTGCCGTCGCGGCCCGGGTCCAAGCCCAGGCGCTCACCGGCAAACTGCCGCGCCGCGCCCAGGCCGATCAGATTGGCTGTGGAACCGCCGGCCGTGAACGTGCCGACATGGGACGCCGGAAAGCCGAGCAGCGCGATCAGCCAGCGCATGGCCAGGTCGTCGGCGAAGTTGCCTGCGGTGGCCCACCAACGCTGCGGCACCGCCACGGCCTGCGCCAGGTCGGCCGCAACGGCGACGTCGGTCGGCATCGTCGTCACCCAGCCCGTAAAGCCGGGGTGACCCGTGCGCAGCCCGTTGGCGACGACCAGTTCGGACAGCTCGCCGAGCACCGCGTCGCGGCCGATGCCGTCGACCGGCAGCGGCCCGTCCAGCGCCGCGAGCCAGCGTGAGCGCAAACGTGCAGGGTCACGGCCCTCGAAGCGCACGAAGCGTTCGAGCCCCGGCAGGACGGCGTGCAAGGCACCGACCAGATCGTCGGTCGACGCGCGGTCGCGGCGGCTGTCGTCGGCCATCAGCGCGGTGGGGTGCGCGCTCAGAGCCTGTGAAGTATTCCGGCGCGCCCGAGCGGGTGTCCGAAACGGTGTCGATCTAGGCGCAAAGCGCAGACGTAGCTCGGGCTACGTCGAGCATTTGCAACGACGAGCGACGCCGTTTCGGGCGCACGAGCGGGTGTGGCGGAATATTTCACAGGCTCTCAGGCCGCCGGCGGCATCTGGTAGCCCGGCGTCGACCGCGACAGCACTTCCTCCTCGGGCGTCATCTCGGTGGCCACACCTTCGAACAGCGGTGTCGACAGGTAGCGCTCGCCGGTGTCGGCCAACATGCAGCACAGAACGGCGCCTTGCGGCGCTTTCTCGGCGACCTGGATCGCCACGGCAAGCGAAGCCCCACCCGAAATGCCGGTGAAGATGCCCTCTTCGGCCGCCAGCCGCTTCGACCAGGCGATCGCGTCCGGGCCGGAGACGGCGATCAGTTCGTCGTAGTAGTGCTTGTCCACCGCCTCCTGCAACACGTAGGGGATGAAGTCCGGCGTCCAGCCCTGGATCGGGTGCGGCGTGAAGGCGGGGTGGCTGACGGCGGGCGAGTGGTCGTCGCCGCGCTGCTGCGCGACGCCGCTGCCAAGCAGCTGTGCGATGGCCGGCTCGCTGAGCACGATGCGGGTCTCGGGTCGCTCCTGGCGCAGCACGCGGGCGACGCCGGTCACGGTGCCGCCGGTGCCGTAGCCGGACACCCAGTAGTCCAGCCGCTCGCCCTGGAAGTCAGCCATCAACTCGCGCGCCGTGGTGTTTTCGTGAATCGTCGCGTTGTCAGCGGTCTCGAACTGGCGCGCGAGAAACCAGCCGTTGGCCTCTGCCAGTTCCTTGGCCTTCAGGTACATGCCCAGGCCCTTCGCGGCGCGCGGCGTCAGCACGACCTTGGCGCCCAGGAAACGCATCATGCGCCGCCGCTCGACAGAAAAGGAGTCGGCCATCGTCACGACCAGCGGATAGCCCTTGGCGGCGCAGACCATCGCCAAACCGATGCCTGTGTTGCCGCTGGTCGCCTCGACGACCGTCTGCCCCGGTCGCAATTCGCCGCGGCGCTCGGCCCCTTCAATGATGCTGATCGCCAGCCGGTCCTTGACCGATGCCGCCGGGTTGAAGAATTCAGCCTTGACGTACATCCGCACGTGCTTGGGCGCAATGCGATTCAGGCGGATGCAAGGCGTATTGCCGATGGTGTCGACGATGCTGTCGTAGAGACGGCCGCGACCTTCTGTTGAACGTGAAGCATGCAAGCCCATGATGAAGTTCCTCGTGATGTCGAACGCGCGGCGAGGCGCGGGTTGCGCGCGGGCTGCTTGCCCCGTGGCGGCCCTGCGCTCGACCTGCGGGCCGGAAAAGCCCTGAGGGTATACGGCTGGCCATGCCTGTCAAGACTGACTGATCACCCTGGCGCGGTGGGCACGATGGGGCGATGGCCTTCAGTGGCGGTGAGCCGGTGAGCCCGCATGGCCTCGGCCGTACGCCTCGCCTCGATCGATGCGAGAGTTCCCACCGCCGTGAGGTTTCGATGAGGTCTCCATGACCTGGTCTTCCTAGCATCGACCAAGGGGTTCGGCAGCACCGACCCCCTTCACCATCCACAACCTTCAGGAGCTTCACCATGACGCCTCGTCTTTCAGGGTCCGCTCGAGCCCTTCTCGGCACGGCCACCGCGGTGGCCTTGTGCGCACCTGCGCACGCCGCCATCGTCGACGTGACCGTCACGGTTCAAAACCTCGCGCCGGCCAACAGCATCAGCTTTGCGCCGCTGCATGTCGGCTTCAACAACGGCAGCTTCGACGCCTTCGACCTGGGCACTGCAGCAACGGCCCCGATCATCTCGGTGGCCGAGGGCGGTGCCGGCGCCGGGTGGCAAGCGGCATTTGCAGCTGCGGACCCGAACGCCACCCGCGGCACCATCGGCGGCCTGTTGCTGCCCGGCGCCAGCGCCAGTTTGACCTTGGCTGTCGACACCACGCTCAACCCGTTCTTCACCTTTGCTTCCATGGTGGTACCCAGCAACGACTTCTTCATCGGCAATGACAGCCCGACCGAATACCGGCTCTTCGACGCCGGCGGCAAGCTGAACATGCCTGCCATCGGCATCAAGGCCAGCGAGGTCTGGGATGCAGGCTCGGAACTCTTTGACCCGGCCGCTGCGGCCTTCGTCGGCAACAACGATTTGCGGCGCGACCAGAACTCGGTGGTGGCCTTCAACTTTGCCGAACTGGCGGCCTTCAACGGCTTGAGCACCGGTGCCGGCTACACCTTCAACAGCGCCTTGACGGCCGACAGCGACGTCTACCGCATCTCGTTCGGTGTATCGCCCGTGCCCGAGCCCGGCAGCTACGCGCTCATGGCCGCAGGGCTGCTGACCGTGGGTTTCTTGTCGCGCCGTCGCCGCGCCACCCTGTAGTCATTCAGTCGCGGACCCGAAGCCAGGACGCGGGCGCTCTGTTCCAATCGTCCGGCGGACGTCTTGTCCGTTTGCTGGTGATGCCGGCCGTCCATGAACGAACACCTGTTGCTGGTCGAAGACGACGATGACATCGCTGCAGCCCTGCGTCTTCATCTTGAAGACGCGGGCTATCGCCTGCACCGCGAGGCCAATGGCCGGCACGCCATGGCCGCCATCGACCGGCAGCGCTGGGACCTGGTGTTGCTGGACCTGATGCTGCCCGGTGCCGACGGCTGGGAGGTTTGCCGCCACCTGCGCGCGCGGCATGCCGATGTGCCGGTGATCATGCTGAGTGCTCGGTCTGCCGAGGCACACCGGGTGCTGGGGCTGGAACTGGGCGCGGACGACTACGTGGCCAAGCCGTTTTCGATGCTGGAGCTGGTTGCCCGCATCCGGGCGCTCTTGCGGCGCATCGAACAGATGCGTACCACGGCCACCGCGAAGCCGGAGTTTCGTTTCGGCCCCTTCCGCCTGGACACCGTGCGCCGCGAGTTGTTGCGGGGCGACCTGGCACTGCCCTTGACGCTGCGCGAGTTCGATCTGCTGCACTTTCTGCTGAAGCACCCGGGTCGAACCTTCAGCCGTGCCGAACTGCTGCAGCGCGTGTGGGGTGACGGCTTCGACGGCTACGAGCACACCGTCAACTCGCACATCAACCGGCTGCGCAGCCGCATCGAGGACAACCCGCGCGACCCCCGGCGCGTGGTCACGGTGTGGGGCGTGGGCTACCGTTTCGACCCGGATCCTGCCCCGTGAAGCCCACTCGTTCCTTCACCACCCGTCTGTCGCTGGCGCTGGCCTTGCTGCTGTTGGCCTATGGCGCCTTCGTCGCACTGCTGGGGCGGCAGGTGGCGGCTGAACAGGAACAGGAGTCGTCGCAACGTTTGTCTCACGGTCTGGCCCGGCACATCGTGGGCCACTGGCCGGAAATTGCCTCACCGCAGCGCGACGCCGCCGAGCAGTCGGCACGCAGCGCCTTGCTGACGATGCTGATGACGGTGAACCCGGGGGTGCAGGTCTATCTGCTGGACGCTGACGGCCGCGTGGAGCACTACATCGGCGAGCCCGGCATGGTGCGGCAGCACCAGGTGGACCTGGGTCCCGTGCGCGCGTTCCTGGCCGGTGGCGCCCTGCCGCTGCGGGGCACCGATCCCATGGGTTCGCAGGTGCCGCGCATCTTCAGCGCCGCCATGTTTCCGGTGCGCGCCGGCGACACCCGGCCGCCGGGCTATCTGTACATCGTGCTGGACAGCCCCGCGCGCGACGCGGTGGCAGCGCAGGTGGGCGCAGACCGTCTCTGGCGCGGTGCCGCGCTGGCAGCCGCCATCGGCCTGCTGGTGACACTGGGGCTGGGGCTGTTCACCTTCAGACGACTTACCCTGCCCTTGCACCGGCTGGCCCGGCGCTTGCGCAGCTACAGCCAGCGCGACGCGCCCCAGGAAGCGCCGGCTGGCCCGACACCCCAACGGCCGGTGGGCGACGAAGTGCAAGCCATGGTTGCCGCATTCGACGAGATGAAGCAGCGCATCGAATTACACGCCGAACGCGAGCAGCGCCAGATGGCCGACCACCGCGAAATGATGGCCAGCGTGGCGCACGACCTGCGCACGCCACTGACCGCGCTGCACGGCCACCTGGAAAGGCTGGCCAGCGAGGACAGGATCGAGGCCGACACCGCCCGCCGTCAAATGGTGTTGCAGGCGGCACTGGCGCAAAGCCGCAAGGTCAGCCGCCTGTCACAGCAGCTATTCGAGTTGGCAGCGCTGCAGTCCCCCGCACAGGTGCTGCACCGCGAGCGCTTCAGCCTGGACGAGGTCGTGACCGACGCGGTGCAGAAGTTCGGGCTCGGCGATGCGCTGCCCGCTGTCACCTTGCATGGCGTGCCACCGGGCCGGCTGGAACTGGAAGGCGACCTGCAATTGATCGAGCGCGCCTTGACGAACCTCATCGACAACGCCGTGCGCCACGCACCCGGCACGTGCCCGGTGCGCGTGAGTTTGCGCCGTGAAGGCATGCAGGCCGAAGTCGTGGTCGAAGACGGTGGCCCCGGTCTGCCGGGCGAACTGCACCAGCGCCTGGACCAGGGCTTGTCCTTGCGCGACCCGCCCATCAAGCGCAGCACGGGCGGCATCGGCGGCCTGGGTCTGGCCATTGCACAACGGGTGGCGGTGCTGCACGGCGGCAGCCTGCGGCCGCTACCGGCGCCGCAAGGTGGCACGCGCCTGTGCCTGGCGCTGCCGCTGGCGGCATAGACCCGGCCTGTTCGCGCACGGGCGTGCCTGCCGCAGGCCCCGCCATCACTACACGGCCGTCGTCCAGCAGTGCGGCCAGGGCTGCTGCATCGCGCAAGGCCGTGGCCATGCTCAGGCGGGCGGGCAAGGCCACGGTGCTCAACTCGGCCCAGTTCGCTGCCGGGTTCAACACCCGCAGCCGCCGGCCGTCCTGGCTGGGCACAACCAGCAGCCTGCGCCACCACACCGAGAGATCGAGCTCGCGGCTGCCGATGCGGTGCGTGCTGACATCGTCGAGCAGCCGGCGCCGGGCCAGGCGCTGGCCGTCGATTGGGTAGATATGCACAACGCCGCCGAAGTGCGGCATGTGCATGGCCGCCCATTGCCGGCCGTCGGTGCTGGACGCCAGCCCATGGTGAAAACCGCCGACGGTTTCGCCGAGCGCCGCCAGCTGCAGAGACTGCGGCTGGGCCGAATCAGCCGCTACCCGGGCCAGCTGCTCCGCGGTTCCAAATGAATTCAGTCATTGCAGATCCTGCGAAGACCTCGATGTGCGGCGGCCATGGCCGCGACGACGTCGGGTCGCGTGACGGAGCGGGTGGCGGCGATGTCAGCGTGACGCAGCACCGACCTTCCCGGGAATGTCACCTCGGCACCGATGCACAGCCGCACACACTTGTCGTGGGCCGGGTATGCGAATACGATCGCGGCGCTCGCGAGGGAGAACCCGAATGTCCGAACTCACCCTTCTGCTCGACGCCGCCCGTCAGGGCGATCAGAAGGCGGCGGGCAAGGCCTTCGGCCTGCTCTACGAGGACTTGCGGCGACTGGCCCGTGCGCGACTGCGCCCGCACCAGACGATGACGCTGCTGGGCACCACTTCGCTCGTGCACGAGGCCTACCTCAAGATCGTGGGCAGCGACGCCTTGCAGGTTGAGAACCGGCACCACTTCTTCGCCTACGCCTCGCGCGTGATGCGCTCGGTGATCGTCGACTATGCGCGCGCCCGAGCCGCCGAGCGCCGCGGCGGCGGCGCCGAGCACGTGGTGCTCGACACCCTGCTGTCGGGCCAGATCGCCGCCCCCGAGAACGACGCGCTGCGCGTACACGAGGCGCTCGCCGTCCTCGAGCAGGCCGACCCGCGCCTGGCCCAGGTGGCCGAGATGCGCTTCTTCGGCGGCCTCACCGAGCCCGAGATCGCCGAGGCGCTGGGCCTGTCGGAGCGCACCGTGCGCCGTGACTGGGAGAAGGCGCGGCTGCTGTTGCTGGCGGCAATGGGGTAAGGCACACGGCCGTGGCCGACCTCGGCGCGCACCCGCGGCGGAGTGTCCGGTTTCAAGTCGGTTTCGCGTATACGCGTTGAAGCCCGACACCGGCAAACCATGACCCTGGCCGTCGCCGACCTGCAACGCCTGTCCAGTCTGCTCGACGAGGCGCTCGACCTCACCGCGTCCGAGCGCACGGGCTGGCTGGCCGCGCTGCCCGAGGAGGCGCGGCCGCTGGCCACCACGTTACGCGACTTACTCTCGCGTCATGCCCAAGCCGACACAGTCGACTTCGCCTCCGCGCCGCTGCGTCTGCTGGCCGAGGCGACGGACCGCGGGGGCGATGCGGTCAATGGCACCCAGGTGGGCCCCTACCGCCTGATCCGCGAACTCGGCACCGGCGGCATGGGTGCGGTGTGGCTGGCCGAGCGGACGGACGGTCTACTCGACCGCAAGGTGGCGCTGAAGCTGCCGCACGCTGGCTGGACGCGCGGGCTTGCGCAGCGTTTCGCGCGCGAGCGCGTGATCCTGTCAGGGCTCGAGCACCCGCACATTGCGCGCCTGTACGACGCCGGCGAAGACAGTCTCGGTCGCCCCTACATGGCGCTCGAATATGTCGAAGGCGAAACGATCGACGTCTATTGCCGCGCGCATGCCCTGGACGTGCCGGCGCGACTGGGCCTGCTGCTCCAGGTGGCCGATGCCGTGGCCTTCGCGCACAGCCGCCTGGTGCTGCACCGCGACCTCAAGCCGAGCAACATCCTCGTTACCGGCACGGGTCAGGTACGGCTGCTGGACTTCGGCATCGCAAAACTGATCGAGGGCGACCGCGCCGCAGAAACGGAACTCACGCGTGCCGGTGGCCGCGCCTTGACCGTGGGTTACGCCAGCCCCGAGCAGATTCGCGGCCGGCCTCTCAGCACGGCCAGCGACGTCTACTCGCTCGGCGTCGTCGCCTACGAGGTCCTGGCCAGCGTGCACCCCTATCCGGTCGACCGCAGCGCTGCCGTCCCGCCCGAGCAGCAGGTGCTCGCAGCCCAGCCGCGACCAGCCAGTGCAGCCGCTGCGGAACCCGCACTGCGCCGGGCACTGCGCGGCGATCTCGACGTCATCCTTGCGCATGCGCTGGACAAGGATCCAGCGGCACGCTACCCGACAGTGGAGGCGTTCGCAAGCGATCTGCGTGCACACCTGCAAGGGCTGCCGGTGCGGGCCCGCGGCGAGACGCTGGCCTACCGTCTGTCCCGCCTGTTGGCACGGCGCTGGCAACCGGCGGCGGCGGCGCTGGCGATCGCCGTGCTGTTCGGCATCGGCGTCGGTGTCGGCGCGACGGCGTTGCTGGCGCTGGTGCTGGGCGGCGGTCTCGCTCTGGCCCTGTGGCAGGCACGCAACCTTGCACGCGAGCGCGACCGCGCACTGCGCCTGTCGGAGAGCCACGAAGCCGTGGCCAGCTTCCTCAATACCCTGATCACCGACGCCGGACGCGGCGGCCAGGTCCTGACGGCGGAGCAGTTGCTCAAACGCAGCGAATGGTTGGTGGGCCACGAACTCGAGGACGTTCATGTGCACGCCATGGTGCTGGGGATGATCGGCAGCTCGATGCAGACGCTGGGCAATTCGGCCGAAGCCGTCCGCCTGACCGAGAAGGCGGTGGCATTGATCCGTGGTCACGACGATCCCGACCTTCGCGATCGGGTGGTGCTCACGCACAGCCTGGCTATCGGCTGGGCAGGCCGCTATGCCGAGGCACGCGCGGCACTGCAGGCGATCGTCGCGCGGCGCGGGGCGGCACTGACCCGTCGCACCGAGGCGCACCACTACCTGGCCATCCTGGCTGGCGCGAACAACGATCCGGATGCGGCCCTGCTCCACGCAGAGCAGGCCTTGTCCTGTCTGCGGGCGCAGAAGAACGGATCCCGCAAGTTCGAGGCCTCGCTGCTGGGATCGCTGGGCCAGGCCTGCAGCCTGCACGGCCGCATGGCCGAGGCCGAACGACACTATGCGGCCGCCTTCGCCCGCATGCAGGCACTCGGGCATGGCGCCACGGCTCACGCCGTGACTCTGCTCAACAACTGGGCCGTGATCTGCGAGCGCGCGGGTGATGCACGGCAGTCGCTGGAATTGGTCGAGCGCGCCTTGGACCTCGCTGGATCCGATGGCCGCTCGCCCTTCCTGCTCGTCAATCGCGCCCGTGCGTTCGAGAACCTGGGCCGCATCGACGACGCCGTGCCGGTCTGGCACGAGGCGTTGGCCTTGGCCGCCGAGCTTCAGGCCGTGCCGGCGACGATCGCGGCCCAGTTGGGGCTGGCTTCGATGGCCGTGCATCAAGGCAAGACCGGTGAGGGCCAGGCCAGGCTGCAGATGGCGCTGGACGCGGGGCTCTCGGCGACGCCGCCACGACACCCGCAGCGCATCAGCTCGCACCTGATCGAAGGGCGCGTCGCCCTCGCCGACGGCAAGGTCGGCACCGCCCAGACCGCATTCGAGTCCGCCCTCGACGCGGCGCCGGTGCAGGCAACGGCGGTGATGGCTCGTCTTGGCCTGGCCGAGGTGGCGCACGCGCAGGGCAAGCCCGAGTGCATGGCCCAACTGGCACGTGCGGCCAAAGCACAGGCGCTGGAACTGCAGGGAGGCAAGCCGCAGTCCTTTCGCACCGCGCTGGCCAGTGCGACGCTGGCGAGGGCGCTGCATGCGCTGGGCGACGCCAAAGCCGCGCAGCAGGAAGCGACCGAGGCCGTCGAGCGACTGACCGCGTCGGTGGACGCGCTGCACCCGGCGTTCGCCGAGGCACGCGTATTGGCCGCGCGCTGAAGCCGATCTCGAGAAATCTCCCCCGCCTCCCGCGGCCGCATCGTCGCGCACCCGCCCGGCCAGGGATCCTGGACGCTCCGCGATGCGCCACGAGGCGACAACGTGCGAAGCCGAGCCGGTCGCCGCCAGCCATGCCCCACGCGGGCCGCAGTCTGTTGGGCCGCTGGCCGCGGCGCAGGTGGATGTCCACCACCGTCAAAACGACACCGAATTTGCGTCCTCATTCAGGAGGACGCCACGTGTCCGGTTCTCGCCCAGGATGCCGTACGTGCAGATGAAGGCCCCGCCTTCACCACCCACCGGGAGAAACCGTCATGCAACCACCCATCCGCCGCGCCCTTCCCTTGGCAAGGGCGTTCGAACCCGCCACCCGACCGGAGCCGCGGGCCGCCGGACCCGGAGCCTTGCGTGTCGCCGCGCTCTGCGTCGCCGCGTTGCTCGCCGCCCCGGTCGCCTTCGGCCAGACCTCGCGCTACGACGCCGCGCACGTCGACTACGAGATCGGCCATTACGAACAGGCCTTTGCCGTCTTCGCCAGCATGGCCGACGAGGGCCACTGCGAAGCGGCCCGCCTGGCGCGGCAGATGGCCCGCTACGGCCGCCCGGTGTACGCCGTTGATTTCAAGGTGGCGCCCGAGCGCCTCGAGCGCTGGCAGCGCCTGCCTGCCTGCCCGGTGACCGTTGCGGGCCACAGCACCGAACCTCGCGCCCCATGACCGGATCCGCGCGTCACTTTCGTACTCACCCCTGAAGGCCTCTCGTTCGGTCTTCACTCACCAGGAGAAGCACCATGTCCATCGCAAACACTTTCGAAACCACCCGCAGGTCGACCAACGTGTCGCGGGGCTCCGGCATCGTGATGCGCATCCTGCCCGCCGCGATCGCGCTGTTGGCTGCCTGCGGGATGCTGGCGACCGCAGCGTTCGATCGCTACGCCGACGTCGCCGAGGCTCCGCGCCTGCTCCCGGCGCCGCCCGCGGCGCCAGTGGCCGTGGCAACCGGCGACCCCAGCCTTCCCGACGCCAGCGTGGTCTTCGCCGGGCGCGAGATCGAGGTCGAAGAGCCGGCGCCGACGTTCTGACCCCCGCCGACCCTGCTGACCAGAGCCCGCGCCGTGTCGAACTTCCTGATGCTCGTGATCTGCCTCGTGGCCGGCATGCTGCTGCGGCGTGCCGGTCGCGTCGGCGACAACGCCCATCAGGCGCTGAACGCGGTGATCGTGCACCTCGCGCTGCCTGCGGTGACGCTGCGCACGCTGCACGGCTTCGCTTTCGACAGCGAACACCTGATGCCGGTGCTGATGCCGTGGCTGCTGTTCGCCGTCGGCGCGGGGCTGTTCTGGACACTCGGCCGTCTGATGGGCTTGTCGCGCGCCCAAATCGGCGCGCTCACCCTGGTGGGCGGATTCGGCAACACCTCATTCGTCGGCCTGCCGATGATCGAGACGCTGCACGGCCACGACGGCCTCGGCCTGGGGCTGCTGATCGACCAACTCGGGTCCTACCTCGCGCTGTCGACACTGGGAGTGGCCGCAGCAGCCTGGTACGCCGCCGGCCCGCGGGTCGGCGGGCGCGAGATGCTGCGACGTGTGATCACCTTTCCGCCGGTGATCGCGCTTGCGCTGGCGCTCCTGCTGCGGCCGCTGCCGTTCCCGCAGCCGCTGGAGATGGCACTGGCGCGCATCGGCGACACGCTGGCGCCGCTGGCGTTGCTGTCGGTGGGCATGCAGTTGCGGCTGGACGCGATCCGCGAACACGCCCGCGCGCTGGCGCTGGGCCTGGGCTACAAACTGGTGCTCGCGCCGGCGCTGGTGGTGGGGCTGCTGTGGCTGTTCGGCGCGGCGCCGGACATGACGAGCCGGGTCAGTGTCATCGAGGCTGCGATGCCGCCGATGATCGGCGCAGGCATCGTGGCCGCGCAGGCCAACCTGGCACCGCGGCTGGTATCGATGATGGTGGGGCTGGGCATTCCGCTGGGACTGGTCACCGCCACCGGCTGGCACTGGGCCTTCGCATCGCTCGTGGGCTGAAAGTGTCCGCCGTGCTGCCGCCGCTTCCTGGCCGTCCAAGTGTGGGGGTGGGAAGGCGATCAGTACGACCTGCGTCTTCACCTGACGTCGGATGCGCCGGATCTGGCTGTCCCCCGCTGCTGCTCGTTTCCGCTGCTGAACGCAGGCGCCCGATTTCGCTCGACTTGCATACCGCAGTGCCGCAGTGCCGCAGTGCCGCAGTGCTGCAGTACCGCAGTACCGCTCGATACGTGGACGTACATCGAGCGGCGCCGTACTGATCACCCCCTCGGCACCGCCGCACGCATTTGCTGCATGTCCGGATCGACGCCCGACTCGCGTACTTCGAGGTAAGGGCACTGCGGGTGTGCCCGCCATCCCACCCAGGAGGCCCCCGATGATCCGTTCCATCGAAGTCGTCGACCGCGCCAGCGCCGCGACAATGCCTTACGCGGCCGCCGTCGCACTCATCGCGATCGCCACGCCGGGTTGCACCCTCGCGGCGCGACCGGACCTGCATGCTCTGTACCTGAGCTTCGACACCCTCGCCGGCGAACTCGAGGCGGCATCATTGCGCCTGCCGCAGGCCATGGTCGCCGTGCCGTTCGCGAGTGATCACGCGGTCGCCATTGCAGGCTTCGTTTCGCGTCTGCAGAGCGAGAGTGGAAGCGTCGACCTGCGGATCTGCGAGAGTGAAGGCCAGGTTCGGAGTGTCACCGTCGCACGCTGGCTGGCACGGCGACTCGGTCTTCCGCTGCGCGAACCCGCGTCGGCGGCCACCGTCACTTGCTGCGCGCTGATGGACAACGTGCTGAAGCGGGTTTCCCATGCGGCGCTTGAAGGCTCCCGCCAACTGCCGCGAGCCGTCGACTGGGCGGTACTGCCGTGAACGCGGCGCTGCATCTGGTGGCGGATCGCCACTCGGCACCCGCCGTCGCCTTCGCGGCGCGTCCACCACGCTGGCACCTGCTGCTGTCTGCTGCGTCGTCTGCACACGCCGCTCTCGCGCTGCAGACGGTCATGCGCGCACACGAGGTCTCCCTCGCCGGCCTGCAGGGCTACACCGATCCCGCAAGTGGCTGGCACCACTGCCGCGGCGTCATCGACGATGGGTTGGCGAGCCTGTCGATCCCGGACCTGCGCCGCAGGCTGGCACCGCTGGCCGCGCAGGCGCCGCTGCGCGTCCATATCGGCGCCGCACACGAGCTCAGGCGGGTCGTCGTGCTGGTCAGCAAGGCCGACCACTGCCTGCGCGAACTGCTGCAGCGCCGTCACGACGGCGAACTGGCCATCGACATCGCTTGCGTGATCTCGAACCACGACGACCTCGGGCCGCTCGCGCTGGCACACGGCGTGCCGTTCCACTGTGTGCCGATGGCGGGGCCCGACGCCGGGGGCAGCGGGCGAACGAGTGCCTTCGAGCGCGTGTTCGAACTGTTCGAGCAATATCGCGGCGACGTGATGGTGCTCGCGCGCTTCATGCAGATCCTGCCGCCTGACTTCTGCGCGCGTGCCGCTGGCCGCATCCTCAACGTCCACCACAGCCTGCTGCCGGCGTTCAGCGGCGCACGTGCCTATCACCAGGCCTGGCAGCAAGGGGTGAAGTGGATCGGCGCCACTTGTCACTACGTCACTGCCGAGCTCGACCAGGGTCCGATCATCGACCAGGATGCGCGGCGCATTGACCACGCGCACTCGGTCGACGACCTCGTGCGTGCCGGCCGCGACCTCGAACGCCGCGTGCTCGTCGCCGGGCTGCGCGCGCACGTCGAGGACCGGGTCGTCGTCAGCGGGCAGCGCACGGTGATTTTCGATCGCTGAGCGTGCGGCGACCGCGGCCTCAGCGGTAGCCTGCTGAGCCCAAGTGGCGGGTGTGGCATGTCGAAGCCGCCGGTGCCAGGAGTTTGCAAGAACGGATCAAGTGCAGCCTCGGTCTGGGTACCAGTGGGCAAGCCGCTGCACGAACTCCATCGGCGACATCACCCAGTGACTGGCGCCGTCGAGTCAGGCTGTCTTGAGCTTCAGAACCATCTGGCCAGCAGCGTGGCTTGCACGCAAAGCTCCTGCGGCTGTGACGTCGCAGGGTGTCGGCAGAGCGTCTCAATCGATTTGTGACCCGCCCACCTGGGCAAGCGCACCTCCGTGGGACCGTTGAGCCACGAGCCATGTTTCGGCGTGTGGATGTACTCGAAGCAGTCGGGCCGACTGGCCACGTAGGCCATCGTCTCTTTGGAGATGTGAGCACTGCGGTTGTCCAGCACCACACGGATCACAGCCTCGCAGGGGCAGTGTTGATCGAGCCGACGCAACAACGCGACGAACTCGACGCTGCGGTGTCGCTTCACTCAACATGGCCCGATGTTCCGCACTGAGCACCAACGCCGTTCGCCCCGTCTGTCGTGCCATGCCAGCGTCCGCGATGAAGTGCTGGAGCAGCTTGCGGTCGCGTGTGGCGAGGGATTCGCCGTCGCGCCGAAGGTCAGGTTCGTGGCGCCGCCCCCCGCTCACACTGGCGGGCATCTGCCGTCGTCCACGGCCGGCCGCTGACCTGCAGGCCCACGGCATCGCTGCCATCCTGCCCGCGCCGACAATGCGGTTCGCGCATGCACCGCGCGGCATCAGAAAGAGCCGACCCCATGACCTTCCGCCCCGCCAATTTCGATCCGTCCATCGACCCCACGGCCGATCAGGTGCGCGCATTGCGTGATACCGGCCCCGACGGCCCGGTGGTGATGCTCAATCTTCTGAAGTTCCGCGTGCAAGCGAACTACCCCGCAGGGTCCCCGCACGCGCCCTGCTCGGGCGCCGAGGCCTACCGCAGGTACCAGACGGCATTCGTGGAAACCGTGGGCGACGTGAGCCGTGCCGAGGTGGTGTGGGAAGGGAAGATCGACAGACCCTTCATCGGCGATGCCGGCCAGGACTGGGACAAGTGCCTGTTGGTCCGCTACCCGAGCCGCCAGCACTTCCTCGCGATGATGGCCGACGCTGCGTATCGCGAGGCGCTCGTCCATCGCTACGCGGGCCTCGAGCGCACCATCCTCTTGCCGATGCAGGGTTGACGACTCGGCCTGCGGGCAAGGAGGCGTTGCAGGGCCTGAGCCTCGCGGCCGGACCGGTTGCCCCCGGAAGACGCGATCCGCAGGGCGTCGGCCAGTGCCCCTGTCCTTGGCCGAGGGTGGTTGGCGATCAGAGGTCGCCGACGAAATAGCGCTTGAGGCCGGCCAACACCATTTCCACCGCGATCGCGGTCAGCACCAGGCCCATCAGCTTCTCGATGGCCGAGACCACCGAATCGCCCAGCAGCCTGCGGATGCGGTCAGCCAGGATCAGCACCACGAAGGACACCAGCATGGCGGTGATCAGGGCGCCTATCCATTCACCGATGCGCTCGGGCTGGCGCGAGGCCAGCAGCAGGACGGTGGCCATGGCCGAGGGGCCGGCCAGCAAGGGCACGGCCAGCGGAAACACAAAGGGTTCGCGACCCGGCTCCAGGCCGTAGGCCAATTCGCTGCTGCTGCCGAAGATCATGCGGATCGCGATGATCAGGAGAATCACGCCACCGGCCACCTCCAGCGATCGCTCGGACAGATGCATGAGGCGCAGGAACGCGTCGCCCAGGAACATGAAGGACAGCAGCACGATGAAGGCCAGGCCGATCTCGCGCACGGCCACGAGGGTGCGACGTTCCTTGGGCACGGCACGCATGACCGGGATGAAGATGGGCAAGCTGCCCAGGGGATCCAGCACCAACAGGAGCAGGATCAGGGCGGAGAGGAAGGTATGGTCCATGCAGCCGTATTGTTGCCCTCGGGCCATGGCCCGGACGCTGGGCCCCTGCTGCTTCATGCTCGCCATCGTCAGCCGGTCCTCGGGCCGAAGCTGACGGCACCGCATCGTCTGGATCATGCGCACACCTCGCGCTGGCGGGATCACGCGGTCGCACAGAGAGCCTCTCGCGGTGGTGCATTGCGGCGTGTTCAGGATCCATCCTCTTGCCCAGCGGGTCTTTCATGCAGCAAGCCAAGGCCATGCTCGCCGCCCCCAGGGTGGTCGGCCTGCGGCAGATGTGCCAGCGTGTTGCGGATGAACTGCTTCTCGTAGTGACGGTTGCGACGGTGCCTCTTGGCAGACGCGCGCTGACCCAGCCGTCAAGCAAGCCTGGACAGCAGCCACCCCGTGGCAGCGATGTGGCCGAGGGTGACCACCACGGACAGCCCGTGCAGCCACTTGAAGCGCTGGCGCAGGCCAGCGTCGGTGGCGCGATTGATCGCTGGCATCAAGATCTGCCGCACGGGCACGGTGCTGACGGCCACCGCGGCCATCACCGCGGCAAAGACGGCGTCACGGGGCCACCAAAGCAAGGAAGCCACCGCCGACGTGGCGATCACGAATGTGTAGAACCAGGGAAAGGCGCGCCGCAAAGCCTCTCCCGCGGTCTTCGCAGGCAAGGCCGTGAACAGGAAGGCGGCAAAGCCGAACGAGTACAGCGTCATGCCCCCGAACAACAAGGCGGTGCTCAGGACAGCCAGAGACAACATCATGGTATGGCTCGTTTGGTTGGAAAAGTCATCGGGGGCAAGCCAGCCTGGCCCTCAGCCCTCACGCGTGAAATCGCGTGCGGATTCAGTACCGCTTGCGGAACACCACCACGTGCTGCCAGGGCAGCGTGCTCACGGTGCGCTCCCAGTCCAGCGCGAAGACGGCAGCCTCGCGCTTGATCTGCGCCTCGCTCATCTTGTGCAACGGCTTGATGGGCACGCGCGGGTCCTCGGCCTTGTATTCGACGAAGACGACACGGCCGCCGGGCTTGAGGGCCTTCATCACGCTGGCCATCACCTCGTACGGGTAGGCCAGCTCGTGATAGACGTCGACCATGACCGCCAGGTCCACCGAAGCATCGGGCAGCCTGATGTCGTCGGCCGCGCCGAGCCGGGCTTCGATCTGCGTCAGCCCGCTGCGCTTCGCGCCGGCCTGCAGCAGGCTGATCATTTCGGGCTGCACGTCGACAGCCCAGATCTTGCCACCCGGCATCACCGCCGGCGCCATGCGCCGAGACAGGTAACCGGTGCCGGCTCCGATGTCGGCCACCACCATGCCTGGGCGCAGCGCCAGCGCGGCCAGCAGCAGGTCGGTGCGCTCTTCGCGCTCACGTTCTTCGCGCTCGAGCCATGCTGCGCCCTGCCAGCCCATCACCGCCGAGATCTCGCGCCCCATGTAGCGCTTGCCGATGCCGTCGGCGCTGGCCGGCATGGGGTTGTAGCGCTCGGCAAACGCAGCGGGTTGCGCCAGCGCGGCGCTGGCAGCCAACATCAAGGCCAGCAAGGCAGCCCAGCTGCACCGTCGGAAGACCGCAGGGTTCATCGCAGCGCCAGCCAGATTTCGTTGCGACGCATGAACCACGGCGTCATGGGGCTGTTGTAGCGCGCCAGGACCGGCTGGCCCTGTGTGGCCACGCCGGCGGCAGCCAGGCCTGCTTGCAGTTTGCCCAGATGTTCGTCGTAGTTGGCCTGCGACCAGGTGCCCGAGTAGCGGATGGTCGCCCACTGGCTGGCCGGTACCAGGCGCAGCTGCACCCGCGGGTCCAGCGGCTCGGGGGCGGATTCCAGCGTCACGCCCTCGGGCAGCACGAACTGCACGCGCATGCCGCCCGTCACCGCCGCCTGCGTCACCGGTGCAGTCATCTCCATCTTCACGGGCGCAGCCGTCTGCGTCACAGGCGCGGTCATCGCAAACTTCTTCTCGCCCTTGTTCTTGCCGAAGATGTAGCCGGCCAGGATCGGGAAGGCCCGGCTGCCTGCGTCTTCGGCCGTGGCGTCGAGCACCACCTCGGCCACGACGTAGGGCGCGTACTGGCGCAGCTCCACGGTGTCGATTTGTTTGATGACCTCGTACCTGGGTTCCTCGATGGCGTGGCTGAGCAGAGGCACGGTGGTGAGTGTGAGCAGGAGCAGCAGGCGATGCATGGACTGTGTACAGGTTGGGGGAATGGTTGACGCGTCAGGCGCCAACTCGCCGCGTCAAGCACCATGCGCGTCAAGCACCGTGCGCGTCACGGCGCCACTGCGGTGGAACGACGGATGCAGGATGCCCGCTGCGGACTGGATTGGCGGGACCGATGACTTGGTTTCGTTCATGCTATCGGCAACTTGTCTCTATTTTGACCCCAATTATAACGCACATAACCGCATGGATGTTTCATGTGAACTGTTACTGACTCGGTAAAAGCATACACTGCAGGTTATGCACATCAGCACGAGCCGGTCTTTCGCAGTCATCGGTGCCGGCATCGCCGGGGCCCACGCTGCGCGTGAGCTGGCCCTGGCCGGACATCGGGTGCACATGTTCGACAAGGCGCGTGAGCCGGGGGGTCGCCTGGCAACCCGCCGGGTCAAGTGGGTCGACCGCGAAGGGCACGCCGCCACAACGCCGCTCGACCATGGTGCCTTGGGTTTCACAGCCAGCAGCGCAGCTTTCCAGACTTTTGTGGACCTTGCCCTGCAGGCGGGTCGGTTGGTCGAGTGGAGGCCCGCTCTGGCGGCCGACAGTTTGCCGCTCGAGGGCGGCGCCATGCTGTACGTACCCACGCCAGACATGCCTGCGCTGTGTCGCCATCTGTTGGATGGCGTACCCGCCAGCTTGTCCATCGCCGTCGATGGCCTGCACAAAGGCCCGTTTGGCTGGCAGGTGCAGGCCGCCGGTGTGCGCCACGCCTTGAAGTTCGATGCGGTCGTGTTGGCGCTGCCGCCCGCGCAGGCTGCGCCACTGCTCAACCCGCACCGGCTCGACTGGGCACGGCACGCGTCCATTGCCCCGATGCAGCCGTGCTGGACCTTGATGGGCATCGCCGATGTCCCGGAACCCGAGTCGGGGTGGAACCTGGCTCGGCCGCCCTCAGGCCTGCTGGCCTGGGCGTTACGCAACGACGCACGTCCGGGCCGGGCATCCGTGCCCGAGCAGGCGCATTGGGTCGCTCATGCCCGCGCGGGCTGGAGCCGCCGGCACCTGGAACAACCGGCCGCGTGGGTGCAGCAGCAGATGCAGGCCGCGCTGGCCGAATGCCTCGGCCGGCCGGTCGATTGGCATCACTGCACGGTGCACCGCTGGCGCTACGCGTTGCCACAGTCGCATGGAACTGCGGTCGCCCCATCGTTTTGGTGGGATGCTGCCCTTGGCCTGGGTGTCTGCGGAGACTTTCTCGGCGGCGGCGGTGTCGAAGGCGCCTGGCTGTCGGCGCAGGCGCTGTCCGCGGCGCTGCTGCAGCCTGCATCCGATGTGGCCTGTGCTCCCACCTCGCACGCCGCCGCTGAAGCTTCAGATGCTCCAAATCAACAGGCATCCCG
Source organism: Rubrivivax sp. (assembly GCA_034522875.1). GTDB lineage: Bacteria > Pseudomonadota > Gammaproteobacteria > Burkholderiales > Burkholderiaceae_C > Rubrivivax. Next base: position 218,231 of record JAXHKY010000001.1, on the reverse strand, counting down.
GCGCCTTGCCGCATGACCCTCTCGGTTCTTTCAAGTTTTTTGTTCCTCTACCGTCCCACAAAGGAGTCCCAAGTGAATCAACCCCTGCCCCGCCGAGCGTTCCTGATGACGCTGGCCGCTACCGGCACTGCATTGGCCACCAGCGCACAGGCCCAGGCCCTGCTCGACGAGAAAGACGCCCAGGCCGTCGCGCTCGGTTACGTGGCAGACGCCAAGCGCGTCGACGTCAAGAAGTTTCCGAAGTTCGCTGCCGGCCAGAACTGCAGCAATTGCGCGCTCTACCAGGGCAAGCCCGCCGACAAGGCGGGCGGCTGCCCGCTGTTTGGCGTCAAGCAGGTGGCGGGCGCGGGCTGGTGCAGCGCCTGGGCGAAGAAGGCGTGAACGCACAGGCCGGCCGCAGGAACTTACGACGATGCAGCGCAACGCCAGCTTTCGCGGCAACAAGGCCGCGTTACCCAGCAAACCCTGCGCGAGCTGTGGCTTGGCCATGAGCTGGCGGCGCCGCTGGGCAAAGAACTGGGCCGACGTGAAGTACTGTTCCGACGCCTGCCGGCGCAACAAGGCTGCGCATGGCTGAGTTGCGCTCCCTGATCGTCGTGCTGGGCGACCAGCTCGACCTGGATGCGGCGGCCTTCGATGGCTTCGACGCCGGCGTCGACGCGGTGTGGATGGCCGAAGTGGCCGAGGAATCGACCCATGTGTGGTCGAGCAAGCCGCGCACGGCGATGTTCCTGGCGGCCATGCGCCACTTCGCGCTGGCGCTGCGGGACGCCGGCCGCTCGCTGCACTACACGCGACTGGATTCGCCTGGCAATGCCGGCCCTCTGGCGGCACAGCTGCAGGCAGACATCCTGCGCCTGAAGCCGGCCCGCCTGGTGATGACCGCGCCGGGTGACTGGCGTGTGCTGGAAGCGATCAAGGCCGTGGCCGCGGCCAACGATCTGCCGCTGGACATTCGCGAAGACCGCCACTTCTTCAGCAGCATCCGCGATTTCGCGGCGCATGCCAAAGGCCGCAAGTCGCTGCGCATGGAGTACTTCTACCGCGAGCAGCGCAAGCGGCACGACGTCTTGATGCAGGGTGATGAGCCCGTCGGTGGCCAGTGGAACTTCGACGCCGACAACCGCGAAGCCTTCGGCGCTGCGGGCCCGGGCACCGTGCCGCCGCGCGCGAAGTTCGACCCTGATGCCGTCACGCGCGAGGTCATCGCACTGGTCAACACGCGCTTCGCAGATCACCCGGGTCGGCTCGACAGCTTCGCCTGGCCCGTCACGCGCGCACAGGCGTTGCAGGCCTTGCAAGCCTTCATTCGCGAGCGCCTGCCCTTGTTCGGTCGTTACCAGGACGCGATGTGGCCGGGCGACCCGTGGCTGTACCACGCGCACCTGTCGGCCGCACTCAACCTGAAGCTGCTGAATCCGCGCGAGGTGGTGGCTGCGGCTGGGGCCGCGTACCACGACGGGCACGCGCCGCTGGCCAGCGTCGAAGGCTTCATCCGCCAGATCCTGGGCTGGCGCGAGTACGTGCGCGGCGTCTACTGGACCCAGATGCCGGGCTACCTGGAGCGCAATGCGCTGGGCGCCCGGGAAGACCTGCCCGCCTGGTTCTGGACCGGCGCCACCGACATGGCCTGCCTGCGCGACGCGCTCGCGCAGACGCTGGAGCACGGCTATGCCAACCACATCCAGCGCCTGATGGTGACCGGCCTGTATGCGCTGTTGCTGGGCGTCGACCCCAAGCAGGTACACGCCTGGTACCTGGCGGTGTACGTCGATGCGGTGGAGTGGGTCGAGTTGCCCAACACGCTGGGCATGAGCCAGTACGCCGACGGCGGCGTGATGGGCAGCAAGCCCTACATCGCCACCGGCAAGTACATCCAGCGCATGAGCCCGCACTGCAAGGGTTGCCGCTACGACCCGGCGCAGCGCAGTGGCGACAGCGCCTGCCCCTTCACCACGCTGTACTGGGACTTTCTGATGCGGCACGAGGCCACGCTGGCCAAGAACCCGCGCATGGCACTGCAGGTGAAGAACGTGGCGCGGCTGACCGACGCGCAGAAGCAGGCGGTTAACGAACGTGCGGCGGCCATCCGCTGCGGTGAAGTGGGTGTCGCGCATGGATGAGAGCTTCGTTCCCAGCTTCGAGCCCTCGCTCGCGGCAGCACGGGCGCGCATCGCCGCCGTGCGGCCGGCCGCCTACGCACGCACGCGCAACGCGCTCGATGGCGCCGTCAGCCAGCTGTCGCCGTACATCACGCACGGCTTGGTCACGCTCGCCGACGTGCTGGCCGGCGTGGGCAAGCGCCATGCCCTGGACGTGCAGCACAAGTTCGTCTACGAGCTCGGCTGGCGGGCCTACTTCCGGCATGTCTGGCAGCACCGCGGCAACGGCATCCTTGAGTCGCTGCACGAAGGCCTGCTGCCCGACGCCGCCTACGCCCGCGAGCTGCCGGCCGACATCCGCCAAGCTCGCACCGGCGTGCCGGTGGTGGACGAGGCCGTGCGCACGCTCTACGCCACCGGCATGCTGCACAACCACGCGCGCATGTGGCTGGCCAGCTACGTGGTGCATGTGCGCAAGGTGCACTGGCGCGCTGGCGCCGACTGGTTATACGCCCACCTGCTCGACGGCGACCTGGCCAGCAACCACCTCAGCTGGCAATGGGTGGCCGGCACCGGCAGCAGCAAGCCCTATCTCTTCAATGCCGACAACGTGGCCCGCTACGCACCCGAGTCGTGGCACAGCCCCGGCAGCGTGATCGATACGTCCTACGAGGCACTCGACCGCATGGCGCGGCAGTCTGCGCAGTCGGGCCGAGGCGAACGCCACGTGCTGCATGGCAGCCCGTCGCTGCTGGAACCCCGTCTGACTGCCGATCCTCCCGATGAACTCGGCTTGACGGCTCCCGACGCTGCTGCGGCCGCCGGCCGCGACGTCTGGCTGGTGCACCCCTGGAGCCTGGGCGAACTGCCGGCATCCTTGCCCGCCGACACACAAGTCATCGGCGTATTCGTGGCCGACTTCCACCGCGCCTGGCCATGGAGCGAGCGGCGTTGGCACTTCGTCGGCAGCCGCATGGCCGAACTGGCTTCGCAGCGCTGGTACGGTGATGCCACCGCCATCGGCCCTGCATTGAAGGTCGCCCGCCGGGTGCGCAGCATCGGCGAACCCCACCTCGCGCCATGGCTGGCGCGCTGGGCCGAGTGTGGCGCAGCGCCCGCGCTTTTCCCGCCCGTCGATCGGCGCTGCGATTCCTTCTCGCAATGGTGGAACCGCGCCACGCGCGGGCTGGACTCGGCCGCCGACCTGCTGGCCGTCAACGAGGTGCCCGCATGGTGACCGAAGCTGCGAACGAGACCGTCAATGACCTGATGCCGCTGACCGTGCTGTACGACGGCGCGTGCCCGCTGTGCCGCCGTGAGATCGGCGTCTACCGCGGCCTGCAGCCCCTGCAGCCCGAGGCGCCGGTGTGAACAGTGGCGACGCCGGCTCGTGACAACCCCGCTGAATTCGACCCCTCCACAGATCAGGAACCCACCATGACCGCAATCGCCCTCATTACCGGTGCCAGTGGCGGCATCGGCCGCGCCCTGGCGCGCCAACTGCACGCCCGGGGCTGCCGCGTCGCTGCGGTCAGCCGCGACGCCGGCCGCCTGGCCGACGTGGAGGCCGCCGTGCGCATCGCCGCCGACACCACCACGGCCGAGGGCGCAGCGCTGGCCATCGCCGCCTGCCAGGAAGCGCTGGGTGCTGCGCCGACGCTGCTGGCGCACTGCGTGGGCAGCACGCTGATCGCGCCGCTGCATCGAACCCGCACGGAGGCCTATCGCGAGGTGATGCGCGTCAACCTCGACAGCGCGGTATTCATGCTGCAGGCGTGGATCGCGGCGCTGCAGGGTGGGCCGGGCGCCGCCGTGTTCGCCAGTTCGGTGGTGGCGCGCATCGGTGTGGCCAATCACGAAGCCATCGCTGCAGCCAAGGGCGGCGTCGAAGCCCTGGTGCGCAGTGCCGCAGCCACCTATGCAGCGCAAGGCCTGCGCGTCAACGCGGTGGCCCCGGGCATGACCGACACACCCATGACAGCCGGCATGATGAAGCTGCCGGCCATGCGCGAGGGCGCTGCGCGTCAGTATCCGCTGGGCGGCGTGCAGACGGCCGACCAGGTGGCCGACGTCATGGCCTGGCTGCTCGGCGACGGCGCAGCGCGCCTGACCGGGCAGGTGATAGCGGTGGACGGCGGCTTCACCACCGTGCGGCCGCTCGTGAAATAGCGGCTGAATGCGTCGAAGCGACACCGAGGAGTTACAAATGGACGAAGACCCGCGTTGCTGCGGCAGCGGTACCCGCATCATCGACACCGAAGGCCGCTGTGGGGGTGGCCAACAATCGGACGGCCAGAAGATGTGCCATGCCCCGCTGTCGCGGGTCGGCGACCCCGATCGCGCAGCTGCGGCGCAGCCACGTTGCCCGCCCTCCGGGAGCCAGTCATGACCCGCGGCCTGCCGAGCCCCAGCCCGGCGTTGGCTTGGACACGTCGCTGGCTCGGGTGCGTGGCCTTGATCGCACTGCTTGTACCCGCTGCTGCTGGCGCGGCGCTGCTGGCCGAGCCGGATGCGCGTGCCGTTCGCCAGGTTGTCGAGGCGCAGCTTGAAGCGTTTGCAGCTGACGATGCCGCTCGTGCCTTTTCCTATGCCTCGCCGTCCATCCAGGCCCAGTTCGGCGATGCGAACAACTTCATGGCCATGGTGCGAAGCGGCTACCCCATGGTGGTGCGCCCGGCCGCCGTCTCGTTCTTCCAGGCGCAAGTCGATGGCGGGACCCCATCGACAGTGATGCAGCTTGTGCAATTGCGTGACCGTGAGGGTCGCCTTTGGAACGCCAGCTACTTGCTCGAGCGGCAGACCGGCGCCGGCTGGCGCATCAGCGGCTGCGTGGTGGCGGCCGACAGTGGAAGGTCTTCGACCTGATACCGCGCTGCGCGGCGTTCGCGACATGACAGACACGGCTGCACTGGTCTGGATCAAGCACGATCTGCGTGTGCGCGACCACGCTCCCATGGCAGAAGCAACGCACTTTGAAGGCGCGATCGACCGTAAACGTCTGACGGCCTGGTGCGAAGGCCGCGCCGGATGGCCAGCCAGGGTCAATGGTTCTTGCCGAGCTGCCGGCACTCCACGATCACGAGGTCTTCATGAACCTGTTCAACAAGCTTCCCGGCTTCGTGAGGTCGGTGTTGGTGCTTACGCTGGACCTGGGGTGCTCCATCGTCAGGGTGATGAAGGCGCCGGCATACGGGGCCGACGCCTACCCAATGCCGGACGAAAACGGTGCGCCGATGACGCGCCCTTGAGCGACGCGCGCGTCGCCCTACCGTCATGCGCCGCGGGCCGCACCGATCGCGCCATCCTGTGGTCAAATGCGCTGGTGTTTTGAATTGCGACTTTCAACAAGGACACTGCAATGCCCGATATCGATCCTCAGACCTGGCCCAGCCTGGGCGCCGAATTGTTCGATCTGCTGACAGGCCGGCGTGCCGAGATCACCTACCATCTCGACAACATGGAGGTGCACATCCCTGCGCATACGCATGCACCCAGCGCCACAGCACCCACCTACGCGGTATGGAAGTTCAACGGCGCCATCCGTATCCGCAGCCGGATCCATAGCGAAGGCGCGTGAATCCGCAGCGGCAGGTCGACCTTTTAGGGTCGATCAGCGCCTGCAATGCGGCAGGTCGCACCGTGCAGGTTCACTGCACAGGCTCGCAGATCAGGGTCGATGCCGACAGCGTGCGCGCCGCGTTGTCGGCATTCTCCACACTGCGCGCCAGCGGAGCGCTCGAAGCGCTCGATCCACGGGCGCTGGATCGGCTGAATGACTTTGGCATCGAACTTTGCATCAACGGCCAACGGGTTGGCCGTGCTGGCGCTGGAGCGCGCGCCAGCCGGCTGGCACGCATGTTCACAAAGATGCCGCTCGAGCTGCACCTGCTCGCCGTGCTGAAAGCTGGGCTGATTGCCTTCTGAGCCAGGCGAGGACGGGCGCTTCGAGGGCCAATTTGGCGCGCCTGTCAGGCGACCAGATTGGCGGGAGCGGGGCTGCGGATCAGGCGATCGAAACCCGAGAGCGTTGTTTTCGAGCCCTAGCCGCTGGCGATGATGATCCGCTTGTAAGGTACGGTGGTCACGTTACCCGCGGCCTGGCTTGAGCAGCAGTTCGCGGGCGCGGGCGCTGCGGCATCGGCAGCATCCCCTGCAAGTCTGCCGGACTCACTGCCTCACTGCCTCACTGCCGAATGGCTTCGAACTCGATGATCAAGGCGACTTCGTCGCCTACCCAGCCATTGGCCACGCCGTAATTGATGCCGAAAGCGCTGCGCTTGAAACTGCCTCGCGCGGACGCGCCCATCACATAGGGCTTGCGGCCGAACCCACCCAGCGGCGACTCGGCGCTCTTGTTCCAGGTGGCTTGCAGGGTCAGCGGCTGGGTCTTGCCCAACAGCTGCAGCTGGCCGGCGATCTCGAAGCTGCGTTCACCAGTGCGGCGCGCGGTGTCGGCGGTGAATACCATGCGCGGGAATTCGCTGCTGTTCAGGAAGTCGGGGCCCTTCAGGTGTTCGTCGCGCTTGCGCTGGTTGCTGAAGACGCTGGTGGTGTCGACTTCGATTCGCACTGCAGACAGCCTCGCGTTGGCTTCGTCGAAGCTGTAGCTGCCGCGGGCCGTGCGGAACATGCCCAGCGTCTTGGCGTAGCCGATGTGGTCGACCAGGAAGGCCACGGTCAGGTGGTCGGGGTCGAGCTCGTAGCGCGCTGCCTGGGCCATCGCCGGTGCGGCCGGCACCAGGGTCAGGCCAGCGGCCAGGGCGACACCGGCCAGCCCACCCAGGCCACCCAGACCACCGAGCGTGGCCACAAACGTGCGCCGGCTCGGTTGGCCTGCGGCATGCCGTGGGCTGCAGATGGCAAGGTTTCGTTCGCGCATGGTCAGGTCTCCGGGTTGGGGTGGCGCGTTCGCGCCAAGCTGCGAATGTCGATGGCGAAGGACAGGCTGAGCAGCACCAGGCTGGCCGCCGCCAGGCTGGTTGCCAGGGCGGGCGGCACGACCGGACCCAGACAGACGATCAGGCTCGTGATCTGCACCACGCACACCGTCTGGCGGCGGCGGCTGGGTACCAGGGGCGCAGCCAGCCAGGGCCAGACCCAGGCAGCGGCCACGAAGGCGTAGCGAAGCATGCCGGCGGCCAGCACCCAGGGCCCGGCTTGCCCGGCCTGCCATACCAGAGCGCTCAGCACCAGCGTCAGAGCCGCGTCGGTCTCCATGTCGAAGCGTGCGCCGAAGGCGCTGGCCAGGCCGCTGCGGCGCGCCAGTGGGCCGTCGACGGCGTCGAGCAGCGCTGTCGTCGTGGCCAGCGCGATCACGCCCCAGGCCAGCGCCGCGGTGCTTTCAGCCGCCAGGGGTGGCGCCCAGGCCGCTTCACCCAGCAGGCCGACCAGCAACCCCACCCCTGCCAGGCGCAAAAGGGTGACTCGGTTGGCGCCGCCGAAGCGCGTGTGAGGGTGGGCGCCGCAGCGCAGTCCATACCGCACCAGCAATGCGCCAGCGGCGAACCACAGCAGGGCGATGACCGCATAGGTGGCCCCGAAACCGGCCGCCTGGGCCAAGGCCAGGGCCGACAACGTCAAGCCGGCGCCAACGACCGCGACGTCGCGCAAAGCGCTGCGCATCAGCCCCGGCGCTGCTGCCGGTGCGCTGCCTTGCCCCGCTGGTGGCCTTGCCGAATGGGGCAGTTCAGACACGTTCATGAATCGAACCGTACCATTCAGAACATCGCAGCGTGCGGCGCACGGGCATCTGGCCACGACGACCCGCAGCACCGCAGCCTTTCGCCCTCAACTGCCGACGCGCTTGAACAGCCGAGCTTTCTCCACCGCCACCCCGCAAGGCATCACGTCCAGCGCATGCTGGGTGGTGGCCGCTGGCCGCGCCGAACTGCGCAGCGAAACGCTGCCGCCGCTGGCCGGCGGGCAGGTGCGGGTGCGAACGCTGCACAGCGCCATCAGCCGCGGCACGGAAGGGCTGGTGCTGCGCGGCGAGGTGCCCGTCAGCGAATACGAGCGCATGCGCGCACCCTTCCAGGCCGGCGACTTTCCGGGGCCGGTGAAGTACGGCTACATCAACGTCGGCCGGATCGAGGCCGGGCCGGCCACGCTGCTGGGCCGCACGGTCTTTTGTCTGCATCCGCATCAAACCGTCTACCAGGTGCCCGCCGAAGCCGTGCTGCCCGTGCCGCCGGGCGTGCCCGCGAACCGGGCGGTGCTGGCAGCGCTGCTGGAAACCGCCATCAACGCACTGTGGGACGCGGCGCCGCGCATCGGCGACCGCATCGCGGTCGTCGGCGGCGGCACGCTGGGCCTGCTGGTGGCCTGGCTGGCCGCGCAGGTGCCGGGCTGCACGGTGCAGGTCGTCGACACAGTGCCAGCGCGTGCCGAACTGGCCGCTGCGCTGGGCGCGAGCTTCGCCCTGCCCGCTGCCGCCGCGCCCGATGCCGACATGGTCGTGCACACCAGCGGCACAGCCGCCGGGCTGGCCACGGCGCTGCAGCTGGCCGGCTTCGAGGCCACCGTGCTGGAGCTCAGCTGGTACGGCAGCCGCGCGGTGGAGGTGCCGCTGGGCCAGGCCTTTCATTCGCGGCGGCTGGTGCTGAAGTGCTCGCAGGTGGGCAGCGTGGCCGCAGTGCAGCGCCCGCGCTGGAGCCACCGGCGCAGGCTGGAGCTGGCGCTGTCGCTGCTGAACACCCCCGTGCTGGAACGCTTGATCACGCACAGCTCGCCGTTTGAAGATTTGCCCCAGGTGCTGGGCCGGTTGGCAGACCCGCTCTGCGGCGCGGCCGGCACCCTGTGCCACCGCATCGACTACCCTCCTGCGCCCGACGTCCCGACCAGCGCCTGAGCGTGCCCACCCACCCACCTGCCCGCCCACCCACCCACCCACCCGACCCGAAAACCCGCATCCGAAAGCCCCGACACCATGTACGCCGTCAACGTCAGAGACCATTTCATGATTGCCCACAGCTTCCGCGGCGAAGTCTTCGGGCCAGCGCAGCGCCTGCACGGCGCCACCTACGTGGTCGACCTGGAACTGCGCCGCGACGCGCTGGACGTGGATGGCATCGTCGTCGACATCGGGCTGGCCACCCAGGTGCTGCGCGAGGAACTGGCCGCGCTGAATTTTCGCAATCTGGACGAGATACCGCAGTTCAATGGCCGCAACACGACCACCGAATTCCTGGCCCGCGAGATCTTCGACCGCATCGCGGCGCGCATTGCCGCGGGCGCGCTGGGCCCGCACGCGCTGCCTGGCACTGGCAACGCCGGGCTCACGCAGATGCGCGTGACGCTCAACGAATCGCACGTGGCCTGGGCCGCCTACGAAGGCGCGCTGCCTGCCGCCTGAACGGGCCGGCGATGCCCCCGGCGCGCGCGGTCTGCTTCCTGGTCCCCGGCGACTGGCATACCGCCACGGGCGGCTTTCAGTACGACCGCCGCCTGGCCCAGGCGCTGACCGGCGCTGGCTGGGCTGTCGACGTGCGGCGGCTGGATGCCGCCTGGCCGGCGCCGGACGCCGCGGCCCGGGCCCGCGCCGAGGCCCTGGTGGCGGAAGTGGCCGACGGCTCGACGATGCTCGCCGATGGCTTGGCCTTCGGCGTGCTGGGCGAGCTGGTCGCCGCGCACGCCGAACGCCTGCGCTGGGTGGCCCTGGTGCACCACCCTCTGCACCTGGAAACCGGGCTGGCTCCGCCTGAGCGCCAGCGCTTGCTGGTGGAAGAGGCGCGCGCCCTGTCGTTTGCGCGCTTGGTCGTCGTCACCAGCCCGCGCACGGCGCAGGATGTGGCCGCCATGGGCGTGCCGGCAGCGCGCATTGCCGTGGTGGAGCCCGGCACCGACCCCTGGCCCCACGCGCAGGCCGGCGTGAAGGTGCCGGCCGATGCGGCGGGCCCGGTACGCCTGCTGTGCGTGGCCACCGTGACCCCGCGCAAGGGTCACGCGCTGTTGTTGCAGGCCCTGGCCGGGCTGCAGGGGCTGCGCTGGCAACTGCACTGCGTGGGCAGCCTCGGCCGAGACCCTGCCACCGCGGCCCAGGTTCAGGCCCTGGCGCGCGAACTGGGGCTGGCTGAGCGCGTGGTCTGGCATGGCGAGGTGGATACCGCAGCCCTGCAGGCGCACTACGCAGCGGCAGAGCTGCTGGTGCTGGCATCGCTGCACGAGGGCTACGGCATGGTGGTGGCGGAAGCGCTGGCCGCGGGCCTGCCGGTGCTGGCCAGCGACGCCGGCGCCCTGGCGCAGACGCTGCCGGCGCAGGCCGGCTGGCGCGTACCGACAGGCGACGTGCCGGCGCTGCACGCAGCGCTTCAGCGCTTGATCGCCGAGCCCGCGTTGCGGCGGCGGCTCGCCGCCGGCGCTCGCCAGGCCGGCCAGCGGCTGCCGGGCTGGCCGGCGCAGGCGGCGCGATTCGCTGCCGTGCTGGACGCGCTGCCATGACGCGTCGCCACGCGCCCGCCCCCGGCTTCAGTGCCGCCTGGCTGCAACAGCGTGAGCCCTTCGATGCGATCGCGCGCGACAGCGCCGCGGCGCGGCTGGCCTTGCCAGGTCGGCTGACGGCCTGGCGCGGCCCGGCCGACGCGCCGCTGCGGGTCATCGACCTGGGCTGCGGCACCGGCGCCAACCTGCGCTGGCTGGCGCCGACTCTGGGCGGCGCCCAGCAGTGGCTGGTGGTCGACCACGACGCGGCGCTGCTGCGGCGCTGGCCGGCCTGTCTGCCGGCCTGCGTTGGCGGCCATGGCGACCATGGCAACAGCGGCGGCATGCTGCACTTCAGCGGCCCGAGCCACCACGCCGACATCGTTCGCCGCCGGCTCGATCTGGCGCGATCCCTGGAAGGCCTGCCCTGGCACGCCACCCAGCTCGTCACCGCCTCGGCCCTGCTCGACCTGGTCAGCGCGGCGTGGCTGCAGCGGCTGCTGGCTGCAACCGCCCAGGCCGGCGCGGCGCTGCTGATGGCGCTGAGCGTCGATGGCCGACACCGCTGGACCCCCGGCGATGCCGACGATGCGGCCGTGACCGCGCTGTTCGGTGCACACCAGCAGCGCGACAAGGGCTTCGGCGGTCCGGCCCTGGGCCCTGCCGCCGTGCCGGCACTGATGCTGGCGCTGCGCCGCGCCGGCTATCGCGTGCACAGCGCGCGCAGCGACTGGCGGCTGGACGGCCGCCGCGACGCGCAAGCGCTGGCCTTGCAGCGCGCCCTGGTCGACGGCATCGCCGCGGCGGCCGTGGAACAAGCCCCGCCGTCGGCAGCCCTGGTGCGCGGCTGGCAGCAGCGGCGGCAGGCGCTGGCGCCCCGCAGCGTGCTGGTCGTGGGGCACCGGGACGTGTTGGCGCTGCCGCCGGTGTGAACGGCGCTGCGCACGCCTCCCACGCTACGCACGCTGCACAAGCTGCCCACATCGCCCCGGCCCCCGCCGGCTGGACGGTGACGGTCAGGTCGGGCCGCTCGCAGCGGCCACCGCCGTCTCGGCACGCAGGTCCAGGTCCCACAGCATGTCGTCGCCCATCGCCAGCCGGCGTGCCGGCGGCCGTGGACAGTCGACCATGCGCGCCGGCCCCGGGTGTTGCAGGCCGCGCCGGCCGGCGCCAATGATCACCGGCGCAATCACCAGGTGCAGCCGGTCCAGCACCCCGGCCTCCAGGCAGCGCGACACGGTGACGCCGCCCCCTTCCACCAGCACCACCCGCAGGCCGCGCCCCGCCAGGGCCGTGAACGCACGCACGAGGTGGGAGCCGCGCGCCACGTCGGTGACGTCCATCAAGCCGTCGACGGCCAGGACCTCGGCGCTCCCGCCGGCGAGCCGCTGCCGCGCGGCTTCGGCGTGTCGGCTGTCGCAAAGCCACAGCGTGGGCGCGGTGCCGTCACGCAGCAGGCGCGCGCTGCCGTCGAGCCGCGCGGCGGGGTCCAGCACCACCCGCACGGGCTGCGGGCCGGGCACGCGGCGGGTGGTCAGCTGAGGGTTGTCTACGGCCACGGTCGCCGCACCGACCAGCACCGCGTCGCACAGCGCGCGCAGGCGGTGCAGGTGCAGCAGGCTGTGCGCGCCGGTCACGAAGTACGAATCGCCCGACGCCGTGGCGACACAGCCGTCCAGGCTCTGCCCCAGTTGCGCCAGCACCCAGGGCCTTGCGCCGGGCTGGGCGCTTGCCTGGCGCGCGTCGAGCAAGGGTCTATACAGCTCGAGCCAGGCCGCGCTGGCAGCGCTGCAAGGGCTGGCCGGGCGCCAGCGCTGCGCCGCGTCGGCCTTCAGCTCGGCCGCCATGGGGCCAGCCGCCCGTGGCGCGGCTCGCGTCTGCAGCAGGTCGTCCCACAACGCGGCCCAATCCTCAGGCATGGCAGCGGCCGGATCAGCGGGATCAGCGAAGTCAGCGAAATCAGGATCAGGGCGCGCCATCACCCAATCATCGCAGGCCGCTGCGAAAGACTCACGCGCTGCCGGCCCGGTGATGAATCGGTATGCTGTGCCTGATGATGAAACGTGACCCCTCGTTATCCGCGCGCAAAAGCCTGGCGGCAGCTCTTCCGTGTGTCGCCCCGGGCAACGACGGCTGGCTGGCCCTGCAGTCCCTGCTGGGCAACGCCGGCCCTGCCACGGCGCCGCGGCGCGCAGCCGCAGTCCGGCTGGACCGCTGTGGCGCCGAATTGCGCCGCGGTCGTCCCCTGGTCCTGGCCACCGCGCAAGGCGGGTTGCTGGTGGCAGCGGTGGAGACGCTGAGCCAGGCGATGTGGCAGCGGTTGATGCGCATCGACACGTCAACGCGACTGCTGCTGAGTGCCGACCGCCTGCAGGCGCTGGAAGAACGCCACGGTGCAGGCACCGACGAACCCGCCCGTGGACCCGATGGCGCACCCCAGGCTCCCGCGCCGCTGCCGCTGCCGCCCGACATCACGTTCGCGCAGCTGCAGCAGCTCGCGGCCGTGACTTCAGGCCCTGGCGACGCCGCCGCGCTCGGTGCCCCGCAGGCGGCCACTGACGAGACCCCGGCCTGGTCGGCGGCGCTGACGCTGTGCAAGCAGTCGCGGCTGATTCCTGCGCTGCTGCTGGTGGCCTTGCCACCGGGCTCGGAGACCGCCCTGGAAGCGTCTCAGGTGCTGCGGTTCGACCCTGCCGACGTGTCGCTGGCAAGCCCGGGCAGGGCGGCCGCCCTGTACCGCGTCAGCGACGCCCGGGTGCCGCTGGCGGCCGAGGAGAACTGCACGCTGGTGCTGTTTCGCGAACTCGATGGCGACGCCGAACACGTGGCCATCATCGTCGGCCAGCCGCCGAGCGACGCACCGGTGCCGGTGCGGCTGCATTCGGCCTGCCTCACCGGAGACCTGCTGGGCAGTCTGCGCTGCGACTGCGGCCCGCAGCTGCAGCGCGCGGTAGCGCTGCTGGCCCAGACCGGCGGCGTGCTGCTGTACCTGGCGCAGGAAGGCCGGGGCACCGGCCTGGCCAACAAGCTGCGTGCCTACCGGTTGCAGGACTCCGGGCTGAACACGCTGGAGGCCGACCGCTACCTGGGCTTTCGCGAGGACGAGCGCGACTTCGCTGCAGCCGCGGCAATGCTGCAGGCACTGGGTCACACCCGCATCCAGCTGCTGACCAACAACCCGCAGAAGATCGAAGCGCTGCGCCAGGCCGGCATCGAGGTTGTCGACCGCCTGGCCTTGCACGGCGGGATGAACACTCACAACGAACGCTACATCCGCACCAAGCAGCAGGCCGGCCATCTGGCCGGCGATGACTGATTCATGGCACCGCACCCCGCCCGGGTGCCGACGCCGGCAAGGGCATCGCTTGCACTTCCGCCAGCAGGCGCACCAGGCTGCCGGCCATGTGATCCAGCAGCAGTGCGCCCTTGTCGGCGCTGGCCGCCAGCGCATTGCCGCAGGCGCCTTGCGGGTTGAGGTCTTGCGTCATCCAGCCGATGCCCACCGGCTTTTCCGCGCCCAGCAGCCCGCCGCGTCGGGCCAGGGCGGCGCCCAGGCTAGGGAAGTCCGCCAGCTGTGATGTGCGCACCAACTCGGGCCGCAGGTGCATCACCAGCGACGTTTCGACGGCGCCTCCGTGCAGCCCGTGGGCAAGCTCGTCAGCCTCGAACAGGCCCGGCGGCACGCCGAAGGCGAAGCTGTGGGCCCGCACCACCAGCAGGCCGTGGGATACGCGCATCCGCAGCGCCGCCAGGTCCACATGGGCGCGCTGGCCGCCATGGCTGTTGAAGATGACCAGCTTCTTCACCCCGGCCCGCGCCACGCTGCGGCCGACAGCCAGCCACAGGCCGAGCAAAGCGTCCAGATCGGCGCTGAGCGTGCCGGGGAAAGCGGTGTGCTCCAGGCTGTCGCCGATGTTCAGCGCGGGCAGCACCAGCACCGATGCCGATGCCGGCAAACGCTGCAGCGCCAGGTTCACCACGCCCTGGTTGATCAGCGCGTCGGTGGCCAAGGGCAGGTGCGGGCCGTGTTGCTCGATCGCCGCCACCGGCAGCAAGGCCATCGTGCGCGACGGGTCGACACGTGCGAAGTCCGTGGTCGTCAGGTCCTGCCAGTGGCCGCAGGGCAGGCAGGCAGACGCTGCGTCGGCGGCCGGGGTGTTCATCGCCATGAGGGTGTCAGGTAAGGGTCGTTGGGGTCGGTGGCAGTGTCAGGCATCGGTGCCCTGCCCGCGCCGCCAGACCAGGCCAGGGCCACCATGATCGGCAGGATCGCCAAGGCCACAGCCAGCCCGCGCCGCCAGGATGATGCGCGACCGGTCACGCCGCGCCTCGGCAACACCGAGGGTGACAGGAAGACCAGCGCCAGCACGGCCACGCGGGCTGCGCTGGCCGCGTCGACGGTGAAGACCGTAGCGGCTGCAGGCGCAGCCAGGACCCAGGACCAGGCGATCGACAGCCATGCCAGACCGAAGGCCAGCAACAGCGCTGGCGACACCACCAGGCCCGACGCTGGCCGCCACCACGACCAGATGCCCACCACGGCCACGCTGCTGGCCAACATCAGGCCCAGTTGCGCCAGCAGCAGCGAACCGCCAGTTGCACAAAGGCCCGCCAAGCCCAGGCTTGCCAGAGTCAGCACGGCGGCAAGCACCGCGCGCCGCGCCGGCGCTTCGTATCGACCCCAGGCCAGCAACGTCAATACGGCCCAGCCGAGCAAGGTGGCCGCGCCCAGGGCCAGCGGGCTGACCTGCCCACCGGCCAGCCACAGCATGGCTGCAGCCCAGACGGCCGAAGCAGCCAGCCAGATCAGCGCCGGGCTGCCGTTGTTGCGTGCGTGCACCGCCTGCAGCACCGCCAGGCCCAGCCCGGCCAGCACGATCCAGGGCAGCTTCAGCGTTCGCGTACCTGCCGGCCACTCGAAGCCGGGCAGCCATGCCAGCGCGCAGAGCAGACCCAGAAGACCGCCCCATGCGGCATGGCGCGGGCCCAGCACGGCACGCAGAACCGCGATACCCAGCAGGGCCAACAGTGAGGGCAGAACAAAGATCTGGAACATGTTGTTGGTATCGTCCGCGTGCGTGTTCAAACCTGGTTCCCGCTGCAGACCCGGTTCAACTCAAGGGCCGCGACCGGCTCGCTCGCAAGCTGACGGCCCGTGGCAATGAGTGCGTCCAGATCTCCATCTCCTTCCCGCTTGTAGCACTTCGAGCAAGACCACCGTGCGGGCTCGCCATCAAGCATCGACCGCATACTCTCGCGACAAACAGGCCGATCAGTCTGCCGCACGATGCTCGCCAATCCGATGAACATTCCTCCGGTGTCGATCGCGGCGGCCAAGGCGGCGCTGATCGAGCAGTACACCGACCCGGTGCTGCGCCGCCGCGCCACCATGCTGTGGGGAGCGCGCGGCGTCGGCAAGTCGTCGGTCGTGCAGCAGGTGGCGCGGCACTTCGGCGTGCCGCTGGTGGATCTGCGCCTGACGACCATCGAGCCGGTGGATATCCGCGGTGCCATCTATGCCGACGAGGTGCAGGCCAAGACGGTGTGGTTCCCGCCGGAGTTCCTGCCCACGGGCGATCAACCCGACGGCATCCTGTTCCTGGACGAGCTCACCGCCGCCGATCAGCGCTTGCAGATCTCGGCCTATTCGCTGATCCTCGACCGCCGCGTCGGCCACTACAAGCTCCCCGACGGCTGGCTGGTGGTGGCCGCGGGCAATGCGAGCTTTCACGGCGCGATCTCGCACGACATGGGCACGGCGCTGGCCGACCGCATGTTCCATTTCAATGTGCAGACGGTCATCGATGCGTTTCTCGACCACGCGCTGGCGATGGGCTTCGCACCCGAGGTGATGGCCTACCTGAAGGTGCGGCCGGACCGGCTCGACGACACGCCATCGCAACTGGCGAACGACCATCTCGTTGGCGCCAGCCCGCGCGGCTGGGAAGATATCTCCAACGTGCTCAAGTCGGGTCTGTCGGAGACCGGCCGGCGCTTGTTCGTGCAAGGGCGCATCGGCGCGGCGAACGCGGCGGAATTCTTCGGCGTGCTGCGCGAGATCCAGGCCGGCGTCGATGTCGTGCGCCTGCTCGCAGCGCGTCCAGGGCCTGAGACAGCGGCGCTGCTGCCGCACACGCTCGACGGCTTGTACGGCATGCTCTACGGGCTGCTGGCGGCGTGCGGCGACGAGGTCACGCTGGCGCGCGCGCTCGACATCGTCGAGCAGTTGCCCGACATCCGTGGCACGGTGCCGCTGCCGATCCGCGAGGCGCAGACGCTGGCGATGGAGCTGCTGATGCAGCGTGCGCTCGAGCGCGGTTGGGAGGCGACGGTGCTCGACAGCGCGGCGTACCGGCGCTATACCGAGCGGCGGCGGCAGGAGCTTCAAGGTGCCTGACAGCGACGCCGTCGTCGAGCCCAGCGCCATGCACGTGCACCGAGGCACGCGCGCCGTGCAGCGCATGGTGGAGCACGCACCCTCGACCGGTGGCCTGGCGTTGTGGGCTCGGCACCACGACCTGGCGACTGATGCCGATGTCGATGCCGTCGATGCTAGCGATGCCAGCACTCCTCCAGCGGCAACCGACGGCCGCACCGTCTTCTACCGCGCCGCGTTCGAACGCCTGCCAGCAGCCATGCAAGCTGGATGCGTGGCGCACCTGGTACTGCACATCGCGCTGCGCCACGCGCAGCGCTTCATGGCCTTGCGCGAGCGCTGCGGCGATGCTGATCTGCAACTGTTCAACATCTGCGCCGACGCCATCGTCAACAGCGCGCTCAGCCATCTGGCTTGGCTCGAGCTGCCGGCCTCGGCCGTGCGCCTGGAGCAGTTGCTCGGGAGCGCGCTCGGGCAAAAGCCCAGCGCGGAGGTGGCGCTGCTGGCGTGGGACGTGGAGCGGCTGTACCGCGCGATCGATGACCGCAAGCCGCCGGTTGCCAACGGGCGCGAGCCGGCGCGCGGCTCACCGGCTGCGGGCGCACAGCAAGCATCGGCAGACTTGACCCGCCGCGCCGACGGCCCGCGCGCCGCGATGGCACGCGCTCTCGGCGCGGCTTTGGCCAACGATCTGGTGCCGGGCAATGAAACGCTGGGTGCACCGCAAGACGAAGCCGACGACGCGCGGCAGTGGGCCGAGCGTGTGCTGCGCGGCCACGTGGGCGATGGCGCGCATTCGATGCTGCGCGCGCTCATCGCCGATCTGCCGCGCCCGCGCACGCCGTGGGAGCAGGTGCTGCGCACGCAACTCGCGCGCGCGCTCGCGCAGCGGCCGGGGCTGTCGTGGTCACGCCCTTCGCGCTCGACCATCGCCAACCAGGGCCGGACGGGCAAGCGGCGCATGCCCTGGGAGCCGGGCACCACCGCGTCGCGTGCGGTGCCGCGGCTGGCGCTGGTGGTGGATGTTTCGGGCTCGATCGACAAGGCGCTGATGGAGCGCTTCGCGCGCGAGATCGATGCCTTGTCGCGCCGGCTCGAAGCCGCATTGGTGCTGGTCATTGGCGACGACCGCGTGCGCCGCGTCGAACACTTCGAGCCCGGCCGCAGCGCGCTGCGTGACCTGGTCTTCCAGGGCGGCGGCGACACCGACTTCACGCCGCTGCTCGAAGAAGCGCAGCGGCACCGCCCCGACATCATCGTCGTGCTCACCGATCTGGAGGGGCCGGCGCGGGTTCGGCCAAGCTGCCCGGTGTTGTGGGCGGTGCCTCAGTCGTACGACGTTTCGCAGCCCGGCGCCGTGGCGCCGTTCGGGCGCGTGCTGCCACTGCATTGACCGCGGCGCGCACTTGATTTGTGTAGAGTCCTTCCCCATGTCCGTCCCCGCTCTCACGCACCATGAGATCGTCGCGCTGGTCGAGCCGTTCGCGCGTCGCGGCCACCACGTCGATCTCGCGGCCAGCGACCGCGCCGCGCGCAAGCTCGTATTCAAGACCGTCGACGTTCCGGGCGAGTCGGGTCTGCGCGAAACGCTGACGATGGATTGCCGCGACGCGCGCCGCTTCGTCGTCGAACGTCTCCTCACCCACCGCAGCGGCCTGCGAGCGACGTTGCAGGCCACGGGGCCGCACCCGGCAGAGTTGCTGGCGGGTATCGAGTCTGTGGCGCCGGCGCAGCACTTCCGGCTCGGCGAAGGCTTTGTCATCGCACGCAGCTACGAGCTGTGGTCAGCGTCATCGCTCTTTCTGTGCCGCGCGCAGTTGCAGGTGCAGGAATTGACTTTGACGCTGACGCTGAAGCTGCCGAACTTTCGCAGCGTGGCCGGCGACATCGCGCTCACGCCAGCCAAGGGGGCGCGATTCGATCTGCCCGAAGACCTGCTCGCGGTGCAGGGTTGGGACTGGGCGCGCTTGCTGCGCAACAAGGAAGGCTGGACGAGCAAGCTGCGCCTGCGCGGTAACGCCCTGCGCCGCAGTCGCACGGCCGAAGTGGCGCTGGAACAGGCCGGGCGGCACCTGGTGCAGAAGTTTGCCGAGGCACCTGCCCGATTCCATGATCGCCACAAGCTCGCGCGCTGGGGCGTGGTGTTCAGGCGCGGCATCCCGACGCTGACCGTCGTGCTGATGATCGGCGGCGCACTCGCCATGGCGTTCTTCGTCGACCGCAGCAACGCCGGCCCGTTGCTGTTGTTCCACTACGCACCCATCGCGCTCCTGGCGATCGGCTTCAGCCTGCAGGAGCTGCCGCAGTTCGAGTTTCCACCATGGCCGAGGCAGTCGCGCGCCGAGCGCTGGTGGGAACCAAGCGAGGGTCAGGGCCAGGGCCAGGCAGCGTGAGCATCGATCGATCGGCCGGCTCAAGAGGTGTGAGTTGGGGCTGGCCCCCGCAGGCTGCGGCAGCCTGGCACACAACCCACGGCTGCTCTGCTTCCAGCCCTGCCAGCAGCCGAGTGCGCCGCTCTGTGCGCACAGGGCGTGCGTCTGGCCGAACCCATCGTGTCGCCGGCCGTGCGGGCGCTGCCTCGAGGTGAACTTGCAACACCACCCGACCTGCGGTGGCGGCGCGTCGACGATCATCGGAGTCCTCGTCGAGCGGCCGTTGGCGCCCTGCCGACCTTGATCCACCGGGAAGCTGAACAGCCTCGAAGGACTCTTGAGGGCCAGTATGAACAGCCGACCTCGTGCGTGCAGCCAGATGCTCGGCGCCAACGAGCGACGTCCCGACGACGGCTTGCTGGTTGGCATCCCGCCGGCTCAAGTCGGCCACAAGCTGTCCCTCACGGCGCCCTCTGAATTCTTGCCGCGGAGCGCCCACGATTGGCTGCTTCCCGGCGACGAATCCGAACTGCAGTTTGGCTGGACCTGTTCAGGGGCGTCGGACACCTGCCCGCGCACAACGCAATGCCGCAGGTGTCAGGCGACATGAAAAACTGACCCCCAGGGGGTCGGTTCTGGATGTCGCTTGACAGCAGGTCGCACCGACCTGAGGGCCTGTGTCCGACAACCCTAAACAAATACACGCATCGGTGACCGGCTGCCTCCGCGCGGCGCAGCTTCAAGGATCGCTTTTCGGCGGTGAACCTTGGAGGGCGTTCGGCATGTCCCGACCGGTGGCGTCACTTCGACCGCACTGCCTGTGCGGACAGGCCAGCAACCCGAGACCGATGGTCGGTGATCAGGAACCAGACACCCTGGCGCCCCAGATCTTCTCAGTCGCCTTGGGAAGAGACGGTCATCTGGCCGCCGTCTGCGGGCGCCATCAAGACAAGCATCGCGGCCTCGAACCGCTCCTCGACGGCCCGGCGATCCTCGGGTTCCGGCACGGCCTCGCGCGCGGCACGGGCGAGCATCGCGGCGTGGTGAGCCAGCGCGACCCGATCCTCACGACGGTGCGCCACGGTGGCGACCTGGGCGATCGTTTCCAGGAGCCGGGTCAGGACGGCAGGATTCGCGCGCGCATTTTGTCGGATCTGGCTGAACGCGGTGCCCAGCAGCCCCACGAAGCTGCACCCAGGTGCCACCAGCCGCAAGCTGCCCTGGGTGTCGAAGCGGCTTGCTGATGGCATGTCTCTCATCGCCAGGCGGCACAGGCCAGCACCGAGCCGGTCGATGCAGGCGATCGCCGTGAAGGGGTCGTTGATCCCTGGGGAGAGCGCTCGCACGGCGATCTCGACGAGCTGGATGATCGTGAACTCCACATCCTGGGCATCGGTCCGCTGGTGGCCGATGACGAAGGCGGCATGCACTTCGTGGCCCAAGGTATCGTCGACGCGGTCGCCCGGCCACACCGTCAGCAGCGCGTGGCCCTTGACAAGGTACTGCCCGGGCCGGCGCTCCAGCCTGATGCACAGATCCTCCCGCGCGGCCAGCGCGGCCAGCGCGTCGAGGTCGATCCGCTGAAGATAGCCATCTTCGTCAGACCCGATGGGACGCGCCTCGTCTTCGAAAGCTTCGGGCAGACCGGCATCGGACGCAGCGGTCGCGTTCTGCGGCCCGAGCTGGCCCGATGGCCCGGGAAACAGCCGGTCGATGCCTCGGATCAGATCCCTGCCGACCCGTGCGACAACCTCCTCGGTCTGGATCGAGACCGAGACGTGATGGATGAAGTAGATCAGCACGCCCAGGCTGGCCACTCCCAGCAGGATGGCGATGCTGACTGACAGGTGGGGGACGAAGACCGATTCGTCGGCGCGCCGGATCGTGCGCAGGACGAGCATGCAGTACAGGAACGTGGCCAGGAACGTGCCCAGCACCACATGATTGGTGGTGTCGCGCATGAAGTTGCGAAGCAGGCCGGGGCCCAGTTGCGTCGTGGCCAGTGACAAAGCCACCAGCGTCAGCGAGAAGACTGTGCCTGCGACGGCGATCATCGAGCCCGCCAGCGTGCTGAGCAGCAGGCTGGCGCCTTCAGCGCCCCCGGTGTAGCGCCAACCCAGGTGGCTGAGCCATTCGGTTGTCATCCGCTCATCGAGCGTCACCGTCCCGAAGGCCCCGGCAATGGCCGCGAGCGCCATGACCGCGGGCACGAACCACAGGGTCGAGCGCAGATAGTCCCAGATTTCGAACCACAGCGTCTTCATCGCGCGGCCCGCTCCTCGCCCACCTCGTTGGCCGGCGCCGCCGGCAAGAGGTTTTCCCCGCCCTGCAAGGGCTGCGCCTGACGCGCCTGCGCCTCGATGACGACCGCTTCGCTGTAAAGACCGGCTTCGGCCAGAGTGGATGCGGTGTCGATGTCCTCCACAAGCTCCACGGCAGGGGGCAGGGGCCGCGACCTTGCGTCGTCCGCTGCGACCGCGGTGCGGTCGATCATGGTGACCGCCACGCCCTGCGGGAAGATGACCTCACGCGCGTCGTCGGGCATCGTGATGCCGCGCTCCTGGAAAGCCCGCTTGACCAGCCGGATGACCGACGAGCGAACCTTCAGCCAGCTGTGCTCGCGGCCGTTCAGCCAGAAATACACCCGCAGTTTGACGGTTGACGACCCCAGGCTGTCGACCAGAACCGAGGGCTCCGGGTCCTGCAGGACAGCGGGGTGGCTGGCTAGCACCTGGCGTGCAATTTCCTGCGCGTCGGTGATCAGGTCCTCGTAGCCGATGCCGACGACGAAGTCCTCGCGCCGGTTGGGACTGCTCGTGAAGTTGAGCAGGTTGCTTTTGTAAACAGTGGCATTCGGGATCTGCGCGAGGTTGCCTTCCAGCGTCATCAGGATCGTCGTGCGGACATTCAGCTGCTGCACGTAGCCTGTGACGCCCGCGATCTCGACGAGATCGCCGGTCTCGAACGGGCGCTGAATGCTGAGGAAGACGCTGGCCAGGAAGTTCTCCGTGATGTCTCGAAACGCGATGCCCAGCGCCAGGCCGATCAGCCCGGTTCCGCCGACCACCGTGAGGGCCAGCTGGGTCAGGCCAAAGACCCGCAGGACGACGTAAAAGCCGGCGAGCACGACGAGCACGCCCGCGCTGCGGGCGATCACGTTGCGCAGCAGCCTGGCCTCGAGGCGGGGCGCCAGGATGGCCGTCACGGCGCGCGTCGCGATCAGCCCGGCCGCGACCGAAAGCGCGAGGATGACCAAGCCGAAAATCAAAGAGGGGAGCGAGTGGACGAAGTCACGCCACAAGGCGAGCAGTCCGACCCACGCCGGTCGCATGTCCCAAACCGAGGGCTCTGGAACCTCGATGCGGTTGGCCACCGCCACGACACCCTGGGTGTTGCGCGCCAGGTCGCCTGCCCACTTCCGGAGTTCGTCGGTCTCCGCCTGGCCGCTGAGGAACACGACGCCCGCATCAACCTGCACCTGCGCATCGGTGAACCAGCCCGTGGCATCGAGGACGCTCTGCAGGCGCTGGCCGATATCCGCGTCGCGTGCGACAGGTGTGACATCGACGGTGGCAGGCGCTGCGGAGCGCTGCTCGCTCGCGATGCTGGCCGGGCTGTGTACCTGAACGCCCGGGGCGGCAGAGTCAGACGCCGCCTGGACCACCACCGAGAAAGTCAGCAGACCACACAAGGCTGCGACGGACAAGCGGCGCGACAACATGCGACTGAGTATGGCACCTTGGAACAGCTTGTGATCGGCGTGCAATCTGGACGCCACCCGTCGCTGCTTCGCCGCTCCGGCCGTCCGTCACCTCGCCAGGCAAGCCTCAAAGGCGGGGTGACGGGTCGGTCGACGCGGCGGCTCGAGCATCCGTTGATGGCCGGCCGCCGTAGGCCACGAACGGCAGCTTCATAGATGCGGAACGTAAAGGACCAGGGCCGGTCGTCCGACAGCTTCGGAGCGAGTCGATGGGCTGGTATGGGTCGCCAGCGCCAGCACGTGCGGCAGGGAAGCAGTCGTCGGATCATCGAGACCGTCCAGCTGCAGCCCTGGGTCAGTTGTACCTCGTGTAGCTGCCGCTCGGGCTTGCACTGGTGGGCGAATCGAGCGTCGGCCTGATGGCGAATGCCGGCAGTACGCCGGCCGGCGCCGACCGACTCCTCACGCGGCACTGCTGTCCTCGGCAGCACGGCGCGGGACGGCAACTGTGAGTCGGTCGCAAGATCTCGTGACCTCGAAGACGGCGACGTCCCGCTCGCTGTTGAACCGTGACCGGTGACGGCTGCTTGGTTTAGCATGCCACGCGGCCTTGCGCACCGTGCCTCAGTCGGTGCTGGAGCGACGGGCATCCAAGGCCTTCAGCACAGTGCGCATCTGGCCGCGCGCTCGCAGAACTCGTGCCCTTCGCCAGGCGCGAGGCAGCCCGCAGGGGCTGCCTCACGTCCGCGCTCAGCTTCCACCCGAACCGCGGCGTGCAAGCTGAACCCGTCGATGTTGGCGCACAGCGGCTGTTGCGCTGTGGTCTGGCGCGGCATCGCGCCTCGTCCCCGTCGGCGTCAGGCTCGGCCAAGTAGGTCTGGCCCGTGTCCTCCAGCAGCACGCCACGCCGCGTGAGCAGCTTCATCATCAGCGTGACCGCGCCACCAAGGCGTTCGTCAGACGCAAGCCCGGCCTGCTCCAGCAGCTGGCGTGTGCGCACCCGCTGCACCACCTGCAGCACCGCCGTGACGAGCTCGGGCTGCGCGGCCAGCAGCAACCGCAACGGGATCGGCAGTGACAACACCCATTGCCGCACCGGCACGTGAGCAATCACGTGGTCGACCCGGTGAGCCGCGGTCTGCGACATGCGGCGCGCACCACATGACGGGTTGCAACCCGCGGCGTTTGCAGCTGAAAGCCAGCTTCTTGTCCTGGCCGTACTCGTCGCAGCGCAGCCTCAGGAAGCCGTGGGCGAGGATGCCGCACTCGAGGAAGGCGTCGAACTCGTCTTTGATGAACTGCGGCAGCTCACCGCCGGTGCTGCCCTCGGTGTGGGCGATGAAGCTCGCCGCGTGCTCCTGCACCAGGCGGTACAGCGTGGTCTGCTCGGGGCGGTGACGTTCGTAGTGGACCGGGGCGCCATCCGGCGCCATCGGGCGCCCGCTGGGGCTGCCGGCCGAAGGCCCTCACGCTGACCGACGTGGCCGATGTGCTGGTGAAGATGGCCATCGCACCGCTGTTCACCGCCCTGGCCTCGCGCTTTGTGCTCGGGCACCGGCTGCCGGCGCGCCCCTGCTCATGATCATGGGCCTGAGCATGCAACTCACCGCCTGGCCCGAGCCGCTGGTGCAGGCCTTGGTGTCGCGCGGCTTTCGTGTCATCCGCTTCGACAACCGCGACACCGGGTTGAGAAAGGGCTTCGACCACCTCGGCCTGCCGCACCTCGCCTGGTCCGGTATGCGTTACTCGATGCACATGAAGATCAGTGCGCCCTGCAGCCTGGCCGACATGGCCGGTGACGCGGTGGGCGTGCTGGACGCACTGGGCCTGGCGCGCGCGCACGTCTGCGGCGCCTCGCTCGGTGGCATGGTTGCGCAGCACCTGGCGGCGCGGCACCCCCAGCGCCTGACGAGGCTGACGCTGATGACGACGACTTCCGGCGCGCGTCATCCACGGCCGCGAAGACCCTCTCGTGCGCGTGGCCGCCGGCCACGCGCTTGCGACGCGCTTGCGACGCGCTTGCGACGCGCTTGCGACGCCCATTGTCAGCGCCGTGGCCGACATCGTGCCCGGCATGGGGTACGACCTGCCGCTGGCGCTTCTCACACGCTTTGCCGATGGCATGGCCGAAAAACGTTGCGCGCGCGAATAGCACAGCAGCGCCCGCCCCACCATCCCTTGCCGCGTCGGGTTGAGGCTCGTGCAGCTCTTGTAAGGCAGGGTTCGCCGGGCTTATCGTCGCCACCCTTGCCCCACAGCAGCCGACGGCACGAAGCCGGGTGGCGGCCATCACCGCCAGAGAGGTGGCACCCTTGAACGAGACCCCACATGCACCCTGGCAGTCCGCGGGCGCACGTGAACTGTTCATCCGCCTGCCGCAGGCCTGCCTGGTGGTGCAGGCGCAGAGCGGCTGCATCGTCGACTGCAACCCGGCGCTGTTGCGTGCCGTCGGCTACGCGCCACAAGACCTGCTGGGCAAGCCGGTCACCACCCTGGCGCCGGCGCGCGCGCGCATCGAGCCGGGCAGTGCCTGGCAGGCCATGCAGAGGGGGGTCGATTTCGCCGACACCGATGTCACGGTGCGTCGGCGCCGTGGCCAGCCGCGCCCGATGAGCGCCAGCGGCAGCTCGCTCACCGACGGCCAGGGCCGCACGCGCTACGGTGTGACGGTGCTGCGCGACCTGGCACGCCACCGCCAGGCCGAGCTGGCGATGGCCGAGCGCACACGCCAGTGGCGTGGCCTGGCCCACGATGCCCTGCTGGCCCAGGGCCGCGAACGTGAACGCATCGCCGCCGGGCTACACGACGACATCGGGCAGACGCTGGCGATGGTGGGCTTCAAGCTCGGCGAACTCGGGCAGGGCCTGCAGTCGGAAGAAGCGCTGCGCCTGATCAGCGAGCTTCGCAGCCTGGTTGGCCAGGCCGCGCGCGCCACCCGCACGGCCACGTTCGAGCTGAGTTGCCCGCTGCTCGAGCAACTCGGGCTCAAGGCGGCCCTGGAGAGCGTGGCGCGCACCGCCGAGTCCAACCTGCCGCTGCGCGTGTGTGTCGAGGGCAACGACCCGGTGCCCGCGCTGCCCGAGCCCATGCTCGGTGTGGTGTATCGCGTGGTGCGCGAACTGCTGCTCAACGTGCGCAAGCATGCCCAGGCCACGCAGGCAAGCGTGCGGCTGCATGGCAGCGCACGAGCGTTCCGTGTCGAGGTCAGCGACAACGGCATCGGCTTCGATGCGTCGCCGGATGCGCGGCGCTTCAGCCCTCAGGGTGGCTACGGCCTGGTCAGCGCCAGCGCCCAGCTGCAGGCGCTGGGTGGGCGGCTCGAGCTGCAGTCCGCACCGCACGCCGGCACCCGCGCGCTGATGGTGCTGCCCTTGGGAAGCGGCGAGGCCGGGGCGCCCGCCACGGGGCACTGGGCATGAGCGCGCCGGGCCACTGCCAGGCGCGAATCCCGGAGCGCGCAGCGCAGAGGGTAGTCCAGTGACCATCCGCGTGCTGCTGGCCGACGACCACCGCATCGTGCGCGATGGCCTGGCGATGCTCATCGGCCGTGAGCCCGACTTCGAACTCGTCGGCGTGGCCGAGGACGGCAGCGTGGCGGTGCGGCTGGCGCGCGAACTGCAGCCCGATGTCGTCGTCACCGACATCTCCATGCCGGGCATGAACGGCATCGAGGCCGTGCGCCGCATTCGCGCCGAGGGGGGCGAGGTGCAGGTGCTGTGCCTGTCGGTGCACGACGAAGACCGGCTGGTGCTGGCGATGATCGACGCGGGGGCTTCGGGTTATTTGCTCAAGGAGTGTTCGTTCGAGGAGCTGACGCTCGCCATCCGGCAGGTGATGGCGCGGCGCATCTACCTGAGCGCGGCGCTGTCGGGCGTGTTGGTGCGCGAGGTCCGCAATCGCCGCAGCCCGCCGGCGGCCACCGCCTGGTCGACGCTGACGGCGCGCGAGCGCGAGATGGTGCAGCTCTTCTCCGAGGGCCACACCACGCAGGAGATCGCCAACCGGCTGCACGTCAGCCCGAAGACGGTGGCCACGCACCGCGAGAATATCCTGCACAAGCTGCAGGTGCGTGGCATCGCCGAGCTCACGCGCTACGCCCTGCGCGAGGGCCTGAGCTCGCTCGACGCCCCCTGCGCCGGCGCTGCGGCGGCGCGCTGAAGCGCCAAGCAAAGGCGCCGCTCAGCAATCGGAGGCGGCAAAGTCCGCTTTGCGCCGATGGCGCGCGCCCGGGGGCCGGGTTCATCCTCAGGGTCCAGCCGCGGCATCGGGCCGATCACGGCTTGCGTGGGAGCCCGCCTCTTGACTGTCAGCGTCTTCCTGGTGGACGACCATGCGCCATTTCGGGGCTACCTGAAGCGGCTGCTCGAAGCGCAGGGCGACCTGTGTGTTGCCGGCGAGGCGGCCGACGCCAGCGGCGCGCTGGACGCGGCGCGCCGCTGCGCCCCGCTGCCACTGGCCGACGTGCTGCTCGTCGATGTGGCTCTGCGCGGCGTGAGCGGCATCGAGCTCACCCGGCAATTGCTGCAGTTGGCACCGGCCTCTCGCGTGCTGGCCCTGTCCTTGCACGACGACACCGCCTTCGTGCAGGCCATGGCCGCCGCCGGTGCCCTGGGCTACATCCTCAAGAGCGACCCCCTGCCCGGGCTGCTTCTGGCCATCGCCAACGTGGCGGCCGGTGCCCGTGCACGCCCCGACGTGGACCGGCCTGAGGCGGTGCCTGGTGCCGCAGCCCACACGCGCAAGCCGGGCACCTAGGATTTTTTGCCGCCCCGTTTCGGCATTCGGCCGATAGCCGCCACGCACTGCCCCGCTATGGTTGGCAAAGCTGCAGCCGCCCGTCGCGACCGCCAGCGGCACCAGGACTCACGACGAGAATGCCCGACGCCTCATCCCGCGCGCAAGCCCGCCAGCCATGATCGACCTGGCCCTGGGCGCCATCACGAGCCAGCTCAACCAGGGGCTACGGCGTTCCTTCGGCGTGGCCGAGGACGTGGCCGTGATGGCCAACATCCTCGAAACCGACGGCCAGGTGGCCACCTTGGCCGACAACCGCATCGTCGTCTCGCTGGTCAACATCGAGCGCGACACCGTCTCGCAGCGCGGCAGCGCGTCGGGTGGCGGCGGCATCGTACGCAGCCCACGCACGCCCGCGCCGGTGAACCTGACGCTGTCGGTCATGTTCGCGGCCTGCTTTGCCAGCGGCAACTACGCCGAGGCCCTGAAGTTCATCTCTGGCACGGCCGGGTTCTTTCAAAGCCGGCCGGTGTTCGACCGCCAGAACACCCCCGAGCTGGACGCACGCATCGACCGCCTGGCACTCGACATCGCCAACCTCAGCATTGCCGACCTGAGCAACCTGTGGAGCATTCTCAGCGGGCGCTACGTGCCCTCGATCCTGTACCGGGTGCGCATGGTGTCGGTCGATCTCGACCAGGTCAGCGGCCAGTCGCACCCCATCACGCGGCCGCGCATCGCGGTGGCCGGCTGAGAGGCACAACCGGCATGGGCCCCTACCTGCCCCTGTTCAGCGTGGAGGTGCGGCATACCTTCTTCGAACCCGGCCCCTGCCGCGGCCTGGCGCTGCTGCCCACGCCGGCCAGCGCCGCGCGGCTGCACACCGCCGGCTGCGTGTTGCGCGCCACCGCTGACGGCTTGGCCGTCTTCTACGACCAGGCGCAGCAAGACCTGCTGCGCCGCCGCGCCAGCGACGCCGCCGCGCCGCTGGAGTTTCACTTCCACGGCCGCAGCGCCGACCCCTGGTTTGCCAGCTACACAGAGGGGCTTCAGCGCGATGCCCACTCGCTGCTGTTCTTCGACAGCACCGCGGCACAGGCGCCCGACGCCACGGGCAGCCAGCGCCTGCACGCCGACGAGTTCGTCGCCACGGACAGCCGGCAATGGCGCGGCACGCCGGCCCTGCGGCGTGGCTTGTCGCGGCAGGATGCGCTGCTGCCGCCGGCCTTCGTGGTGCGTGTTGTCGTGCCGAGTCCGGACAGCGACGACGCCGACGGCAGCGCCTGGGCTGCGTCCCACACCAGCCGCCGCTACCAGGTGCGCCTGCAGACGCGTGCCACGTGCTGGCGCTACTTCCTGCCGGCCGACTGGGAGGCGCAGACGCCCCAGGTGGTGGACCTGGCGGGCCAGGCGCGCTTCGAGCCGGCCGCGCCGGTGGCGCTGGGCGGCGGGCGCAAGGCGCTGAGCATCCGCTCGCTGTCGGCCATACCCCTGCACGACAGGCCGCTGCAACGCTTCCAGCTGCGCACTGGCACGGCCCCGGCCGGCCGGGTGTTGATCAAACGGCTGCCCGTTGCCTCCGCGGGCCAGCTCAACCTGGAAACGATCGATGGAGTGCGCACCTTGGTTTCTGAAATCTACGTGAACCGCTAACTTTCATGATGTGGGGCAACGCCCCGGATCAGGGAAGACTTCAACACTTACCGCCGACAGGAGGCACTGATGGGCAACATGAAGACGCCGGGCGTCTATATCCTCGAGAAGAACGCATTCCCCAACTCCGTAGTGGAGGTGGCCACCGCGGTGCCTGCCTTCATCGGCTACACGGAGAAGGCCGAGAACAAGGGCAACACGCTGCGCAACGTGCCCTGGCGTATCACCTCGATGGCCGAATTCCACCAGTACTTCGGGGGCGCACCAACCGAGGAGCACGTGCGCTTCAAGCTCACGGCGGTGGCGGAAGCGGCGCCAGCCGCCACGCCGCCGCCCGCGGACTCCGCCGCCGCGGCGCCTGCGGCCCCGGCGCCCGCCACGGCGGCCACACCGCCTGCCGAGCCCGCGCCCGCCGCGCCGCTTGGCGCGCGCGACGCCACGCCGCTCAGCGTCAACCGCAAGGGCTTCCTGATCCAGCAGAACCGGGGCCTGTACCTGCTGTACTACAGCATGCGGCTGTTCTTCATGAACGGCGGCGGGCCCTGCTACATCGTCTCGGTGGGCGACTACAGCAAGGCCGAAGGCATCCAGATCGACGCCGGCGCGCTCGCCGCCGGCATGGAGGAACTGACCAAGGAGCAGGAACCCACGATGGTGGTTGTGCCCGAGGCCGTGCTGCTGAAGAAGAAGGATTGCGACTCGCTGCAGATGGCGGCCCTGCTTCACTGCGGCTACACGATGAAGAACCGCTTCGCCATCCTCGACATCTGGGAGGGCTACCAGCCGCGCAGCAACATGCCCGACGTGGTGGCGGCCTTTCGCGACAAGGTGGGCATCAACCAGCTCGCCTACGGTGCCGCCTACTACCCCTGGGTCAACACCACCGTGGTGCAGGAACGTGAGCTCAGCTATGCCAACCTCGACAGCGGCAGCCGCCAGACGCTGATCGACTGCATCAAGGCCGAGCTGCTGGCGCTGGGCGTCGAGGGCAAGAAGCTCGCCGCCCAGAACGCCGAAGTGGACAAGATCAACACCGCCACCGATGCGTCTGAGGTGGCGCTGCTGGCCAAGAGCCTGACCACCATCAGCCCCTTCTTCAACGCCATCATCACCGAGATCGCCAAGCGGCTGAACCTGCTGCCGCCCAGCGGCGCGATGGCCGGCATCTACACCATGGTCGACAACGCCCGCGGCGTGTGGAAAGCGCCCGCCAACGTCAGCCTGAACAGCGTGGTGTCGCCGGCGGTGCCGATCTCGCACGAGCAGCAGGAAGACCTCAACGTCACGCCGCAGGGCAAGTCGATCAACGCCATCCGCAGCTTCATCGGCGAGGGCACGCTGGTCTGGGGCGCGCGCACGCTCGACGGCAACAGCCTGGACTGGCGCTACATCAACGTGCGCCGCACGATGATCATGCTCGAGGAGTCGGTGCGCCTGGCCGCCAAGGCCATGGTCTTCGAGCCCAACGTGGCCAACACCTGGGTCACGATGAAGGGAATGATCAGCAACTTCCTCACCGGCATCTGGAAGCGCGGCGGCCTCGCTGGCGCGGTGCCCGAGGACGCCTTCAGCGTGCACGTGGGCCTGGGCGAGACGATGACGCCCGAAGACATCCTCGAAGGCATCCTGCGCGTCACCGTGCTGGTGGCCATCAGCCGCCCGGCCGAGTTCATCGAGATCACCTTCCAGCAGCAGATGCAGAAGTCCTGATCGACGACTCCTATCGCGCCGCCTGACCCGGTGGTGCTTTCGATTCAACCCTTTGGAGGTGTGTGATGGCAGACGATGGCTCAGCTCAATCGCAAAACGTGTGGCCGCTCCCGAAGTTCCATTTCCAGGTGAAGTGGGACTCGGCCGAGATGTCGTTCCAGGAGGTCTCGGGGCTCGATGTCGAAGCCCAGCCCATCGAGTACCGCGCCGGCGACAGCAAGACCTTCTCGGTGACCAAGATGCCGGGCATCAAGAAGTTCAGCAACGTCACGATGAAGAAGGGCATCTTCAAGTCGGACAACAAGTTCTGGGACTGGTTCAACGAGATCAAGATGAACACCATCAAGCGCAAGCCGATCACCATCAGCCTGCTCGACGAATCGGGCAGCCCGACCATGGTGTGGACGCTGGCCAACGCCTGGCCGACCAAGGTCACGGGCACCGACCTCAAGGCCGAGGGCAACGAGGTTGCCGTGGAGACGATAGAGATCGCACACGAGGGCCTGACGATTGCCAACGCCTGACGCGCTGGGCTATCCGCCGGCGGCCTTTCACTTCACGGTGACTTTCGGCACGCAGCCGCAAGACATCGACGGCGCCTTCCAGGAAGTGACCGGCATCGCGCCCGAGCTGGAGACCGACCCGGTGCCCGAGGGGGGCGAGAACCGTTTCGTGCACATGCTGCCCAAGGCCATGAAGCACCCCCGGTTGACGCTCAAGCGCGGCATCGCGTCGCTCGACTCGCGGCTCGTGCTGTGGTGCCAGGCCGTGCTCGAAGGTGGCCTCGTGCGGCCCATCTTCCCCAAGCTGCTGCATGTGTTTTTGCTCGACGAAAAGGGGCAGCCCCTGCGCGCCTGGTCGTTTGCCAACGCCTTCCCGGTGCGCTGGGAGGTCGAGTCCTTCAACTCCACCAAGAACGAGGTGGCGGTGGAAAAGATCGAGTTGAACTACGCGTATTCCAAGCGCGAGGTCTGAGCACCATGACGATCGAGGTGCGCCAGATGCTGATCCGCTCGCTCATCACCGAGTCGCCCGACCCCGCGCCCGCGCTGCCGCGCGCGGCCAGCGCCGAGCTCGAGCGCCTGCGCGAGCAGGTGCTCAAGGAGTGCAAGGCCTGGCTGGCCGAGCAGCTGCGCGGCAAGAACGAGCGCTGAATGATCGACGACGACTTCCCGCAGAAGACCCGCCTGACGATGACGCGATGCAGCGTCACCGAGGACGGGCAGACCACGGTCGAGTCCGACGAATTCCAGACCATGATCAACCCGGCCGAGTTCACGCTCGACCGCAGCATCAGCTACTCCGGCGAGAAGACGCTGGGCCAGCTCGGCAGCGACGTCAAGTTCAGCGCCATCAACCCGGAGAAGGTCAAGTTCAGCATCGTGCTCGACGCCACCGGCGTGGTGCCCGGCGCGGCCGCGGGTGCGCCGCCCAAGGCGGTGAAGGCGCACCTGGCCGAGCTGCTGAAGGTGGTCTACAAATACGACGGCAACCGGCACGAGCCCAGCCGCGTGCGCCTGCTCTGGGGCGGCTTCATCTTCTACGGCCGCATGGAGAGCATGTCCACGCAATACACGCTGTTCAAGCCCAACGGCGAGGCGCTGCGCGCCAAGGTCACGCTGGGCTTCGTGCGCTACCTGTCCAAGAACGAGGAGGTGCTGGCCTCCAACCGTTCGTCGCCCGACCTCAGCCACAGCGTCGAGGTGCGCATGGGCGACACCCTGCCGCTGCTGTGCAACCGCATCTACGGCGACCCGCGCTACTACGTGGCCGTGGCGCGCTTCAACCACCTGCCCGACTTCCGCCGCCTCGTGCCCGGCGCGCGGCTGCATTTCCCGCCACTGGCCTGAGAGCCTGACGCGATGCCTGCTTCACCCGTCCTGAACTCCGAAGGCGTCGTCAAGGTCCACGTCACGGCGGCCGGCGCCGACGTGCCGCCGACGGTGCAGTTCATCTCGCTCACCATCCACCGCGCCGTCAACAGCGTGCCGTGGGCGCGCCTGGTGGTGCTGGACGGCGACATCACCGACGGCAGCTTCGACGTTGCTGACTCGGCACGGTTCGCACCCGGCGCCGAGATCGGCATCAGCCTGGGCTACGGCGCCGACGAGACATCGGTGTTCAAGGGCGTGGTCATGCAGCTCGGCCTGCGCATCACCGGCGACAACGACGTGCGCCTGATCATCGACTGCCGCGACAAGGCAGCCAAGATGACCATCGGCCGCCACAGCACCAACCACGTGGACAAGACCGACAGCGCAGTGATGCAGACGCTGATCGGCAACCACGGTCTGACTGCCGACGTCGAAGCCACCCCCGAGACCCATGGCGGCCTGGTGCAGCACTACTGCAGCGACTGGGACTTCATGCTCACGCGCGCCGAGGCCAACGGGCAACTGGTGGTGGTGAGCGACGGCAAGGTCAGCGTGAAGGCGCCCGACACCAGTTCCGAGCCGGCGCTCGAAGTCACCTATGGCGTCGATCTGATCGAGTTTCATGGTGACATCGACGCGCGCACCCAGCTCACCGCCGTGAAGGCATCGTCCTGGGACCCGAAGACGCAGGCGCTGATCGAAGCCACGGGCGCCGCGCCCAGCCTGGGTCTGCAGGGCGACCTCGCGGGCAGCACGCTGGCGCAGGTGGCCTCGCCCGCAGAGTTTCTGCTGTGCACCACCGCGCGCCAGACCCAGGCTGTGCTCAAGAGCTGGGCCGACGCGCAGCGCCTGAAAGCCGAACTGGCGCGCGTGCGCGGACGCATGAAGTTCCAGGGCAGTGCCCTGGCGCAGCCCGGCAGCACGCTGCAGGTGGCGCGCGTGGGCGGGCGCTTCAACGGCAAGGTCTTCGTCAGCGCCGTGCACCACGAGGTGGCGGACGGCAACTGGACCACCGAGGTCGAATTCGGCCTGGCGCCCGACTGGTTCATCGAGCGTCCCGATGTCGTGGCGCCGGCCACCAGCGGCCTGCTGCCGGGGGTGCACGGCTTGCAGATCGGCGTCGTCAAGAAGCTCGACGCCGACCCCGACGGCGAACGCCGCATCCAGGTTGCGGTGCAGGCCCTGGACGGCGCCAACGCCAGCGTGTGGGCGCGTCTGGCCGGCTTCCATGCCTCGAATACCTTCGGCGCCTTCTTCGTGCCCGAGATCGGCGACGAGGTCATCCTGGCCTACCTCAACAACGACCCCTGCAACCCGGTGGTGCTGGGCAGCGTGTACAGCAGCAAGCGCCCCGCGGCCTACGAGCTGACGGCCGAGAACCACACCAAGGCCATCGTCACGCGCTGCAAGTCCAAGATCGAGTTCGACGAGGACAAGAAGATCATCACCGTCACCACACCCGCCAAGAACCAGCTCGTCTTCAGCGACGATGGCAAGTCCATCCTGATGAAGGACCAGAACGACAACAAGGTCGAGCTCAACCCCGGCGGCATCACGCTGGACAGCCCCAAGGACATCAAGATCACTGCCAAGGGCACCATCACGCTCGACGCGGTGGGCAAGATCAGCATCACCTCCAAGGCCGACGTGGCGGCCGAGGGTCTGAACGTGGCCTGCACCGCGCAGGTCGGCTTCACGGGCAAGGGCAGCGCCACCGCCGAGCTGTCTGCCGCCGGGCAGACCACCGTCAAGGGCGCGATGGTGATGATCAACTGAACCCACCATGCCGCCTGCCGCCCGCCTCACCGACATGCACGTCTGCCCCATGGTTACCCCTGGCCTGCCGCCCATCCCGCACGTGGGCGGGCCGGTGGTCGGCCCCGGTGTGCCCACGGTGCTGATCTGCAAGCTGCCGGCGGCCGTGGTGGGCGACAACGCCGTCTGCGTGGGCCCGCCCGACGTCATCGTCAAGGGCTCGGCCACGGTGCTCATCAGCGGGCGGCCGGCCGCCCGCGTGGGCGACACCACGGCCCACGGTGGCAACATCGTGATGGGCGCGCCCACCGTGATCATCGGAGGCTGAGCGTGCGCTCCGACGCCTTCCTCGGTACCGGGTGGTCCTTCCCACCCTCGTTCGACAAGGTGTGGCGGGCTGCGGCGCTGGTGTCCGGCGAGCTCGACGTGCATGAGGCGCTGCACATCCTGCTCGCCACCACACCCGGCGAACGTGTCATGCACCCGAGCTACGGCTGCGGCCTCAAGCGGCTGGTATTCGCCAACATCGACCAGAGCGCCATCACCGAGATCCGCGACACCATCGAGCAGGCGGTGCTGTTCTTCGAGCCCCGCGTCACGCTCGACCTGGTGGACATCGACACCTCGCAGATGTTCGACGGTGTGCTGCGCATCGGGCTGGACTACACGCTGCGCACCACCAATACGCGGCACAACATCGTCTATCCCTTCTACTTCAAGCAAGGCACGGCCTTGCGCGAGCGCGCGTGAACACGCCCATACGCCTCGACGCTGCGCCCCCAGCACCCGGTGGCGTGCGCGTGAGCGACGGCCAGGACCAGCGCGAGCGCTTTCCGCCGGGCCTTGAAGCCGGGCACTTTCTGGTCGATGAAATGCCAGCCGAAGAGCTGGTCGCGATGAGCGCGGCCTACGCCACGCAGCTGATCTACCGCAATGCGGCGAACCAGGCCGAGGGCCGCTGGTCCGAGCTCTTCGACCACGACGAAGCGCTGCTCATGGCGCGCATCATGAGCCGCGACCGCGGCCTCGCCGAAGCCACGCTGCGCGCCAGTGCCGATGCCGCGGCGCCCGAGGCGCTGGCGGCCGAGACCCTGCGCCTGGCCAGCACCCTGGGCCGCTGGCGCGCCTGCCTGGAGCGCAGCGAGGGCGTGGGCGCCACGGTGCTGGCCCGGCTCATCGCCGACCAGTTCGAGGGCCGCCTCGACGCCGAGCTGGCCCAGGTGAAAGACCGTTATGGCGCAGCGCGTTGGGACGGCCGGGACAGCGACCGCCTGCGCACCGCGCTGGCCTTGTTCAGCTCGTCGATCGAGCGCGTGCGCGAGGTCGCGCGCGAGCAGTGGGCGCTGTCGCAGACCAGCGGCACGCACGAGCCCGCGGCGGCGCTGCTGCTGGCCTTCGTGGCGCTCTTTGCCACGGTGCAGAAGCACATCAACCAGTTCACCGAAAGGCACACCGACTTTTACTACGACGAGGTGCTGCGCATGCGTGCCGCCGCCGCAGTGGCCGACACGGTGCACCTGGTGCTGCAGCGCGACCCGGGCGCGCCACAGGACGTGCTCGTGCCGCACGGCACGGCCTTCACGGCCGGCAAGGACGCCGCGGCTCAGGACATCGTCTTTT
The DNA here is from genome assembly GCA_034522875.1 of Rubrivivax sp. Taxonomy (GTDB): domain Bacteria; phylum Pseudomonadota; class Gammaproteobacteria; order Burkholderiales; family Burkholderiaceae_C; genus Rubrivivax. The sequence goes on along the minus strand of JAXHKY010000001.1, from coordinate 181,920 downwards.
TCAGCGACGCCCCCGTCACGCTGGGCGACGCACGCGTCGCGGCGCTGTGCACGCTGCGGCTGGAGCGCGACCCGTTGATCTCGCCCGAGTTCGAGCTCGGCTACGTGAATCGCGCCCGCGCGCACCGCCTGCCCGAGCCTGCCGATGCCGGGCCGGGCCGGGTGCCGGCGCATTGGCCGCTGTTCGGTGGCAGCGAGCAACAGGTGGCGAGCGACACCGAGCGCGCGCAGATCGGCCTGGCCGTTGCCAGCCCGCAGCTGCTGCTGGAGGAAGGCGAGCGTGTCATCCGCCTGACCCTGCACCTGGGGCACCCGGCGATGCTGGACGCGCACCTGCAAAGCCTGGTGCAGCAGCATCACGATCCGGTGAAAAGGGACGCGGACGTGACGCCCGAGGACGTCCTCGTGGACCTGTTCAAAAACTACATCGAGCTCGAACGCCAGGCGCCGCCGGTCGGCGCACGCACGGCACAAGAGCTGGCGTTGGCGGCAGCAGCCCGCCTGGCTGCGCTGCCGCCGGAGCAACGCACCCCTCTGCAGTATTACCGGCAGTTCCTGCTGCAGCGCGCACTGCTCAGCCGCGGCGAGGCCTTCCGGGTTGCCGCCGGCCGGCTGTGCACACACTGGTTGAGCGCGCCACCCGAGCCGCCCGAGTGGCTGGAGCGGCCCGATGCCGCCGACTGGCTCTTCGACCCCGAGCACGACGACCTGCGACAGTTGAAGCAGGTCGCGTGCGAGGCCTTCTGTGGGCAGCGTGAACCGGGCGTCGGCGACCCGCTCGGCTTGCTCTTCGGCCACGCCAGGCCCGACCGCGAGGTGGCTTTCACACGCTTGTTCACGGGGCTCTTCGCCGTGAGTTACAGCGCCCCCGACGGCTGGCGCGACGCAGCGCAGGCCTACGTGGTGCGCGCCCCCTTCGGCGCCGCCGCGGGCGCCGTGACGCTGCAGGTGGTGGTGAAGCTGGGCATGGGTGAGCCGCCCGTCGTGGGCTGCAGCACGGCCGTGCACGGCCCGGCGCCGGCCACCACGCTGCCGGTGGTGCGCCTGCAGTTGCGCAGCTACGGCGGCATGTTCGCCTACTCGCTGCTCGAGCCCGCGTTGCTGCGCGAGGTGGGGGTGGCGGTGGCCGTGAGCGGGCTGCGCCGGGTGGTGCTGCACAACAACCTCGGCCGTCTCGACCCGTCCAAGCCCTTCAACCCCTTCGGGCCGCTGCCCGTGCTGGGCTCGTATGTGCTGCTGGGCTCACCCGAGATCTCGCGCAAGCGGCTCACGGCGCTGTCGCTCCAGCTGCAGTGGGGTGGGCTGCCGACCGACAACGCGGGTTTCGCCGCGCACTACGCAGGCTATCCGCAGGCGGTGGACAACCGCTCCTTCCGCGTTGCGCTGTCGGTGCTGCGAGACGGCCAGTGGCAGCCGCTGGCGGGCACGGCACGCCGACCGCCGCTGTTCGCCGCCGACAGCGACGACGGGCCGCTGGACAGCCACAGCACGGTGAGCTTCGAAGCGAGCATGCTGCGCCACCACTTCCGTGCCCTCCAAGACAGCGGCACTGGCGAAGAACAGGTCTTCGATCAGAGCACCCGCAACGGCCTCGTCAGGCTGCAGCTGGCCGCGCCCGATGCCGCCTTCGGCCATGCCGACTACCCGGGCCTGCTGACCGAGGTCATCTCAGCCAACGTGCGGCGCAAGCGTCACCTGCCGATGCCGCGCGCGCCCTACACGCCGCTGCTCGAAGCGCTGACGGTGGATTACGAGGCCCAGGGCCTGGTCCGGCTCGACGGCGCCGCAGCGCCCGCCGGCGCTCAGGCCGAGCAGGTCTTCCACCTCCACCCCTATGGCGTGCAGGCCGTGCATCAGTTGCCCGAGCGTGGCGCCGTGCGCCTGCTGCCCCGCTACCAGCACGACGGCAACCTCTTCATCGGCCTGCAATCGGCGCAGTTGCAGGGTCGGCTCACGCTGCTCTTCCACCTGCACGAAGAGTCGGCGGTGGCGCGCGCGGGGCCACACCCCCCCGTGCACTGGAGCTACCTCGCGCGTGACGAGTGGCACCCGCTGCCGGCCGACCACGTACTGTCCGACAGCACGGCGGGCTTCCTCACCTCGGGCATCGTGGTGCTCGAATTGCCGGCTGGCATCGACTGCGACAACACCGTCATGCCGGGCGGTCTGTACTGGCTGGGCGTGGGCGCCGACGCCGGCTTCGAGCGCTTCGCCGGCCTGCATGGCGTGCACGCGCAGGCCGTGCGTGCCACGCGCAACCCGGCCCAACTGGCCGGCGCACGGCCGCTGGCGCCAGGCACCATCCAGGCCGCAGCCGGTGCGCTGCCGGGGCTGGCGGCGGTGGCCCAGGTGGGCCCGTCTTTCGGCCTGCGCGCCGGCGAGAGCCGCCGCCAGATGCGCGTGCGCAGCGGCGAACGCCTGCGCCACAAGCAGCGCGCCAGCCTGCCCTGGGACATCGAGCGCATCGTGCTCGAGGCCTTCCCCGAAGTCGGCAAGGTCAAGTGCTTCAGCGCGGGCGAGCTGCCGGGCGCGGCGGCCGGGCGGCTGCTTGTGGCGGTGGTGCCGGCGGCGCAGCGCTTCGACCGCGTCTCGGGCACGCTGTACCCGCAGATGAACGCCATCGAGCTCAGGCGCATCGAAGAGCATGTGCGCGCGCTCAGTTCCCCCTGTGCCCGCGTCGAGGTGCGCAACGCCGCCTACGAGCGCATCCAGGTTCGCTGCGGCGTGCGCCTGGCGGCGGGCGCGCCGGTGGGCGCGTCATTGCGCCGCGTGGACCGCGCCATCTGCGACTTCCTCTCGCCCTGGGTCGAGGGCGGCCTGCCGCCGCGCTTTGGCTGGATCGTGCGCCAGGAGGACATCGAAGCCCGCGTGCGCGCGCTCGACTGTGTGGAGTTCGTCACCGCGCTGTCCATGCTGCACATCGCACGCAACGACGAGGGCTTCCACGCCTTCGGCGACACGGCGCGCACCGGCCCGGCGGGCGCGCAGGGCACGAGCGCTGAAACCGCCGGCCTGGTGCAACGCGTCGAGGTCAGGCCGGCCGCGCCCTGGAGCATCGCGGTGCCGATGGCCAGCCACATGGTCAGCGCAGTGGTCGCGCAGGGCGCCAGCCCGGCGCTCGTCACCGGCATCACCGACCTCTCGGTCGGCAGCAACTTCATCATCGGCGAGCGCGGCCATGGGTGAGCAGACGCGAGAGACCCTGCGCAAGTTCTTCAAGGCCGGCCGCCTGCCGACCGAGGACCACTTCAGCGACCTCATCGAGTCGATGCTGAACATGAAGGACGAGGGCTTCCGCAAGTCGCCCGAAAACGGCCTGGAGGTCTCGGCGCCCGGCGACAACCACGGCCTGCTCAGCCTGTACCGCGACCGCGACCCGCGCGAGCCCCTGTGGTCGCTGGGTTATGGCAAGGAGAGCGACAAGCTCCAGTTCAACCGCGGCCGGCGCGACGAGACCGGCGCGCTGCCGCCGGTGCTGTGCCTGGACGTCGAGCAGGCGCGGCCCGTGGACGGCAGCCCCGGGCATCGGCTGGCCCGCGTGGGCGTCAACACCGAACAGCCGCAGCACACGCTGGACGTGGCCGGCGTGGCCGCCGCCAGGGGCCGCATCGGCACCTGGCGCAGCGGCGAGAGGCTGGACGTCGAGCCCGGTGCCAGCGTGCCGGCCGACGGTGAGCCCCACCCCATCATCGAAGGCCTGAGCGGTTGCCACGCCTTCGAGATCGTGGCCGGCGTCGGCGGGGGGTCGGGCAGCGGCCGCTATGCGCTGCTGCACGCGGTGGCCATGAACACCTACAACCCACGCGCCAGCTGGTTCGATTTCTTGCGCCCCAGGCGCGGCATCCGCGCCACCATGGCGCACTACGGCCGCCGCTGCGACCGCCTGCAGCTGCGCTGGGAAGGCGACCACGCCAAGCAGGGCAAGGACGGCAAGGAGGGCACCTACCGGCTGACCCTGGGCACGCGCTGCGACTATGGCAAGAAGGTGGTGATCCGCTACTCCGTCACGCAGCTGTGGTTCGACCCCAACATGGCGCACTGCCAGGTGTCGGGGCCGTGATGACGCACCCGCCTGCCGCGCGACTGACATGACACCCGCCATGACGCCCGCCCAGACCATCGCGCGCCTGCCCAAGGCGGCCGCCGAGACCAGCTTCGACTCGCTGCGCGCACTGGGCGTGCACCATGCGCAGGCGCTCAGCGGCCAGCGCTGGACCGACTACAACCTGCACGACCCGGGCGTCACCATTCTCGAGGCGGTGACGTATGCGCTGACCGAACTGGCCTACCGCGCCGACTTCACGGTGGCCGACCATCTGAGCGATGAGCACCACCGCATCGCCTGGCGGCACCAGGGCCTGCATCTGCCGCAGGACGCCTTTCCCTGCCGCCCCACCACGGCCACCGACTATCGCCGCCTGCTGCTGGACCAGATGCCCGGGCTCGACGGCGTGGCCTTCGACGTCGTCGCGCCGGCCGACGCCGCGCAGGGCGCCTCGGGCCTGTACCGCCTGGTGCTGGACGCGTCGCTCGGCGAAGACCGCGCCGCGGTCGAGCGCACGGCGCGTGAAATCTTTGCCGCGGCACGCAACCTGTGCGAAGACCTGGGCAGCGTGGCGCATGTCGAGAAGCGGCTCTGCCACCTGCGCGCCGACATCGAGATCGGCGGCGCGCGCGACCCGGCCGACATCGTGGCCGAGTTCTACGAGCGCTGCGCCACCTACCTGGCCGCCGCAGTGGACTTCGAGTCCTGTGCCGCGGGTCTGGCGCGCCAGGAGACGCTGGACCACATCTTCACCGGGCCGGCCACGCGCAACGGCATCGCAAAGGCGCGGCTGCTCGAGCGCGCCACGCAGCAGACGGTGTTCGTCACCGACCTCATCGCCCGCGTTCGTGGCGACGATGTGAAAGAAGTGCACTGGCTGGCGCTGGAACAGGGCGACGGCACCGCCTCGACGTCGTCGCTGTCCTGGCGCGACGAAAGTGGCTGCTGGACCCTGGCGCTGGCGCCGCCCCAAGGCACGCACGCGGTGGAGGGTCTCGTCGTGCGCCGCAACGGCAACCCGGTGACGGTGATGGCGCGCGACGTGCGGCGCCGTTTCGACGACCTGCGCGCGGCACGCAAGGCGCGCCGCCACGGCCTGAACGACATCGCCCTGAGCTGTGCGCCGCCAGCCGGCCAGCAGCCCGCGGTGCTGCCGCACTACTCGGTGCAGAACCACTTTCCAGCCCTCTATGGCGTGGGAGAGCAGGGCATGCCCGAGTCGGCCAGCGCGCACGACAAGGCGCGCGCGCACCAGTTACAGGCCTACCTGCTGCTGTTCGAACAGCTCATGGCCCACGGAGGCGCGCAGCTGCAACACTTGCGCGAGCTCTTCAGCGTGGAGGGCGGCGGCTCGGCCACGCGCTGGTGGCACGTGCTGGGCGTGGGCGAGGTGCCGGGCATCGCCGAGCTGCTGGCCGCGCCGCCCGAGCGCATCGAGCAGGACATCTTCGTCCCCTACGACGACAGGGCAGACCGCCGCAACCGCCTGCTCGACCACCTGCTGGCGCTGCAGGGCCAGACCTATGCGCAGAACTCGCTGCGCCAGTTCAGCGACCACCTGGCGCCCGCCGAGCTGGACGCCTATTTGCTGAAGAACAAGATCGACTTCACGCGCGAACTGCCCGAGCTGGGCCGCGACCGCGCGGCCGCCTTCGACCCGGCGCGCGCGAGCTGGGACGTGCCCGGCAACAGCAGCGGCCTGCAACGACAGGTCAGCCTGCTGCTGGGCTACCCGCACGGCCACAGCCGGCCGCTGGCCGCGGCGCTGGGTGAGCGCGAACTCGTCAGCGCCGAGCGCTACCTTGCGGAGGCGTCGGGCAGCTCTGCGCCAGCGCAGCTCACCGGGTGGAGCGCGGCGCTGCAGCGGCTCGACCTCGAGACTGCGCAGGCCCGTCGCACGCCCGCGCAAAGGCACGCCGAGCGCCAGCGCATGCCTATCGCGCGCGAGACGCGGCTGCCGGCGCCTCTGCTGCGCTGTGGCGCGCGCCACGACCGCTACAGCTGGCGGCCGCCCGCAGACGGTGCGCCCGGCCAGCTGGTGCTGGGCCCGGACGAAGACCACCGCTTCTGGCTCGTCAACACCACCGAAGGCCTGGACCTGGCCGGCGCGCTGGCCCACGCCGGCACGCTGCGCAGCCTGCTGCGCCAGATCGACAGCCAGTGCGAGGGCATGCACGTCGTCGAGCACCTGCTGCTGCGCCCGCTGGGCGCGGCGGCCGACGACCGGACCGGTGCCGACTTCCACTTCCTGCGCCTGAGCGTGGTCTTCCCGGCCTGGACCACGCGCGGCCAGCGCCGCAACTTCCGCCAGTTTGCCGAGGAGACGGTGCGCATCAACTGCCCGTCGCACCTGGCCGCGCAGTGCCTGTGGCTGGAACCCGGGCCCATGCGTGAGTTCGAGGACGCCTATGCGCACTGGTTGGCGCTGCGTTGCCAACATGCCCAGGCCGGCGGCGGCGCATCGGCGGCGGCCGAGGTCGATGGCGCCGCCCGGGTGTTGGTGGACCTGCTCTCGGCCGTGCCGACGGCGGGCGCGGCAGGCGGTTGACATGCACGTCATCGACAGACTCGAGTTCGACGTCGCGCTGCACGGCGAGGAGCGCGCCTTCGAAGAGCAGTCGCGGCTGCAGTCCTTCCTGCGCGGCCCGGCGCTGCGCATCATCGACGAGGTGTTCGACGCCGTGTCGCCGCCCGGCGAGGTGCTGCGCCTGGACCGGCTGGAGGTCGATCTCGGGCCGGTGGCCGGCGACGATCTGCCGCTGCTGTGGGAGCGCCGCCTGCGCGAGTGCCTGCTCGAGCAACTGCAGGCCCTGCGCTGGCGCAGCCGCGCCGAGCCCGGCGCCAGCGTGATGTGTCAGCCGCGCCGGCAGGCCGACCTGGAGACCTTGACGCATTACCTCGGTCACGGGCACCTGCCCTGGCAGGGCGCAGCAGCTGCGCGCGAGGGCCTGGCCACCTGGGCCGAGGCCGTGGTGCAGGAAGACGGCGCAGCCGTGGCGCGCTTACTGCGTCAAAGCACCGGTCGGCAGGATGCCGTGCACCGCGTGGCGCAGCAGTTTTCTCTGCCCGCGGTGGAGACGGTGGCCATGCACCTGGCGGGCTCGCAATGGCCGCTGGCGCGCTGGGTTGAAGAGGCGGTGCAGCGGGTACTGCAGGCCGGCGAGCCCGGCGCGGACGAGGCCTTGCGCCGCCGCATGTGGCAGACGTTGCTTGACGCGCTGGCGGCCGGGAATGCTGCTGCGACCGACCCAGGTCATCTGCACACGCTGCTGCAGACTGTGGCTCGGCCAGCGGCCGAGGCGCCGCGCACGCTGCGTCGCGTGCTGGACAGCCTGGCTGCAACGGGCAAGGCCGCCGGTGACCTGGCAGTTCACGCGGCATCCCATGCCGTCGAGGCTGCCGCCCTGGATGCCGCATCTCCTGTGGTTGTTGACACCGTATCGGTGGCTCCGGCCCCCGCCGTGCTGCGGCGGCGCGAGTTCGCGGTGGCGTGGCAGCAGGCAACGCAACTGTCACGCACCCAGGCCCGTCGGCAGCTGCATGAGCACCTTCTGGCCTGGCGGCTGCCGGACCTGCCGGTGGCCAGGGACGGCGGTCTGCCCGATGCCCTGGACAGCCTGCTGCGGCGTGCCGGGCAGCAACTCCGTATCGACCCGCTGGCGTTGGCGTACGCCTTGCAATGCGCTTTGCCGCATGGGCTGCCGCCGAAGCGCGCGGTGCACCCAGGCCAGCGCTCGGAGCAGCGATCTCCGCCCCCCATGGCCGATCGACTTGACGACGAGCCGGCACACGGCGCTTGCGCTGCGCCAGCGTTGGCGTCGCCCGGCCGGCCGGCTCGGGCCGATGACCTGCGCCAGCTGCACGCCCTGCTGTGCGCCTGGCGCGAGCGCGCGGGGCTGGCCCAGGCACGCTCGCGCGTGGAAGCTGCACTCGCGCGGGGTGAGGTGCCCGAGGCCGACCACGACTGGCCTTTGCTGTGCGTGCAGGACCCTGACGCGCTGCGCGCCGCGCTGCGCCGCCACGGCCGCGACGACGCGCGCCGTGCCCGCCTGGCTGAGCACTTGCCCGAGCCCATGGTGCTGGACGTCATCGCACTACTGGTGCCAGGCGAAGTGGCCTTTCTCGGTGGCCTGCTCGACCAGGCCCCGGTGTTTGCCGCAGCCGCCGTGCTGCCGGTGCCGGCATTGGCGCCCGCGCTGCGGCAGTTCACCCTGGCCTACCTGCTGGCCGACCGCGGCAGCGTCTTCAACCGACGCAGTTTTCTCGCGCATCTCGTGCGCCAGATGGCAGTCCGCCAGGGCGTGGACACTTCGGCACTGTTGTCCGCCATGAGCGAGGCGCTGTGCGAGCGGGGCGCACCGTCGGGCCTGGGCGGCCAGTTGCTGCGGCTGCTGGGCGAACTGCGTTCGGACGACCCGGCGGCGGTGCCAGCGCCGATGCCGAAGCTCTTGCCCATGCCCATGCAAGAGGTGCCGCCGCCATCGGCGCCTGTGCGGGATGCCGTGGCCACGACCGCACCGACGCTGCGCCAGCATCTCGAGCAGTTCCTTGCCGCGGGCGACGAACGCGGCATCGATGATCTCTGGCAGGCCCTCGACGCGGCGGCCGACGACGCACTCGCCAGCGCCGTGCGCGCGCTATGCCGCAACGCGGCGGGCCGCCGGCGCATGGCGCAGGGGCTGCCGGCCCCGTTGATGCTGCATCTGGCGTTGCGGCTCCAGCCTACACAGACCGTCTTTCTGCGGGCGTTCTTTGGCGGCGGCGTCGGGGCCGGGTGGCTTGCTCTGGCTCACCCCGACAACGAAGGCAGCAATCGCCTGGCGGCCTGGAGCCTGTGGTTGGCGCGCTGGACGGCGGCCCGCGATCGCAGTGTGACGTGGCCACCCTACTTTGACGCCTGGCTACGCCACGACGCCCGCCGGGCGGGCATGACGGCGGGCGTGCACCTGGCGCGTCTGGCCGAGGGCCTGGCCGGCGTCGCCACGGACGGTGGACCCCTGGTCGCCCTGCGCCGCCGGGTGCTCGAGCTGCTGGCGCAGTCATCCCGCCCATCGCTTCCGCCGCAAGTGACGCCCTCGACGCCGCCGGGTTCACTCGCGCAGCATCTGCACGCGGCTGCCGATGGCGGCCCAGGCGCCGCCGCCTTCGAGGCCGCACTGGGTAACGCGGCCCGCGCCGACCACTGGGCCAGTACCGGCACCGATGCCGAGCTGACGGCCACGCTGGACCAACTGCGCCCCGGCGTGGCGGCCCGCCTGCAGGCTGAGTGGGCGGCCATCGCCGGGCACATGGGCGTGGCACCTGGAAGCGCCGCCAGGGCGGCCCTGCATCGCGCCGCCTGGCGCTTTGCGCTGCACCACCTGTTTGTCGAAGGGCGGCTCTTCCAGCCTGGCGACTTCGCACGCCGCTTTGCCGACTGGCTGCGCGCCAAACCCGGCCGCCTGGGCATGCCGGTGTCGGCGTGGCTCGCCTTGGAAGCGGCCGTGCCACCGCCGCAGCCACCACCGCAGCGGCCGAACCCGCCGCGCGCCGAGATCGCCGAGGGCACGCCCGTGTACGTGGGCAATGCCGGCCTCGTGCTGCTGGCCAGCTACCTGCCGCGCTTGTTGACGCGGGTGGGCTTGTGTGATGGCCGCAGCTTTGCCGACCCGGCCGCGGCCCAGCGTGCGGTGCACCTGGTGCAGTGGCTGGCCGACGGCCGCACCCATGCCGAGGAGCACGAGCTGACGCTGAACAAGCTGCTCTGCGGCCTGCCGCTGGGCACGCCGCTACCGCGTGAGGTGGACCTGAGCGCGCTCGAGCTCGATACCGGGCTGCAGATGCTGCAGGCCGTCATCGCGCACTGGAAGGCCTTGGGCCAGACTTCGGTGGAGGGGCTGCGCACGACGTTTCTGCAACGCGAGGGCCGGCTGCTGCGCCAGGGCGAGGCCTGGCGCCTGCTCGTCGAGCCGCGCGCCTTCGACATGCTGCTCGACCGCCTGCCCTGGGGCTACGCCACCGTCAGGCTGCCGTGGATGGAAAGGGTGATCCATGTCGATTGGCGCTGAGCCCGCCCAGGCGCCGGCCGCCGCGCCCGCTGCACGACGGCGGGGCAGCCGGCCGCCGCCGGCCGCGGCAGCCGACCCGCGGCGTGCCAACGCCGCCGCGCTGGAAGGTGAGCTGGCCTGGTTCGAGGCCGTGCTGCAGGCGCGGCTGGCTTCCTACTTCTCCCAGGCCGGGGCGGCGCCGTCGCCACCCGCGCTGGCGCCGCCCGATCTGACGGCCGACGCGTCGGAGTACGCGCAGCTGTTGCGCGAACTCGCCATCACGCCGCCCGAGCGACTGGTGCTGCTGCTGGCGCTGGTGCCGCACCTGCGGCCGCAACTGCTGGACACGCTCTTCGTGCGCAACAAGAACCTCGACCGCGGCTTCACCGAGTTCGGCGGCTGCAAGGGCAAGGCCCACGGCGGGTTCCTGCCGACCTGCGAAACCGCGGCTTTCCTGTTGGCCGGCAATGACCTGGCACAGCGCCTCGAGGCGGCGCGCACCTTCGCGCCCGAGCATGCCTTCCGCCAGCGCGGGTTGATGCGCATCGAGCACGACACGCCGGGCGAGCCGGCCTTCAGCGCGGCGCTGCTGCCCACCACCGAGCTGCTGGAACGCGTGACCAGCGGCGAGCGCCACAAGCCCGACTACAGCCTGGGCTTCCCGGCCAAGCTCATCACCACGCAACTGGGCTGGAGCGATCTCGTGCTCGGCGACGAAGTGCTCGGCGAGGTGGATACCATCACCACCTGGATCACCCACGGTCGGGCCCTGCTGGCCGACTGGGGCCTGCAGCAGGCCGTCAAGCCCGGTTACCGCAGCCTGTTCCACGGGCCGCCGGGCACCGGCAAGACGCTCACCGCCACGCTCATAGGCCAGAAGGCGCGCGCCGATGTCTATCGCATCGACCTCTCGATGGTGGTCTCCAAGTACATCGGCGAGACCGAGAAGAACCTGGCCAACGTCTTCGACCAGGCACAGAACCGCGACTGGATCCTCTTCTTCGACGAGGCCGATGCGCTGTTCGGCAAGCGCACCGCCACCTCGAGCTCGAACGACCGCCACGCCAACCAGGAGGTGAGCTACCTGCTGCAGCGCGTGGAAGACTTCCCGGGCACCGTGATCCTGGCCACCAACCTGAAGACCAACATCGACGAGGCCTTCGCGCGGCGCTTCCAGTCCATGGTGTATTTCCCCATGCCCGACGCCGACCAGCGCCTGCAGCTGTGGCGCGGCATGCTGGCGCGGCCCGAGCGGCTGGCCGGAGACGTCGATCTGGCGCACATCGCCGAAGCGCACGAGATCTCGGGCGGGGCCATCGCCAACGTCGTGCGGCATGGCGCCATCAGTGCCTTGCGTGCGGGCCGCAGCGTCATCGTCGCCGCCGACCTGCTGCGCGGCATCGGCCGCGAGCTGCGCAAAGAAGGCCGTACCGCCTAGGGAGCCGACGTGTCCAAGCCTGCATGCACACCCGCATCGTCCCGGACCCGCACGCATGCCCGGTGGCTGGCCATGGCGCTGGCGGTGTGGATGGCTGCACCGACGGTGGGCGCGGCCGATGCCGCGCTGGCGGCGGCGCCGGTGTCAGCGTCTGCGCCATCAACGGCCGGCGCGCAGGCGCTGGTGTTCAGCCCGGCGGTGCTGCCTTCGGCCCGCGTGGGCGTGAAGTTCGCGGTGCCGCTGGTCACCGGCCTGGGCAGGTCTTACCGCGCCGAGATTTCGGATGGCAAGCTGCCGCCCGGGATGCAGCTGGCAGCCGACGGCCGCCTCGTCGGCACACCCACCGAGGCCGCCAGCTTCCAGTTCATGGTCAGGGTGACGGAGCTGGCCAATGCCAGCACGCTCTCGCAGCAGGCCTTTCGCTTGCGTGTGAACGCCATGCGCGCGAGCCCAGCCGCGCCGCCGCCGGCCACACTTTCGCCGACGCTGGCCAACGCGCCGCCGGAAAACACCGACGCGCCGCACGCCACCGTCTGGAAGCTCACCGCCGCCGACCTGGAGGGCCTGACCGAGGCCGAGATCCTGAATCTGGTCAGCCCCGAACCGCTGGCAACGCCCGCGGCCGTGCTGCCGATGCCGCCACCCGAGGACGCGGCGTCCGCGCTCGAGCCGAACCCGCAAGCGCCGCAAAAACTGCTGGCCCTGATCACGCCTCTGCTGGACATCGAGTTTCCGACCCGCGCGCTGTTCGAGCAGGCGCTGCGCGCACGCCAGGCGGCGGTGTGCCTGCAGTTGGTGCAGGGCGACTACCGCGCCAAGAAGCTCGAGGTGCCCGAATCCGCCTGCAAGCCGCCGCTGGTGCCGGCCAAGCCCGCGGCCCCGGGCGCCGCGCTCACGCTGGACCAGTTCTACGCCGCCGTGCTGCCGGCCGAGACGCAGCAGGGCCTGGTGCGCGTGGCCGCCAAGGAATACCGCTTCGCGCACGGCCTGGCCCCGCGCTGGGACGGCCGCGGCTGCGGCTGCGGGCCGGCCGCCCCGACCGACCAGATCTACGGCATGTACCCCTTCTGGCAGGCCCCGCTGGCCGATGCACCCGCGCAGAAGATCGACTTCAGCGCCTACACGCGCATCGGGCACCTGGCGCTGTTCATGGGCGACGACGGCACCGTCGTGAGATCGCCGCACTGGAACGACCAGACCGAGGGCGGCCTGCGCGTGGCCCTGCGCCACGGCACCGAGCTCGACCTGGTGCTCTACCGCAACGAATGGCAGCGCCTGCTGGTCAAGTCGGACGCGCAACTGGAGCAGGTGTACAGGCGCGCTGCACGCGATGCCGTGGCCCTGGCCGACACGCCGCTGGACAACTGGATCTCGCGCAGCAAGCGCTTCGTGCTGCCCTTCTGGCCCCACCCCGACCACCTGTACGACGGCATCACGGTGTTCTTCGACTACGCGCCCGTACTCGACAAGAACGGCAAGCCGGACCGTGCCGAAGCGGCCGCGTTCCGCCGCTTCTTCAGACACTTCATGTTCCAGCTCATCACCGAGATGGAGCGCACAGGCCGCGACTACGCGCTCAACATCGTCGTCACCGAATCGCAGCTCTGGGACAAGGACAGCGCCCACGGCATCGAGGACATGCTCGAGTACCTGGAGCGCACGCGTTCGATGGCCAAGAGCAGCAGCGAGAACGCGCCGCCCGAGCCCGAAGCGCAGCGCAGCCGCATCAAAACCCGGCTGCTGGTGCTGCTGGCCGAGCCCACCACCGACACCAAGAAGCACCTGCGCGCCATGCTCGACCGCACCGAGCTGCTGCAGAGCCACACGCGCATCGCCTTTCTCGACAGCCTGATGCCGGTGATGCTCTTCCCCGGCGGCACCGAGCCGGCCCCGATGGCGGGGGTGGCAGCCTTTCAGTTCGACGCCGACCTGGCGTACCACAACTGGCAGTTCGGCGGCGTCGCGATGTGGCCGCTGACGGTGGCCGGTGCCGGTGCCAGCGACTCGGTGCTGACGATGCTGCAGCACAACTTCCGCGACCAGAAGCAATGGTGGACCGACCAGTCGCAGGCCCGCATCGCTGTGTGCACCTTTGTCTGCCCCAACCGCACGCCCATCCGCCTGCTCTTGCAGGGGCTGCTGCTGCTGGGTGCGGTGTCGGTCGGCCTCTTCCTGTGGGTGTGCAAGGTGCGCAACCTGGGCACCATCTACGTCGGCTACCTGGCCGTGGGCGCGGCTTTCACGGCGCTGGTGGGCTTTGCCCTGCTGAGCTGCGACCCGGCGCTGAGCCAGCTGAGAGAAGGCAACGGCCTGCTCTTCACCTTCACCGCGCTGGCGCTGGCCAGTGTGCTGGTGTGGGCCTTCACGCGCAGGGTGCCCGACCCGTGAGAAGCACCGACCATCGCGACCGGGCCAGACAGGCCACGCCGGCCACGCTGGTCGCTGCCGAACACAGCGGCAGCCACAGCGTGGGGCCGAGTGCCCGAGGGCTCAGCCACAGCCCGCGCCTGGCCGCGCAACGGCGCTGGATCGGCGACGTCTTGGGCGCCGCCTCGCCGTGGCAGACGGGCACCGAGGGTGGTGTGCTGCGGCAGGCGACGGGCGCCTTGGACGGGCCGGTGCAATGCGTGCGCGCGGTGATATCGCCGCTCTCGGGCGCTGCCGTCACGCTGGCCGGGCTGGAACAGGCGATGGCGGAGGTGCTGCGCGAGGTGGGCGAACTCGGCTCCACCCCGGCCGAGGTGGAGCTGGGCTTCGTGGCCCTGGACGACATCACGCGCTGGCGTGGCCAATACGACACCGCCATCGCCCATCTGCGCAGCCTGAACCCGGGCACGGCGGCTTTCAGCTTCGACCAGATCAAGGCCCGCGACAGCACCTTGATGAATGCCTTCTGGCCCGTGGTGATCGCGCTGTCCAATCTGCGCGGCGCGCTCAACAAGTCGCTCAAGGAGTACGACGAACACCTCGCCAGCAAGCAGCAACAGGCCGTGACCTACGACCCGGGCGAGTTTGCAGAGAAGAAGAAGGTCGGCAAGAAGGAAGTGAAGCCCAAGGTGCCCTATGCCGTCGGCGAGTACGTGCCAACCATGGGGGGTGCCGTGGTGCTGATCGACAAGGAGGCGGGCTACGTCGTTGCCCTCGAGCACTACCAGCTCAAGCACCAGGCCATCGGCCAGCTTCTGCCGGGAGGGCCCTGGAAAGGAAAGAAGGGCAGCACCCTGCCCGGCGGCTGGGCCGAACATGTCAGCACGCATGCACCGGCCGTGCTGGTCGAGGCCAAGGCCAGCATCAAGGCCTGGCTGGACGCCGGCAACGTGCCCGACGACTCGACGACCGTCAGCACGAAGAAGATTCGCCTCGACCAGTTCGAGGGCTACCTGGCCATCTCGCACGAAGGTGGGCTGTGGATCATCACCTACCACTGCAACCCGCCGGGGTGACATGAGCGCCCGGCCCCGCGCCAACCCCTGGCGGGCGCCAATCGCGCTGGCGGCCGTGGCCCTGTGGCTGACCGGCTGCGCCACGCCGACTGGCCCCACCGGCTATGTCACGTTGCCAGCCGCCCCACCGACGCCGCAGATGGGCGGCAAGCCGGTGCTCATACCCGAGCTGCCCGATCGGTTGCGCTTCATCGCGCTGCAGGAGTGGGAGCTCTGGGGCCGGGGCCGGTGGATTACAGCCACCCACACCTTCGAGCAACTCAGCGGCGTGGCGCCGCGCACCGAGGATGCGCCCGAAACCACCAGCCGCGTGCTGCACTCCTGGTACTCGCTCAAGAGCAGCCGGATCGCGTCCCAGCGTGTGCGCTTTGACGACGGTTCGCTGGTGCCATGGTCGGCGCTGTTCAATCCCTTTCTGATGCGCAGCGGCGGCATCGCCCCCGAGGTGTTTCCGCCCGGCGATTCGCACCGGGCCTGCATCCGGGCCATCCTCGAGGCGCCCAACCGCAACGGCTTCGAGGCCCTGGGCGCCGCCGCCCACGCACCCGCATTGGGCAACGTCATCTGCGCGCCGCGTGGCGTGGGCCTTGCGCCGGCACAGGCCAGAAGCCTTGCCGAACTGACGCGCATGAGCCGACAGGAATGTGCCCGCGGCCAGGCCCATCACTGCGACCGGGTGGTCGAGACGGCAGCCAACACCCTGGGCACCATCGGCGGCAACATCAACGAGAGCGTGATGTGGACGCAGGTCGGGATCGACGAGCGTGGCCTGCTGCAACCCACCCCGGAGCGGCCGTGGAACGTGGTGCTGCGCAATCACCTGCGCCAGGCGAAACCATGAAACAGCGCAGCGGCAAGGCACCCCGTCGCGGGGCCGCGCCCCGGCCCGCCGCGCGCCTGCCGGCCGCGGCGCAGGCACCGACGCAGGCGCAGCAGGCCCCGCGGGAGCGAGCCGATGGTGATGTGCTGGCCGACAGCCCGCGCCTGGTGGCCCAACTCGCGCAGCTGCGCGCGGCGTTCGGCGCCGCCCTGCAGCCCCCTGCCTTTGCCGCGCCGGGCGCGGCGGTGGTGCAGGCCTATGCGCGCGTGCCGGTGGCGGCGCAGAAGCCGCAGAAGTGGCAGGCCGGGCGCGACCTGCGCGTCGCCGACGACGGCAAGATCGCGGTGGCCGACAGTTCACACGACATGTGGGCCACGACGGACATCATCGGCCAGGCCGAGACGGCCCTCTTGGGCCTGGGTTCGCCCTTCATGCTGCAGGTGGGTGACGAGGTCCTCGTCGGCCCGCCGCCCGGCAGCCAGCGTGGCGGGCTGATGCGCCTGAACAAGGTCGTGCCGGTGAACACCGAAGACGGCACCGGCGGTGACGACATGCGCACCATCGAAGCCTGCAGCTCGCACGGCCAGCACATGCTGGGTTCGGGCTTGAACACCGGCGACCACCCGATGTCGCGGGGCATGGCGGTGGTGACCGGGCAGGCCGATGTCGAATCGGAGACCCGCTACGACAAGCGCGGCAGCGCGGGCGACGCGCGCACCGACACCATGGTGATGGGCGACGTGCGCGCCCAGGTCACCGGCAAGCCGCGCGACGAGGCCGAAGAAGCGTACGGCAAGATGTCGGCCAAGGACAAGACAGCCAAGGCGCGCGAACTCGGCATCAACCAGTTCGCCGAGCCCGAGGTCGGCGAGGGCCTGGCGGTGTATGCAGCGGTGGACAAGCTGAAGAAGGGCTCGTTCCCGATGCACTTTGCCGGCGTCATGGCCAAGAGCGGGGCCGACTACGTGACGCTGGAGAACTTCGCCAAGAACACCCAGCAGCGCAAACCCGGCGACACCATGCAGTCGAGCAAGGACTGGTACTTCAAGATGTACGGGCCGGTGACGGCCAAGAAAGACCAGAGCTTCTTCGGTGAGCTGGCTGCCGAAGGGGACTACGGCGGCCGCGAGGGCACGATGGTGCTCAAGCATCGCGCCACCTCAGGCTACCCCGAGCCGCCCGCGCTGGCGGATGCCAAGGTGCTGGATGCGCTGTGCCTGGCCTTTGGTCAGCAAGCGTCGATGCACGACTTTCCCACCTTCATCCGCGTCTGGCCGGCCTTCCGCAAGGCGCTGAAGGCGGCGCAGACCGAACTGGCCAATGCCTGGGTGCAAAGGCGCGACGCCGACCCGAGCTCCATGGCGACGCTCTTGAACCATACCCAGGCCTTGCGCGATACCGCGGCCGCCCAGGACCTGGCGGCAGGGCGGCAGCCGGCGCCCGAGGTGAAGGCGAAAGAAACCGAATGAGTGCTGACGGCGAGCACAGCCCCACGCGTTTCGCCGTCTGGCGCAACCTGGTCGGCATTGCCACCGGGCTGAGCGTGATCGTGGGCGTGCTGATCTCGATGACGCAGCTGGTCGAGTGGATCAACGACTCCAAGCGCGCCAACGTCGCCGCACGGCTGGACGCCTTCGCTCACGTCGAAACATTCCTGCAGGCCGACGCGGCCGTTCGGCGCCGAGGCCGGCGCTTCGTGAAGGAAGGTCTGCCGCAGATCCTGCCGCGCCTGGAGACGCTGGTCGCGCAGGCCGGCAATGGCGAAGACTTCTACCTCTCGCCCGCGCTCGAGGACTTCGCCGCCGTGCACCACCACTACGAGCAGATGGGCGCACTGGTCAAGCTGGGCTATGTCGAGTTCGCGCTCATCTTCGAGATCGTGGCCTACCCGGACGACTACTTCCGCGCCGTGAAGCCGGTTCGTGACGCCATCGCCGCGCACTGGAAAGGCATGGGCCAGCCGCTCAAGGATTTCGGCGCCAACATCGCCTATCTCAAGTCCTGCTACGAGAAGAGTCGCCAGGCGGCACCCCAGCCACCCTCCTGTCCCGCGCCATGAGCTCGCGGCTTGACACCGCCGCGGCTGCATGGACAAGGCGGCAGCGCCGCGCCATCATCCACCGCAGACCCTGCACCCCGTCATGAAGGAGTCAAGACCATGAAGACCCATGCCCCGCGGGCCACCCGGTTCTCGTCACTACAACGCGCACCCGCCACCGGCGTGCCCGGCCGCCAGGCCCAGGTTGCGCAGCGCGTAGCCGCGGACAGCCTGAACGACAGCCCAAGGGCGGCGGCACAGCGCCAGCGCCTCGACGCCACCTTCGCGCCCGCCACCCAGGGCGGGCTGCAACTGAAGGCCTTGCCGGGTGTGGTGCAACTCGCGGGGCCGGAGGAAGAAGAGCTCTTGCAGGGGCGCTTCGACCCGGTGCAGCGGGCCGAGGACGAAGAATTGCTGCAGGGTCGCTTCGCGCCCGCCCAGCGCGCCAGTGCCGGCCCGGCAGAAGGCGAAAGGCAGCACGGCGGCATGCCCGGCGCGCTCAAGGCCGGCATCGAGTCGCTCTCCGGCGCCGACCTCTCGGGCGTGAAGGTGCATGCCAACTCGGACAAGCCGGCGCAGATCAACGCCATGGCTTATGCACAAGGCAACGATATCCACCTCGGGCCGGGTCAGGAGCAGCACTTGCCGCACGAGGCCTGGCACGTGGTGCAGCAGCGCCAGGGCCGGGTGCAGGCCACGGTGCAGATGGCCGGGCTGGCGGTGAACGACGATGCCGGCCTGGAACACGAGGCCGACGTGATGGGCGCCCGTGCGGTCGCCGCGGGCGCGCAGGCCGTGAAAGCCGGTGGCAGCTGACGCCTAGCGCGGCCTATCACGCGGGCCGGCGCCCACCAGCCATCCCGGCCTCAGTCTTTCAGTTCGAGCTTGCCGGCCTGCCGCACATGAAGGCCTGGATGTCGGCCCGTTGCGCGTCGGCCTGGCTGGCGGTGCCGCCGATGCCGTGGCCGGCCTGCAGGTTCAGCCGCAGCAGTGCTGGCCGCCCGCTGCTGCTGGCGGCCTGCAGCCGCGCCGAGCTGTTGGCGCTGTGCCACACATCCACCCGCGGGTCGTTGATGCCGTGCACCGGCAGCACGCCCCGGTAGGCGGTGCCGCCCTTGATCTGGTGGTAGGAGCTCATCTCCAGCAAAGCCTTGAACCTATTCTTGTTTGTTGCCCCTGACCAAAAGAGCAGATCGGTAGAGTTCGCGCGGCTTGTGGCGTGATCGAAGGGGGCACCCGATGAGTGAGCACAAGATCAGGGGCAGCGGCGACTGGTAGCGGCCCCTCGCGCAGGGCGGCGCAGCAGCTGGAGCGCCAAAGAGGCCTCGCAACCGCCTGCGCTGCGGTTGCACGTCAAGGCTGCAGCGGCACCGCCTCAGCGCATCAATTTGCGCGCTACAGCCTCTCAGAGCAGCGTCAGCCCGATAGAAGCAGAAGCAGCAGGCGGTGCATGGTGGCGTGGCAGTCGTGGGTGGAATCAGCGCAAGGGCGCCTGGACAACCCGGCCCTGGGCCACCAGCTCGTCGATGCGGGCCATGACCAGCAGGCCACTTGCCGAGTAGGGATCGAAGTCCGGCCAGACGATCTTCGTCTGCGGGTCCACGTCGGACAGCTCGACCTGCGCCATCGACCAGTCACCGTAGCGCCGCTCGCGGATGCTTTCGCAGTGAATCAGCTCCAGGTCCTCGTGGCGCGGGTCCGCCGAGATGCGCGCGTACAGGCGCGTCACCTCGCCGCGCTCGCCTTCCAGCACCTGCAGGAATACGCCCTGCCCCTGGCACAGCACGCCCGTGATGCCGTGCTGCATGTTCCAGGCGCGTGAGGTGTGCAGGATCGAATCGGTCAAGGCGCTGGTCTGCGGGTCGACCGCTTTGCTCACGTAAATCAGGCGGATCAGCATGGTCTGGATGTCCTCGAGGATTTCTGGTCCAGGTAGAAGACTACTGCAGCGCACTGCAAGCTTGCGTTGCGTCGAAGCACCGGGCTCAACGGTCGCGCCGCCCTTGTGACAGCCACTGCAGCAAAAGGTGGTCCCGGATCATGTGGAACACGAGGGACGGCTCGAAGCGGCCGGCGCCGCCGTGGGACATGTTGCCCAACTGAAGCCCCTGGTGGCGGGTGGCACCGGCGCTACAGATGAGCGCCGAAGAGCGCGCCGATGTCGAGCCGCGCCTGCAGCCGCGAGCACAACATGAAGACGCCGACGAATTTGCGCTGCAGAAACAGCAGGTCGGGCGGCGGCGTGCGGGCGTAGCCCTCGCCCAGCATCTGTGCGCGGCCCTGGTCGAAGACGCGGCCGAAGAGATCGGAGGCGCCGAAGTCGTAGACACCGCGCTGGCGCAGCGGCTCGCCGGCCAGCCACATCATGTCGAGCACGGCCTGGGTCTGCGCCGGCGGGTCGGGCTCGGCGACGAAGCCCACCGCCATCGCCGCGGCGCGGATGCGCGGCGCATCGCCCGCGCGCAGGCCGCGGCCGAGCTCGCGCAGCTGTTCCACGCGCTCGGGCGTCACCGCCTCGGTGGCGCCGAAGTCGAGCAGCGCCACGCGGCCGCTGTCGGCATCGAACAGGTAGTTGCCGAAATTGGGGTCGGTCTGCACCAGCCGCATCTCGAAGAGTTCGCGCACCGCCAGCCGCGCCAGCGCCAGCGCCACGTGGTCGCGCCGCGCCTGCGGCTGGCTGCCCTGCGCCAGGCGGTCGACCGGGCTGCCGGCCACGAAGTCGGTGGCCAGGATGTGGTTTGTGCAGTGCGCTTCAATGACCGCCGGCACGTGCAGCACCGGGTCATCACCCAATAGCGCGCGGTAGTCGCTGGCGTGGCGCGCCTCGGCGCGGTAGTCGGTTTCGTGGTGCAGCTGCTGGCGCACGCGCTCGAGCAGCGGCGCCACCTGCAGCCCCGCCGGCACGAGGCCGGGCGTGCGCGCCAGCAGCGCCAGGTTGGCCACGTCGCTGTCGATGCTCTGGCGCACGCCGGGGTACTGGATCTTCAGCGCCAGCACCTGGCCGTCATGGGTCTCGGCCCGGTGCACCTGGCCGATGGAGGCCGCGGCCACGGGCTCGAAGCTGAAGCGGCGGAAACGCCGGTGCCAGTCGCTGCCGTATTCGCGTTCGAGCACCTCGGCCAGTTGCGTGGCCGGCATGTGGTGGGCGCGGTCGCGCAGGCCGCCCAGCAGTTCGGCAAAGGCCGGCGGCAGCACACCCTTGCCGTCCATCGACATCAGCTGGCCGACCTTCATCACCGCGCCGCGCATGGTGGAAAGCCGTTCGGCCAGCCGGCGTGCGTTGCCGGGCGTCAGCAGCAGCTGCGACAGCGCCAGGTTGTCGCCCCGCGCCAACCGCGCCATGCCCTCGGCCGCAGCGCCAGCAGCCATTTCACCCACGGCGCGGCCCATGTGGAGAAAGCGCCTCGCACGGCCCTCGGGCACGGGGGCGCTGGGGCTGCTGCGCGCGCGGTTGGGATGGAATTCGGGCATGGGATCGATCAACAACAGTAAAGACGCGCGTTACTGCTGGTATTGAACCCGAGATCGCCCTTGCCCGCTGGCAGAGGGCGAACTCCGGTGCAGTGGGCGCATGCAGCGGTGCAGCGCATGCAGCACATGCGGCGCAGGCGGCAGCGGCGGCACGGGTGGTGCCCGTATATGCGCCTGTATATGCGCTGCCCCGGCGGAACAGGGGCCGTCTTGCGCTCGACAGCAAACGAGCGCAACTTTGCCGCCGCTCGAACGTCTATTGCAGGCAAGCGCATCACACCGAGCACCGCACCATGGACCCCCTTCTGCTGGCACGCATCCAGTTCGCGTCCAACATCACTTTCCACATCCTGTTCCCGACGATCACCATCGCGCTCGGCTGGGCGCTGCTGTACTTCAAGCTCCAGCACAACCGCTGGGCGCGCAGCCGGGGGTTGCCGTTCAGCGCCAGCACCCCGTGGATGCAGGCCTACCGTTTCTGGGTCAAGGTCTTCGCGCTGAGCTTCGCGCTCGGCGTGGTGAGCGGCATCACCATGAGTTTCCAGTTCGGCACCAACTGGCCGGGCTTCATGCAGAGCGTGGGCAACATCGCCGGCCCGCTGCTGGCCTACGAGGTCTTGACGGCCTTCTTTCTCGAGGCCACCTTCCTGGGCATCATGCTCTATGGTCACAGCCGCGTGGGCAACCGCCTGCACACGCTCGCCACGGTGTTGGTGGCTGGCGGCACCACGCTGTCGGCGTTCTGGATCGTGGTGCTCAATTCGTGGATGCACACACCGGCCGGCTTCGAGATGCGTGACGGCGTGGCCCATGCCACCGACTGGTGGGCCATCGTCTTCAACCCCTCGCTGCCCTATCGGCTGTCGCACATGCTGATCGCCTCGGGGCTCACGGTCGCCTTCCTGATCGCCGGGGTCAGCGCCTACCGCTGGCGGCGAGGCGACCGCAGCAACGACGTTGCGCTGACGATGCGCACCGGCGTCACCGCGGCGGCACTGCTGATCCCGTTGCAGATCGTGGTCGGCGACCTGCACGGCCTGAACACGCTGCAACACCAACCAGCCAAGATCGCTGCCATCGAAGCCGTCTGGCAGACGCAAAAAGGGGCGCCTTTGGTGCTGTTTGGCCTGCCCGACCAAGCGGCGCGAGAGACGCGCCTCGCGATCGAGATTCCGAAGCTCGCGTCGCTGGTACTTACGCATGAGCTCGACGGTGAGATCAAGGGACTGGACACCTTTGCCGGCCAGCATCCGCCCGTGGCGCCGCTGTTCTACAGCTTCCGTGTGATGGTCGGCGTCGGCCTGCTGATGCTGGTCGTGAGCTGGGTGGGTTGGTGGCAGCTGCGAACGAATCGTCGCACGACGAACATCCAGCAAACCGACATCCAGCAAACCGACACGCAGCTAACCAACAGCCAGCGCAAAGAGCCGTCATCTGCGTTGACCTGGGCGCTGATGGCGATGTCTTTCTCGGGCTGGGTGGCCGTGGTGGCCGGCTGGTACACCACCGAGATCGGCCGCCAGCCGTGGCTGGTGCAGGGCGTGCTCACCACGGCGCAGGCGGCTGGCCCGGTACCGGCGCCGACGATCGCGTTGACGCTGGCGATCTACGTGACCTTGTACCTGGCTTTGACCGTGGCCTATGTGGCGACGGTGTTCCGGCTCGCGCGCAAGGCCGGGCCGGCCGAGCCGTCGATGCCGGCGGCCGGCACCTCACCCGCAAGGCGCCGCGTCATTCCAGCCGGGTCGTGACCATGGATTGGGCCGACATCGCAACCGCACTGCACGCTCCGGGAGGCTGGCTGCCGCTGGCCTTTCTGGCGATCATGGGCCTGGCGATGCTGGCCTACGTCGTCCTCGACGGCTACGACCTCGGGGTCGGCATCTTGCTGCGCTCCGCCAGCGACGGCGACAAGGACACCATGATCGCGTCCATCGGCCCGTTCTGGGACGCCAACGAAACCTGGCTCGTGCTCGGCGTGGGCGTCCTGCTGGTGGCCTTTCCGCCCGCGCACGGTCTCATCCTGGGCGCCTTGTACCTGCCAGTGGCGCTGATGCTCGTGGGTTTGACGCTGCGCGGCGTGGCGTTCGACTTCCGCACCAAGGCAGGCGCCGACCGCAAGGCGATGTGGAACACGGTTTTCAACGCCGGTTCCGTGCTGGCCAGCCTGGCGCAGGGCTACATGCTGGGCCGCTGGGTGACGGGATTTCGCGACGATCTCTGGGCTGTCGGGTTCTCGGCGCTGATTGCCATGTGCCTGCTCGGCGCCTACATGCTGCTGGGGGCCGGCTGGCTGATCATGAAGACCGAGGGCGCGCTGCAGCGGTCGGCGCTGCGCTGGGCCCGCTTCAGCCTGGGTCTGACAGCGCTGGGCGTGCTCGCCATCTCGGCCGCGACGCCGCTGGTCAGCGCGTCCATCTTCGAGCGCTGGTTCTCCTGGCCCGGGGTGCTGCTGCTGTTGCCGCTACCGGCGGCCACGCTGTTGCTGTTTTTGGTCGTCGCACGTTCGCTGCGGCGGCTGGAGGAGCGTCTGGCGCGCGGCAGTGTGCGCGGCAGTGTGCGCCACGATGGGCTGCCTTTCGCGGGCGCGGTGGGCATCGTGGTGCTCGCGTTCTTCGGCCTCGCCTACAGCCTCTTCCCCTGGCTCGTGGTCGACCGGCTGACCATCTGGCAAGCGGCAAGCAGCACCGAATCTCTATGGATCATCTTCGTCGGCGCCTGCGTCGTGCTGCCGGTCATCGTCGGCTACACGGTGTTCAGTTACCACGTTTTCCGGGGCAAGGCGACCGCGCTGGAATATTGACAGGCTTGCTGAACGCGGTCACGCTCGCCGAGCCAGAGCGTGTGGTGAGCCACTTCCGGGTACTGCTTGCGCGTGCCGAAGTACAGGACGAACAGCCCCATCGAGTAGCGGGCCGTTTTCAACTTCAGCCGCGCCGACCACGCTTGCTGCGCCCGCGGCACCATGGTCGGGTAGAGACTCGCCGCATCGGCGTTGGAGATGACCAGATCGGCCGCGATGCCGCCAAAGCCGGCGCCGACGACCACGGCGTGGGGCGCCGCTGCAACCCGGCGTTGCGCTGGCCTCGGCGGGCTTGCGCGCAGCACGAAGCCGAGGACCCTTGCAGCTTCGTATCGCAGGCTTATGTCGCCCTCTTGCTGAAGCTGCAGATGTAATTGACGGCCAGGCTGCGCGTCCACCAGGCGCGATGGAGCACCGGCAGATAGGACATGCCGCGACAGTCGTCCTGCTCAAGTCCGCAGGCTGCGGCGACCTGCCTCAATTCGTCGGGGCGGACGAACTGCGTCCAGTGATGGGTGCCCCTGGGCAAGACGCGAAAGACGTGTTCGGCACCGATGATGGCAGTGGCGAAGCTGAGCGGGGTGCGGTTGATGGTGGAGGCCAACAGCACACCGCCGGGTTTCAGATACCGAGCCGCTGCGCGCACGAAGGCCTGAACGTCGTCGACATGCTCAACGACCTCCAGCAGCAGCAGCACGTCGAAGGTTTCGTCTTCGCGCAGCGCCGCGTGCGGCGCGCCGGCCCGGTAGTCGATCTGCAGGCCTCCCGCTGCCGCGTGCAGGCGCGCGGCAGCGATGTTCTTTGCCGCGGCGTCCACGCCCACGACCAGCGCTCCGCGCTGTGCGAGTGGCTCGCACATCAAGCCGGCGCCGCAGCCGATGTCGGCGATACGCAGCGCCCGCAGATCGCCGTGCCCACGCTCGAACCGCTGGGCGATCCGCTCCAGCACATAGTCCAGCCGCAGCGCGTTCACCACATGCAGAGGACGCATCGGCCCTGTGCTGTCCCACCAGGTCGCGGCCAGCCGATTGAAGCGATCGATTTCGTCGCTGCGGACGGTGCTCGGCGCCCCAGTGCTTGCGGGCAGTGTCGATAGGTTGTCGTTGGCCATGATTCAGACCCTGCGGCAAATGTTTACGGCCGCGCGCGAGCCCGAACCGATGGCCAAGACCCATCCGCGCAAGACCCAGGAAGGTGCGTGCCCGCCGCGGGCAAAGAGCGCAGCGGCCTCGTCGCGGTGCGCCGCTTCGTCACCTTGACATCTCTGCAGCAGGTCGCGCAGCGCCTGCAGCTGCGGCTGCACGCGGGTGGGGTCCTGGAGATCGATGGCCTCGATCTGTTCGGCATAGTGATGATCGACGAAGGTCTCGACCGCCTCGATGGTGGCGTAAACCGCGCGCGGGCCGACCAGCGCGGGCAGCGCGCCGGTCAGCCAGCCGGCGAACCGCCACAGCGGCAGCAAGCGGCTGCGCTGTGCAGGTGCGAGCCAGGGCTCGATCTCGCCGAGATGACCGGTCTCAGTAGCGAGATGCTGTTCGGCGAAGCGGCGCACGTCGGCGTCGCGCGACGTGGCGAGGATGCCGCGGTAGATCATCACGGCGCCGGTTTCGCCGGCGTGGTCGGTGCGCAGGTCGGCCGTCAAGGACAGCGGCAGCGGGCTGAAGATGCCACCGCTGACCGTGTGGCCTGCCGCTGCCTGCTGCCTCGGTAAACTGGCGTCAGATTGCCATCGCAGGTGGCTCATGAATATGCTCGCTCCGTTGTTCGTTTGTGCCTCTGCAGTTATTACGTGAAGATCGCGAATTAGTTGCATGACAGCTGCAGATTCAGGTGCGGACGAAGGAAATGCAGCGGAGGGTGCAACTTTCGCCCTGCGTGAGCGTCTGCAGTGCATGGTGGCGAGGGGGCTCCAATGAGCGGCGTTCCTCTCGGCGCCGGTATCGATGCCGCATTGGCGGCGCGGGCTCAGCAAGGCGAAACGGTCGCCTTCGAGCTGCTGGTGGTGAAGTACCAGCGCCGCATCGCGGCCACCATCCGGCGCATCGTCCGCGACGACCGGGTCACCGAAGAACTGACGCAAGAGGTCTTCATGAGCATGTATCTGGCTTTGCCGGGCTTCAGGTCCGACGGCGACTTTGCCGCCTGGCTGTTCACGATCGCCCGCAACGCGGCGAGGAGCTACCTGCGCAGCGCGCAGAACCGGCAGGACGACCGGCCGCTTGAAGCCGACGAGTCCGTCGAACCCGACCGTTTCGGCGTCGCCTCGAGCCCCGAGGAGGAAGCGATGGCCAGGCAGTTGTTCGAGCGCATCGACGCCGAAGTGGCGGCCTTGCCCGAGGCGCAGCGCCGCGCGCTGCTGATGCGCGAAGTGGAAGGCCTGGACTACAAGGCCATCGCGGCGGCGCTGGAGCAGCCGGTGAATACGGTCAAGTCGCACATTTATAGGGCGCGCGAGGCCATTGCGGCCCGCGCGCGACCGCTGCTCGCGCCGACCCGCGGGCGGCGGTGGTAGGAGATCGACGATGAACGACGCAGCGCGCCTGCTGGACGGTGATCTGAGCGACCACGAGCTGACGGCCATGCTCGAACGCTTGCGGCACGACGCCGCCTTTCGCGACGAAATCTCGACACAACAACTGGTTCGCGACGCCGCCGCCGGCATTCGCTGCCTTGACGACGGCTACAGCTTGCGCATCCTGGCCAGAGTACGGCAGTCCCGAAGCGGAGGCTGAGGTGATGGCTTGGCTGCTCGGCGACGGTACGGCCCGCCGGTCGGCCCAGCCGATCGCGGTGGACGGCGTTTGCACCACCGTGTGACCCTTTGTGTCTTGTGAAATGGCTCGGATTGGGGTCGAAGTGACCGTCAGGAGTTTCGAATGAACGAAGACCCGCGCTGCTGCGGCAGCGGTACCTGCATCATCGACGCCGAAGGCCGCTGCTGGTGTGGCCAGCAGTGGGACGGCAAAAGAATGTGCCACCCGGCTTCGGCCAGCCCATCCGAAGCAACGACTCCGAAGCCGGAGGACGAGGACTGATGAAGGCCGGCGCGGCAGGTCCTCCGCTTTGGGCGCGGCGACTGGGCTATGGCGGGCTGATTCCGTTCGTGAGCCTGGCAGCGGCGCTTTGGGTGGCGCTGCCCGGTGACTGGCCGCTGGCAAGGATGGCACTGCTGGGGTACGGCGCGACCATCTCGAGCTTCTTGGGGGGCATCCATTGGGGTCTGGTGATGCGCGAAGGGCTGGTCCAACCCATGCCGTCGCTGCTTTGGGGCGTGGTGCCCAGCCTGCTCGGCTGGGTCGCATTGCTGCTGGGGCATGCACCGGGACTGTTGCTGGTGGCGGCTTTGCTTTGGCTTTGCTTTGCGGTGGACCGGGTCCTGTATTCACGCTACCGGCTGCAGGCCTGGTTGCCCATGCGGATGTGGCTGACTCTGGTCGCCAGTCTCAGTTGCCTTGCCGGGGCGGCGGCGCTGCTGCAATAGGCGCAGCGTAATGCATCAATTCTGTTTTCACGCAAGGTTGGCGCAGTGATGGACACGAGCGCTCTGGTGTGGTTCAAGCGTGACCTGCGCATGCGCGACCACGCTCCTTTGGCTGAAGCCATGCGTTTCGAGAGCACACTCGGCCTGGTGGTGATCGAGCCGCAGTGGCTCGCAAGTCCCGAGTGCGACCCGCGTCACGTGGGGTTCCTGCTCGACTGCGTGGCCGAACTGCAGCGCGATCTGGCGGCGCGTGGTCTGCCACTGCTGGTGCGCAGGGGTGAGATGCTGCAGGTGCTGCAGGCACTGCGCCGCGAATTTGCATTCACACACCTCTTCAGCCATGAAGAAACCGGCCCGGGCTGGAGCTACACACGCGACCTGGCCGTGGCCGACTGGTGTCGCAGCCAGGGGGTACATTGGACTGAACTGCCGCAGACCGGCGTGGTGCGGCGCCTGCGCTCGCGCAGCGGCTGGGCCGGCCGGTGGGCGCAACGCATGAATGCCCCCGAGGCGCAGCCGGCCGCGGGCTTCAACGCAGCGCCAGGCCAGCCGCCCAGCGCGGTGCCCACACTGCGCGATCTGCGCCTGCCCGCCTTCAGCACGCCGTTGCCGCCGGGCGGCGAGCGCGCCGCGTGGGCTGCGCTGGACAGTTTTCTCGGCGGCCGCGGCCGCGACTACCGCCGCGCGATGTCCAGCCCGATCACCGCCACCGAGGGCTGCAGCCGGCTCAGTGCGCACCTGGCCTTCGGCACGATCTCGATGCGCTGCGTGCACCAGACCACCGAGGCGCGGATCGCCACCACGCCCGACCGCGGCCTGGCCTACGGGTTGCGTGGCTTCGCCAGCCGCTTGCGCTGGCACTGCCACTTCATGCAAAAGCTCGAGGACGAACCGGCCATCGAGTGGCGAAACGTGGCGCGCACGGTCGACGGGCTGCGTGCGGGCGACGGCGTGCATGAAGGTCCGATAGACGCTGAACGCCTGCAGGCGTGGTGCGAAGGTCGCACCGGCTACCCGATGGTCGATGCCTGCATGCGCCAACTGCGCGCCACCGGTTGGCTGAACTTCCGCATGCGCGCGATGCTGGTCAGCTTTGCGGCCTACCACCTGTGGCTGCACTGGCGCGAGCCGGGGCTGTTTCTGGCCCGCCAGTTCCTCGACTTCGAGCCCGGCATCCACTGGAGCCAGATGCAGATGCAGTCAGGCACCACCGGCATCAACACGCTGCGCATCTACTCTCCGGCCAAGCAGGCACGCGACCACGATCCGCAGGGCTTGTACATCCGGCAGTGGGTGCCGGAGATCGGCACCGCGGCGTATCCGCCCCCGATCGTCGACGAACGTAGGGCGGTGGCGGCAGCGAAAGACCGGCTCTACGGCCTGCGCCAGACGCGCGAGGCACAGACCGAGGCCGACGCCATCCAGCACAAACACGGTTCGCGAAAGAGTGGCTTGCCACCCACAGCAACCACGAAGCGCCGCACCCGGGCCGTGCCGGAGGGCCAGGGCCAATTGTTCTAGCGTTCTGGCCGGCCGAGCTTCCAGCCTTCAACCACGACGAGGTCATCATGAACCTGTTCAACAAACTCCCCGGCTTCGTGCGGTCGGCGCCGGGGTGGGAGCAGCAGATCTGGCGGCGCCTGCCGGCCATCTTGCTGTGGGGCACGCTGCTGCCGCTGGGGCTTGCGGGCATCAACCGCGCGCTGGCGCCATCTGTTTCCGAGTCCGGCGCCAGCAACGGCGCACTGCTGTTGTGGGACTTCACCATGTTCGGCGTCGTCGTGCTGCACTGGACGCTGGTGCTGACGCTCGCGCTGGGGTGCTTCATCGTCAGGGTGATGAAGGGGCCGGCGTATGTGGCTGACGCTTACCCTTTGCCGAGTGAAGGGGATGAGTCGGTAAGGCGGCCTTGAGGCTCGGGCCGGGACAGCACCCTGCGTTCGCTGACCTCGACGCTGGCAGCAAACATCGGAAGTTCGCTGGCGCGGCCCGGCAGGGCCGTGCCGAAGATCAGCAACGTACTGTCCGGCGTCGCTCAGCGCATCGACAGCCGTGGCTCGGTTGGATTGACGATGATTCCAGCCTCTTCGCGCAGTTCGCGGACCGCCGCAGCCTGCCAGGGTTCGCCGCAACGGGCGCTGTCGAAGCGACACGCCGTGAGGGTGATCGACCCTTCGCCGCACTTCGAGTGGATGCCCAGCATCCACGAGGTCCTGTCGAGCGTGAAGACACCGCGGGCGTAAGCAAGAGTGTCGTGTCGCGCCGCTTCGTCGACATCGATGCCTCGGCAGAGCTGCCGCAGACATAAGCAGCGCAGCACCTGCGGAAGCCGAATCGCCGTTGGTTCGTTTTTTGCGGTGTCAGCGACCTCCGGTTCTGGATCGGCTGTAAACCGGAGGGCGCATGCAAGCCAGGTTGGACAACCACAAGACAGATAAGGATGTTTTATGACTGCCCGGTACGAATATATCCTGCACTGTCTAATCTGGATCTCTTGAAGTTAGATCCGGTCATGAAATGAAGTTGCGTTGGAGGTGTACGTTCGCCCCGATGAAGAGCGCATCTCGCACCGGCAGTCCCTGTTAACCGTCCGATTTTTTTGGGAGAACGTCATGGAAGTGGTTGAACTGTTGTTGGCATCGAAGTATGGTTTTGCTGCCTTGGCTACGGTGACTCTGGCCGTCACGATGTTGGCTTCGACCTTGGGTGGGTTAGCCTACATGGCGAGGCAGCCAGGTCGTTCGACTCGCTGATGGTGCGGCTGCAAGTGACCTGGCTTCAAGCTGATTTCACGTCAGCCTAAGCAGGTGGTGGCAAGCGGCGCTGGCCCGGCGCTCGGCAGGCGGCTGCTGTCACCGCTGCCGATCTGGCGCTGGTGGCGCAGCGCGGCCGCTCACGAGCTGGAGCGTGGCGTGGCCGAGGTGAACAAGGCGGCGGACGGCTTCATCGCTCATGCCCGGGCGCGGCTGGCGGCCGAACCGAGCCGCCGCGAGCACCCCGAGAACCTGCTCTAGGCCATGCTGGCCGCGGCCGACGAGCTCGGCAGCGGCATCGATGACGCGCAGATCAGCGGCAACGTGCTGACCATGCTGCTGGCCGGCCAAAACCCGGCCAATATTGCCAACGGCGTCACGCAAGACGCCGACAAGTACAACGGCAAGACCTTCGAATATCAGGCCGCCAACCCGCCGTATGGCGTGGAGTGGAAGCCCGCCGAAGCCGCCGTGCGCGAGGAGCACGCGCGCGGCGCGGCCGGCCGTTTCGCGCCGGGCCTGCCCGCCATCCGCGACGGGCAGATGCTGTTCTCGCTGCAGCATGGCGCGATTGCAGGCGTCAAGGCCAAGGGCGGTGGCCGCATCGGCGTCGTCCACTTGGGCTCGCCGCTGTTCACCGCCGACGCCGCCGGCAATTCATGCGGACCAAGCCCGTCACGGGTTTAGACGTCCGAACGGGGCACGGTCTCGTCCTCGCAACCATTGCGTACTTTTCATGGTGCTAAGGATGAACCATGATCAGCGCGACGCGGCAGAAGACGCCGCTACGCTTTTTCCGGGGCGGCGGTGGCAAAGAACCTGTTCGGGAATGGCTGAAGAGCCTGGACGCCCCAGACCGTCATGCCGTGGGCCTGGATCTGATGCGGGCACAGTGGCGCTGGCCGTTCGGCATGCCGCCTTGTCGCCCGATGGGCCAGGGGCCGTGGGAGGTACGCACCGATCTGCCGAGCCACAGAATCGTCCGCGTGTTGCTGTGTCTGCACGAGGGTGAAGTGGTGGCGTTGCACGGCTTCATCAAGAAGACGCAGCAGACCCCTGGGGACGAGCTTGCACTGGCGCGCCAACGCCAAAAGGAGTTGACATCATGAGCAGGAAGCACATCGGTTCGAGCCTCGACGACCACCTCAAGGACGAGGGCACGTTCGAAGAAGTGCAGGCACTCGCGATCAAGGAGGTCGTGGTCTGGCAGCTTACCGACGCCATGGAAAGGCAATCGCTGAGCAAGGCGCGCCTGGCCGTGATGCTGAAGACGAGCCGGTCACAGGTCGATCGGCTGCTTGACCCGACTCGCGACGTGACGCTGTCCACCTTGCAGCGGGCCGCCGCCCTGGTCGGACGCAAGGTGCAGATTGAGTTGGTGTGAGGCCATGAATCGCGCCGAAACCCGCGCCGCCGCGCGCCGGGCGACTACGGCCACGGCCGTGACGGCCCGCTACGACCGCCGCGTCGGGCGCGTGGGGGTGGGCCTGAGCAGCGGCTTGAAGATCGCCTTCGAGCCACGCGACGCGCAAGGCCTGCAGAGCGCGCGGCCGGCGCAACTGGCCGCAATCGAAATCTCGCCCTCCGGGCACGGCCTGCATTTTCCGCAGATCGACGCCGACCTGTATCTGCCGGCCCTGCTGCAGTCCTTGTCAGGGCCAAGTTGATGTAGTAACGTGCCTACTTTGAAGGAAGCTTCCATGGCCATCACCACCATGACCAGCCGCGAATTCAACCAGGACGCGAGCCGCGCCAAGCGTGCGGCCGAGGCGGGGCCGGTGTTCATCACGGACCGGGGGCGTCCGGCCCATGTGCTGTTGACGGCGGAAGCCTATCAAGCACTGGCGGGCAAGAGCGTCAGCCTGGCCGATGCGTTGGCCATGCCGACGGGTGCCGAGAACGAGTTCGAATTTGACCCGCCACCCTTGCGCATACTGCACCGTCCAGCAGACCTTGACTGAAGCAGGCCATGCATTTGCTCGACACCAACGTCGTTTCCGAGTTGCGCAAGCTCAGGTCGGGTCGGGCCGACCGCCAAGTCAGGCGCTGGGCTTCATCGGCGCCTGTGGGCGGGTTCTTCATTTCGGCGATCACCTTGCTGGAGATCGAGAAGGGCGTGTTGCTGATGGCGCAGCGGGACGTCGTGCAAGGCACTCTGCTGCGGACCTGGATGAACGAGCAGGTGATCCCCAGCTTCGCCGGCCGTGTATTGCCGGTTGATGATGCAGTGGCGCTGCGCTGTGCCGCCTTGCATGTGCCCGACCCCCGGCCTGAGCGCGACGCCCTGATTGCCGCCACCGCTCTGGTGCATGGCATGACCGTGGTGACTCGCAACGTGGCCGACTTTCTGCCGATGGGGGTTGCGCTCCTCAACCCGTGGACAACGGTCGCTGGTTGAACCTGAGATGGCGGCGCTCATCCACACCGAAGAGCGATTCGAGGATGAAGTCTGCGAGACGTTGAAGGCCAACGGCTGGCTCTTCGAAGGCCCGCTGCCGTACCGGCCTGGCCATGCCTAAGACGCAGGCTACGACAAGCGCGTGGCGCTGGTCCCACGCAGAACATCGAAGACGCGGTGCGGCAGTACAAGTTCGACCGGCCGCCGGTGGACACGGCGACGAAGCAGCCCGAACCGCTGATGTCGTTCGGCAAGCGGGCCTGGGTGCACTTTGCGGCCAGTACCGGCGAAGTGCGTATGGCCACCAAACTGGCCGGCGCGGCGACGCGGTTCCTGCCCTTCAACCGCGGCACGCCGGACGGCCTGGGGGGCGCGGGTGCAGGCAACGCGCCCGACGACCAGCGGGGCTACGCCACCGGCTACCTGTGGCATGAGGTCTTGCAGCGCGATGCGTGGCTGGCGATCGTCGGCAAGTTCCTTTCGGTGGAGGTGGCCGACGAGCGCGAGGACAGTCATGCCCAAGGGGGCAGGAAGACCTTCACGCCTTCGCTGCTGTTCCCGCTCTACCACCGGGTACCGGTCGCCGTCCAACGGAACACGCTGAGTGCACTCACCGAGCACCGGGATTCGCCCGCCGAATGCCCGGAATGACTTCCCTGGCGCTGCGGCATCCCAAGGTGTTCAAGGGGCTGGCCGAGTTGCTGGTGGACGAGGTGTATCGGCAGTTGCAGAACAAGGCAGAGAGTCAGCCCGCTGCCTGGCCACCCGCCCGCAGTTCATCGCCGCCTTCAAGAAAATCAGCTACCGCCGCCGTCTGCCCGGGCCGTGTCAAGGTGGGCGCATGGCCGCAGCCCGGCACCTCGACGATGCGGGCGCGCGGGCCGCTGTCGGCCATGCGTTGGCAGGTCGCGCTCGAGATGAAGTCGGAGTCGGCTCCGCGCAGCACCTGCACCGGACAGTCGATGCGTCGCCAGCTGCTCCACAGATCGACATTGAAGTACTGCCATGGGTGGTCGGTGCGGGCGATGGCGGGGTCGTAGCGCACTTCGAAACCGGGGCGGCCCACGGCGGGCTTCAGGCTGTGTTCGGTCAGGTGGCACCACTCGGCATTGCTGAGTGCGCCGAACGGCGCCAGCGTCTGCCGGTAGTGCAACTGTGCCTCGACCAGCGATGGGAAGTGGCGCACCGGTGCGTCGATGTCGCGGCCCAGGCGCCGCAACGCCGCCGATGGAATGAAGGGCCCGATGTCGTTGAGCACCAGACGCCGGATCGGATGCCCCGGCTGCGCGGCCAGCGTCATGCCGACCAGGCCGCCCAGCGAGGTGCCGACCTGGTCGACCTGCTCGGCGCCGATGAGGTTGATCACGTTGTTCAGGTCGGCCGCGTACTGGCCCAGGTGGTACTGCATCGGGTCGCGCAGCCAGTCGCTGTGGCCGCGGCCGACGATGTCGGGGCAGTAGACGCTGCGCCCGCGCTTCACCAATTCACGTGCCAGCGTGTCGAAGTCGCGCGCGTTGCGCGTCAGCCCGTGCACGCAGACCACCGGCACCGCGTTGCCGGGCGCCGGCCAATGCCACACCGCCAGGCGGTGGAAGCCCGCGAGCGACATGCAGCGCAGGTGCAGCAAGCGGGGCGCTGCCACGGGGGCGCTGCGCATCTTGCCGCGACGGGGCAGCGTGGCAGCTTCGCTCACCTCGCCGCAGCCGCGTGCAGGGCGAAGAACGCGGCCGCATCGTCGCCGGACTCGAAGATCTGCGGCGCCACCTGGCGGCGCGTCAGGGCCTCGCCGAGCTTGGCGCGCAGGAACGCACTGGTCGAGTAGCGCGTCGGTATTCACCGCCGCGCCGAAGTCGGCGCCGCCCTGCGGCAGGCCGCCGATCGCGCCGGGCTCTGCCGTCAGCGTGACGTGGCTCAGCACACGCTTTTCGTTGGCCATGATGGGACTCTTCGACGTGAAGGGCTTGCATCACTTCATGCACTTCGCGCCGATCGCCAGGGCCAAGGTCAGGGAAGTAGACGTCAGCGAGGCGACCGCGGGCACAGGCTGTCGTGGGGGCCGGGGCAAACCGCGCTCAACGCGCTGCTCAGGGTGGCGACTTGCACACAGGGCCCAGCTTTGCCGACCGCTGCGCCGGCGCCGCCGCCGCGTGATGCGTGCGGGAAATGCCCGACCCGCCGCGGCCGCGCCACAATCTGCGGCCATGACTGCCACCGTGACGCTGCACCCCGGCCCCGGCGCCGGCTTCGACGAACCCTTCGAGATGCTCGAAGCCTGCCACCAGCGTGTGCACCGCATGCTGGGCCTGCTGCAGCGGCTGGCCGGGCACCTGCGCGAGTCGGGTGCCGACGCCAGCGCACAGCAGGCGGCGCGCGACGTGATGCGCTATTTCGACCTCGCCGCGCCCGCCCACCACGAAGACGAGGAGCGTCACGTGCTGCCGTGGCTGCGCCAGGCCGGCCAGGCCGCGCTGGCCGACCGCCTGCACGACGAGCACACGCGCATGTCGGCCACCTGGGCCGCCGTGCGCGCCGACCTGCAGGCCGTGGCCGAAGGCGGCTGGCAGGCGGCCGACCTCGACGCCGCCGCCGCGCGCTGGCAGGCCATGGCGGCGCTGTACGCCGCGCACATCGAAGCCGAGGAATCCACCGCCTACCCCGCCGTGCGGAAATCTGCCGACCGCGTTGCGCTGCGTGCCATGGGCGACGAGATGGCGCGTCGCCGCGGCCTGCCGGGCCGGGCTTGACGCCGGCCAGCCCGGGCGGTGAACCGCGCGGGCTGAAGTGCTGCAACGGCCACGTCGTCATGGGCGGCGGCGACGTGATGGGCTGGGAGACCGCGGCGGTCTGCAGCGACGGCTGGCGCTTCGCTGCGCCCCGGGGCCTGGACGAGCCCGCGCCGCGGCGCCAAACTCCACCCCCACCGATCGAGCCGCCGACGCGGGATCCAGCGCCGAGAAGGTTCTTCCGCCGCGCGCACGGCAACAACGGGCATCGAAGATGCCGAGGAGCTGAAGATGGCGAATGCGACCGCGAAGCCCACTGCCAGCAAGCCACCGGCACGACCCGCCGCCAGCCGTGCTTCGCGGCCGGCGCCGACGAAGGTGGTGCTGCTCGTCGCCACGCGCAAGGGCGCCTGGCTGTTCCACGGCGACGCCAGGCGCAAGACCTGGCACGTCGACGGCCCGCATTTCCTGGGCCACGAGATCCATCACCTGCGGCTGGACCCGCGCGACGGTCGCACGCTGCTGGCGGCAGCCAGGACGGGGCACCTGGGCCCCACCATCTTCCGCTCGACCAACCTCGGCCGCAGCTGGAAGGAAGCCGCGCAACCCCCGGCCTTTGCCAAGTCGGCGCACAGTGCAACGGCGCGGGCGGTGAACCACACCTTCTGGCTCACGCCCGGTCACGCCAGCGAGCGCGACACCTGGTACGCGGGCACGTCGCCGCAGGGCCTGTTCCGGTCGCAAGACGGCGGCGTGACCTGGGCGCCGTTTTCCAGCATCAACGACGATCCGCAGTTCCGCGAATGGATGGGCACGGTGCAGGACGGCACGCCCGACGGCCCCAAGCTGCATTCCATCATCGTGGACCCGCGCGACCCGGCACGCCTGGTTTTCGCCATGTCCGGCGGCGGCGTGCACGAGTCCACCGACGGTGGGCAGACCTGGTCGCCCCTGGTCAAGGGCCTGCAAGTGGTGGAGGGTTTCGACGCGTCCACCATCACCTTCCACGACCCCCACTGCGTACGCCTGTGCCCGAGCAACCCCGACCGGCTGTACCAGCAGAACCACTGCGGCATCTACCGGCTCGACCGACCGGGCGACACCTGGCAGCGCATCGGCGGGAAGATGCCCAAGCGCGTGGGTGACATCGGTTTTCCCATGGTCGTTCACCCGCGCGACGACAAGGTGGCCTGGGTCTTCCCGATGGACGGCACCAGCGTGTGGCCGCGCACCAGCCCGCAGGGCCGCCCGGCGGCATATGTCACGCGCAATGCCGGCAAGAGC
Source organism: Rubrivivax sp. (assembly GCA_034522875.1). GTDB lineage: Bacteria > Pseudomonadota > Gammaproteobacteria > Burkholderiales > Burkholderiaceae_C > Rubrivivax. The sequence continues at coordinate 145,198 of JAXHKY010000001.1, read as the reverse complement.
TGGCAGCGGCTCGACACCGGCCTGCCCGCGGGCCAGGCCTGGTGGACGGTGAAGCGGCAGGCGATGACGGCCGACGCTGCAGACACGGTGGGCGTGTATTTCGGCACCACCAGCGGCGAGTTGTGGGCCAGCCGCGACGAGGGGCAGCGCTGGTCGTGCATCGCCCGGCACCTGCCCGAGATCTATGCGGTGGAGTCGGCCGCGCTGGCCTGAGGTCGGGATGAACACCCCTTGGGCGAACCGTATGCGGGCCCGTTGACGATGCAGGTGCTGATTCCCAGCGCGCTGAGGTCATACACCGGTGCCTCGCGCGTGCCGGCCAGCGGCGCCACGCTGGGCGAGGTGCTGGCCGACCTGGACCGCCAGTTTCCGGGCCTGCGGTTTCGCATGGTCGACGAGCAGGACCGCATCCGGCCGCACATGCGCGTCTTCGTCGACGGCCGCGCGGTCCATGAACTGGCGCAGCCGCTGCGGCCCGGTGTCGACGTGAATATCGTGCAGGCGCTGAGCGGCGGCTGAGAGCCTGTGAAGCATTCCGCCACACCCGCTCGGGCGCGCCGGAATACTTCACAGGCTCTGATGCCGCCCGCCGCCGCCGGGCGTGCCAGATGGCCGTGCGGCAGGCCTCCGGTGCAGCACGATGGCGCCGCCACGACTTTCGGCGTAATGTGCACGCCTGCCGGGCGAGCCCGGCGCAGCCTCTGGAGTTCGCCATGCATCCTGAAGCCGCCCTGCCTACGCGCCGCCTCGAAGGCGGTGCCAGCATCGTCCAGGCCAAGCCCTGGCACACCGAACCGGTGAGCCTGGATTCGCCGGCCGTTGCGGTGATGACCGACCTCACCCAGGTGAAGGCCGCCAGCACGGGCCCTTCGACCTCGCTGCACCACGCCGAACAGCTGATGATCTACCAGGGCGTGCGCATGCTCTTCGTCGTCACCGAGATGCCTTCGCTGCTGGGCCTGATCACCACCACCGACCTGCGCGGCGACCGTGCCGTGCGCATGGTGCACGAGCGCGGCTTGCATCACGACGAGCTGACGGTGGGCGACGTGATGACCGGCCTGGCCCAACTGGACGCCGTGGACCTGGACGCGTTGCGCACGGCCACCGTGCGCAACCTCATCGCCACGCTGAAGACCCACGGCCGCAACCACCTGCTGGTCGTGGAAGGCGGCGGCGCCGTGCCGTTGCACGTGCGCGGCGTGATCTCCCGGGCCCAGATCGAGCGCCAGCTCGGCTCGCCGATCGTGCTGGTCGAAGTGGCCGGCAGTTTTGCCGAATTGAGGCAGATGCTGAGCTGAAGGCGGACTGCCGTCAGACCGCAGCGGGCGCAGCCGACGGCGTCAGCACCAGCCCTTCCTCGGCCACCAGCCGCTCCACGGCACGCTCGAACAGCGTGCGCGCCGCGCCCGCCACCTCGCCCAGATGGCGATGCAAAGCCGCGTCGGCCGGACTGCGCGACAGGCATTCGGCGCTGTAGCGCTCGAAACCGGCCAGCTGCATCACGATCTCGGCCATGTGGCGCGGGCACTCGCATGCCACCGACGAAGGCAGCTCGGCCAGCGCCGCCAGCGATTCGTCGCTGAAGCGGCGCGGCTCCACCGGCGGCAGCGGCGCCGCCACTGGCGCGGCCAGGGTCGCCGCAGGCGTGGCACCCAGCAGGGCGGCCAGCTCGCGGCCGGTGGCGGGCTCGCGCCGCACTGCGGCGCCAGCGGCGCGCAAAGCATCGGCCACCGCCTGCGCACCAAAGGCGTACAGCACCACCACCGCTTTGGCCTGCAGCCGCTGGACCAAGGCCCGCACCCGGCTCGCCGCCAGCGGCTGCAGGGAGTTGAGCTGCACCAGCAACACGTCGGCCGCGTCGCCGGTGGCCAGAGATTCGGCCTGCGCTTCGGCCTCGTCCAGGTCCTGCCACACCCGCAGCGGCGTCACACCGGCGGCTTGCAGCTTCTGCGCCGCCGCGCGGCCCACCACCCAGGTGCGCCGCGTGTTCGTCGCTGCCGCAAGGGGCGCCGTCGCCATGAGCTCGCCCGCTGCCAGCGCCTCGAGTGCAGGCAGCGCCAGCGCCGCGATGGTGCCGATGGCATGGCCGCGCTCGGTGAGTTGTTTGATCAGGCGCAGCCGCTGCACGTCGTGGCCCGAATACAGGCGCTGCCCGGTGGCCGTCTTGGGCGCAGCCACCACGCCGTAGCGGCGCTCCCAGACGCGCAAGGTGGCCACCGGCACGCCGGCCAGGCGGGCCGCGGTACCGCTGCGCAGGCGCGCCGTGGCGGCGATGTCGGTGGGGAACGGATCGGTCATGCGGGGGCTCTCAATGGAAGTGCTGGTGAGTGAATTGTGCCATTGAATCGGTTCTGTACACGTTATTTATCGCAGATTGATTCATTGACGTGGAACTGACACTTATTTCTCACGTCAACATGTACACTTCGGTTTCACTATTGATTCATTTGCATTCCATGAACGCGACCGTACCATCCAATGCGTCCCGGCTGCCCGCCTTGACTGTCTATTTCGACGGCGCCTGCCCAGTGTGCTCGCGCGAGATCGCCATGTACCGCCGCCAGCCCGGCGCCGAGGTCTGCACCTGGGTCGACGCTGCGAGTTGCGACGCCGCCGAACTTGGCACCGATCTCAGCCGCCCCGTGGCGCTGGCACGTTTTCATGTGCGCCGCGCCGACGGCAGCCTGGTCGACGGCGCACGCGGTTTTGCCGAACTCTGGCGCACGCTGCCGCGCTGGGCCTGGCTGGGCCGCATCGCCGGCTTCGGCCCCATGCCGGCGCTGCTGGACGCGGGCTACCGCGGTTTCCTCGTGATTCGCTCTCGCTGGCGAAAGCCCGCTCCGGCTGCACTGGCCAAGCGGCCCTGAAGCCCCGGACTCGGCAGACACCCGTCTCCTCATTCGCCTTCCCTCCGTCACCCCAACCCGAAAGGTCCCGCATGTCCGATCCGAAAGATACCAAGCGCATCGCCGTGGTGGGCGCCGGCATCGCAGGAGCGGCCTGTGCCGCCAGCCTGCTGCAGGCCGGCGTGCAGGTGACGCTGTTCGACAAGTCGCTCGGCGTCGGCGGGCGCATGTCGACGCGCCGCGCCGCCTGGGCGGGTGAGAACGGCAGCGAATGCACCGTGGAATTCGACCACGGCGCCCAGGCGATCGCCGCCCGGCAGCCCCGGTTTCGCGCTGTGCTGGCGCGCGCCGAAGCCGCCGGCGCAGTGGCGCGCTGGCACCATCGCGTGCACGCCGAATGGCCGGCGCCGGCGGTGCGCGATGCCTGGGTCGCCACACCGGGCATGCCGGCGCTGGCGCGGCACCTGGCCCGCGACGTGCCGCTGCGGCTGGCGCAGGCGGTGCAGCGACTGCACCGCACGGCCGAGGGCTGGCAACTGGTGCTGGCCGGCGGTGAGCTGGCCGGCCCCTTCGACCAGATTCTGTTGGCGCTGCCGCCGGCCCAGGCAGCCGTGTTGCTGGCCGGCCACCACGACCACTGGGCCGACGCGCTGGCCGGTGTGAGCATGCAGCCCTGCTGGACGCTGATGGCCGCCACCGACGACGTGGACTGGACCTGGGACGCCGCCGAACCCGGCCGCGGCCCGCTGGCCTGGGTGGCACGCAACGACCGCAAGCCCGGCCGCAGCGCGCCGCGCGGCGTCGCCACCTGGGTGGCGCAGGCCACGCCGGCCTGGAGCGCCGCGCACCTGGAAGCCGACCCGGAAACGGTGGCCGCAACGATGCGCGAGGCGCTGCAGGCGCTGTTGCCGCCGCGTCCGGCGGGTACGCCGGCGCTGGCCTGGCACCATTGCAGCGTGCACCGCTGGCGCTATGCGGTGCCGACCGACCGCGGCAGTCTGGACGGCCGCGAATGTTGGTGGGACGCCGATCGTGGCCTGGGCGTGTGCGGCGACTTCTTCAACGGCGGCAATGTCGAAGCGGCATGGCGTTCGGGTGACGAACTCGCCGACACGGTGGCGGTCTGGCTGGAGCAGTCGCACGACACCCCGGTGGCAGCCGAGGCGGTGTTTCAGCCGACGCCGGTGGCAAAGACCGAGGCCGCCGAAGCGGCCTGAGCGCGGCACTACGGCGGCGGCGCAGCGGCGGGTGGTTCCGGCATCCGCCACCAGGCCCTCAGCTGTGCCGCCACGTCGGCATGGCCCAGCAGGTCCAGGTGGCCCAGGCCGCTGCCCACCCACTGGCGCCCCGGCTCGAAGGCCAATCTGCGCAAGACCTGCTTGTGGCGGCCCAGGGCGCTGTCCACCGGCACCAGACCGTCTCCCAGCAGTTTGTGGTGTGGCTTGTCGCTGTCGTGCCGCAGTGCGCCAGCCATCGCGTAGCAGGCCACGCCTGGCGGCAGCGGCACCGGCGTGCGCGTGTCGTGGCCGTGGGCGAAGCGGTCGGCCCCAGCCCAGTCTTCGTCGAGCAGGCTGCCGTGGCGCAGGTCGGTGATACCTGCGCTGCGCAGCTTGCCCAGGCGTGAGATCGCTGCCGTGTAGGGGCTGGCGCCCAGCAAGCTGTCGATCCAATGGCCACCGCGCTCCAGCGGTGCACCATGGTGCGGCGTGCCCAGGAAGAACATGCGCTGCACCAGGGGCGGCCAGGCATCGCCACGCTCCTGCGCCTGACGCAGCGCGCTGCGCGCCACCAGCCCGCCCATGCTGTGTGCCAGCACCGCGATCTCCTGCAGCGGCACCGGCCAGGCCTGTTGCAGCGCCTGCAGCCGGTCGGCCAGTTCCAGCGCGTTGCTCGAGACATGGCGGCCGGAGTTGTAGTGCAGGTGCACGAGCGTGAAGTTGGCTTCTTCTGCCAGCGCCGCGCCGTAGTCGTGGCCGTTGCGTCGCCATTGTCCGGGGTGCATGCACAGGCCGTGCAGCAGCAGCAGCACCCGCGGGCGCGCCTGCGGCAGCGCCTGGGCCAGCGCGTCGGGCCGCAGCGTGAGGGCCTGGCCGTCGTGGCGCAGTGTCATGGCGATGGTCAGCGGGTTGCCGGTGGCGGCAAGGTGGTCGCCGAGCACGCCGTTGAGCACCGCGATCAGCGCCGCGCGCTCGCCTGGCGACGGCGGCACGGACCCCGGCGCCTGCGGCGCACCCAGCAGCGAAACCAACTGGCCCAGCAGCGCGTCCAGGCTGCCGCCCACCAGCCGCGTGACGCCGCGGATGCTGCGGTAGACAAGCCCGGTGAGGCCGCGCGTGGGCTGCTGCGTCGCCTCGCCCAGCGGCCACGGCGTGCGCAGGATGTTGTGGTGCAGGTTTTCCACCAGATCGGTCAGCCCCAGCGTGGCGTCCACCGCCAGGCGGCTGGCGCCGCGCAGGTCGCTGGCCAGTTCACGGGCGGGTTGCCTGGACAGGCGTTTTGCAGTCTCGATCATGCCGGCATCATGCCTGCTTCGCGGCGCGTCGCCGTTGGCCACTGCTTGCGCCGGGCCAGCCGCGCTGGCCGCGCACCCGCCCGGCACCACGACAAACCCCAAGCCGCCCGCGCCGCGGCATGGGTGACACTCCGCCGTTGTTTTCCGCCCCCCCCGCGTGGTGCCATCGCGCCATCGCCAACCTGCCCTTGCCGAACTGCCGACCCCTGCCCCCATGGCCCTGACCGCCGCCCTCGTCCGCCGTCGCGGCGCCGCCTGGGCCCGCGAGTTGCTGGGCGGCACCGTGGGCTCGCTCTCGGTGCTGGCCCTGCCGCTGACGCTGGGCCTGCTGGCCTTCGCGCCGCTGGGGGCGGCCGGGGTCGGCGTGGGGGTGGCAGCGGCCTTCGTCTGCATCGTGCTTGGCGGCGGCCTCTATGCCCTGCTGGGCCGCGCCGCGATGCCGGCGGGCGGCCCCACGTCCGCCACGGCGCTGATCCTGGCCAGCCTGGTGGCGCAACTGGCCGCCGACCCGGCACTGGCACCCCGCACCGGCCAGGGTGCGGCGGCGGTGGCGGCCTTGTGCGGCGCCACGGTCGTGCTCAGCGGCGTGCTGCAGGTGGCCATGGCCCTGTTCGGCGTGGGGCGCCTGTCGAGGTTCGTGCCGCAACCGGTGCTGGCCGGTTTCATGAACGGGGTGGCGGTGCTCATCCTGCTGGCGCAGTTGCCGCTGCTGATGGGCCACGCCCCGGGCGGCGCCCACGGTTGGCAGGCGGTCCTGCAGTGGCAGCCCGGCGCCCTGGCGCTCGGCCTGGCCACGGCGGTGCTGCTGTGGTGGTCGGCGCGGCGCTGGCCGCGAATGCCGGTGATGCTGCTGGCGCTGGTGCTCGGTACGGCCTCGCATCTCGCGCTGGGGCAGGCCGTGCCGCAGGTGGACTGGGGCGCCCCCATCGGCACGCTGCCCGACGACCTGTCCTCGACCCGGGCCTTGTTCGACCTGCTGCGCGTCGCCGGTCCTTCGCTGCTGGGCCAGCATGCCGCCGCCGTGGCCGGCACGGCCGTGGTGCTGGCCATCATCGGCGCCCTGGAGTGCGCGCTCAACAACCTGGCCATGGAACAGGAGGTCTCGACCCGGCACGACCCGCGCCGCGAGCTGTGGGCCGTCGGCTGCGCCAATATCGCCGCCGGTGCCTTGTGCAGCCTGCCGGTGGTGGCGGTACGGGCACGCGCCGTGGCCACGCTGCAGGCCGGCGGCCACGGCCGTGCGTCGCTGTTCGCGGGGTCGGTGGTGCTGGGCCTGCTCTACCTGCACGGCCGGCCGCTGCTGTCGGCGTTGCCGCTGCCGGTGCTGGCCGGCACCATGCTGGTCATCGCGCTGAAGCTGATCGACAGCTGGAGCAGCCGCCTGGTCGCGCAGTGGTGGGCCGGCGAGCGCTCGCGCGACCTCTGGCTGAGTCTGGGCGTGGTGGCGCTGGTCTTCGCCACCACGATCTGGCAGGGCTTTGCCGCCGGCGTGGCGCTGGGCGTGCTGCTTTCCATGTTGGTCTTCTTCGTGCGCATGAACCGCACACTGGTGCGCCACCGCTGCACCGCCGCGGCGCAGCCGTCGCGCCGCATCTACCCGGCGGCGGTGGAACGGCGCCTGCAGCCGCTGCGTGAACGGGTGACGCTGTTCGAGCTGGAAGGTGCGCTCTTCTTCGGCAGCGGCGAGCGGCTGCAGGCCGAGGCCGACACCCTGGCGCCGGACTGCCGCTGCCTGGTGCTGGACCTGCGGCGCGTGGCCAATATCGACGAGACCGGCGCGGTGGCGCTGCAGCAGCTGGGGCTGCGCCTGCGCCGCCGCGGCGTGGAGCTGCTGCTGGCCGGGCTGGCACCGGCGTCGGCACCGGCGCAGGCCTTGCAGTCCTACGCCGCCAGCGGCCCCGGCTGGCCCGACGCCGACCGCGCCGTGGAAGCCGCCGAACGCCTGCTGCTGGGCGGCACCGAGCTGCCCAGCGAAGTGCCGCTGGCCGAGTCCTCGCTGCTGCAGGGCCTGGACAACGCGCAGCGCGAGACGCTGGCCGCGCTCATGCCGCAGCGCCGGCTCGCTGCGGGGGAGCCGCTGTTCCAGCAAGGCGACGCCGCCGACGGCCTGTACGTGCTGACGCACGGCTCGATCAGCATCTTCAGCCGCGCGGACGCCAGCGGTCGCACGCAGCGCTACCTGAGCATTTCGCCGGGCATGATCTTCGGTGAGACGGCCATGCTCGACGGCGCGGGCCGCAGCGCCGGCGCCGTGGCCGACACCGAGGCCACGGTGCATGCGCTGAGCCGGCACGACCTGGACCGGCTGGCGCTGCAGCAGCCCGCGCTGGCGCTGCTGCTGTACCGCAATATCGCCGTGCACCTTTCGCAGCGCTTCCGCAGCACGGCCGACGCCTGGCATGCCAGCACGCGCTGAAGGTACGCGCTGAAGGTACGCGCTGAATGCACGCGCTGAACGGCCGCCACCGATAATCCCGTGCGGGCTGGCGGCGGCCTGCCCAACAGGCAGGGTGTGCGATGAACGAAGTGGTCAGGGTGGAGGTGCAGCGCACCGGCCGACGATTCGAGGCCGAGGCGGTGCTCGAGCTCGCGGCCGACGCGCAGACGGTGTGGGACACCATCACCGACTACGGCGCGCTGCCGCGCTTCATGCCGGGCATCCGCAGCTGCCGCGTGGTCGAGCGCCACGCGCTGGAAGACGCCGGCGAGCAGCTGGTGGTGGAGCAGCAGGGCGAGTTCCGCTTCCTGGTCTTCGCGCAGTCGATGACGGTGCTGCTGAATATCGAGCACCGGCCGTTGCAGATGGCCGAGGCCAAGGCCGTGCGCTTCGACCTGGGAATATTCAAGCGCCGCGCCATCGACGTCTTCGAAGGCCGCTACGAACTGGAGCCGCTGGCCACGCGCCGCAGCGCGCCGCGCACGCAGCTGCGCTACACGGCCACGATCGGGCTGCGCCTGCCGCCGCCGCCAGCGGTGGGCAACCTGGCGGTGCGGCAGAACCTGGCGGCGCAGCTCGAAGCGGTGGCGGCCGAGGTGGCGCGGCGCAGCAGCCGGGCGGCTCGCGTCAAGAGTTCCGGCTGAAGCGGGAGGCTTTCCGGCGTCGTCCGCAACGAACCCCTGAGGCGCGGGCCCAGGGATCGAACGCGCGGCACCGGCCCGGCCCGACACGGCGGCTTGACGCCACTCAATCGCTGCGCCCAGCGCCGGCAGTAGCGTGGTCCTGCACCGCAGTGCCACGGACCACACGGGCGTGTGAGGTCGACGCGGCGGGTGTGCGCCATTCAAGGAGAGTTCACATGCTTGCACTGATCAATCGCGCTGCAGCGACCGGGTGTCTGTTGCTGGCAGGTTGGGCCATGAGCGGTTGCGCCACGGCGCCGGCCGATCCCGGCGTATGGGTGGCGTCGACCCCCGGCACCGTGACCACCTTTTCGCGTCGGGCCAGCGGCTCGCTGGGCAGCGGCGACGTTCAGGTGGTCTGGACGATCGGGCCCGAGCGCACTTGGAACGGCCGGCAAGTGGTGCCCCACGCGTCGCCACAAGCCGGCACCAGCCTGTACGACGCCACTACGCGCGCGTACGTGGCGCAGCTGAATCCGGCCGGACAGCCCGTGGTTTCGTTCGAACCACCGATCGCCTTGCCGTCGCCGCTGGTCGTCGGCAGCGCCTGGCGTTCGAAGCACACCATGACCGTGCATGCCCGCCAGGCCAAGCTGCCCTACGAGGTGGCCTTCAAGGTCGAGGCCTTCGAGGACGTCAGCGTTCCAGCCGGCAACTTCAAGGCCTTCCGCGTCGTCGCCACCAACTCCTTCGGCGAGGTCGACACCCGTTGGTGGGCGCCGGCGCAGAACAGCCTGCTGGTCAAGCGCACGGTGCAAAGGCCTGCCAGCTACCCGCAAGGCGCCGGCCAACTCGAAGCGCAACTGCTGTCGAAGACCACGCCGAAGCAATGAAAGGCGGCAGGGCTTGCGCGCCCTGCCGTGTCGGTCGGCCGGCGCCGTGTTCAGCGCGTGGCGCCGCGCATCGTCATGCGTTGGCCGTGGGGACCGCGCAGTTGCTGGTCGGCCACCGCCTTCTGCTCTGGCGTGAGCACGGCATGCAGGTCTGCGAGCGCCTTGCTGCGCGCGGCAAATTGCGCTTCACGCACCGTCTTCATGGCTTCGTAGTGGGCCGAGCGCTCCGCCGGGGTGGCGTCCTGCATCTGGGCCTGCATCTGCGCGCGCATGGCCTGGCGTTGTTCGACCTGCTGCAGCGATACCGCGGTGAAGGCCTGCCACGCGCCTTCCTGCGCTTCGGTGATCTTGAGTTCGGTCTTCAGGTCGGACAGGCGTGCCGCGAACTCCGCAGGCGTCTGCGGCCCGCCCATGCCGCCGCGCATGCCGCCGCGCATGCCACCGTGCATGCCTTGGCCCATGCCCGGACCCATGCCTTGTCCCATGCCCATGCCCATGCCCGGATGGGCCGCCACCGCGCCCGCCAGGCCCAGCGTCAGCACGGCCAGGGAAACAGCGGCGATTCGAGTGGTGGTCTTCATGATGTGCTCCATGTACAGGTGTTTGAAGTGGCAGACCCTTCGGGGACTCCGCCGTTGCAAGGAACCCCTGTGCAACGCTTCCCATTGAAACGGCGCCGTGTAAGCCGCGTGTGTCGGGCCAGCGGTCTTTTTGTCGCGCCGTGCGTCGGGCCGCGGGCCTGACATGCTGTGATACGTTCTTTCCGCCCACCCCTCACCCTCGCCGCGGTGCAATACGGCTGCCGGAAGCCACCATGGAAAGTACCGACCACATCCTCGTCGTCGACGACGACGCCGAAATCCGCACCCTGCTCACGCGCTACCTGGAAAGGAACGGGCTGCGCGCCAGCGCCGTGGGCGACGGCCGCGCCATGTGGCAGGCGCTGGACCGCGGCCGCTTCGACCTGGTGGTGCTCGACCTCATGCTGCCGGGCGACGACGGCCTCACGCTGTGCCGCACGCTGCGCGCCAGGAGCGACATTCCCGTGATCATGCTCACCGCGCGCGGCGACGAAACCGACCGCATCGTGGGCCTGGAGATGGGCGCCGACGACTACCTGCCCAAGCCCTTCAGCGCGCGCGAGCTGCTGGCGCGCATCAAGGTCATCCTGCGCCGTACACGCAGCCTGCCGCCCAATCTGAAGCCGCAGGACGAACACCGGCTGCGCTTCGCCGGCTGGACGCTGGACACGGCGCGGCGCCAGCTCGTCTCGCCGCAAGGCGAGGCCACGCCGATCGGCGGCGCCGAATACAAGCTGCTGCGCGTCTTCCTGGACCACCCCAACCGGGTGCTCGACCGCGATCAGCTGCTCGACCTGAGCCAGGGCCGCGAGGCCGAGCCGCTGGACCGCAGCATCGACGTGCAGGTCAGCCGCCTGCGCCACCGCCTGGGTGACGACCCGAAGAGCCCGCAGCTACTCAAGACCGTGCGCGGCGAGGGTTACGTGCTCTCGGTGCCGGTGCACAAGGAGGGCGGTTGAGCCCCGCGACCGCGTCCGCACGGCCCGCGCCGCGCGGCCTGCAGCGCTGGTTGCCGCGCACGTTGTTCGGCCGCCTGCTGCTGGTGCTGGCCGGCGGCCTGTTGGTGGCGCAGTTGCTCAGCGCGGGCATCAACGTGGTCGAACGCGACCGGCTGCTCAGCAGCAGCTTCGGCATGCAGCCGGCGCAGCGCATCGCCGACGTGGTGCACCTGCTCGACGACCTGGGCGACGCCGAGCGCGCACGCGTGGTGGCGGTGTTCCGCGTGCCGCCGCTCGTGCTTTCCCTGCACCCGTTGCCGCTGACGGCCGCCGACGCGCCCGACGCATGGCACGCGCGCATGTTCGCTGCGCGCCTGCGCGCCGCATTGGGCGACGAGCGGCGGCTGCGCCTGGAATCACGTACCGGCCCTGTGCCGCCTGCCGAGGGCCCGGGCGCCTGGCGGCCGGGTTCGCAGCGGGGTGAAGGCGCCGGCCCCGGCGCGCTGGGGCGTGGCGCAGCGGGCGGCCAGGGCATGGGCCCCGGCACCATGATGGGCCCCGGCGTTATGCGCGGCCGCGACGCCGCCGCCGTCGTACGCACCGAGGTGCAGCTGCGCGACGGCACCTGGGCCCGCTTCGACGCCGAGCTGCCGGCCGCGCCGCAGGCCCTGCCCTGGCGGCTGGCGCTGACGCTGGCGGTGCTGCTGGCCGGCGTGCTGGCGGTTTCGTATGTCGCCGTGCGCTGGGTGGTGCAGCCGCTGCAGCAGCTGACGCAGGCCGCGCAGGCGCTGGGCGAGGACCTCAACCGCCCGCCGCTGCCCGAGGACGGCCCGCGCGAGGTGCAGCAGGCGGCGCGCGCCTTCAACACCATGCAGCAGCGGCTGGCCGCCTTCGTCGACGAGCGCACGCGCATGCTCACCGCGCTGTCGCACGACCTGAAGACGCCCATCACGCGCATGCGGCTGCGCGCCGACCTGCTGGACGACGATGAACAGCGGCTGCGCTTCGAGTCCGACCTCAAGGAAATGGAGGCCATGGTCACGCAGACGCTGGAATTCATGCGCGGCCTGGGCGGCAACGAGCCGCGCGTGCCGGTGGACATGACGGCGCTGCTGGCCGCGTTGCAGGCCGACCAGCAGGCCATGGGGCGCACGGTGGAAATCGAAGGCCACGCCAGCCGGCCGTGCACCGGCGTGGCCTCGCTGCTGAAGCGGGCGCTGAACAACCTGGTCGACAACGCCGTGCTCTACGGCGGCCGCGCCACGGTGCGCATCGAGGAGACCCCGGAAGCGCTGGTGCTGCGCGTGCTCGACGAAGGCCCGGGCCTGCCCGAAGCCGAACTGGAACGTGTCTTCGAGCCCTTCTACCGGCTGGAGGCGTCGCGCAGCCGCGCCACCGGCGGCAGCGGACTGGGCCTGGGCATCGCGCGCAACGTTGCGCGCACCCACGGCGGCGAACTGGTGCTGCGCAACCGACCCGAAGGTGGACTCGAGGCGCGCTTGAGCCTGCCTTGGCGGGCCGGCTGAGAGCATCCCAGCCACCTGGCGGCGTCCGGCGTTCGCGGAAAAACACATTTGCTTACCGGCAAATCAACGACTTGCAAGTTTTTTTCTGGTGAGCTTATGCTTCACAAGCTCTGAGCGCCGGCTCGACTTCGACGGGAGGCGGTTGAATTTCCCATTCACCTTTGTTTGTTTCTGTTTTTGTGTTTTTGCTTCCCCCCCCCTTTTCTCTTTTTCCCTTCCCCCCCGCTGTTCGGCTCTTCTCGCGCGGCCCTCCTCTTGCGCTCCCCGTCCCCCCTCTCCTTCTCGCCCTCTCGGCCTGGTGCGTTTGCGTTTCGCCCCTGGCTCCTGTCCCCTCCCCTCCGTGGACTGTCCTCACGCCTCCCCCTGGTCGATCGACCTGGGCACCTTTCCGACCCTGGACCGATGTCCCTGCTGCGCCGTCTCTCCATCGACCATGCTGCGCCCCGGCCCTTCCGACCCGCCTCTTTCCCTCGACTGCCCACTCGGCTCCCGGCCTCGCAAGAGGCCTTCTGGCGCAGCGGCTGGACGCCACTGGACGCGCAGACCTGCCTTCATGAGCGACCCACCCAACCCTTCGACCCGGCCGCGGGCGCTCTGTTCGAAGATCTTCGACTGGTTCGGCGAGGACTTCCGCCTCGGGCACCGCGGCATCGACTCGCTGCCGGCCTTCCTGGCGCGTTATGCCGACGTGCTGGCCGACGCCCCCGCCGACCGCGAACGCGTGCGTGCGCAGCAGTTCGAACTGGCGTTTCTGGACTACGACTGGAAACTCAACAACGCGCCGCGCTGAGCGCCGGGGTGGCGCCGGCAAGCCCGCCGACGATCCGCAAGGCTCACCATGAAGGACCTCCCATGCGTCTGTCGTTTCCGGCCAGCGCCGGCCTGCTCGCCGCCGCACTGCTCGCCGGCTGTGCACCCATGAACACCACTGCCAACGTGCCCCCGCTGGCCGGTACGGCCTGGAACGGGGTGGCCTTGCCCGGCGGCGACCCGGCCGCCGGGGCAACGCCGACGCTGCGCTTCGACAAGGACCGCGTCAGCGGCTCCGACGGCTGCAACCGCTTCGCCGCCAGCTACACGGCCGCGGGCGGCACGTTGGCCATTGCCACGGCCACTGCCGTGTCCACGCAGATGGCCTGCCCGCCGGCGGTGATGAAGCAGGCCGACGCCTTCATGGCGGCCCTGGGCGCGGCCCGTTCGTACCGCGTCGACGGCGGGCGGCTGCACCTGCTGGGCGCCGACGGCAGCCTGCGCGCCACGCTGGCGGCGCAGTCGCAGGCGCTGGCCGGCACGCGCTGGCGCGCCACGGCGGTGAACAACGGCAAGGGTGCGGTCGTCAGCCTGGTAGCCGGCAGCACGGTGACGATGGCATTCGGCGCCGACGGCCGCGCCAGCGGCACGGCGGGCTGCAACCGCTATACCGCGGGCTATGCGCAGGACGGCGCGCAGCTGCGTCTGCAGGCCCCGGCGACCACGCGCATGGCCTGCCCCGAAGAAGGTCTCATGGCCCAGGAGCAGGCCTTTCTGCAGGCTTTGCAGACGGTGACGGCGGCGCGCGTGGAAGGCAACCGGCTCGAGTTGCGCACAGCCTCGGGCGCGCTGGCGGTGTCGCTGCAGCGCGAGGGCGGCGATTGATGCCACTGCGCAACGCAACCGGCAACGCCGAGCCGGTGCTCTACGGCATACCGAACTGCGATACGGTCAAGCGCGCTCGCGCCTGGCTGCAGGCCCGCGGCGTGGCGCACCGCTTCCACGACTTCAAGACGCATGGCGTGCCGCCGCAGCGGCTGGACGCCTGGATCGCCGCCGTGGGCTGGGAGGTGCTGGTCAACCGCCAGGGCACGACCTGGAGAAAACTCGACGAAGCCACGCGCGCCGCGGTCGCCGACGCCGCCGCGGCCCGCACGCTGATGCTGGCCGCGCCCAGCGTCATCAGGCGGCCGGTGGTGGACTGGCCGCAAGGCCGAATCAGCGTCGGGTTCGACGCCACCGACTTCAGCGCCCGGGCCGCCGCACCGGGCGGCTGAGGCCGAACCGCCATCGATCAAACCGTTTCGGGCCCAGCGGCCGCACCACACTCCTGCTCACCCACGCCATGTCGACAATCCTCAAGACTCTCGCCGCGCTGCTCGCGCTGCTGGTGGCCGTGGCCGCAGCCGCTTTCGTATGGCTGCGCAGCACCAACGCCCCACAGGTCGAAGGCGAGCTGCAGCTCGCCGGCCTGAGCGCACCGGTGCGCGTGCTGCGCGACGAGATCGGCGTGCCCTACATCTTCGCCGCCAATACGCCCGACCTGCTGCGCGCACAGGGTTTCGTCACGGCGCAGCACCGGCTGATGCAGCTGGAGCTGTTCCGCGCCACCTGGCGCGGCGAACTGTCGGCCGCGCTGGGCGAGGTCACGCTGCCCAGCGATATCCGCATGCGCGTGCTCGGCATCCGGCGCAACGGTGACCGGCACGCGGCGCTGCTCGGCGCCGAGTCGCGCGCCTTCTTCCAGCACTACGTGGACGGCGTCAACGCCTACGTGGCCGACCACGCCAACGACCACCCGCTGGAACTGAAGGCCGTGGGACTGGTGCCGCGGGCCTGGAGCGTGGCCGACCTGGTGGCGCTGGTGCACTTCATCCACTACTCGCACGCCACCAATTTCAAGGCCGAGGTGGTGGCACAGAAGCTCATCGACCAGCTCGGCGTGGACCGGGCGCGCGAGATCTTTCCGCTGACGCTCAACCCCGACGCGGCCGCAGCCCGCACCGCAGCAGCCGGCCCCGGCGGCGCGGCGGCCCCGGTCACCGCCCTGGGCGTCGACTGGGGGACGCTGCTGGTGGCGCCCGACACGCTGGACCACCAGGGGCTGGGCTCCAACAACTGGGCGGTGGGGCCGTCGCGCAGCGCGTCGGGCCGGGCCATGGTGGCCAACGACCCGCACCTGGACAACCGCATCCTGCCCGGCACCTGGCACCCGGTGGGCCTGTTCGCACCCGGCATCCAGGCCGTGGGCGCGGCGCTGCCCGGCATGCCGGGCATCCTGGTCGGGCGCACGCAGCACGTGGCCTTCGGCGTGACCAACGCCTATGGCGACGTGCAGGACCTGTATGTGGAAACAGTGGATCCGACCGACCCGAACCGCTACCTCGACGGCGACACCAGCCAGCCCTTCGGCGAGGTGACGGAGACGATCCGCGTCAAGGACAAGGCCGCCCCGGGCGGCTTTCGCGAGCAACCCCTCAAGCTGCGTTTCACGAAGCGCGGCCCGGTGATCAGCGACCACCCGGGCCTGGGCCCGAAAGGCAACCAGCTTCTGGTGCTGCGCTCCACCGACGCCGAAGTGCTGCCAATGGCTCGAGGGCTTCCCGCGCCCGACGCCGCCGCCTTCGACCGCGAACTGCAAAGATCGACCTCATGATGTTCAACTTCGTCTTCGCCGACAACCAGGGTGCCATCGGCCACCGCGCCACCGGGGCCGTGCCGGTGCGCGCCGGGGCCGACGGCGGCGTGCCGCGCCTGCCGCCGGCCGACGGCAGCGACGACTGGACCGGCTTCATCCCCAAGGACCGCATGCCCGGCATGCTGGACCCGGCGCGCGCCTGGGTGGGCACCGCCAACCACGACACGCGGCCGGCCGACTACCCCTGGTACTACACCAACTACGTGGCGCCGAACTACCGCTACAGCCGCATGGCCCAGGTGCTGGGCACGGCGCAGAAGATGACCGTGGCCGACCACTGGCAGCTGATGGCCGACGACCGCAACCTGCAAAGCGACGTGCTGCGGCCGCTGCTCGTGGCGGCGCTGCAAGGCGTGCCGGCGCAGCGCGACCTGACTGCGCTGCTGCAGGCCTGGGACGGCGTCGACCGCGCCGACAGCGCCGCGCCGCTGGTCTACCAGGCGCTGTACCGCGAAGTGGCGCTGGGCACCTTCGCCGACGAACTCGGCGCCGACACCGCCGGCGACATGCTCGCCACCTGGTACTTCTGGCAGCAGCGTTTCGACGCCATGCTGGCCACGCCCGATGGATACGTGGCACGCCGCCAGCGCACCTGCCGCGTTTTCCGCGCCGCGCGCGCGTCGAGTCGAAGCCACGCAAGGCAGCGACCCGGCAAAGTGGGCCTGGGGCCAGGCGCACACGCTGCGCTTCGTGAGCCCGCTGCGGCGCAGCGGCGCGGGCCAGGAGCTGCTGGGCGGCTTCGGGCTGCAGCGCTCGGGCAGCGGCGAAACGCTGAACCGTGGCGTCTATGCCTTCGACAAGCCCTACGACGTGAACTTTTTCGCCTCGATGAAGGTGGTGGTCGACTTCGGCGACACCGAAAAGATCGAAGCCGTGCTGGCCGGCGGCGTGAGCGAGCGCCATTTCCAGCCGCACCAGAACGACCAGGCCAAGCTGTGGGCGGCGGGCGAGCGGCGCGCCTGGTGGTTCAACCCGGCGCTTGCCGAGGCGAATGCGAAGACGCGGGCGGTGTTGACGCCGGCGAAATAGCTTCGCGCACGGTGCGCCGGCGCGGGCACCGCGGGCCGCGGCGTCACCCGGTCAAGGCAACTGCTGCAGCACCAGCGGCAGCACGGCCGCAGCACCGGCGTCGCGCAGCCGGGCGGCAGCCACGGTGGCGGTCCAGCCGCTGCGGTAGCGCGCGTCGACCAGCAGCAGCGGGCCGGCCGGCAGCGCCGCATCGGCCCGCACCTGCAGGCTTTGCAGCAGCGCCGCCACGCGCGTGCCGGAAGCGGTGTCCGGCAACGGCGGCGGCCCTTCGAGCCTGAGCACGTCCAGCACCGGCAGCCGGCCCACGCGGGCCACGTGCGCCACCACGCTGGCGACCAGCTGCGCATGGTCGCGCGAAGGCATCGGCACCACCGCCACCGGCCGCGCCGCCCAGCGGCGGCGCCAGCGGGCCAGCAGGGCCACCACGCCGTCCAGCACCTCGGGCGGCGCGTCTCGATCGGGCCCGGCGAAGAGCGGGCGCAGCAGCTCGCCCCAGCCGGGATCGTCGGCGAAGGCCAGCGCGCGGCCTTCCTCGCAACCGGTGATGCGGCCCTTGCAGCCCGTCACGCCCAGTCCGGACGGCCACAGCTTGCGCGGCTCGATGACCTGTTCGCGCCCGCGTGCAAACACGCGCGCGGCTTCGGTGGCGGCACCGCTCGGCTGCAGCCCCGGGTGCGGCAGCCAGCCGCTGCAGGCGCTGCAGCGGCCGCAGTCCCGCGGGTCGGGGTCGTCCAGCGCGGTCTGCAGAAAGCGCATCAGGCAGCCGGCGCCGCGTGCAAAACGCCGCATCAGGTCGGCTTCCTGCGCGCGCACGCGCGCCAGGTCGGCCCAGCGCCGGGCGTCGAAGTGCCAGGGCTGGCCGGTCAGGACCCAGGTGCTGCCGTCACGCCGCACCACGTCTTCCACCGCCAGGATCTTGAGCAGGCCCTCCAGCCGGCCGCGCCGGATGCCGGTGGCCGTTTCCAGCGCCAGCAGCGACAGCGGCCCGTCGGCCAGCGCGGCCAGGATCTGGCCCACACGCGCCTCGTCGGGCACGCCGGCGGTGGCGAAATAGGCCCAGAGGGCTTCGTCGGTCTCGGCCGGCAGCAGCACCGCCATGGCGTCGTCCAGCGCCCGGCCGGCGCGGCCCACCTGCTGGTAATAGGCCACGGGCGAAGCCGGCGAGCCGACATGGATGCAAAACGCCAGGTCGGGCTTGTCGTAACCCATGCCCAGCGCCGAGGTGGCCACCACGGCCTTGAGCCGGTTGTCGCGCAGGGCGTCTTCCACGCTTTGACGCGCGGCCGTTTCCAGCCCACCGTGGTAGGCCGCGACAGGCCAGCCCTGCCCGGCCAGGAAGGCGGCCAGGCGCTCGGCTTCGGCCACGGTCAGGGTGTAGACGATGCCCGAACCGGCCGCCTGCTGCAGCGCATCGGCCACCCAGGCATAGCGCTGCAGGGCCGAGAGCCCCGGCACCACCGCCAGGCGCAGCGAAGACCGGGCCAGCGTGCCGCGAAAGGTGCGCGCGCCGGCGCCGAGCTGGCGCGCCACGTCTTGCGTCACGCGCGTATTGGCGGTGGCCGTGGTGGCCAGCACAGGGGTGTCGGCCCCGATGCCCAGCAGCGTGCGCGCCAGGCGCTGGTAGTCGGGCCGGAAGTCGAAACCCCAGTCGGAGATGCAATGCGCCTCGTCGATGACCACCAGTCCGGCCGCGGCCACCAGCCCCGGCAGGCGGCGTGCAAAGCCGGGGTTGCCCAGGCGCTCGGGCGAAACCAGCAGCACGTCCAGCGTGCCGGCCTCGATCTCGGCAAAGACGGCGTCCCAGTCCTGCACATTGGTGGAATTGACCGTGGCCGCGCGCAGCCCCGCCTTGGCCGCCGCGCTGACCTGGTCGCGCATCAAGGCCAGCAGCGGCGAGACGATCAGCGTCGGCCCGCCGCCGGCCGCCCGCAACGCCGACGTGGCCGCCCAGTACACCGCCGACTTGCCCCAGCCGGTGGCCTGCACCACCAGCACGCGGGCGCGGTCGTCCACCAGCGCGGCCACCGCTGCGGCCTGGTCGGCGCGCGGGCGTGCCTGCGTGCCGGCCATGGCGGACAGCACGCGGCGAAGATGGATGTCGGCCGCACTCACGGCCAGGATTGTCGTGCCGGCAGGGCCGGCGGCTTGATCGCCGGGCTCGAAGGTGCAAGCATGCTGACCGGCGCATGCGGCCGCCGCAGCGAAGCCCAGGGAGAACCGCTTGGAATCATGGAACGGCAAGGTATTGGTGGTGGGCGCGACCGGCGCCCTGGGGCGCCCCGTGGTGCAGCGGCTGCGGCAGCGCGGCGTGGCGGTGCGCGCGTTGTGCCGCCACCCCGAGCAGGCCGATGACCTGGCTGCGCTGGGCGCCGAGGTGGTGGCCGGCGACCTGACCGACGCCGCTTCACTGGCGCGCGCCACCACCGGCGTGCAGCGCGTGCTGGCGGCGGCGCACGGCATCCTCGGTCGCGGCCGCTGGCACAGCGAAGCGGTGGACGACGCAGGTCACCGCAGCCTGTTTGCCGCCGCGCGCCACGCCGGCGTGGACCGGCTGGTCTACCTCTCGGCCTATGGCGCCCGCCCCGATCACCCGATCGACTTCTTCCGCACCAAGCACGCCATGGAACAGGTGCTGGCGGCCAGCGGGCTGACGCACGTGGTGCTGCGGCCGACGGCCTTCATGGAACACCATGCGCACAACTTCAACGGCGCCGGGCTGCTGGCCAAGGGCAAGGCGCAGCTCATCGGCCCCGGCACCAAGCCGCGCAATTTCGTCGCCGCCAGCGACGTCGCCCTTCTGGCGCTGCGCGCCCTGATGGACGAGCCGCTGCCCTTCAGGCAACTGGACATCGGCGGCCCGGGCCACTACAGCAACCTGGAAGTGGCCGCCTTGTACGCACGCTGCGCCGGCGTGCCGCTGCGCGTGAGCCACCTGCCGGCCGGGCTGGCCCGGGTCATGGCCGCGCTGGCCCGGCCGCTGCATCCCGGCCTGGCGCGCATCCTGAAGATGTCCAGCCTGCCCGACGACGCCTGGAGCGAACGCTTCGACGGCGCACCGGCACTGCAGCGTGAACAGGGCATCACGCTCACGCCGCTGCCGCAATTCGTCGAGGACCGGGTGGCGCAGTGGCGCCAGGCCGGCCGCGCCTGATGCTGCGCCGGCGTACCGGGGCACGCCTGCTGGCCGTGGCCGGCGCGGGCACGGGGCCTGTCGGTGCATCGGCAGCGTGCGGCTGCGGATAGCATGGAAGGCCACGGTCACGGCCGCACGGTCGCAAAGGCCCCGATGAACGTTTCCGCCGAGCCGACTGAAACCCTGGCTGGCACTTCGGTGCTGGTGCTGGGCGCCAGCGGCTATGTCGGCACCCACCTGGTGCCGCACCTGCTCGCCCACGGTGCCCGCGTGCGCGCTGCCGCGCGCCGGCTGGACGCGTTGCAGGCCCGCGCCTGGGACGGCGTGGAAACCGTCGCCGCCGACGCGCTGGACCCGGCCAGCCTGGACGCCGCGCTGCAAGGCGTGGAACTGGCCTACTACCTCGTGCATTCGATGGCCGACGGAGCGGACTTTGCGCCGCGCGACCGCCAGGCAGCGCTGAACTTCGCGGCCGCCGCTGCGCGTGCCGGGGTGCGGCGCATCGTCTATCTGGGTGGCCTGCAGCCGCGGGGCCAGGCCTCGACCCACCTGGCGTCACGCGTGGAAACCGGCGACATGCTGCGCCAGGGCCCGGTGCCGGTGACGGAGCTGCGCGCCGGGGTCATCATCGGCCCCGGCTCTGCGGCCTTCGAGGTCATCCGCGACCTGGTCCTGCATCTGCCGGGCCTGTTCACGCCGCGTTGCGTGCATTCGCGCTCGCAGCCCATCGCGCTGGACGACGTGCTGGCCTACCTGACCCGCCTGCCGCTGCTGCCGCAGTCAGCGGGCGCCCGCTACGACATCGGCGGCCCCGAGGTGCTGACCTACAAGGACATGATGCTGCAGTTCGGCGAACTGGTGGGCCGCCGTCCGCTGATCGTGCCGCTGCCGCTGCTCAAGCCGCGCCTGTTCTCGCACGGGCTGCCTCTGGTGACCGCCGTGCCCACCCCCGTGGCGCGCGCGCTGATCGAGGGCCTGGAACACGACGTGCTGGCCGACGACGCCGCGATCCGCGAACTGGTGCCGCTGAAGCTGCTCAGCTATCGCCAGGCGGCGCAGGCCGCGCTGGACCGCGAGCACCGCGCCGCGCAGGCGGCCCAGGCGAAACCATCGAACCCGCATGGTCCACGCTGGACCGAAGGCGACATGGTCTTTCGTCGGCAACGTTCCGACTTCGCCTTCTACGCCCGGCAGATGCGGGCGCAGGCCACGGCCGTGGCACCGGCGGACGTGCTGTGGCAGCAGGTGCAGCAGATCGGCGGCGACAACGGCTACTACTTTCTCGACGTGCTGTGGCAGGTGCGCGGCCGCCTGGACCGGCTGCTGGGCGGGCAGGGCCTGCGCAAGGGCCGGCCTGCGGCACACGCGTTGCAGCTGGGCGACGCGGTGGACTTCTGGCGCGTGGTGGCGCTGGAACCCGGCCGCCGGCTGTCGCTGCTGGCCGAAATGAAACTGCCGGGCGCGGCCACGCTCGACTTCGAAGTGCTGCCCCAGGGCGAGCGGCGCAGCCAGGTCTGCGTCACGGCCACCTTCCACCCGGCCGGCGCGCCCGGGCTGGCCTACTGGCATGCGCTGACCCCCGTGCATGCGGTGCTGTTCCCGGGTCTGGCGCAGGCGCTGGCCCGGCGCGCCGCGCAAGCGGCAGCGACCAGGGCAGCCACCCCGGCGGCCTGACCGCCGACCATCGCGCCGGCGCTGGTGCGATTCATCTCATCACAAGCTCAGGTGCCGCAGAAGGTCTGGTACGACGCCATCGCCGCCGCCGGCGCCGGCTCGGCATAGGCGGCGTACCCGGGACGGTCGTCATAGGGCCGGCGCAGGGCGGCGAGCAGGCGCTCGAAGGGCGCCAGGTCACCGCCCGACGCGGCTGCGAGCGCGTCTTCCACGCGCAGGTTGCGCGGAATCACCAGCGGGTTGACGGCGCGCATGCGGGCCGCGCGCTGGGCGCCTGCCGCGGTGGCATCGGCGGCGTCGTCTTCAGCCGCGCAGCGTGCGCGCCAACGGGCCAGCCAGTCGTCGAGCGCCTGCGCGTCGGCCACGAACAGCGCGCGCAGCGGTGCCTCGTCGCCCGCCGCGGCATCGGCCAGCCGCCGCCAGGCCAGCGTGAAGTCGACCCCTTGCGCGTGCAGCAGCGCCAGCCAGTCCTCGGCCAGCGACTCGTCCCCGGCATCGTCGCCGACGCGCTGCAAGCCCAGCTTGGCGCGCTGGCCCTGCAGCAGTGCCGCACGGTACAGCGCCGGGAAGCCGTCGATGACCTCGGTGACCTGCGCCACGGCCCGCTGCACCGCGGCCCCGTCGCCGCCATCGGCCATCAACGGCAGCAGCGTCTCGGCCAGCCGCGCCAGGTTCCAGCGTGCGATCTGCGGCTGGTTGCCGTAGGCGTAGCGGCCGCCGTGGTCGATGCTGCTGAAGACGGCGCCCGGGTCGGTGGCCTCCATGAAGGCACAGGGACCGTAGTCGATGGTCTCGCCCGAGATCGTCATGTTGTCGGTATTCATCACGCCGTGGATGAAGCCCACGTTCATCCACTGCGCCACCAGCGCCGCCTGCCGCCGCGCCACGGCGTGCAGCAGCGCCAGGTAGCGATCCGGCACGCCGGCCAGCGCCGGGTCGTGGCGCGCGATCGCATATTCGGCCAGCTGGCGCAGGCGCTCGATTTCACCGCGCGCGGCGAAGAACTGGAAGGTGCCCACGCGCAGGTGGCTGGCGGCCACGCGGGTGAGCACGGCGCCGGGCAGTGGCCCGTCCTGGCGCAGCACCGGCTCGCCGGTGGCCGCCACCGCCAGCGCGCGCGTGGTGGGGATGCCCAGTGCGTGCATGGCCTCGCCGATGAGCACTTCGCGCAGCATGGGTCCCACGGCGGCCTTGCCGTCGCCGCCGCGCGAGAACGGCGTGCGGCCCGAGCCCTTGAAGGCGATGTCGCGGCGGCGGCCGGCGCGGTCGATCAGCTCGCCCAGCAGCAGTGCGCGGCCGTCGCCGAGCTGCGGCGAGAAGCCGCCGAACTGGTGCCCGGCGTAGGCCTGCGCCAGCGGTGCGGCGCCCTCGGGCACGCGGTTGCCGGCAAACAGCGCGGCGCCTTCGGGGCCTGCCAGCGCGGCGACATCCAGGCCCAGCTCCTGCGCCAGATCGCGGTTGAAGAACAGCAACGCCGGCGCCGGCACCGTGGCGGGCGGCCAGGCCACGTACAGGCCCGGCAGCTCGCGGGCATAGGTATTGTCGAAGGCGAAGTCGGCAGGCATGGCGTCGGGCAGCGGCAGGTTGGCGCGAGTGTGACGGCAAGCGGGGGACCCTGTCGGCGGCGCGGTCGGGGTGGCGGCGCGCAAGGCCATGCGCCCGCCGCAGGACCCGCACCGCTATGCTCGGCGCCGATGAAGACGCTGCTCATCGTCTACCACTCCATGACCGGTGGTACGCGCCAGATGGCCGAGGCGGCCGCGGCCGGCGCCGGCAGCGAGGCGCCCGCCGTGCGGGTGGCCCTGCGGCAAGCCGTGCAGGCCGGGCCGGCCGACGTGCTGGCCGCCGACGGCTACCTGTTCGCCACGCCCGAGAACCTGGCGGCCATGTCGGGGCTGATGAAGGACTTCTTCGACCGCTGCTACTACGCCGCGCTGGACCGCATCAACGGCCGGCCCTGCGCGACCATGGTCTGTGCCGGCAGCGACGGGCGCAACGCCGCGCGTCAGGTCGAGCGCATCGCCACCGGCTGGCGCCTGAAAGCGGTGGCCGAGCCATTGATCGTGTGCACGCAGGCGCAGACGCCCGAGCAGATTCTGCGCACCAAGCAGATCGGGCCCGGCGACCTGGCGCGCTGCGCCGAACTGGGCGCGGCGCTGGCGGCCGGCCTCGGCCTGGGCGTGTTCTGAGCCTCGGCACGGCGCGCGCCTGCCCCTCTACAACCGCCTGACGGGCTTGCAGTCGGGCAGCTTGCTGAAGTCGGCCAGCGACAGCAGTTGCGGCAGCGCCAGCCGGCGCCAGCTCTGCCACAGCCGGCCCGCCGCGGCAGGCAGGGCGCTCACCATGCCGCCCGGTGCCATTTGCAGCATGAACGCCTGATGCACGCCTTCCTTGGCGGCTGCCAGCACCTGGCTGGCCAGCACGGTGCGGCCCGCCACCAGATAGGTCTGCAGGTCGCCGAAGGCCACCAGCACCGGCTTGGGCACCGGCTTGAACGGCTGCAGCACGCGGCCGCCCAGGAAGCGCACCGCATTGGCCGCGGCGAGTGCACCCATGTCGATGGCGTTGTAGGCCTGCTTGGCCACCGCGCGCGGCAGTTGCGCCGCGTCGCCGGCGACGAAGACGTTGTCGAAGTGGCGGCTCTGCAGCGTGGCGTGCACGGCCGCCCAGCCCTGCGGCGACCGCGCCAGGCCCGATTCGCGCAGCAGCGGCGGCGGCGCCAGCCCGGCCGTCCACAGCGTGAGTTCGGAACGCAGCCGCGTCCCGTCGGCCAGGCGCACGCCCTTGGCCGATACCGCGGCGATGGCCGTGGCGGTGCGGAAATTCACGGCATACGGTTCGCACCGTCGGCGCAGGTCGGCGTCCAGCGCCGGCGGCAGGCCGGGCAGCAGCCGCGGGCCGGCCTCGACCACTTCCACCGCCAGGCTGGCATCGCCGCGATGGCGGCGCAGGATCTCGCCCAGCGCCTCGATGCCCGTGACGCCGCCGCCGGCGATCACCACGCGCAGCGGTATTCCTTGCCGCTGCAGCGCCTGCAGGCGGCGCTCGATGGCCAGCGCGTCGGCCACGCTGCGCAACGGCAGGGCGTGGCGGGCGACACCGGGCACCTGGTGCGTATTCCACAGCGCACCCACGGCCACGATGCAGGCGTCGAAGGCCAGCGTGCGGCCGCCCTCGGTGAGCAAGCGGCCCTGCGCCGGCTGCAGCGCGGTGACGCGGTCGCGCAGGAAACGGTGCCCGGCCTGCTCGACGATGGCCGCGCGGTTCAGCCGCAGGCGCGCCGGCGCCTTCACGCTGGACAGGATCTCGTGGATATTGGGCGTCCACTCGAAGTGGCGCGAAGGATCGACGACGGTCACCACGTGGCGCGGCGACAACTTGATGGTGGCCGTGAGGCCGGCGAAATTGCCGCCGATGACGACGATGCGCTGTGGTGGTTCGGTCATGGGCTGGCCTGGGGCGGTGCGTGGGTCATGCAAGTATGGGCCGCCCGTCAGACGGCCGGGGTCGGGCCGCTGCAAGGGCCCGGGTGGCCGCGGTACGGCGCAGCGCCCACGGGCATGGCGCTGCCGGCAGACCGCCAGTCCGACACCGACACCGACACCGACTTGACCATCGGTCGGAACTGGACTAGGTTTGGGTCACGAAAATTGTCCAAAGCTCATCTGCTCCCGCCACTGCCACACTGCGCAACATCGAACTGCAAAGGGCGCTCTCTCGTCTGTTCGTTCGGTCGGCGGCCATGGGTGTCGTACCCCAGCAGGCGCTGGATGCGCCGTCCCCCCAGGCCGTGGCCGCGCTGTTGAAGACGCTGGGCCAATCGGGCCTGCTGCGGTCCGCGGCGGTGAACCTGGCGCCGCTGCTGCGCCAGGCGCTGGGACCACCGGGCGGTCGGTGCCTGGCCGAGCACGACCAAAGTCAGTTCACGGCTCCCGCGCAGCGACCCACAGTCACGGTCCATGCGGCGCCAGTCCCATGCCGCCAGGGGAACGCGATGAACCCCACTTTGCGCTTTGGCTCGAGCGGCCCGCTCGTCCAGCAGTTGCAGCAGGAGCTGAACAAGCTGCCTTCCAGCCTGCCACCGCTTGCGCCGGACGGTAGCTACGGCAGTAAGACGCTGGCGCGGGTCAGGGAGTTTCAGTCTGGCCGGGGGCTCGTGGCCGACGGCATCGTCGGGCCGCTGTCATGGACGGCGCTCGCGGCGTGGCTCGCCGCGATGGTCCCATTGGCTTCGACGCCAACAGCGCCTGCACCGGGCGGCGAACATCCGATGCGGCGCAAGATCGCGCAGGTGGCCTGGGACGAATGGATGCACAACGGCGCGCTGGTCCACGCGAAGCAGGGCGCGGGCATCGACCCTGGGGCGCACCGCAAGCTGCGTCGCGGACACGAACGACTGATGAAGTACTTCAACGTTTCCGCGCCCAAGCCAGGATCTCCGGGCTCGACCTACTACGGCGACGACAACGTCAGGTCTCTCCAGAGCGAAGGCGTGCTGGCTCCGTGCAAGCACTGGTGCGGCATCTTCGCGCTGTGGGCGGTCAAGACGGCGCCGGTCGCGGTGGGCACCTGGGTCGACGGCCTGGGCATCGCCTCGGTCGTCGGGTTCAAGAGCACTCCGGTCAAGACGCCTCGCCCGGGCGACATCGCCTATCGCAAGAACAAGAACCACCACGCGGTGGTCTTCCAGGTCCTCGACCTGGGCGGGCAGACCTGGGTCACCACCATCGACGGCAACAGCGGCCAGACCAGCACGATCACGAAGAACGTCGGCCCGCGGAGCGAGTGGGACGCTTACTACACCGTCTCGGCGTTGGCCTGAACGGCAAGGGTCATCTAGGGCCGCGAGGATCAAGGCGTTCGGGCGCCCGGCGCTCCGTCCGGACCCCGTGCCCGGGGCGCCCGGCGAACAGGCCCGGCGACGGCGAAGACGCCGCCGAGCTGCTCAAGCACGCCGATGCCGCCATGTACCTGGCCAAGGACCGGGGCAGGAACAACGTGCAGTTCTACACCTCTGACCTGGCCGAGCTGGCGGCACGCCAGTTCGAGGTGGAGTCGGCGCTGCGCTTTGCGTTGACCCGTGGCGAGCTGCTGCTGCACTTCCAGCCCAAGATCGACATCGCCAGCGGCCGCATGCTCGGCGTCGAAGCGCTGGTGCGCTGGAATCACCCCACGCGCGGCCTCGTACCGCCGGGCGACTTCATCCCGCTGGCCGAGGAACGCGGGCTGATCGTGCCGATCGGGCGCTGGGTGATCCAGGCCGCGTGCCGCCAGATCCGCGACTGGCGCGACGCCGGCTTCAACCCACCCCCGGTGGCGGTGAACCTGTCGGCACGGCAGTTCGTCAACGACAGCCTGATCGGCGACCTGGTCGACGCTTTCAGCCGGTACGACGTGACGCCGGGGCAGCTGGAGGTGGAACTCACCGAGAGCGTGCTGATGTCCGACCCGGAACGGGCCAAGCAGGTGCTGGAGCAACTGCACGCCATGGGCGTGAAGATCTCGATCGACGACTTCGGCACCGGCTATTCGTCGCTCTCCTACCTGAAGCGCTTCCCGGCCCAGGCGGTGAAGATCGACCGCTCCTTCATCAGCGGCCTGCCCTCGGACGGCGACGACACCGCGATCACGCACGCCGTGATCGCCATGGCGCACAGCCTGGGGTTGAACGTCGTGGCCGAAGGCGTCGAGACGGCGGCGCAGCTGGCGTTGCTGCACAAGCTCGGCTGCGACGAGGCGCAAGGTTATCTGCTCGGCCGGCCCATGCCGGCGGCCGACCTGGCGGTGCGGCTGACGATGACACCCCGCCCGGCCATTCACGCCGCGTGAGCCGCGCCAGCGGCGGCGAACAGCGCCAGATCGTTGCGACCGTCGCCGTCGACGTCGGCCACCGCCACGTCGGTCTGCACCGAGATCGGCCCCTGGTACGGCGACGAGCCACCACCACCACATGCCAGCCGACCCACGATGCCGGCCAGCGCAACCCAGGCCCGACCCCCACGCGGCAATGTCGCTCTCATGTCTGCCGCTGGTCGAGGGCATGCTGCGCTCGTTTCTCGCCGCTCGAGTGGCGTGCCGTCAACGCCGGCGGCCGGCCGCTTCGTGCGGCACCGCCACGGCGAGCGGACCCAGCCAGGGTGCGCCAGACCACCCGCGCTGGGCGCACTCAGTTCCGCGACCCGTTCATGACGGTGATCTGGTCGTTCAGCGTCCAGTAGTCGTACAGGTAGCCGATACCCGCAAGCCCGAGCGTCAGCAGGTACAGGATGCCGGTGATCCACTTGCCCATGTACATCCGGTGCACGCCGAACAGGCCGAGAAAGGTGAGAAGGATCCAGGCCACCGAGTAATTGATCCGGCCGGGCTGATACCTGAAGTCGGCCTGACGATCCATGGCCGGGATCAGGAACAGGTCGATCAGCCAGCCCACGCCCAGCAGGCCGAAGGTGAAGAACCAGATCGTCCCCGTCACGGGTTTGCCGAAATAGAAGCGGTGCGAGCCGGTGAATCCGAAGATCCAGAGCGCATAACCGATGGTCTTCGAATGCGTATCGCTGCCTTGCTTCATGTTCGTCCCTCCCAGGCGCACGAGGATAGATTCTTTCGCAGTGAGCGCCTGGCCTCTCGCGAGGTCGATCGGTGCGCAGCGCCCGGCCCCGATCGATGGCAGGAGCGCGGGATGCTGCATCGCTGCGGCGTCCCGTGCGGCAGGCCTCACTGCCCTGCACCATTCTCACCTTCCGCGAGCGCGGCCAGTTGTGCCGCGCCAGCGTCACGTGCCTTGGCTTCGGCGACCAGGTGCTGCACGCAGTGCTGCCGTGCGCGCCATGCGCTCGCGAAAGACGGGCGAGACCCGGGCCTGCGCAAGGCGAACGAGGAAAGGTCGACCTGTCGACCGCGTTCAGGACGAACGCGCGGCGGCGTATCGGCGCCAGGGCCGCTGCGAGTCGGAAAGCAAACCTATGACAGGGCAGCGGCGCGAGGTACCACGCGCCGGCCGCGAGTCATCAGGAGTTGGCGGCCGACAGGAGCCGACGGTGCATGGTGCGAAGAAACATCTGCGGCCTCCTGTGGTTGAGTGGATGGACGGGCTGAGCACGAAATGCGTGATGCATCGCGTGGGAGCGAAACCTGCTCGAACAGGCCAGGCGCGTCAACCCCCCAACCTCATCAGAATGGATGAAATTCGACCGTGTGGTCGTTTCACACGCTGGCGCCGCACCTCGACGCGCCGACTTCAGCGCCTGCAAGCCGCGATGCCGTGGCGACCCGCCAGCCGCCCGCAGCGACGATTCCGGCCGCGGCATACTGGGCGTTCGGCAACGCGCGGGACGTCGACTTGACCGGCCCGCTCGCCCTGTGGTGCAAGAATGGGCCCAGACCGGGCGCGCGCCGCCGAGCCGCGTCAGGCTGCGATGCGATGCGCGACATCCTCTGAACAAGACCCCCCGGACCCTTGGCCAACGACCCGAAACCGCCGCAGTGGCACTGCCTCGACAGCGAGGCGACTGCAGAGCACCTCGACAGCGATCTTGGCGCGGGGCTCAGCGCCGACGCCGCCGCGGCGCGGCTGGCGCAGGTCGGCCCGAATGCGCTGATCGAGTCGGGCCGGCGCCACCCGCTGCTGATGCTGGCGTCGCAGTTCACCGACTTCATGATCCTGGTGCTGATTGCCGCCGCCGTCATCGCCGGCGTCGTCGGCGAGCCGCAGGACGCCGTGGCCATCGTCGTCATCGTGTTCCTGAACGGCATCGTCGGCTTCGTCCAGGAGTACCGCGCCGACCGCGCGATGGCGGCGCTGAAGAAGATGGCCAGCCCGCAGGCGCGGGTGATCCGCGATGGTCGCTCCGACACCATCGATGCGACGCACCTGGTACCCGGTGACCTGGTGGAACTGGAGGCCGGCAACATCCTGCCGGCCGACCTGCGGCTGACCGAGCTGTCGGCGCTGAAGGTCGACGAATCGGCGCTCACCGGCGAATCGCAGTCGGTCGACAAGCAGACCGCGCCTTTGCCCGAAGCCGAGCTGCCACTCGGCGACCGCCTCAACCTGGCCTTCAAGGGCACGGTGGTGACCTACGGCCGCGCGCGCGGCCTGGTGGTGGCCACCGGCATGCAGACCGAGCTCGGGCGCATTGCGGCACTGCTGTCCGGCGAATCCGGCAAGACGCCGCTGCAGAAGAGACTGGCGCGCTTCGGACAGCACCTGGCGATCGCCGTGCTGGCCATCTGCGCCATCGTCTTCGTCGCCGGCTGGTTGCGCGGCGAACCGCCGCTGTTGATGCTGCTCACCGCCGTCAGCCTGGCCGTGGCCGCCATCCCCGAGGCGCTGCCGGCGGTGGTGACGATCTCGCTCGCGCTCGGCGCAGCGCGCATGGTGCGGCAGAACGCACTCATCCGCCGCCTGCCGGCGGTGGAGACGCTCGGCTCGGTGACCTACATCTGCTCCGACAAGACCGGCACGCTGACGCTGAACCGAATGCACGTGGACCGCGTGTTCGCTGCCGGCGAGAGCCGGTCCGGCCTGCCCGACGCGCCGGAGTCACCGTGGCGCGAACTGGGCCTGGCCATGGCCCTGTGCAACGATGCCGTCGCCGGCCGCGATGGCGCACTGACCGGCGACCCCACCGAGACCGCGCTGCTGGCCGCGGCACAGGCGGCCGAAGTCGACCAGGACGGATGGCAGCGCACGCTGCCGCGCGTGGCCGAGATCCCCTTCGATTCGGAACGAGCACGCATGAGCACGCTGCACCGCGACGGCGACGGCGTGCTGATGCTCGTGAAGGGTGCGCCGGAAGGAGTGCTGTCGCTGTGCACCGATGAGCTCGGCGCCGCCGGCGGCGCGGCGACGGCCTTCGACGCGGCAGCGCGGCAAAAGGCGGCCGAGCAGCTGGCCGCACAGGGCCTGCGCGTGCTGGCCTTCGCATTGAAGCGGCTGCCGCAACTGCCCGAGGTGCTGGATGCCGAGACGCTGGAAGGCGGACTGAGCTTCATCGGCCTGGCCGGCCTGATCGATCCACCGCGGCCTGAAGCCGCCGCCGCGGTAGCCGCCTGCAAGGCCGCCGGCATCGTGCCGGTGATGATCACCGGCGACCACCCCGCCACGGCACGGGCGATCGCCGAGCGGCTGGGCCTGATCGAGGACGGCGGCAAGGTGCTCGGCGGCAGCGAGCTGGCGCAGTTGTCGCTGGCGGACTTCGAGCGCGAGGTCGAGACGGTGCGCGTCTATGCGCGCATCAACCCGGAACAGAAGATCGAGATCGTGCGCGCCCTGCAGGACAAGGGCGAATTCGTGGCCATGACCGGCGACGGCGTGAACGACGCGCCAGCGCTGAAGCGGGCCGACATCGGCGTCGCGATGGGCAAGGGCGGCACCGACGTGGCGCGCGAGGCGGCGCACATGACGCTGCTCGACGACAACTTCGCGACCATCGTCACGGCGGTACGCGAGGGGCGGCGCATCTTCGACAATATCCGCAAGTTCGTCAAATACACGATGACGAGCAACTCGGGCGAGATCTGGACCATCTTCCTGGCGCCGTTCCTGGGCCTGCCGATCCCGCTGCTGCCGATCCACATCCTGTGGATCAACCTCGTCACCGACGGCCTGCCCGGCCTGGCGCTCGCCGGCGAAGGCGCCGAGCGCAACGTCATGCAGCGCCCACCGCGGCCGCCCAAGGAAAGCATCTTCGCGCACGGCATGTGGCAGCACATCCTGTGGGTCGGCCTGCTGATGGGGGCGGTCACGCTGCTGACGCAGGCCTGGGCGCTGCACAGCGGCTCGGCGCACTGGCAGAGCATGGTCTTCACGGTGCTGACGCTGTCGCAGCTGGGCCATGTGCTGGCCATCCGCTCGGAGCGCGAATCGCTGTTCACCCAGGGCGTGTTCTCCAACCGGATGCTGGTCGCCGCGCTGGCCCTGACTTTCGCGCTGCAGATGGCGGTGCTCTACGTGCCCTGGCTGCAGCCCATCTTCAAGACCACGCCGCTTTCGGCCGGCGAGCTGATGGCCTGCCTGGCCCTGTCTTCGGTGGTGTTCCTCGGCGTGGAGTTCGAGAAGGCACTGATTCGGCGCGGCTGGCTGTACCAGAACGCCTGACCGGTGCGGACGCGCCGGTGAAGTCGCGCAGCCGGGCGCGCGCGCCGATTCGTGCGGCGGCCTTGCGCAAGCGGCGCGCGGCCATCACGATCGCCGACTTCGCACACCGAATCACTCGCCGACCCATGGTCACATCACCTGCCTTGCCCGCCGACCCCGGCAGCGGCGACTTCGACGCGCTGCAGGAAGACCCTGCGCGCTGGATCGGCGTGGTCGCCGCGCTCGGCGCGCGCTACTCCAGCGCGCCGGCGGCGCCGGCTGGCGAGGGTTCGGTGCTGGTGGCGCTGCTGGGCCGCGAACTGGTGCTCAAGCTCTACCCGCCCTTCCTGCGCGACCACTTCGAGTTCGAGCGTGCGATGCTCGGGCACCTGCAGGGCCGGCTGACGCTACCCACGCCGCGCCTGGTGGACAGCGCCGAGCACGCCGGCTGGCCCTACCTGGTGATGACGCAACTGGCGGGCACGCCGCTCGACCGTATCTGGCCCACGCTGCAGCAGCATGAATGCCGTGCGGTGCTGCGCACCATCGGCCGCCTGGCCGCCGAGGTGCATGCGCTGCCCCTGGGCCCGCTGCCGGCGCTGGCGCCGCGTTGGGCGGACTTCCTGCAGGGCCAGCGCGAACGCTGCCACGCTCGCCAGCAGCGCACCGGCCTGCCCACGCACCTGCTGGCACAGCTGGAGTCCTTTCTACAGGGCTCCGTGCCCGAAGGCAATGACGTGATCCTGACCGGCGAATACACACCCTTCAACCTGCTGCACCGGGGCAGCGGGCTGTCGGCCATGTTCGACTTCGGCGACGGTCTGGTCGGGCCGCGCGAGTACGACTGGCTGGGCCCGCTGTGTTTTCTGGCCGCGGGTGATGCGGCGCGCCTCGATGCCCTCTTCGACGGCTACCACGGCCGCCCCTTCGATCGCGGCCAGCGCGAACCCCTGCTGCGGCTGCTGCTGCTGCATCGCTACAGCCACCTGAAGGCGCAAATTGCCGTGCCGGGATGGCAGGCCGCGCCCGACTTCGCCACGCTGGCCGCCCTGATCTGGCCGTGACCAGCGGCGACTGCGACTCAAGCGCTCGTAGCCGCAGCTGGGTGGGCCCGTCGCCACGCCCCGCACTCCGACAGGTTCATTCCTGCGGTCGAGCGCCTTGTCCTGGACTTGCGCCAGCGTGCCTTGCAGCCAATCGCCAGCAGGAGGCAGGCGACTTGAAGGGATTCGATGCGAAGCCCCTGTCCGCGCTGGCCTGGCACGACACGCGACTGGACACCGACCGGCCCGGTCACCCTCGGTCCCGAACGCGACTCGGTCGTCGCGGCGCACTCGGCAGGAGCCTATAGCCAGCCGCTGGCTGCATGAATGAGGCGACAACTACCTTGACGCGCGCCGGAACACACAAGGCTGATTATTGAAGGGGTCGGCCCGTCGGCGCATTTCGCGGACTGGCGTCAATGGCTGCAGTCCTTGTCTTGGCAACCGGGGAGCCGCATTGCCGCGGGCGGGAAGTTCGCCGTGATGAACTTGCTGCGCCACCTCCAAACGGCAACGTTCACTGACGGCCCGTATGCGACTTTTGCTGATCTCGATTCAAGGCCGCAAAGCTGCCGGTCAGGGGGTGAGCTACCCACGCGGCCCACGTTGAGGTGATGCGCAGACTTGATGCGCTTGGAGACCGCACGACCCGAGCGGCCCGTCTGCCCTATGCTGCGCCCATGAGCACTGATTTCGACGCTATCGTTGTGGGCGCCGGCGCGGTGGGCTTGGCCTGTGGCTATGCCTTGGCGCGCGACGGCAAGACCGTGGCCGTTGTGGAGCGCGAACGCCGCGTAGGCGCTGGCGTGTCCTCGCGCAACTCCGAGGTCATCCACGCCGGCCTGCATTACGCACCGGGTTCGCTGAAGGCGCGCCTGTGTGTGCAGGGCAGGCGTCTGCTCTACGCCTTTCTCGAGCGGCACCGGGTCGCGTACAACAAGTGCGGCAAGCTCATCGTGGCAACGCAGGACAGCGAACTGCCGGCCCTGATGGCGCTGGCAGCGCGCGGCGAAGCCAACCAGGTCGAGGGCATCACGCGCCTGGACGGCAGGCAGACGCTGGCCATGGAGCCGGCCTTGCGCGCGGTGGCGGCGCTGCACTCGGCCGAAAGCGGCGTGTTCGACGCGCACGGCTACATGGACGCGCTCGCCGGCGAGATCGAAGCCCACGGCGGCTCTGTCGTGCTCAATACGCCATTCCTGGGCTCGACGCCAGTGGCAGACGGGATTCAAGTGCGCATCGGTGGCGACGATCCCAGCACCGTCACGGCGCAGCACCTGATCCTGGCTCCCGGCCTGCAGGCGCAGGACTGCGCGCGGCTGGTGCAGGGGTTTCCCGTCGAGCGCATTCCGCCGCTGCACCTGGGCAAGGGCAGCTACTTCGCCCTCAGCGGAGCGGCGCCGTTTCAGCGGCTGATCTACCCGCCGCCCATCCCCGGCGCGCTGGGCATCCACTATCGCCGCGATCTGGGCGGGCAGGCCCGCTTCGGACCCGACCTGGAGTTCGTGGACGAGTTGGAGTACACGGTCGATCCCGCACGCGTGAGCTACTTCGAGGACTACGTGCGCCGCTTCTGGCCCGGCCTGCCCAATGGTGCGCTCAGCCCCGACTACGCTGGCATACGCCCCAAGCTGCACGGGCCGGATGAACCGCAGGGCGACTTCGTGATCGACGAAAGCCAGGCGGGCGTGATCGTGCTTTTCGGCATCGAAAGCCCGGGGCTGACGGCGTCGCTCGCGATCGGTGAGCACGTGGCCCGGCTGGCCCAGCGCCGACAAGCCTGAGGTCCCGAGCGGCCGCTGCTGGGCGGGCACACGCAGCGGCGGTGCAGAGAAGGCTTGACTTCGGTGTCTGGTCAGCAACGGCTGGAACGGCAGCGACCCATTGCAGCCGGCCAAGGTTTTCAGGACGGGAGGCCGCTTGACCCTTCAAAGCCCGACATCTGCCGGCGTCCGCCCGCGGCGACGAAATCTCGAAGCTGCCATTCGACGTGCCTTGTCGCCGCTGGTCGCCACCCAGTGGCCAAACGACTGCTGCTCAAAGGCTCGAACTGGCGCTGCCGACGGATTCAGGCCTTCCGACAAGTTGGTTCTCGGCCGCCACGCTCTCGTTGCGCCATTGCCCTCGCCCGCCATCACTTTCGAAGACCTTCTGGTCTCTTGCCTGTGTGAGCAGTGTGCATGCCGCAGGCTGGTCGACGCCTGATCCGACGAAACCTACAGCCGACCCAAGGAACGTCGGGAACAAAAACCGCAAGGGGGCTCATGTCGACGGCCCCGCCCGATGCGCCATCAGCGCTCGCAGGCAAAACTCGCGGCGACCTCTGTGTCCCCGCTCTTGTAGCGCGCCACTTTCGGGTACGGGCACAGCGGGCGGGTGCGCGTGGCAGACCAGTTGGCAGGCAGGTCGGTATTGACACCGCCAGCGTTGCCTGCGCCGCGCGCCGCAGCAACCACCTGATCCGGAGCGATGCCCTTCTCGACCCAGTCCACCAGCGCCGAAAGACCATCGAACTGATCGGTGGCCGGGCCGCCTCGCGAGTGACCCATGCCCGGCACCCTGAAGAACCGCACCGCGTCAGCGGCGGCGCCACCGAGGCGCTGGTCCAGTGCTTCGTACCAGCTGGTGGTGTCGTCGACCGAAAACACACCATCGGACATGCCATGTACGACGATCATCTTCGCACCGCGATTGCGCAGAGCGTCCAGATTGGTCGCATCGGGCGGCGTCATGAACGAGATGGAGCTCTGGGTATAGACGCCGTCCGTGGCGAGGATCTTCGGCGCATCGGTGTCGACGCTGAACCCCAGCGCGTAGGCCAGCGTGTTGCTCAGCAGCGGCGTCACTGGCGGGACCGAGAAGATGTGCGCCACGGCCACCGGATCACGGCCACCGCGCACCGAATTGCGGAACTTCCAATCTGCCCAGCCCCGCTGGACGATTCCGGCATCAAACGGCCAACCGCTGTACAGCGCCGCGCCCTGGCTGTTCTTGGCACCGGCGAAAACGTCGGCGATGACCGTCTTCTGGTCAGCCGACAGGCAGGTGCCGTCCCGCGCTCCCGGGCAGGTGGGGACGTCGCGCGACAGGTCGAACGCCGTGCGGCAGGCCTGCACGTCCTGGACCAGGCCGTCGGCTAACCCGTCCAACGCGTCGCACTTGCTCAGGATCGCCTGGCTGATCACGGCACGTTCGGTCTGCGGCAAGGCCGATTCCAGGTCGTAGTTGGGCGCGGTGCCGGTACCGGTGGCCACCTTGTTCCACTGCTGCGCACCCCACAGCTGCGCCACCGCGGCCTTGGGCAGGTTGATTCCCGGCGAAATGGCCAGGAAGCCGTCGTAGTCCTGCGCATAGCGGGCGGCCGCGACCATCGTGTGGCGGCCGCCGTTTGAAGTGCCGCCGATGTAGGAGCGGTCCGGCCCGCGCCCGTATGCCGCGATGACCAGCGCCTTGGCCATGGGCGTGAGGGTGCCGACCGCCTGATAGCCGTAGTCCAGACGCGCCTGCGGGTCGATGCCGAACATCGGGTTCTGCGCGCCGTTGTGGCCGGCGTCGGAACTGATGATGGCAAACCCAAGTTGCAACCCGTTCTTCAGCGGTCCGCCACCGCTGAAGCCGCCATTGGCCTGGGCCACCGATCCGTCCGTGCCGCCATTGCCCTGATACAGGTAGCGGCCGCTCCAGTCCTTGGGCAGGCGCATTTGGAAGCCGATGGCGTAGCTCTGGGCGTCCACCGTGCTCACCCGCTGGTTCATCGTGCCGGTGACCAGGCAATGCTCGCCGACCGGCTCACCGGCGTTGCTCAGCGTGCCTGACGCGACGACCTGTGCAGACGTGATGGTGGTGTTGGCGAAGCTGAAGTCAGCCGCCAGCGTGCTGCACTTCAGCAATGTGCCTGCGCTGGCCGCGCTGAGCCGCGGCAGCTCGGCATCGTCGCCCCCGCATGCCGATAGCGCTGAAAGTGCCGCGACAGCAGCCGCGCCGAAGATGAATCCGTGTGCCACGTTGGCTCCTTAGAATAATTCACGAGATTAATCAGTATGGCATGACCTTCGCCGCTGAAGAAGTACTCATAGGGTAAACATTTAGCAATACGTTGCCCAGCGATTTGCGATCACAGGTTCAACCTCGCTTCGGGTCGTGCGCGCACCTGAGAATGGTTAAGCTGATAACTCACTTCGGCGGAAATGGCCAGCTCTGCGCGACGACCCACGAGCCGCGCCGACACCGCTTCGGCTTCGGGCCGTGCAGCGACAATGGCGCCCATGAAGCGAGGCCAACGAGCATCCGACGAGGACACCCCGCGGGGCGGGCTGCACGAGGGCGGCCTGCACCGCCTGCTCGGCTACCAGTTGGCGCAGGCGGCGATCGTCACCACCCGCGCGTTCAACGAGGTCGCCGGCGGTCCCTTGGACCTGCGTCCGGTGGAATTCACCATCCTGCAGCTCGTCCATGAGAACGCCCCCGTGACGGCCACCAAGGTTGCCAAGGCCCTGGCCGTGACCACGCCCGGCGTGACCGTTTGGCTGGATCGGCTGGAGCAGCGCGGCCTGCTCGAGCGCAGACGCGACGCAACGGACCGGCGCACGCAGAACCTGCGCGTGACCCGTGAAGGTGAGGCTTTGGTCCGTTCGGCGTTGACGCAGCTGCTGAAGGCCGACCAGGAAATGCTGGCGCACCTCAGCGAAGGTGAGCGCCTGGTCCTGCTCGAACTGCTGCACAAGTTCGCGCTGGCCCGCAGGCCGTGATCCAGGCACAGGCTTGTCAGAAGAACAGTCCGTTGGGCATGCGCAAGCCCAGCGCCTTGTCCATCAAGAGCTGAAAGGCGCCGACGATGACGATGGCTGCGATGCCGTGAATGGCCAGTTCGCGCGCGCCTGGTCGATCGAAGGTGGCGATCGCGATCAGCACCAGGAAGGCCATCAGGCTCGTCACGAAGAAGCCGATGCTCGGCAGCAGCAGTGCCCAGGCGCCCATCGTGACGATGATTGAAACCCGCCTCCATGTCGATTCCGTGGCCTTGCCGGGCAATGCCCGCTTGGCCGGCGCCGCGGGCTTGCGGATCTGAAAGGCGATCAGCAGCGCCGACATCAGAACCAGCGCCGCGGCGATGGTGGTCGGAAAGATCGAGCCCATGGCCGACATGTCCTTGGTCTGCGTGTAGGCCGCCACGCCCACGCCGATGAAAAGCAGGCTGAACAGCACGGCCGGGATGTCGCGATACTTCGTCTGCGCGGCGTTGTCGGTCTTCACGACCGTGTCCGTCGCCTCCACAGGCGCGCGCTTGGCGCGGCGCCCGAGCATCGCGGCAATCAGCGGATAACACAGCGTCAGCGCAGCGAAGGCGATGATGGCCGCGCTGATCGGACGCCCGAAGAACATCCCGGCAAGGGCGTTCGTCGCATTGCCGATCATGTAGGTCTGGACGAAGCCCTGCTCGGCGATCGAGCCCAGCACCAACCCGAGCACGATGGGTGACGGCGCGAAGCCATAGCGTTGCAGGACCCAGGCCAGCACACCCAGCACGAACATCACCTGCATGTCGTGCACATTGCTGTGAATGGCAAAGCTGCCCAGGATCGTCAGGAAAGCGACCGTAGGCACCAGCAACGACTTCGGAATCTTCACGATCGACTTGTAGGCATAGCGTCCCAGCAGAAGGCCCACCGGCAACATCAACAGCGTGGCGATCAGCAGGCCGAACATGAAGGTGTAGACGACCCCGCTTTGTTCGTTGAACAGGCTCGGACCGATCTTCAGGCCTTGCACCAGCAGCGCGCCCAGGATGATGGCGTCGGGCGGTGTGCCCGGTATGCCCAGCACCAGCGTCGGGATGAACCCACCGCCGACGGTGGCGTTGTTCGAGGACTCGGTGGCGATGATGCCGTTGGGTTCGCCCGTGCCGAAGCGCTCGGGGTGCTTCGATGTCCGGCGCGCTTCGGAATAGGCGATCAACCCCGCGATCGACCCGCCCGCCCCCGGGAGGATGCCGACCGCGGTGCCGATCACCGAACTG
Organism: Rubrivivax sp.; assembly: GCA_034522875.1. Taxonomy (GTDB): domain Bacteria; phylum Pseudomonadota; class Gammaproteobacteria; order Burkholderiales; family Burkholderiaceae_C; genus Rubrivivax. Next base: position 106,418 of record JAXHKY010000001.1, on the reverse strand, counting down.
CGGATCAGGTTGAACTTGTTCGCCCAACCGATGCGCAGTGCTTCGAGCAATCGGTAGCCGCGCGCGTCTTCAACGACCGACAGATGCGGGGCCTTGGTCGCCACCAGATCGATGACGACCGGGATGCAGTACAGGCCGATCAGCGCCGAGGTGATGTCGATGCCACCCAGAAGGATCTGCGAGTTCATCGTGTAGCGCACGTCGCCACCGACGATGGCCACGCCCACGGTGGACAACAGGAGCCCGAGGCACCCCCCGATCAGGCCCTTGAGGGTGTTGCCCACCGACAGCGCCGAGATCAAGGTGAGGCCGAAGATCGCCAGCCAGAAGTACTCGGAAGGACCGAACATCAGTGCGATGTTGGCCAGAGGCGGCGCCAGCAGCAGCAACGAGACGGCGCCGACGATGCCGCCGACGACCGAGGAAATGGTGGCCAGAGTCACTGCCAGGCCGCCATCGCCACGCTTGGCCATCGGGTAGCCGTCGAAGGTCGTCGCGATCGATGACGGTGTTCCGGGCGTGTTGACGAGGATGGCCGCGAACGAGCCGCCGTAGATGGCGCCGGTGTAGATCGCACCCAGCGCGATCAGTCCCGACGCCGGCGACATGGCGAAGGTGAAGGGCACCAGAATCGCCACCGCCATCGTCGCCGACAAACCGGGCAGCGCGCCGATCACCGTCCCCAGCACCACACCGGCCAGCGCCAGCACCATGTTGAACGGCGTCAGCGCTTCGATGAGGTAGCCGAGGACTTCCATGACGTTGGCGCTCGATTCTTACTGCTTCTTGATACCGAGCTTCTCGGCCACGGCCGCGTATTCCTTCGTCTTTGCCGCCACGAAGGCCGGCATGTCCTTGTAGGTGATCTCGGTCAGCACGAAGCCGCCGTCTTCCATCTTCTTCCTGAAGCCGGGGTCGGCGTTGATGCCGCCGATGATGTCCGACACCTTCAGGCGAATGTCCTCCGGCGTCGACTTCGGGACCGACAGGCCGCGGTAGGCGCCGCCGACCAGGTCGTAGCCCAGTTCGCGGAAGGTCGGGACATCGGGGAAGGCCGGCATCCGCTTTTCGGAGGCCACGGCCAGCATGCGCATCTTGCCGGCATGGGCGATGGCCGACGGCGCGTAGTTGAAGCCGGCGACGGTCTGCTTGCCGAGGATCGCGGTGACGGCCGGGCCGGTGCCGCTGAACGGGATGTAGGTCGTCTTGATGCCGGCGAGATCGTCGAAGCGCACCTGCGCCAGGTTGTTGGACGAGTTCGATCCCGACCCGCTGAAAGTGACCATGCCGGGGTTCTTCTTCGCATGGTCGACCAAGTCCTTGAGCGTCTTGAAGGGGCTGTCGCTGTTGACGAAGATCGCGTCGGGCGTGTAGTGGAAGTAGTGCACCGGCGTCAGCTCGTCCGTCTTGTAGCCCACGTCCTTCTGCATCGGCTGCAACACGGTGTGGGGCAGGTTGATGCCCATGATGGTGTAGCCGTCGCCGGGCATCGAATTGAGCTGCGACCAGGCCTGCGCGCCGCCCGCGCCAGGCATGTACTGGATGACGGTATCCACACCGGCGACCTTCTTGAACACAGCCTGCTGGTAGCGGGCCGAAATGTCGGATTCACCGCCGGCGTTGAAGGGCAGGATGTAGTTGATCGACTTGCTGGGGTAGGTCTGTGCCGCCGCCGTTGCGGCGAAACCCAGTCCGATGGCGAGCACCGATCCGGCTGCGGCCGTGGCGAGAAGTTGACGACGAGTCTTTGTGTGCATGGTTGTCTCCTGACTGGGTAGGGAACGGGTGAAAGGTAGTCTTTGGCAGTGCCGATCGCCTCAGGCTGCCTTGCGGCGCGAGGCGGCGGTAAGGATGCCGCAGACCGCATCGGTGACCTGTTGGGTCGTCGCGTTGCCGCCCAGGTCGCGGCAGTGCAGCGCCGGATTCGCGGTGACCTGCTCGATGGCCGACATCAAGCGCTTGGCGGCGTCATGTTCGCCGATATGCTCGAGCAGCATCACGACCGACCAGAAGGTGCCGATCGGATTGGCCAAGCCCTTGCCCATGATGTCGAAGGCCGAGCCGTGGATCGGCTCGAACATCGACGGGAAGCGGTGCTCCGGGTCGATGTTGCCGGTGGGCGCGATGCCCAGGCTGCCGGCCAGCGCTGCGGCCAGGTCGCTCAGGATGTCGGCGTGCAGATTGGTCGCGACGAGGGTGTCCAGCGATGCCGGCCGGTTGATCATGCGCGCCGTCGACGCGTCGACGAGTTCCTTGTCCCAGGTGACGTCGGGGAACTCCTTGGAGATCTGCAGCGCGATCTCGTCCCACATCACCATCGCATGGCGTTGGGCGTTGCTCTTGGTGACCACGGTCAGCAGCTTGCGCGGGCGGGATTGGGCCAGCTTGAAGGCGAAACGCATGATGCGTTCGACACCGGCACGGGTCATCATCGAAACGTCGGTGGCGGCTTCGATCGGGTGGCCCTGGTGGACGCGACCACCGACACCGGCGTACTCGCCCTCGGAGTTCTCGCGCACGATGACCCAGTTCAGGTCATCCGGGCCGCAGCGCTTGAGCGGCCCATCGATGCCCGGCAGGATGCGCGTCGGACGAACGTTGGCGTACTGGTCGAAGCCCTGGCAGATCTTCAGGCGCAGCCCCCACAGCGTGATGTGGTCCGGAATGTGCGGATCACCCGCCGAGCCGAACAGGATCGCGTCCTTGTCGCGGATCGCGTCCAGGCCGTTGTCCGGCATCATGACGCCGTGCTCGCGGAAGTAGTCGCCACCCCAGTCGAAGTTCTCGAACGCGAACTTCAAGCCGCCGTCGCTGGCGGCGAGCGCTTCCAGCACTTTTTGCCCGGCCGGCACCACCTCCTTGCCGATGCCGTCGCCAGGAATCATTGCGATTGCGTAGGTCTTCATCGATGTCTCGTGCAATACATGAGTTAAACAATAACCCGACTCTAGGCACTGGACGCCCCTCGCGCTCGTCGCTAGAGTGAATCCATCGTTAACCTGGATTCAACAATTGAGCACCATGTCCAGCGGCATCCACCCGGCCGATCTCGGCTTCTTCTCGGCGCTGGCCGGTGCCGGCAGCTTGAGTGCGGCAGCTCGCGAGTTGGGCGTGACGACTCCGGCGGTGAGCAAGCATCTGGCCTTGATGGAAACACGACTCGGCGTGCCCCTGGTCAACCGGACGACGCGGCGCATGAGCCTGACGCCGGAGGGCGAGCTGTACCTGGAAAACGCGCGGCGCATCCTGGGTGAGATCGACGGCATGGCGCAGTTGCTCGGCGTGGCCAGGGCAACGCCGACGGGCCTGCTGCGCGTGAACGCGACGCTGGGCTTCGGACGCAGCCATGTGGCGCCGCTGATCTCCCGGTTCATTCGCAAGTACCCGCAGGTCGAAGTGCAGTTGCAGCTGTCGGTCAACCCACCTGCGTTGACGGAGGATGCCTTCGATGTCTGCATTCGGTTTGGCGCGGCACCGGATGCTCGCGTCATCGCCAGGCACATCGCCCCGAACCGCCGCTTGCTGTGCGCCGCACCGGCCTACCTTGCCAAACACGGCGTGCCCAAGGTCCCCCATGATCTGACCCGGCACAACTGCATCGGCATCCGGCAAGGCGAGGAGGCCTACGGTGTGTGGCGTCTATCCACCGGTCGCGCGAAGAATGCAAGCACCATCGCCGTGAAGACGCGCGGCAACCTGACCACCAATGACGGGGAAATCGCCGTCAACTGGGCGCTGGAGGGCCATGGCATCGTGATGCGCGCCGAGTGGGACATCGAGCGGCATTTGAGGAACGGACGGCTCGTCCAGGTCCTGCCGCAGTACTACACGCCCGATGCGGATATTCACGCCGTCTATCCACAGCGGCATCAGCGGGCCGCGCGCGTCAGGGCGTTCGTGGACTTCGTGGCGCTGTCGTTCAATCAGCAAGCCGCGGGCAGCAAATCGTAGGCCCGGGCGCACTGAGGGCCGCTTTGTGGTCGGCAGTGTCGGACCGCCACTCCAGCATTTGTTGTGCCGATGGCCGCCGGCGCGGTGCGCACGCTCGTCATCGGCCACGGCAGCCCGATTCGGGACGACGACGCCATCGAACCGCTGGCCGCCGATGCCCTGGCCGCCCGGCCGGCGCCGGCGAGCACGACGACATGGACTTCCTCGTCGTTCTCGGCCCAGCGCACAGCCTCGCGGATCTCGCCCGGCATCTCGTCGTTGATGGCGTTCAGCCGCTCGGGGCGGTTCAGCGTGATGCGCGCGATGCGCGGGTGCTCGGCGTCGCGCTGCGCGGTCAGGGTGCGGAAGGTGGGCATGTCGTGGTCTCCATGGCAATCGGCTTCGGGGCCATCGTCGCCGGCAGCGCCGTGCCGGTCCATGCGGGGCAGCCCTGGGGGCGGGTGGTTCTTGACATACTCCGCCACCTTCCGCAAGACAAAGGTTACGAAGATGCAGATCCGCTTGACCAGCAGTGACAGTGACAGTGACAGTGACAGCGACAGCCTGTTTGCACTGCATGCCCCGCCCACCGTGTCCGGGCGGCCGACCTTCGTCTTCGTCAATGCGCTCACCGGTTCCACCGACGCCTGGGAAGCCGCCGTGGCGCCGGCACTTCGCGCCGAAGGCTTCGGCACGCTGAGCTACAACTTCCGCGGCCAGGTGCATTCACCCTTCAGCGCCACGCTGGCGCTGACCGAGCACGTCATCGTCGAAGACTTGCGGCATGTGATCGCCACGCTGCAGCCGGTGCGGCCCGTGCTGGTGGGCTTGTCGATCGGCGGGCTCTACGCCGCTCGGGCGGTGCTGGCCGGTACTGCGGCGGCGGGCCTGGTGCTGCTGAATACGCTGCGCGAAATCGGCCCGCGCATCGCCTGGGTCAACGACGCCATGGCGCGCATCGTCGGCCACGGGGGTGTCGCGCTGTTCATGGATGCGCTGTTTCCGCTGCTCGTCAACGCCGAGCACGCGGCCCGCATGCGGCCGCAGTTCCTGCAGGCGGCGTACGCACCGCTGGCGCCGGAGCATGGCCACATGAACCTGATGCGCAACGCCGCCACCACCGACTGGGCGCTGCCCTATGGCGAACTGCAACTGCCGGTGCTCGTGATCACCGGGTTGCAGGACCGCGTCTTCCTGGACCGTGAGGTCGTCGACCGGCTGTACGCCACGCTGCCCGACGCGCGGCGCGAGGACTGGGCCGACGCCGGCCACCTGCTGCCGCTGGAGCGGCCCGAGCGGCTGGCCGCCAGCCTGGCGCGGTTCGGCCGCGAGGTGGCGCCGTGAATATCTCCGCGCGCTGGGCCTACCCGGCGGTTTTCGTGGGCGTGCTCGGCCACGGCAGCTCGGAGTTCTTCGCCAAGCTCTCCGGCGTTGCCGGCCCGGAGACCTCGGTCTGGCGCTATCTGCTGGGCGGCTTCGGCCTCGTCGTGTGGGCGCTGCTGACGCCGGGCACGCGCGACCTGGTGACACCGCTGCGCCAGGAGCCGGTGCGCATCGTCTGGCTGTCGCTGCTGGGCGTGACCGTCACCTATCTCTTCTTCCACTGGGCGCTGGACTATGCCAGCGTCATCCAGGTCGCCACCGTGACGACCACGATTCCCATCTTCGTGGCGCTCACGAACTGGGCCGTGAACGGCGTGCGGCCCGGGGCCGTGAAAGGGGTCACCGGCCTGCTGGCGGTGCTGGGCATCGTGGTGCTGCTGACCGACGGCGCGATCGAGGCGCTGGCCGGCGACGGCCGCAGCGTCATCGGCGTACTGATGGCGATGGCCTGCGCCGCGCTGGGTTCGTATTACGCCGTGGTCATCAAGCCGGTGATGGCGCGCCACGGCGGGCTGCGCGTCATTGCGCTGACCATGTTCATCGGCGGCATCGGCCTGTGGCTGCTGGTGGGGGCGGCGTGGGGCATCTGGGTCAACCCGCTGACGCTGGTCGACAAGCCGGCGCTGGCGGCCTGGTCGCTGCTGGTGCTGGCCCTGTGGAACACCACGCTGACGCAGTTGATGTGGTTCGGTGGCCTGTCGGCCGCGCCCGACATCACGCGTGCAGCGTATCTGTTCTTCCTGAAGCCGGTGCTGGCCGCGGCGCTGGCCATCGTCTTCCTGGGCTCGTGGCCCACGGTCCTGCAGGTGCTGGCCATCGTGCTGGTGACGGCCTGCGTGCTGGTGGAGCTGTACTGGCCCAGGGTCGGCCCCCGCCTGGGTGCCTGGCTGGGCGGCCGCTGAGGGGCGGTCGGCGCATTCAGCTGGTTGCCGCCGGCCGTCGCAGCCTGCCCACGTTGGTCACGCGCTGCAGCAGTTCGCTGTCGTTCAACGGCTTCCTGAACAGCCCGTACAAGCTGCGGCGGCGGTGAGCTGAAGATCATCGCGACCATCCTCGAGCCGGCGGTGGTCCGGTGATCCTGCAAGATCCTGGACCCTCTCGGTTTCAACCCACCTCTTTGTCGGCGGCGACTACATCCCGCTCGCAGCCGTTCGGTGAACGGCGCCATCGCGAGGTGTACCAGCGACCCCCAAGGTTGCCATTCGTGGACACCCGCAAGTGGTCGGGAGCGTGAATCCGCGGGAGCACCAGGAAGCCGGCATCCGGCCCGAAGTGAAGCCCACTTGAGCAGGGTCCGTTGTCGCCTTTGAGTGGTTCGAAGGCTCAAAGAAGCAGCGTTCGCCGAGGTTGTCCTTGAACTTCGAGCGCTTTCATGTGGAGCACAGCCGTGTGCCGGGCGCCGACGCTGCATCGCTCAAGCGCGGCGTCACCTGATCGCGTCGGTCGGCGGCGGTGTCAGCGATGCCACATCGCTGAAGGTCGGGCGCCGGATCGGCCATAGCATGAACCCGTGAGCTGCCATGCCGCGCCGGCGCCGCCCAACGCCAGCGCCCCGCGGTATGACGCGGTGGTCGACGATGGTGTGTCGGTGCTGCGCCTACGCCAGAAGTGGGTCAGCTTGATCTGGCCGAGCCCGGTGCCGACGGGAACAATGCACAGTTGGCGAATGCTGCCGGTCGCGACCACCACTCACCGCATCGTCTGAAGGCCGCGCGCTGGGCACCAGATGCTCAAGCTGTGCGGCGCCTTGCCGCACTAGGCTGTATTTCGCACTTCCCTGTGCGTCGACATTGACGGCCACAGCTGTCTGCGGCGGTTCGGGTGGAAGCGCACGACCAACCCACAGCCGCATCAGCCGACCTGATTGACAAGAAGTCTCCGGTGGCTCGGCCCGTGCGCTACTGGCGTGCCACGATGAAGCGTCTCCTCATGGAGATCTACCGCGGCACAGAACCAGGTCCAGTTCCAGGCCGGCCTTTCGCTGCCGGCGTTCTTCCGACTCTATGGCACTCAGGATCAGTGTGAGCAAGCCCTTGAAGTTGCGCTGGCCCCAAGGTTTTCAGTGTCCGCGGTGCCAGGGTGCGTCGGCGTGGTTTCGGCGGCGTGGGCGGCAGCCGCTTCGGCTGTGTGTCGGCTGCGGGTATGCGTATGCCTCGGCCGGAAAGGAGTCGAGGTCGCATCCACGCAGGGTCGTCATGAACGCATTCTTGCGGCGCGGCTTTCGGCCCTACGCCACGCGCGGTAACGTCCTCAGATACTGGCACCAGATGCCAGTGCGCGCAGGATGGAGCCCAGCGACCCCCTTCACTTTCTCTGACAAGGTGGAAGCATGGGACTGATCGACTCCATCGGGAGGTTTGCCGACCCCTATGACCGGCAGGCGCGGCTCACCGACTCGGCAACACGGTCTGGCCAACGACTGCTCCCACTGGCGGCGATCGGTCGCTGCTGACCCCGTTGCTGCCATTCGCTGCGGGGGATTGGGCGCCGAGAAGCTGTCGTTCGCCCCGACGTCTCTCGGAAGCAGGCCAACGTTTTTGGCGAGAGACCAGAGGCGGAGCCGATCAGGATCAGTGGAAATCTTGCTCAAGCTGATGGCGAATGGCGCCGATTCGGACAACGTCGCCACGCACTTCAAATGCAGCGACGAGCCCAGCGTTTCCGAAGGGAACGATGAGTTCACGCTGGTTGTCGTTCAGGGCGCGAGCGGCCTTACGGCATGAGTACGGTGAGAACTCCAGTAGTCGAAGTGCGCGGTCGACGGCGTCTCTGAGGCGCCGTACGACATCAAGGTCAGGTGTCGCGCTGGCGAGCTCGCGCTCGATGGTGAAATCCTCGATCCGCAGCAAGTCCTCGGCGGCCTCCTCCGCCAGGAGGACGCGGTAGCTGGTCACTGTCCAGCGCGAGGCTTGCCTGCCGCCAGCCGCTTGTGGGCAGCATCTAGCCGGTCATCCATCCGCCGCAGCACCTCCTGCGGCGAGATCCCGCTGTTTTCACGCTCGGATCGCTCGACGGACTCTCGGGCCCGCGCGAGGAAGGCGTCTTGAGTACGCCGCCAAGTGACGCCGTCGCGAACGCACGCGGCTACGAAATCGGAGAGCGATTCGCCGTCGTCGAGGACAGCCTCGGCATCGCTACGCAGCGCTGGCTCGACACGCACGGCGGGGAGGGTGGAGGTCTTCATACGCGCAATGTAATGCATACGTGATGCACCCACAAGTGCGGCTGTCCGTTCTGACTTTGATAAGGGCATAGCAAGCGGATTACCGGTCTGCCGTCAGTCGCGGACGGCCGGAACTGGCCGGGACTACCCGTTGGCGGACGTCGCTGGAACCGGCCACTGGCCGGCTCGGCGGTCAAGATGAGCGTCGGCTGTACGGATGCGGCACGGACTCACAGTCCCAGCCATCAAGCGTCGTTCGCCACCGTGGCCCGCTTCCCGAACGCCAATGCATGTGCGGCGCCGCCGTGCTGCTCGGTGCGATCGACCTGCCAATCCACTCGCGCCGGCGATCACCCCGTTGCCGTATCCAGGCCCAGGCCCAGGCCCAGGTCCAGGTCCAGGGTCTGGGCCAAATTCACGTCGTCGCGCAGCAGCCGACCGACGACGCGCGCAGTGATCAGATCGCTAGACCAGTCCCAGCCGCAACAAGCTCTCCGCCATTGCCGGTGCCGACTCGGTGTGCGGTCTGAAGTCCATGCCCAGTACCTTGCGGGTCGCCGAGTTGTCGACACGACGATCGATACCCAGGTCGGGCAAGATCGTCCGCGCCGCGGGGTCGAAGAGGGCCACCAGCTTGACCATGAAGTCAGGTAGCTCGCGCGTCGGGACCTTGCGCGCCTGCTCCCCTAGCTCGGACTTGATCGGCTGCATCAGCTCCTTGAACCAGGCGGTGCCAGATACCGCCAGGTAGCGCCCGCCCGATGGCGCCTCCGTTTCCAGCGCCAGCCGGTGCGCTTGGGCCACGTCGCGCACGTCCACGACCGGGAACGACAGCCGGGGGCAGCCGGGGTACTTGCCGCGCAGACAGCTGGCGATGAGGTCGGCCGAACTGCCGGCATCGGCGTCGAGCAGCGGCCCCAGCACCAGGCCCGGGTTGACCGACGCGTAGTGCAGCGCGTCACCCTCCTTGGCCACGAATTCGCGCGCAGCGCGTTCGGCCAGCGTCTTGGACTTGGCGTAGGCGGTGACGTGCGGGCCGTCGACGTCGGTCCAGTCGGCTTCGGTGTAGGCGCCGGGGTGGCTGCTGCCATGACCAAAGATCACCGCCACCGTCGACGATGTCTGCACGAAGCGCTTGACGCCGGCCGCCTTGGCGGCACGCAGCACGCGCATGGTGCCGTCCACCGCAGGCCGGACGAGTTCGTTCTCGTCCTTGGGCTGCGCCAGCGGGAACGGCGACGCCAGATGCAGCACGCCGTGCACGCCCCGCGTCGCATCGGCCCAGCCCGCGTCGGACAGCAGGTCGGCCTCGACAAACTCGAGCCGCGAGGCGTCGGCGTGCGCGGCCAGCGTGCTGCGCACCGTATCAGCCTTGTCCAGGCTGCGCACGGTGCCGCACACCCGATAGCCGTGCTTGAGCAGCTCGACGGCGCAATGCTTGGCGATGAACCCTGAAATGCCGGTGACCAGGACCGTGGCGTCGTTCATCATGCGGCTCCGTCGCGAAAGGGTGAACCTTGCCAGCAAACGCCGGTGCCGGCAATCGCCAATGGCGGCCGCGCCCACTCAGGTACGAGATGTCGGCCGCTGCAACCAGGTCGTGGCGCGATTTCGGCAGTTGCCCAGGTCCTCGGGCCAAATCGACGCGATGACCGTCACTTCCGCCGTCAGGCGCGTGCCGCTTCTTCGCGACTTTGACTGCCGTCGAAATCCCAGATCGACCCTTCGTCGCCTCTGCGCTGTTCAACATCGGCGACTTGGCTGCTGCATTGGAGGGTTGGTTTGGTAGGACGCCAGGGCTTCCCCCTGAAAGGAACCTCTGAACACGTGGGCACCTCCCGAACGTTCAAGACGGGATCCGGCTGCTGAACCTCGTATCGCTGACCTTCGTGGGTCCTGCGGTCGCCACGGCCAGCGACCGCTTGATGTCAATCAGCGTGAGTTCGCGTGGCGACGGCCAACGTCAGGAGACGCTGCCTTGCGGTCATCGAGTGTTGGCAACAGGCAGCCCTAAACTTGTAACCGCCCCCAAAAAGCTCCAAATTCCCGACAGACCTGTTTCCCGCCCGACAGACCTTATTCCCACCGAACACGCGCCGCCAAGCGCGTGCCGGCCTATTCGACCGTCACGCTCTTGGCCAGGTTCCTGGGTTTGTCCACATCCGTGCCGCGCGCACAGGCCGTGTGATACGCCAGCAGCTGCAGCGGCACCACGTGCAGGATGGGGCTCAAGCGCCCGTAGTGTTCGGGCATGCGGATGACGTGCACGCCGCTCTCGTTCTCGATGTGCGTGTCGGCGTCGGCAAAGACGTAGAGCTGGCCACCGCGCGCTCGCACCTCCTGCAGGTTGCTCTTGAGCTTTTCCAGCAGCGCGTCGTTGGGCGCCACCGTCACCACCGGCATTTCGGACGTCACCAGCGCCAGCGGGCCGTGCTTGAGCTCGCCCGCGGGGTAGGCCTCGGCGTGGATGTAGCTGATCTCCTTGAGCTTCAGCGCGCCTTCCAGCGCAATCGGGTAGTGCAGCCCGCGGCCCAGGAAGAGCGCGTTCTCCTTGCGCGCGAAGTCCTCGCTCCAGGCCATGATCTGCGGCTCCAGCGCCAGCACCGCCTGCAGCGCCACCGGCAGGTGGCGCAGTGCCTTCAGCTCGGCTGCCTCTTGCTCGCCGCTCAGGCGCCCGCGCACCTGCGCCAGTGCCAGCGTCAGCAGGTACAGCCCGGCCAGCTGCGTGGTGAAGGCCTTGGTGCTGGCCACACCGATCTCCACCCCGGCGCGAGTGATGTAGGCCAGCTCGCATTCGCGCACCATGGCGCTGGTGGCCACGTTGCAGATGGTCAGCGTGTGCGTCATGCCCAGGCCGCGCGCATGCTTCAGCGCCGCCAGGGTGTCGGCCGTCTCGCCGCTCTGGCTGATGGTGACGACCAGCGTGCGCGGGTCGGGCACGCTGTCGCGGTAGCGGTATTCGCTGGCCACTTCCACCGTGGTGGGAATGCCGGCCAGGCTTTCCAGCCAGTAGCGCGCCACGCTGCCGCTGTAGTAGCTGGTGCCGCAGGCCAGGATGAGCACGCGGTCGACCTGCTGGAAGATCCTGTGGGCGCGGTCGCCGAAGAGGTCGGCGCTGACGCCCTCCACGCCTTCCAGCGTGTCGGCCAGCGCCCGCGGCTGCTCGAAGATCTCCTTTTGCATGTAGTGGCGGTAGGGCCCCAGTTCGGCCGCGCCGCTGTGCGCGTGCACCGTGCGCACCGCGCGCTGCACGGGCCGGTAGCGGGCGTTCGGCCCCGGCGCCTCGGCGGCGGTGATCCAGGCCTTGCCCAGTTGCAGGTCGACGACGTCGCCTTCCTCCAGGTACACGATGCGGTCGGTGACGCCGGCCAGCGCCATGGCGTCGCTGGCCAGGAAGTGCTCGCCGCTGCCGGCAGCGCCCACGCCCAGCACCAGCGGCGAGCCCTGGCGCGCGCCCACCACCCGGTGCGGCTCGTCGCGGCAGAACACGGCGATGGCGTAGGCGCCCTTCAGCCGCGGCAACGCCCGCTGCACGGCTTCGAGCAGGTCGCCTTCGTACAGGCTGTGCACCAGGTGGGCAATCACCTCGGTGTCGGTCTGGCTGGTGAAGACGTAGCCGCGCTGGCGCAGCTCGGCGCGCAGTTCGTCGTGGTTCTCGATGATGCCGTTGTGCACCAGGCCGATGCGCGCCGTGGGCGCTGCGGCATCGGCGCCATCGAGCGCGCCGAAGCCGGTGCTCATGGCGTCCACGCCCGGACCGGCGCTGAAGTGCGGGTGCGCGTTGTGCACCGCCGGCGCGCCGTGCGTGGCCCAGCGCGTGTGCGCGATGCCGGTGCCGGAGGCGATGCCTTCGGCCTGCACGTTGGCTTCCAGTTCGGCCACCCGGCTGGTGCTGCGCGCGCGCCGCAGTTCGCCGCCCTGGTGCACGGCCACGCCGCAGCTGTCGTAGCCGCGGTATTCCAGCCGCTTCAGGCCCTCGACGAGGATGGGAACGATATTGCGCTGGCTGACGGCGCCGACGATGCCACACATGGGGAGCTTCCTTGAATGCGCAGGAGCACCGATCCTAGGCCAGCCGTCTTGAAATGTTTTGTCTTCGAGATGCCATAGTTCGCACTAAATGACCAATCGAAGGATCGCGCGGCTTTTTCTTTCATATCCAAGCACAAAGTAGCGTTATTATTTTTCCATGTTCATGGACGCCACCGACCTGAGGCTGCTGGAGATACTGCAGGACGACGCCTCGCTGTCCAACCTGGACCTGGCGGCACGCGCTCATGTCTCGCCGGCCACGGCGCTGCGCCGCGTGCGCCGGCTGGTGGACAACGGGGTGATCGAACGCCGGGTGGCCTTGCTCGACCCCCACCGCGTGGGCGAGGGGCTCACCGCCGTGGTGGAGGTGACGCTGGATCGCCAGGGCGCGGAGCACCTGCAAGCCTTCGAGCAACGCGCGGTGGCCGAGACCACGGTGCAGCAGTGCTGGCGCGTCTCGCCCGGGCCCGACTTCGTGCTCGTGGTGCACACCGCCGGCATGGCGGCCTACCACGCCCTGGTGCAGCGCCTGTTCACGCAGGACGCCAACGTGCGCAACGTCAAGGCCTTTTTCAGCGTCAAGCGGGCCAAGTTCGACCCGCGCCTGGACCTGACGGCGCTCAAGCCGACTTCAGGACCGCCAGACCCTTGAGGTATTCGCCTTCAGGGAAGAGCATCGTGGTGGGGTGGTCGGGCGCGGCCTCCAGGCGCTGCACGATGGCGCCGTCCACCCCGGCGTCGATGGCCGCGCCGGCCACGATCTTGTGGAACAGCTCGGCGCCGATGCCGCCGCTGCAGCTGAAGCTGAACAGCAGCCCGCCCGGCGCCAGCAGCATCAGCGCCAGCCGGTTGATGTCCTTGTAGGCGCGGGCCGCGCGTTCGGCGTGCGCCGCGGTGGGCGCGAATTTGGGCGGGTCCAGCACGATGGCGTCGAAGCGGCGGCCGGCCTCCAGGCTCTGGCGCAGGAAGGCATTGACGTCGGCGTCCACGCATTCGCTGGCCGCGGGGTCGAAGCCGTTCAGCGCCACGTGCGCCTGCACGCGCTGCAGCGCCGGCGCCGATGAGTCCACGCTGGTCACGTGTTCGGCACCGCCGGCCAGCGCCGCCACCGTGAAGCCGCCGGTGTAGCAATAGGCGTTCAGCACCCGGCGGCAGCCGAGCTGCCGCACCCAGCGCGCAAAGTGGCCGCGGTTGTCGCGCTGGTCCAGGTAGTAGCCGGTCTTGTGGCCCTGGGCCACGTCCACCGTAAGCTGCCAGCCGTGTTCGGTGATGGTGATTTCGGTGGCGCCGGCCTCGCCGGCGTCGCCGGCGTCGGCCCGGGGCTGGCGCAGCCAGCCGGTCTGCGGCTCCAGGCCTTCCAGGCCGCGCACACTGGCGTCGGAACGTTCGTACAGCCGCACCGCGCCGCTGAATTGCAGCAGCAGGTCGGCCAGCAGGTTCTTCCAGCGTTCCACACCGGCAGCCCCGAACTGCGCGCTCAGCGTGTCGGCGTAGCGGTCCACCACCAGTCCCGGCAGGCCGTCGGCTTCGCCGTGCACCAGGCGCACTCCGGTGCTGGGCAGGGCCAGGCGCTGGCGCAGCGCCACGGCACGCTGGACGCGGCGCTCGAAGAACGCGCGGTCGATGCGCTCGGCTTCCGTGAAGCTCCAGGCGCGCACCCGGATCAGTGAATGGCCGCTGTACGCGCCCCAGGCCAGGAAGCAGCCGGCGGCATCTTCCACGCGCACGGTCTCGCCGGGGTCGGCCTTGCCGCTTTCTATGCTGCCGGCAAACACCCAGGGGTGGCAGCGCTGCAGCGAACGCTCCTTGCCCGGGCGCAGGCGGATGGCCTTCATGGCGCGGCGGCCGCCGCGGCCGGCGGCAGCACCTGCAGCAGTTCGAAGACCGAACAGACCACCGGCATCGAAGCGGTGGGCTCGCGCCCCAGGCGCCGGCATTCGCGGCCGAAGAAGGCCCAGTGGGCGCGGCGCCAATGGTCCAGCGAGCCGTCGCCTTCGCCCTCGGTGGCCGCGTAGTCGGCATCCACGGCGTCGAAGGCCAGCACCTGCACGCGCGTGATGCGCGTCACCAGCGCGGGCTGCAGGTCGTGGTCGACGACGATCTCGATGTCGCCCACCCGCGGCAGGGGCTCGCCGTCAGCCTCCAGCGCCCACAGCAGGCTGGTGCCGGCGCGCTTGGGGCCGGCGCGGATGAGGTCCAGCAACTCGGCCGACAGCGCCGCCGAATCGCCGTAGCCGTCCACGCGCACCGGCCCCGGCGGCAAGGTCACGCCCCGTGCCGCCAGCCGGGCGACCAGTTCGGCGGCAGTCGGCAGCGTGCTCATGGTTCGCCGCGCGCCGGAATGTTCTGCGCAATGCGCCAGAGCACGCCGCTGGGGTCGAAGAGCACGAAGTCGCGCATGGCCCAGGGCTGGTCCTGCGGCTCGTCGATGCGCACGCCAAAGCGTTCGGCCAGTCCTTCCGCGCTGACCCGCGCGTGCCAGGCGTCGACGTCTTCCACCAGCAGGTGCATCTGGAAATTGGCGGTGTGCTCGGGCACGTGGAAGTTCTGCAGCAGGAAGCTGCAGTCGCCGCAGTGCAGGTAGGCCAGTTCGTCGTCGCACCAGGGCATGTTGAAGCCCAGCGCCTGGTAGAAACGCTTGGAGAGCTCGAAATCCTTCGCCGGCACGAAGGCCTTGATCTCGACCGTGTTCAGGTTCGGTGTCGTCATGCGGTGGCGTGCCTCAGGATTTGCGTTTCGCGCGCGGGTGCGCGGCGTCGTAGACCTTGGCCAGGTGCTGGTAGTCCAGCTTGGTGTAGACCTGCGTGGTGCCGATGCTGGCGTGGCCCAGCAGTTCCTGCACTGCGCGCAGGTCGCCGCTGCTTTGCAGCAGGTGGCTGGCGTAGCTGTGGCGCAGCATGTGCGGGTGCACATGCGTGGGCACGCCGGCTTGCAGCGCCTGGCCGCGCAAACGGTTGCGCAACTGGTTGGGCGTGAGCCGCGTGCCGCGGCGGCTGACGAACAAGGCGGGCTCGGTGACCTTGGCCAGGGTGCCGCGTTGCGCCAGCCAGGCCTGCAGCGCACGCAGGGCCGCGCCGCCCACCGGTACGCTGCGCCGCTTGGCTCCCTTGCCCAGCACATGGGCGGTGGCATCGGGCAGGTCCACCCAGCCGGCGGCGGCCGCACTGGCCACCCGGTCCAGGCCGATCAGCTCGCCCACGCGCAGGCCGCAGCCGTAGAGCAGCTCCACGATGGCGTGGTCGCGCGCGGCCAGCGCCGGCGTGGTGTGTTCGGTGTCGTGTTCTGCCAGCGCCACCGCCTGTTCCACCGACAGCGCCTTGGGCAGCGGCTGCGGGCCCTTGGGGGCGCGCAGACCTTCCACCGGGTTGACGGCCACATTGCCATTGCGGCCCCACCAGCGGTACAGGCCGCGCCAGGCCGCCAGATGGATGGCAATGCTGCGCGGCGCCAGTCCGCGCGTGCGCAGCTGCGCCACCCAGCTGCGAATGTGATGCGGCTGCGCCGTCGGCAGCGCCGCGCCGGCCGCCGCGGCCGACGCCTGCAGGCGCCGCAACGCGTCGGTGTACATGGCCAGCGTGCGCGCGGCCAGCCGGCGCTCCACCTTCAGATGCTGCAGGAAAGCCTGAACCTCCGGCAGCAACTCGGCCTCGGCCTGGCTCATACCGGTTCTCTATGGTGCCGCACCCGCGCGCCGGGCACGAAGTGGGGCGCGGGAGCCCAGCTTCCCGCCACGGAACCGGCTCTGCCGGGCCGTCGGCGGACGGCCCCCTCGGGGGGTAGCGAGCGCCAGCGAGCTCGGGGGCTCCATGTCATGCCGGCCGCAGCCGCGACAGTGCCGCCGCGGCGGTGTCGCCGATGCGCATGAGGAATTCGGTGCCCATCTCGGCGCCATAGCGCGTGGGGTCGGGCGAACCCAGCACGAGCAGCCCCAACGTAGCCTCGCCATGGCGCAGCGGGATCATGGCCAGTGAAGCCACTGCCGCCGGGTCGTCCAGCCAGGCCGTGGCCTCGAAGCCGGCGTTGACGCCGCAGTACGGCACGCTCAGGCTGGCGGCAAAGCTCTTCACGTCGTCGCTGGCCGGCAAGGCGAAGGGCTCGTCGGCATAGGCGTCATTCACGCCCCACAACCGGATCACCGCCTGCGGAATGAGGAATTCGTGCTTCAGCGACTCCACCATGCGCGCCGGCAGTTCCGCCGGGTCGGCGGTGAGCAGGATGCTGCGCGTGAAACGGTGCAGCCGGTCGGCAATGGCCAGGTTTTCCTGGCTGTGGCGGATCATTTCCATGATCTTCAGCTCCAACCCCTTGATGCGCTCGCGCAGCATTTCCATCTGCCGCTCCTGCAGCGACACCGCGCGCGGGCCGTGCGGGCTGCTCAACTGCACGGCCGAGAGCAACTCGGCATGGCGCTCGAAGAAGCCGGGGGTGTTGGCCAGGTAGTTGGCGATGTCGGCTTCGGTGATGCCTTGCACCCCCTGGTTCGTGGTGGTCACAGTTGAATCTCTCCTTCGAAGACGGTTTCGGCGGGGCCGGTCATCAGCACACTTTGTTCGTTGGACGGCCACTCGACGAGCAGGTCGCCGCCGCGCGCGTGCACGGTGACACGTCGCGCCAGCCAGCCCAGCCGGATGCCGGCCACCACCGCGGCGCAGGCGCCGGTGCCGCAGGCGAGCGTTTCGCCGGCGCCGCGCTCGTGCACGCGCAGGCGCACTTCGCCGGGCTCGAGCACCTGCATGAAGCCGGCGTTGACGTGCCGCGGAAAACGCGCGTGGGTTTCGATGCGCGGCCCCAGCAGGGCCACGGGCGCGGCGTCGACGTCGGCCACGCGCAGCACGGCGTGCGGGTTGCCCATGGAGAGCACGGCCACCTCGACACCTGCGCCCACATCGGCCAGCGGCCACAGCTCGAAGCCGCCTTCGCGCCGCGGCACCAGTCCGCCGGCGTCGAAGGGGATGCGGGCGTGCTCGAACACCGGCCGGTTCATGTCCACCGTGACGCGGCCGTCGGCACCCAGGCGCAGTTCGAGCACGTTGTTCACGGTCTCGACCTTGACCGTGGTCTTGTCGCTGAGGCCGTGCTCGTGCAGGTAACGAACGAAGCAGCGTGCGCCGTTGCCGCAATGTTCCACCTCTTCGCCGCTGCTGTTGTAGACGCGGTAGCGGAAGTCGATGCCCGGCGTGCGGCTGGGCTCCACCAGCAGGATCTGGTCGGCCCCCACGCCCAAGCGGCGGTCGGCCAGGCGGCGCGCCAGCGCGGGCGTCAGTTCCAGCGGCGAACGCAGCGCGTCGAGCACGACGAAGTCGTTGCCCGCACCCTGCATCTTGGTGAATTTCAGCCGCATCGAACGGATTATGGCCAGTGCCTTGGCTTGCTTGCGCCTCCGAGGGCTGCGCGCGCGTTCAGTCGTAGAACGAAGCCTCGCCCGGCGGCCGCGTCTTGAAGCGCCTGTGCACCCACAGGTATTGCGCCGGGTTGGCGCGGATCTCGCTCTCGATCCACTCGTTCATGCGCCTGGCGTCGGCTTCGGCATCGTCGCTGGGCCAGCCGTTCCAGGGCTGAAGGAAGCGCACGCGGTAGCCCTGCCCTCCGGGCAGCGTCTCGGCCACCACCGGCTGCACCACCATCTTCAGCGAACGCGCCATGCGCGAAGGCGCCAGCAGCGTGGCCGCCGATACGTCGAAAAAGGGCACGAAGGCAGCGTCGCGCAGGCCGAAGTCCATGTCGGGCAGGTTGAAGAAGGCACGCCCGCGCTTGACGGCGCGCACCAGTGGCAGCGCGCTCTCGTGGCGCGAGAAGACCTGTCCCCGGCCGAAGCGCAGCCGGCCCCGGCGCATGGCGGCGTCCATCACGGGGTTGCTCTGCGCCTGGTAGATGGAAGCGACCTGGCGCTTCTGGAACAGCTGCGTCGCCGCGCCGGCCACGTCCAGCGCCATGAAATGCGGCACCAGCCACATCACCGGCTGCGGGCAGCGTTCGGCCAGCGTCACGTCGCCTTCCACGTGGATGAGGCGCCGCAGCCGCGCCGGGCTGGCGTACCAGAGCAGACCGCGTTCCAGCAGGCTGCGACCCAGCCACTGGAAATGCTGGCGCACCAGCGCGCCCTGCTCGGCCGCCGAAAGACCGGGCAGGCACAGCGCCACGTTGCGCCGGGCCACCTCGCGCCGGCTGCGGCCCAGTGCATGCAGCAACCGGCCCAGGCCGCGCCCCAGCCCGGCCAGCAGCGGCAGCGGCAGCCAGTGCAGCAGCCACACCCCGGCCAGCACGGCGCGCGCTGCCAGCGTCATGGCGCACCAGAGCCGGTTGCAGCGCCCCGTGGCGACTTGTAGCGGTGGTAACCCCAAAGGTACTGCGTGGGCTTGAGCTGGATCACGGCTTCCATGGAGCGGTTGATGGAAGCCGCAGCGGCTTTGTCGCCGCCGCTTCCCGACAGCGTTGGGGGCAGCGGCTCCGGCAGCGGCATGGCGTGCACCACATAGCCACCGCCGCGCGGTAGGCGTTCGCACCACAACACAGCCACCGCGGCGCCGGTCTGCTGCACCATCCGGGCGGCCAGGGTCATGGTGTAGGCCGGCCGGCCGAAGAAAGGCACCCACACGCCCTGGCCTTCGGGCGGCACCTGGTCGGGCAGCAGGCCCACGGTTTCGCCGCGGCGCAGTGCGCGCATCATCTGCCGCACGCCTGCCAGGCTGGCCGGCGCGGTGGCCAGCGCCGGCCGCGCACGCGCGGTTTCCTCCAGCTCGCGCAGCCAGGGCTGGCGCGCCGGGCGGTACAGCACGGTCAGCGGCTGGCGCGCGCCGAAGCGTTCGGCATAAGCCTGCGCCGCCACCTCGAAGCTGCCCAGGTGCGGCGTCAGCAACACCAGCCCGCGGCCCTGGGCCAACAGGTCCTCGACGAGTTCCGCGCCGTCCCAGCGCACCGGGTCGGCGATGCGCTCGTGCCGCGGCCGCAGCCAAAGCCGCGGCAGTTCCATCACCAGCCGGCCGGCGTCGGCCACCGCGGCGCGGCGCTGCTGCGCACTCATGCGGGCCAGCGCGGCGTTGGCCTTCAGGCGTTGCCGATAGCTGGCCGAAAGCAGGTAGCCAGCCCAGCCGAGCACCCCACCCAGAGCGTGCAAAAGGCGCAAGGGGCGGCGGGCCAGCCAGCCGAGCAGGCGGTGGGGAATGTCCATCCTTCGTATACTTTGACGGTCGCTGAGTTAAAGGAACAACTTGCGGGGCGACGCGGGGCTTGAGCATACCGAGCACCGCCGGGAAGGCTGCCACCTTGTGGCGCCGACTCAACAAATCCGCTAAAGCGTTCGCCGCGGCCCGGATGGCCACTGATCGGCGACGCCGTCAGTGCAACCCAACCGGAGAAAACCGTGGCGAACGACTTCCTCTTCACTTCCGAATCGGTGTCCGAAGGGCACCCCGACAAGGTGTCCGACCAGATCTCGGACGCTATCCTCGACGCCATCTTCAAGGAAGACCCGCGCAGTCGCGTGGCCGCCGAGACGCTGTGCAACACGGGCCTGGTGGTGCTGGCCGGCGAGATCACGACCAATGCGCACGTCGACTACATCCAGGTCGCGCGCGACACGCTCAAGCGCATCGGCTACGACAACACCGACTACGGCATCGACTACAAGGGCTGCGCCGTGCTCGTGGCCTACGACAAGCAGAGCAACGACATCGCGCAGGGTGTGGACCATGCCAGCGACGACCACCTCAACACCGGCGCCGGCGACCAGGGCCTGATGTTCGGCTATGCCTGCGACGAGACACCCGAACTGATGCCGGCACCCATCTACTACGCGCACCGGCTGGTCGAGCGCCAGGCGCAACTGCGCAAGGACGGCCGCATGCCTTACCTGCGCCCCGACGCCAAGAGCCAGGTCACCATGCGCTACGTGGACGGCAAGCCGCACAGCGTGGACACCGTGGTGCTGAGCAGCCAACACGCGCCCGAATGGAGCCTGGGCACGAAGATGAAGCCCGAATTCGTGGAAGCGGTCATCGAGGACATCATCAAGCCGGTGCTGCCGCGGGAATGGATCACCGCGCACACCAAATATCTGATCAACCCGACCGGGCGTTTCGTGGTCGGGGGCCCGCAGGGCGACTGCGGCCTGACCGGGCGCAAGATCATCGTCGACACCTACGGCGGCGCCTGCCCGCACGGCGGCGGCGCCTTCAGCGGCAAGGACCCGAGCAAGGTCGACCGCTCGGCCGCCTACGCCACCCGCTACGTGGCCAAGAACGTGGTCGCCGCCGGCCTGGCCCGGCAATGCCAGGTGCAGGTGGCCTACGCCATCGGCGTGGCGCGGCCGATGAATGTAACGGTGTATACCGAAGGCACTGGCGTCATCCCCGACGAGCAGATCGCCAAGCTGGTGATGGAGCATTTCGACCTGCGCCCCAAGGGCATCATCCAGATGCTCGACCTGCTGCGGCCGATCTACGAGAAGACCGCCGCCTACGGCCACTTCGGCCGCGACGAGCCCGAGTTCACGTGGGAGAGAACGGACAAGGCAGCAACGCTTCGCGCCGCTGCCGGCCTGTAGGGCCGCCTCGCGCCACAGGCGAGAGGTTATGTCCGTATTCGGGCAACGCTCGTATCGCGCCAGCGATGTAAGCGGTGACCAAGGCATGGACAAGGCCACCGCGCGAAGCGCGGCTTGCCAGCGCGGCGCCGCGAACGCCGCCCTTCAACCTTGAAAATCCCGCATTGCAAGCGGGAATTTCAAGATCACATCAGCGCCCATGTTCGACCGCCCCCAGCTTCGCGCCGCGGTCCTGGCTGCCCTGGCCCGCAGCCGGGCGGCGGCCCTGGTCGGTCCGCGCCAGGTCGGCAAGACGACGCTCGCGTGCACCTTCGCGCTGATCGACCGCGCCGACGCGCCGGCCCGCTTCCTGCTGCTGGGCAGCGCGTTGCCGGCCTTGCTGCGCCAGTCGGCCGAGTCGCTGGCGGGCCGCATCGACGTCATCGAAGCCGGGGGCTTCACGCTGGCCGATGTCGACGACGAGAACCAGCTGTGGGCGCGCGGCGGCTTTCCTCGCGCCACCATGGCAGCCAGCGACGACGACCGCCGCACGTGGCGCCAGGCCTTCATCCGCAAGCTCAAGGGTCGGCTGGCCGTGCCGGCGCGGCCGGTGTCCGTCGAGGACATGAACCACACCATCGCGCAGCGGCGCCGCCGTGCCGGCGGCGGCTGATGCAGGCGCTGGACACCCACGTCCTCATTCGCTACCTGGCGCAGGACGACGCGCGGCAAAGCGCCCTCGCCACGCGCTTGGTGGAAGAGCGCCTTTCCCGCACCGACCGGGCCTTCATCAGCCTGGTGGTGGTGCTGGAAACCGTTTGGGTGATGGAGAGTCGCTACGGCGCCGATACCGCGACGGTCAGCGACATTTTGGACGACCTGCTGCAGACCCCAACGCTGGAGGTGCAGGACGCCGCCAGCGTGCGCGATGCCGTGCAGCGCTACCGCCAGGGCGGCGTCGATCTGCACGACTGCCTGATCGTCACACTGGCCGCCGCGCGCAAGGCCCGCGTCCTGACCTTCGACGCCAAGGCCGCCCGGCGGCTGGGGATGGAGTTGCTGCGCTGAAGGCATGAATCGATACTGACGGCCGTGCCCCTGTTCCCACCGCCCGGATGAACGGTCAGAAATCGACTTTCTGCGGCGAGACAAAGCGGATTCGCTGGATAAGTTCGCCGAATTGCACCTGCAAGACCTCGCGGCCAGGGCCAAGGCAGTGCCTGCCCAGCGGCCTGTATCTTGGCGACCGCGCCGAGTCCACGAGTTTCTGCAGGGTGGGCAACGTCCGGTCGTTGGCAGTCCTCTCGCCGCGATGGTGGGCGGCGCCGGCCGACGCGGCGACGAAGGCTTGAAGCCGGCGCCCGCTGCGACTCAATCGCCGAAGCCGGCTTCGCGCTGGGCGCGCAGGCCGAGGACGATGACCTCGTCCTCCGCCTCGTCGTAACGATACAGCGCCACATAGCCGCGAACGCCGCGAACGCCGCGACCGATGACCAGTTCGCGCCGCGGCGCCGGCACGGGCCGACCGATGAGCGGGTGCCGCTGCAGCAGTTCGATGGCTTCGAAGATGCCGCCGACACGCTCCTGAATGTCGTCGACCTCGTGCGCCGCGAGATGCGCGACGATGCGCTCGAGGTCGCGTGTGAACGCGGCCTCGTAACGCAGCGCGCTCAAGCGTCGCCCAGCCGACGCGCCGACGCCCGCAAGCGCTTCAGCTCGTCGGGCGTCATCTTGCTTGGCGCCGGAGGCGTCGGCTTGTCGCCGCCCGCCAGCGCCATGCCGTAGGCACGCATCGCCTCCGGCGTGTGGTACTGGCCGGTGCGCAGCATCTGCTTCCAGCGCCGACCGGCCTCGGCCTCGAAGTCCAGTCGGCGCTCTTCCTGTTCGGCCGCGCGCGCCACCGCCTCGACCATGAAACTGTGCGCCGAGCTGCCGCGCGCGGCGGCGACCTTCTCGATGCGCGCGCGCAGGTTGTCGGGCAGGCGGATGGTGGTGGTGCTCATGATGATCGGCGACGGCTCCCGGAACACAATGTAGCACGGGTGTGCTACACGGGGAGGCCCTGACGCGGGTGGGCGCTTGTGTCCTCGAACAGAACTCTGCCGAACAGCGCGTCCAGGGCCGCCCAGCGGTCGATGCCGGTCACAGCACTGTCGACGGCTCGCACTGGGCCGGCATCGCCTTCAGCGGCAGGCCATGGCTCGCTCGGCGCTGCACCCTGCAGCGGCCGCGCCAGTTCGGCCTCGATGAAGGCCTGGATCGCCGGCACCGGCGGCCCTTCGCCGAGTTCGGGCGTGGCGCGCTTGCGCTGCAGCAGTTCGTGCACGGCCGCCAGCAGCGGCGCGGGCAGGGCCAGCGCGTCCACCAGCGATTCGAAGGCCATCGGCGGCGGCGTGCCGAAGGCCTCGATCCAGCGCACGGCCAGCAGCGGGCGCAGCACGTAGAAATATTTCTTCAGCCGCACCCGTTCGCCGCGCAGATAGCCGCGGTGGTTGCCGGCCGCCATGTGCCGGTAGTGATGCAGGCCGCGCTCGGACCGCGTAGATCTGCGGCAGCAGAGCCCGCGCCTCGGCGCGGAAGCAGCCCTGCTCGACATAGGTGATGGGCGAATGCAGCCACTCCACGATGGCCGGGTTGCAGCGCGCCAGCAGGCGCAGCGCCTTGCGCAGGTCCCAGCCATTCAGGTCGATGTCGTCGACGATCGGCTGCTCGATCACGTCGCGCCGGTCCTCGACCCGGATCGACAGGTAGTGCGATAGCGGCCGCACGTAGACGAAGCGCACGTCGTAGTCGCTGTCAGGCGAGGCGAAGCCCCAGGCGCGGCTGCCGGACTCGACGGCGAGCACGATGCACACGCCTTGTGCGGCCTGCACCTGCTGCAGGCGCGCGGCGATCTCGGCCTGGTGCACGGCGTCGATGCCGGCCGCTTCGGCCGCCCGGCTGGCATCGGTGAAGGCGTTCATGCGGATGGCAGCGCCGCCCGCTCGCGGTTCAGCACCAGCAAGCGGCGCAGGATCTCGTCGTCGGGCAGGTCGGCGCGCACAGGATGCATATCCGGCGGTACAAGGTGCTCGTGGGTCACGTCACTTCCGCTATCGGAGAGGACCAGCACCACGCGGGCCGGCGTTAACTCTGAGAAGAGGGATCGCGCCGACTCGAAGCTCAGGTGAAAGTCCGGCGACTGGCCCTTGCGCGCGGCGGCCACCTGGCGGCGTGCCGTGGGGACGGTCGACCCGCGCTTCGTGACCTCGATGATGGTCTTCATGCTGCGCTCCAGTCTTGAATGTCACGCAGGGCAAGCAGATCGGGACAACACGGTCCCGCGAACAGCAAAGTCCTCGCGGGTCTTCAGCCTGCCACCGCTGCAGCCGCCGCCACAGGCGGCACCTCGTCCCACAGCCGGGCGCCTTCGAGTTCGAGGCCCACCGACGCGAAGTGCACGCCCTGCTCCGGCGCGCCGGGGTGCAGCACCCACAGGCCGTCGGCGCCGCGGCGGTACAGGTCGCAGCGCCGCGCCGCCGGGTCCACCAGCAGGTATTCCTGCAGGCTGGGCAGCAGCCGGTAGGCGGCGAACTTCTCGCCGCGGTCATAGGCAGCGGTCGACGGCGACAGCACTTCCACCACCAGCACGGGTTCGCGCTTGATCAAGGGGTCGGCGGCATCGGCGGCGCTGCAGGTGACCATGACGTCCGGGTAGTAGAAGGCATCGGCCGCCTCGACGCGCAGCTTCATGTCCGTCAGGAAGGTCCGGCAGGGCGAGCCTTTCAGGTGTTGGCGCAGCGCGTTGTAGACGTTGCCCATGGCCGTGACATGCGCTTCGTGTGCACCGGCCATGGCGAAGACTTCGCCGCGAACGAACTCGTGCTTGATCGTCTGGGTGCTGTCCCAGGCCAGAAATTCGTCGGCGGTCATGGTCAACTGGACGGCGGCGTGTCCCATGCTTCGTCACTCCCGGTACGGTGGTGCCCAGTGTAGGCGCGACTGGATGTGCCCGGAGCATGCCCGGAGCGAGATCACACCGCCCGCGGCCGCACCAGCGCGGCCACCTTCTTCGCCTGCACCCGCGCGCGCTCCACGTCGGCGTCGTGCACCAGCGCCACGCCCATGCGGCGCTTCAGGTAGCTCTCGGGCTTGCCGAACAGCCGCAGTTCGCTGTTCGGCACCGCCAGCGCCTCGGCCACGCCGTCGAAGACGATGCCCTTGGCGTCCACGCCGCCGTAGACCACGGCGCTGGCGCCCGGGCTCTTGAGCGACGTATCCACCGGCAGGCCGAGGATGGCGCGGGCGTGCAGCTCGAATTCGTTCTGCCACTGCGTGACCATGGTCACCATGCCGGTGTCGTGCGGGCGCGGGCTGACCTCGCTGAACCAGACCCGGTCGCCTTGCACGAAGAGTTCCACGCCATACAGGCCCAGGCCGTCGGGCTGGCCGGCCAAACCGCGGCCCAGGTCGTCGGTGATGGCCTTGGCGATGGCCTGGGCCTTTTGCAGCGCAGCCGCGCTCATGGGGTGCGGCTGCCAGCTTTCGACATAGTCGCCGTGCACCTGCACATGGCCCACGGGGTCGCAGAAATGCGTCTGCACCTGGCCGGCGGCGTCCAGCGCGCGCACCGTGAGCAGCGTGATCTCGTAGTCGAAACGGATCAAGCCTTCCACGATGATCCGGCCGTGGCTGACGCGGCCGCCGGCCATGGCGTAAGCCCAGGCTTTCTGCACATCGTCGGGCCCGTCGATCCGGCTCTGACCCTTGCCCGAACTGCTCATCACCGGCTTGACGATGCAGGGGTAGCCGATGCCCGCCGCGGGGTCGTCGATCGCCGCCTGCAACTCGGCCAGGCTGTCGCAGAAGCGGTAGGCGCTGGTCGGCAGGCCCAGCGTCTCGGCGGCCAGGCGGCGGATGCCTTCGCGGTCCATCGTCAGCCGCGCCGCGCGGGCGGTGGGCACCACGCGCACGATGCCGGCGGCTTCCAGTTCCTGCAGCACCGGCGTGGCGATGGCTTCGATCTCGGGCACCACCAGCGCCGGGCGCTCGGCCTCGATCAGCGCGCGCAGCGCGGCCGGGTCGCTCATGGCGATGGTGCGTGCATGGTGCGCCACCTGCTGGCCCGGCGCGTGGTCGTAGCGGTCGACGGCAATGGTCTCCACGCCCAGGCGCTGCAGGGCGATCAGCACCTCCTTGCCGAGTTCGCCACTGCCCAGCAGCATGACGCGCGTGGCCTGGGCCGTATACGGGGTGCCGAGATGGGGAATGATGGCGCGCATGGCAAAGGCTTCCGGCAGCGTGGCGGGTGAAGGCGTGGGGAGTGTCGGGCAGGAAACCGCATTCTCGGCTCCCGGGCGCCGACCGCCTGCCGCCGGCCCGCGGCGGCCGCGCCCGGCGTGACCGGAACTCGGCACGCGCGGCCTCAGGACCCCGGCTTGCCCGGCGCCTCGGGCCGGAAGCGGTAGATCAGGTACGGCGGCTTGTTGCGTGCCACGCCGTCCTTCTGCAGCGGGCCGACCAGCGGCAGCTGTGCGGCGCCGGTGTACATCCAGCCGTCGCTGACATAGACCACGCCGTCGGGCCAGACCATGCCCGGGTCCTGCACGTAGCGCCGGTAGCGCCGCGTGTCGGCCGGGATGATGCCGACCGCGCGTTCGCCCACTTCGGTCAGGTACAGGTTGCCCTTGGCGTCGATCGTCATGCCGCCGGCAAAGGGCTTGTCGGACCAGGTCTGCACGCGCGCACCGAGTTCGGCGTCGCTCAGCTTCACGTCGAGCAGGTCGCTCATGCGCAGGCGATACACCTTGTAATTGTTCAGCGGCGCGTAGTACAGCCATTCGCCGGCCGGGTCGAGCGCGATGCCGTCGGCGCCGACATGCAGGCCCACCGAACCCTCGGTCGGCTGGCCGACGTCCCAGCGGATCGGCTCGCGCAGCGGCAGCGTGCTCTCATGGCCTTGCAACACGCGCCGGCTCTTGCCGGTCTTCAGGTCGACGACGACCAGCGCCGCCTTGCCGCCGTAGCCGCCCGAGTTCTCGCCAATGGCCTCGTCGGCGATCACGATCACCTGGTGCTTGAGGTCGACGACGAAATCGTTGTGCTGCGACTCGGGGATCGACGCCGGCTCGGGGATCTCGATCACGCGCAGCAGCTTGTTCGCGCGCGTGTCCCAGGCCACGAGCTTGGGAACGAGCGCCGCCGGGCGGCCCTTGGCGCGGTCGGTGGTCTTGGCCGAGTCGAGCATCCACAGCGTGCCCTCGGCGTCGGTATGCAGGCCCAGCACCCAGTCCAGGCAGCGCGAGAAGTCGGTCTTCCACTGGCCGCCGGCGGTCTTGCAGCTTTGCCACTCGGCGCTTGGGTACGGCGTCGTGGTCCGCTGGTCGGCGTTGAGCAGCGCCACCTGCACCGCATTCCCATAGAAGGGGTGGTAGCCGACGACAAGCCTGCCGTCGGGCAGCTGCGTGATGCCGCCGATGCCCGGGCCGTCGAGCCGGGCGTGGACTTCCAGGCTGGCCTGGCCGCTGGGGCCCGGGGCCGGCGTGCTGCAGGCCGCCAGCAGGGCGGCGGCCGCGATCGCGATCGCGGCGCGCGCACCGGGCCAGGAAAGGGAAGGATGACGCATGGGCTTCTCCGTTGTTGTTGAAGCGCCGATTGTCGGCGCTGCCGGCGGGCGCAGAAACCCGCAAGGCGTGCGCCGCAGCCGGCACGACGCCGCTGCCCCGATGGCGCGCGCAGGCATCATGGCGGCATGTCTCAGCCACCGTTCAGCCCGACCCGCGCGACGTTGCGCAGCGCCGGCCGCGGCGTGGCCGTGGCCAGGCGGCGCGATGAAGCTGTCGCCGTCGTGCCGCCTCGCGTCGGCCTGCGGCAGGCGCCGAGATGAAACCGCTGGCCATCGACCACCTGCGCCGCTATGCCGTCGCGCGCAGCCTGTTCACGCCGACCACGCTGCCGCGCGCCATTGCGCGCCTGGGCTTCGTGCAGGCCGACCCCATCCGAGCCCCGGCGCGGGCGCAGGACCTGACGCTGCGCCTGCGCGTGCGCGGCTACCGCGCCGGCGACCTGGAACGGCGCTACACGGCGCTTGAGCTGGAGGAAGACTATTTCGTCAACTACGGTTTTATGCCGCGCCGCCTGCAGGCCCTGATGCACCCGCGCCAGCCGCGCACCGTGTGGCCGAAGTCGCGCTGGACGCAGGCCGCCGCGGTGCTGGACTTCGTGCGCGAACGCGGCGTCGTGCACCCGCGCGAGGTGGACGCCCATTTCGCGCACGGCAAGGTGAAGAACTGGTTCGGCGGCACCAGCAATGCCAGCACGCAGTTGCTGGACGGCATGCACTACCGCGGCCTGCTGCGCGTGGCGCGCCGCATTGGCGGCGTGCGCCTTTATGCGGCGCGCGAAGCCCACCCGCCGGCGCCCGACGTGGCCGCCGCCATGGACACGCTGGTGGACCTGGTGGTGGGCAAGTACGCACCGCTGCCCGAGCGCTCCTTGAGCGAACTCGTGCACCACCTGCGCTACGGCGCGCCGCAGTGGGCCGACGCCCGCCGCGACGCGCTGGCGCGGGCGAAGGCGCGGCTGCCGTGGGCACAGGTGGACGGCCAGCGCTGGTACTGGCCGGCGGCCGAGAACCCGGCGTCGAAGCGCCATGTCGCGCCCGAGGCGGTGCGGCTGCTGGCGCCCTTCGACCCCGTGGTCTGGGACCGCCGCCGCTTCGAGGCCCTCTGGGGCTGGGCCTACCGCTTCGAGGCCTACACGCCGGCGCCGCAGCGCGTGCGCGGCTACTACGCGCTGCCGCTGCTGTGGCGCGACCAGGTCATCGGCTGGGGCAACCTGGCGCTCGCGCCCGGCGGCCGGCTGCAGGCCGAGCTGGGCTACGTGTGCGGCCGGCCACCGCGAGAGCCTGCCTTTCGCGCGGCGCTGGACGAGGAGCTGGCTTCGATCGAAGCCTTCCTGCAGCCGCGCGCACTTGCCGCGCGGCGTGTGTCGGCCTGAATCGGCCTGGATCGGTGGCCATGGCACGCCTGTCCGGCACCGAGCCCGACCCCGCAACGCCGGCACCGGGCTCGCTGCCGCTGTGGCCGCTGGCCTTGCTGGCGGCGCTGCTGCCGGCGGTGGCTGCGCTGCTGGCGTTGTGGCTGGCGGTGCGTGCCGGTGCGGTGCCGGCGTGCAATCCGTTCGTCGACGGCTGCGTCTCGATCAGCCGTGCCGCGCGGCACGACCTGCCGAACCATGTCTTCCGTTCCCTGATGCTGCCGGCCGCCACGCTGCAGGGCCTGGTGTGGCTGCTGGCCGCACGCTGGCTGCGCGCCGGGCTCGGTCCGACACGCGGGCTGCGCGCGCTGGCGCCGCTGGGCCTGACGGCGGCGGTGGCGCTGGTGCTCTACGCCAGCTTCCTGGGCACCGAGGGGCCTGTCTACCGCGGGCTGCGCCAGTACGGCACGGTGGTCTATTTCGGCTTCACCTGCCTGTGCCTGCTGCTGGCTGGCGACGCCCTGGTGCGGCTGGCGGCGCGCCGGCAACTGGCGCTGCCACTGGCCCTGCCGCGTTCGCTGGCGGTGCTGGCCGCCGTGCTCGTGGCCCTGGGCCTGGTCAACGCCGCGGTGGCTGCGCTGTTCGGCGAACCGCTGAAGGGCCGCATCGAGAACGTGACCGAGTGGTGGGGCGCACTCGTCTTCGTGCTCGGATTCGGTGCGCTGGCGGCTGTCTGGTGGCACGCGGGGCTGCGCGTCACGATCGGCTCGGCGCCGCGCTGAGCGGCCGCTGCGCCGCGGCCAGCAGCGCGCCCAGCGCCAGCACCGCGGCGCTGAGCACGAAACCGCGCTGCAAGCCGCCGGGGCCGTCGGCGATCAGGCCCACGACGCTGGGGCCGACGATCTGCCCGGCGGCGAACACCACCGTGAAGGCGGCAATGCCGGCCGGCCAGGCCGCCATCTCGCAGTTGTGGCGCACGAGCGCGGTGGTCGACGCCACCAGCGAGAGGAACACGCCGCCGAAGAGCAGCCCGGACGCGAAGACGACGGCCGCATGGGCACTCAGCACCGGCAGCAGCGTGGCCAGCGCGAGCAGCGCATTCAGCAGCGCCAGCGGTCCGCCGCCGCGCCAGCGCTGCAGCAGCCCCGCCCACAGCCAGGGCGAGACCATCACGCCGGCGCCGAGCAGCGCATAGAAGACGCTCACCACGCCGCTGCCCAGGCCCTGCTCGCGCAGCAGCGTCACGATGAAGGTCATGTAGCCGATGTAGCCCAGGCCGAACATCGTGTAGCCGGCCAGCGCCGGGCCGAAGCGGCGCCAGGCGAAGACCTGCTGCTTCGCGGTGGCCCGCGGTGCCCCGGCCAGGCCGCGCGTGAAGCGGGCCGTGAACGCCGTGGCCGCCAGCGCCGTGGCGCCGAGCGCAAACCAGGCCAGAGGCCACTGCGGTGGTGCGGCCGCGGCCGGCCCGCCGGGCAGCGCGGCGCCGACCAGCGCCGGCACGAGCGCGGCCGAGGCCACGATGCCGATGCCCACGCCGCCGTAGTAGATGCCCAGCACCAGCCCCGGCCGCATGCCGCCCGCGCCGGCCAGCCGCGCCGCCAGCAGGCCACCGCCGACGAAGCTGGCCGCGCTGGCCACGCCTGTGAGCCCGCGCAGCAGGTAGAGCAGCGACTCGGCGCGCACCGCGCCGTGCAGCGGCAGCAGCAGCGCCGCGACGGTGCCGCCGGCCAGCATCAGCGTGCGTGCATCCAGCCGCCGCAGCGCCCGCGGCGCGAGCAGCGCGCCGACGAGGTAGCCGCCGGCATTCACCGTATTCATGGCGCCGGCGGTGAAATAGCTCCAGCCGAGGTCGGCCCGCATCGGCGGCAGCAGCAGCGCGTAGGAAAAGCGCGCCAGCCCCAGCGACACTGCCGCCGCCAGCGCCAGGGCCAGCGCCACCCACAGCGGCCGCGACGGTGTCATGCCGCCGCGCGCGCCGCCAGCAGCGCCTGCGCGACCTCGGCAAAGCCGGCACCGCGCTCGCCTGCGGTGATGTAGGCCGGCCAGGTGTGCAACTCGGCGGCGAAGCGCCGCAGGTTGGCCACGCCCACGCTCAGCGGGAAGGCGCCGAACATGGCCTGGTCGTTGGTCGAGTCGCCGACGTAGATCCAGTGCTCCATCTCGGCGGCGAGCTCGCGCCCATACAGCCGCCGCACCATCCAGTGCGCCGCGCTCAGCTTGGTGTGGCTGCCGAACCAGCCGTTGACGTGGATCGAGCTCACGGTGGCGTTCATGCCCTCCTGCTGCATGAGCGTCACCACGCGCTGTATGGCAGCGGCGCCCAGGTGCGTGAATTCGCTGTGGTCGATGGCGATGTCGGTCACGCGGCCGGCGCTGTCGCGCGCCAGCGTGGCGCCGGGCACTTCGCGCAGCACGCACTGCGCCACGTCGGCCAACCGTACGGCATTGCGCTCGCGCGTGGCTTCGTCCTGGGCATATTCCACGTGCAGCGCAGCGCCTTCGGGGATCAGCGCGACGGCGCCGTTCTCGGCCACGATGGCCGTCACGGGCCAGGTGCGGGCAAAGGGTTCGCTCCAGCCCAGCGGCCGGCCGGTGATGGCGATCACGGGCCAGTGCGCCGCGTGTAAGGATCGCAACGCTTCGAGGGCCGGCGGGTCGAGCCGGCCCTCGGCGGTGAGCGTGTCATCGATATCGGTCATGATGCCGACCACGCGCCGCAGCGCCTGCGGCGGCAAGGCTGCCAGCGGCCCGGGCCGCAAGCCGCTCACGCGGCGCCTCGTTCCACCGGTGCCGTTTGACAAGCATCAAGCCGCTGGCGGACCGGACTTCGGATCATTGTCGTTTTGCCGAGCTGAACACCCATGACCAAGGATAGCGCCGCACGAAACCCCGAGCCGCCGGCGACAGCACCGGTGGCCAAGCCGGCTGCAGCGCGCGCCAAGGTCCAGGCCGCGCCACGGCCGGTGGATGCCGGCGACGTGCCGCCTTCGCTGGAGAAGCGCTCGATCGAGCGCGAGCGCGTCTCGCGCGCCACCGTGCGCGCCGAGGTCGTGAAGGAGCAGGCGTTGGCCGACATCCTGGCCGCACACGCCCGCCCGGGCACGGGCAACCGCAGCGGCTGGCTCGGCGAGTTGCAGGCCTTGATCGACGGCGCCTCGCCCGACGAGGTGAAGGCCTTGCGCCGCGCCCTCTTCGACCGCCCGGCGGAAAAGACCGCCGACGCCGGCGATCCCGACCTGGAACTCGCCCCCGGCTGGCGCGAGGGCGGCTACCCGTACAAGAACCTGATGTCGCGCCGCGCCTACGAAAAGCAGAAATACCGGCTGCAGGTGGAACTGCTCAAGCTGCAGGCCTGGGTCAAGGAAAGCGGCCAGCGCGTGGTGATCCTGTTCGAGGGCCGCGACGCCGCCGGCAAGGGCGGCACCATCAAACGCTTCATGGAAAACCTAAACCCGCGCGGCGCGCGCGTGGTGGCGCTGGAAAAGCCGAGCGAGATCGAGCGCGGGCAGTGGTACTTCCAGCGCTATATCGAGCACCTGCCCACACGCGGCGAGATCGTGCTCTTCGACCGCAGCTGGTACAACCGCTCGGGCGTCGAAAGGGTGATGGGCTTCTGCACCGACGCCGAGTACGACGAATTCATGCGCCAGGCGCCGGAATTCGAGCGCCACCTGGTGCGCAGCGGCGTGCATGTCTTCAAGTTCTGGTTCTCCGTGAGCCGCGCCGAACAGCGGCGGCGCTTCAAGGAACGCAAGGCGCACCCCTTGAAGCAGTGGAAG
Organism: Rubrivivax sp.; assembly: GCA_034522875.1. Taxonomy (GTDB): domain Bacteria; phylum Pseudomonadota; class Gammaproteobacteria; order Burkholderiales; family Burkholderiaceae_C; genus Rubrivivax. The sequence continues at coordinate 73,654 of JAXHKY010000001.1, read as the reverse complement.
CTGAGCCCGGTGGACCTGGCTTCGCTGGACAAATGGGACGCCTACACCCAGGCCAAGGAGGCGATGTTCCTGAACACCGACACCTCCGATTCGCCTTGGACCGTGATCAAGTCGGACTGCAAGAAGCGCGCGAGGCTCAACGCCATCCGCTACCTGCTGCACCGGCTGCCGTATGCGAAGAAGGACGCCCAGTCCATCGGCAAGGTGGACACGTTGCTGGTGGGCCGCGCCGCACTGGTGGCGGGGTTTGCCGAGGAGTTCACGCCCGCATCCGACGCCTGAAGCCCACCGCCGCTGCAGGCTTTGCGCGGGCTGGCTATACTTTTGGCTTCTCGAGGAGCGTTGCAACCTCACCGCGTGAGGCCAGGCTCGGGAACTTCATTGCAACCGCGCTCACCTGCACGAGTGGCCTCGTGGGTGAGTGGTCCTTCAGCCTCCCCGCGTGCCCGTGCAGGTTCCTCAACCGAATGGAGCCTGATTGATGAATGCCGCACTGAAACCCACGCCCACCGCCGCACAATTCCCCGACAGCGCCGTGGCCGACCTGTCGCTGGCCGACTGGGGCCGCAAGGAAATCCGCATCGCCGAAACCGAGATGCCCGGCCTGATGGCGATCCGCGAGGAATTCGCCGCCCGCCAGCCGCTGAAGGGCGCGCGCATCACCGGCAGCCTGCACATGACGATCCAGACCGCCGTGCTGGTGGAAACGCTGCAGGCACTCGGCGCCACCGTGCGCTGGGCCAGCTGCAACATCTTCAGCACGCAGGACCACGCCGCCGCCGCGCTGGTGGTCAAGGGCACGCCGGTCTTCGCCTACAAGGGCGAGACGCTGGCCGACTACTGGGACTACACGCACCGCATCTTCGAATTCGGCACCAAGGGTTCCGAAGGCGAAGGCCCGAACATGATCCTGGACGACGGCGGCGACGCCACGCTGCTCATGCACCTGGGCAAACGCGCCGAGAAAGACCTGTCGGTACTGGCCCGCCCCACCAGCGAAGAAGAAGTCGTGCTCTACGCCGCCATCAAGGCCAAGCTGGCGCAGGACGCCACCTGGTACAGCCGCAAGAGTGCGCAGATCATCGGCGTCACCGAAGAAACGACCACCGGCGTGCACCGCCTGAAGGAGATGAGCGCCGCCGGCACGCTGATGTTCCGCGCCATCAACGTCAACGACTCGGTGACCAAGAGCAAGTTCGACAACCTCTACGGCTGCCGCGAGAGCCTGGTCGACGCCATCAAGCGCGCCACCGACGTCATGATCGCCGGCAAGGTGGCGGTGGTCGCCGGTTATGGCGACGTGGGCAAGGGCAGCGCCCAGGCGCTGCGCGCACTTTCGGCGCAGGTGTGGGTGACCGAAATCGACCCCATCAACGCGCTGCAGGCGGCGATGGAAGGCTACAAGATCGTGACCATGGAATACGCCGCCGACAAGGCTGACATCTTCGTTTCCGCCACCGGCAACAAGAACGTCATCACGCGCGCCCACATGGCGGCCATGAAAGACCAGGCCATCGTCTGCAATATCGGCCACTTCGACAACGAGATCGACGTCGTCGGCCTGGCCGACCTGAGCTGGGAAGAGATCAAGCCGCAGGTCGACCACGTCATCTTCCCCGCCGATGGCTCCAGGCCCGCCAAGCGCATCATCCTGCTGGCCAAGGGCCGGCTGGTGAACCTGGGCTGCGGCACCGGCCACCCGAGCTTCGTCATGAGCTCCAGCTTCGCCAACCAGACCATCGCCCAGATCGAGCTCTTCACGCACAGCGACTACTACGAGAACGGCAAGGTCTACGTGCTGCCCAAGCACCTGGACGAGAAGGTGGCGCGGCTGCACCTGAAGAAGGTGGGCGCCATGCTCACCGAGCTGAGCGACGAGCAGGCAGCCTACATCGGCGTGCCCAAGGAAGGGCCGTACAAGGCCGATACCTACCGTTATTGACGCCCGCAAGCCGCCACGGCGCGGCTTGCCAAGCTTCGACCATGGCGCCAGAATGGCGCCATGGTTCCATTCTGGAGGCGGTGATGAGCGTCAGCCTTTCCATCAAGGAAGTGCCCGAGGCGCTGGCCGAGCGGTTGCGCCAGCGGGCGGCGCGCAATCACCGCTCGCTGCAGCGCGAGCTGATGGCCATCGTGGCGGCGGCGGTCGAACCTGGGGATGATCCGCTGCCAGCGCATGGCGCGGGTGCACGCGCGGGCGGCGCAGCCGTTGCGGCTCACGAATCCGACGGCGTTTATGCCGTCACGGCGCACGAACAGGCTCCCGGCACCGAAGACTCGTTGCTGGCCGAACTCGACACCATCGTCGCCGGCAGCCACTGGGGCAGCGCGCCCCTGCTGACCCGCGAGCAGGCGCACGACCGGGCGCTGGCGCGCGAATTCGACTTCGAGGCGCGCGCCGCGGAACTCGCCGATGCGCGCCGCCGGCAGCGCCCTGGCGGTGCGGCATGACGGCGCCCTATTTCCTGGACGCCAATATCCTCGTCTACGCCACCTCGCTGAGCCCCGACCACGCACCCAGGCGCGACGTGGCTCGCGCCTGGGTGGGCCGCGGCGACTGGGGCGTATCCACCCAGGTGTTGATGGAGTTCTACGCCCAGGCGCGCCAGCCCCGGCACGGCCTGCTGCCCACCGCGGCGCAGGCCTTCGTGGAGCGCATCGCCGCGCGCCGCCCCGTCGTGTCGGTGGACAAGGAACTGGTGCTGGACGCACTGGCGCTGCGCCACCGCTTCTACCTGTCGCACTGGGACGCGGCCATCCTGTGCGCTGCGCAGCGCCTGGGTGCACGCACCGTGGTCAGCGAAGACATGGAACATGGCCGCGACTACGGCGGCGTCACCGTCACCAATCCCTTCGTCGTGCTCGGTGCGCTCGGCGCGTCCACCTGACCCCCCGAACCTCGACCGCCGACACCATGACCCACATCCCCATCAGCTTCGAATTCTTCCCCCCCAACACCCCCGTCGGCAGCGAGAAGCTGAAGACCGTGGTGCAGGACCTGGCCGCGGTGCAGCCGGAATTCTTCAGCGTCACCTACGGCGCCGGTGGCAGCACGCGCGAAAAGACGCTGGCCACCGTGCAGGACATCGCTGCACTCGGCTTCGAGGCCGCGCCGCATCTCTCTTGCGTGGGCAGCACCGAAACCGGCATCGCCGAGATCCTGGCCACCTACCGCGCGCAGGGCATCCGCCGCATCGTCGCGCTGCGCGGCGACCTGCCCAGCGGCACGGTGCAGCCGGGCGAGTTCCGCTACGCCGCCGACCTGGTGGCCTTCATCCGCCGCACGCAGGGTGCCGACTGGTTCATCGAAGTGGCGGCCTACCCCGAATACCACCCTCAGCAACGTTATGCGCGGCGCGACCTGGAACACTTCGCGGCCAAGGTCAAGGCGGGTGCCGACTCGGCCATCACGCAGTTCTTCTTCAACCCCGACGCCTACTTTCACTTCGTCGACGCGGTGCGCGCATTGGGGGTCACGGTGCCCATCGTCCCGGGCATCATGCCGATCCACAATTACGCGCGCATCGCGCAGTTCGCGGCCCGCGACGGCATCGAGATCCCGCGCTGGGTGGCGCTGAAGATGGAAGGGTTCATGGACGACGCGGCCTCGGTGCGCGCCTTCGGCATCGACGTCGTGGCCGGGCTGTGCGAACGGCTGATCGCCGGCGGCGCACCCGGCATCCACTTCTACACGCTCAACCAGAGCGCGCTGTCGCTGGAAATCTGCCGCCGGCTCGGGGCTCCCGCGGCCTGAACGGCCGCCAGATCGACCTCAGCCCGGCGCCTGCCAGGCCAGACCTTCGTCGGTGAGCACGGCGTCCAGCGGCACGTCGTGCGGCTCGGCCTGCAGCCAGGGCACGAAGCCGTGCGAATAGGCCAGCCCGGCCGTGAACGGCCGCGGCTGCAGCGTGGCCAGCGTGCGGTCGTAGAAGCCGCCGCCATAGCCCAGCCGCACGCCCTTGGGGCCGTAGCCGACGCAGGGCACCAGCAGCAGCGTGGGCTCGAAGGCCGGTGTGTCCTTGGGCTTGGGGATGCCGTAGGCGTCTTCTTCCATCTCGCAGCCCGGGGTCCAGACACGAAAACCCAGCCGCTTCGTCACCTTGTCGATGACCGGCAGGCCGATGCGGCGCCGCGGATCGGCCTCGCCCCAGCGGTACAGCGCCGGCAGGGCGTCGAATTCGCCCTTGATCGGCCAGTAGGCGCCGATGGCCGTGTCGGTCCGCGCCACAAGCCACACGCGCAGCACTTCCTGCAGATGCATGGCGCGCTGGTGGCGGTCGATCAGGCTCTGGCGTTCGGCCTGCAACTGGCGGCGCAGCAGCTTCTTGTCGCTGGAAGGTTGCAGGGGCGGCAGGTCCGAGGTCATGGCGGTTGGGGTTGGGCGTGGCGCCAGGCACGGCCACGCCCGCATTGTCATGCCACCGCGGTCGAGGTCGTCGTCAGCACCACCGGCACCCGAGTCGGGCACTGTGCACGCAAGTCGAACCGGGCTTCGCTGAAATGAAACGCCACGTAAGCTAAATTCAGAGCATGTTCCTGAGCAAGCCCGACCTCTTGACGATGCGCCGGACGAGCCTTTGTGTCTTGATCCAGCTGCTGGCGCTGATGACCGTCGCCGTAATTTCGCCGGCGCGCGCCCAGGGTGGCGACGCGATCGTCGTGCAAGCCCGCGAAGCCCTGCGCACCAGGAACGGCCCGGCCCTGGCAGCGGCCAAGCAGGCCGTCAATGCCGCCGCCCACCCGCTGGCGATGTGGGTCGAGTACTGGGAACTGGGCCACCGCCTGAGCGAAGCGCGGCAGGACGAGCTCGACGCCTTCTACGCCCGCTGGCCCGGCACCTACGTGGAGGACCGGCTGCGCAACGACTGGCTGCTGGAACTGGGCCAGCGGCGCGACTGGGCCAACTTCCGCGTCGAGTTCCCGCGCTTTCGCATGAACGACGACCGCGAGGTCAGCTGTTACTGGCTGCTCACGCAGCACCTGGACGGCCAGCCGGTCGCCGACGCGGCTCGCGCCGCCTGGTTCGCCCAGCGCGACCCCGGCGACGGCTGCCGCCTCATGGCCTCCACGCTGTACGAGGCCAAGGTGTTCAAGCCCGCCGACGCCTGGTCCAAGGCGCGCCTGGCGATGGAGATGAACCGCCCGCGCGCGGCCCAGGACGCCGCGGCACTGGTGCTCGGCAACGACGGCCGCGTCGTCGCCTCGATCGTCGAGACACCGGCCAACTGGCTGCGGCAAAGGCCGCGCAGTGCCTCCCCTGCGGGCCACGAACTGGAGTTGCTGGCGCTGATGCGGCTGGCCGCCAGCGACCCGGAACTGGCCGCCGGGTTGCTGACCGACACCTGGGCCGAGCGCCTGCCCCACAGCCAGACGGCCACCGCCTGGGCGCACACCGCCAAGCACGCGGCGATCAAGCAGCAGCCGCCTGCCGCCACCTACACGCGCCGCGCCTGGCAGCTGTGGGACGCCGCGGCGCGAGGCGGCACGGCCCCGCCCTGGAGCGACGACCTGCTGGCCTGGCATGTGCGCGCGGCCCTGCGCCAGCCTGCCGGCGAGGCCAGCCGCTGGACCCTGATCACGCGCGCCATCGACGCCATGAGCGCGGCCGAGCAGCGCGACAGCGCCTGGGTCTACTGGCGCGCCCGTGCCACCCAGGCCAGCGCCGAGCCGGGCCCGGAAGGCGACGCCGCGCGCGCCGTGGCGACACTGGCGCTGGAATCGATCGCCCCGCAACTCGGCTTCTACGGCAAGCTGGCCACCGAGGATCTGGGTGGCCGCATGGTGCTGCCCGCCGCGCCGCGCCCGCTGACCGAGGCCGAACGCGGCGCCGCGCGCAGCCACTCCGGCCTGGCGCGCGCGCTGCAGCTCATCGAACTGGGGCTGCGCAGCGAAGGCGTGCGCGAGTGGAATTTCTCGTTGCGCGGCATGGCCGAGCGCGAACTGCTGGCTGCCGCCGACCTGGCTTGCGCCCGCGCGGTGTGGGACCGCTGCATCAATACCAGCGACCGCACGCGCGACGAGGTCGACATGGCGCAACGCTTTCCCACGCCCTTGCGCGAGCAGGTGCTGGCGCAGGCACGCCAGGCCGGCCTCGATCCGGCGGTGGTGTACGGCCTGATCCGCCAGGAGTCGCGCTTCATCACCGACGCGCGCTCGGGCGTCGGTGCCTCGGGCCTGATGCAGCTGATGCCGGCCACCGCAAGCTGGACGGCGCGCAAGATCGGCCTGCCGTATTCGCGCCAGATGATCAACGACCAGAGCGTCAACCTGCGCCTGGGCACGGCCTACCTGAAGCTGGTGATCGACGACTTCGACGGCTCGCTGGCCATGGCCACGGCCGCCTACAACGCCGGCCCCAACCGGCCGCGGCGCTGGCGCGAAGGCGCCGTCATGGAGCCGGCCGCCTGGGCCGAGAGCATTCCCATCAACGAAACCCGCGACTATGTGAAGAAGGTGCTGTCCAACAGCGTCTACTACGCCGCTGTGCTGGGCACGCCCGGGGTGTCGCTGAAGGCGCGGCTGGGGCCGCCGATCGGCCCGCGCACCGCCGCCGCGCCGGCACCCAACAACGAGCTGCCGTGAAGGCGGCCGCGCTCGAACACCCCGTCATTTCCTTGCCCACGAATATGAAAAACATCCTCGTCCTCGGTGGCACCGGCTTCGTCGGCCGCGCGGTGTGCGAACGGCTGGTCGAACGCAGCGGCGGCGCCGACGGCCGCATCGTCGTGCCTACGCGGCGGCTGCAGCATGGCCAGCGCGTGCGCTCGCTGCCCACGCTGGACCTGGTGCAGGCCAACGTGCACGATGAAACGCAACTGGCGCGCCTGGTGGCACCGGCCGACGCGGTGATCAACCTGGTGGCCATCCTGCACGGCAGCGCCGCCGCCTTCGACCAGGTGCACGTGCAACTGCCGCAGCGGCTGGTGAATGCCTGCCGCACGGCCGGCGTGCGCCGCATCGTGCATGTCAGCGCCCTGGGCGTGGCAACCGATGCGCCTTCGAACTACCTGCGCAGCAAGGCCGCCGGCGAGGCCGTGCTCATGGGTTCGGGGCTGGACGTCACGCTGCTGCGGCCTTCGGTCATTTTCGGCACCGAGGACCGTTTTCTCAACCTGTTCGCCCGCCTGCAACGGCTGGCACCGGTGATCCCGCTGGCCGGCAGCGATGCGCGCTTCCAGCCCGTGTGGGTGGACGACGTGGCCAGCGCCGTGGTGCGCTGCCTGGACCGGCCCGAGACCATCGGCAAGGTCTACGAATGCGCCGGCCCCACGCCGCATACGCTGTCGGAGCTGGTGCGGCTGGCAGGCCGCTGGTCGGGCCACGAGCGACCGCAGATTCCGCTGCCCGAATTCGCCGGCCGCTTGCAGGCGCTGGCCATGGAGTGGCTGCCGGGCGAGCCGATGATGTCGCGCGACAACGTCGACTCGATGCGCGTGCCCAATGTCGCCAGCGGCCGCCTGCCGGGGCTGGCCGACCTGGGCATCCAGGCCACGACGCTGGAGGCGGTGGCGCCGGGCTACCTGGGCTCGGGTTTCAACCGCGCGCGCTACGACCGCTGGCGGGCCGGCGCCGGCCGCGGGTGAAGCGTCATTGCAGCCGCCTCGGCGCACGCAGAAAATGGGGTTCGCCATGCAGCTGTTGATCGGCAACAAGAACTATTCGTCCTGGTCGATGCGGCCCTGGGTGCTGATGCGCCAGCTCGGCCTGCCCTTCGAAGAAGTCAAGCTGCGGCTGGACTTCAGCGACAGTTCGGCCTTCCGAAAGGCGGTGGCGCCATACAGCCCCGCCGGCCGCGTGCCGGTGCTGGTGGACGACGGCTTCGCCGTATGGGACTCGCTGGCCATCGTGGAAACGCTGCACGAGCGCTTCCCCGACCGCGGCGTGTGGCCGGCAGCGGCGCAGGACCGTGCCCGTGCACGCAGCCTGGCCGCCGAGATGCATGCCGGCTTCAACGCACTGCGCAGCCGCTGCCCGATGAATATCGAGGCCATGCTGCCCGAGGTGGGCGCGCGGCTGTGGATCGAACACGCCGACCTGCGGGCCGACGTGGCACGCATCGAGACGATGTGGGCCCAGGCGCTCGCGGCCAGCGGCGGGCCCTTCCTGTTCGGCGCCTTCTGTGCCGCCGACGCGTTCTATGCGCCGGTGTGCATGCGCCTGCGCACCTACGCGCTGCCGCTGATCGAAACCACGCGGCGCTACATCGAGGCCGTGAGCGCCGCGCCCGGTGTGGCGGCCTGGATGGCCGACGCGCTGGCCGAGCAGGATTTCCTCGACTTCGAGGAGCCGTACCGAACCCATCGATGACGGCGACGTTCTACGTCGTCGGCGGCGCCGTGCGCGACGCGCTGCTCGGCACGCCGTCCAGCGACCGCGACTGGGTCGCCGTGGGCGCCACGCCCGAGGAACTGCTGGGGCTGGGTTACAAGCCGGTAGGCAAGGACTTTCCGGTCTTCATCCACCCGCACACGGGTGAGGAAGTGGCATTGGCGCGCACCGAGCGCAAGACCGCACCGGGTTATCACGGCTTCGTCTTCCACGCCGCGCCCGAGGTCACGCTGGAGCAAGACCTGGCGCGGCGCGACCTCACCATCAACGCCATCGCGCAGGCCGAGGACGGCACGCTGATCGACCCCTTCGGCGGCCGGCGCGACCTGACCGCGCGCGTGCTGCGGCATGTGTCCGACGCCTTCGTCGAAGACCCGGTGCGGCTGCTGCGCCTGGCGCGGCTGGCGGCGCGGCTGGTGGACTTCACGGTGGCCCCCGAGACCATGGCGCTGCTGCGGCGCATGGTGGCCGCGGGCGAGGTCGACGCGCTGGTGCCCGAACGCGTGTGGCAGGAACTGGCACGCGGACTCTTGAGCGCACGGCCCAGCCGCATGTTCGCGCTGCTGCGCGACTGCGGCGCGTTGGCGCGGCTGCTGCCCGAGGTGGACCGCCTGTGGGGCGTGCCGCAGCCGCCCGAGCACCACCCCGAGGTCGACACCGGCGTGCACCTGATGCTGGTGCTGGACCAGTGCGCGCGGCTGGCCGCACCGCTGCCGGTGCGCTGGGCGGCGCTGGTGCACGACCTGGGCAAGGGCACCACGCCGCGCGAACAGTGGCCGCGCCATCTGGGCCACGAAGGCCGCAGCGCAGTGCTGGCACGCCGCCTGGCCGAGCGCCTGCGCGTGCCCACCGACTGCCGTGAACTGGCTGACGTGGTGGCGCGCGAACACGGCAACGTGCACCGCAGCGCCGGCCTGGACGCCGCGGCGGTGTTGCGCCTGTTCGAGCGCTGCGACGCGCTGCGCCGGCCGGCGCGTTTCGCACAAGTCCTGCAGGCCTGCGAATGCGACTCACGCGGTCGCACCGGGCGCGAGGACGAACCCTATGCACCGGCGCTGCGCCTGCCGCCGCTGCTGCAGGCGGCGCTGGCGGTGGATACGGCCGCAGTCGCCGCCGAGGCCGCGGCGCGCGGTCGCACTGGACCGGCCATCGGCGAGGCGGTGCATGCCGCGCGCCAGGCGGCGGTGTCTGCCGCCCTCGGCAGCGTTGGAAGTATTGGCAACGACGGCAACGACGGCAACGACGGCAGCGGCGCGTAGCCGGCGGCCCGTACGCACGCCGCGCGGCGGTCAGATGAGCTGCCCGATCCCCATCGCCAGCAGGCTGAGCACCAGCGAACTGGCCAGCGGCACGTACCAGTCGCGGCCGCCGAGGCGAAAGCTGAAGTCGCCCGGCAGCTTGCCCAGGCCGATCCTGCGCAGCCAGGCCGACAGGCCGTTGAAGACCAGGAAGGCGAGCAGAAAGACCAGCAGCCAGCGCATCGCGATCTACAGCGTGTGGCTGCGGTCGCCGGCACTGAAGCCGATGGCGTCGAAGTGCACGCCACGGGTGAAGCCGATGACCTTGAACAGCTCGCCCATCTCGTGCTCGCCCAGCAGCTTCTGCGCCGCGGCGGTGGTGCGGACATCGGTGCCCCGCAGCAGGTCGAGCAGGCCGCAGTTGAGCAGGAAGCGCGCCTGCGAGGTGTAGCCCAGCACGTCGAGCCCGGCGTCCTGCGCCGCCAGCGCGATGCCGCTGAAATCGACATGCGCCGTGATGTCCTTGCTGCCCACGTCGGCCAGCGGGTCGGTATCGGCGCGGTGCGCGCGGTGGCACATCAACGTACCGCCGCTGCGCTGCGGGTGGTAGTACTCGGCCTCGGGGAAACCGTAGTCGATGAAGAAGGCGGCGCCGCGCTGCAACCGCGCGGCCAGGGTGCGCATGAAAGCCTCGGCCTGCGGGTGGATCTCGGTCACCGTGCCGGGCACGAAGGGGCCGATGGCCGGTGGCCGCAGCACCGTGGCGCGGTCGCTCCAGGCGAAGGCCGAACCGCGCGCGGTCACGCCGCGCTCGAACCACTGCTCGCCGTCCCAGTGCAGCAACTGCACCGGCATCGCGTCGAGCACCTCGTTGCCGACGACCACGCCATGCAGCGCTTCGGGCCAGTGGTCGAGCCAGCGCACGCGTGCGCCGAAAACGGCCAGCCGTTCGGCCTGCCGTTGGCGCAGGGTGCCGGACAGGTCGACGATCGAATAACGCCGCACGCGCTCACCCAGGGCGTCCAGCAACTGGGCGGCCAGCGCGCCCGAACCGGCGCCGAATTCGAAGATCTCGTCGGCCTGCGCGGCGTCCAGCCCCTGCGCCATCTGGCGCGCCAGCGCCCGGCCGAACAGCGGCGTGAGTTCGGGTGCGGTGACGAAGTCGCTGCCCGAAGCGGGCATGCTGCCGAAGAGACGCTGGCCGCTGGCGTAATAACCCAGTCCGGGTTCGTACAAGGCCATGGCCATGAAGCGGTCGAAGGGCAACCAGCCGCCGGCCGCCGCGATGGCTGCGAGCAGGCGCGCCGTGAGTTGCGCCGATAAACTCTGCGGGTCGGCGTGGATCATCCGCGCCATTGTAGGAAGCATGTCCCAACCCTCCGATCCAAGCCCGGTGGTGCTCGTCACCGGCAGCGCGCAGCGCATCGGCCGCGAGATCGCGCTGGAACTGGCCGCGCACGGCTGGCAGGTGGCCGTGCACTACCGGCGCTCGGCGGCCGAGGCTGAACAGACCGTGGCCGCCGTGCAGCAGGCCGGCGGCCGCGCCATCGCCTTCGCGGCCGACCTGGCCGACGAGACCGAGTGCGAGGCGCTGGTGCCGGCCGTGCAGGCGGCGTTCGGCCGCGTCGACGCCGTCGTGAACAACGCGTCGCTGTTCGAATACGACAGCGTCGGGGATTTCAGCTTCGCGGCCATGGAGCGCCACTGGCGCGCCAACACGGCTTCCGCCATCGTGCTGGCGCGTGCACTGCATGCCTGCGTCACCGCACCGGGCGCGCCTGGCGGCACCGGTGTCGTGGTCAATCTGCTCGACCAGAAGCTGTGGAACCCCAACCCCGACTACCTTTCGTACACGCTGTCCAAGGCCGCGCTGGAAGCCGCGAACACGCTGCTGGCGCAGGCGCTGGCGCCGCGCGTGCGCGTGTGCGGCGTGGCGCCGGGCGTCACGCTGCTGTCGGGCGAAATGAGCGGCGGCGAATTCGACGCCTCGCACCGCATGACGCCGCTGCAGCGCAGCTCCACGCCGCAGGACGTGGCGCGCACTGTTCGATTCCTGCTCGAATCCCCCGCCATCACGGGCACCACGCTGCTGGTCGACGGCGGCCAGCACCTGCAGGCCCAGCCGCGCGACGTGATGTTCCTGGCCCGCGAAACCCCCGCACCGAAAGCCCCCTGATGCAAAGCCTGATCAACCACCCGCGCCTGATGGACTGCCGGCGCCTGTTCCTGCGCAACTACGAGGTGTGGATCAATATCGGCGTGCACGAATTTGAGAAGAAGGGTGAGCAGCGCGTGCTCATCAACGTGGACCTGTACGTGCCGCTGGCGGTGTCCACGCCCAAGGCCGACAAGCTGGACGAAGTGGTCGACTACGATTTCATCCGCCGTACGGTGATGGAGCGCGTGGCGCAGGGCCACATCCACTTGCAGGAAACCCTGGCCGACGACCTGCTGGCGCGGGTGCTGGCGCACCCCCGCGTGCACGCCGCGCGCGTGGCGACCGAAAAGCCCGACGTCTACCCCGACTGCGACGCCGTGGGCTGCGAGGTCTTCGGCATCAAGGAAGACCGCTTGTGAATACCGTCACCGAAGCTGCGCTGGCGGCGGCACCCGAGGCCGGCGTCGCAAGAACGACCGACCCGCGCAAGGCCGTCTTCGAGGCCAACAAGCTGAGCAAGCGGCTTCACCGCCAGGTGGGCCAGGCCATTGGCGACTACAAGATGATCGAGGCCGGCGACAAGGTCATGGTCTGCCTGTCCGGCGGCAAGGACAGCCATGCGCTGCTCGACCTGATGATCAGCCTGCGCGAGCGCGCCCCGGTGCCCTTCGAACTGGTGGCCGTGAACCTGGACCAGAAGCAGCCCGGCTTCCCTGCGCACGTGTTGCCGGAATATCTGCAGCGCCGGGGCGTGCCCTTCCACATCGAGAACCAGGACACCTACTCGGTGGTGAAGAAGCTGGTGCCCGAGGGCGCCACCATGTGCAGCCTGTGCTCGCGGCTGCGCCGCGGCGTGTTGTACCGCGTGGCGCGCGAGCTGGGCGCGACCAGGATCGCTCTCGGCCACCACCGCGACGACATGGTGGTGACGCTGCTCATCAACATGTTCTTCGGTGGCCGCCTGAAGAGCATGCCACCCAAGCTGGTCAGCGACAACGGGCAACATATCGTCATCCGCCCGCTGGCCTACGTGGCCGAGACCGACCTGCAGCGCTGGGCCGAGCACCGGCAATTTCCCATCATCCCGTGCAGCTTGTGCGGCAGCCAGAGCGACCTGCAGCGTGTGCAGGTGAAGGCGATGCTGCACGAATGGGAACGCCAGTACCCAGGCCGCAGCGACAACATGCTGCGCGCCATGGCGCACGTGACGCGTTCGCACCTGCTGGACCGGAACCTCTACCCCTTCGAGAGCCTCCAAGCCACGGGCGTGGCCGACGCGGCGGGTGACAAGGCCTTCGACGACGACCCCTGCACCGATACGGCGCTGGGGTAACGCGTGGTGCCGCATCCAAGCCGCAACCCGCAACATGAGGACTGAAGCATGAGATCGCGTCTTGTCTGGCCGCTGCTGGCCGGCCTGCTGCTGGCGGGTTGCGCCGCCTTCAACAGCCTCACCGTCTATGTGTCGAGCACGGGCGACTGGCCGGCCGAACGCAAGCCCGGCAGCTTCGCCTTCGAGCGCCTGCCTTCGCAACAGGCGCAGGCCGAAGCCACTGCCGCACTGGAGGTTGCGGCCCTGGGTGCACTGCTCAAGGCCGGCTTCACGCCGGTGGCGCCGGGGCAGGAACCCGAGGTGCTGGTGCAGGTGGGCGCGCGTGACCGCCTGATCGGGGTGCAGGTCTGGGACGACCCGTTGTGGTGGCGTGGTGGCTATGGCACCTGGCGCCATGGGCCCTGGATGGGGCCGTACTGGGGCTGGTCGGGCTGGACCCAGGTGCCGCGCTACGAACGTGAGGTGGCGTTGCTGATCCGCGCGCGTGGCGATGGCCGGCCCTTGTTCGAAACCCGCGCCGCCAGCGAAGGCAATGCCAGTCCGGGGCCGCGTGCGCTGGCGGCCATGTACGACGCCGCGCTGATGGACTTTCCGCGCCTGGGACTGAACCCGCGCCGCGTGATGGTCACCTTGCCCGAATAGGCCGCTGCGGCCGGCGCCGCGGCTGCAGCCGCTTCAACCCGGCGTCGCGGCCAGCGTGCGGAAGTCGTCGGCCCAGTCCTTGAGCGTGTCGCGCGCCTTGCGCCGCTGCTCGGGCGTGGTGGCGTTGTGGATGCGCGCCGCGAACTGGCAGTTGTATTCGGCCAGCCGCATCTGGTAGGCGCGGTAATCGGGGTCGGGTGAACGCTCCAGCCGCAGCGCCAGCGTGCGCAGGCCGGCCAGGCGCTGGTCGCGGTCGGCGCCGGTGGCCACGAGTTCACGCAGTATCGCCAGCGTCTCGCGTTGGCGGCGCTCGCGGTCGGCCAGCCAGCGTTCGGGGTCGAACGGCGAGGCCGCCACGCCGGCGGCGATGACCTGCCTCTGCGCCACTTCCAGCCGGCCGTAGACGCGCTCGACGCGCTCCAGCGTGCGCGTGACCGATTCGCGCTGGCGCACGGCCGGGTCGGGCTGCAGGAAGTCGCTGCGCATCTCGTCGTTGCCCTTGGCATAACGAAGCTCGATGTGGCGCAGCTGCGCTTCGCCCAACGTGGGCAACAGGTCAGCCGCCAGCTCGGCGGCGCGGTCCAGTGCCGGGGTCAGCGCGTTGCGCACGCGGGCCTGCCAGGCGCAGGCCTGCGTCGCCGTCACGGGTTCCAGCACGTCCTGAGCGGCAGCGGACAGCAGGTCTGCGTAAACCGGCAGCTGGGTGGCGCGGTGCCATTCGAACCAGCGCTCGATGCCTTGCTGCGCCAGCGGTGCCGTCTCGCGGCTGAAATCCACATAGCCGTCGAGCCACCACCAGGCCAGCAGCGGGCCGCTGCCGTAGCCCAGGCGCACCGAACTGCAGCCGGCCATCAGCAGCACCAGCAACCCGATAATCGCGCTTTTGAGCAGAGACAACCGCATGGCACTCAACGTCGTGATCATGGCCGCGGGCAAGGGCACCCGCATGAAGTCGGCGTTGCCGAAGGTGCTGCACAAGCTGGCCGGCCGAAGCTTATTGCAGCATGTTCTGGCCACCGCCGCGCAGGTAGGGCATCAGACGGGCCGTGTGCGCACCGTGGTCGTCACCGGCCACGGCGCCGAGCTGGTTCAAACCGAGGCCGCTGCCAGTGGTGCGGTCTTCGTGCGCCAGACGCCGCAGCTGGGCACCGGCCACGCCGTGCAGCAGGCGGTTTCGGCGCTGGACCCCGGCCACGCGGTCACGCTCATCCTCAATGGCGACGTGCCGCTGATCCGCCCCGAGACCGCGCTGGCGCTGGTGCAGGCCTGCGGCGGCACGAAGCTGGCTTTGCTGACCATCGAGCTGCCCGACGCCACCGGCTACGGCCGCATCGTGCGCGAAGGCGAACAGGTGCGCGCCATCGTCGAGCACAAGGACGCCAGCCCCGCGCAGCGCGCCATCCGCGAGGTCTATACCGGCATGATGGCCGCGCCCACGGCGCTGCTCGCGCGCTGGGTGATGGCGCTGAAGAACGACAACGTGCAGCGCGAGTACTACCTCACCGACATCGTGGCCATGGCCGTGGCCGAGGACGTGCCGGTGGTGGCGACGCCTGCGCCCAGCGAGACCGAGGTCCTGGGCGTGAACAGCCCCGTGCAGCTGGCCGACCTGGAACGGCGCCACCAGCGTGCCGTGGCCGAGTCGCTGATGGAAGCCGGCGTGCGCCTGGCCGACCCGGCGCGGCTGGACGTGCGTGGCCAGCTGTCCTGCGGCAGCGACGTGGAGATCGACGTCAACTGCATCTTCGAAGGCCAGGTGGCGCTGGGCGACGGCGTGCGCATCGGCGCGCACTGCATCGTGCGCGACGCGGGCATCGGCGCCGGCGCGGTGATCCACCCCTTCACGCACATCGAAGGCGCCACGGTCGGCGCCGGTGCGCTGGTGGGGCCGTATGCACGGCTGCGCCCCGGCGCCGACCTTGGCGCAGAAGTGCACATCGGCAACTTCGTCGAGGTCAAGAATTCCACCCTGGCCCGGGGCGCCAAGGCCAACCACCTGGCCTACCTGGGCGACGCCACGGTGGGCGAGCGCGTGAATTTCGGCGCCGGCAGCATCACCGCCAACTACGACGGCGCCCGCAAGCACCGCACCGTGATCGGCGATGACGTGCACGTGGGCAGCAACTGCGTTCTGGTGGCGCCGGTGACGCTGGGCGACGGCGCCACGATCGGCGGCGGCTCGACCATCGCCAAGCCGGCGCCGGCCGGCCAGCTGACGGTGGCGCGGGCGCGCCAGGTCACCCTCCCGGGCTGGCAGCGGCCGCGCAAGACCACCGGCAAGGCTTGAGCGCAGGCCGGCATCGAAAGAACCCGCACCGTCAACGCGCGGCGCCGGCCTCGAAGACGCTGGCCGCCAGGCACAGGTCTTCCCAGGCCTTGGCCTTCTCGTGCGGGCTGCGCAGCAGGTAGGCGGGGTGGTAGCTCACGATCACGGGCACACCTTCGAATTGATGCACGCGGCCGCGCAGCTTGCCGATGGCTTCATCGCTGCGCAGCAGGGCCTGGACCGCGAAACGCCCCAGGGCCAGGATCAGGCGCGGCCCGAGCAATTCCACTTGGCGCACCAGGAAGGGCTCGCAGCAGGCCAGTTCCTCGGCCGTGGGGTTGCGATTGCGTGGTGGCCGGCACTTCAGCGTATTGGCGATGTACACGCGCTGCTCGGGCCGCTGCGGGCCGTCTTCGGCGCGCGTGAGCTGCAGCGCGGCCAGCATGCGGTCGAGCAATTGGCCCGCGGCGCCGACGAAGGGCTCGCCCTGCTCGTCTTCCTGTTCGCCCGGCGCCTCGCCCACCAGCAGCCACTGCGCCTGCAGGTGACCGGTGCCGAAGACGGTCTGCCGGCGGCTCTGGCACAGGCTGCAGGCCCGGCAATCGGCCACGGCCTGGCGCAGCGCTGGCCAGTCCAGGGTGCTCACATCCGCACGGCCAGACGCCGCGCGGGCGGGCTGCACCGGCGGCGCGGCCGCCGGTTGTGCCGCGACCGACGGCGCGGTGGGGCGCGGGGCCGGGGCGCGGGCCGCCGGCACGGCCGGCGGAACCGCTGGCCGCACGTGGGTGGCGAGCGCCGGGGTCGTGGTCGGCGCCACGGGCGCGCCCGCGACGGCCGACGGTGCGTCCGGCGGCGCCCACAGGCGCAGCCCCAGGCCACGCAACAAGGCCGTCTGCCGCTCAGTCCACGGCATCCGGCCCCCCTTCGGCAAGCGCCAGGCGCATCACCACGGCGTCTTCGCGTCGCCCCGCAGCGGGGTAGTAAGCACGCCGCAGGCCGACTTCGGCGAACCCGCGGCGCGCGTACAGCGCGCGCGCGCGATGGTTGCTCTGGCGCACCTCCAGCCACAGCTCGGCCAGCCGCAGCTCGCGGCCATGGGCCATCACTGCCTCGAGCAGCGCCGAACCGTGGCCCCGGCCCTGCCACCCGGGTGCCACCGTGACGTTGAGCAGGTGCAGTTCACCGACGCCGGTCATGGCCACGAAATAGCCCACCACACCGGCCTGCTGGTCCTCCAGCACTTCGGCCAGGTGGCCGGCGGCCAGGGTGTCGATGAAATTGCCCCGGCTCCAGGGCCAGCCGTAGGCGCTGGCCTCGATCGCGAGCACGGCGTCCAGGTCCTGCAGCGTCATGGCGCGACGCCACGGCGGGGGCTGCAGCAGCGCATTCATGCCTGCGCAGCCGCCGCGGCGCGCGCGGCCTCGCGCTCGGCGCTGGTCAGCGCCACCTTGTCGCGCAGGTACAGCGGCAAGGCCTCGGCCGCGTCCACGCCCTGCCCGGCGCGCGCCGCCTGCACGGTCAGCCGCAGCAAGGCGCCGGCGCGGTCTCGTTCGGCTTCGATGCGCGGGCCACCGGCCGGCAGGCCCAGCCTCGGCCCGAAAGCCGCCAGCGCCGAACCGGCCAGTGCCTGCCGGGTTGCGCCGGCCCAGGCCTCGGCCAGTGCCGGCAGGCTGCACAAGGCCGGCGCCTGCAGCACCTGCCAATGTCCGTCTTGCCAGCGATAGCGGCCGGCATAGACCTCGTCCATGCGGGCGTCCATGGCCACGCCGACATCGAATGCCGCGGCGCCGGGTGCGGCCTGCGCGCGGGCATCCTCGGCCACGATGAGCAGGCTGTCGAGCGCCAGCAGCGGCCGCGCCAGGCCCAGCCCCAGCCCCTGCGCCACGGCGCAGGCCGTGCGCAGGCCCGTGAAGGCGCCGGGGCCGCGGCCGAAGGCCACGGCGTCCAGGTCGGCCAGCGTCAGCCGCGCCTGCGCCAGCAGGCCGTGCACCTGCGGCAGCAGCGCCGCGGACGCCGCGGCACCGCCCGCGACCAGCCGGGTGAACCCGGTCCCGTCGCGGCCCTGCAGGGCCAGCGCCAGGCGCTCGGTGGAGGTGTCGAAGGCCAGCAGGCAGACACTGGCTGACAACGCTTCGGGCGGCGCGGCGAAAGTCATCCAGGCAGTTTAGCCGTGCGATCATGCGCGCCATGTGGCAAACCCGGGCTGCCCTGTGCACCGCGCTGATCTGCGGCGCTGCGGCGCTGGCGCCGCTGCACGCGGCGCAGGACCTGCCCGCCGAAGTGCAGTCGGCGTTGCAGCGCGCCCGCGTGCCGGCCGGCGCATTGTCGGTCGTGGTGCAGGACGTCGGCGGCGGCCGGCCGTTGCTGCAGTGGCGTCCGAACGAACCGGTGAATCCCGCCTCGCTGGCCAAGCTGCTGACCACCGCCGCGGCGCTGGACCGGCTGGGACCGGCCTGGCGCTGGCGCACGCCGGTGTGGCTGGACGGCCCACTGCGCGACGGCGTGCTGGAAGGCTCGCTCGCCATCCGGGGCAGCGGCGACCCGACGCTGGTGCTGGAACGCGTGTGGCTGCTGCTGCGCCGCGTGCAGGCGCTGGGCGTGCGCGAGATCCGTGGCGACATCGTGCTCGACGGCAGCGCCTTTGCCGTGCCCGAAGCCGACCCCGGCGACTTCGACGGCGAAGCGCTGCGCCCCTACAACGTGCGGCCCGCGGCGCTGCTGCTCAATTTCCGCTCGGTGATCTACAGCTTCGTGCCCGACGCTGCCGCCGGCGTGGCGCGGGTGGTGGCCGAGCCGCCACTGGCGGCCACGGTGGTCGACGCCAGCGTGCCGCTGGCCGCAGGGCCCTGCGGCGACTGGCGCGCGGCGCTCAAGGCCGGCTTCGAGGCCGGCCGCACGCGCTTTGCGGGGAACTACGCCGCGGCCTGCGGCGAGCAGACCTGGCCGGTGGCCGACCCGCAGCCCGCCACCTACGACGCACGCCTGCTCGAGGCGCTGTGGCGCGAGATGGGCGGCCGACTGCACGGCCGCGCGCGCACCGGTCCGGCACCGGCGCAGGCCCGGCCGGCCTTCGAATGGCTTTCGCCGCCGTTGGCCGAAGTGGTGCGCGACATCAACAAATACAGCAACAACCTGATGGCGCAACAGCTGTTCCTGACGCTGGCGCTGCAGGCGGCGCCGCAGCAGCCGGCCACCGAGGAGGCCGCACGCGTGCTGCTCAAGGACTGGGTGGCTGAACGCGCGGGCGAACCCGGCCCGGCCGGCGGCCGCGTCGGGTCCCCCTTGCCCGCGGCGTCCGCCGGTGCCCACCCGGTCCTGGACAACGGCTCGGGCCTGTCGCGCCACACGCGCATCAGCGCCCAGCAGATGGCGCGGCTGCTGCGGCAGGCCTACGACAGCCCGGTGATGAGCGAGCTCATGTCGTCGCTGCCGATCTCGGGCCTGGACGGCACGCTGCGCCGCTCGCGCGCCACGCCGGGCCTGGCGCACCTGAAGACGGGCTCGCTGCGCGACGTCAGCGGCGTGGCCGGCTACGTGCTTTCCGACAGCGGCCGCCGCTACGTGCTGGTGGCCATCGTCAACCACCCGCAGGCGGCTGCGGCGCGGCCGGCGCTGGACGCGCTGGTGCAATGGACGCTGCGCGACGCGACGCGGCGCTGATCGGACCGTCGATGACCCTGCAAGACCTTCTGGGCTACCTGGCCGCCACGCTGACCACGGCGGCCTTCGTACCGCAGGCGCTGCTGACGCTGCGCACGCGCGACGTGCGCGGCATCTCGCTGGGCATGTACGGCGCCTTCACGCTGGGCGTGGCACTGTGGCTGGCCTACGGCCTGGCGCTGGGCGAGTGGCCGATCGTGCTGGCCAATGCGGTGACGCTGGCGCTGTCGGCCACCATCCTGGCCGTGAAGCTGCTGGAAGACCGCAAGCGGCGCGCCGCACCGCCGGCCTGAATGCTCAGAACGGGTTGCGGCTGGCGCGGTCGATGGCCAGCGTGGCCAGTTGCGACTGGCCGAAACCGGACAGGCGGGTGTCGTCGGCCCACAGGTGCGTGAATGCACTGGCGCCGGGCACCAGCGTGGCGGTGTTGCACAGCGGCAGCGCCGCCGTGCAGGCCCCTTCCGTCACGTTCAAGGTCCCCGGGTTGTCGCTGATCGCCCGGAACTGCAGGTCGGCCTGCACCAGGCCGATATAGCGCCCGTCGAGCAGGATATTGACGCCGAGTTGCTCGTTGAAGGCCGTGCTCAGGTCGGTCAGGAGCGCCGCGCGGTCGGTGTCGGTGTGCAGCGCCTTTTCCTTCCGTGCGAAAGGCGTCAGACCCAGGCTGGGCAGGTCGGAGACCACCACCCTGGCGCCCAGCGCGACGAGCGCGTTGACGGCCCGCGCCAGTTGCACCCCGCGCGACCGCGCCTGCGCCAGCAGGGCGTCCGGCGATTCGGCCGGATAGCGTGCATAGAGCTCGAGGATGTCGTTGGCCCCGGCCAGCACGGTGGCCAGGTCCTTGTCGCCGAAACGGCGGTCGACCAGGAGCGCGGCCCGCTCGACCTGCCGAATGACGTCGTCGACCTTGGCGCCCGCCTCGGCGAAGATGGTCGCCTTCGGTTCCAGGCCGTTCGGATTGCACTCGGCAGCAACGAAGCCATACAGCGCAGCCACCGACTGCACCCAGATCGGGTTCAGCCGGCAGTCCACGTTGCCGTCGCCGTCGAGACCGTTGATGCTGTATTTGAGTCCGTTGCCGGCGGGCGACGCGGTGAGCACACTCGTTTCGTCGCCGAAGGCGAAGACGCGCTCGGCAATGAACGGCTCGTACTGCGTCGTGCTGCCGCCGCAGGCGGCCACCAAGGCCGCGACGGCCAGCAGGCCGGCCGCGACACGCGGCCACTGCGCACGGGCCAGGCGAAAAAGAATCATCAGTGCTCCGAAAGCGGGTTCGTGCTGGGCAAGGGTCCTGGACGGGGCGCCCGGTCAGGCGGCGGCGGCGCGGCCAAGCCGGTCCCGCACACCCTCCCATTCCGGGCCGGTCGGCGGCCGCTCGACCCAGATGGCCGCTACCCCGGCGGCGTCGAACTCGCGCAACACCGCAAACAGTTCGTGCGCCACCGCTGCCGCATCGGCCGGCATGGCCCGATGAACCCAGCCGGCCCCCGGCGCAGGCACCAGCCGGGAATATACCCCCACCACCGGGCCGGCCCGGGCCGGCGCCTGCAGTCGGGACTGCAGGTCTGCGGTGTCCAGCAGGTGCACCGCGGCCGCCGGCGCGTAGTGCGAGGCCAGCGTGCCGGGGGCGCGCGGGGAGGCCGCGTCGGGGGCGGCCAGCGGCACCCCGAGCACGGCTTGCAGTGCGGCGCGCCCGATCTGCCCCGGGCGCAGCAGCGCGGGGTGGCCGCGCGTGCAGTCGACGATGGCCGACTCGATGCCGACCGCGCAGGCGCCACCGTCCAGCACCGCCAGCGCGTCGCCGAATTCCTGCCGCACATGCGCCGCCGTGGTGGGGCTGACGCGCCCATAGCGGTTGGCGCTGGGTGCGGCCACGCCGGGCACGCCCAGCCGCGCCGCCTGGCGCAGCAGCGCCAGCGCCACCGGGTGCGCGGGCTGGCGCAGGCCGATGCTGGCCTGCCCGCCCGCGGCCGCGCTGCCGCAGCCGGGCCGGCGCGGCACGATCACGGTCAGCGGGCCGGGCCAGAAGGCGCTCATCAGGCGCCGGGCCGCGTCGTCGACGCTGGCAGCGAAGACGAGTGCCGCGGCTGCGTCGGCCACGTGCACGATCAGCGGGTGGTCGGCCGGGCGCCCCTTGGCGGCGAAGATGCGCGCCACCGCCGCGTCGTCGTCGGCGCGGGCGCCCAGGCCGTAGACGGTTTCGGTGGGAAAGGCCACCAGTTCGCCCGCAGCCAGCAGTGCAGCCGCGGCCTGCACGGCCTGGGGGTCGTGGCCCGGCATCAAGGGCATCGCGCCAGCCGTGTTCAGAAGGCGGGCAGTCCGAGCAAGGCGGCCACCTGCAGCGCGGTGGCACGCGCCGCGGCGGCGTCGGCCGCGGTGACCGTGACGTGGCCCATCTTGCGCCCGCGACGCGCCTCGGTCTTGCCGTACAAGTGCAGGTGCACGCCGGGCAGCGCCAGCAGTCCGGCCCAGTCGGGTGTGCACGGCTGCGGGTCGGCGACAAACCACAGGTCGCCCAGCAGGTTGAGCATGACGGCTGCGGAATGCAGGCGCGGCGACACCAGGGGCAGCGCGGCCAGCGTGCGCAGTTGCAGGTCGAACTGCGACACGTCGCAGGCATCGACGCTGTAGTGGCCCGAGTTGTGCGGCCGCGGCGCCATTTCGTTGGCCACCAGCGAGCCGTCGGCCAGCACGAAGAATTCAACGCACAGGACACCCACGTAGCTCAGTGACCCCGCCAGCCGCGTGGCCAGAGCCACGGCCTGCGCGGCGGTGGACTCGGCGACGGCGGGCGCAGGCACCTGCGTCACTGCGAGGATGCCGTCGCGGTGCAGGTTCTGCTGCACCGGCAGGTGCACCACCTGCCCATCGTGCCCGCGCGCGACGATGACGCTGATCTCGTGACGCAGGGGCAGGCGCTGTTCGAGCACGCAGGGCACGCTGCCCAAGGCCGACCAAGCGGCGGGCAGGTCCCCGGCGCGTTCGACAAGGGCCTGGCCCTTGCCGTCGTAGCCCAGCTGCGAGGTCTTGAGGATGCCGGGCAGCAGCGCCGCGACGGCAGACGCGGTGGTGTCGGCAAGCGATTCGATCAGGGCATGCGGCGCGCACGGCACGCCGGCCTGCACGAAGCAGCGCTTTTCCAGCGCGCGGTGCTGGCAGACCTGCACCGCGGCGGCCGGCGGCGACACCGGCAGCGACACCGGCAGCGAATCGGCCAGCGCGCGCAGCGTGGCGGCGGGCACGTTCTCGAATTCGGTCGTCACGGCGGCGCAGGTCTTCTGCAACTGCGCCAGCGCGGCGGGGTCGCTATAGGGGGCGCACAGGTGCAGGTCGGCCGCCGCGCCGGCGGGGCTGGCGGCGTCGGGGTCGAGCACCGCGACGCGGTAGCCGTGACGCTGCGCCGCATGCACGAACATGCGTCCGAGCTGGCCACCGCCGAGAACGCCGAGCATCAGGCTGCCGGGCAACAGTGGCGCGCGCGGCAGTGGTGGCGGGGGCCTGTCGTGGGGCGGCAAAGGCGCGGGGTTTGCGGCGGTCACCGCAGGTCCTGCGTCATGGCGCGGGCGGCGTCGGTCTGTTGCGCCCGGAACTCTTTCAGGCGCTGGCGCAGGGTGTCGTCGTGGGCGGCCAGCATGGCCACAGCGAACAGTGCCGCGTTGGCCGCGCCGGCCGCGCCGATGGCGAAGGTGGCCACGGGAATGCCTTTGGGCATCTGGACGATGGAATACAGCGAGTCCACGCCATTCAGGTGTTTGCTGGCGACGGGCACGCCGAGCACCGGCACCACGGTCTTGGCCGCCACCATGCCCGGCAGGTGCGCCGCCCCGCCTGCCCCGGCGATGATGGCGCGCAGCCCGCGCGCCGCGGCCTGGTCGGCAAAGGCAAACATGTCGTCGGGCATGCGATGAGCGGAGACGACACGACGCTCATGCGGCACCTGAAACGCGTCGAGGATTTCCGCGGCGTGACGGAGGGTTTCCCAGTCGCTGGAGGAACCCATGACTATGCTGATGAGGGGGGGCATAGGCTACCTATCAAAGCGCTGTTCACTCAAAAAATTTCACATCGTGACCGACGCATCAATTCCAAAGTATCTCCTATTCGACGCTAGCGAAAGGTCGCAAGCCCTCAATTAATTGTAATCGCATTTGCTCATATTTCGCCGACAAATGCTCGAATAACTCCTTCGCATCGCTCTCCCTGCCGATTGATGAATCTTTCGCACACATCAATCGACGCATCCAAGCGGCAACTAATTGCTCATCAACATCAAGTCGCTCGAAAGTAGACCAATCGATTGAGTTATAAATCGGTTGAACCTCCGTATGTCGACCTAGGTGCTGAAGACAAAAGGACACTTCAAGATCTACAAACGACTGGTTGAAATTATAATCTGCAAATGGTTGAGCATTGCGAATGTTGGTTAGCGCGTCTATAGCCAACGAAAACCTTTCCTCTAGAATTAGCAATCTAGCTTCGCACAAATGGATAAAGTTTGTGAGAGCCGCAATTCTCGTGAGAGTTTGAAGATTCTTGGCAGAAGCAATTTCCATTCGAAGCAGAGATAATCGATCTGCATCTACATCTGAAAAGCATCGCTCTACTCGAATTCTTGCCAGGCTAAAGGCGGCTCGGTTATATAACAGCGCCTCAATACTTGCTTGATCACCATCCTTGAGGGCATGCTCACGGCTACGCATGAACCAATCTTGAGCAGAGCGTTTTTGACCACAGACCAAGAACGAGTCGCTAAGTACCATCGCAAGTCTTGCATTTGCGTCGTGATCACTCAACTCACTTTCGCGAAGCAATTGCGACCTTCAGAGACTTGAGCATGGACTCGAAGTCTGATATCTCAAACTCGATATGCGCCTTCCACGCGGAGGCAATCGCAACAACTGAAGAATCCTTCATTGCCAAGCCGAGAATCTGAGCTCTTGTGACACGATCCAGGGCTAACGGACTCAAGTTTTCGAAAAGATGCAGCAAACCTTCCGTAAGCATTATCCATGCCGTAACGTGTCCACTGCGACCGTCGCCAAAATCGATGTACGCAACTTCGAGCGATAATCTCTTTCGCCTTATCCGAGAATTTTCCAACCCGTGCCGAGATATCACCCCTTTCTTGCCAAAATTTCGCACGCCTTGACCATCGGATCCGATGCCGATGAAGCTCTCTGATCGAGTCGCTGTACAAGTAGGTGACTCATCCATGCATCTCCTTGCAAGTGACTCAAGCACTTCCCTTGATCACTGGTAAGTCAAGTGGCTGCAGGGGCAGTGCGATGAATCGGCTCTGCAGCAAGCATGCAAAAAAAAGGCCCAGCGACGCCAGGCTCTTCGTAGAATCACTAGGTGAGCATGAACTCGCCAGGGCGGGTTCGCACACTTTGACTTCTAGGGCTTGTTGCCCGTCGGAAATGGCCAAGCTGCTGCCGGATTCAGCGTTGTTTTCGCAGGCGCCGCGGAAGGAGCAGCAGGTGCCGGCTTCTTGGCAGCCTTCTTTGGCGCCGCCTTCTTTGTCGCAGGCTTCTTCGCCGCCGCAGCCTTCTTCGCAGGCGCAGCCTTCTTCGCCGGCGCAGCCTTCTTCGCAGGCGCAGCCTTCTTCGCCGGTGCGGCCTTCTTCGCCGGCGCGGCCTTCTTCGCCGGTGCAGCCTTCTTCGCCGGTGCGGCCTTCTTCGCCGGTGCGGCCTTCTTCGCCGGTGCGGCCTTCTTCGCCGGAGCGGCCTTCTTCGCCGGAGCGGCCTTCTTCGCCGGAGCGGCCTTCTTGGCCGGAGCGGCCTTCTTCGCAGTTGCCATAACGATCTCCTTGATCAAGTTGCAAAAGGCTCCGCGGTGCGCAGGGCACTTCGGAGATTCACCACCCGGCGGTCTGCTGCGGGGCGCGGGCCCTGCAACGGTCGCCCCGGTGCGGTGAACGGGGTCGCGAGCTCGGCTGTACTCACGGTCTTGTGCCGGCCTTGGCTCGTCATTCTTGGAAACTCAGATAACTTGATCGCCCGCGCGCCTGCCCAGGCTGCGCGGTCGCTCGAAATGCGGCGCTGGCGCCTTCAATCCCACGCCAGGGCGCCGCCGGTCTGATAGTCGATGACACGGGTCTCGAAGAAGTTGCGTTCCTTCTTCAGGTCGATCATTTCGCTCATCCAGGGAAACGGGTTCTCCTCGTTCGGGAACAGCGCCTCCAGGCCGATCTGCGTCGCACGCCGGTTGGCGATGTAGCGCAGATAGCCCTTGAACATGCTCGCATTCATGCCCAACACGCCGCGCGGCATGGTGTCTTCGGCATAGCGGTACTCCAGCTCCACCGCCTTCTCGAACAGGGCCTTGATCTCGGCCTTGAACGCCGGCGTCCACAGCAGCGGGTTCTCGAGCTTGATCTGGTTGATGAGGTCGATGCCGAAATTGCAGTGCATCGACTCGTCGCGCAGGATGTACTGGTACTGCTCGGCCGCGCCCGTCATCTTGTTCTGCCGGCCCAAGGCCAGGATCTGCGTGAAGCCGACGTAGAAGAACAGGCCCTCCATCAGGCAGGCGAAGACGATCAGGCTCTTGAGCAGCGTCTGGTCGTTCTCGGGCGTACCGGTGTGGAAGTGCGGGTCCATGATCGCGTCGATGAACGGGATCAGGAACTCGTCCTTGTCGCGGATCGACGCCACCTCGTGGTAGGCGTTGAAGATCTCGCCTTCGTCCAGCCCCAGCGACTCGACGATGTACTGGTAGGCGTGGGTGTGGATCGCTTCTTCGAAGGCCTGTCGCAGCAGGAACTGGCGGCACTCGGGCGCCGTGATGTGCCGGTAGGTGCCGAGCACGATGTTGTTGGCCGCCAGCGAGTCGGCAGTGACGAAGAAGCCGAGGTTGCGCTTGACGATGCGGCGCTCGTCGTCGGTCAGGCCGTTCGGGTCTTTCCAGGTCGCGATGTCGCGCGACATGTTCACCTCGTTCGGCATCCAGTGGTTGGCGCAGGTGGAGAGGTATTTCTCCCAGGCCCACTTGTACTTGAACGGCACCAACTGGTTGACGTCGGTGTGGCCGTTGATGATGCGTTTGTCGGCGGCATTGACGCGGCGCTTGTCGGCGCCGTGGTCGTGTGCCTTGCCCGGCGCTGCGGCAGGTGCCGGCGCGGCCGGCAGGCTCAGCGGCATGGGCCGCAACTCGGAGACAAGGGCTGCCGCTGCATTCGAGGCAGCGGCGACAGGGTGAGCCGGACCGCGCGGCACTTGATGAGAGGGTGTCCTGACGTCGTCTTCCCAGACCAGCATGTGAGTACTTCCTATGGCGTCGAATTATCGGAGTGTTGTGCTTGAACACCAAGCACTAGTTGACATCACGGCGTTCTCGTTGTTGCGGCATCGCATCGATGAAGCCGTGATCATTTGAAGCGGCCTTCACGGCGTCATTGGCAGGCCTCGCAGTCGGGGTTGTCGATGGCGCAGAACTTGACGTCGGTCGCGGGTTCCGCAATGGCCGCGACGCTTGCGGCCTCGACATTCGAGACTGCATTCAACGCACCGCGCGCCACCGTCGATTTCTCGGCATAGGTGGCACTCGTGGTGCGCAGGTAGTAGGTCGTCTTCAGGCCGCGCAGCCAGGCCAGCTTGTAGGTCTCGTCGAGCTTGCGCCCCGAGGCACCCGCCATGTAGATGTTGAGCGACTGTGCCTGGTCGATCCACTTCTGGCGCCGCGCACCGGCCTCGATGAGCCAGGTCGGGTCGACCTCGAAGGCCGTGCCGTACAGGCGCTTGAGTTCCTCGGGCACGCGGTCGATCGGCCGCAGCGAGCCGTCGAAGTGCTTGAGGTCCATCACCATCACGTCGTCCCACAGTCCGAGTTGCTTGAGGTCGCGCACGAGGTACTCGTTGACCACCGTGAACTCGCCCGACAGGTTGCTCTTCACCGACAGGTTGCCGAAGCTTGGCTCGATGGACGCGTCGACGCCGATGATGTTGCTGATGGTGGCGGTGGGGGCGATGGCCACGCAGTTGCTGTTGCGCATGCCGTGCTCGGCGATGCGTTCGCGCAGCGCGTTCCAGTCCATGCTGCTGGAGCGGTCGACTTCGAGGAAGCCGCCGCGCTGCTGCTGCAGCAGGTCCAGCGTGTCCTGCGGCAGGATGCCGCGGTCCCACAGGCTGCCGCGGTAGCTGCTGTAGCGGCCGCGCTCCTCGGCCAGTTCGGTGCTCGCCCAGTAGGCGTGGTAGCACACGGCCTCCATGCTGCGGTCGGCGAAGGCCACCGCCTCGTCGCTGGCGTAAGGCACGCGCAACTGGTACAGGCAGTCCTGGAAGCCCATGATGCCCAGCCCCACGGGGCGGTGGCGCAGGTTGCTGTCGCGCGCCTTCTTCACCGCGTAGTAGTTGATGTCGATCACGTTGTCGAGCATGCGCATGGCCGTGGCCGTGGTGCGCTTGAGCTTGGCCTGGTCGATCTCGCCGTCCCGCAGGTGCTGCGCCAGGTTGATGCTGCCCAGGTTGCACACCGCGATCTCGGTGTCGCTGGTGTTGAGCGTGATCTCGGTGCACAGGTTGGAGCTGTGCACCACGCCCACGTGCTGCTGCGGGCTGCGCACGTTGCAGGCGTCCTTGAAGGTGATCCAGGGGTGGCCGGTCTCGAACAGCATCGAAAGCATCTTGCGCCACAGGTCCAAGGCCCGCATGCGCTTGTAGAGCTTGATCTCGCCGCGGTCGACCTTGGCTTCGTAGGCGGTGTAGGCCTCCTCGAAGGCGGTGCCGAACTTGTCGTGCAGGTCGGGGCAGGTGCTGGGGCTGAACAGCGTCCACTGGCCCTTGCTCGCATCCTCCGGATGCGCGGCGCCTTCCATGACGCGGCGCATGAACAGGTCGGGGATCCAGTTGGCGGTATTCATGTCGTGCGTGCGCCGGCGGTCGTCGCCGGTGTTCTTGCGCAGCTCCAGGAATTCCTCCAGGTCGAGGTGCCAGCTCTCCAGGTACGAGCACACCGCGCCCTTGCGCTTGCCGCCCTGGTTGACGGCCACCGCGGTGTCGTTCACCACCTTCAGGAACGGCACCACGCCCTGGCTCTTGCCGTTGGTGCCCTTGATGTACGAGCCCAGGGCGCGCACGCGCGTCCAGTCGTTGCCCAGGCCGCCGGCGAACTTGCTCAGCAGCGCGTTTTCCTTCAGCGCTTCAAAGATGCCGTCCAGGTCGTCGGCCACCGTGGTGAGGTAGCAGCTGGAGAGCTGGCTGCGCCGCGTGCCGCTGTTGAACAACGTCGGCGTGCTGCTCATGAAGTCGAAGCTGGACAGCAGGTTGTAGAACTCGATGGCACGCGCCTCGCGGTCGATCTCGTTCAGCGCCAGGCCCATGGCCACGCGCATGAAGAAGGCCTGCGGCATCTCGATGCGCTGCTCGTCGATGTGCAGGAAATAGCGGTCGTACAGCGTCTGCAAGCCGAGATAGTCGAACTGCAGGTCGCGGCTGGCGTCCAGCGCCGCGCCCAGGCGCGCCAGGTCGAACTGCATCAGCCTCTCGTCCAGCAGTTCGGCCTGCACGCCCTTCCTGATGAACTGCGGAAAATATTCGGCGTAGCGTTCGGCCATCTGCGCCTGCGTCACCTCGCCACCCAGGATCTCGCGACGGATGGTGTGCAGCAGCAGCCGCGCCGTGGCACGGGTGTAGGCCGGCTCCTTTTCCAGCAACGTGCGCGCCGACAGGATGGCGGCCTTGAAGACCTCTTCCATCGGCACGCCGTCGTACAGGTTGCGGCGCGTCTCGGCCAGGATGGGCTCGGCCTTCACGTCGGCGCCCAGCCCGGCGCAGGCCGACTCGACCAGCGCACGCAGCGCGGCCATGTCCAGCGGCACGCGCTGGCCGCCGTCGATGACGTGCAGCTCGGCGGCCCGCGCCGGCACTGGCGTGGCCTGGCGCGCACGCTCCTGGGCACGCCGCTCGCGGTACAGCACGTAGGCGCGCGCCACCTCGTGGTGGCCGCCGCGCATGAGGCCGAGCTCCACATGGTCCTGCACGTCTTCGATGTGGAAGGTGCCGCCGCCCGGACGCGAACGCAGCAACGCGCGCATCACGGCCTCGGTGAGGCCGTCGACCGTCTCGCGCACGCTCGCCGAGGCCGCGCCCTGCGTGCCGTGCACGGCCAGGAAGGCCTTCATCAGCGCCACCGCGATCTTGTCCGGCGCGAAGCCGACGACGGCACCGTTGCGGCGGATGATCTGGTAGCCCGAGTAGGCGTTGCTGGCGGCCAGCGGGCCGGCGGGCATGGTGCCACGGGCCTGGGCCGACCCTTGCGTTGCGGTGGTCAGGACAGTCTGCATGGAATTCCTCTTGTGATGTGGTGTGCCAGGCGGCGGCGTCAGATCCGCGTCGACCGGCGCCGTGCGACCCGGAGCTGACGGATGTGCTGTGGGTGAACGTGTCGGTGGCCTGCCTCGGCGCCCCACGGCTGCCAGGCGCACTGCATCGGCCGCCTCCTGCGGGAAAGGCCCGAAGACGGCAGGAAGCGATGCCGGCGCGTTCACCGCATTATCACCCGGGGACACTATATATGGGGGTCGTGACCCCCACAACCCACTACGGCTAGTGTTCGATCCGGGGCTTCCCTCATTGGCACGAAGGCCCGGCCGTGGTCACTGGGCGGTTCGATTCCAGGCCCCGGAACGGCGACCGCGGTGCCGGACCGCACGCTGCGCGGAAGAACGCCTCGGGTGCCGCGCCAGTCGCGGTTCAACGAGCGAAATGCGCCTGATCGGCGCGTGAATTCAGGCGGCGCCGTTGCCGGCCGTCGGCAGCCGCGGCCGGTGGCGGCGCAAGGCGCGGCGCAATTCGCTCCAGTCGAAGCCCGGCCCGGGGTCGCTCTTTCGCCCGGGCGCGACCTGCTCGTGGCCCACGGCCTCGGCGATGGGGTAGCGTCCGGCCAGCGCGCGCAGCAGCACGGCCAGTTGCCGGTATTGCGCCGTTTCGAAGCGCTGGCCCTCCAGGCCCTCGAGTTCGACGCCGATGGACCAGTCGTTGCAGTTGTCGCGCCCGCGCCAGCTCGAGACCCCGGCGTGCCAGGCGCGCTCGTCGCAACTCACGAACTGCAGCATGCGCCCGTCGCGGCGAACGAGGAAATGCGCCGAGACCTCGAGTCCGCGCAGCCCTGCGTAGAAGGGATGCGCCGAGGTGTCGAGCCGGTTCGTGAACAGGCGCTCGACATCGTCACCGCCGTACTCACCCGGCGGCAGGCTGATCGAGTGCACCACCACCAGCGTGATCGCCGTGCCGGCCGGCCGCGGCCCGAAGTTCGGCGACGGGCAGCGCCGCGCCGGCCGCCACCAGCCGCCTAGCCAGCGTGGGCGTGCGGCCATTTTCAGGCCAGCTCGCTGCGCTCGGCCGGGCCCTCGGCCGCGCCCACGCCCAGGCGCGCCATGCGGTAGCGCATCTGGCGCAGCGACAGCCCCAGGCTGGCGCCGGCGGCGGTGCGGTTGTAGCGGTGGCGCTCCAGCGCACGCTCCAGGATGTCGCGTTCCACTTCGTCCAGATACGCCGCCAGGTCGCTGGGCAGGGACGCCGGCGCAGGGACGTCGGCGCGCGCGGGGCCGGCAGGTGCCTGCGGCGCCGGTTCGGGGTCGACCGGCGCCGCCTCGTGCAGCACTTCTTCGGGCAGTCCCAGGTCGGCGCGGCCGATCTCGTGGCCGGCCGCCAGCGCCAGCGCGCGGTGCAGCAGGTTCTCCAGCTCGCGCACATTGCCGGGAAAGGCATAGCGCAGCAGGTGCTGCAGCGCGTCGGGCGCCAGCTCCGGTGGTGGCGAGACACCGGCATCGGCGGCGATGCGCTCCAGCACCGCGGCGCAGATCGCGGGCGTGTCGGCGATGCGCTCGCGCAGCGGCGGTACCCAGATGCGGATGACGTTGAGCCGGTAGTACAGGTCCTGCCGGAAGCGGCCGCCCTGCACCTCGGCGCCCAGGTCCTTGTGCGTGGCGCTGACGATGCGCACGTTCACCGGCGCCTCGGCCACCGCACCCAGCGGCCGCACGGCGCGTTCCTGAATCACGCGCAGCAGCTTGCTCTGCATCTGCAGCGGCAGGTCGCCGATCTCGTCGAGGAACAGCGTGCCGCCCTGCGCGGCCTGGAAGAAGCCTTCGCGGTCTTCGTTGGCGCCGGTGAAAGCCCCCTTGCGGTAGCCGAAGAACTCGGCTTCGAGCAGGGTCTCGGGAATGGCGCCGCAGTTGACGGCCACGAACGGCCCGCCGCTGCGCGGCGAGCAGTCGTGGATGGCGCGTGCGACCAATTCCTTCCCGGTGCCCGACTCACCGCACACCAGCACCGGCGCCATGCTGCGCGCCACGCGCTCCACCAGCGAACGCACCTGCTGCATGGCCGCCGACGCACCGACGAGGCGTTCCAGCGCCGTGCGCGGCGGCACGGCCGCGGCGCGCACCGCGACCGGCGCCCGCTTGCCGGTCGCGGGCGCCTGTGCGCCCGGCAGGCGTCCGAGCGCCGAAGCCACCACGGCGCGGAACTGGCGCAGGTCCACCGGCTTGGTCAGATAGTCGTAGGCACCGGCCTTGAGCGCCTCCACCGCGTTCTCGGGCGACCCGTAGGCGGTGATGACGATGGCCTTCTCCGGGTGGACGGACTCTTCCAGGCGGCGCAGCAGGTCGAGCCCCGTGCCGTCGGGCAGCCGCATGTCGGTGATCACGAGCTGGTAGCCGCCCGCACCGCGCTGCGCCAGCAGCGCCCAGGCTTCCTCGACCGAGCCTGCGCTTTCGACGTCGTAGCCTTCGCGCAGCAGCGTCAACTCGTACAAGGTGCGCAGGTCGGGCTCGTCGTCGACGACCAGCAGGCGAGGGTTCATGGCGGCAGTCGGGGCTTGTTCAGGTGGCGTGGAGCGGTGCGGGGGCCGGCGCCGCGGCAGCAGCCTTCGGTGGTGCACGGCGCAGGGCCACGCTGAATTCGTTGCGCAGCCTCTCGGCGGCCGGGCGCGGACGGTATTCGATGCTCGCGCCATAGCGCTCGCACAACTCGCGGCAAATATACAAGCCCAGCCCCGAGCCGCGGCTGCGCGTGGAGAAGAAGGGCTCGAACAGGTGCCGCTCGACCTCGGGCGCGATCGGCGGGCTGTCGCTCAGCACCAGGAGCACGGCGGTGGCTTCGTCGCGCGCCGACAGGCGCAGGTAGATGGCCCCGGGGCCGGCGCTGGCGTGGCGGTGCGCGTTGTCGAGCAGATTGACGAGCACACGGCGCAGGTGTTCGGCGTCGAACAGCACCGCTAGCGGCGCCGCCGGCAAGTCCAGGCGCAGCCGGTCTTCGGGGCCGTGCGGCAGCTTCACGGTACGCGACCAGTCGGCCACGCCGGCAGCCACTTCGGCCGTGGCATCGATGGCGTGCGGCTCGGGCGCGGTGCCGGGCGCCACTTCCATCACGTCGTCCACCAGGCGCTTCAGGCGCGCCACGTTGTCGGCCACCATGCGCGCCAGCCGCTGCTGCGCCGGCGGCAGTTCGTCCTCCAGCAGCAGGGCATTGGCCTGCGCGATGGCAGCCAGCGGGTTGCGGATCTCGTGCGCGATGCCGGCCGAGACGCGACCCATGGCGGCCAGCTTCTCCTGCCGGATGCGTGCCTGCAGCGTGCGCACGTCTTCCAGCAGCAACACCGTGAAGGGCTCGCCGCCGCCGTCCTCGGCCGCCGCGGCAGGCTCCCAGTCGTTGCCGCGCTGGCGCATGAAGCGCACGCGCAGGCGCAGCGTGCGCGTGTGCCCGGCACCGAAGGCCAGCAGGATGTCGCGACCGGCCTCGGGCCACGCGCCTTCGGCCAGCGCCCGCTCGACCGCCTGCTGCAGCGCGGCCCACGACGTGCGGTCGTGCAGGGTGAAGGGGGCCGGCGGGCTCAGGCCCTGGTCGACCAGCAGCGCGCGCGCCGCCGGGTTGGCCGCGCGCACGCGCAGGCGGCGGTCGACGACGAGCACACCGTCGGCCATCTCCTCGATCACCAGCCGGTTCAGCTGCGCCTGCTGGCGCGCCAGTTCCAGGCTGCCGCGCGCAGCCAGTTCCTCGCGCGCCAGGCGCCCGGCCAGTTCGCCGGCCAGCAGCGCGATGATGAACAGGCCCAGCCCCGCCAGGCCCGACTGCAGCATGAGCAGCGGCGCATCGGCGCCGCCGAGCACCGTGCGCGAAGCCACCAGCAGCAACATCAGCGCCACGCCTGCGGCCGTGCCCAGCGCCAGCAGCCGAGAGGTCAGCACGCCGGCCATCAATACCGGCAGCACCAGCAGGGCGGTGAAATTGAAGGTGGAACCGATGGCCAGCAGGTGCAGCAGCGTGAAGGCCAGCAGATCGACGCCGATAGTCGCCAGCCACTGGCGCCGCCGCTGCCGGGCCTGCGGCTGCGGCTGCGCCAGCGCACCGAAGCGCGGCAGCAGCCACAGCGTGATGGCCTGCACCGCGTAGACGACCGAGACCAGCGCCAGCCACTCGCTGCTGCGCGCACCCAGCAGGCTGCCCACGCCCTGCACCGCGACCAGACTCGCGCCGATGGCCGCACGCGCTGCGGCGTAGGTGCGGTAGACACGCGCCAGGGCGCTGTCCTGTGCCTGGGCGGCACGACGTGCCTGTCGTAGCACGAAGTGGCTGTCGAGCTGCCGGTCGCCTGCGGCCACCCAGCCGGGGTCGAAGAAGGATTCGGCCGCGCCCAGCGAGTCAGTGGCAGCGAAGGCGCCGAACAGCGAGTCCTCCTGGCGCCGGCCACCGGTCTTGCGCCGATCGACGGCGCGGCGCTCGCCCTGGCGGCGGTCGTCCTGGCGCCGCTGCGAGGCCGGCTCCTCCGGCGCGGCGCCGCGGGCAGGCGCCGGGGGCGTCGCGCCCGAAGCTTCGTCAGCGGCCATCGGCCCCGCGGGCGGCCACTTCAGCGCGGCCCGGCCAGGCGATGCGCCTCGCCACAGAAGGGCCGGCCTTCGGCGTCGAACACGGCTTCGGTCTTGGGCAGGTGCACGCCGCAGTGGCTGCAGGCGAGCATGGGTGCGGCCTGGGCCGTGTCGTTGGCGCGGCCCACCGGTGGCGTCTTGCGCCGGCCCTTGAAGAACAGCACCCAGGCCAGCACCACGACGCCCAGCAGCACGAGGTATTTCATGGTCGGCTCCAGTTCCCTCAGGCGGTACCGCGCTCGAGCATCACTTCCAGCACGAAGCGCGAACCGGCGTAACCCAGCAGCAGCAGCACCGCACCCGAGTACAGCCAGCGCGTGGCGCGGTGGCCGCGCCAGCCGCGCAGGCGGCGCCCCACCAGCAACGCCGCGAACACGCCCCAGGCCAGCAGCGAGAACACCGTCTTGTGGTCCCAGCGCCAGCCGCGCATTTCCAGGGCTGCGGTGAAGGTGCCCAGCACGAGCGCGGCCGTGAGCACGGCGAAGCCGGCCTCGACGAAGCGGAAGGTGAGCCGCTCCAGTTGCAGCAGCGGCATGCCTGTCGCGCGCGCGTCTCCGCCGGCCGGGTTGCCGGCGCGCAGGCGCCGCTCGGCCGCGTCCAGCAGCACCGCGTGCAGCACGGCGGCACCGAACAGGCCGTAGGAACCGACACCGAGCGCGAAGTGCAACGGCGCCAGCGCCGAAGTCACCGGCCTCGTGTCCCCGGGGAACAGGGCAGCCAGCACCACCGCCAGCGCCCCGGCCCCGCCCAGCCACTTGCGCACCCCGGGCAAGGGCACGAGGCGGCTTTCCACCGTGTGCACGGCGATCACCAGCCACACCGCCATCGACAGCACCGGGCCGAAACCCAGCCGCGCGCCGGGCTCGGGCTGGCCCAGGCCGCCGATGTCCACCACCAGCAGCAACAGGTGCAGCACGAAGCCGCCCAGCAGTGCAGCCGCTGAAAAACGCTGCAGTCGGGGCAGCGGCAGCGCCGCAGCCACGTACAGCGCCGCGCCCACCGCCGCCAGCAGCAGCGCGCCGCCCGGGGCGAGCGGGGGGGAGGCGGTCGATAGAATCATCGCGACAGTGTACTGACCAAGGGCCCGCTCGCCGCGGGCAAACACCGCGATGGCCTCGACCCTGAGTGACCGGCTGAGCAAGCTGGTGAAGACGATGCGCGGCCAGGCCCGCATCACCGAAACCAACGTGCAGGACATGCTGCGCGAGGTGCGCATGGCCTTGCTCGAGGCCGACGTGGCGCTGCCCGTGGTGCGCGACTTCATTGCCCGCGTGAAGGACAAGGCGCTGGGCCAGGAGGTGGCGGGCTCGCTCAACCCCGGCCAGGCGCTGGTGGGCATCGTGCACAAGGAGCTGGCCGCGACGATGGGGCCCGACCCGGCCGGCCCGCTGCCTTCGGCCGAGTTGAGCCTGGCCACGCAGCCGCCCGCGGTGATCCTGATGGCCGGCCTGCAGGGCGCGGGCAAGACCACGACCACGGCCAAGCTGGCCAGGCACCTGATCACCAAGCGCAAGAAGAAGGTGCTCACGGTGTCGGCCGACGTCTACCGGCCGGCCGCCATCGAGCAGTTGAAGACGGTCACCGCACAGGCCGGCGCCGAATGGTTCCCGTCGGCGCCGGAGCAGAAGCCGCGCGATATCGCGCTGGCCGCGCTCGACCACGCCAGGCGCCACTATTTCGACGTGCTGCTCGTCGACACCGCCGGCCGCCTGGGCATCGACGAAGCGCTGATGGCCGAGATCCGCGACTTGCATGCGGTGCTCAAGCCGGTGGAGACGCTGTTCATCGTCGACGCCATGCAGGGCCAGGACGCGGTGAATACCGCCAAGGCCTTCAAGGACGCGCTGCCGCTCACCGGCGTGGTGCTGACCAAGCTCGACGGCGATTCGCGCGGCGGCGCTGCGATGTCGGTGCGCCAGGTCACCGGCGCGCCGATCAAGTTCGCCGGCATCTCGGAAAAGATCGACGGCCTGGAGGTCTTCGACGCCGAGCGCCACGCCGGCCGCGTGCTGGGCATGGGCGACATCGTGGCGCTGGTGGAGGAAGTGCAGAAGGGCGTGGACCTGCAGGCAGCGCAGAAGCTGGCCGACAAGGTGAAATCGGGCAGCGGCTTCGACCTCAACGACTTCCTGTCGCAGATCACGCAGATGAAGAATATGGGCGGCCTGGCCGGGCTGATGGACAAGCTGCCCAGCCAGCTGGCCAGCCGCGCCGCCGGCGCCGACATGGGCCGCGCCGAACGCGACGTGAAGCGCATGGAAGGCATCATCTGCGCCATGACGCCGCTGGAGCGGCGCAAGCCCGAGCTCATCAAGGCCAGCCGCAAGCGCCGCATCGCCACGGGCGCCGGCGTGCAGGTGCAGGAAGTGAACCGCCTGCTCAACCAGTTCGAGCAGATGCAGGGCATGATGAAGAAGATGAAGGGCGGCGGCCTGATGAAGATGATGAAGCGCATGGGCGGCGGCGGCTTCCCCGGCATGCCGCGCTGAAGTCGGTCCGGGCGCGCAGTACGTCACACGCCGTGGCGCCGCGAGGCCATGCGGTCACCGCTCGATACACCTCTTGTGCATCGACGCATTGATCTCAGGCGCCGCCTGGCCGATGGTGTGGACTCCACCTCCTGCCGGCGCCTGCCATGGAATTCCTGCCACCGACTGCCAGCGTCGTTCTGCCTGCCACCGTGCTGCTGCTGCTGACGCTGCTGTTCGTGCGCGTCCGCCAGCGCCAGGGTGAGCGCCGCGGCCGCGCCGCGAACGAAGCGCTGGACACCGTCATCACCTGGCCGCCCGAGCCGGTGCGCGTGCTTTCGATCACCGAACGCCAGGCGCACGAACTGCTCAAGCGCGCGATGCCCGGCTACCTGGTGCTGGCGCAGGTGCCGCTGGCACGCTTCATCCGCGTGTCGGCGCGCCGCTCCTACGGCGACTGGCTGCAACGCGTGGGCTCGCTCAGCGCCGACCTGCTGCTGTGCGACTCGGGCTCCAGGGTGCTGGCCGTCATCGACGTGCGCGCGGCACACGAAACCGAGCGCAGCCGCAAGCGGCACGAAC
This sequence comes from Rubrivivax sp., assembly GCA_034522875.1. Classification (GTDB taxonomy): domain Bacteria; phylum Pseudomonadota; class Gammaproteobacteria; order Burkholderiales; family Burkholderiaceae_C; genus Rubrivivax. Next base: position 36,113 of record JAXHKY010000001.1, on the reverse strand, counting down.
GCCTGGGCCGCGTGCTGAAGGCGGCCGGCATCCAGGTTCTGGTCTGGCGCGAGGGCGAGCTGCCCAGCGTGAGCCATGTGCGCAGTTCGATGGCAGCCGTGATCGGGGCGCCGGCAACGGGCGCCCGGCCAGCGACGTCGCGGCCGATGCCGTTGATCCCGGTGGCAGACATTGCGGAGGTGCTGGCCGACGGCGACCGTGCGGCGCTGGAGGCAGAGCTGGATGCTTCGATGGAACCCGTGCCTTCCGGCTTCTTCGACGAATTCGAGCCGGCCCCCAGCGCACGCTGAAGCGCACGCCGGCGGCGCCGGAGGCGCCACACTCAGCCGAGCAAGGCCTGCGCGAATTCGCGCGCGTCGAAGGTCTGCAGGTCCTCGAGCTTCTCGCCGATGCCGATGAAATAGACCGGCACCACGCGGCCCTGCTCGGCACCCCAGCGCGCGATGGCCGCCAGCACGCCACCCTTGGCGGTGCCGTCGAGCTTGGTCACGACCAGGCCGGTGAGGCCGAGCGCGGCGTCGAAGGCCTTGACCTGCGCCAGCGCGTTCTGGCCGGTATTGCCGTCCACCACCAGCAGCACCTCGTGCGGCGCCCCGGGCATGGCCTTGGCGATGGTGCGCTGGATCTTCTTCAACTCCTCCATCAGGTGCACCTGGGTCGGCAGGCGACCGGCGGTATCGGCGATGACGACGTCGCAGCCGCGCGCACGACCGGCGCTCACGGCATCGAAGCTCACCGCCGCCGGGTCACCGCCTTCCTGGCTCACGATTTCCACCTGGTTGCGGCCGGCCCACACCGCGAGCTGCTCGCGCGCGGCGGCGCGAAAGGTGTCGGCCGCGGCCAGCAGCACCTTCTGGTCGGCCTCGGCCAGGTAGCGCGTGAGCTTGCCGATGCTGGTGGTCTTGCCGGCGCCGTTGACGCCGGTGACCATGATCACGGTCGGGCTGGCCTGGCCGTCGGCCCCGCCAATGACCAGCGGCCGCTGCAGAGGCTGCAGCAGATCGGCAAGCGCGTCGGCCAGCAGTGCCTTCACGGCCGCGGGATCGGTGGCCTTGCTCTCCTTGACGCGGCGCTTCAGGTCGGTCAGCAGAAATTGCGTGGCCGGCAGGCCGGCGTCGGCCAGCAGCAGCGCAGACTCCAGGTCCTCGTACAGCGCCTCGTCGATGCCCGTGCCGGTGAAGACCTGGGCGATGCCGGTACCCGTCTTGCGCAAGCCCTGCGCCAGGCGCGCGAGCCAGCCGCTGCGCGGCGCGGGCGCCGGCTCGACGGCTGGCGGTTGTGCGCCGGGGGACGGTGCGGCCGCGGCGGGCAAAGGCGTCGCCGGCGTCTCGGGCGCCGCAGCACCTGGCGCGGGTGCAGACGACTGCACCGGCGCAGGCGGGGGTGGCGCCACGCTCGGCGGCGGCTTCTTCTTGAAAAAACTGAACATCGGATTCCGCAGGGTGGCTGGCGGCCTGCGCGGAGCCGAAAACGGCTCGCTATAATCGCGGGCTCAGGCGCTTTAGCTCAGCTGGTTAGAGCGACGGAATCATAATCCGCAGGTCCGGGGTTCAAATCCCTGAAGCGCCACCAAGACCATGGCCCGGGCTAAAGAGTCCGGGCCATTTCGTTTTCCCACAGCCCCTGGATCCACACCATGATTCGCTGTGTTCCCCTGGCGGCCGCGCTTTTCGCGTGCGCCCTGCCCGCAGCGGCCCAGCTGCAGCGCAATTTTCCCGCCCACGCCCTGCGCGGCGAACTCGTGGTGCTGCAGCCGCCCGACGCGCAGTTGAACGGCCGCCCGGCGCGCCTGGCGCCCGGGGCGCGCATCCGTGGTGACGACAACCTGCTCGTCGTGTCGGGCGCCATGGCCAACCGTCGCCTGCGGGTGCACTACACGCTGGACACCGGCGGCCAGTTGCTGGACGTCTGGGTGCTCACTGCGACCGAGCTGGCCCGGCCCTGGCCGAGCACGCCCGAACAGGCCCGCACCTGGGCCTTCGACCCGGCGATGCAGTCCTGGAGCCGGCCATGAGCGAAACGAAGAAGGTCTTCATCCGCACTTTCGGCTGCCAGATGAACGAGTACGACTCGGACAAGATGGCCGACGTGCTGCGCGCCACCGAAGGCTACGAGCCGACCACCGACGTCGAGCAGGCCGACCTGATCCTCTTCAACACCTGCTCGGTGCGCGAGAAGGCGCAGGAAAAGGTGTTCAGCGACCTCGGCCGCGTCAAGCACCTGAAAAGGAAGGGCGTGCTCATCGGTGTGGGCGGCTGCGTGGCCAGCCAGGAAGGCGCGGCGATCATCGAGCGAGCGCCCTATGTCGACCTGGTTTTCGGTCCGCAGACGCTGCACCGGCTGCCGCAGATGATCGCGGCACGCACGCAGCAGCGCCGGCCGCAGGTGGACATCAGCTTCCCCGAAATCGAGAAATTCGACCACCTGCCACCGGCCCGGGTGGAAGGCTCGTCCGCCTTCGTCTCGATCATGGAAGGCTGCTCCAAATACTGCAGCTACTGCGTGGTGCCGTATACCCGCGGCGAAGAAGTCAGCCGCCCCTTCGACGACGTGCTGACCGAAATCGCCGGCCTGACCGAGCAGGGCGTGAAGGAAGTGACCCTGCTGGGCCAGAACGTCAACGCCTACCGCGGCACCATGGGGGACAGCCGCGAGATCGCCGACTTCGCCCTGCTGCTGGACTACGTGGCCGACATTCCCGGCATCGAGCGGCTGCGCTACACCACCAGCCACCCGAAGGAATTCACGCCTCGGCTGATCGAGGCCTACGGCCGGCTGCCCAAGCTGGTGAACCACCTGCACCTGCCGGTGCAGCACGGCAGCGACCGTATCCTCTCGGCCATGAAGCGCGGCTACACGGCGCTGGAATACAAGAGCACCATCCGCCGGCTGCGCGCGGTGAGGCCGGGCATCAGCCTGTCCAGCGACTTCATCGTCGGCTTCCCCGGCGAGACCGAGGAAGACTTCGGCAAGACGATGGCGCTGATCGAGGACGTGGGCTTCGACAGTTCGTTCAGCTTCGTCTTCAGCAAGCGCCCGGGCACCCCGGCCGCGACGCTGCAAGACGACACGCCGCAGGCATCGAAGCTGAAGCGGCTGCAGCAGCTTCAGTCCGCCATCGAGACCAACGTGCGGCGCATCAGCGCCAGCCGCGTGGGCACGGTGCAGCGCATCCTGGTCGAGGGGCCTTCGCGCAAGGATGCGCAGGAACTGATGGGCCGCACCGAATGCAATCGCATCGTCAATTTCGGCGCTGGCCCGCTGGCGCACAGGCTGGTGGGGCAGATGCTGGACGTGGAAATCACCGAAGCGCTGCCGCATTCGCTGCGCGGCGTGCCCGTGACCCGCGACGGCGTCAGCGCCGCCCGGGCCCGAAACCCTGCCACCACAGCGTGACGGCGCAGGCCAGCACCATGGCGACATAGGTGACCATCTTGCCGTCGCGGCCTGTCAACACCAGGCCGGCCAGCGTGACCAGCGCGCCCGCGCCTGCGGCCGGGCCGGCCAGTCGGCGCCAGCTGACACTGGCCAGGTCGCGGCGCCAGAGCAGCTTGGCGCCGGCAGCCGCCAGCGCTCCCAGCGCGAGCGCGGGAACGAACAGGTTGGCAAGGTGCCACAGGGCGTCCAGCGGTCCCATCGAAAGTAGAGGCTTACCCGGGGGTCGCGACCCGGCTTGACGCGAGTCAAGCCCGCCGCGCCGCAAAACCTACAATTGTGCCGTGAGTGTCTTCGCCCTCGGGCTCAATCACATGACAGCGCCGCTCGATGTGCGCGGTCGCTTGTCGTTCGCGCCCGAGCAGATGGCGCCGGCGCTGCATGGCCTGCGAGAGCGCCTGCAGCGCAGCGGGCCCGAAGCGGCGCTGGTCTCCACCTGCAACCGCACCGAGCTCTACGTGGCCGCCGGCCAGCACAGCGCGCAGGAGCTGGTGCGGCCCGCGCTGGATTGGCTGGCCGAACACGGCGGCATCAGCGGTGGTCAGCTGCTTTCGCACAGTTATGTGATGGAAGACCGCGCCGCGGCGCGCCACGCCTTCCGCGTGGCAGCCGGGCTGGATTCGATGGTGTTGGGTGAGCCACAGATCCTGGGCCAGATGAAGCAGGCCGCGCGCCTGGCCAACGAAGCCGGCACGCTGGGCACCACGCTGCACCAGTTGTTCCAGCGCTCTTTCGCGGTGGCCAAGGAGGTGCGCACCTCCACCGAGATCGGCGCCCATTCCATCAGCATGGCGGCGGCGGCCGTGCGGCTGGCGTCGCAGTTGTTCGAGGACCTGGGCCAGATCCGCGTGCTCTTCGTCGGCGCCGGCGAGATGATCGAACTCGTGGCCACGCACTTCGCGGCGCGCAGCCCGAAGGGTATGGCCGTGGCCAACCGCACGCTGGAGCGCGGCGAGCGGCTGGCAGCGCGTTTCGGCGCCGAGTCGCTGCGGCTTTCCGACCTGCCTTCGCGGCTGCACGAATTCGACGCCGTCATCTCGTGCACCGCCAGCACCTTGCCCATCATCGGCCTGGGCGCGGTGGAACGGGCGCTGAAGGCGCGCCGCCACCGCCCCATGTTCATGGTCGACCTGGCGGTGCCGCGCGATATCGAACCCGAGGTCATGCGCCTGTCCGACGTCTACCTGTACACGGTGGACGACCTGTCGCAACTGGTGCAGACCGCGGGCGAAAAGCGCCAGGCCGCCGTCGAGCAGGCCGAGGCCATCATCGACGCCGGTGTGCAGAGCTTCAGCCACTGGCTTGACCAGCGCGCCGCGGTGCCGTTGATCCAGGCCTTGAACCGGCAGGCCAACGACTGGGGCCATGTCGAACTGGCGCGTGCGCGCAAACTGCTGGCGCGCGGTGAACCGGTGGAACGCGTGCTGGAAGCGCTGGCCCAGGGCCTGACGCACAAGATGCTGCACGGCACGCTGGCCGAGTTGCACGCCACCGAGGGCGCCGAGCGCGAGAAGCTGGCCGACACCGTGTCGCGCCTGTTCCTGCGCCAGGGCCAGCGCCGGCCCGGCGGCGAAGGCCGTTAGCGGCCCGCCTGCACGACCGCCCGGCACACCCGCCGGGCCTTGCGGATTCGACCCCACGCCCCCATGACCCCAGCCCTGCGTGAACAGTTCGAACGCCTGGCCCTGCGCCTGGCGGAACTGGACGCGACCCTGGCCGACCCGCAGGTGGCCGGCGACATCAAGCGCTGGCGCGCACTGTCGCGTGAGCAGGCCGAGGCGCAGGACATCGTCGGCCGCTTCCGTCGCTGGCAGCAGCGTGAGGCCGACCTGGCCGCCGCACGCGAGATGGCCGCCGCCGAGAGCGACCCCGAGATGGCCGAGATGGCGCGCGAGGAGATCACCGCCGCCGGCGCCGACATGCAGCGGCTGCAGGGCGAACTGCAGGCGGCGCTGATCCCGCGCGATCCCGACGACGAGCGCAATGCCTTTCTTGAAATCCGCGCCGGCACGGGGGGTGACGAATCGGCGCTGTTCGCCGGCGACCTGGCGCGCATGTACCTGCGCTGGTTCGAGCGCCAGGGCTGGCGTGTCGAGGTCATGAGCGAGAGCCCGGCCGAACTCGGCGGCTACAAGGAACTGGTGCTGCGTGTCGAGGGCGACCGCGTCTACGAGCAACTGCGCTTCGAATCCGGCGGCCACCGCGTGCAGCGCGTGCCGGCCACCGAAAGCCAGGGCCGTATCCACACCAGCGCCTGCACGGTGGCCGTGATGCCCGAGCCCGACGAGACCGAGGAGGTGCAGCTGAATCCGGCCGAACTGCGCATCGACACCTTCCGCGCCAGCGGCGCCGGTGGCCAGCACGTGAACAAGACCGACAGCGCCATCCGCATCACCCACCTGCCCACCGGGCTGGTGGCCGAGTGCCAGGACGACCGCAGCCAGCACCGCAACAAGGCCAAGGCGATGGCGGTGCTGGTGGCGCGGCTGCGTGACAAGGAACAGACCGAGCGCGCGGCCAAGGAGGCAGCGCAGCGCAAGAGCCTCATCGGCAGCGGCGACCGCAGCGACCGCATCCGCACCTACAACTTCCCGCAGGGCCGGCTCACCGACCACCGCATCAATCTCACGCTGTACAAGCTGGGCCAGATCATGGAAGGCGACCTCGGTGACGTGGTGGCGGCGCTGAAGGCGGCGCGGGCCGCGGAGCAACTGGCGGCGCTGGAAACCGGTACCGGCATGTGAGCGCCGAGCGGCCTGCCACGGTGGCCGAGGCACTGGCCGCGGCGCACGCCCTGGGCGTGGAGCGGCTCGACGCGCAGTGGCTGCTGGCGCACCACCTGGGCCGCACGCGCAGCTGGCTGCTGGCGCACGACACCGACGCCCTGCCCGCCACGGTCGCCAGCGCCGTGCGCGCCGACCTGCAACGCCGCGCCGACGGCGTGCCGCTGGCCTACCTGACCGGCAGGCGCGAATTTCACGGCCTGGAGTTGCACGTCACACCCGACGTGCTGGACCCGCGACCGGACACCGAGGCCCTGGTCGACTGGGCGCTGGACCTGCTCGACGGTGAGCTGGCTGTCGTCGAAACGCCACAGGTGGTGGACCTGGGCACTGGCAGCGGCGCCATCGCGCTGGCCGTGAAGCACGGTTGTCCACGCGCCAGCGTGCGTGCGCTCGACGTCAGCGTCGCCGCACTGGCCGTGGCGCGCGCCAACGGCCTGCGCCTGGGCCTGGCCGTGGACTGGCTGGCCAGCGACTGGTGGTCGGCGCTGCCGCCCCCGGCCGTACACCTGGCGCTGAGCAACCCACCCTATATCGCCGCCGACGACCCCCACCTGCCAGCGCTGCGACACGAGCCGATCGAGGCGCTGACACCGGGCGGCGACGGCCTGGCGGCGCTGGTGGCGGTGATTGCCGGCGCGCCCGGCCGGGTGCTGCCGGGTGGCTGGCTGCTGCTGGAACACGGTCATGACCAGGGCGAGGTGGCGCGCTGGCGGCTCGCCGACGCCGGCTTCGAGGCGGTGGCCACGCGCCGCGACCTGGCCGGGCACGAACGCTGTACCGGCGGCCGCTGGCCAGCGCCCACCGGCGGCAGGGCCTGAACACCGGGCGGCGCGGGAGGGCCGGCATAGCCCCTGGATGAGGGGGCCTTTCAGTGCACTTATGCAAACCCGCATCGCCTCGGCAGGCATACCATTGGGTGGCGGTCGATGGCATGGCCATCGGCCTGGCGCCCCGCACTGTCGTAGGAGTGGAAGATGTACCGGATCCCTCTCGCCTGCCTGCTGGCCCTGCTGGTGTTCCCTGCAGGGGCCCAGAATGGATTGAATGTTCCGCTTGACGCGGCGGACGTGACCAGGACAGAGCGCAACCTGCGCCTGGGCGCGGGCGACCTCCGCATGGACCTCTCGGTGTCCGAACCGGGAATGGCCACACTGCGTGCCCGCCTGCTGGGTGACTACTACCTCACCGGACCCGGCTTCGGCGACGAGCACGTCAGCGGCGGCCTGCGCGTCACCAGCGGCGTGGCCGTCGGACCGACCGGCGGCACCACCGTGCTGCCGCCGTCGCGCCTGGAAGGCGGTCTGCAATGGGGGCCGCGCGACTCCGTCTCGTCTTTCTATGGCAACCCGGGCGCGCGCATCGCCCTGCCCTATATCGGACTGGGCTACACGACCCTGTCGGCGCGCGAAGGCTGGGGCCTTTCGGCCGATATCGGACTGGGCGGCCAGCGGCCGGGCGAAAGCGTGCGCTTCGGCGCCGGCAATCCGACGGCGGCGCAGTTCGAGAACGTGCTCAACGACCTGCGGCTCGCACCGGTCATCCAGCTCGGCGTGTCTTACGCGTTCTGACGCGCCAACGCCGGACATCCAGCCAGGCAGCATGGCGACCGGGGTATCGCGCCCCGCCGGCGCGTCCCCGCCGCGGATGCCGTATAAACAGTTAATTTCATCCAACCGACAGGGACTGATTCCCATGAGCGACGTCCAGCAACGCATCGATGAACTGGTCAAGGGCCACCGCGTCGTGCTCTTCATGAAAGGCACGGCGCAATTCCCCATGTGCGGCTTTTCCGGCCGCGCCATCCAGATCCTGAAAGCCTGCGGCGCCGACGACCTGACCACGTTCAACGTGCTGGAAGACGAAGAAGTGCGCCAGGGCATCAAGGACTATGCGCAGTGGCCGACCATCCCGCAGCTCTACGTCGACGGCGAATTCGTCGGCGGATCGGACATCATGATGGAGATGTACCAGAGCGGCGAGCTGCAGCAGGCGCTGGCCAAGGCCTGAGGTGATCGCAGCGCAGCGCCTGGTCGTCGGCGTGACCGGCGCCACGGGTGCGGTCTATGGCGTGCGTCTGCTCGAGCGGGCGCGGGCGCTGGGCGTGCAGACCCACCTCGTCGTCACCCCCTCGGGCGTGCTCAACGCCCACCATGAACTGGGGCTGGACCGCAAGTCGCTGGAAGCACTGGCCGATCATGCCTACGCCCCCGGCGATGTGGGCGCCTGCCTGGCCAGCGGCAGCTTCGGTACCGCGGCCATGGTCGTGGCGCCGTGTTCCATGAAGACGCTGGCCGCCATCGCGCACGGCTTTGCCGACAACCTGCTCACGCGCGCCGCCGACGTGACGTTGAAGGAACGCCGGCGCCTGCTGTTGATGGTGCGTGAAACGCCGTTCAACCTGGCTCACCTGCGCAACATGACGGCCGTCACCGAGATGGGCGCGGTGGTCTTCCCCCCCTTGCCGGCCTTCTACCTGAAGCCGGCGGGCATCGACGAGCTGGTCGACGACAGCGTGGAACGGGTGCTGGCGCTGCTTGGCCTGCACGGCGCCGCGCCGCGGGAGTGGCACGGGCTCTGAACGATGCCCGTGCCTGCGGGCAGGCCACGGTCGTCTTACGCCAGCGGAACGTCCCAGGCCCGGCGGGCGCCGAAAACCAGGGTCGGATATTCGGCCTTGCCGCGGCTGCCGTTGTAGCGGCCCAGGGCCAGGAACAGGTCGCCGCGCTCGCGGTCCAGATAGTGGCGCAGGATCACACACCCGAAGCGAAGGTTGGTCTGCAGGTGGAACAGTCGCCGCGCGTCGCCATCGCCGATCAGGCGCGCCCAGAACGGCATCACCTGCATGTAGCCGCGCGCGCCGGCGCGGCTGATGGCATATTTGCGAAAGCCGCTCTCGACCTGGATCAGCCCCAGCACCAGCGATGTCTCGAGCCCGGCACGGCGGCTCTCGTACCACACCGCCTCGAGGAATTCGACCCGCGTGTGGTGTTCGGCCTTGCGCCGCTTGAGCCGCTCGCTGGCCGCGCCGAGCCAGCGCAGATAGGCCAGGCGGTCGTCCAGCTTCTCGAAGCGGGGCTTGGGCGGTGCGGCCTCGGCCACCGAAGCCGCCAGCACGGAGCGCACGGCATCGGCCAGCGGTTCTTCGATCTGGGCCCCGGCACAGGCCCGGTGAAGCGGTAGCGAGGTGCCCAGCAGTGCCAGCGGTGCGGCCAGCAGCGCGCGGCGCGCTGGCGTCATGCCGACAAGCGGCCCTTCACGCCGGCCACCGCCTGGTCCAGCGGCACCACCGATGCGGCGCTGTCGCGGCGGCCCTGCACTTCCACCGTGCCGGCCTTGAGGCCACGGTCGGACACCACCACGCGCACCGGCACGCCGATGAGTTCCCAGTCGGCGAACATGGCGCCGGGGCGTTCGCCGCGGTCGTCGAGCACGACGTCCATGCCGGCCGCTGCCAGCGCATCGTGCAATCGGTCGGCGGCCGCCTGCACGTCGGCGCTGCGCTCGTAGCCGATCGGACACACCACCACCGTGAACGGCGCCATCGACGGCGGCCAGACGATGCCGCGTTCATCGTGGTTCTGCTCGATGGCCGCGCCCAGCAGCCGCGTCACACCGATGCCGTAGCAGCCCATTTCCATCAGCCGCGGCTTGCCGGTCTCGTCCAGGTAGGTGGCGTTCATCGCCGCGCTGTACTTGGTACCGAGGTAGAAGACATGGCCGATCTCGATGCCGCGCTGGATGGCGAGCACGCCCTTGCCGTCGGGCGAAGGGTCGCCGGCGACGATGTTGCGGATGTCGGCCACCACGTCGGGTTCGGGCAGGTCGCGGCCCCAGTTCACCCCCGTGAGGTGGGCATCGGCCGCGTTGGCGCCGCAGACGAAGTCGCTCATGGCGGCCACGGTGCGGTCGGCGACGACCTTCACGGGTTGTTGCGTGCGAACCGGTCCCAGGTAACCGGGCTTGCAGCCGAAATGGGCTTCGATCTCGGCCACCGTGGCGAAGCGGAAGCCTTCCTTCAGACCCTCGACCTTGCCGGCCTTGATCTCGTTGAGGCTGTGGTCGCCGCGCACCAGCAGCAGCCAGACGGTAGTCCGGACGATATCGCCGCGATCGTTCCTCTCGTCGGTGGCCAGCACCAGCGACTTCACGGTGCATTCCAGCGGCAGGCCGAGGTAGGCCGCCACGTCCTCGCAGGTGCTCCTGCCTGGCGTCGGCGCGAGTTGCATGGCCTGGGCGGGGGCGGCCCGCGGCGCCGCCGGCGCCAGCGCCTCGGCCAGTTCGATATTGGCCGCGTAGTCGCTGTCCGGGCAATAGACCAGCGCGTCCTCGCCGGTCTCGGCGATGACCTGGAATTCGTGCGAGGCATCGCCGCCGATGGCACCGGTGTCGGCCGCCACCGCGCGGTACTGCAGGCCGAATCGGTCGAAGATGGCGCCGTAGGCGCGGTACATCGCCTCGTAGCTCTTCAGCGCGGCGTCCTTGTCGCGGTCGAAGGAGTAGGCGTCCTTCATCGTGAACTCGCGGCCGCGCATGACGCCGAAGCGCGGCCGGCGCTCGTCGCGGAACTTGGTCTGGATGTGATAGAAATTTCGTGGCAGCTGCTTGTAGCTGCGCAGTTCCTGACGCGCGATGTCGGTGATGACTTCTTCGCTGGTGGGCTGGATGATGAAGTCGCGGTCGTGCCGGTCCTTCAGGCGCAGCAGCTCGGGGCCGTATTTCTGGAAGCGGCCCGACTCCTGCCACAGCTCGGCCGGCTGCACCACCGGCATCAGCAGTTCCACCGCGCCGGCGCGGTTCATCTCCTCGCGGATGATGGCCTCGACCTTGCGGATCACGCGCAGGCCCAGCGGCATGTAGGTGTAGATGCCGGCGCCCAGGCGCTTGATCATGCCGGCGCGCATCATCAGCCGGTGGCTGGCGACCTCGGCGTCGGCAGGCGCTTCCTTGAGCGTGGAGATGAAGGTCTGGGAGGCTTTCATGGGGGCTTGTCGCTGCACGCGGCGTTGGGCCGCTGGCAGCGGCCCGGAGACCCGCAAGAGTCTCGCCGAGCCCCTACGGGTTAGCGCGGATTCGCGCTCCGCACGGGGCCGGTGCAATAATGAAAACAGTCTCAAAATTCGGAGTTTGATTATGCTCGACCGCGAGGGCTTCAGGCCCAACGTCGGCATCATCCTGCTCAACTCGCGCAATCAGGTCTTCTGGGGCAAGCGGCTGCGCACGCACTCGTGGCAGTTCCCGCAGGGCGGAATCAATTACGGCGAGTCGCCCGAGCAGGCGATGTTTCGCGAGTTGCACGAAGAAGTGGGCTTGCGTCCCGAACACGTGCAGATCCTGGCGCGCACACGCGACTGGATGCGCTATGAGGTGCCCGACCACTTCATCCGCAAGGACGCGCGCGGCCACTACCGCGGCCAGAAGCAGATCTGGTACCTGCTGCGGCTGCTGGGGCGCGACAGCGACATGAACCTGCGCGCCACCGACCACCCCGAATTCGACGCCTGGCGCTGGAACGACTATTGGGTGCCGCTGGAAGTGGTGATCGAATTCAAGCGCGGCGTCTACGAGATGGCGCTCACCGAACTGGCGCGCTACCTGCCGCGAGTGACCCACCACAACCGCTACCTGCGCGCCGGGTTGCGCTCGCAGCGGCCAGAACCCGAGCCGCCACCACCGCCGCCGCAGCTGGCCGAACCCGGCCCGTCGCCGGCCAAGTAAGTCCGGTGCGCCAGGCGGCGGTCTGCGCGACTGTGCCGCGTGCCGATCGGAGGCGGGCTACAAGAGCACCAGGTTGGTCCGGTGGATCAACTCGGGCTCGTTGGCATAGCCCAGCAGCGACCCGATCTGGGACGAAGGCTTGCGCGCAATCAGGCGCGCCTCGGCCGCCGAATAGTTGGCCAGCCCGCGCGCCACTTCGGTACCGGCCAGCGTGCGCACCGCGATGACGTCGCCGCGCACGAAGTCGCCGGTCACGTCGTGCACACCGATCGGCAACAGGCTCTTGCCTTCGTCGCGCAGCTTGGCCACGGCGCCGTTGTCCACCGCCACCGCGCCGCGCAACTGCAGGTGGTCGACCATCCACTGCTTGCGCGCCGCCAGCTTGGCCGTGCCCGCGACGAGCGCCGTGCCGATGGCCTCGCCGGCGGCCAGCCGCAGCAGCACGTCGCTCTCGCGGCCCCAGGCGATGACGGTACTGGTGCCGCTACCCGCGGCGCGCTTTGCAGCCAGGATCTTGGTCAGCATGCCGCCGCGGCCGATGCCGGACCCCGCGCCACCGGCCATCGCTTCCAGCGCCGCGTCGCCGGCCGTGGCTTCGGCAATGAAGCGCGCCTGCGGGTCCTTGCGCGGGTCGGCGCTGTACAGGCCGCGCTGGTCGGTGAGGATGACATAGGCGTCGGCGTCCACCAGATTGGCCACCAGCGCACCCAGCGTATCGTTGTCGCCGAACCTGATCTCGTCGTTGACGACGGTGTCGTTCTCGTTGATGACGGGAATGACCTTCAGTGCCAGCAGCGTGAGCAGGGTCGAGCGCGCGTTGAGGTAGCGCTCGCGGTCGGCCAGGTCGGCGTGCGTGAGCAGCACCTGCGCGCTGGCCATGCCATGCGCCGCCAGCCGCGACTCGTACATCTGCACCAGTCCCATCTGGCCTACCGCGGCGGCGGCCTGCAGCTCGTGCAGTTCCTTTGGCCGCTTCGTCCAGCCCAGGCGCTTCATGCCTTCGGCAATGGCGCCACTGGACACCATGACCACTTCGCGGCCGGTGGCGGCGAGCGCGGCGAGCTGGCGCGCCCAGTTGCCGATGGCCTCGGCATCGACACCGCGACCTTCGTTGGTGACGAGGCTGGAACCGACCTTGACGACGATGCGGCGCGCGCCGGCGATCACGCTAGCCATGCGAGACGCTCACCCCTTCGTCGAAGCGCGGGTCGGGCAGCGGCTCGTCGCGCTGGTACTCGGCCACATGGGTCCAGATGGCCTCGACCAGCGGTTGCAACCCTTCATGCGCCAGCGCCGAGATCGTGAACACCGGTCCCTTCCAGCGCAGCCGGCGCACCCAGTCCTTGACGCGCTTCTCGCGTTCGGCCGCCGGCACCATGTCGATCTTGTTGAAGACCAGCCAGCGTGGCTTGGCGTGCAGCTGGGGGTCGTATTTCTTCAGCTCGGCAACGATGGCGCGCACCTGCAGCACCGGGTCGGCGTCGTCGAAAGGCGCAGCGTCGACCATGTGCAGCAGCAGCCGCGTACGCTGCAGGTGGCGCAGGAACTGGTGGCCCAGGCCGGCACCCTCGGAAGCGCCTTCGATGAGGCCGGGGATGTCGGCGACGACGAAGCTGCGCTCCGGCCCGACGCGCACCACGCCCAGGTTGGGGTGCAGCGTGGTGAAGGGGTAGTCGGCGATCTTCGGCCGCGCATTCGAGATGGCGGCAATCAGCGTGCTCTTGCCGGCGTTGGGCATGCCCAACAGGCCGACATCGGCCAGCACACGCAATTCGAGCTGCAGCTTGAAAGCCGCGCCGGGCCAGCCGGGGGTCTTCTGGCGCGGGCTGCGGTTGGTGCTGGTCTTGAAGTGCAGGTTGCCGAAGCCACCGTCGCCGCCTTTGGCCAGCAGCACACGCTGGCCGTGCTCGAGCAGCTCCGTCATGAGCTCGCCGGTCTCCGCGTTGCGGATGATGGTGCCCACCGGCATGCGCAGTTCGATGTCGGGCGCAGCGGCGCCGAACTGGTCCGAACCGCGGCCGGGCTCGCCGTTCCTGGCGATGTGGCGGCGCGCGTAGCGGTAGTCGATGAGCGTATTGATATTGCGGTCGGCGATGGCAAACACGCTGCCGCCGCGTCCGCCGTCGCCGCCGTTGGGGCCGCCGAAGGGAATGAACTTCTCGCGCCTGAAGCTCGCGCAGCCGGCACCGCCATCGCCGGCGGCGATATCGATGGTGGCCTCGTCGACGAACTTCATGGTCAGCGGATGGTAGCGATGCCGGCGGCGCAGGAAAAACGACGAAGCCCCGGCGGGCCGGGGCTTCGCGCAGCTGCGAGGCGTGCGATGGGCGCGAAGTGCGTCGTCAGACCGGCTTCACGAAAACCGTGCGGCGGTTCCGGGCACCCTTCACGTCGAAGGACACCGCACCGTCGAGCAGCGCGAACAGCGTGTGGTCGCGGCCCATGCCGACGCCCGTGCCGGCATGGAACTGGGTGCCGCGCTGGCGCACGATGATGCCGCCGGCGTGGATGGTCTGGCCGCCGAAGACCTTGACGCCCAGCATCTTGGGCTGCGAATCGCGGCCGTTGCGGGTGGAGCCACCGCCCTTTTTCTGTGCCATGGTGCGAGCCCCTTAAGCGTTGATCGAGCCGATCTGCAGCTCGGTATAAGTCTGGCGATGGCCGCCGTGCTTCTGATAATGCTTGCGGCGGCGCATCTTGAAGATGCGAACCTTGTCGTGCTTGCCTTGTGCCAAGACGGTGGCGGTGACGTTCGCACCCGCAACCCAGGGCGCTCCGACCTTGAGTTCGGCGCCGCTGCCGACGGCGAGCACCTGGTCGAGAACGATCTCCTGGCCCACGTCCGCAGCGAGCTGTTCTACCTTGATCTTTTCGCCGGCTGCAACCTTGTATTGCTTGCCACCGGTTTTTATGACCGCGTACATGTGTGACCTCTCGAAGAATACTGCTGCGCGCGGCGACCTGTCGCTTCCCCATGGAAGACACCCGCTCTGCGCAGAGCCCGCGAATATACCACGCGAAGACCGCAGTGCAGCGCCAACGCGCCCATGGCGAAGCAGCTTCCTATAATGCCGATCCATTTGCCGCGTGCACCCCGTGCTCGAGACCACCGCCCCTGCCACCGCCGCTGCCGACCCGACCGAGCTGGGCATGCAGCGCGTGGACGTCGTCATCCGCGACCGGCTGGCCTCGCGCGTGGTGCTCATCGACCAGATCTCGCGCTATATCGTGGGCGCGGGCGGCAAGCGCATCCGGCCGCGACTGGTGCTGCTGTTCGCCGAGGCGCTGGGCTTCGAGGGCCAGGAACGATACGAACTGGCGGCCATCGTCGAATTCATCCACACCGCCACGCTCCTGCACGACGACGTGGTGGACGAATCGGCCATGCGTCGTGGCCGCGCCACCGCCAACGCGATGTTCGGCAACGCCGCCAGCGTGCTGGTCGGTGACTTTCTCTACTCGCGCGCCTTCCAGATGATGGTCTCGGTGAACCGCATGCGCGTGCTCGAGGTGCTGGCCGACGCCACCAACGTCATCGCCGAGGGCGAGGTGCTGCAGTTGATGAACATGCACGACCCCGACCTGGCGGTCGACGACTACCTGCAGGTCATCCGCTACAAGACCGCCAAGCTGTTCGAGGCCAGCGCGCGCCTGGGGGCCGTGCTGGCCGGCGCGCCGCCTGCGCTGGAGGAGGCCTGCGCCGCCTATGGGCGTTCGCTGGGCACGGCGTTCCAGCTCGTCGACGACCTGCTCGACTACGAAGGCAACAGCGACGAACTGGGCAAGAACGTCGGCGACGATCTGCGCGAAGGCAAGCCCACGCTGCCGCTTTTGCTGGCCATGGAGCGCGCGGGCGAAGCCGACCGGGCCCTGATCCGGCACGCCATAGAACACGGCGAGGTGCACAAGCTGCCCGAGGTCCTGGCCATCGTGAAGCGAACCGGCGCGCTGGACGCCACGCGCACTGCGGCACAGAAGGAAGCCGACGAGGCGCGCCTGGCGCTGGCCGCGTTGCCAGCCTCGCGGGCCCGGGAGGCTCTGCTAGAATTATGTGTTCGGTCGATCCACAGGTCTTCCTGAAGGTCGCACCGCCGGCCGCAGCGCTCGAAGCATCGATCGAGCCGGCCGCATCGGGGTGTAGCTTAGCCTGGTAGAGCGCTACGTTCGGGACGTAGAGGCCGGAGGTTCGAATCCTCTCACCCCGACCAGTTTTCCGTCAGTCGACCAATGCTTCGACTTCGGCTGTAAGCAAACGTTAGGCGCGAGCAAGTGTGGCTTTTCGCCGTTTACACCCCCGGACCGATCGGCGATGATGAATGAAACATGCCGCCGCTGACTTGAAGTTCATGGCCGTCGAGACGTTGGTCGCACCGCCACCCTCCACGCTTTCGGGCGTGGCGCGCGTGCTCGTCAACGCCGGCAAGCTGAACGCCAAGACCGCCGAGGAATTGTCCAAGAGCGCACGCGAGCGCAAAAGCAGTTTCGTCACCGCGGTCATCGGCGCGGGTGCCATGAAGGCCGACGACCTGGCGCACACGCTTTCCGGCGCCCTGGCCCTGCCGCTGCTCGACCTCAACGCCGTCGACGCGCAGAGGCTGCCGCGGAACATCGTCGACCTCAAGATCGCCAGCCAGTACCAGCTCGTGGTGCTGGGCAAGCGCGGCAACCGCCTGTTCATCGGCGCCGCCGACCCCACCGACCAGGAAGCGGTGGAGCGCATCAAATTCGCCACCCAGCTCACGCCCGAATGGGTGATCGTCGAATACGACAAGCTCATGCGCCAGCTCGAGGCGCAGAACGCGAGCGCCAACGAGGTGCTGGAGACGCTGGCCAGCGCCGACTTCGACTTCGATGTCAGCGACGAGGACGCCACGGTCGAAACCGCCGACGTCGCCACGGAGGTCGAGGACGCGCCGGTGGTGCGCTTCCTGCAGAAGATGCTCATCGACGCCATCAACATGCGCGCGTCGGACCTGCACTTCGAGCCCTACGAATATACCTACCGCGTGCGCTTCCGCATCGACGGCGAGCTGCGCGAAATCACGCAGCCGCCGGTGGCCATCAAGGAAAAGCTGGCCTCGCGCATCAAGGTCATCAGCCGCATGGACATCGCCGAGAAGCGGGTGCCGCAGGACGGCCGCATGAAGCTGAAGTTCGGCACCAAGGCGATCGACTTCCGCGTCAGCACGCTGCCCACGCTGTTCGGCGAGAAGGTCGTGATCCGGATCCTGGACCCCAGCAGCGCCAAGCTCGGCATCGAGGCGCTGGGCTACGAGAAGATCGAGAAGGACCGCCTGATGCATGCCATCGGCCGGCCCTACGGCATGATCCTCGTCACCGGCCCCACCGGCAGCGGCAAGACGGTGTCGCTGTACACCTGCCTGAATATCCTGAACCAGCCGGGCGTGAACATCGCCACCGTCGAAGACCCGGCCGAAATCAACCTGCCGGGCATCAACCAGGTCAACGTCAACGACCGCGCCGGCCTCACTTTCGCCGCCGCACTGAAGTCCTTCCTGCGCCAGGACCCGGACATCATCATGGTCGGCGAGATCCGCGACCTGGAAACCGCCGACATCGCCATCAAGGCCGCGCAGACCGGCCACCTGGTGATGAGCACGCTGCACACCAACGACGCGCCGACCACGCTGACGCGGCTGCTCAACATGGGCGTGCCGCCGTTCAACATCGCCTCCAGCGTGCTGCTCATCACCGCGCAGCGGCTGGCACGGCGGCTGTGCGAGAACTGCAAGAAGCCGGCCGACTACCCGCGTGATTCGCTGGTCAAGGCTGGCTTCAAGCCTGAAGACATCGACGGCAACTGGAAGCCCTACCGCGCCGTCGGCTGCGCCAGCTGCAACAACGGCTACAAGGGCCGCGTCGGCCTGTACCAGGTGATGCCGATCACCGAACCCATACAGCGCATCATCCTTGCCGAAGGCACGGCGCTGGACATCGCCAAGCAGGCCGACCAGGAAGGCGTGCGCGACCTGCGCCAGGCCGGCCTGGCCAAGGTGCGTGCCGGCGTGACCACGCTCGAAGAAGTGATCACGGTCACCAACGAATAACCGGCCGACGGCCGCCCCCACATTCGGAGACCTCGCAAGCCCATGGCCACCGCAGCGCTGAGCAAGAACCTGAAGGAAGCCCTCTTCGAGTGGGAAGGCAAGGACAAGAACGGCAAGGTCGTGCGCGGCGAGATGCGCGCCGGCGGCGAGGCCGTGGTCAATGCCAGCCTGCGCCGCCAGGGCATCCTGGTGAACAAGGTGAAGAAGCGCCGCACCAGTGGCGGGCGTTCGATCAAGCAGAAGGACATCGCCATCTTCACGCGCCAGCTGGCGACGATGATGAAAGCCGGCGTGCCGCTGCTGCAGGCCTTCGACATCGTCGCCCGCGGCAGCACCAATGCGCGCATGACCAAGCTGCTCACCGACATCCGCAGCGACGTGGAGACCGGCACCAGCCTGAGCTCGGCCTTCCGCAAGCACCCGATGCATTTCGACGCGCTGTATTGCAACCTGGTCGAGGCCGGTGAAGCCGGCGGCATCCTGGAGGCCCTGCTCGACCGGCTGGCGATCTACCAGGAAAAGACGATGGCGATCAAGAGCAAGATCAAGTCGGCGCTGATGTACCCGGTGGCGGTGATCGTGGTCGCATTCGTCGTGCTCACCGTGATCATGATCTTCGTCATCCCGGCCTTCGAGGACGTGTTCAAGTCCTTCGGTGGCGACCTGCCGGCACCGACGCTGGTGGTGATTGCGATGTCGAAATTCTTCGCCAGCTACTGGTGGGCCATCTTCGGCTTCATCGGCGGCGGCGGCTACTTCTTCATGGAGAGCTGGAAACGTTCGGAGAAGATGCAGATGGCCATGGACCGCCTGCTGCTGAAGCTGCCGATCTTCGGCGACCTGGTCAACAAGTCGGTGATCGCGCGCTGGACGCGCACGCTCTCGACCATGTTCGCCGCCGGCGTGCCGCTGGTCGAGGCGCTCGACTCGGTGGGTGGCGCCTCGGGCAACATGGTCTATGCGCAGGCCACCGAACAGATCCAGCGCGACGTGTCCACCGGCGCGGCCCTGACCACGTCGATGACGGCCACCGGCGTCTTCCCCACCATGGTGCTGCAGATGGCGTCCATCGGCGAGGAATCGGGTTCGCTCGACCACATGCTGGCCAAGGCGGCCGAGTTCTACGAGGACGAGGTCGACGAGATGGTGAAGGGTCTTTCCAGCCTGATGGAGCCGTTCATCATCGTCATCCTGGGCGTGCTGATCGGCGGCATCGTGGTCTCGATGTACCTGCCGATCTTCAAGCTGGGCGCGGTCGTCTAGCGTGGCGGGGCTGCTCACGGGCCTGCCGCCGGAACTCTTTTCGCCCTGGGCCCTGGCGCTGCTGGGGCTGGCTGTAGGCAGCTTTCTCAACGTGGTGGTGCACCGGCTGCCGCTGATGCTCGAGCGCCAGTGGTGGGGTGACGTCGCCGCGCAGCTGGCCGACGGCGACTCGTTCCAGCGCGTCTTTGCCACGGCGGCACCGGGTCACCTGGCGCAGGCCGGCGGCACGCTGGAAAGATCGCTGACCGAACTGAAACCGCTGACGCTGTCGCGGCCGGGCTCGCGCTGCCCGTCCTGCGGTCACTCCATCCGCTGGTACGAGAACCTGCCCGTGCTCAGCTGGCTGGCGCTGAAGGGGCGCTGTTCGGCCTGCGGCACGCGCATCGCACTGCGCTACCCGCTGGTGGAAGCGACCACGGCGCTGCTGTTTGCGGTCATTGCCTGGCGCGTGGGTCCGCAGCCGCAGGCGCTGCTGTGGTGCGGCGTGGTGGCGGTGCTGCTGGCGCTGGCGCTCATCGACTGGGACACCACCGTGCTGCCCGACGCCCTGACGCTGCCGCTGCTGTGGGCCGGGCTGGTGGCCGCCGCCTCAGGCTGGCTGCCGGGGCTGACGCTGGCGCAGTCGCTGGGCGGCGTGGCCGCGGGTTATCTGTCGCTGTGGTCGGTGTACTGGCTGTTCAAGCTCGTCACCGGCAAGGAAGGCATGGGCTACGGCGACTTCAAGCTGCTCGGCGCGCTGGGTGCCTGGCTGGGCTGGCAGGCGATCCTGCCCATCGTCCTGATGGCCTCGGTCATCGGTGCCGTCATCGGCCTGGGCATGAAAGCCAGCGGCTCGTTGCGCGAAGGCCGCTTCGTTCCCTTCGGCCCCTTCCTGGCCGGCGGTGGGCTGGTGGTGATGCTGGCCGGCCTGCCGGTGGTGCTGGGGTGGATCGGCTGGTAGGCCCGGGCGCGGAACGTTCGCTGCCGGGCCGGCCGCGAGTTGCCACGATTGGCCTCACGGGCGGCATCGGCAGCGGCAAGAGCACGGCGGCGCAGAGCCTGGTCGCCCTGGGTGCCCACCTCGTGGATACCGACGCCATCGCGCGCGGCCTGACCCTGCCCGGCGGTGCGGCCGTCCCTGCGCTGGCCGCCGAGTTCGGTGCCGACGCGCTCACCGCCGACGGTGCGCTCGACCGCGAGAAGATGCGCCGGCTCGTGTTTGCCGATCCCGGCGCCAAGGCACGACTGGAAGCCATCCTGCACCCGCTGATCGGCGCCGAAGCCGGCCGCCAGGCCGCCGTCGCGGGTGGGCGCCCGGTGGTTTTCGACGTGCCGCTGCTGAGCGAATCGAGCCACTGGCGGGCGCGGGTCGACCGCGTGCTGGTCATCGACTGCGACGAAGCGACCCAGGCCGCCCGCGTCGCCCGGCGTCCGGGCTGGACCGAAGACGCCGCGCGCCGGGTCATCGCCCAGCAGGCCTCACGCGCGGCGCGCCGCGCCATGGCCGACGCGGTGATCGACAACGACCGGTTCACGATCGATCGGTTCCGGGCCGAACTGCGCGCACTGTGGGCGCTGTGGTTCCCGGCGCCGGGCGGGTCAGCCTGACCGCCAGCAGGGCCGGCCCGTGCCGGGCCTGTGGAACAATCGCAACAGGCATTGATCCGACCCTGCTTCGCTGCCAGCCACCCGAGCCCGCCTTGGTCCTGTACGAGTACCCCTTCAACGAAAGCATCCGCACGATGCTGCGGCTCGAACATCTGTTCGACCGCCTCGGTCAGCTGGTGGCGCGCGACGCGCCGGTGGACCACCACTTCGCGCTCGCCACCCTGTTCGAGATCATGGACGTGGCCTCGCGTGCCGACGTCAAGAGCGACCTGCTCAAGGAGCTCGAGCGCCATCGCACGCAGCTGCAGGGTTACCGTGGCCACCCCGGCGTGGCCGAGGCGGCGCTGGACGATGTCATCGCCCGCATCGACCGCGCCTTCGACGGCCTGAACCAGTTGCAGGGCAAGGCCGGCCAGACGCTGGCCGGCAACGACTGGCTGATGAGCATCCGCAGCCGCATCAACATCCCCGGCGGCACCTGCGAATTCGACCTGCCCGCGTACTACGCCTGGCAGCAGCATCCGCCCGCGCAGCGCCGCGCCGATCTGCGGGGCTGGATGACCACGCTCCTGCCCCTGGCCGAAGCCTTGCAGGTGCTGCTGGGCCTGCTGCGCGAAACCGGCACGCCGCAGCGCATGGTGGCACCGGCCGGGCATTACCAGCAGAGCCTGCAGCAAGGCAAGCTCTACCAGTTGATGCGCGTGCGGCTGGACGACAGCGACGGCGTGGTACCCGAAATCAGCGGCCACCGGCTGCTCATCTCGATCCGCTTCATGCGCCCCGACGCCGAGGGCCGCCTGCGCGCCACCGGTACCGACGCCAGCTTCGAACTCGCCCTGTGCGCTTGATGGTGGCGAGCGACCCGCCCGAACGCCGCGTGCCCTGCCCCACCTGCCGGCGGCCGGCGGTCTACGGCGAGCGCAACCCCTGGCGGCCGTTCTGCAGCGAACGTTGCCGCAGCGCCGACCTGGGGGCGTGGGCCAGCGAACGCTTCCGCGTGCCGGCCGCCGCGCCCACCGAAGACGACAGCGCGCCGCCGGCCCACTGAGCGCCTGCCGATGAGTGCTCCCGCTGCCGAGCTGCAGGGCCACATCCTCACGCCGCAGGGCTGGGTGCGAGGCCGGTTGCAGCACGAGCAAGGCCGCATCGTCGCCGTCGGTGGCGAACCGGTCGACGAGCCTGACGTCGTGCAGAGTGGGCTGCCCAGGCTGTTGCCCGGCTTCGTCGACCTGCACGTGCACGGCGGCGGCGGCCACGACACCATGGGTGGCGGCGACTCGGCGCTGCAGATGGCACGCACCCATGCCCGCCACGGCACCACCTCGCTGCTGGCCACCACGATGACGGCGCCGCGCGACGAGATCGAGGCCGCCCTGCGTGCGCTGGCCCCGTTCGTGGCCCAGCGCCCGCGCGGCGCGTCACGGCTGCTGGGCGTGCACCTCGAAGGGCCCTACATCAACCCCGGCAAGCTGGGCGCGCAGCCCGATTTCGCCACCACCGCCACGCTGCAGGAGGTGCTGGCGCTGCATGCCCTGGCGCCGCTGAAGCTGATCACCATCGCGCCCGAGATACCCGGGCACCTGGCGCTGATCGTGGCGCTGCGCCAGCACGGCTTCGTGGTGCAGATCGGCCACTCGGCGGGCACCTACGAAGACGGCGTGGCCGCCCTCGAGGCCGGTGCCAGCGGCTTTACGCACCTGTTCAACGCCATGACCGGCCTGCACCAGCGCGCACCCGGCATGGCGGGCGCGGCGCTGGCCCATGCCGCACACGCCGAGATCATCCCCGACTTGCTGCACCTGCACCCGGGCGCGATCCGCGCCGCGCTGCGCTGCATCCCGGGCCTGTATTGCGTGACCGACGCCACCGCCGCCACCGGCATGCCCGACGGCGACTATCGCCTGGGCCGCCACACCGTCACCAAGTGCCTGGGCGGCGTGCGCCTGGCCGACGGCACCCTGGCTGGCAGCACGCTGACCATGGACCAGGCACTGCGCAACCTCGTCGGCCTGGGCCTGACGCTGGCCGAGGCCTCGCGTCGCACGGCCACGCTGGCCGCCGAGCACCTGGGCCTGGCCGACCGCGGCCGGCTGGTGCCGGGCGCCTGGGCCGATATCGTGCGGCTCGACCGCGGGCTGCAGCTCACCGGTGTCGTCGTCGAAGGAGAGGCCATTGAGCTCTAGCGCCAGCTCGATGATGCGCGTCGAGGCGCTGCAGGCGCCGCAGGCCGTGGCGCGGCTGCTGGCGGCCGACGAGCCCATCTACGGCGCGCTGGCGACCGACCTGCACCGCCATGAGCCCCAGGCGCTGGTGACGGTGGCGCGCGGCAGTTCCGATCATG
Source organism: Rubrivivax sp. (assembly GCA_034522875.1). GTDB lineage: Bacteria > Pseudomonadota > Gammaproteobacteria > Burkholderiales > Burkholderiaceae_C > Rubrivivax. Next base: position 12,918 of record JAXHKY010000001.1, on the reverse strand, counting down.
CTGCGCACTACATGGGTTATCTCGCGATGTCGCGGCTGGGCCGGCTCGTGACCTCGCTGCCGATGTCGCTGGTGACGCTGTACCCGGCCAAACTGCGCTGTGACGGGCTGGTGTCGCTGGCGTTTTCGCAGTCCGGCCAGAGCCCGGACCTGGTGGCACCTGCACGCTTCTTTACCGCCGGCGGCGCGCGCACGGTGGCCTTCGTCAACGACGCGGACTCACCGTTGGCACGAGCCTGCCAGTGGGTGCTGCCGCTGCATGCCGGCGCCGAGACGAGTGTCGCCGCCACCAAGAGCTTCGTCGCGCAGCTCGTCGCCGGAGCCCGGCTGGTGGCCACCTGGGAGGCGCTGCCGAAGGATGCCGACCCCGCGTTGCGCGAAGCGCTGGCAACGCTGCCCAGTGCGCTGGACGCGGCCACGCGCAGCGACTGGCAGGCCGCGCTGCCGGTACTGAAGGAAGCCGACCGCCTGTTCGTCGTCGGCCGCGGCCCGGGCCTGGCCGTGGCGCTGGAGGCGGCGCTGAAACTCAAGGAAACCTGCGGCCTGCAGGCCGAGGCCTTCTCCGGCGCCGAGTTGCGCCACGGGCCGATGGCGCTGGTGGACGTGGGCTACCCGCTGCTGATCTTTGCGCCACGCGGGCCGGCGCAGGCCGGGCTGCTGGAGCTGGCGCTGGACCTGCGCCAGCGCGGCGCGCGCGTGCTGCTGGCCGCGCCGGCCGGCACGCCAGGCGCGCAGCTGCCGCTGGTGCCGACCGGGCACGAGGACCTGGACCCGATCGCGGCGATCCAGTCCTTCTACCTGTTGGTCGAGCAGCTGGCGCGCGAGCGCGGCCGGGACCCCGACACGCCGCGCCACCTGGCGAAGGTGACGCGCACACGCTGACGGCCGCCGGCGGGTTGCGCGCCTCGCCGACGAAGAGGCGCAGGCCGCGCTGCGCGGCGACCGGGTATCGAGCGGCGGCGGCCGTGTCGCCGCGCGCGAGCGCATCGCGGAAGTCGTCGAAGGGTGTGCGCGGCGAGACGAGTGTGGCTTGCCAGGCGGCCAACGCCTTGGCCACGTCGACCGCCACCTGCTCGTCGTCGGCACCGGGCGCGGTGCCGAAGGCGGCGCGGTACGCAGCGGCCAGACGCGGTTCACCGCGCACGGTGGCAGCCAGCGTTTCCAGCCGCTGCCCCATCTCGCCAGCCTGCAGCAGCGGCGACAGGCTGGCCGCCCACAGGCTGTCGTGCGCGCCGGCTCGTTCAAATGCCCCTTGAAAGGCTGCGAGCGACCCCTATAATACGTTGCTAGCACTCGCAAGTGCTGAGTGCTAACAGCCGGGATCGATGCGTTTGCGTCGCCGGCCATCGCATGTGGGTGAGGACAAACTTCCCTTGATCCTCGCAGTGTGCCTACCTCGAATCCCAAGGAGAACCTATGAAACTTCGTCCGTTGCACGATCGCGTGATCGTCAAGCGCCTGGAACAGGAAACCAAGACCGCCTCCGGCATCGTCATCCCCGACAACGCCGCCGAGAAGCCCGACCAGGGTGAAGTCCTGGCCGTGGGCCCGGGCAAGCGCAACGACAAGGGCGACTTCGTGGTGCTGAACATCAAGGTCGGCGACCGCGTGCTGTTCGGCAAGTACAGCGGCCAGACCGTCAAGGTCGACGGCGACGAACTGCTCGTGATGCGCGAAGAAGATCTCTTCGCCGTCGTCGAGAAGTAATCAGCCCCCAGCAATCGAATTCGGAGAAATACACATGGCAGCAAAAGACGTCATCTTTGGCTCGGACGCCCGTCACCGCATGGTCGAAGGCGTGAACATCCTCGCCAACGCCGTCAAGATCACGCTCGGCCCCAAGGGCCGCAACGTCGTGCTCGAGCGCAGCTTCGGCGCCCCCACCGTCACCAAGGACGGTGTTTCGGTGGCCAAGGAAATCGAGCTCAAGGACAAGCTCCAGAACATGGGCGCGCAGATGGTCAAGGAAGTCGCTTCCAAGACCAGTGACGCCGCCGGTGACGGCACCACCACGGCCACCGTGCTGGCGCAGAGCATCATCCGCGAAGGCATGAAATACGTGGCCGCCGGCATGAACCCGATGGACCTGAAGCGCGGCATCGACAAGGCCGTGGTGGCCCTGATCGAAGAGCTGAAGAAGTCCAGCAAGGCCACCACCACCAGCAAGGAAATCAGCCAGGTCGGCAGCATTTCCGCCAACTCCGACGAGTCCATCGGCGAGATCATCGCCAAGGCCATGGACAAGGTCGGCAAGGAAGGCGTGATCACTGTCGAAGACGGCAAGAGCCTGAACAACGAGCTCGACATCGTCGAAGGCATGCAGTTCGACCGCGGCTACCTGTCGCCCTACTTCATCAACAACCCCGAGAAGCAGAGCGCCACGCTGGACAACCCCTTCGTGCTGCTCTACGACAAGAAGATCAGCAACATCCGCGACCTGCTGCCCACACTGGAGCAGGTGGCCAAGAGCGGCCGTCCGCTGCTGATCATCGCCGAGGAAGTGGAAGGCGAGGCCCTGGCCACGCTGGTGGTCAACACCATCCGTGGCATCCTGAAGGTGGTAGCTGTCAAGGCGCCGGGCTTCGGTGACCGCCGCAAGGCCATGCTGGAAGACATCGCCATCCTGACCGGCGGCAAGGTCATCGCCGAGGAAGTGGGCCTGACGCTGGAGAAGGTGCAACTGACCGACCTCGGCCAGGCCAAGCGCGTGGAAGTGGGCAAGGAAAACACCACCCTGATCGACGGCGCCGGCTCGGCTGCCGACATCGAGGCCCGCGTCAAGCAGGTCCGCGTGCAGATCGAGGAAGCCACCAGCGACTACGACCGCGAAAAGCTGCAGGAACGCGTGGCCAAGCTGGCCGGCGGCGTGGCGGTGATCAAGGTCGGTGCTGCCACCGAAGTGGAAATGAAGGAAAAGAAGGCGCGTGTCGAAGACGCCCTGCACGCCACGCGTGCGGCGGTGGAAGAAGGCATCGTTGCCGGTGGTGGCGTGGCCCTGCTGCGCGCCCGCCAGGCCGCGGGCACCATCAAGGGTGACAACCACGACCAGGAAGCCGGCATCAAGATCGTGCTGCGCGCCGTGGAGCAACCGCTGCGCGAGATCGTCTTCAACGCCGGTGACGAGCCCAGCGTGGTCATCAACAAGGTGCTCGAAGGCAAGGGCAATTACGGCTACAACGCCCAGACCGGCGAGTACGGTGATCTGATCGAGATGGGCATCCTGGACCCGACCAAGGTCACGCGCACGGCACTGCAGAACGCCGCATCGGTGGCCGGACTGATGCTCACCACCGAGTGCATGGTGGCCGAGACGCCGAAGGAAGAGCCGACCGGCGGCGGCATGCCCGGCGGCATGGGCGGCATGGGTGGCATGGGCGGCATGGACATGTAGGTTCGCCGCGGGCGGCCCCGGCTGCCCCGACCGCACGGACGGATCTGCCGGCCGTGCGGGCCATACACAAGGCCTGCGTGGTGAACGCAGGCCTTTTTCATGGATCGCCGCGCCGGCGAACAGCTTACCGTCCGCGCATGGCTGTTCCGCATGTCTCCAAGGCCCTGCTGCAGTTCGTCGACGACGAATTGCTGCGTGCGCCGCTGCTCTTCAACCAGGTGCTGGAAGGGACGCTCAACAACGCGCGCCAGGCCATGGCCGCCATGGCGCCGCTGCAGCAGGCCGCCGTGAGCGAACTGGTGCAGTCGCTGCAGGCCCAGCAGATGCGACTGGCGGAGTATTTTCTGCGCTCGCTGCGCGAGCAGATCACGGCCGAACTGCTGCAGCAGGCACCGCAGGCGCTGCGCAAGCCGCCCGCACCCACGGCACTGGCGCTCGTCGACGAAGACGAGGTGGCGCTAAACGTGGAGCTCTCGCACACCATCAAGGCCATCAAGACCCACGCCGAGTACGAGCTGCTCGAACTGCAGACCTATGTCTCGGCCCTCGTCGGCGACCCCGACGTGGCGTTCGACCACAACCCGTTTCGCGCCGAGACATTCGCGCGCGCCTTGTGGGACGCCTCGCAGGCGCTGCCTCTGTCGCGCGGGCACCAGGTGGCCTTCGTGCGCCATGCCGGCCCGGCGCTGGCGCAGTTGCTGCGCATGAGCTACGCCGCAGCCACGTCGCGGCTGGAAGCGCAGGGCGTGGAGCCGGCGGCCTTCCGCACCGTGATCCTTCCCAGCGGCTCGCGCCGCGGCGGGCGCTCGGGCGTCACCACCTTCAGCCCCGACCTGCAGCTCATACGCGAGTCGATGCCCGCGGCCCCGGCTTCGCCCTTGCGCTACGAGGGCCAGGCGCCGCAGGCACCGCGCCGCGAAGTCTGGCAGGAGGTGGCGCGCGAGGCCACCCAACGCGCCGACCGCCAGGGCGTCGAACTCGTGAGCCGGCTCTTCGAAGCCATGATCGCCGACGAGCGCGTGCCGGCCGACGTGAGCCTGCTCATCTCGCGTCTGCACGGCCCGGCCATGCGGCTGGCGTTGCGCGACGCCAAGCTGCTCGAACAGGACCGGCATCCGCTGTGGCAATTCATCAACCGCCTGGTCTATGAAGCCGAGATGGCGCCCGACGCCGCCGACCCCGAACGCGTGCAGCTGCTGAAGACGGCGCAGGCCACGGTCGACCAGTTGACGATCGAGCCCGAGCAGAACGCGGGGCTCTATGCCTGGGCCATGGACCGGCTGGAGAGTTTCCTGCGCAAGCGGCTGGCACGCCGGCTCTCGGCGGCGGCCAGCCAGATCGGCGCGTTGCAGAAGCTGGAGGACAAGCTCACCGCCGGCCAGGCGTCGCCTTCGACGATGCACGGCACGCTGGACGTGCAGCAGCTCGACACCGTACCGGCCGACCTGTTCGCCGACCCGCGTCGCGCGGCGTCGGGCCAGACCAACGCCTCGGAGTGGCTGGACACGCTGCGCCCGGGCGACTGGGTGCGCATGTTCCTGCAGGGGCGCTGGGTACAGCCGCAGTTGCTGTGGCCCGGCGAGCGGCGCGAGATCTGGCTCTTCGGCGATGGCGCGTCCGACGCCACCTGGGCCGTGCGCCGCGGTGCGTTGCTGCTGATGCACGAGCAGGCCTTGCTGAAGAGTCTGAAGCAGCGTTCGATCGTCGGCTCGGCGGCGGCCAAGGTTCAGGAGCAGGTCTCGCTCGCGGCCTGACGGACCCCAAGCCCGCGCCGGCAAGGCAGCCCGCCCGCCGCCGCCGTGGGCCGGCAGGACGCTTCAGCCCGCCGGCAGCAGGCGCAGGATATGGTCGGCCACGAGCGCGGGTTGCTCGTGCACGATCCAGTGCGAGGCCTCGGGAACGCGCCGCACCTGCAGCTCGGGCACCCAGCGCTCCAGGCCGTGCAGCAGGGCGGGCAGCAACGCGTGGTCGCGCTCGCCCCAGAGCACGGTGGTCGGCACGCGCACGGTCACCGCAGCGTCGGGCCAGGCCAGGGTGTGAATCACGTCGTCGGGCCCGGTGGCCGGCCGCAGCGGCGAAGCGCGGTAGTAGTTCAGCGGCCCGGTCAGGCCCGCGGCCCAGCTCGCCAGGTATTGTTCACGCAACTGCAGCGTGAGCCAGGCCGGCGCCGCCCCGAAGAACGGCCACAGCCGCGCGTAGCCACCCTGGGCCAACAGCGTCTCGGCGTCGCGCCGGCAAAGGAAATTCATGTAGCCGCTGGCCGAGCGTTGCGCCGGGTTGTCGCGCAGTTCGCGCAGGAAGGCGGCCGGATGCGGCGCGTTGACGATGAGCAGCCTGCGCATCAGCTCCGGCCGTTGTGCCGCCAGGGCCCAGGCCAGGGCGCCGCCCCAGTCGTGCGCCACCAACAGGTCGAGCGGCGCGCCCAGGGCCTCGATCGTGGCGGCGATATCGGCCACCAGGTGACGGCTGCGGTACGCCTCGACGTCGGCCGGCGCCGACGAGCCCGCATAACCCCGCAGGTTGGGTGCCACGCAGGCGGCGTGCGGCGCCAGCCGCTGCATGACTTCGTCCCATACGAAAGCGGCCTCGGGAAAGCCGTGCAGCAGCAGCACTCGCGCACGCCCGGCACCTGCGCCGCGGCAGGCCAGGGTGATGCCGTGCGGCAGTGCCAGGCTGAAGCGCCGCAGCGCCGCCGTCATGACGGCAGGGCCCAGCCGCGCAGCACCTCGGCCACGTCCGCGAGACCCTGGCCCGACAATGCCGAGAACAGCGTGACGCCGATATCGGCACCCTCGGGCGCCACCTCGCCCAACAGCGCCTGCGCCGCCTGCAAAGCCGCCTGGGCATCGCGGCGGTTCAGCTTGTCGGCCTTGGTGAGCAGCGCCAGCAGCCGCACCTGACCGCCGCCCAGGCGTGGCGCCAACCATTCCAGCAGCTGGCGGTCGAGATCGGTGAAACCCAGCCGCGAATCGATCATCAGCACCACGCCGTGCAGGGAGCGGCGCGACTGCAGGTAGTCGGCCATCACCTCCTGCCAGCGCAGCTTGGCCGCCCGTTCCACCGCCGCATAGCCGTAGCCGGGCAGGTCGGCGAAGAGCGCATCCGGCGCGTCCTTCGGCCCCACCTCGAACAGGTTGATGTGCTGCGTGCGCCCGGGCGTGCGCGAGGCGAAGGCCAGGCGCTTTTGCTGCGCCAGTCGGTTGATGGCCGTGGACTTGCCGGCATTGCTGCGGCCCACGAAGGCCATCTCGGGCAGTTCGCTGGCAGGCAACTGGTCGAGCCGGCTCGCGGTGGTGAGAAAGCGCGCACTGTGGGTCCACGCGAGCGCGGCTTTGGCGGCGTTGCCGAGGGCGGGTTCGCCGGACTGCGAGACGGGTGTCATGGTGCATTGTAAAATCTGCTGCTTTGCCCGGTCTCACCCGCCCCTCGTTGAAGGCTTTTCGTATGCGCATGCAGCTGACTCTCGCCGTGGCCCTGGCGGCCTTGTTCGCCGGCCCCGCGCTGGCCGAAACCAAGCCGCCGGCGTTCGTGCCCGACGCGGCCAGGGGCCAGGCGCTCGCGGCCACCTGCCTGGCCTGCCACACGGCCGACGGCACGCGTGGCCTGCCGGCCAACCCCATCCTGCAGGCGCAGCACCCCGAGTACATCGCCAAGCAACTGGCCGAATTCAAGTCCGGCAAGCGCGCGAACGCCATCATGGCCGGCATGGCCGCGGCCTTGTCCGATGAGGACATGAAGCACCTGGCAGCCTTCTACGGTAGCAAGAAGCCCGTCGCCGGCGCCGCCGGCAACAAGGACACGGTGCGCCTGGGCGAACAGATCTACCGCGGTGGCATCGCCTCCAAGCAGGTGCCGGCCTGCTCGGGCTGCCACAGCCCCAACGGCGCCGGCATCCCGGCCCAGTATCCGCGCCTGGGAGGCCAGCACGGCGAATACACGGCAGCGCAGCTGAATGCCTTCCGCTCCGGGGCGCGCGCCAACAATGCGCAGATGACCGCCATCGCCGGCAAGATGAACGACCGCGAAATCGCCGCGGTGGCCGACTACATCGCCGGCCTGCGCTAGACGGCACGCCAATCCATTACACACGGGCCGGTCTTGACCGGCCCGCTTTTCTTTGCGCGGCGCGCTGCTGTAACTTTCATCGACCGATGGGCGACCGACTCCAGGCTGCCCCGATGACAGGACGCCCATGCCCAAAGACCGAGCCTTCGACCACCCGTTCGCTTCCGAGATCACGCCGCGCGAGGTCTACCTCGGCCGCCGCCGGCTGATGCAGGGTGCGGCCGCTCTGACCGCCCTGGCCGCGCTGCCCGCCCAGGCGCAGACGCCTCGTCCCGGCAAGCTGGCACCGCTGCCCGCAGCGAAAAGCGCCGTGCCCGGCGCGCTGACGATGGACCCCGCCACGCCTTACAAGGACTCCACCGGCTACAACAATTTCTACGAGTTCGGCACCGACAAGGCCGACCCCGCACGCCACGCCGGCACGCTGAAGACGCGGCCCTGGACGGTGGTGGTGGAAGGCGAGGTCAGCAAGCCCGGCCGCTGGGATATCGACTCGCTGCTCAAGCTGAGCGCCATGGAAGAGCGCATCTACCGGCTGCGCTGCGTGGAAGGCTGGTCGATGGTGATCCCCTGGGTAGGCTATTCACTGGCCGAACTGGTGAAGCGCGTCGAGCCCACCGGCAATGCGAAGTTCGTGCAATTCGTGACCCTGGCCGACCGCGCCCAGATGCCGGGCCTGAGCTCTGCCGTGCTCGACTGGCCGTACGTGGAAGCGCTGCGGCTGGACGAAGCGCTGCATCCGCTCACGATGCTGGCCTTCGGCATGTACGGCGAGGTGCTGCCCAACCAGAACGGCGCCCCGTTGCGCCTGGTGGCGCCCTGGAAATACGGCTTCAAGAGCGGCAAGTCGATCGTGCGCATCCGCTTCCTGGAGCGTCAGCCGCAGACGAGCTGGGAGGCTGCGGCGCCCAGCGAATACGGCTTCTATTCCAACGTCAACCCCCAGGTCGACCACCCGCGCTGGAGCCAGGCCACCGAGCGCCGCATCGGTGAAGACGGCCTGCTGGCCAGGAAGCGGCCCACGCTGATGTTCAACGGCTACGAGGCCCAGGTCGGCCAGCTCTATGCCGGCATGGACCTGAAACGCTTCTTCTGATGTGTCCGATGGGTCGATGAAGGCGCTGGGCCGCGGCGCGCTGGCAACCGGCACGCGCTGGCCCGGTGCCGCCACCGGCAATCGGCTGCTCATGCACCGGGCCGCCAGGCCGCTGCTCTTCCTCAGCGCGCTGGGGCCGCTGGCGGCGCTGGTCTACGGCATCGTCGCCGACACGCTGGGCGCCAACCCCGCCGAAACGCTGATCCGTTCCACCGGCGACTGGACCCTGCGTTTCCTGTGCCTGACGCTGGCCGTCACGCCGCTGCGGCAATGGACCGGCTGGCATGCGCTGGCACGGCTGCGCCGCATGCTGGGCCTGTTCACCTTCTTCTACGCCGTGCTGCACTTCCTGTGCTTCGCCTGGCTCGACATGGGCCTGGACCTTCACGCCATCGTGCGCGACATTCCCAAGCGCCCGTTCATCCTGGTCGGCACCGCGGCGCTGCTGCTGATGCTGCCGCTGGCGGCGACCTCGTTCAACGGCGCCATCCGCTGGCTGGGCGCGAAACGCTGGCAGGCGCTGCACCGCGCGGTTTATGCCACAGCGCTGCTGGCCGTGCTGCACTTCTTCTGGATGCGCGCCGGCAAGAACGACTTCGCCGAGGTCGCGGTCTATGCCGCCGTGCTGGCGGCGCTGCTCGGCTGGCGGCTGTGGCGACGCTTCGCCAGACCCGCTCAGCGCATGAACCCCGGCAGCCACAACGCCAGCGGCTGAAATTCCAGCACCGCCACCAGCGCCAGCAGCAGCATCAGCACGAACAGCCACACGCCGCGGAAGATGTCGCCCAGGCGCACGTCCTTGAGCAAGGCATTCAGCACGAACAGGTTCATGCCCACGGGCGGGCTGATGAGGCCGATCTGCACCACCAGCACGATCATCACACCGAACCACACGGGGTCGAAGCCGAGGCCGGTGACGATGGGAAAGAAAACGGGGATCGTGAGCAGCACCATGCTCAGTTCTTCCATGATGGTGCCCAGCAGCACGTAGATCAGCATCATGGCGCCCACCACCATGAGCGGGCTGAAGCCCTGCGCCAGGATCCAGTCCTTCAGGTCGCCGGGCATGCTGGTGAAATTGACGAAGCCCGAGAACAACATCGCCGCAATGAGAATCGTGAACAGCATCGCCGTGGTGCGCGCGCTTTCCACCAGCACCTGGTAGAGCACGCGCCAGGAAAGCGCCCGCCGCGCCAGCGCGAAGAAGAAGGCGCCCGAAGCGCCGATGCCCGCGCCTTCGGTGGCCGTGAAGACGCCGCCGTAGATGCCGCCCAGCACCACCACCACCAGCACGGCCACGCCCCAGATGCCGCGCAGTGCGCGCCAGCGTTCCCGCCAGGGCGTGCGCTGGCCGGCCGGACCGGCCAGCGGGTCGCGCCAGGTGATCCAGGCCACGCCGGCCATCAACAGGCCCGCGCACAGCAGTCCGGGCAGCACGCCGGCGGCGAACAACTTGCCGATATGGGTTTCGGTGACGATGCCGTAGATGACGAGGATGGTCGACGGCGGGATCATGATGCCCAGCGTGCCACCGGCGGCAATGACGCCGGTGCTCAGGTAGTCGGCGTAGCCCAGCTGCTTCATCGGCGGAAAGGCCACCTTGCTCATCGTGGCCGCAGTGGCAATGGAGCTGCCGCAGATGGAGCCGAAGCCGGCACAGGCCAGCACCGTGGCGTGCGCCAGCCCGCCGCGCAGGTGGCCGATGAAGGCGTAGGCGGCCGCGAAGAGTTCGTGCGCCAGCCCGGCGCGGGCGACGAAGTTGCCCATCAGGATGAACAGCGGCACCACGCTGAGCGTGTAGGCGAAGCCGGTGTCGTAGACCACTTGCGCGGCATTGGCCATGGTCGGCGCCCAGCCGCGCACCAGCCCCAGGCCGACGAAGCCCACCAGCCCCATCGCGAAGGCCAGCGGAATGCGCAGCAGCGCGAGCGCGAAGACGGCGCCGAAAGCCAGCAGCGCCTCGGTCACCGGACCACCCTTCGCGCTGCGCGCATCGGGATGAGCGCCTGGGAGCGGCCAGGCGCGCTCACGCCGCCGCGTCCGTGACGACGGCGTGGTGGTGCGCCGCCGGCCGCCAGGCCAGCAGGCCGTGCAGCGCGGCCGTCACCGCGCACAGCACGCTCATGAGGTAGACGAAGGGCGGCAGCGGCAGCTTCAGCTGCGCCGTGATGTCGCCATAACTGGCCATCTGCCCGGCCTTGAGCCACATCAGCCAGGCCAGCCCGCCCAGTGCGCTCATGCACATCAGGTCCACCAGCACCTGCTGCAGGCGGCGCACGGCCGGCGGCAGCCAGCGGTCGAGCGAGTCGAAGACCACGTGCTCGCCGGCCAGCGACACCAGCGGCAGGCCGGCGAAGATGACCACCACCATCAGCAGCTCGGTCAGCTCCAGCGAACCCGGCACCGAAGTCGACAGCAGCTTGCGTCCACCCACGTCGACCAGCGTCAGCCCCATGATGGCGAACAGCGCCAGCGCGGCCAGCAGGCCGCACAGCGTGTCGAGGTACCGTCTCAACGCGATGCGCCGTGTACGCAGGTCAGCGCGGCGTCACTGCAACCTGGCGATCTCGGCACGGAAGTCGGCCAGCGCCTTCCTCGGGTCCTTCATGCCCTTGGCCTCGGCGGCCTTGGCCCAGTTGTCGACCAGCGGCGCCACCTTGTCGCCCACCGTCTTCACGAAGGCGGCGTCAGCGATCGTCATCTGCACGTTGTTGGCCTGCATGAAGGCCAGGCCGCGGCGGTCGACCTTGTCCCAGCCGCGACCGAACATGCGCGCCGCCGTCTCGCCCGAGAGTTCGTCCACCGCCTTCTTCACGTCGGCCGGCAGGGCGTCGTACTTGGCCTGGTTCATCATGAAGACGAAGCTGGTGTTGTACAGGCCGCCCGGGAAGCGCGTGCCGTACTTGATGACCTTGTCGATCTTGAAGCTTTCCACCGACTCGGCAGGAAACAGCGTGCCGTCCATGACGCCCGAGGACAGCAGTTCGTAGCTTTCCGGGGCCGGCTTGAGCGTGACGTTCATGCCCAGCGCCTTGCTGATCTCGTTGACCATGCCGCCGCCCACACGCCACTTCAGGCCGGTCAGGTCTTCGGCCCTGGTGATGGACCGCCTGGTGTTGAAGACGATGCCCGGGCCGTGCGTGAAGACGGCCAGGACCTTCACGCCCTTGTGTTCCTCGGCCATGGCCGGGGTGCGCGCGTACACGCGCTGGAGGGCCACCGACACCGGTTCGGCGGTATCGCCCAGAAACGGGAGTTCGGCCATCTGCGTGGTGACGAAGCGGCCCGGTGTATACCCGTGCACGGTGTAGGACAGGTCGGCCAGGCCGTTGCGCACGGCGTCGAAAGTGGCCGGCGCCGCCGCCACGCCACGCGGCAGGATGTTGCACCTGGCCTTGCCGGCGGTCTTCTGCTCGAGCTGGGTGCACCATTCCTTCTGCGTTTCGCTCAGCGTGTGCGACGGCGGCAGCCACGACGAGACGGTGAAGACGGTCTGCGCCGAGGCCGGCAGGGCCAGCAGGCAGGCGGCGGCAAGGACAAGCGGGCGAACGGGTGACATGCGGGGCCTCCATCAGGGGGTTGTCGGTGAACGGCGGCGATTGTGACCCGGGCGCGGGCGGTCGCGGAACTGCAGAAAACGCGCAGCGCCAGCCGGTGCCGGGGTCGACCGCGGCAGACCCACGCCGGCCGCGCGCCAGCGGCCGTGAGCTCGTGCACTGCCACCCCCCGCGCCCGCGGGGTCCACGGGTCCGCCGACGCCGCCTAGCATCGCCCGGATGCATTCGCAGGCGGACACGATGACCCCCTCTCCACTGCTCGACGAGTCTTCCCGCGAGAGTCTGCGCCGGGCCGCGGCTGCGCTGGACGCTGCCGAGGCCAGCGGGCAGGCGCATGCCGTGAGCCTGGCCCTGGCGCGGATGGCGGCCTGCTACCGCAGCGTCGGGGAGATGGGCAGCGCCGAGAGTCACTATGGGGAAGCGCTGCTGGGCCCGCAGCGGCGGATCGACGGACCAGGTCGTGGACCTGCTGTGCGACTTGTGCGAGACCGCGGCTGCGGTGGCCGGGGCGCTGGAGAGCCAGCAGCCGGGCCGCGGCCGCGCGGCCCGCGAACGCGCCCGCGACCATGTCTTCGAGGCCACCACGCTGATCGGCCAGGTGGCCGACCCGGGCTGGGAAGCCAGCGTGCTGCTGCGCATCAGCGACGTGCTCGACCACTGTGGCGACCACGACGACGCGGTGCGGCTGCAGGTACGGGCGCTGCGGCTGATGTCGGGCAGCCTGTATCCGGGCCTGCCCGACCCCCACCTGCTGCCCAGCCTGGGGCGGCTGGCCGACGGTTGAGCCGTGTTCACTGGGTCGTTGCGCCC